>DASZDS010000036.1:0-181710 GCA_035941735.1 Allosphingosinicella sp.
CGGCGCGGGAAGATCAACGCCATGAACCCCCGCCCGGGCGGGGTCCAGGTGATCGATGCCCAGGTGCCCCTGGCCACCATGTTCGGCTACGCCACCGACCTGCGCTCGCGGACCCAGGGACGGGCCACCTACACCATGCAGTTCGCCAAGTACTCCCCGGTGCCGCCGAACGTGGCGGGCGAGATCCTCACCCGGGTCCGGGGCTACTAGACGCGTTTCGAAGCGAGGGAACACGATGAGCAAGGAAAAGTTTGAGCGTTCCAAGCCGCACGTGAACGTCGGGACCATCGGTCACATCGACCACGGCAAGACCACGCTCACCGCGGCGATCACCAAGACGCTGTCGCTGCGGGGCGGCGCGGAGTTCCGCGCCTTCGACTCGATCGACAACGCCCCCGAGGAGCGCGAGCGCGGCATCACCATCTCCATCGCCCACGTCGAGTACGAGACCGATAACCGCCACTACGCCCATGTCGACTGCCCCGGGCACGCCGACTACATCAAGAACATGATCACCGGTGCCGCCCAGATGGACGGCGCGATCCTGGTCGTCTCGGCCGCCGACGGCCCGATGCCCCAGACCAAGGAGCACATCCTGCTCGCCAAGCAGGTCGGCGTTCCGACGATGGTCGTGTTCCTCAACAAGGTCGACCAGGTCGACGATCCGGAGCTGCTCGAGCTGGTCGAGCTGGAGATCCGCGAGGAGCTTTCCAAGCGCGACTTCGACGGCGACAATATTCCGATCATCGCGGGCTCTGCGCTCGCCGCCCTCGAGGACGGCAACGAGGAGCAGGGCAAGCAGGCGATCCTCAAGCTGATGGAAGCGGTGGACGAGTGGATCCCGACCCCGGAGCGTCCGCTCGACAAGCCGTTCCTGATGCCGATCGAGGACGTCTTCTCGATCTCGGGCCGCGGCACGGTCGTCACCGGCCGCGTCGAGACCGGCATCGTCAAGGTCGGCGAGGAGGTCGAGATCGTCGGCATCAAGGACACGTCGAAGACGACGGTCACCGGCGTCGAGATGTTCCGCAAGCTCTTGGATCAGGGCCAGGCCGGCGACAATATCGGCGCGCTGCTGCGCGGCGTGCCGCGTGACGGGGTCGAGCGCGGCCAGGTGCTGGCCAAGCCCGGCTCGATCACGCCGCATACCGACTTCTCGGCCAACGTTTACGTCCTCTCCAAGGACGAAGGCGGCCGCCACACGCCGTTCTTCGCCAATTACCGGCCGCAATTCTACTTCCGCACGACCGACGTGACGGGCGAGGTGGTGCTGCCGGAGGGCACCGAGATGGTGATGCCCGGCGACGACGTGACGCTCGGCGTCAAGCTGATCGCCCCGATCGCGATGGACCAGGGCCTCAGGTTCGCCATCCGCGAGGGCGGCCGGACCGTCGGCGCGGGGGTTGTCGCCGAGATCACAAAGTAGTAGGGGACCGCAGCCGCCCGGGTCGGAGATTCGGGCGGTTTCGGTTTTTTGTAGTTAGATTAAGCCCTTCGGGGTGGCTCTTTCGCATCGGTAGTGGACATGGAAACGCAGAATATCCGCATTCGCCTCAAGGCCTTCGACCATAGAGTGCTCGATCAGGCCACCGGGGACATCGCCGACACCGCGCGGCGTACGGGTGCGCTCATTCGCGG
The DNA here is from genome assembly GCA_035941735.1 of Allosphingosinicella sp. Classification (GTDB taxonomy): domain Bacteria; phylum Pseudomonadota; class Alphaproteobacteria; order Sphingomonadales; family Sphingomonadaceae; genus Allosphingosinicella. The sequence goes on from DASZDS010000036.1 coordinate 1,639, forward strand.
TCCCATCCCGCTGCCGACGCGGATCGAGAAGTTCACCGTGAACCGGAGCCCTCACATCGACAAGAAGTCGCGTGAGCAGTTCGAGGTTCGGACGTACAAGAGGCTGCTCGACATCGTGCAGCCGACGCCGCAGACGGTCGACGCGCTGATGAAGCTCGACCTCGCCGCCGGCGTCGACGTCGAGATCAAGCTGGCCTAGGCCGGCTCGAAACAAGGGATACCGCGCAGCTGTCGCTGCGGCCCGAGTCCCCCGTCATTCCCGCGCAAGCGGGAATCCAGCCCTGACGGGGCGGCTAACATCGAGGCTGGAAGCTGGATTCCCGCTTTCGCGGGAATGACGAAATTAATCATGCCCGCCGGTCGTGGGCCTCTGAGGGAAAGGAATTTGGTCATGCGCACCGGCGTGATCGCGAAGAAAGTCGGGATGACCCGCCTGTTCCAGGATGACGGCCGCCACGTGCCCGTCACCGTCCTGGCGCTCGACAATGTCCAGGTCGTCGCCCGCCGCGAGGAGAGCCGCGACGGCTATAACAGCGTCCAGCTCGGCGCGGGCTCGGCCAAGGCGAAGAATCTGACCAAGCCGCAGCGCGGCCATTTCGGCAAGGCCGAGGTCGAGCCGAAGGCGAAGGTCGTCGAATTCCGCGTCGCCGAGGATGCGCTGCTCGAGGTCGGCGCGGAGATCACCGCCAACCATTTCGTCGCCGGCCAGCTGGTCGACGTGCAGGGCGTGACCCAGGGCAAGGGCTTCGCGGGCGCGATGAAGCGCTGGGGCTTTCGCGGCCTGCGCGCGTCGCACGGCGTCTCGGTCAGCCACCGTTCGCACGGCTCGACCGGCAACCGCCAGGATCCGGGCCGCGTCTTCAAGAACAAGAAAATGGCGGGCCACATGGGCGCGCGCAACCGCACCCAGCAGAATCTCGAGGTCGTGCTGACCGATATTCCGCGCGGCCTCATCTTCGTGAAGGGCTCGGTCCCGGGCCACAAGGGCAGCTGGCTGATCGTCAAGGACGCGGTCAAGGTCCCGCGGGCCGACGAGGCGCCCTATCCGGCGGGCCTCAAGGAGCTGCTGAAGAAGGCGGATCTGGAAGAGGCGCCGATCGCGGGCCTGGTCGACGAAGCCGCCGTCCACGAAATCCCGGCGCTGCCCAGCGACGAGGAAGTCGCCGCCATCGCCGCCGAGCAGGAAGCCGGCGCCGCCGCGGCCGAGGCCGAAGCCGCCGCCGCCGAGGAAGCTCCCGCCGCCGATGCGGCGCCGGAGGCTCCCGCCGCCGACGAAAGCAAGGAAGACTAAGATGAAGGTCAAGGTTCAAAGCCTCGACGGCGGCAAGGGCTCAGACATCGAGCTCGACGATGCGGTGTTCGGCGTCGAGCCGCGCGCCGACATCCTCCACCGCGTCGTCACCTGGCAGCTCGAGAAGCGCCGCGGCACCGCCCGCGCCGCCCGCGAGCGCTCGGAAGTCAACCGCACCGGCAAGAAATATGGCCGCCAGAAGGGCGGCGGCACCGCCCGCCACGGCGATCGCCGCGCGCCGATCTTCATCGGCGGCGGCAAGGCGCACGGGCCGCGCGTGCGCGACTTCGATCCGTCGCTGAACAAGAAGGTCCGCGCCCTGGGCCTCAGGATGGCGCTCTCGGCCAAGGCCAGGGACGGCAATCTGATCGTCCTCGACAGCCTCGACCTCAACGAGGCCAAGACGGCGAGCCTCAAGGCGCAGCTGGCGAAGCTGGGCTTCGGCAAGTCCGCGCTCGTCATCGACGGCGACGCGCTCAACGTCGGCTTCGCCAGGGCCTCGTCGAACCTCGCCGAGATCGACCTGCTGCCGGCCGTCGGCGCGAACGTCTACGACATATTGAATCACGAAACCCTGGTGCTGACCCGCGCCGCGGTCGAGAAACTGGAGGGCCGCTTCAATGGCTAAGGCGAAGAAGCAGGCCGCGGCGAAGGTCGACGTCAACCATTACGACGTCATTCTCGCGCCCCACATCACCGAGAAGTCGACGCTCCTGAGCGAGCAGAACGCGGTCGTGTTCAAGGTCGCGCCCGGCGCCTCCAAGCCGCAGATCAAGGCGGCGGTCGAGGCGCTGTTCAACGTCAGCGTGATCGGCGTCAACACGATGAACGCCAAGGGCAAGACCAAGCGCTGGAAGGGCCGCCCCTATACGCGCTCGGACGTCAAGAAAGCGGTCGTGACGCTGGCCGACGGCCAGTCGATCGACATCACCACGGGGATTTGAGACGATGGCGCTCAAGCAATATAACCCGACGACCTCGTCGCAGCGCGGCCTGATCCTCGTCGATAAATCGGCGCTCTGGAAGGGAAAGCCGGTGAAGGCGCTCGTCGAAGGCAAGCGCAAGACCGGCGGCCGCAACAACAAGGGCCACGTCACCTCGCGCGGCATCGCCGGCGGCCACAAGCAGAAATATCGCTACATCGACTTCAAGCGCCGCAAGTGGGACGTGGCCGCGACCGTCGAGCGGCTCGAATATGATCCGAACCGGACCGCCTTCATCGCCCTGGTGAAATATGCCGACGGCGAGCTGGCCTACATCCTCGCGCCGCAGCGGCTGGCGGTCGGCGACACCGTGATCGCCGGCAAGAAGGTCGACGTGAAGCCGGGCAATGCGATGGAGCTTGGCCAGATGCCGGTCGGCACGATCGTCCACAATGTCGAGATGAAGCCGGGCAAGGGCGGCCAGATCGCCCGCGCCGCCGGCACCTACGTCCAGGTCGTCGGTCGCGACCGCGGTATGGTGATCGTCCGGCTGAATTCGGGCGAGCAGCGCTACATCCGCTCGGACTGCATGGGGACGGTCGGCGCGGTTTCGAACCCCGACAACCAGAACCAGAATTTCGCCAAGGCCGGCCGCAGCCGCTGGATGGGCCGGCGCCCGCTGACCCGCGGCGTCGCCAAGAACCCGGTCGACCACCCGCACGGCGGCGGCGAAGGCCGCACCTCGGGCGGCCGCCACCCCGTCACCCCGTGGGGCAAGCCGACCAAGGGCGCCCGCACCCGCTCGAACAAGGCGACGGACAAGATGATCATCCGTTCGCGTCACGCGAAGAAGAAGAGGTAGTCCATGGCCCGCTCCATCTGGAAAGGTCCGTTCGTCGAGCTGTCGCTGCTGAAGAAGGCAGAGGCGGCGCAGGAGGCCGGCGGCCGCGCCCCGATCAAGACCTGGTCGCGGCGCTCCACCATCCTGCCGCAGTTCGTCGGGCTCACGTTCAACGTCTACAACGGCCGCAAGTTCGTGCCGGTGTCGGTCAACGAGGACATGGTCGGCATGAAGCTCGGCGAGTTCGCGCCGACCCGCTTCTTCCCCGGCCACGCGTCCGACAAGAAGGGCAAGAGGTAATGGGCAAGCAGAAGGCCCCCCGCCGCGTCGCCGAAAACGAGGCGCTGTCGGTCGGCACCCAGATCCGCGGCTCGGCCCAGAAGCTCAACCTGGTCGCGGGCCTGATTCGCGGCAAGAAGGCCGGCGAGGCGCTCAACATCCTGAGCTTCTCGCCCAAGGCGATGGCCAGGGACGTGCGCAAGGTGCTCGCCTCGGCGATCGCCAATGCCGAAAACAACCACAATCTCGACGTCGACGCGCTCGTCGTCGCCGAGGCCTCGGTCGGCAAGTCGATCTCGATGAAAAGGTTCACGCCGCGCGCCCGCGGCCGCGCCAGCCGCATCGTCAAACCGTTCAGCCGCGTGCGCATCGTCGTCCGCGAGCAGCAGGAAGCGTAACATGGGTCAGAAGAGCAATCCGATCGGCCTCAGGCTGCAGATCAACCGGACCTGGGACAGCCGCTGGTACGCCGACGGCGGCGACTATGGCCGGCTCCTCCTCGAGGACCTCAAGATCCGCAAGTTCATCCTGAAGGCGCTGCCGCAGGCGGCGATATCCAAGGTGGTGATCGAGCGGCCGGCCAAATTGTGCCGGGTCTCCATCTATGCCGCGCGCCCGGGCGTGATCATCGGCAAGAAGGGCGCCGACATCGAGAAGCTGCGCAAGCAGCTCGGCGCGATGACCTCCAGCGACGTCTCGCTGAACATCGTCGAGATCCGCAAGCCGGAGATCGACTCCCGCCTGGTGGCGCAGGGCGTCGCCGACCAGCTCGAGCGCCGGATCGCGTTCCGCCGGGCGATGAAGCGCGCCGTCCAGTCGGCGCTGCGTCTGGGCGCCGAAGGCATTCGCATCACCTGCGCCGGCCGGCTCGGCGGCGCCGAGATCGCGCGGACCGAATGGTATCGCGAAGGGCGGGTGCCGCTGCACACGTTGCGCGCCAACGTCGATTATGCCGAGGCGACCGCGCACACCGCCTACGGCGTCTGCGGCGTCAAGGTGTGGATCTTCAAGGGCGAGATTCTGGGCCACGACCCGCTCGCCCAGGACCGGCTGATGATGGAAGCGCAGACCTCCGGCGTCCGCCCGGCCCGCTAAGGAACAATCGAGATGTTGCAACCCAAACGCACCAAGTTCCGCAAGGCCCACAAGGGCCGCATCCACGGCGACGCCAAGGGCGGGACCGCGCTCAACTTCGGCGCCTATGGCCTCAAGGCCATGGAGCCGGAGCGGATCACCGCACGCCAGATCGAGGCGGCGCGGCGCGCGATCACCCGCCACATCAAGCGCCAGGGGCGGCTGTGGATCCGCATCTTCCCGGACGTGCCAGTGTCGACCAAGCCCGCCGAGGTCCGCATGGGCTCGGGCAAGGGCAGCCCCGAATATTGGGTCTGCCGGGTCAAGCCGGGCCGCATCCTGTTCGAGCTGGACGGCGTCCCCGGCCCGCTCGCCAAGACCGCTTTCGAGCGGGCGGCCGAGAAACTGCCGATCAAGACCAAGGTCATCGCCCGCCTTGGCGAATCTTTGCTCGAGGACGCGTAACATGCCGCAGATCGACGATCTCAGGACCCGGACCGACGACCAGCTCGTCGAGCAGCTGGCCGAGCTGAAGCGCGAGGCGTTCAACCTGCGCTTCCAGGCGGCCACCAACCAGATCGAGAAGCCGTCGCGGGTGAGGGAGGTGCGCCGCACCATCGCCCGCATCAAGACGCTTCAGGGCGAGCGCTCGCGCGCCGCGCCCAAGGCCTAAGGAGTTATCGCATGCCCAAGCGCGTCCTGACCGGCACCGTGGTGTCCGACAAGACCGACAAGACGGTGGTGGTCCGCGTCGAGCGGCGGGTGAAGCACCCGCTCTACGGCAAGATCATCAAGCGGTCGAAAAAGTATCACGCCCATGACGAGGGCAACGAGTTCAAGGCCGGCGAGATCGTCCGCATCGAGGAGACTCGGCCGATCTCAAGGCTGAAGACCTGGACCGTGCTCGGCCGCGTCGACAGCCACGCGGCGCCGGAAGCGGGGGACGACAAGCCGGCGAAGAAGACGCGGGCGAAGAAGGCCGAAGCCGAGACCGAAGCGGCCCCCGAGGCCGAGACGGCCGAAGCGTAGAAGTTTTTGAAGAGAAGGAATTGGATCGATGATCCAGATGCAGTCCAACCTTGAGGTCGCCGACAATAGCGGCGCCAAGCGCGTCCAGTGCATCAAGGTGCTGGGCGGTTCGAAGCGGCGCTTCGCCGGCGTCGGCGACATCATCGTCGTCTCCGTCAAGGAGGCGGCGCCGCGCGGCCGGGTCAAGAAGGGCGACGTCCACAAGGCGGTCATCGTCCGCACCGCCAAGGACATCCACCGCCCCGACGGCTCGACCATCCGCTTCGATTCGAACGCGGCCGTGCTCGTCAACAACAACCAGGAGCCGATCGGCACCCGCATCTTCGGGCCGGTCGTCCGCGAATTGCGCGCGAAGAAGCATATGAAGATCATCAGCCTCGCGCCGGAGGTGCTGTGATGTCGGCGCGGAAGATCAAGAAGGGCGACAAGGTCGTCGTGCTTTCGGGCAAGGACAAGGGCCGCCACGGCGAGGTCACCCGGGTGATGCCGAAGGAGGGCAAGGTGCTGGTCTCCGGCATCAACGTCCATGCCCGCCACGCCAAGCCGACCCAGGCGCGGCCGCAGGGCGGCATCGTCCGCGCCGAGGCGCCGCTGCACGTCTCCAAGGTCGCGATCGAGGATCCCAAGACGGGCAAGCCGACGCGCGTCCGCTTCGAGGAGCGCGATGGAAAGAAGGTCCGGGTCGCGGCCCGGTCCGGGGAGCTGATCAATGGTTGACGAGCAGGAAAAGGAAGTGCCGGTGACGGTCAACGAGCCGCAGCAGGATGCGCAGGCGCCCGAGGCCGAGCCGGCGCCGAAGACCGCGAAGCCGGCGCCCTACACGGCGCGCCTGAGGCGCGACTATGACGAGCGCATCGTCCCGGCGATGATCGAGAAGTTCGGTTACAAGAACCGGATGGAGGTCCCGCGCCTCGACAAGATCGTCCTCAACATGGGCGTCGGCGAGGCGACCCAGGACAAGAAGAAGGTCGAGACCGCCGCCGCCGAGATGGAGCTGATCGCCGGCCAGAAGCCGGTCATCACCAAGGCCAAGAAGTCGATCGCCCAGTTCAAGCTGCGCGAGGGCATGCCGATCGGCGTCAAGGTGACCTTGCGCGCCGAGCGGATGTACGAGTTCCTCGATCGGCTGGTGACGATCGCGCTGCCCCGCGTGCGCGACTTCCGCGGCCTCAATCCGAAGAGCTTCGACGGCCGCGGCAATTACGCGATGGGCCTCAAGGAGCAGCTGGTCTTCCCGGAGATCAACTACGACAAGATCGACAAGGTGCGCGGGCTCGACATCATCGTCACCACCACCGCGAAGACGGACGAGGAGGCGCGCGAGCTGCTGCGCTTCTTCAACTTCCCGTTCCCGCAGGACCAGGACCAGAAGCAGGCCGCGTAAGCGCGCCTGCATGAAAGGAAGAGAACTTAAGTCATGGCGAAACTGAGTTCCATCAACAAGAACGAGCGGCGCAAGAAGCTGGCGAAGAAATATGCCGGCCAATATGCGAAGCTGAAGGCGATCGCGAACGACAAGTCCAAGGACGAGACGGAGCGGCTGATCGCGCGGCTGAAGATGGCCGAGATCCCCCGCAACGGCAATCCGACCCGGGTCCGCAACCGCTGCGAGCTCACGGGCCGGTCGCGCGCCGTTTATCGCAAATTCCGACTGTCGCGCATCATGCTGCGGGAACTGGGCAATAAGGGCCTGATCCCCGGCCTGACGAAGTCGAGCTGGTAGGGTAGAGCTATGCCATTGACCGATCCCCTGGGTGATATGCTCACCCGCATCCGCAACGGCCAGCAGGCGCGCAAGGACTCCGTCCTCTCGCCCGCCTCGAAGCTGCGCGCCCGCGTGCTCGACGTGCTCCAGCGCGAGGGCTATATCCGCGGCTATCGCGAGGAGGCGCTCGGCGCCCATCCCGGCCTGCGCATCGAGCTCAAATATTTCGAGGGCCAGCCCGCGATCCAGCATGTCGCGCGCGTCTCGAGGCCCGGCCGCCGCGTCTATTCGGGCGCGTCCGAGCTGCCGCGGGTCCGCAACGGCCTCGGCATCACCATCGTCTCGACGCCGAAGGGCGTGCTCTCGGACGCCGAGGCGCGCTCGCAGAATGTCGGCGGCGAAGTGCTCGCGGAGGTGTTCTGATGTCCCGCATCGGTAAGAGGCCGGTCGCTTTGCCCGCGGGCGTCACCGCGACCACCGAAGGCCAGATCCTGTCGGTCAAGGGCCCGAAGGGCACGCTGACGCTCAAGATGCGCGACGAGATCGCCTACGATATCGGCGAGGACGGCATCGTCGTGAAGCCGGCCAATGCCAGCAAGGAGGCGCGCGCCTTCTGGGGCATGCAGCGCACGCTCGTGCAGAACCTCGTCACCGGCGTCTCCGAGGGCTTCACCAAGGTGCTCGAGATCACCGGCGTCGGCTATCGCGCCGCCGCGCAGGGCAAGAATCTGCGGCTCCAGCTCGGCTACAGCCACGACGTCAACGTGCCGGTGCCGGACGGCATCGAGATCAAGACGCCCGACGCGACCACGGTCGAGATCAGCGGCATCGACCGGCAGCAGGTCGGCCAGGTCGCCGCCGAGATCCGCCGCTGGCGCAAGCCCGAGCCCTACAAGGGCAAGGGCATCAAGTATCGCGGCGAATATATCTTCCGCAAAGAAGGCAAGAAGAAATAGGCCATGGCGAGATTCAACCCCTTCATCAAGCGCGCCCAGCGCGTCCGCTCGGCGATCCGGCGCAATGCCGGCGGCCGCGCGCGCCTTTCGGTCCACCGCTCGGGCCGGCACATCTACGCCCAGGTGATCCTGGACGGCGAGGGCCGCACCGTCGCCGCCGCCTCGACGCTGGAGAAGGACGCCCGGGCCAGGACCGGCGCGACCGTCGCCAGCGCGCAGGAGGTCGGCAAGAGGATCGCCGAGCGCGCCAAGGCCGCCGGCGTCACCCGAGTGGTGTTCGACCGCGGCGGCTTTCTGTTTCATGGCCGCGTCAAGGCGCTGGCCGATGCCGCCCGCGAAGGAGGATTGGAGTTCTAGATGATGGCTGACGAAACCAACCAGACCGAGGGCGCCGAGCCGCAGGTCGCCGTCGAGGCGCCGGCCGAGGAGCATGTGCGCGGGCCGCGTCGCGAGCGCGGCGCCCGGGGCGGGCGCGGCGGCGACCGCGGCCGCGGCCGTGGCGGCCGTGACGACCGCCGCGGCGGCCGTGGCGGCGACGACGACGGCGGCGAGGAGCTGATCGAGAAGCTCGTCCACATCAACCGCGTCTCCAAGACGGTGAAGGGCGGCAAGCGCTTCGGCTTCGCCGCTCTGGTCGTCGTCGGCGACGGCAAGGGCCGCGCCGGCTTCGGCCACGGCAAGGCGCGTGAGGTGCCCGAGGCGATCTCCAAGGCGACCGCGGCGGCCAAGAAGGCGATGGTCCGGGTGCCGCTGCGCGACGGCCGCACCCTCCACCATGACGGTCTCGGCACGTTCGGCGCCGGCCGCGTCTACGTCCGCTCGGCCCCGGCCGGCACCGGCATCATCGCCGGCGGCCCGATGCGCGCCGTGTTCGAGAGCCTCGGAGTCGCCGACGTGGTGACCAAGTCGATCGGCACGTCGAACCCCTACAACATGATCCGCGCGACCTTCGAGGCGCTCGGCGAGCAGACCTCGCCGAAGAGCGTCGCCCAGCGCCGCGGCAAGAAGATCGCCGACCTGATGGCGCGCCGCGAAGGCGTGACCGGCGCGGCCGAAGCGTCGGCCGAGGCCGAGGCGGTGGTGGAGTAAGCGTCATGGCAAAAGTGAAAGTGACCCAGACCGGATCGCCGATCCGCCGCACCGAGGACCAGCGGGCCACCTTGGTCGGCCTGGGCCTCAACAAGCTGCACAAGACGGTCGAGCTCGACGACACCCCCGAGGTGCGCGGCATGATCCGCCGGGTGCGGCATATGGTGTCGGTGGCGGAGTAATCCGTCATCCCGGCGAAGGCCGGGATCTCGGCGAGACCCGCCGTGACTCGATTGACCCGAGACCCCGGCCTTCGCCGGGGTGACGGGTCTGGAAACAGCGCGACAAGAGCGAAAGCGAGTGCAGGAAATGAAACTCAACGATCTCCGCGACAACAAGGGCGCCCGCAAGAGCCGGGTCCGCGTCGGCCGCGGCATCGGCTCGGGGCTCGGCAAGACCGCCGGCCGCGGCCAGAAGGGCCAGAAGAGCCGCTCCGGCGTCTCCGTCTTCGGCTTCGAGGGCGGCCAGATGCCGCTCCACATGCGAATCCCGAAGCGCGGCTTCAACAACATCTTCGCGAGGGACTATGCCGAGGTGAACCTGGGCGCGATCCAGAAGCTGGTCGACGGCAAGAAGCTCGAGACGAAAGGCGTGATCGACCATGACGCGCTGAAGGCGGCCGGCCTCGCCCGCGGCGGCAGGGACGGGGTGCGTATCCTCGGCAAGGGCGAGCTGACCGCCAAGCTGTCGTTCAAGGTCGCGGGCGTCTCGAAGGGCGCGCGCGAGGCGATCGAGAAGGCCGGCGGCACGGTCGAGGTCATCGAGGTGGTTCCGGCCGCCGACAAGGCCGCCGCCAAGAAGAACAGCGTCAAGAAGCGCCGGGACGCGGCGGCAGGCTGACAAGCTCGCGAGGCTCACTATATAGGCCTCCTCATTCCCGCTCATCCTGAGTAGGGACTGAGCTTGGCGAAGGCCCGTATCGAAGGACCATCCTTCGATACGCCGGTTCGACAAGCTCACCGGCTACTCAGGATGAGCGGTAGGTTTTCGGGCTGCAGCCCCCTTGCTTGAACGAAGGTCGCACCACCTATGGCATCCGCAGCCGAACAGATGGCCTCCAACATCAGCCTGGCGAATTTCGCCAAGGCGACCGACCTCAAGAAGAGGCTCTGGTTCACGCTCGGCGCGCTGGTCATCTTCCGCCTGCTCTCGTTCGTGCCGCTGCCGGGGATCGACCCGCGGGCGCTCTCGGCGCTGTTCCAGCGCACCCAGGGCGGCGTGCTCGATTTCTTCAACATGTTCTCGGGCGGCAGCCTCGAGCGGATGAGCCTGATCGCATTGGGGGTGATGCCCTACATCACCGCCTCGATCGTGATGCAGCTGGCGACGACCATGTCGCCGACGCTCGGCGCCCTCAAGAAGGAGGGCGAGAGCGGCCGCAAGAAGATCAACCAATATACGCGCTACGGCACCGTGCTCCTTTGCGCGATCCAGGGCTATTTCATGGCCGTCGGCCTCGAAACCTGGGGCGCGACCGAGGGCCAGTCGGCGGTCCTCGATCCCGGCATGATGTTCCGCATCTCGACCGTGATCAGCCTGGTCGGCGGCACCATGTTCCTGATGTGGCTCGGCGAGCAGATCACCAGCCGCGGCATCGGCAACGGCGTTTCGCTGATCATCATGGCCGGCATCGTCGCCCAGTTGCCGCAGGCGCTGGCGCAGATGTTCGAGGGCGGCCGCAGCGGCAGCCTCGACCCGATGGTGATCATGATGATCGTCGTGCTCGCGCTCGTCCTCGTCCTGTTCATCTGCTTCATGGAGCGCGCCCAGCGCCGAGTCCTCATCCAATATCCCAAGCGCCAGACCGCGCGCGGCCAGATCCAGCAGGAGCGCTCGCACCTGCCCCTGAAGGTCAACACGTCGGGCGTGATCCCGCCGATCTTCGCCTCGTCGCTGCTGCTGATGCCGCTGACCCTGGTCCAGTTCGCCGGCAACAGGGTGGCGGGCGAAAGCGCCTGGGGCGACTTCGTGATCACCGTCACCACCTATCTCCAGCACGGCGCGCCGCTCTACATGTTCCTCTACGGCGCCGGCATCGTCTTCTTCTGCTTCTTTTACACCGCGGTCGTCTTCAATCCCGAGGAGACCGCCGAGAACCTCAAGAAATATGGCGGCTTCATCCCCGGCATCCGACCCGGCAAGCGGACCGAGGAATATCTCGATTACGTGCTGACCAGGGTAACGGTGGTCGGCGCCGCCTATCTGACCGTGATCTGCCTGCTGCCCGAATTCCTGATCGCCCGGGCCGGCATTCCCTTCTATCTCGGCGGCACGTCCCTCTTGATCGTCGTCAACGTGACGATGGATACGGTGACCCAGATCCAGAGCCACCTCATCGCCCACCAATATGGCGACCTCATCAAGAAGGCGAAGCTGAAGGGCGGCCTCGGCAGACGGTGAAGCGCCAGCGATGAACATCATCCTCCTGGGCCCCCCGGGCGCCGGCAAGGGAACCCAGGCGAGCCGGCTGGTCGAGCGCCGGGCGATGGTCCAGTTGTCGACCGGGGACATGCTCCGCGCCGCCGTCGCCGCCGGCACCGACATCGGCAGGAAGGCGAAGGCGGTGATGGACGCCGGCGCGCTGGTCTCGGACGAGATCGTCGACGCGATCCTGTCCGCCCGCCTCGACGAGCCCGACATCACCCGCGGCTTCATCCTCGACGGCTATCCGCGCACCGCGGTCCAGGCGGCCTCGCTCGACCGGCTGCTCGCCGACAAGGGCCTGCGCCTCGACCATGTCATCGAGCTGGTCGTCGACGAGGACGCGCTCGTCGACCGGATCACCGGCCGCTTCGCCTGCGCTGTCTGCAACACCCCCTATCACGACGATTACAAGCTGCCGGTGGTGGCCGGCGTCTGCGACGTCTGCGGCAGCCGCGAGTTCAAGCGCCGCGCCGACGACAATGAAGAGGCGGTGCGCACCCGCATGGCCGAATATCGCGCCAAGACGGCGCCGATCCTGCCCCATTACGAAGCGCAGGGCATCGTCCGCCGAGTCGACGGCATGGCCGCGGTCGACGAAGTCAGCGCCGCGATCGACGCGATCCTCGACGAATCCTGATTTCGTCATTCCCGCGAAAGCCGGAATCCCGCTATGACTCCGCATGGACTCCCGCTTTCGCGGGAGTGACGGGAGGGAGTCTATGCGAATCCTGTTGCTCACCGCCACCGGCCTGGTCGCCGCCGCGCCCGCCGCCGCCGAGGTGACCTCCTCCTCGCCGATCCATTTCGACATCGAGAGCCGGGTCACCGTCGCGGCGACGCCGGACCGCGCCTGGGAGGCGCTGGGGCGGATCGGCGCCTGGTGGGACGGCGAGCACAGCTATTCGGGCGACGCCGCCAACATGCGGCTGGAGCTCCGCGCCGGCGGCTGCTTTTGCGAGACTCTGCCCGACGGCGGCACGGTCGAGCATATGCATGTCGTCCAGGCGCTGCCCGGGCGGGTGCTCCGGATGACCGGCGCGCTGGGCCCGCTCCAGAGCGAGGCGCTGACCGGCACCCTGACCTGGACTCTGCGCGCGGTTCCGGACGGCACCGAGATCAGCTCCGTCTATCTGGTCAGCGGCCACGTCCGCGGCGACGTCTCGAGCTACGCCGCGCCGGTCGACACGGTGCTCCGCGCCCAGCTGGAGCGGTTGCGGGCCCATCTCGCCCATTGACGGCTCAAGCTTCGCAGTGTACTTTGTTATTCAAAGTAGGAGAAGCAAGATGCGCCTGTCCCTCGCTTTCGCCGCCGCCTGCCTGATCGCCGCGGCCGCGCCCGCCGCGGCGCAGACGCCGGACGCGCTCGCCCGGATGGCGGCGCAGCGCAGCGCGATGGCGCGCCTCGCCGGGATGAACGGGGTCTGGCGCGGCCCCGCCTGGTCGCTGACGCCGGCGGGCCGGCGCGAGCTGATCCAGACCGAGCGGATCGGCCCGTTCCTCGGCGGCGGCATCACCATCATCGAAGGGCGCGGCTATCTGCCGGACGGCAGCGTCGGCTTCAACGCCTATGGCGTGATCTCCTTCGATCCCGCGACCGGCGCCTATACGCTCAGCAGCTGGGCGATGGGTTATGCCGGCGATTTCCCGCTGCGCGTCACCGACACCGGCTATGTCTGGGAGATCCCGGGCGGCCCCGGCACGATCATCCGCTACACCGCGACGATCGGCGAGGGGCGCTGGCGCGAAATCGGCGAGCGCATCGTCGAGGGCGCCCCGCCGCTGCAGATTTTCGAGATGAACCTGACCCGGGTCGGCGACACCGCCTGGCCGGCCGGCGATCCAGTGCCGATGCGCTAGCGGGGACAGGCACTTTCACCGGCCGGCGCGCTCGCTATCGCACCGCCGCGCGTGAAAGTGACTGTCCCCGTTCCTTCCCCCTGTTATGGTCCGCCCCGCGCGACTCCGGCAAAGCGGAGCGCCGCATGATCGTTGGGGAGACGATGCATGGGCAGGGACGGGAACGGGCATGTCGACCTGGCCGGCTTCATGGAAGGGGTGGCCCGCCGCAACCCGGGCCAGACCGAGTTCATCCAGGCCGTCCAGGAAGTCGCCGAGGACATTTTCGACTTCATCGCCGACAAGGAGGATTATCATCGCTGGCAGATATTGCGGCGGATCGCCGAGCCCGACCGGGTGGTCTCGTTCCGGGTCTGCTGGGAGGACGACAATCACAATATCCGCGTCCAGCGCGGCTACCGGGTCCAGAACAACAATGCGATCGGCCCCTATAAGGGCGGCATCCGCTTCCACCCTTCCGTCAACCGCTCGATCCTCAAGTTCCTCGCCTTCGAGCAGACCTTCAAGAACGCGCTGACCGGCCTGCCGATGGGCGGCGGCAAGGGCGGCGCCAATTTCAATCCCAAGGGCAAGAGCGACGGCGAGATCATGCGCTTCTGCCAGAGCTTCATGACCGAGCTCTTCCGCCACATCGGCGCCGACGTCGACGTGCCGGCCGGCGACATCGGCGTCGGCGCGCGCGAGATCGGCTACATGTTCGGCCAGTACAAGCGCATCACCAACAGCTGGGAGGGCGTGCTGACCGGCAAGGGCCTCGAATATGGCGGCTCGCTGATCCGCACCGAGGCGACCGGCTACGGCGCCGTCTACTTCCTCGAGAACATGCTGAAGACGCGCGGGCTCGACCTCGTCGGCAAGCGCGCCCTGATCTCGGGCTCGGGCAACGTCGCCACCCATGCGGCGGAGAAGATCGTCCAGCTGGGCGGCACGGTGCTGACGCTCTCGGACAGCGAGGGCTTCGTCCACGATCCCGCCGGCATCACCCAGGAGAAGATCGACTGGGTGAAGGCGCACAAGACCAGGCGCCGGGGGCGGATTTCCGAATATGCCGAAGCGTTCCAGGGCGCGACCTTCCATGCCGGCAAGCGGCCGTGGGGCGTCGCCTGCGATGTCGCCTTGCCCTGCGCGACCCAGAACGAACTGCTCGGCGAGGATGCCCGCACGCTGGTCGCGAACGGCTGCATCGCCGTCGCCGAGGGCGCCAACATGCCGACCGACCTCGAGGGGGTCCACGTGTTCCGGGACGCGAAGCTGCTCTACGCGCCCGGCAAGGCCTCGAACGCCGGCGGCGTCGCCGTTTCCGGCCTCGAGATGAGCCAGAACAGCGCCCGCATCTCGTGGAAGGAGGAGCAGCTCCAGCAGCTGCTGCGCGAGATCATGGACGGCATCCACACCCGCTGCCTCGAATATGGCGACCGCGGCGAGGGCTATGTCGACTATGTCAAGGGCGCCAACATCGCCGGCTTCAAGAAGGTCGCCGACGCGATGCTGGCGTTCGGCGTCGTCTGAGCCGCGGCCCCTCCGCGCGATGAGCGAAGCCCCTGCGCCGCTGCGCCAGAGCGACCGGCTGGTGATCGCCGCCTCGTCGCTGGGCACGATCTTCGAATGGTATGATTTCTACCTTTACGGCCTGCTCGCCACGATCATCTCGGCCCAGTTCTTCTCGGGCGTCAACGAGACGACCGGCTTCATCTTCGCGCTCGCCGCCTTCGCCGCCGGCTTCGCGGTGCGGCCGTTCGGGGCGCTGCTGTTCGGCCGGATCGGCGACCTTGTCGGCCGCAAGAACACCTTCCTGGTCACGATGGGCATCATGGGCCTGTCGACCTTCGCGGTCGGCTTGCTGCCGAGCTACGCCGCGGCCGGCGTAACCGCGCCGATCCTGCTCGTCGCGCTGCGCCTGCTCCAGGGGCTGGCGCTGGGCGGCGAATATGGCGGCGCCGCGACCTATGTCGCCGAGCATGCGCCCGCCCATCGCCGCGGGCTCTATACGAGCTTCATCCAGACCACCGCGACGCTCGGCCTGTTCGCGGCCCTGCTGGTGGTGATCGGCATCCGCACCTGGCTGGGCGAGGCGGACTTCGCCGCCTGGGGCTGGCGGCTGCCGTTCCTCGTCTCGATCCTGCTGCTCGCCATCTCGCTGTGGATCCGCCTCAAGCTCGAGGAGAGCCCGGTCTTCCGCCGGATGAAGGCGGAAGGGAAGGGCTCGAGCGCGCCGCTGACCGAGGCCTTCGTCCGCTGGTCGAACCTCAGGATCGTCCTCATCGCCTTGTTCGGCGCGGTCGCCGGCCAGGCGGTGGTCTGGTATGCCGGGCAATTCTACGCCCTGTTCTTCCTCGAGCGGATGCTGCGCGTCGACGGCGCCACCGCCAACATCCTCGTCGCGATCGCGCTGGCGCTGGCGACCCCCTTCTTCCTCCTTTTCGGCTGGCTCTCCGACCGGATCGGCCGCAAGCGGATCATCCTCGCCGGCTGCGCGCTCGCCGCTCTGACCTATTTCCCCTTGTTCGAGGCGCTGTCGAAGGCCGCCAATCCCGCCCTCCACGCCGCCTCGGCCGCCGCGCCGGTCCGGGTCGTCGCCGACGCCGGGGCCTGCTCGGTCCAGTTCGACCCGGTCGGGCGCAACAAGTTCGACGCCCGCTCGTGCGACATCGTCAAGGCCTTCCTCGCTCGCTCGGGCGTCTCCTACGCCAATGTCGCCGCGCCGGCGGGAACGGCGGCACGGCTCGAGATCGGCGCCGCGATCATCGTCGCGCCCGAAGGCGGCGGCGAGGCGATCGGGACCTTCCAGGACCGGGCCCGCGCCGCGCTCAACGCCGCCGGCTATCCCGAGCGCGCCGATCCCGCCGGCATCGACAAGCCGCTGGTCGTCCTCATCCTGTTCGTCCTCGTCCTCTACGTGACGATGGTCTACGGCCCGATCGCCGCCTTGCTGGTGGAATTGTTCCCGACCCGGATCCGCTACAGCTCGATGTCGCTGCCTTATCATATCGGCAACGGCTGGTTCGGCGGCTTCCTGCCGACCACGGCCTTCGCCATGGTCGCCGCCACCGGCGACATCTATTACGGCCTCTGGTACCCGATCGCGGTCGCCGCGCTCACCGTCCTCATCGGCCTCCTCTTCCTCCCCGAGACGTTCCGGCGGCCGCTGGAGGATTGACCCGGCTTACGGCTCCAGCGGCGTGATCGCGAAGGCCCTGAGGCTGTATTGCGGCGGCACCAGATGGCCCCCGCGCGGCGCGTCGAGGCCCGACAGCCGGTCGTAGCCGTTGGTCGCCAGCGCCTTGATGTCGAGCAGCTCGGCGAAGGCGGCCCTGATACATGCCGTTCCGGCCAGCAGGTCGGTGACCGCCACATCCTTGGCGAACTGGTCGCCGGTACGGATGTAGCCAAAGGCGATCGCGTCGTCGACGAGCCCGTCCGCGTGCGCCGCGGCCAGCTCGGTCGTCACCCGCGTGACGTCGAAGTCGAACCTCGCATAATCGGCGGGGTGGCTGGCGCGGAAGCGGATCGTGGCCTTGGCGCCCGGCGCATATTCGAGGAAGCCGCAATCCTGGTCCTCCTCGCCGGGCGCGACCGTCACGGTGTCGATGGTGCCGAAGCACGGCCGGTTGTCGGTGTGCAGCACCAGCCGGTAGCCGACCAGGCTGCCGCCGTCCATCAGCGCCCGGTCGAGCGTCGCCGGCTGCGTGACGTAGGTGCCGGACGTGAGCGGAGCCGGGCTGACGACCTCATAGACCTCCACGCCCTCGGCGCCGAGGTCGACGCGCGTCATCGTAGCGCCGGTCTTGCGGAACAGCTCGAGGCTGAGCTCGTATTTGCCGGCCGCGAGCGGCGTCGTGTTCCAGTAGGCGCTCGCCAGGTCGAAGACCTCGTCGAGCACTTCCCAATCCTCGCCGCCGGCGGGCAGCGCCGGATCGATCTCGACATAATAGTCCTCGATCCCCTCAGCCGGGCCGATCACCTTGGGCTTGTAGATGACCGGCATGCCGGGCGCGGTGGCCTCGCGATAGTGACGCGAGACGGGCGCGTCGATCACCGTCCAGGCGCCCGTGCTGCCGAGCGGACGATAGGACCAGCGATAATGGGTGATGCCGGCGGGCTTCAGGCCGTCGCCGAAATCGACCCGCGGATCGAGCGTCGCGCCGAACGGGGATTCCCGCGTCGGATGGTGCCAGCCGGGCTGGACCGTGCCTTGTCTGGCCGCGCCCGCCGCCGCGCGCTGGATCTCGCCCATGCTGACTTGGCGGCCGATCGTCTTCACCACCACCTTCTTGCCCGGCAGCGGATCGGAATGGCTGCAGCCGTGGACGCGCGGATCGGTGATCGTGATCGTCACCTCGGTGCCGCACGGATAGTCCCACCAGATGTTGCAGGGAATCGGCGGCCGGTAGACCGTCGTCCAGACGCCCCCGATCGAATATTCGACCCAGAAATAGAGGTCCGGCTTGTCGCCGAAGCACGGATAGAAGATCGACGTATCGAAGCGCCCGTCGTCGTCGGTGATGATGGTGCGCAGCTCGTCGCACCAATAATACCAGGGGTGCAGCCAGGGCCAGTGGCAGATCCACGGGCGGATCAGGTCGATATTGTCGAGCAGGCCGCGCCGAAGCACCTGCGCGGATTGCGAGGCGAGCGCGAACTGCATCGCCGGCGCCATGGATTGCGAGGCGAGCGCCTGCGGAAGATCGATGGGCGGCAGCGGCTGTGGGTTGAGCGCGACCTCGCGGCCGACGCGCAGCATGGCGCCCGCGGCGGCCACCCTGGCGCGCCGTTCCAGCGCGTCCGGCGTGATCCGGTCGGCGCCGAACGGGTTCGGATCGGGCTCGGGCGGCCAGGGGAAGGGCTGCCGGATCAGCCGCAGCAGATCGTCGCGCAGCCGGAAGATGTCCGGATCGGGCAGGCGCTCGATCACCCACCACAGGCGGTCGACCTCGCAGATATGGACGCGCGCCTTGCACACCGGCAGCTCCAGGGTGCCGCCGCCGGGCAGGGCGACCCTCTTGATGACGCGGCCGCGGACGCGGCAGCGGCACCAGAACCACAGCCGCCAGAGATGATCGGGGATGGGCTCGATTTCGTAGACCCGGCGCCCCGCTTCGAAGCGCCACGCGGGCGCGTAGGCATTCAGCCGCTCCAGCATGGCGCGCGTCGGCGCGGCGGCGCGCCTGCCCTCGTCGAGCGCCGGGCCGATCAGCAGCCGCGCGCCGGCGGGCGCCTGCCGCAGCGAGAATTGGGCCCGGCCGTCGCTCAGGGCCTCGCTGGCGAGCAGCGCGCCGGACCGGTCGAACAGATAGGCGACGGCGGCGATCGGCTTGTCCGGTTCGCCGTCGAACGGCGCCTGGATGGTGAAGCCCGCGCCCTGCGTCCTGCCTGTTGCCTTGCTCGTCATTTCGCTCTCCTTTGTCGGCTCGGCGTCGTCGACCGCCCGGCCGGATCGAAATAGATTCGCCAGTTCTTCCAATACGGCGATGAGAAACCGGCGAATCATCGGCTCATGTCCTAGCGGGGTCTGTCGATAGTCTTGAGCCGGTCCGAGTCGGCGTGACGGAGATCACGGACTTGCGGAATCTTTCGGATCGCAACGATCCCTTTGCTTGCCGCCGATTCGGCCAGACATGGTTCGGAGCGATAATCTTCTTGCGGCCGGCCGTGCCGCGATCCGCTGTGGAAAACTCGCCATTGGGCTTCGACTTCCGACGCCGATCAACCTAGGTTCCGGGGGGTGAGCGATTTGGACGACTCTTTCGAGCTGGAGCAGGCCCCGGCGGCCGGCGAGCGGCTGACGCTCGACCTCGACGGCTGGGAAGGGCCGCTCGACCTGCTCTTGACGCTGGCGCGGACGCAGAAGGTCGACCTCGCCAGGATCTCGATCCTGGCGCTGGTCGAGCAATATCTCGCCTTCATCGCCGACGCCAAGAAGCTCAGGCTCGAGATCGCCGCCGACTATCTGGTGATGGCGGCCTGGCTCGCCTATCTCAAATCCTGCCTGCTGCTGCCCAAGGACGAGGGCGCCGATCCCAGCCCCGAGGAGCTGGCGATGCGGCTGCAATTGCGGCTGCAGCGGCTCCAGGCGATGCGCGAGGCGGGCGCCCGGCTGATCGCCCGCGACCGGGTCGGCCGCGACGTCTTCCGCCGGCCGGCGCCGGAGGGGCTGAAGGTGGTGCGCCGCGCCGCCTGGCAGGCCGATCTCTACGATCTCATCGCCGCCTACGGCATCGTCAGGGCGCGCACCGAGCCTTCGGTCCACGTCATCGCCCGCCGGCCGGTGATGACCCTGGACGAGGCGCTCCACCGGCTCGAGGCGATGATCGGCGCGCGGCTCGAATGGACCGCGCTGGAGACGTTCCTGCCCGAGACCCAGGACGACGGCTTCCGCCGCTCCGCCCTCGCCTCGAGCTTCGTCGCGACACTGGAGCTCGCCCGCCTCGGCAAGGTCTCGCTCCGGCAGAAGGAGGTCTTCTCCACCCTCTACGTGAAGGCGGCGGCATGAGGGAGATGGACGACGGTCTGCGCGCGGTCGAGGCGGCCCTGTTCGCCGCCGAGGAACCGCTGAGCGCGGCCGACATCGCGCTCCACGTCGGCGCCGGCGTCGACGTCGCGGCGGCGCTGGCCGAGCTTCAGGGCCATTATGCCGGGCGCGGCGTCGAGCTGGTCGAGCGCGGCGGGCGCTGGCATTTCCAGACCGCCGCCGATCTCGCCCATATCCTCAGGCGCGAGCGCGAGGAGAGCCGCCGCCTGTCGCGCGCCGCGGTCGAGACGCTGGCGATCATCGCCTATCACGAGCCGGTCAGCCGCGCCGAGATCGAGGCGATCCGCGGCGTCCAGATCTCGAAGGGGACGTTGGACGTGCTGATGGAGGCGGGCTGGGTCCGGCCGGCCGGCCGGCGCGAAGTGCCCGGGCGGCCGCTGACCTTCGCGACGACTCAGGATTTCCTCACCCATTTCGGATTGCAGAGCCGCCGCGACCTGCCCGGGCTCGACGATCTCAAGGCCGCGGGGCTGCTCGATCCGGTCGATACCGCGCTCGAACGGCTCGGCCTCGATGTCCCCGATGAGGACGATGACGAGGTCGAACTGGAAACTGACGCCGAAGACGCCTAGATTCGTCTTCGCACTGGGAGATTATGAGACATGGGTGGTTTCAGCATCTGGCATTGGCTGATCGTCGGCCTCGTCATCCTGCTGTTGTTCGGGAAGGGCCGCTTTTCCGACATGATGGGCGACGTCGCGAAGGGCCTCAAGAGCTTCAAGAAGGGCATGAGCGAGGATGAGGAGGCCGAAGAGCGGCGCCGGCTGACCGCCGAGCGCACGGTCGAGGCGACCCCCGCGCCACCGGTCGCGCCTGCCGAGCCGGTCGCAACTCCGGCCCCCGACGCGGACCGGCAAGCCTAACCCTCAATGTTCGGGATCGATTCCGGCGAACTGCTGGTCATCGCGGTGGTCGCGCTGGTGGTGATCGGCCCCAAGGACCTGCCGCGGGTGATGCGCGTGGTCGGCCAGTTCGTCGGCCGCGCGCGCGGCATGGCCAAGCAGTTCCGCTCCGGCTTCGACGTCATGATCCGCGAATCCGAGCTCGAGGACATGGAAAAGCAGTGGAAGGCCGACAACGAGCGGATCATGCGCGACCATCCCGCCCAGATCGGCGAGGCGGACTGGCCCGAGCCGGTTGAACTGCCGCCGCCGCCCGCGCCGAGGCCGCGGGTCTCCAAGGGTCCCAAGGCGCCGCCCGCGCGCGGCCGGGTCTCGCCCCGCGCCGCCGCGCCGCCGGCCGCGGCGCCCAAGAGCGAGCCGCCCGCGGGCGAGACGCCATGAGCGACACCCGGGGCGAAGAGGCGGAGGAGCTCGACAAGAGCAAGGCGCCGCTGCTCGACCATCTCATCGAATTGCGCCGCCGGCTGCTGTGGAGCGTCGCCGCGCTCGCCGCCGCTTTTGCCCTCTGCCTCTATTTCGTCGATCCGATCCTGGCGGTGCTGGTCCAGCCGCTCAAGGCGGCGGGGCAGACGCAGCTGATCGCGGTGGCGGTGTTCGAACAATTCTTCGTGCGCATCAAGGTCGCCTTCTTCGGGGCGCTGATGATCGCCTTCCCGATCATCGCCGCCCAGCTCTGGCTGTTCGTCGCGCCCGGCCTCTACCGCAAGGAGCGGCGGGCCTTCCTGCCCTTCCTCATCCTGACGCCCTTCCTGTTCGGGGCGGGCGCGAGCCTCGCCTATTTCGTCGCCATGCCGCTCGCGCTCCACTATCTGCTGAGCTTCGCGGGCGAGGTCGGCGGCGTCCAGCAGACGTCGCTGCCCGGGATCAGCAATTATCTCGATTTTTCGACCCGCTTCATCTTCGGCTTCGGCGTCGCCTTCCTGCTGCCGGTGCTGCTGATGCTGCTGGAGCGGGCCGGGCTGGTGACCCGCCGGCAATTGAAGCGCGGCCGCCGCTACGCGATCGTGATCGCCTTCGTCATCGCCGCGGTGCTGACCCCGCCCGACGTCATCTCCCAGCTGCTCCTCGCGGTGCCGCTGGTCGCGCTCTACGAAGTCTCGCTGGTCGCGATCTGGTTCACCGAGCGCAAGCGCGCGAAGGCGGCGGAGCGGGCCGCCCTCTAGAATCTAGGCCATCGCGAAATAGCCCGCGATTCCCGACAGGATGATCGCCGCCGCCAGGTTGAGCCTGGAGCGCCAGAGGTAGAGCAGCGCCAGGGCGCCGGCGAAGATGAGCAGCGCCAGCGGAAGCGAGGGAACGCGCCCCGCCAGGGCGGTCGCGAGCTGGATGGTCGTCGCGACGATGAAGCCGACGACGCCGGCCGCCACGCCTTCGAGCAGGCCGCGCAGCCGCTCATTCTCGACCACCTGCTCCAGCCGGTCGTAGAACAGCAGCGAGAAAGCGAAGGCGGGCAGGAAGATGCCGGCCGTCATCGCCAGCGCGCCGGCGGGGCCGCCGGCATAATAGCCGACGAAGGTCGAGAAGATGATGAGCGGCGCGGGCAAGATGCCCGAAAGCGCGACCCCGTCCAGAAACTGGGCGTCGGTCATCCAGCCGCGCCCGACCGCATCGCCGCGCACGAAGGGAATGACGGTATAGGCGCCGCCGAAGGTGAGCAGGCCGGCTTTCAGTCCGGAGAGGAAGAGCAGGGCCGCGGGCACGGCGCCGGAGGGAATCGGCGGCGCGGCGGTGAGTTGCCCGCCCGCTTGAGCCTGCCAGGTGATGAAGGCCAGCGCGGCGGCCAGGGACGCCGTCCCCGCCGCCAGCCAATATTTGCGCTGGCTAAGGAAGAGATAGGCCAGTCCCGCCGCCGGGAGGACGATCCAGAAGCTGATGCCGGCATAAGCGGCGCCCGCCGCGACGACGGCGACCGCCCAAAGCCAGCGGTCGGTGAGGACGTGGCCGCCGATCCGGTGCGCGGCGCGCACGATCAGCGCGATCACGCCGATCTGCACGCCCAGGAACAGCGCGCCGAGCGCGGATTGGGTGAGGTCGAGCCGGAAATAGAGCCATGACAAGGCGAACATGAGGACGAAGCCGGGGAGCATGAAGCCCAGGCCCGCGGCCAGGCCGCCGCGCCTGCCGCCGGCGACCATGCCGAGATGGACGCACAGCTCGTGCGCCTCCGGCCCGGGCAGGACCTGGTAGACGGCGAGCAGCCGGTTGAACCGGGAGCTCGTTACCCAGCGCTCCTCGTCGACCAGCGCGCGCCTCACCATCGCGATCTGCGCCACCGGCCCGCCCCAGGCGAGCAAGCCGAAGCGCAGGAAGCGGGCGAAGATCTGCGCGGTGGTGAGCGGCGGCGGCGCCGCGGGCTCCGCCATGCTCAGGCCGCCAGCGCCACGGCGGGCCACCGGTCGTCGCCGGCGGCACGCTCGTAGATCATCGCCGCCGCCGCCACGTCCTGCAGCCCCATGCCCGTGGAATCGAACAGGGTGATCTCCTCGGCCGACGTCCGGCCGGGCCTGGCGCCGATTACCAGCCCGGCGAGCTCGGCGTGCACCGCCTCCTGCGTCATCGCGCCGGCGGCGATGGCGTGATTGAGGTCGCCCATCAGGATGCATTGGTCCAGCACATCGGCGACGACTTTGGCGCTGGCCATCAGGGCCGGGGCGATCTCGCTCTTTTCCGGGCTGTCCGCGCCGACGGCCGCGACGAACGTGCCGGGGCGAACCATGGAGCGGTCGAGGAATGGCTGACGGGAGGTCGTGCAGGTGACGATGATGTCGCTCGCCAGGGCTGCCGCCGCCAAATCCTCTGAAACCTCCGCGCCGTCGAAGGCGGCGGCCCGCCCGGGATCGTGATCCCAGGTGAGGCAATGGGTAAGCGGCAGCGTTTCGCGCAGCGCCTCGAGCTGCGCCGCGCCCTGCGCCCCGCAGCCGCAGATCAGGATCGTCGCCGCTTCCGGCCGGGCGAGATAGCGCGCGGCCAGCGCGGTCGCCGCCGCCGTCCGGCGCAGCGTGACCTCGATCGAATCCATGATCGCCAGCACCGCGCCGCTCGCGCCGTCGCAGAGCAGGATCGCGCCCTGGATCGTCGGCAGCCCGCGCCGCTCCGGGTTGCCCGGAAAGTTGGCGTTGAGCTTGAGGGCGACATAGGGGCGCGGGCCGCGAAGGCCGGCCCCCTTGGCGTGGAAGACGCCCTGCGCGCTTTGGATGGCGAGCGGCGAAGGCGCGTCGGCGCGGCGCTCGCCGGCCGCCCGGAAAGCGGCCTCGGCCGCCGCCAGCCAATCGGCCGGCCGCATCAGGGCGGCGATGTCGGTGCGGGTGAGGATCAGGCTGCGCGGCTGGGCGCTCACGCGCGCACCGTCTGGCGCGGCTGGTGCGAAACCCAGTCGTGGGTTTCGTCCACCGCGTCCCGGCACCAGCGATAGAGCGCGTCGTAGACGAGCATGCCCGCGTCGAGCTGGGCGATGTCGTCCGCATAGATGCGCGAAAGGCCCAGCGAGACGGCGAGCAGCCCGGCCGCCTGCGGCGCGAGCTCGGGCCGCGCGGTGTCCGCGCCCCTGACGATCGCCGCGAGCCGCTGGAGCGCCTCCACCTCGCTTAAACCGAGCTCGGAAACCATGGTGTCGAAGGTGCAAAGCGCGCCGCGGTGGCTCCAGAACACGTCCTCGCCCTCGATGTCGAACGGCGCCGCCTGGAAGCGCTCGGCGACGCCGGGCACGTCCGCGGGCGGCACGAACAGGAACAAGGCGTCCGGATCGACGAAGCGGCGGATCAGCCAGGGACAGGCGATCCGGTCGACCTTGGGCCGCGCGCGAGTCACCCATAAGGTGCGGCCCTCGGCGTCGCGCGGCGGCAGGAGGGCGGCCGGTACCATCGGCAGGCCGGCCGCACCCCAGGCCGCCACGCCGCCTTCCAGCGCCTCGGCGGCAATGCCCTCCTGGCGCAGCAAGGCGGCGACGCCCTGGCCGAGCTCCCCGCCTTTCTTGCAGGCCACGACCGCCGAGCGGCCCTCGAGCCGCGGCGCCCATCGGTGGACGTCGAGGTGAGACCGGCGGACGGCGCCGGGGATGAGGCGAGGATCGAGGTCGAAGGCCTCGTCGGGGCGAACGTCGATAATCGCCGGGCAGGCCGGCGTTCCCAGCAGGCGGAACAGCTTGTCGGGCGAGATGGCGTTATAGGCAGGCATGCGGCGTCCCTTTCAGATGCAGGACGCGATGCTTCGGCTGTCGCCTCATGGGGCGATCGCAGGCCCCATCCCCCGATTACACGCGCGTCGCCGGGTCCTGTCAAGCCGGCGATGCCCCTCACAAAAGAAGGGCGCCCCGCAGGGCGCCCGACTTTTCTCCGATCGTGGCCGCGACCTAGGTCGCGTTGTCGACGGCGTTGGCGGCGGATTCGACGTCCTGGCCGGCGCCGCGGACGGTGTTGCAGGCGCTGACGGCGATCAGCGTCCCGGCGATCGCCAGGGCTGCGAAAAGCTTCCTCATGTCTCGTCTCCTGAACCGCGGTTCCGGCGCAGCACTTCGCGCAGGATCCCGGGATGACCGATCAATGCCCGCCCGGGGGCTTCGGTTCCGCCCCCGTGACGAAACGGGCGTCGCGAGCGCCGGAATCGAAATGGGGACAGCCACGAGTGACTGTCCCCAAACGAAGTTGAGCCCGGATGCGCTACCGGGGGGGGGGAGGTTAGCGCGTCCGGGCCCATGTTCTGGATAGCGAGAGCGGGGGGGCAAAAGGTCACTATCCAGACCCAAAAACGACAAGGGGGGCGCCCGGTTCCACCACAGGCGAAAAAAATTTGGTCCCCTACTCGCCGATCTCTCCCTCGAGGATGCCGAGCGCGACCGAGTAGCGGCCGCGCGCGGGATCGCGGTCGAGCGCCGAGCGGAGCTGGCGGGCGAGGCCGGTGACGATCCGGTCGAAGCGGTCGGCGAGCGCCGGATCGCAGTCGACGCTGCCCGCCAGCGCGTCGACCGCGACCGACAGCCGGGCGGTGTCGGGCGCGGTCGCTTCGAGCACCACCGACACCAGCTCGGCGCCGCACAACATGCCGAACTCGACGATCTCGGTGACCAGGAAGGCGACCGACACGGCCGCGTCCTGGGTCGCGTAGAGCGGCGCGACGTCGAGCCGGATCTGCATCGACGCGGCGCTGGCCGGAGCGCTGGCGCGCAGGCTCGCGCCGAGCTCGGAAAGGAGCGGCTTCAGCGCGACGCCGCGATTGGCTTCGAGCTCGGCATAATGGTTGCGGTGGACGACCGCGAGCGCGTCGACCCGGCGCTGGATCGAGGCATAAGCGGCGGCGACCTCCTCGGTGGCCGAGCCGCGCGCGTGGAGGTTGAGCAGGGAGGCGACGACCTGGAGGTTGTTCTTGACCCGGTGGTGGACCTCGCGGACGAGGCGCGTCTGCCGCACGACCGCGGCTTCGAGCTCGGCTTCGTGGCGGGCGACCGTCCGGGTCACCTGGGCGAACGCTTCGCCCACTGCGCCGATCTCCTGCGCGGGGCTGCGCACGGTCGGCAGGTCGAGGCCGCGGTCGCCGGGCTTGTAGGCGGAGATGACGTTCTGGATGCGGCCGAGCGGGCGCAGCAGCAGGCGCTGGACGATGATCCAGCCGACCAGCGACGCCCACAGCCACATCAGCACCGGAGTCAGGATGACGAGCAGGTCGGTGGCGTTCACCGGCGGCACCGAGGCGCGCAGCCGCATCGAGAGCTCGCCATTGCCGAAGGGGAAGCCGGCGACGACCTCGCGCGACAGCGCACCGCCCGGCGGCGCGGTCCGCAGCGTCATCACCCGGTCCCCCTGGACGAGCTCGAGCACGAAATTGCCCGCGACCGGCGGCGCGTTGACCGCCCGCGCGAGCGCCTCGCGGCGATATTCGGCAATTCCCTCGAGGGCGCCCCTGGGGTCGAACATGAAGATCCGAAGGACGTTGCCGCCGCGCAGGATCACCGGACGGCCGATCTCCGCCCGCGCCGGCGGGGCGGCTGGCGGCGCGAAGCCGCGCGACAGGCAGCGCGGGGTGGGGCCCTCGCCGTAGAGGGCGAAGCGGCCGGGGGTGTTGGGGAAACGGCCGAGCCGGTCGAGGGTTCGCCGGCAGATTCCGGTGGGATCGCGCGTCTCGATGATCGCATCGCGCGCGGCACGGACGGTGAAGGAATTGCGCGACAAGGCGAGCTGGAACCGTTGGGCGTGGCGATCCAGCTGCGCCGCCGCCTCGACATCGGCCTTGGTGCGATTGGCGCGGGCATTGTCGATCGAGGCGGTGACGGCGATGATGCCGAGCGGCAGCAGCCCGAGGCTCAGGATGAAGAACATCTTCACCCCGGTGGACAGCCTCGCCCAGCGGGAAGCGAGCCAAAACTGCATGTCGCCGATCAAGAAGGCGAGTCCGTCATCGCGGAGACGCCGTTAGCCAAGCTTTCCCAGCAAATCGAGCATTTCGGCGGGGATGTCTTCCTGGAGCGTCCGGTCGTAGACCGATTTCAGCGCGTCGCCGACGCTTTTGGAGGCGCTTCGCGGCCGCCTCGGAGGCTTCAATCCGCTCGGCCCCTTCTTGTCGTTGGTCAAGAACGTCACCCCCAAGCCGCGCCAGCAGCCACATTTATGCTGTTTGGCGAGCCAGCAGCGCAGCCGTCCCCGCTGAAACAGACGCAAAGGTTCGGCGGCACCGAATAATCGGGCCGCGCGCGGTTGGAAACAAAAAACTCCGACGATTGTTCCACCCTCGCGCGAGGACGGGGCCGGGCCGGAATTCCCCGTTTGTTGCGCGTCGTTGCGCGGCCGTCACGGGTTGCAATCGCGCAGGCGTCCAACCAATAGGCCCGTGACGATTGAAGGAGTCGCATCCACATGTCGCTTGGCCAGGAACTCGCGCCGCATCTTCCCTTCCTCCGCCGTTATGCCCGCGCCCTCACCGGCAGTCAGGCGCATGGCGACGCCTTCGTGCGCGCGACGCTGGAGGCGATCGTCGCGGCGCCCGAATCCTTCCCGCGCGACGTCGACCCGCGGCTCGGCCTCTACCGGACCTTCCACGCCATCTGGTCCTCGGCCAATATCGAGGAGGGGCCGGGCCATGGCGGCAACGGCGGCGAGGCCGAGGACATCGCCCAGGGGCGGCTGTCGCGGATCACGCCGCTGTCGCGCCAGGCGCTGCTGCTGACCGCGATGGAGGGCTTCACGCCCGAGGATGCGGGCTATCTGATCGACGCGTCGGGCCCGGAAGTGGAGGCGCTGGTGGCCGAAGCGCTCGCCGAGATCGAGCGGCAGACCCGGGCCGAGGTGCTGATCATCGAGGACGAGCCGATCATCGCGATGGACATCGAGACGATCGTCCGCGATCTCGGCCACAACGTCACCGGCGTCGCCGTCACCCGCGACGAGGCGGTCAGCCAGGCGATGGCGCACCGGCCGGGGCTGGTGCTCGCCGACATCCAGCTCGCCGACGACAGTTCCGGAATCGACGCGGTCAAGGACATCCTCGCCGAATTCACGGTCCCGGTGATCTTCATCACCGCCTTTCCCGAGCGGCTGCTGACCGGGGAACGGCCCGAGCCGACCTTCCTGATCACCAAGCCGTTCCAGCGCCAGACGGTGAAGGCGGCGATCGCCCAGGCTTTGTTCTTCGACGCCGCCACCGTGCCGGCCTAGCCCCATGCGGAACCGCCATGGCGAGCACGCGTTGCCCGCCTGCAACGATTGGAACCCGGACAGGACCGCCGATGAGTGAACCCGAGCATATCAGCACCAACGAGGCACGGGCCGGCTCGACGCCGCACATGACCCGCTACATCCTCGGCTGGGGCCTCGCTCTGGTGATCATCATCTTCGTGGTCCTGTTGCTTGTCTGGCGGTAAGTCCTATCTTCGAGCCGATGCGGGGGGCGCCGGGCGGTGCTCCGCGCGGAGCGCGAAATCTGTAGCGTAAGGGGCAGTTGATGGCGGGCGACGAGCCGGCGCAGACGCGGGACGGGGGCGATTGGGCGCCGCTGCCCGACGACGAGTTCAAGGACCAGCTCGGCCAGGTCATTCCCCATCTGCGCGCGTTCGGCCGCTCGCTGTCCGGCAGCCGCGACCTCGCCGACGATCTCGTCCAGGAAACCCTGCTCAAGGCCTGGGCGGCGCGCAAGCGCTTCCAGGCCGGCACCAACATGCGCGCCTGGACCTTCATCATCCTCCGGAACCTGTTCCTCTCGCAGATGCGCCGCGCCCGCTTCAAGGGCGAATGGGACGAGCTCACCGCCTCGAAGCTGCTCGCCGCGCCGGCCAGCCAGGACCGCCATATCGAGCTCGGCGACATGCAGCGGGCGCTGCTCCACCTGCCGCAGCCGCAGCGCGAGGCTCTGATCCTGGTCGGCGCCGGCGGCTTCGCCTACGAGGAGGCGGCCGAGATTTGCGGCTGCGCGGTCGGCACGATCAAGAGCCGCGTCGCGCGCGGCCGGGTCGCCCTCGAAAGCCTGCTCAACGAGGGCAAGCTGCCGTCGCGCCGGTCGCACCCGACCAACGGCAACCAGACCGCGCTGCAAAGCATCATGAGCGAAGTGGACGAGCTCAGCCGCGACCGCGAGCCGGCCGGCGGCGAAGACGAAGAAATCTAGTTGAGGCGCGCGAGCAGATCCTCGAACTGCTTCAGGCAGCGCAGATCGCCGTCCATCTGGAATGCCTGGCGCAAGGCGTCGCCCACGCCGGCGTGAACGGTGGGGGGCGCCACCTTCACGAACCGCCGAGTCGAGGTGCTGGCCAGGGCCTTCATGCTCAAATTCCATTCCTTCACGCGATTATTAACGTACGTTGCCGCGTCCAGTTTCAATCGTTGCGCGCGTGAACGAAGCGGGGCGGCCCTGTGGTATGAATGCGACAGATCGTAAAAGCGCCGTTAACCATGCGATCGCCCGCGCCCGGGCGCATTCCCCGTTCCTGAGCCTCCAGCTCGAGCGCCTGCCGGCGGTCGCCGCCGAGCTGCGGGCGGGAGCGCTCGCGGCGGCGCTGGCGGCGGCGCGGCGCGAAGGCGAGGCGGCGGACGTCATGGCCGCGGTGCGGCGCGAGCGCAGCGGCCATGCGCTCGCGCTCGGAATCGCCGACCTCGCCGGGCTTTGCGGGCTGGACGAGGTGGTGACGGCGCTGTCCGACCTCGCCGACCGCCAGCTCGAACGGGCGCTGGCGGCGGCGATCGCCGAGCGGACGCCCGACGCGAGCCCGCAGGGCTTCGCGATCGTCGCCCTCGGCAAATTGGGCGGGCGCGAGCTAAATTATTCCTCCGACGTCGACCTGCTCTTCCTCTACGATCCCGAGAGCCTGCCGCGAAAGCCGCGCGAGGAGCCGGATCAGGCGGCGCTGCGGGTCGCCCAGCGCGTCGTCGAAATCCTGCAGAAACGGACCGGGGACGGCTACGCCTTCCGAGTCGACCTGCGCCTGCGCCCGTCGCCGGAGGTGACGCCGATCGCGCTGCCGGTCGATGCCGCCATTTCCTATTACGAATCGGCGGCCCTTCCCTGGGAGCGCGCCGCCTTCATCCGCGCCCGCCAGGCCGCCGGCGACGCCCGGCTCGGCCGCTACTTCCTCGACGCGATCCACCCGTTCGTCTGGCGCCGTTCGCTCGATTACGGCGCGATCGGGGAGATCCGCGCGATCAGCCGCCGAATCCGCGATCATTATGCGCAGGGCCAGGTGCTCGGGCCCGGCTATGACGTGAAGCGCGGCCGCGGCGGCATTCGCGAGGTCGAGTTCTTCATCCAGATCCACCAGCTCATCCATGGCGGCCGCGAGCCCGAGCTGCGCGCGGCGGCGACGCTCGACGCGCTCGCGGCGCTCGAAAGAGCGGGCCGGATCGCCGCCGCCGACGCCGCCATCCTCGGCGCCGCCTATCCGCTGCTGCGCACGATCGAGCACCGGCTGCAGATGATCGACGACCGCCAGACCCACGTGCTGCCCGCCGAGCCGGACGCGCTCGACCATGTCGCCCGCCTGCACGGCCTCGCCGACGGCGCCGCCTTGCTGGGCCTGCTCGGGGCTCATGCCGAGCCGGTCGCCGCCTTGTACGACACGCTCGCGGGCGGCGAGAGCGCCCGCCTGCCCGAACATCCGCAGGCGCTGGAGCGGACGCTGGCCGAGGCGGGCTTCGCCGAGCCCGGCCCGGTGCGCGCCCGGATCGAGGGCTGGCGCGCGGGCAAGGTGCGCGCGCTGCGCACCGGCGCCGCCCGCGAAGCCTTCGAAGCGATGCTGCCCGAGCTGATCGCCGCGTTCGGCGCCGCGCCCGATCCGATGCGGGCCACCAACCGCTTCGAGGACCTCATCCTGAAGCTGCCGACCGGGGTGAATTTCTTCCGCCTGCTCGAGGCGCGGCCGGTGCTCTCCGAGCATCTCGCCGCGATCCTCTCCCACGCGCCGCCGCTCGCCGAGCAACTGGGGCGGCGCGCGGACCTGCTCGACGGCCTCATTGACGCCAGCGCCTTCGCGCCGGCGCCGGGCGTCGAGGATCTCGCCCGCGACTTCGCCCGCGCCGACCGCGCCGGCGAGGATTACCAGCAATTGCTCGACCGGGTTCGCCGCCGCGTCAACGAGCGCCGGTTCGCGCTCGGCGTGCAGCTGGTCGCGGCCCATACCGACCCGCTCGACGTCACCGAGGGCTATTCGCGGGTGGCCGAGGCGGCGATCCGGGTGCTCGCCGACGCCGCGGTGGCCGAATTCGAGGCGCGGCACGGCAGGGTTCCCGGATCGGAGCTCCTGATCCTCGGCCTGGGGCGGCTCGGCGGCGAGGCGCTGACCCATGCCTCGGACCTCGACCTCGTCTACTTGTTCAGCGGCAGCCACGAGGCGGAGTCGGACGGGCCGAAGCCGCTTCGCGCCACCGATTATTTCAAC
Source organism: Allosphingosinicella sp. (assembly GCA_035941735.1). Taxonomy (GTDB): domain Bacteria; phylum Pseudomonadota; class Alphaproteobacteria; order Sphingomonadales; family Sphingomonadaceae; genus Allosphingosinicella. The sequence goes on from DASZDS010000036.1 coordinate 33,387, forward strand.
CGGCTGGCGCCGCGGGTCACCGCGGCGCTGAGCGTGCCGACCGCGGCCGGGCCGCTCTACGACGTCGACACGCGGCTGCGGCCGTCGGGCACGGACGGGCTGCTCGCGATCAGCCTGGAAAGCTTCGCCGACTACCAAAGCGAACGCGCCTGGACCTACGAGCATATGGCGCTCACCCGCGCCCGGCCCGTCTACGGCTCGGCGCAGGGCCGCGCGGCCCTGGCGGGCATCGTCCGCGACGTCCTCAGACAGGCGCGGGATCCCGCCCGCCTCGCCGCCGACGCGGCCAGGATGCGCGCCGACATGCGCGCCCACAATCCGCCCGGCGGCCCGTTCGACATCAAGCGCGGCGAGGGCGGCCTGATCGACCTCGAATTCGCGGTTCATGTGCTCCAGCTCCGCCACGGCATCGGCCTTCATCCCCATCTCGAAGACGCGCTCGCCGACCTCGAAGCGGCCGGGCTCGTCGACGCCCGCATCGATCCGGCGCTGCGCCTGCTCACGCGCATTCTCGTCATCCTCCGGCTGGTGTCGCCGAGCTCGGCCGCGCCGCCCGAGCCGAGCCGGCCGCTGGTCGCCCGCGCCTGCGGCTTCGAGGATTGGCACAGGATGATCGTCGCCCACGACGCGGCCCGCGAAACCGTCCGCGCCTTCTGGGCGGAGGTTTCGGGCCTGTAACGGGTTCATCCCCCATTCAGGCAGGCGCCGGCATTTCCGTAACCGATAACGTAAATGGATACGGATCATGCCCGAAGACTTCGTCCGCTCGCTCGGCCTGCCGTTCATGGCGCATCGCCTGCGCCGTCTCTCCGAGCTGATCCTCGAAGGCTCCTCGGCGGTGCTGCGCGAGGCCGGGCTGGAAGGGCCCGCGCGCGCGGGCTCGACGCTGCTGCTGCTGCGCGAGAACGGCCCGACCGGGATCACCGAAATCGCCTTCCGCCTGCGCCTCAGCCATCCCCTGATCATCAAGCTCACCGCGGCGCTCGCCGCGGCCGGCCTGGTGAGCGACGAGAGCGACCCCGCCGACAGCCGCCGCCGGCTGATCGCGCTGACCGACAAGGGCGCGGCCGAGGCGGCGCGGATCGAGCGCGTCTCGACGGCGCTGGGGCGCACCTTCGCGGCGATGTTCGAAGAGACGGGCACCGACCTCTACGCGGCGCTGGAGCGGTTCGAAGCGGCCGCCGAAGCGCGGCCGATCGCGGCGCGGCTCCAGGCCGAGCTCCAGAAGGAAGGAGAATATTCGTGAAAACCTGCCTGCTCGTCCTCGGCCTCATCGCCGCGACCGCCACCGCCCAGCCGCCCCAGCCGGACCCCGGTCCGCAGCCGGTGAGGCGGATGATGCGCCCGCCGCCGCCGGCGATGACCGGCGCCCGCGCCGACCTCGCGGTCGAGCTGATCGCGGGCATGCCGACGATCCTCGCCACGGTGAACGGACGCGGCCCCTATCGGTTCGGCGTCGACACCGGCGCCGCGGGCTATTTGCGGGTTTCGCCGGCGCTCGCGCAGGCGCTGGAGCTGCGGCAGGTCGGCGAGGCGATGGCCGGCGATCCCTCGGGCCGCAACCCGATCCGGATTCCGGTCTACCGGGTCGAAAGTCTCGCCTTCGGCGGCCTCACGTTCAGCGGCATCAGCACGACCGCGCTGCCGCAGCTCGGCCCGCGCACCGCCCAGGTGGACGGAGTCATCGGCATCGGCTTTTTCGAGAACCTGCTGCTGACGATCGACTATGGCCGGCTCCGGCTCAGCGCCGGCCCCGGCGCGCTGCCGCCCGCCAACGGCCGCGACGTCGTCGAGGCCACGCTTGATCGCAGCCTGATCTCGGTGCCGCTCAGGATCGGCGAGACGACGCAGCTCGTGCATCTCGATACGGGCAACGCCGCCCAGCCTCTGTTCCTGCCCGCCGAGGCGGTCGCCGCGCTGCCGACCGAGGGCGAGCCGCGCATCGTCGGCCGGGCGCGGACGGTGAGCCAGGAGATCGAAATCCGCTCGCTCGGCCTCACCGTTCCCGTCAGCGTCGGCACGACGCGGCTGCCGGTCACGGCCGTCGGCTACCCTGCCGCGGCGCCGCCCGGCAATATCGGCTCGCTGGCGCTGACCGGCATGGCGCTCACCGTCGACTATGCCAACCGCCGCGTCCGCATCGTCCCCAGCCGGCCCTGAATCACCTTCGCGCTTGCCCGCCGGTCGGTTGAGCGTCACAGTCGTTCGATCGGCGGCTTGGAGACTCGATCGATGTTGGCCGAAGGCGATCCGGTACCGGACGTGGCGCTGGTGGCGATGGACGGGGCGGCGATGAGCCCGGCCGATTTCCGCGGCCAGAAGCTGGTCCTCTATTTCTATCCCAAGGACGACACGTCGGGCTGCACCCGCGAGGCGCTGGATTTCACCGCTTTGGCCGGCGAGTTCGAGAAGGCCGGCACCTGGATCCTCGGCGTTTCCAAGGACAGCCCCGAGCGCCACGCCAAGTTCACCGCCAAATACCGCCTCGGGGTGAAGCTCGCCACCGATGCCGACGGCCGCGTCTGCGAGGCGTTCGGCGTCTGGGGCGAGAAGAGCCTCTACGGCCGCAAATATATGGGAATCGACCGCGCCACCTTCCTGATCGACCGCGACGGCACCATCGCCAGGGTCTGGCGCAAGGTGAAGGTGCCCGGCCATGCCGAAGAGGTGCTGGCCGCGGCCCGCGCGCTGCCCTGAGGCGATGACGGCGACGCGCCTCCGCCTGACCCGCGGCCGCGTGACGCCGGGAACGTGGCGGCGCCACAGCCGTTTCTGGCGGATGATCGGCTCCCCGATGATCTGGCCCGCAATGGGCGCGCTGGCACTCGCCGTCGGCTTCGGCGTACAGCTCGGCGAGAGCGCGGTGCGCGAGATCGATCCGGTCTTTTTCCAGGGTCCGGCCCCGCCCGCCATTGCCGTCGAGCCGGCCGCCGCCGCGCCCGCGACGTCGGCATATTCCCAGGCCTATGGCTGGGAGGCGGGCAATGCGGCGAGGCTCGCGGCGAGCGGCATCGACTATCCCTATGCGCCGACGCCGGTCCCGGTCGCGCTACCGGCCGCCGCGCCGGCCCAGCGGGAGGCGGAGCCGCTCAGCCTCGCGCCCTGGCCGCCGGGTCAGGTCGCGCCCCGTCCGGAGGTGGAACGCTATCTCGATTATCCGATCGAGGAGAAGGTGCCCGACGAGCCGGTGCCGGCGGAGCAGGACACGCCCGACGAAGACGCCGCCGTCGGCGAATGAACCCGACCATCGCGCAGGCCTGCCGCGCCGTGCTGCTGGCGGCGGATCCGCCGGCCAAGGTGAAGGCCGCCCGGGCCACCGCCCGGGCCTGGCGGCGCGGAGCCCTCGCCCACGAATTCGACGTCGCGATGCCGGCCCGCCCGGCCCGGCCGTCCCGGCCGGAACTGCTGCCGCCCGCGCAAATGCCCAAGCGCGGCAAGGCCGGCTCCGAGCGCAGCCGGATCGCGATGCTGCACGCGCTCGCCCATATCGAGTTCGGCGCGATCGACCTCGCCTTCGACATGGCCGGGCGGTTCGGCGCCGGCCTGCCGCGTTCGTTCGTCGACGATTGGCTTTCGGTCGGCGCCGACGAGGCGATCCATTTCGCCCTGCTCGACCGCCGGCTCAGGGCGCTCGGCGCGCATTACGGCGCGCTTCCCGCCCATGACGGCCTCTGGCAGGCGGCGGCCGCGACCGCGCAGGACCTGCTCGCCCGGCTGGCGGTGGTGCCGATGGTTCTGGAGGCGCGCGGGCTCGACGTCACGCCGGCGACGGTGGCCGCGTTCGCGCGGGCCGGCGACGCGCGCTCGGCGGCGATCCTCGGGCGCATCTACCGCGACGAGATCCGCCACGTCGCCGCCGGCACGCGCTGGTTTCGGATCGGTTGCGAATCCCGCAAGCTGCCCGCCGTCCCGCACTGGCAAAAGCTGATTCGGACCCACTTCCCGGGCGGCGTTAAGCCGCCGTTCAACGACTCGGCGCGGGGCGAAGCCGGTCTGTCCCGGGATTTCTATGCAGGGGTTGCCCGGTCAGAACTTGTTTAACACTGTCCGGTCCACGCGTTGGGGGGCATTCCAGCGCCGAAGTTGAGCGGGGCCGCGAGGTCCGATTTTTTTAATGCGGTCGCCAAAGCGTGATCGTGCCGGCCCGCGGGCCGACCGGGGAAAACGATGACGACGAACGCCAAAGCGAACGCTGGCTTCACGACGAAGTTTCACACCATTTTCAAGCCGCGGGACCTCTTCCTGCACGACGGCAAGAGCCTGCGGCGTTTCACGATCGGGGTGCGGTTTCAGATGGCGGTCGTGATGGCCGCCTTCGCTTTGCTGGCCTGGTCCAGCTTCGCCACCTTCCAGGCGATCTCGGCGATGAACGGCGATGTCGCCCAGATGGAGCGCCAGATCGCGCAGATGCAGGCCGACGTCGCCGCGATCCGCAACGAGGCGCGCCAGCGCGCCGCCGCGCTCGAGCGCCGCCAGGCGTTCCTTGCCACCATGTTGTCCGGCGACGCCGATGCCGAGCGGCTTGCCGCCTTGCTCCCGGCCGCGGCCAGCGAGTCGGACAATCCGGCCACCCGGGCGGTGTCGCAGACGTTCGCCAATGTCGAGGGCATGCAGGCCGAATTCGTCGACCAGGTCCAGGCCGCGGCCCGCCAGCGCTATCGCCGCACCGCGGGCGCGCTCCGGCAGCTCGGCTTCAACCCGGCCCGCTTCCACGGCGGCGGCGCCGCCGTCGGCGGTCCGTACGAGCCGGTGCCGACGGTCGAGAATGCCGATCCGAGGTTCCGCGAATTGTTCACCACCTGGCGCCAGCTCGACCAGCTCGAGCATGGCGTGGCCGCGATCCCGTCGGCGATGCCGCTCCACAACAATGCCAATTTCACCAGCGGCTTCGGCATCCGCTCCGATCCCTTCCGCGGCCGCGCCGCGATGCATGCCGGGATCGACCTCGCCGGGCCGTCGGGCACGCCGATCTACGCCACCGCCGACGGCATCGTCGGCCGCTCCGAATGGAATAATGGCGGCTACGGCAATCTCGTCGAGATCGACCACGGCCAGGGCATCCAGACCCGCTACGGCCACCTTTCGCAGCGGATCGCCCAGCCGGGCCAGCGCGTCCGCCGCGGCGAGGTGATCGGGCTGATGGGCTCGACCGGCCGCTCGACCGGCAGCCACCTCCATTACGAGGTCCGCATCGACGGCCGCGCGGTCAACCCGGTGCCGTTCATGCAGTCGAGCAACACCTTCATGGCGCTGCAGCAGCAGCCGGTCGCGATCGGCGGCCCCGCCGGCGGCTCGCGCTAACGGCGACAACGCCTTTCCCGCACCTCGCTGGGGACAGTCCCTTGGGGGACTGTCCCCATTAGCAATCGCCGCTCGCGCAATCCTCGCCGATCTCCACCTGGAAGGTGGTGTGGGTGATTCCGAAATCATGCGCGACGCCGTGCGCGCAGCCGGCGAGGAAGGCGTCGCCCGGGAAGCCGCCCGGCATGACGAGATGCGCGGTCAGCGCGAATTCGGTGGTGCTCATCGGCCAGATGTGGAGGTGGTGGACGCGCGCCACGCCGGGCCGGGCGAGCAGATGCGCCTCGACCGCTTCCGGATCGATCCCGCGCGGCACCCCGGCGAGCGCCATCGTCACCGCGTCGCGCAGCATGTCGGCGCCGGCGAGGAAGATCACGGCGACGACGATGAGGCTCGTCACCGGATCGATCCACAGCCAGCCGGTCGCCTCGATCGCGATGCCCGCGATCACCACCCCGGCGGAGACGAGCGCGTCGGCGACCATGTGCAGATAGGCGCCGCGGATGTTGAGGTCGCTGCGCCGGCCGCGCGCGAACATCAGGGCGGTGGCGGCATTGACGACGATGCCGATCCCGGCGACGATCGTCACCGTGCCGCCCTCGACGAGGTCGGGGATGATCAGCCGGAACACGGCGTGATAGGCGATGAACGAGACCGCGATCAGCAACAGCACCGCATTGGCGAGCGCGGCGAGGATGGATGAGGCGCGCAGCCCGTAGCTGAAGCGCCGGCTCGGCGGCCGCTTCGCCAGGATCGCCGCCGCCCAGGCGACGGCGAGGCCGAGCACGTCGGAGAGATTGTGGCCGGCATCGGCGAGCAGGGCCATCGAATTGGCCCAGAAGCCGTAGAGCGTCTCGACCGCGACGAAGCCGAGGTTGAGGGCGATGCCGATCGCGAACGCCCAGCCGAAGTCGCGCGCATGGTGGGGGTGATGGTGGTGATGCCCGCCGTGCGCGTGGGAGTGCGCCAAGGCCCTCTTACTTTCCTCGCTTTTGCCGATGCTCGGCGAGGTCGAGCACCGCGTTGGGCTCGCCGTCGGGGAGCAGTCCGAGCCGGCGCGCGACCTCCTGATAGGCCTCGGCCTCGCCGCCGAGATCGCGGCGGAAGCGGTCCTTGTCGAGCTTCTCACCCGAGTTCATATCCCAGAGGCGGCACCCGTCCGGGCTGATCTCGTCGGCGAGGATGATGCGCGCGAAATCATTCTCCCAGAGCCGGCCGAATTCGAGCTTGAAGTCGACCAGGCGGATGCCGATCCCGGCGAACAGGCCGCAGAGGAAGTCGTTCACCCTGATCGCCATGTCGGCGATCTCGTTCATCTCGTCCTGGCTCGCCCAGCCGAAGCAGGCGATATGCTCGTCGGCGATCATCGGGTCGCCGAGCGCGTCGTCCTTGTAATAATATTCGATGATCGTGCGCGGCAGCTGGGTGCCTTCCTCGATGCCGAGCCGCTGCGACAGCGTCCCCGCCGCGACGTTCCTGACCACCACCTCGATCGGCACGATCTCGACCTGGCGGATCAATTGCTCGCGCATGTTGAGGCGGCGGATGAAGTGGGTCGGGATGCCGATCGTGCCGAGCAAGGTGTAGAGATGCTCGGAGATGCGGTTGTTGAGCACGCCCTTGCCGGCGATCGAGCCGCGCTTCTGGGCGTTGAACGCGGTCGCGTCGTCCTTGAAATACTGGATCAAAGTGCCGGGCTCGGGCCCCTCGTAGAGGATCTTGGCCTTGCCTTCGTAGATCAGTCGGCGGCGGGACATTGCGGGCGGGAGCCTCCGGCTGCGGAAAGGGAAGGCGGCTCTATAGGGGAGCGCGGGCGCGAGGGCAAACGCGGCCCGGAAGCCGTCTAGGCGCCGCCCCGCAATGCGCAGTCGAGCGCCGGCTTCTGCATCGGCACGTGGTTGCGGCCGACGACGACGAACACCCTGTTGCCCAGGCGTGCGGCCTCGACCAGCTGCGAGACCATGTAGCGATCGCGGTTCATGCTGTCCGAACGGTTGATCGCGCCGAGGAAGACGCCGCCGGTCATGGCATCCTCGGCGCGCGGCGAGAACCATTCCAGCGGCAGCGCGCGCCAGTCGCGCCCGGGCCAATAGCGGCGGGTGGCCGCGTCGAGGCTGGCGAGGTCGGTCACCGGCAAGGCGAGCCGCGCCTGGGCGGCCATTTGCGCGCTGCGCTCGATCAGGGTGCGGACGGCTTCATCGAGCGCGGCGCCGGTCCGCCCCTCGCGCTCGCGCAACCGCGCCGCCTCGCGCAGCACGAAGAACAGATTGACCCGATCGAGCGGATGCTCGGCGAGCAACATGGCGATCTGCTGGCCGGGCGAAGGCTCGAGCGAGTGCGCCTCGATCCCCGCCTGGGACGCGAGATAGCGGACATAGCCGGATTCGCCGCGGCTGCGGATCGTCTCCTCGGCGTCGGCGGCGATGCCGCGATCGGGCCCTTCGTAGAAGGCCAGGGTCGGGCGCGCTTCGGCAAAGGCCGCCGCGATCCGGGCGAATTGGGGGTCGGCGGGATCGCGAAGATGCTGCGCCCCGAGGATGGTGAGGGCGCGGCTTTCGCCGCCGGACCAGCGATAGTCCCACTCCTGCCCCGGGGCTTGGCGCCACCCCGCATAGTCCAGCACCCGCGCCTCGCATCTCCCAGCCGGCGCCAGCGCCAGCGCGGCCGCCGCCAAAACCGTTGTAAGCAAAGCAACTTCTCCCCCGCGGAACGGCCGCTCCCTAGGTCACTTTGCCGCGCACCGCAAATCTCGGTTCGCGCCAGCTTTCGCTTTCCATGATGCCGGCGAGCCGGTCGATCGCCTGCCACAAATCCTCGAAGCCGAGATAGAGCGGGGTGAGGCCGAAGCGGATCACGTCGGGGGCGCGAAAATCGCCGATAACATCGGCGTCGATCAACGCCTGGCAGATCTCGAAGGCATGGGGGTGGCGGAACGAGATGTGGCTGCCGCGTTGCTCGGGCGCGCGCGGGGTGATGCATCGGAGCGCGGGGCAGCGCTGCTCCATCAGCGCGTGGAAGACGTCGAACAGGGCGTTGGCCTTCGACCAGAGCCGCTCGACCGTCACCCCGTCGAACGCGTCGATCCCGCATTCGAGCGCAGCGAGGCTGAGGATCGGCGGGGTTCCCGCGAGCATCCGGTCGATGCCGGCGGCGGGCCGATAGTCGTCGGTGAAGGCGAAGGGCTCGGCATGCCCCATCCAGCCGCGCAGCGGCGAGATCAGCCGCTCCTGGAGATGCTCGGCGACGTAGAGGAAGGCGGGCGCGCCCGGCCCGCCGTTCAGATATTTGTAGCCGCAGCCGACCGCGAGCTCGGCGCCGGCGCCATTGAGGTCGAGCGGCACCGCGCCGGCGCTGTGGGAGAGGTCCCAGACCGTCATCGCGCCGATTTCCTTCGCGCGGGCCGTCATCGCCGCCATGTCGAAGCGGGCGGCGGTCTTGTAGTGGACATGGGTCAGCAGCAGCAAAGCCGTGTCGTCGCCGAGCCGGCGCTCGATCTGGTCGCGCGGCGCGATGTCGAGCTCGAGGGCGAGCAGCGCGGCGACTCCGCTGGAGATATGAAGATCGGTGTGAAAATTGCCGGCCTCGCTGAGCAGCTTCCTGCGGTCCGACAGCCCCGCCGCCGCGACCAGCAGCTTGAACAGGTTGACCGAGGTCGAATCGGCGACGATCACCTCGTGCGGCCTGGCGCCGATCAGCGGCGCGATCTTGGCGCCGACCCGCTGCGGCGCGCCGATCCAGTCGCGGCTGTTCCAGCTGCGGATCAGCTCGGCGCCCCATTCCTCGCTCACCACCTGCCGGAGCCGCGCCGGCGCCGATCTGGGCAGCGGCCCCAGCGAATTGCCGTCGAGATAGACCAGGCCCTCGGGCAGGTCGAAGCGCTCGCGGCACGGCCGCAGCGAATCGGCGGCGTCGGCGGCGCGCGCCTCGGCGAGGGTGAAGCTCATCGTCCCAGCGCCCGCCGGATTTCCTCGACCGCCGCGGCCCAGGCGATGGAGTCGGGGGCGATCAATTCGACATGGCCGGTGCGATCGATCATGCGGACTCGGACCTCGTCGCCGGCGGCGCGCATCGGCGCCGCATAGCCTTCGGCATAAGCGGTCGGAATGATCCGGTCCTGGCGGCCGTTGATCAGTACCTGGCGGACGCCGAGAGGGGCGAGGCGCGGGACGGACGTGTCCGCGAATCGGCCGCCCGTCAGCCGGCCGACGACTTCGTTGCCGCAGCCGTTTTCCGAGCGCGCCGCTTCCTCGAGGTCGGGCAGGCCGCCGAGGCTGACCACTTCATGGATCGGCAGCGGGTCGGCGCTGCGCAGCGGCGACCCCGCGGGGAGGCGCGGCCGGGCCGCGAGCCAGAGCGCGAGGTGGCCGCCGGCGCTGTGGCCGACCGCGAGGACGCGGGAGAGATCGAGACGATAGCGTTCGGCATGCGCGCGAAGCGCGTCGGCCGCCGCCGCCGCGTCCTGGAAGGTGCCCGGATAGCCGCCGCCGGCCCGGTCGACGCCGCGATAGTCGATGTTCCAGACGGCGATCCCGTAACGGGTGAGGTCGTCCGCGATCCAGCTCATGATGCGGCGGTCGGCGATCCCGGTCTGCCAGCAGCCGCCATGGACCATCAGCACGACCGGATGCGGGCCCTCGCCCGCGGGAAGGAAGAGATCGACGACCTGGAGCGCGTCGGCGCCGTAGGAAATGGTCGTGCTCGGCGACGGGCGCGCGCGCTCGAGCAGGTCCGGCCAGGCCATCAGGCCGTGCGTCGGCGGGGGCGGGCTCGGCTGCGCCATCGCGCAGGCGGCTAGCGTGCCGGCCGCATAGAACGCAAGTGGGGAGAGCGAGATGCGCAGTGTAGGCCTCCGGCGGCGCCGCCACGGTCGATAGCCGCGCAGGCCGAAGTCTGCAAATGCGGGCTCGGCGCGGCCTGCCGGAGCCCGCGCTGCCGTAATCTCACAAGATAAGCTAAAGTAAGTATCCGCCGACTCGGGAGGGCATCATGTCAAACGGCGAAACACCCATTAGCAACCCGACCTATATGGGCGACATTCGGCATTTTTTCCGCGACATCGATATCGACCATATGAGAGATCCCGACAACGGAGCGGTCGACCTGGCGACCTATGTGGGCGTCAAGGCAAACGCATTGCGGCTCTACTTCAAGGTCAAGGACGGCGAAATGCCGCCCGGCCAGCGTTGGTCGCCGGCCAGGGTCGAGACTTTCTATAATTGGATGAAGCACGATTACCCGCGCGGTGATGGCGAGCCGGTGGCGCTGGCGGCGGCGCCGTCGGAGGCACGGCGTATCCGCAAGAATATCAAGGACGTGGACATCGAGAAGCTGAAGACCGCCTTTCGGGGCCTGATGAACCGCAGACCGGAAGATCCGCAAAGCTATTACGCGCTGGCCGGCCAGCATTGGCTGCCGGGAGGAGGCAAGTCGGTCTACTACTGCCGGCACCACGAAAACGCCTATAATCCGTGGCATCGCGCCTATCTGCTCGCCTTCGAGAATGCTCTCCGCTCAGTCGAGGGCTGCGAGGACGTGACGCTTCCCTATTGGGACATCACCGCGGCGGAAATCCCGGCTTTCCTCTGGGAAGACCCGTTCGACAAATATGAGATTCCGGTAAGACTCTGCCCGCTCGCGGGCGATTGCTATCCGCCCCAAGGCGCGACGGCGAATTATGTCACGGACCGCTATCCGGCCGAGACGATCCTGAAAAATCTCGCGGATTTCGGCGTCGCCGAAATCATCGGCAAGGCGCTCGGCCAATCACGATGGGAGTTGTTCAACGGCTGGGACAACGGCAATACCGGCGAGGGAATCATCACCGCCCATGACGCCGGCCATGTCGCCAGCGGAGTCACCATGCGCAACCAGGACGTCACCGCCTTCGACCCGATTTTCTGGTTTTTCCACTGCAATTGGGACCGTCTCTGGTGGAAGTGGCAGCAGGCCTATGGCGCGACCACGCTCAACAAGTTCAAGTCGCACCTCGCCGGCGCGCCCGACTGGCTCGACGATCCGGTGCTCAATGGCCTGCCTCCGTTCACGCTGACCGCGCCGGAAACCATCGATTCGCTCTCCCTCGGCGTGGACTACGAGCATCCCCGCGACGAGCCGGCCGTAACGGTGCTGCCGCTCCGCCTCGGCGCCTTCCCGGCGAGCCGGGCTTTCGCCCTGCCTGGACGCCCGAAGGTCTCATTCAGGGTAAAGGAAATCGACCGGCTCGAAATCCCCGGAAGCTTCACCGTCGCTTTGCGCGTCGGCGACCGCGTGATCGGCAAGCGGGCCTTCTTCCAGCCGACAACTCCGAAGCTCTGCGCAACCTGCCGCGCCAATGCGCTGGCGAACTTCGACTTCCTGGTCGACCAGGCGGATCTCGAAGGCGGCCCGGTGGAGGTCGAGATCAGGCTGCTGACGCGCGACGGGGGCGAAGTCCCGTTCCCGTTCGGCAGGGCCGGCAACCCCACCGTCAACGCGCGGCTGCTGCTGGAACGATAGGGCCGGCGGGCGCGACGCCGCCCCGGCGCCGCGTTCATGGCCCAGAGCAGCGGCTCCGGCGCGGCGCCCAGGGGGCGCTGAACTGGACTTCGTTCAATTTGCAGAGCGCGAACAGGATCGCCTGCTTCGCGTCCCGGAAGGCGCTGACGAGATTGCGGAAGGTCATGGCGATTCTCCCTTTGCCGCTCAGGCGGCGTTGCTGGTGAAGGCGAGGCTGAGCCCGGTCACCGCGAAAGCGGCGATGATGGCGAGCAGCTGATGGGTGCTGCCGTCCCAGCCCGCGAAGCGGGCGATGCCGGCGCGAAGCGCGGCGGCGGCATTGTCCACCGCTTCGCCGAAGCCGTCATGATGGTCGACCCACATCCGGCCGTCGAGTTCGTCACGCATTTCCCTGATCCTTTCCTCAAGTGCCGATCGTTCGGCGTGAGGCGGAAATGGCAGTTCGCGGCCGCCGCCGCCAACGAAAGTCTCGACAGTTAGTATAAGGCTGGCTTATAGATTAGCCTATGGCACGCCTGCCTCCCCTGAGCGCCGTGCGCGTGTTCGAAGCCGCCGCGCGCCGCCAGAATTTCACCCAGGCGGCGGCCGAGCTCGGGATGACGCAGGCGGCGGTAAGCTATCAAATTCGCTTGTTGGAAGAGCGGCTTGGCATCCCCTTGTTCGCGCGCGTCAAGGGGCGGGTGTCGCTGACCGAGGCCGGCCGCCGGATCGCGCCCCTCGTCGCCACCGCCTTCGCGACGCTCGAGGACGCCTTTTCCGGCCTCGTCGCGGACGACCAGGCGCTGCTCTCGGTCAGCACCGCCCAGACGCTCGCCACTGCCTGGCTGGCGCCGCGGCTCGGCGCCTTCCAGATCCGCCACCCGGATCTCGCGGTGCGGCTGTCGAGCGACAACCGGCTGGTCGACTTCTCGACCGGCGAGTTCCACGCCGCGATCCGGGTCGGCCGCGGCGACTGGCCGGGGCTCAAATGCCACTTCCTGTTCCGCCTCAATTTCAGCCCGATCTGCAGCGCCGAGTTCGCCGGGCGGCACCGGCTCGAACGGCCGGAGCAGCTGCTCGAAGTGCCGCGCCTCAGCCCCGCCGACGACTGGTGGCGCGATTGGCTCGCCGAGGCCGGCGTCGAGGTCGGCAGCAAGGGGAGGGACCCCGGCCTCGTCCTCGACAACCAGGTGATGGAAGCGAACGCCGCCTTCGCCGGCGCCGGCATCGCGATGATGACGCCGATGTTCTGGCGCGGCGAGCTCGCTTCGGGGCGCCTCGTCCAGCCCTTCCCGCGCATCCACGTCACCGACCGCAGCCACTGGCTGGTCTATCCCGAAGGGCGCCGCAACCAGCCCAAGATCGCCGCCTTCCGCGACTGGATCCTCGCCGAGGCCGAGGCCGAGAAGGCGCGCGAGCCCGCCGAAATCTTCCTCCAACCCCAATGAACCAGAAAATAGGGACTGTCCCTGTTTTCAGGCTTCGGGCGTCACCGGCTGCCGGCGGCGGAGGAGGCGGACCAGCCACCAGATGCCGAGGCCCGCCAGCACCCAGGGCGAGAGCATCACCAGCATGACGAGCAGCATGTTGACGCCGCCGCGGAAGGTGTCGGTCGCGCTCTCGAACGCTTCGCCGAGGGTCGGCGCGCGCGCCGGCCCCGGCGCGAGATTGCCCGAGCCGTAGCGGAACAGGATCGGCGTGGTCGCGAGCGCGCTTTCCTGCTGCGCGGTGGTTTCGCGCAGTCCGGCGATCTGCTGGCGCAGCGACTGCCGCTCGTCCTCGAGTCGGGCCCGCTCGCGCCCGCGCAGATTGGCCTGCGCGAGCCGGGCCTCGACCCGGTCGAGCTCGGCGCGCAACTCGGCGAGATTGCCGGTGTCCCTCTTGAGCGCGGTGCCGATTTCGGTGCCGGACACCTGGCTGTCGGCGAGCTCGCCGTCGGCCGCCTCCACCGCGCGGACGCCTTCGCGGCCGAACTGGCCGGCGATCCGCGGGTCGACGAGGAAGGAGAGCATCGCCTCGACATCGTCCTCATTGGCGGCGCGATAGTCCATGCCGGTGATCCGGCAGCGGGACCCGTAGCGTTCGCAGAGCCGCTGATGCTCCTGCTGCATCTCGGCGACGCGATCGGCCTCGAGCCGGAACGAATAGCGATAGTCGAAGGCGACGCCGGGCGCGCTTTCGGGATCGATGCCCGGGCCCGCCTCGCGGCTCGGGCGGGCGCGGGGCGCGGGCAGCTCGGCGGGGATCGCGTCCGGCTCCGCGACGTCCGTGGCATTGGCCGTGTCGCCTGCCCCGGCCGGGGGGCGGGAGCGGTTGTCGATGGCCTGGCCGCAGGAAGCGGCGGTGGCGAGCAGCAGAACAAGGAAGGGAAGCGAACGGCGCACGGTCAGTCTCCTCTCGGTTGATCTTTTGAACTCAACTAAATCGGTAGACAATTAAGGTTGGGGCGGGTGCGTGGCGGCCTGGCCTTGCGAGGAACTGGCCGGCGCCTGGGCGGCTGGCGACCGCCCTGGCCGCACCCGCCCCCTTCCCTCCGTTGCGCGGAGGGAGAAGGGGTCAGGCCGAGGCAGGCGGCGCTTCGGCCTCCTTCTTCGGGAACCAGCGGCGGCGGACGAGGACGATGATCGCCCAGATCAGCGCCGCCGCGATCGCGAAGGGCAGCAGGGTGACGAAGAAGATCAACAACATCGTCGCCCCCTCGACGAAATTGTCGCCGGCCTGCTGCAGCGCCTGCTTGAGCGTCGGCCGCCGGTCGGAGCCGGGGACGAGGTCGCCCGAGCCGTAGCGGAACACCATCGGCGTCGTCGCCAGCGATTCCTGCTGCTCGCTGCGGCTTTCGCGCAAGCCGCGGATCTGCTGGCGCAGCTGCTGCGCCTCATATTCGAGGCTTTCGCGTTCGCCCGACGGAATGCGCTGGCCGAGGCGCGCCTCGATCCGGGCGAGATCGGCCTGCAGGTCCGCGAGGCTGCGGCCGGCGGCGCGGATCGCGGTGCCGACGTCGGTGCCGCTGATCTCGCTTTCGGTCAGCATGCCCTCGGCGCGGACCACCGCCTCGACGCCCTGGCGGCCGAACAGGCGGGCGAGCGACGGATCGAGCTTGAAGGCGAGCATCGCCTCGATGTCGCGGTCGTTGACGACCCGGTAATGCATGCCGGTGATCCGGCAGCGCGCGACGGTGAGGCGCTCGCACATCTGGGCATGCTGCTCCTGCACCTCGGCGATGCGCGGCGCGGCGAGACGGAAGGCGTAGCGATAGTTGAAGGCGACCCCGGGCGCCGCGGTCGGGCCGACATTGGGGCCGGCGGCGGCGCGCCGCGACGCGGCCTCGCCGCCCGTCGATTCGTCGGCCTGGAACTGGGCCGGGGCCGCGTCGGCGGCCGCGTTCGACATTTGCTCGGACTGCGGCGGGGGCGGGCGCTGGCCCGACTGGCCGCAGGCGGCGGCGCCGGCGAGAAGCAGAGCGAACAGCGGAAGCGAGCGGCGCATGGGCGGTCTCCCCTTGTCTTGTCTTACTCTATCAAAACAGTAGAGAATAGCAACGCTAAATTTAACCTTCCGACTCAGGGCCTTGGCCGAAGCGGCGGCGCACGACTCGGACGATCGTGAAAACGGCGCCGCCGAGGATCAGCCAGGGCAAAGCGACCCCGAGGAGCAGGATCATCGCGCCGAGACTGCTGGTCGAGATCGACCCGACCCGGTCGAGCGCATCGGCGATCGGATTGGCGGCGGAGGGAATCGGGTCGCGGGCGAGGTAGGAGATTTCGACCGCCGACATCGCCACCCGGCCGCGCATCTCGGCGAGCAGGGTTCGCGCGGCCTCCAGTTCCTCCTGCGCGGTGTTGATCGCGCGCTCGGCCTCGACCGCCTGCTGGATATTGCCGCTGCGCGTCGCGAGCAGGGCGGTGAGGCGGCGGATCAGCACCTCGCGGGTGCGGATCCTTGCGTCGCTGTCGATCATCTGGCGCGACAGATCCTCGGCGGCGATCGACCGGTCGGCGGTCTCGCCGCCGCCGGCGGCCGAAATCGCCATCAGGCCGCGCCCGAACGCCTCGGCGAGCGGCGCCGACAGCTGGAGCGCGAGCGCGGCCGTCGCGGCCTCGCCCGTTTCGGCGCCCCGCCGCATGCTCGTGACCCGGCAACGCGCCGGCCCGAGCCGCCGGCACAAAGCGAGATGGCGCTCCTGCACCGCCGCGATGCGCCCGGCGTCGATCCGGAAGCTGTAGCCGTAAGTGTAGGCGATGCGGGGCATTGAAACGGCGATTCCGGCCTCGCTACCGCCGCTTGCCGGCTCGCGCGGCACGGGCCCGTCGATGGCCGGCGGCCCCATCTCCCCGACGTCGTAGGTCCTGAGGCCGGCGCCGGAGTCCGCGACGAAGCGCGGCGGACGGCTGGAGGTGAACAGCGCGAAGCCGAGCGCCGCCACCAGCAGCGCCGACAGAGCGGATGCGAACAGGCGCGGGCGGCTCGGCCGCATTGCGGGTCTCCTTCCAGGAGGTTATGATACTATATATCATCACCTAAAACAAGCCGCTCGCCTCCCCGAATCCGCCCTGCTAACGCTGCCGCATGAGTGACATTTTCGATAATGTCGTCGACGCGCCGTTCGACGACGCCTTGTCCGAACGCTATCTGGTCTACGCCCTCTCGACGATCACCGCGCGCTCGCTTCCGGACCTGCGCGACGGGCTGAAGCCCGTCCACCGGCGCCTCCTGTGGGCGATGCGGCTGCTCCGGCTCGATCCGGCGGCGGGCTACAAGAAATGCGCGCGGGTGGTCGGCGACGTGATCGGCAAATACCACCCGCACGGCGACCAGTCGGTCTACGACGCGATGGTCCGGCTCGCCCAGGACTTCTCCCTGCGCTATCCGCTCGTCGACGGCCAGGGCAATTTCGGCAATGTCGACGGCGATAATGCGGCGGCGATGCGCTACACCGAGGCGCGGCTGACCGCGGCGGCGGGCGAGCTGATGGCCGGGCTCGACGAAGGCACGGTCGATTTTAAGCCCACCTACAACAATGAGGAGGAGGAGCCCGAAGTCTTTCCGGGCCTGTTTCCCAACCTGCTCGCCAACGGCGCCGCCGGCATCGCCGTCGGCATGGCGACCTCGATCCCGCCCCACAATGTCGCCGAGCTGATCGACGCCGCCATCCTCCTGATCGACGCGCCCGGGGCCGACGATTCGGCGCTGATGGCGCATGTCCGGGGCCCGGACTTCCCGACCGGCGGCCGGGTGGTCGACGCGCCGGAGCTGATCGCCGCCGCCTATGCGAGCGGGCGCGGCGCCTTCCGCGTCCGCGCGACCTGGCACACGGAAAAGGGCCCGCAGGGGACCTGGGCCGCGGTCGTCACCGAAATCCCGTTCCAGGTCGCCAAGGGCAAGCTGATCGAGCAGATCGCCCAGTTGATCGCCGACAAGAAGCTGCCGATCCTCGCCGACGTCCGCGACGAATCCGACGCCGAGATCCGGATCGTCATCGAGCCGCGCAGCCGCGCCGTCGAGCCCGATCTGCTGATGGACAGCCTGTTCCGGCTGACCGACCTCGAAACCCGCGTCGCGCTCAACCTCAACGTGCTCGACGCGAACCGCACGCCGCGGGTGATGGGGCTGAGGCAGGTGCTGGGCGAGTGGCTCGCCTTCCAGATCGAGGTGCTGGTCAACCGCTCGAACCACCGGCTGGCGAAGATCGCCGACCGGATCGAGCTGCTCGACGGCTATCTCATCGCCTATCTGAACCTCGACCGGGTGATCGCGATCATCCGCGCCGAGGACGAGCCCAAGCCGGTGATGATCGCCGAATTCGGCCTCAGCGACCGCCAGGCCGAGGCGATCCTCAACATGCGCCTGAGGAGCCTGCGCAAGCTCGAGGAGATGCAGATCCGCAAGGAGCGCGAGAGCCTCGAAAAGGAGCAGGCCGAGCTCGCCCGGCTGGTCGCCGATCCGAGGCTCCAGAAGAAACGGCTGAAAAAGGACCTGCTCGCGCTCAGGGGCCGCTATGGCGAGGATACGCCGCTCGGCCGGCGCCGCACCCGCATCGAGCAGGCCGGCCCGGCCCGCGAAATCCCCTTGGAGGCGATGATCGAGCGCGAGCCGATCACCGTGATCCTCTCGCGGCGGGGCTGGATCCGGGCGATGAAGGGCCATGTCGAGCAGACCGAGGCCGACGCGCTCAAGTTCAAGGAGGGCGACAGCCTCGCTTTCCCGCTGCTCCACGCCCACACCACCGACAAGATCCTGCTCGCCGCCTCGGACGGCCGCTTCTACACGCTCGCCGCCGACAGGCTGCCCGGCGGCCGCGGCTTCGGCGAGCCGGTCAAGTCGATGGTCGACATCGAGGGCGAGGGCAATGTCGTCGCCCTGCTCCGGGGCGGAGGGTCGGAAAAGCTGCTGGTCGCGTCGTCGGACGGGCGGGGGTTCGTCACCCCGACCGCCGGGGTCATCGCCGAGACCCGCAAGGGCAAGCAGATCGTCAACCTGCGCCCGGGCGCCACTTTGCGGGTGGTGCGCCCGCTCCAGCCCGGCGAGGACTATGTCGCGGTGATCGGCGAGAACAGGAAGCTGGTCGTCTACCCCTTGAGCGAATTGCCTGAAATGGGCCGCGGCCAGGGCGTCCAGCTCCAGCGCTATCGCGACGGCGGCCTCGCCGACGCGACCGGCTTCGCCTTCGCCGAGGGGTTGAGCTGGGCGATGGGCGGCGAGAGCGGCCGCATCCGCACCGAGACCGACATGAACCCCTGGCGCACCGCCCGCGGCGCCGCCGGCCGCATGCCCCCGCTGGGCTTCCCCCGCGACAACCAGTTCTGAGGGGCTTACCGCATTCGCACGGGCCAATTCTCAACGGAGCGTTAACCCTGTTCCTTTATCCCCCCGGCCATGCCGGCGACAGGGACGCGCAAGCACACGAACGCATCGATCGAGGAGACGGCGCGCAACGCCGACGTCTCCCCCGAAGCCGCGCACCAGCTCGCCGCGATCCTGGAAAATGTGCGCCAGGGCTATCTCGACGCGCTGCCGATCGCCGCCGCGATCATCACCGCCGGGGAAGGCGAGGCCACGATCGAGTGCGCCAACGACCATTTCCGCTTCGTCGCCGAATGGGACGAGCGGCTCGGCGACCGCAACATCCGCCACGTGCCGATCCTGCGCTCCGGGCCGATCGGCACCCGGCTCGCCGCCTTCCTGACCGGCGGCGAGACCGCCCACCAGTTCGAAACCGCCGACGGGCGCAGCATCGGCGGCCGCCACTTCACCGTGCGCTTCGCCCAGCTGAAGGTGCTGTCCGGCCAGCCCCGGCGCTATCTCATCACCCTGATCGACAAGACCGCCCAGGTCGAAACCGAAAAGAGCCTGCGCTCCGAGATGCTGCGCGACACGCTGACCGGCCTGCCCAACCGCTTCGCCTTCAACGAAAAGGTCGAGGCCGTGCTCGCCGACCCGCAGTTTCGCGAGGGCAGCTATGGCGTGCTCGCGGTCGACATGACCCGCTTCAGCCGGGTCAACGAATGCATGGGGGCGATGGCCGGCGACGAATTGCTAATCACCTTCGCCCGCCGGCTGGTGTCCGCGCTGCGGCCGAGCGACGTCCTCGCCCGCACCTCGGGCGACGAGTTCGGCATCCTGATGCGGCTCGACCGCGGCCCGGGCGACGCGCTGCGCGCCGCCGAGCGCATCAAGGCGGTGCTGACGCTGCCGTTCCGCCTTTCCGACCTCGAAATCCGGGTCGATTGCGCGATCGGCTGCGCGATCCTGAATCAGGGCGTGGCGAGCGCGGACGAGGTGTTCCGCAACGCCCAGTTCGCGCTCAAGAACGCCAAGCAGGCGGGCACGACCCAGATTTACGAGCCGGTCCAGGCCGAAGCGGTCCGCCGCCGCTTCAGCATGGAGACCGAACTCCGCTGCGCGATCGAGAGCGACGGCCTCACCCTCGCCTACCAGCCGCTGATCGAATTGAAGACCGGCCGGGTCGCCGGCTTCGAGGCGCTCGCGCGCTGGACCGACGACGAGGGGAAGGTGATCCCGCCGGCCGAGTTCATCCCGGTCGCCGAGGAATCGGGCCTGATCGTCCAGCTGGGCCGCTGGGCGCTGGAGACGGCGACGCGCACGCTGGCCGAATGGGACCGCGCCACCGGGATCGAGCTGCCGATCGGGATCAGCGTCAACATGTCGCCGATCCAGATCAGCCGCGACGATGTCGCCGCCGCGGTGTCGGCGGCCCTGGGCGCGAGCGGCATTTCCGGGGCGCGCCTGACCGTCGAGCTCACCGAAAGCGCGATCATCCAGGACCCGGAGCGCGCCGCCAAGGCATTGAATGCGCTGAAGCGGCTCGACGCGCGGGTGGCGATGGACGATTTCGGGACCGGCTATACCTCGCTCGCCTCGATGCAGTTGCTGCCAATCGACGCGCTCAAGATCGACCAGCGCTTCATCGCCGCGATGATCGAAGACGGCGATTCGGCGGCGATCGTCCATGCCATCCTCAGCCTTGCCAAGGCGCTCGGCATGGAAACCACCGCCGAGGGGATCGACAGCGAGGAGCTCGCGCACGGCCTCGCCGAACTGGGCTGCACCTACGGCCAGGGCTTCCACTTCTCCGAAGCGCTGCCCGCCGACGCGGCCCTCGCCTACTGGCTCGAACGCAACGCCTGATCGACGTGGCGCCGCGCCAGCGCGCGGACCTCCTGCCTGTCGTCCGGGAAGCCAGCCGCCGCCCAGTCGCGCTCGATCGCCTGGAGCGTCGCCGCGACCACGGGCCCCGCCTCGAGCCCCATCGCGATGAGATCGCCGCCGCCGACCGCGAGGCGCGGCCTTTTCCATTGTTCGAGCGCCCGCAGGTCCGGCAGCGGCGGGCCGTTCAGCAGGAAGCGGTCGATCGCCTCGGCGGTGCCGATCCGGTAGGCGAGCGCCTCGGGCGCATCGAGCCCGCGCTGCGCCGCCGACACCAGCCGCCGGGCGAGGCGCTTCGAGAGCCGCAACCGCGCGGCCACCGCGCTCGCCGTCTCCGGATCGGGCGGGAGCAGGGAGGCCAGCCGCCGGACCGCCTCGGGGCAGATGCCGGCCGCCTGCTCGGCCGCGACCAAGGCGGCGAGCGGCTCGGCCGACCCGATCTCCGGCAGCACCGGTCGGAAGATGCCGCGCGCGATCATCAAAGTGGCGGTGGGCGCCGGATCGGGCAGGCCGAGCAGCTTTAGGAGCTCGTCGGCGATCCGCTCCCGCGACAGGGCCATCAGATCGTTGGCGCGCGCGGCGCAGGCGTCCAGCGCGGCCGGATCCGGCGCGCCGCGGCCGAAGCGGGCGTGGAAGCGGAAGAAGCGCAGGATGCGCAGATGATCCTCGGCGATGCGCTGCAGCGGTTCGCCGATGAAGCGCACCCGCCGCGCCTTCAAATCGGCGAGGCCGCCGAAATAGTCGAACATCCTGCCGCTCACCGGGTCGGCGGACAGCGCGTTGATCGTGAAGTCGCGCCGCGCCGCATCTTCCCGCCAATCCTCGGTAAAGGCGATGGTGGCGCGGCGCCCGTCGGTGGAGACGTCGCGGCGCAGCGTCGTCACCTCGACCGGGGCGCCGCCGCTCACCGCGGTGATGGTGCCGTGCGCGATCCCCGTCGGCACCGCCTTGATCTTCGCCCGTTCGAGCCGCGCGATCACCGCCTCGGGGGTGAGCCGGGTGGCGAGATCGACGTCGCGGACCTCGATCTTCAGCAACGTGTCGCGCACGCAGCCGCCGACGAAGCGGGTCTCGCCCGCGCCCGCGCCGAGCGCCTTGAGCAGCCGCGCCATGCCGTTGCGGCCGCGCCAGGGGGCGTCGGGCAGGTTCACCCGACTCTCCGAAAACAGGGACAGTCGCTGTTTTTCCGACGCACTGCGAAGCGCGACGGGCGAACTCGAAAAATAGGGACTGTCCCTATTTTCATGCCAGCTCCAGGCGTCTGCTCAAATTGACGATCATCGCCGCGGTCGCTCCCCAGATCCGCCGGCCCTCATAGTCGATCTCATAATAATGCCGCTCCCGCCCGCGCCAGATTGCCGAGCGCTCATGCTGATGCGCCGGATCGAGCAGATAGTGAAGCGGCGCCTCGAAGAGGGCCGCGACCTCGCCGGGATGGGGAGCCAGCGGCAGATCCGGCGGCACGATCCCGACCACCGGGGTCACCTCGAAGCCGGTCACCGTGCGATAGACGTCGGCGAGGCCGATCACCTCGACCGCGTGCGGCGGCAGGCCGATCTCCTCCTCGGCCTCGCGCAGGGCGGCGGCGACCGGACCGTCGTCGCCGGGATCAATCCGCCCGCCGGGAAAGCTGATCTGGCCGGGATGCTTGCGCATCGTGTCGGGCCGCAGGGTCAGGATCACGGTCGGCTCGGGCCGGTCGACGACCGCGACGAGCACGGCGGCGGGGGTGATGCCGGCGCCTTCCTCCTCGTCGAGCACGTCGCCGGCGATCAGGATCGGGCTGCGGCCGTGGCCGCGCTCGAGCGCCTCGCGCAGCCGGGCGGCGAGGTTCATCGGCCGGGCTCCAGCGCGAAGAAGGCGCCGCCGCTCCACAGGCCCGGGGGCCGCGCAGCTTCGGCCAGCGCCAGCTCGGCGAGCTCGTAATAGACCGGGCGGGCGACCAAGGCGTCGAGGCCGCCGCGCACCTCCAGATAGGGATGCGGGCCATGCTCGAAGCGCAGCGGGTGCTCCGGGCCGGCGATCACGACGTCGCCGGTGTTGAGGCGGAAGGCGAGGGTGCGTTCGCGCCCTTCGCCTTCGCTTTTCAGTTCGACCGCGACGAATGGCGCGTCCTCGACCAGGATCGACAGCTTCTCGACCGGAGTCACCAGCACGAAGCCGCCGTCGGGCTCGCGGCGAAGGATGGTCGAGAACAGGCGGACCATGGCCGGGCGACCGATCGGGCTGCCCTGGTGGAACCAGGTGCCGTCGCGCGCGATCCGCATCTCGCTGTCGCCGCAATGGCTCGGATTCCACTTGTCGACCGGCGGCAGCCGTTTCTCCTCGGCCATGCGGGCGATATCCGCGAGGCTCAGGCTGCTGAGGTCGTCCATCCGCGCGATGTAGCCTTGCGCAAGGCACGGCGCTATCCCGGCGCGATGGAGCAACGCACTGCGATCGTCACCGGCGGCGCGAAGCGGATCGGCGCCGAGCTCGTCCGGGCGCTGGCCGCCGACGGCTGGCACGTCCTTATCCACTACCGCCATTCGCGCGCCGAGGCGGAAGCCCTGGCGGCCGAGCTCGGTCATGCCGCCACGGTCCAGGCCGAGCTCGCCGATCCCGGCGCGGCCGAGACGATCCTCGCCGCGACCGAGGGCCTTCCCCCGTTGCGTCTGCTCGTCAACAGCGCCTCGCGTTTCGTCCACGACGACATCGCGGATTTCACCGCCGAGAGCTGGGCCGCCCATCTCGACGTCAACCTGCGCGCGCCGGCCTTGCTCTCGCGCGCTTTCGCCGCGCGCGCCGGCAAGGGCCTGATCGTCAACCTGCTCGACGCCAAGCTCGCCGCCCCCAATCCCGATTTCTTCAGCTACACGATCTCGAAGATCGGGCTCGCGGGCCTCACCGAGCTATGCGCGCGCGCCTTCGCGCCGGGCATCCGCGTCTGCGGCATCGCGCCGTCGGTGACCCTCGTCTCGGGCCCGCAGAGCCGCGCCAATTTCGAGAAGGTCCACGGCCTCAACGCGCTCGGCCTCGGCGTCGACGTCTCGGAAATCGTCGCCGCCCTGCGCTTCCTCATCGCCACCCCGAGCCTGACCGGCCACACGATCCTGCTTGACGGCGGCCAGCGTTTCCTCTCCCTGCCGCGCGACGTCCAGTTCCTGGAGCAGCCATGACCCAGCTCGCCGCCACCCTCGACGGCCTCGTCCCCGACCGGCTCGCGCCGAAGACGCGCAAGATCGTGCTCGACGGCTATCAGCTCGACGTCGATATCGGCTTCCACGATTTCGAGATCGGCGCGCCGCAGCGGCTGCTGGTCACGGTCGAGGTATGGGTCGACGAGGCGAGCTTCGCCGCCGGCGACGACACCGCCGGGGCCTGGGACTACGATTTCCTGCGCACCGAGATCGGCGCGCTCGCGCAAGGGCGGCGATTCAACCTCCAGGAGACGTTCGTCCGCGAGATCTACGATCTGATCGCCGCCCGCCGCGGCGTCACCGGCCTGCGCGTGTCGACCAGGAAGCCCGACATCTATGCCGACTGCGCCGGCGTCGGCGTGGAGCTGGCGAGCTTCTGACGGCTCCCCCAAGCCGTCATCCCGGCTTTCGCCGGGATGACGATGAGGGACTAGCGCCGCGCTCGGGTCCGCGCGCAGGGGCCGAGGCCGTCGAGCACCAGCCGGTAATCGGCCTGGATCGCGCGCGCTTCCCCGGGCGCCGCCTCGCTCAGCGATTGCGGCGGCAGGCGCGGCGGCAGCGCGCAGGCGAGCCGGTACCAGAGCAGCGTGTCGCGAACGGGCGGAGTCGCCGCGGCGTCGACGATCTCGGACAGGGCGACCGACCAGCGCGGCTGCTCGCCCGGGCGGCGCAGGATGTTCAGCGAGATCGGCCGCTCGCCCGCCGCCTGCAGGAAGATCTGGGTCTCGCCCTCGCCGGGCAGCGAGCCTTCGACATGGAAGGCGCGGCCGATGCCGGTCAGGCGCGGCGCCGCGTCGGGAGCACTCGCCTCGCGCAGGATCGCGCGCAGCCGCTCGGCCGTCTCGGGCGCATAGGGAAGCTGGGCGTCGGGCGCGGCCAGCCGCAGCTCCGCCGGCCGGTCCGGCACCCGGCCGGCGAGGACGATGAGCTCGTCGCCCCGCCTGAACCGCGCCGGGCGCCCGCGCGAATCGTTCGCAACATCGACCAGATAGCTGACTCGCGCGGGCAGGCCGCCGGCGCCGCGAATCAGCGCCACGACATCGGCCTCGACCAAAAAACGCCGGCGCCCCGGCGACACGTTCGGCGCGTCGCGCGGGTCGAGCGCGTCGGCATCGCGAACCCTGAGGTGGACGACCACCGGGGCGGCCAGCGAAAGGTCCGCGAGGTCGGCATAAGTGAGCCGCGCCGGTGGCGCAGGAACGGGTTGCGACTCAATGGGTTGCGCGAGCAGCAGCAGGGCGCCGGCGGCGATGGATCTCGGCCTCATTTCGCTCCTCGAAGGTGTGCGGCGACGGGCTAGCGGGCCGCGCATTAACCGTGGATTGCGGCGGAAATCCGCCGCCCGTCATCGCCATGTCACAGAGTCACAGAAGGATTGCCTCCATCCCGGCGGCGCGATAGAGACCTACCCCGCGATTATCCGTTACACGGATGAACCGAAGCTCGTCGGCGGCGTTACAGCAGGTTGGGCTCAGGTAGGAAAAAGAGGGAGCAGGGCTGATTAATGTCATACGTTGATCAGGGCATGACCCAGGGACGGGTCTATTCCATCATCGCGGTCGCCGTCTTGCACGCCTTACTGGCTTATGCGTTCGTGACCGGCCTCGCCTATCGGTTCGTCAAGAATGTGGCGGAGGACCTCAAAACCTTCGACGTCCAGGAAGAGCCGCCGCCCCCCGAGGAGCCGCCGCCGCCGCAGCCGCAGGTCCAGCCGCCGCCGATCGTCGCGCCGCCGCCGCTGATCCGGATGCCGGCGCCGGCGCCGCCGATCACGACCGTGCAGGTCGCGCCGCCGCCGATCATCACGCCGACCGCGCCGCCGGCCCCGCCCGCGCCGCCGGCGCCGCCGCCGCCGCCGCGCACGGTCGAGCCCGCCCGCGCCCGCGCCAACCTCGCCTCCTACGTCTCCGACGCCGATTATCCGGCCTCGGCGATCCGGGCCGAGGAGCAGGGCACGACCGGCTTCCGCCTGACCGTCGGCACCGACGGCCGCGTGACCGCCTGCTCGGTCACCTCCTCGAGCGGCTCGGCCGCGCTCGATGCGGCGACCTGCCGGATCATGCGCAGCCGCGCCCGCTTCACCCCCGCCCGCGACGATCACGGGCAGCCGACCTCCGACTCCGTGAGCAGCCGCATCCGCTGGGTGCTGCCTGACGAGTAATCACCTTCAACCCGCGTTTTCTCGAATACCCATTAGACTGAGAGGGAAGTTACAATGGCAGCACCAGCAGCATCTGGCGGCGAAAATCCTTATGGCATCATTCCCGCGCTCCAGCAGGGCGGAATCGTCGCCCAGTTCACCTTCGGCATCCTCGTCATCATGTCCGTCGGGTCCTGGTACATCTTCTTCGTCAAGCTGTTCGAGCAGCAGAAGATCATCAAGGAGGGGCGCCGCGCCCGCACCGTCTTCTGGCAGGCGCCGAACCTGCGCGAGGGCGCCAACAAGCTCGACAAGAACGGCGCCTACCGGCAGATCGTCGACGACGGCCTGCTCGCCGAGGAGCAGCACAACAAGCTGACCGATCCGATCGACCAGCACGACTGGATGCTGAACTCGCTCGCCCGCAGCCAGGGCGCGATCACCGCGCGGCTGACCAGCGGCCTCGCCTTCCTCGCCACGGTCGGCTCGACCTCGCCGTTCGTCGGCCTGTTCGGCACCGTCGTCGGCATCATCCGCGCCCTCATCCGGATCGGCGCGGCCGGCCAGGCGTCGATCGACGCCGTCGCCGGCCCGGTCGGCGAGGCGCTGATCATGACCGCGGTCGGCCTCGCCGTCGCGGTGCCGGCGGTCATGCAGTACAACTGGCTGATGCGCCGCAACAAGGCGATCGGCGAGGAACTGGCGCGCTTCGCCAACGACGTCCACGGCTACATGATGTCCGGCGGCGCGGTCCGCCCGGTCATCGCCCGTCCGGCCGCCGCCCGGCCGCCGGCCGCCGCGGCGGCGTCGACCTCGACGTCGACCTCGACGACGGGCGCCGCGCCAAGCGCACCGAGGCCGTAAGGAAGCATGGCGGCGGGGTTCGCGCCCCGCCGCGCCCTTCCCGGCGCCGCCGCACGGACGGCGCCGAAGCAGAATAGGAAGCGACGAATATGGCAATGCAGGTCGGCGAAAGCGGCGACGAAGACGCCCCGATGTCGGACATCAACACGACGCCTCTCGTGGACGTCATGCTGGTCATGCTGATCATCTTCCTCATCACCGTCCCCGTCGTGCTGCAATCGGTGCCGGTCCGGCTGCCCAAGGTCGAATATCAGCCCACCGTCACCAAGCCCGAAAACGTCAACCTCACGGTCAAGACCGACGCTGCCGGCCGCTGCGAGGTCTATTGGGGCCTGACCCGGATGAATTCCGCGCAATTGCTCCAGCGCGCGGCCGACGAGCTGCAGCGGCAGGTCGACGCGGTCGGCGGCGCGCAGAACATCAACGACGAGAACATGCCCGAGGCGCATATCCGGTCCGACATCGACACGCCCTATCGCTGTGTCGGCGCGGCGATCTTCACCATGCAGCGCGCCGGCTATGCGCGGATCGGCTTCATCTCCGAGCCCGAGCCGCGCGGCGGCACGCGGCTCTGATCGGGACGAGACAGGAGCAAATTAGATGAGCGCAAGCGTACTCAATCCCGAATCATCAGAACCGATGATGGAGATCAACACGACGCCGCTGATCGACGTCATGCTGGTGCTGCTGATCATGATCATCATGACGATTCCGATCCAGAGCCACGCGGTGAAGCTGGACCTGCCGCAGGACCAGAACCAGCAGCGGCCGCCGATCGACCCGGTCAAGAACAAGATCGTCGTCACCCCCCAGGGCGCGGTGCTCTGGAACGGCACCCCGGTCACCCTGACCACGCTCCGCCAGTATCTCGAACTCACGACGACGATGAACCCGGTGCCCGAGCTGCACCTGCAGCCGGACCCGCAGGCGCGCTACGCGCTGGTCGACGAGGTGCTCGCCGTCACCAAGCGCGCCCAGGTGACCGCGATGGGCTTCGTCGGCAACGAGGCCTACGCCAACCAGTTCTGAATATTGGCGGCCCGCGAAGCCCGCTGCGCGAGCCTCAGGCCTGACCGCCGACCTCGGCGCGCAACGTCGAAAGCAGGCCGGCATTTTCCAGCGCCCGCCTGAGCGCGGCATCGCCGACATGCGCGTAGATGGCGGTGGTGGCGATATTCTCGTGGCCGAGCAGCCGCTGCAGGAAGCGCAGGTCGACACCGTCCTCGAGCAGCAGGGTGGCGCAGGTATGGCGCAGCATGTGCGGCGTCACCGGACGGCCGATCCCGGCCGCTTCGGCGAATCGCCGCAACGCGCGCCGCGCCGATTGCGTCGACAGGCGCTCGCCGGCGGGCGCGAACAATCCGCGCGCCTCCGGCCGCGCGGCGAGCCGCGCCATCAGGGCGCGCAGCCGCCGGTCGACGACGAACACGCAGCGCTCGCGCCGCCCTTTCCCGCGGACACGCAGCGCCCCGCTGTCGGCGTCGAAATCTTCCGCGCGCAACTCGACGAGCTCGCCGACCCTCAGCCCGACCGAAATCAGCAGCAGCACCGCGGCGGGAAAGGCGTGAGCATCGAACCTGGCCGTGCGGCATCGCTCCCACGCCGCATCGGCGAGCCGCCGCGTCTCGCCGCGCGTCAGCGTGCGCGGCAGGGAGCGCGGCCGCGGCAATTGCATCTCCAGCCCGGCGAAGGGCGAGCAATCAATCGCCCCGCTCCGCACCAGGTCCTTGTAGAAGCCGCGCAGGCAGGCCATCCGCCGGCGCAACGTCCGCGGCGCGGCCGCGCGCTCGGTCCGCAAATGCTCGGCATAGGCGACGAGCGTCTCCGGCTGGCGCGGGCAAAGCTCACGCCGCGCCAGGAATCCGGCATAATCCCTGAGGTCGGACGCATAGGCCTTGAGCGTATGCGCCGACGGATCGCGCACCGCCTTGAGGCGGCCGACATAGGCAGAAGCCGAACTCGCCGTGACGATCATGATCCCTCCCGCGAACCTGGGCGGCCAAGCGCCGATCCCTCCGAATCGGCGCCATAACGGATATTCTTTTCCGGATGCTTGCTGGGTTGCTGGGCTGGAGGTGCCGGGCTCGCATCAAGGGAAACAGCAACGACGAACAAGACTCGGGGCGGTTGGTTCGACCTCGCGCGTGCGCCTTAGCGACTTTCTAAACGTCAACCACTGAGATACCATTTGGACCTCATGACGAATAATTCCGGATTATGAGTTCCGTCTCGGACGTCCTCGTGGCCTGCGTGCTCGCGGTGCTCCTCATTGTCGGCGGCTATCAAGTGTACTTCCTGCCCCAGCGGTGGCCGCTTAGAGCGCCGCGCCGGCTTCTGCTCGCTCTCGATGACAAAATTCCTTTCTGGCCGCAGTGGGTCTGGGCCTATTCGCTTTTGTACTATCCGTTCATTCTATCGATAATACCGACAATAAGGGACTTCCGGCACTACGCATATACTGCCGCCAACTTCGCGATATTACTGCTTACACAGGTCGTGATCGCCTATGCGCTGCCGGTGAAGACCCCGAAACGTTGGCGGCGCTATGAACGCGGCCAATCGCTATCCACAAAATTCCTTGGCTTTGTTCAGTCCGTCGACAGCGGAGGAAACTGCTTCCCCTCGATGCATATTGCCGTAGCGTCCTTGGCAGCATTGCACATAGCAAATAACATGTCCGACTATGGCCCTCTGATACCCGTGCTTGTCGTACTGACAGTTTTCCTAATTTTCCTGAGTGCCTTGTTCACCAAGCAGCACTATCTCCTTGACGTGCCCGCGGGCTTGATGCTCGGCATCGCGATCTACTCGATCCATCCGCTTCTCTATCGGGTGTAGCCTAAACCTGCCTCATAGAGTCGATGACTTTGAGGCCGAGGGCAACGATAGATATGATCGCGCTCAGGTTCGGCAGCAAAAGGTCGCTCGCATTGGAGGGCCACACCGTGATCGATTTGTAGAATGTCTGGAGCTTGCTCATTTGATCGAGAGACTCAATAAGTTTTTGCGGATCGATCGGAATCGAAGCATCCGACGATTTCCTTGGGTTTCGGGAATGGCTTGGCCTAAGCTTCACTTCAATGAGGCTATTGTTGGCGTCGATTATTTGTTTCTTCTGAGCCGACATGACGCGATGCAGGTGCCAGAACGGCAGGAAGGTGACGAGGCAGACGAGAAGATACGGGGCGAGCAGCCACGTGCGTCTGCTTTCGTGAAAGCCGAGCTGCCAGAAGTCCCTGACCACGATAATGGCAAGTATGATGAAGAGTACGACAAGGACGTACATGGCATAGACGCACGGCTTAATTGCGATCTCGATATCCCTGCCGGGGTTGGGGGGTAAGCCGAACTTGAGATCCTCCGGGCCCAAGCGCCGGACAAAGAAGACGTAGTTCCCATATTCAAAAGTCACGAAAGCCAAGAGCGAAAGGAATGCGGACGTAGCGACGAAGATAACCCAGCCGGTGAGGGAAACCGCTGCCCTGCCGCTGGCGTCCATAAAAAATGCTTCGGTAAAGACAGTCGAACCGATGTAACCTTGATAGTACAGCCACATTGCCGAAATTCCGAGCGCGACGGCGGTCAGGGCAAGACCGATCTTGTGGTAGACGGCCAGATCTCCCGGTTTCCGAAAATGGGTATATGAATTCTTGAAGCTTTCCCGGGCTTTTAACATGAAATAGATGGCTAGGGGATCGAGGAGCGCAAAGTCCAGGATCGTGGATACATTGTGAATATAAGGATGCTGCGCGAAACTGTTTGCGCCAGTGCCGACGATCCTCTCTCTGAGGAGCGTCCCCTCAAAAAGGCTCGCCGCGACCACCGTGGCCGATGCGACCAGGCCGAACGCCATTGCGCACCATACCGGATTGGCCCGGGGATTCGAGAATCTCATAATCCGGAATTATCTTTCAGAGCATCTGGAGGCAGATCGAACGTTTCCCGTGCTGCTGGCTCAGGGCCTTACCCGCTCCGGTGGCTATTTCTATTGCGCGCTTAAGGGGTCTCCCGCTCAGGATCGCCAAGGCCGAAGCCTTCGGGCCGGCGGCAGCCTAATCCAATAGTTGAACGAACAAGTAGGATTCCAGCTTCCGCTGGAATGACGCGTGAGCGGTCTGATTAGCCGCCCCTAGGCCGCGATCCCCTCGAACTGCAGCCTTGCCAGCCGCGCGTAGAGGCCGCCGTCGCCGCTCAGGCTGTCGTGCGTGCCTTCCTCGACGATGCGGCCGTGGTCCATCACCACGATCCGGTCGGCGGCGCGGACGGTGGCGAGGCGGTGGGCGATGACGATCGTCGTCCGCCCCTCGAACAGCCGCTCGAGCGAGCCCTGCACGAGCCGCTCCGATTCGGCGTCGAGCGCCGAGGTCGCCTCGTCGAGCAGCAGCAGGGGCGCGTCGCGCAGCAGCGCCCGGGCGATCGCGATCCGCTGCCGCTGGCCGCCCGACAGGCGGGCGCCGCCCTCGCCGAGATAGGTGTCGAGCCCGTCGGGCAGCCTGGTCAGGAACTCGGCCGCATTGGCCGCCTCGGCCGCGGCCCAGAGCTCGGCGTCGCTGGCCTCCCAGCGGCCGTAGCGCAGATTGTCGCGCGCCGAGGCGGCGAAGATCACCGTCTCCTGCGGCACCAGGCCGATCCGCGCCCGAACCGCGGCCGGATCGGCCAGAGCGAGGTCGACGCCGTCGAGCCGGACGATGCCCGCCTGCGGGTCGTAAAAGCGCAGAGCGAGCTGGAACAGGGTCGACTTGCCCGCCCCCGACGGGCCGACCACCGCCAGCGTCTCGCCGGCCCGCACGGCGAGGTTGAAGTCGATCAGCGCGCTGACGTCGGGACGGGTCGGGTAGCGGAACGTCACCGCCTCGAAGTCGACCCGGCCCCGCGACGGCAGCGGCAGCGGCACCGGCGCGGCGGGGGCGCGGATCTGCGGCACCTCGCTGAGCAGCTCGCCGAGCCGCCCGGCCGCGCCGGCGGCGCGCAGCAGGTCGCCATAGACCTCGGTGAGCGCGGCGAGCGCGCCGGCGACGATCGCCCCGGTCATGATGAAGGCCGCCACGGTGCCGCCGCTGACATGGCCTTCGGAGACCCCGAGCGCCGCCTGGCGGAGCAGCAGGGTGACGCCGCCGAACAGGAGGCCGATGACCACGGCGGTGAGGCCGGCGCGCAGGATGATGCGGCGCCGCGCGGTCGCATAGGCATGCTCGACCGCGGTCCTGAAGCGAAGGCTCTCGCGCGCCTCCTGGACGAAGGCCTGAACTATCTTCATCGCGCCGAGCGTCTCGGCGACGATCGAGCCGACGTCGGCGATGCGGTCCTGGGTCCGTCGCGAAAGGCTGCGGATGCGGCGGCCGAGCACGACCAGCGGCACGACGATGACGGGCAGGCCGAGCATCAGGCCGCCGCCCATCGCCGGCGACAGCGCGAAGAGGTAGACGAGGCCGCCGACCCCGAGCACCAGGTTGCGCAGCGCGACCGAGACGGTCGAGCCGACGATCGTCTCGATCACGGCCGTGTCCGCGGTGATGCGCGAGGCGATCTCCGAAGGCCGGTTCTCCTCGAAGAAGCGCGGCTCGAGCCGCAGCATGTTGTCGTGCACCTCGGTCCTGAGGTCCGCCACCACCCGCTCGCCGAGCAGCGAGACGAAATAGAAGCGCAGCGCGGTCGCGAGCGCGAGCACGCCGACGATCATGAACAGGGTGTTGAATTCAGCCTCGATATTGCCCCCCCGCGCGCCGAAGCCGCGGTCGATCACGTGCCTGAGGCCGTTGGGGATGGCGAGGGTCGCGCCGGCGGCGGTCGTCAGCGCGACGATCGCGGCGGCGACGCGCCACGGGTAGCGGGCCATGCGCCGCCAGACCATGCGCAGATTGCCGATCTTTCGCAGCGGCGCGGGGTCGGGAAGGGCGAGGGCCATCGCCAGGGCCTAGCAGCGGCGGCAGGGGCGCTCAATGCCGGCCATGCTGCATTGCAACCATTGGCCGACCGTTCGGTTAATTGTTCTGGATTATTCCCCGACCGCTGCCCATAACGGCATCAACGGGGGTGGAGAGTTGATGCTTTACGACGCGTACGAAATGCAGCGCTCGCTGCTCGCCGGTGCCAGCACCCTCGCCAATATCGGCGCCGGATGGATGAGCAACCCCGTCAATCCCCTGGCTTATTCGCAGATGGGGCCGATCGTCGCCTCGGCGCTCGATGTCTTCGCCCATGCCTCGGCGCCGCGCGGCAAGCCCGAATTCGGAATCGCCAGCACCATCGTCGGCGGCAAGACGGTCGCCGTCAGCGAGGAAGTGGTGCTGCGCAAGCCGTTCGGGCAGCTCAAGCATTTCCGCAAGGAGGGCGTGCCGGGCGGCCCGAAGCTGCTGATGGTGGCGCCGATGTCGGGCCATTATGCGACTTTGCTGCGCGGCACGGTCGAGCGGATGGTGCCCGGCCACGACGTCTACATCACCGACTGGCGCGACGCGAAGCTGGTGCCGCTCGAGGAGGGCCGCTTCGACCTCGACGATTATATCGACTATCTGATCGCCTTCCTCGAACATATCGGTCCGGGAGCCCACCTGCTCGCCGTCTGCCAGCCCTCGGTTCCGGCCTATGCCGCCGCCGCCCTGATGAGCGCGGACAGGCACCGCTGCCGGCCGAAGACGCTGACCATGATGGGCGGCCCGATCGACACCCGCAAGGCGCCGACCGAGGTCAACATTGTCGCCACCCAGCGGCCTTATTCCTGGTTCGAGCAGAATGTGATCGCGACCATCCCCTATCTCTATCCGGGGGCGGGCCGGCAGGTCTATCCCGGCTTCCTCCAGCTCGCCGGCTTCATGGCGATGAACCTCGGCGACCATCTCACCAGCCACTGGGAGATGTTCAAGCACCTCGTCCAGGGCGACGGCGAAAGCGCCGATGCGAGCAAGGATTTCTACGACGAATATCGCGCGGTCTGCGACATGACCGCCGAATTCTACCTGCAGACCGTCGACGTCGTCTTCCAGCGCCATCTGCTGCCCAAGGGCGAGCTGATGCACCGCGGCCGCCGCGTCGATCCCAGGGCGATCCGCGACGTCGCCCTGCTCGCCATCGAGGGCGAGCGCGACGACATCAGCGGCGTCGGCCAGACCAGGGCCGCGCTCGCCATCTCGACCGGCCTGCCGGCGGCGAGGAAGCGCTACCACCTCGCCAAAGGCGTCGGCCATTACGGCATCTTCCACGGCAGCAAGTGGCGCGGCCGGATCGCGCCGGTGGTCGAGGAGTGGATCGCCCGGTTCGACTAACGCCTGGTCCGTCATCCCGGACTTGATCCGGGATCCATGAACACGGATTGCGGCGGCTCGCCAACTCCGTGTTCATGGGTCCTGACTTTCGTCAGGATGACGTGGAATTTGCGATCCCGCCGGCGCGGCCCCTGCGCAGCAGCAGGAGCAGGGGCGCCACGAACAGCGAGACGATCATCATCAGCTTGAAATCGTCGATATAGGCGATCATCAGCGCCTGGCGGTTGATCTCCAGGTCCAGCAGCGCGATCGCCGCGTCGGTGACCGGCGGCGCGCCCTGGACGATGGCCGGCGGAATCGGCGGCAGCGTATATTGGGTGATGTGGGCGGCGAGATCGGCATGGCTGACCTGGAGGTTGCGGGCGAGCAGCAGCGTCATGATCGAAATGCCGATCGAGCCGCCGATGCTGCGCGAGAGATTGAACAGGGCCGCGCCCGTGGTCCGGAACCGGACGTCGAGGGTGCCGAACGCGACCGTGTTCAAGGGCACGAAGATGAGCCCGAGCGCGAGCCCCTGGACGAGGCCGCTGACGATCACGGGCCGTGAATCCATGGCGAGGCTGAAGCCCGACATCTGCCACAGCGACAGCGTCATCAGGGCGAGCCCGGCGAGCACCAGCAGCCGGGCGTCGAACCTGTCGACCAGCCGCCCGACGACGATCATCGAAACCAGCGTGCCGACGCCGCGCGGCGCGGTCAGCCAGCCCGATTGCAGCACCGAATAGCCGAGCAGGCTCTGGAGCATGGTCGGCAGCAAGGCGAGGCCGGCGAACAGCATCAGCCCCATCACCGCCATGAACAAAAGGCCGGTCGCGAAATTGCGGTCGGCGAACATGCGCCGGTCGAAGATCGGCTGGCGGGCGGTCGCCATGTGGACGCCGAACATCCACAGGCCGGCGATGGCGAGCCCGGCCTCGATCCTGATCTCCCAGCTCGAAAACCAGTCGAGCTGCTCGCCGCGGTCGAGCATCAGCTGCAGCCCGGCGAGGCCGGTCGCGAGCAAGGCGAAGCCGAACAGGTCGAAGCGGCGCCGGGTCTTCGGGATCTTCGGCATGCCGCGCGCCATCAGCAGCGCCGCGAGCGCGCCGACCGGCAGGTTGATCAGGAACACCCAGCGCCAATCATAGGCGTCGGTCAGCCAGCCGCCGAGCACCGGCCCGGCGATCGGCCCGATCATCACCCCGGCGCCGAACAGGGCCATGGCCGCGCCATGCTTCTCGCGCGGGTTGATGTCGAACAGGGTCGCCTGGGCGAGCGGGACGATGAACGCGCCGGCGACGCCCTGGAGCGCGCGGAAGGCGACCATCTCGGTGAGGTTCTGGGCGATCGCGCAAAGCAAGGAGGCGATCGTGAAGACGACCACCGACCAGACGAAGAGCGGCTTGCGGCCGACCCGGTCGGCGAGCCAGCCGGTGATCGGGATCGCGATCGCCGAGGCGACGATATAGGAGGTCAGCACCCAGGCGATCGTCTCGCGGGTGGCGCCGAGGCTCGCCTGCATGTGCGGCAGCGCGACATTGGCGATGGTGGTGTCGAGCACCTGCATCAGCATGCCGAGGATCACGCCCGCAGTGACGAGCGCGTGGCGGAGCGGGCTCAGCTCATGGTGCATTCGAATCCTACCGCGTCGCCGCCGTCCGCCGCGGCCGGTCGCGCGTGTCGACGGTGACGTGGGCGGAAAGGCCGGCGATCATCGGCCGGCCCGGATCGCCGTCAAGGGCGATGCGCACCGGCACGCGCTGGCGCACCTTGACCCAGTTGCCGCTCGCATTCTGCGCCGGCAGCACCGAGAATTGCGCGCCGGTGCCGGCGCCGATCGAAGCGACATGACCCCTTATCTCGACCCCGGGATAGGCGTCGATGTCGATCTGCGCGGGCTGGCCGACATACATGTTGGCGAGATCGGTTTCCTTGTAATTGGCCTCGACATAGGAGGTCGCGCCGCGCACCAGGGTCACCACCGGCACGCCGGTCACCACCGCCGCGCCGACCTGGAGCCGGCTGGTCTGGCTGACGATGCCGTCGGCGGGCGCACGCACCTCGGTGCGGGAAAGATTGAGCAGGGCCTGCTCGCGCGCCACCCGGGCGGCCTGCAGCGCGGGCTGGTCGCCGGCGCCGCCGCCGAGCAGGGCCGACTGGGCGGTCGCGGCCGCGGCGCGCGCATTGGCGAGCCGCTCGCGCGCCTCCTGCACATTGTGGAGCGCCTCGTCATGGCGCGAGCGGGTGATCCAGCCCCGGCGCATCAACTCGGCGAGCCGGTCATATTCGCGCTGCTGGTAGGTCAGATTGGCCCGGGCGCCCTCGATGTCGGCGCCGGTGCCGGCCGAACGGGTCTCGAGCTGGTTGACCTGGACCCGGGCGGCGGCGATCTGGGCCTCGGCCTGGGCAAGCGCGATCCGGAACGGGCGGGGGTCGATCCGGAACAGGAGCTGGCCCCGCCGGACCTGCTGGTTCTCCCGGACCAGCACTTCGCGGATCACGCCGTTCACCTCGGGCGCGACCGAGACCATGTCCTGCTGGACATAGGCATTGTCGGTCGAGACGTAGCGGCCCGAGGTCAGCCACATGTAGAGGCCGATCGCGGCCAGGATCATCGGCACCGATAGCATCAGCGCGAGCCGCCAGGGCCTCTTGCGCGACTTCGCCGCAGCCTGTTCGGCCTGCACCTTGGCGTCCGCCTCGCTCATGATGCCTTGACGAGCTCTTCGTCGATCTGGTCGAGATTGTGTCGGATCCGTTCGAGCACGTGCCGCGCGGTCTCCCGGTCGGCGTCGGCGATGCCGGCGAGGATGTCGGCGTTGAACGCCGTCCCCATCGCCTCGAGCTTGACGAGCACCGGCGCCGCCTCCCGCGTCAGGTGGATGCGCCAGGCGCGGCGGTCGGCGGCGTCGCGGCGCCGCTCGACCAGCCCGGCTTCCTCGAGGCGGTCGATCATCCGGCAGAGCGTGATCGGCTCGACGTCGAGCGCTTCGGCGAGCTCGATCTGGCGCAGCCCGCCGCCGCTGCGGTGGAGCCGGGCCAGCACCCGCCACTGCGCCTTGGTCGCGCCCAATACGGCCGCGCGCTTATTGGCCTCGCGCCGGATCAGCCGCGCCGTCTCGGCGACTTCGAAAGCGAAATTTTCCATGGGGCCCACATATAATAAGCAGGCTCATTATGATCAAGCCATCAAGCGACCGTTTCCAGCAGCCCCTCGAACAGGCGCCGCCCGTCGGTGAGAACGTGGGCGGGTTCGACGGCGCGCTCGGGGTGGGGCATCATGCCGAGCACGTTGCCGGCTTCGTTGAGGATGCCGGCGATGCCGCGCGCCGAGCCGTTGACCTCGTCGCCGTAGCGCAAGGCGACGCGGCCCTCGCCCTCGAGCCGGTCGAGGGTCGCTTCGTCCGCCTGGTAATTGCCGTCATGATGGGCGACGGGCAGGACGATCTCCTCGCCGGCATCGTAGCGGGCGGTGAAGGCGGACTGGCTGTTCTCGACGCGCAGGGGAACGTCGCGGCAGACGAAGCTTATCCCGGCGTTGCGCATCAGCGCGCCGGGCAGCAGCCGCGCCTCGGTCAGCACCTGGAAGCCGTTGCAGATGCCAAGCACCGGGGTGCCGCGCGCCGCCGCCGCGGCGACCGCGCGCATCACCGGCGACAGCGCCGCCATCGCGCCCGAGCGCAGATAGTCGCCGTAGGAGAAACCGCCCGGCACCGCGATCAGATCGAGACCCCCGGGCAATTCGCTCTCTTTGTGCCAGACCATCGCCGGCGCCCGCCCGCTCACCAGCCGCAGCGCCTCGGCCAGGTCGCGATCGCAATTGGAGCCGGGGAAGACGATGACCGCGCTCTTCACGCGGCGGCCTCCACGCGCTCGATCCGGTAATTCTCGATCACCGTGTTGGCGAGCAGCCGCCGGCACATCTCTTCGACCTCGGCGTCGCCGACGCCCTCCTCGGCGTCGAGCTCGATCAGCTTGCCGGCGCGCACGTCGCGGATGCCGGCGAAGCCGAGCCCCTCGAGCGCGTGGTGGATCGCCTTGC
Organism: Allosphingosinicella sp.; assembly: GCA_035941735.1. Taxonomy (GTDB): domain Bacteria; phylum Pseudomonadota; class Alphaproteobacteria; order Sphingomonadales; family Sphingomonadaceae; genus Allosphingosinicella. The sequence continues at coordinate 71,292 of DASZDS010000036.1, forward strand.
CCTGCGGGTCGAGGACGCCCGCCTTCAGCGTCACGTAGACACGGATCTTCATCGCCCGGCCTATGGCGGCAAGGCGCGGCCCGGGCAAGCGTTCACGGCTCCTTTACCAAGCTGTGCGAGCCTTGCGCGACGGAATGCGTAGAGGAGGCGCCCCATGCTCGGCGTCGCACTGGCCTGCTTCATCGGCCTGTTCGCCTTCGGCGGCTCGTTCCTCGGCTGGAGCGATCCGCACGGCCAGGTGCAGATGGGCCTGTTCATGTCCTTCCTGTTCGGGATCGTCTGCGGCTACCGGGCGAAGGCCTGACCCTCCCTCGTCATTCCCGCGAAAGCGGGAATCCAGACGGCGGTGGAGCCAGGTTCGGAGTCGGCTTGGATTCCCGCTTTCGCGGGAATGACGGATAGAACACTGGTTTTGGCGCCTCACAGGCCTTATTTCAAACCCATGAGCGACATCGCCCTCTCTCCCTCGGCGGCCGCGCGGGTCGCGGCGATCGCCGCGCGCCAGGCGAAACCGGCGATCCTCAGGCTGTCGGTCGACGGCGGCGGCTGCGCCGGCTTCACCTACCGCTTCGGCCTCGCCGACGAAGTGGCCGCCGACGACGCGACCGCGGTCGAGGGCGGCGTCACCCTGGTCGTCGACCCGGTCTCGCTCGACCTGGTGCGCGGCGCGACCGTCGACTTCGTCGAAAGCCTCGGCGGCGCCGCCTTCCAGGTCGCCAATCCCAACGCGGCCTCCGGCTGCGGCTGCGGGACGAGCTTCTCGATCTGATCGTCATTCCCGCGAAAGCGGGAATCCAGACAGGCATCGAATCCGCGCCGACGCCGCATGGATTCCCGCTTTCGCGGGAATGACGGGAAAGGCTAGGGTGGGGCGATGAAGATCGTCACCTACAATTTGAACGGCATCCGCGCCCGGCTGCCGCGGCTGATCGAATATCTGGACGAGCGGAAGCCCGACGCGCTCTGCCTGCAGGAGATCAAGTGCGACGACGACGCTTTCCCGATTCAGGAGATCCGCGCCGCCGGCTATGACGGCGTCTGGCACGGCCAGAAGGGGTTCAACGGCGTCGCCATCCTCGCCCCGGCCGGCACGCCGGTCGCGCTCCGCCGCATGGGCCTGCCCGGCGATCCCGACGACACCCACAGCCGCTATATCGAGGCCGAGCTGGCGGGCGTCGCGATCGCCTCGATCTACCTGCCCAACGGCAATCCCGTCGGCACCGAAAAGTTCGCCTACAAGCTCGCCTGGCTGGAGCGGCTGCGCGCCCATGCCGCCGAATTGCTCGCCGAGGAGCGGCCGGCCGTGCTCGCCGGCGACTGGAACGTGATCCCCACCGACGATCCCGACGACGTCTTCTCGGCCAAAGCGATGGCGTCGGACGCGCTGATGCAGCCGGAAAGCCGCCAGGGCCTGAGGCGCATCCTCAATCTGGGCTTCACCGACGCGATCCGCGCCCGCTATCCCGACGGCGCCGTCTACACCTTCTGGGACTATACCGCCGGCTGCTGGCAGCGCGACGCGGGTTTCCGCATCGATCATCTGCTGCTCAGCCCCCAGGCCGCCGACCGCCTCCGCGACGCCGGCGTCGACAAGGAATATCGCGGCCGCGAGAAGGCCAGCGACCATGCGCCGACCTGGGTGGAGATCGACTGAGCGAGGGCAAAAATCCGATCCACTCCGGTGATATCTCCCAACATGTCGCGCGAGCGCGGGGCAAATGCAGCGATAGTGATTGCCGGCATTCGTCCATGAATAAAGTGCCTTCGCTACAGTCCGCGAGGCGGCGGTAACGCGATCTGCCCCGATCGTAACCACACGCTGGAATGGATAAATCGGGAATCGACTCGCGCGCGGACTCCTCCCTAAAATCCGCCAAGCCCGAAAATATGGGCTGCCTCCATTTTTGACTTCAAAACTCGGGTTTTGAACGCAAGCCGGAGATGCGCGATGCCTATCAGGGTTCTGATCGTTCTGGACGGCCAGTTTCGTTTCGCCGACATGGCTACGCCCGCCAGCTCGTTTCACGACTTCACCTACGCCACGCTGGTGAGCGCGCTGGCCGACGCCGACATGGAAGTGACCAAGGCCAATCGCCACGCCGATTCCACCGCCGACATGGGCATGGACAATTTCAACTTCGCGAGCGCGGACCTGCTCGCCTTCGACGTGATCTGGCTGATCGGCTGGGACGGGCGGAACGACCGCGACATTCCGCCCGACGATGCACCGAGCGCGACGGAAGGCATGGGCGCCGCGGCGCTCAACAAGATCGCGCAGTTCATGGAGCAGGGCGGCGGCGTGTTCGCGACCGGCGATCACGACAGCGTCGGGGCGGACATGTCGGGCCACATCCCCAGGGTCCGTGCGATGCGGCGCTGGTTCGGCCGGGACGACAGCGCGCGGCCGTCCGGCGTTTCCGCCCTGCTGGCCAATTACCCGCCGATGACGTCGGAGCGGGCGGATACGACCCGGCCCAGCCCGAACAGCCACTATGACGAGCATCCCGCGCCCTTCGTATGGTTCGAGAATCAATCGGACTCGGTGCCGCAAACGCTGACGCCCGAAGGTCCCACCCACCCGATCCTCCGTCGCGCCGGGCACGACATCACGGTCTTTCCCGATCACATGCACGAAGGCACGACGCTCGGCGACGCGCCCGAATTCGATTACGGGCAGAATTCGCCTTATGGCGATACGTCGAAGCCCGAATTCCCGCATGACGAGCGTCCCCGCGTCATCGCGACCGGCCAGGTCCTCGCCAATGCCAATTATGCCGCGGCCGGGTTCGGCACGGATACCACTCCCGCGATGGCGAGGCCGATCAACCTCCTGAGCGTCTATGACGGGCGGGCCGTCGGAGTCGGCCGCATCGTCACCGGCTCGACCTTCCACCATTATGTCGACATCAACCTGACCGGCGACAGCGCGATCGTGGCCGGCCCGCTCGCCGACAAGGTCGGCGAAGACGCCATGAACAACCAAGGCTTCGCCTATGACGACGCCGACGAGGAGGTCTTCAAGGACATCAAGGCGGTCTTCGTCAACATCACCACCTGGCTCGCCCGGCCGCGCCCCGCGATCGACCTGATCCTCGAGCGCAGCACCTTCAGCGAGGCCGAAGTCGGCGCCACCTCCGCGTTCGAGGCCGCGATCCTGCTGACCGTCGACGGGCTCAAGCCCAGCCAGTTCCCCGGCACCGGGATTCCGGCGCTCGGGCCGATCGTGGGAATGCCGCCCTGGGTGCCGACGATCGCGGTGCCGATCGGCGTTCCGATCGCGATCGAGCCGACCTTCGTGTCGAGCGACGATCCGATGATGCCCGACCGGCTGCAGCGCTTCACCTTCACCTATCGGGTGCACTTCACCGGCGACGCGTTCGGCTTCATGGAAGACACCAGCACCGTTCCGGTCGAAGCGACGCTGAACTCGGTGGCGGTGTCCGGCGCGCTGACCAGCACCGCCTGGATTCAGCTGGTCCGATCGGCCAATCCCTTCATGCTCGACCTCACTGACGGCAACGACAAGAGCTGGCTCAGCTCCGACGTCAAGGTCTTCCACGTGATCGCGGGCGACGATTTCCTGGGCCTCGCCACCTTGGCGCCCAATGCCACGCGCGACCAGGCGCTGATGTTCATCAGGGCGGTGGCCAACGGCATCAGCTCGGACCAGTTCACCAATTTGCCCTCGGCGCAGGCCGATTCCACGCTCAGCCCCCTGCCGATGACGACCGAAATGCCGATCCGGCGCGTCTATAATTTCGCGCTCGCGCGGGTGCGGCTGAGCGAGGCCGGGCCCGATGCCGAAAACGTGCGCGTCTTCTTCCGGATGTTCACGACCCAGACGACCGCGGCGCTCACCTATCGCCTCGACGGCTCCGACCTGCCGATCGAGGGCTATCTCAGGACCGACGATGCCGACCCGATCGCACTGCCGGGGACGCACTTCGGCGGCACCCTATGGCTCTCCTTCCCCTTCTTCGCGGCGGCGCGCGCCACGCCCCAGCACGATACGGACAACGTCAAGCCGATCGACGCCGACATCGGCTTCAAGGTCTTCGGCGCGCTGATCGACAACAATTTGCCCGATCCCTATCTGACGGAAACGCCGCTGGGAGGCGTGGTGAAGTCGCTGCCCGATTTGATGATGGGCGAGCATCAATGCCTCATCGCGCAGGTGGAATATGCCGACGCGCCCATTCCCAATGGCGCGAAGCCGTGGACGTCGGACAAGCTCTCGCAGCGCAACATCGCGATGAGCCCGGTCGCCAATCCCGGCCTCGACGGCTCGCGCGTGGCGATCCATACTTTCGAGATCGAGGCGACGCCGCACGCGATCGACGAGACCTTGCCGCCCGACGAGCTGCTGCTCGGCTGGTCGGCGCACATTCCCGAAGGGACGGTGCTGCGCCTCCACATTCCGAGCTGGAACGCGCAGCAGGTGGTCGAGCTCGCCGACCGTTTCTATCCGCGCCATGAAATCGAGGCGATCGACGCGCATACCGTCGAGATTCCAGGCGGCGGCATGCGCTACCTGCCGATCCCGCGGAGCCAGCACCGCCAGACCGGCGTGATCGCGGTCGAATTCCCGCTCGGCATCCAGAAGGGGCAGCGCTTCGACGTCTCGGTCCGGCAGATCACCAACAGGCTGCGCCACGCGAGGATCCCGCCGCCCAAGATCCAGGAAATCTCGCTCGAAGAGGCCGAACAGATGGTCCCGACCGCCACGCGCGATCCGCTCGGCCTGGGCCGGCCGGCCGGGCGCGGCGTGGACCTGGGCGGCAACCGGGTCCTGATCACCGACCTGTCGGTGTTCGACGCGGTCAGCGATCGCGCGCTGATCATCGAGCATCCCGATCCCGAGGAGGTCAAGGCCGCGATGGGCGACGCCGGCCGGTGGCGCGAGCCGATCGGCGCGTTCCAGCTCGGCGTGCCGGTTTCGACCAGGAACGAGATGCTGCGCTATCAGATGCAGCTCCTGTCGGTGATGCGGTGGCGCACCGCGCACCTGCCGCGCAAGAGCCGCTGGCGCCGGACGATGCTCTATTATCTCGACCTGCTCGCCGCCAAGGTGCAGGCGTTGGGCGGCGATCCGTTTTCGGTCCCGCCGACGCCCGACGGGGCGATCCCGCAACCGGGTGGCGGCGGCGAGGGCGGCGAGGGTGGCGAGGGCGGCGGCGGCTCGGGAAGCGGCGATGTCGGCCAGGCGATCGAGCTGCTGATCAGGAAGCTGCTCACCGGGCCGGGCTGCTGGCTGCTGCTGATCCTGCTGCTGATCCTGCTGCTGGTTCTGCTCTGGTATATTTTCTCCTGAGCGCGCGCCTCGACGGGCCTTGCCGCGCGCTTTTCGGAGAAGGAGGTGGCGCGCGGTGGGACTTGCATTCCCCACGATGCGTTCGGTCGGCCTGGGGGCCGGACCCGTGCCACGGCGGCAAGATTTACCGTGTCGCGCGCGCCGCGACTCTCATAGCACGATCCGGCGGGCCCGCGAATGCCCCGCGGCCGCCCGTGCGGGACGGCTCGCTCGGTCCGTCCGATCCGCGGCGCCGCCGGTCGCGCGGCCGGGCAGGACCGGCGCGGCGCGGGCGAGGGGCCGCTTTCGCTGCTTTACGACGCCAAATCGGATTCAATTCGCCCAGAAATAGTAAGACAGGAAGGAGCGACAAATATAGGGTACGACAAGAGGCTGATTCGCGGGCGGCGAATATTACGACCGCTTACCCTTACATGTCGTTGATTCCGCTCGTTGTCGCAACTTCATTTGCCGGCGGCTTCTCGCGGCCGATTTCCCTCTGGTCGGCCGGCGGCAGGGCGACCGGCCCGGCCCCCCGCACCCCGGCGGGCGGACCGGGCCGGCGTCGCTAGCAGCGGGTCGAGCGGCCGAGCGAGCGGTCGGGATTGACCACGGTGATCGTGTCCCGGTCGATCGGCACGATCCGGATCGTCGCGGTGTCGGCGCCCGACATGGTCAGCTCGTCGCCCTCGAGATTCCACAGGCCGGTGCCGCCGTTGGCGGCGATGAAGCGCCCGTCCTGGGTGAATTCGATGGCGTTGCCGCAATCCTCGACGTCGGTCCAGCGGCCGACGAGGAAGGCGCGGTCGAGCACGATGCCGCTGGCGGCGGCCGGGGTCGCGCCGCCGCCCTCGTTGAGCTTGCCGCCGGCGTCGGCCGCCGGCGCCGCCGCGTTGCCGCCGCCGGCCGAGACGTTGTCCGCGGCGGCGTTGGCGCTGCCGTTGTTCGCATTGCCGCCGCCGGCGCCGAGCTGGTTGCATCCCGCCAGCGCGGCCAGCGCCGCCGCCGCGGCCAAAGTCGCCGTCGCTCTCATGTCCGTCCCCCCTTGAAGCCACGAAAGCGGCGACGATAACGCGGCTGCGCCCGGAGCGGAAGACTCGGGATAGCGGGCCGCTACAGCGGCTTTCGGCCGAACATGCCCCCGGCATGTCCGTCTACAAAAGCCTCTCGTAGATCCGGTAGCGCCGGTTGACCCTCGAGTGGATCGCCTCGGCGATCGCCAGCATCGGCGCGTTGTCGTCGAGGATCCAGCCGACCTCGGCCCGGGCGATGCCGTAATGGCCGTAACCGGCGCGGCGGATAGATTCGATCATCATGAAGGCGAGCTGGCTGGCGAGCCGGGTCGCGTGCAGCCTTTTCACCACCCCCATCAGGGGCACCCGCCCGCCCTTGGGCCGCATCCGCTTCAGCCGCCAGAGCAGCTTCAGGAAGCCGAACGGGAAGAGCTCGCCCTCAAGGTCGCGGATGAACTCGTTGACGTCGGGCAGCCCCATCATGAACGCGACCGGCTCGCCCTCATATTCGGCGACCAGGATCATGTCCTCGAGCACGATCGGCTTCAGCTTCCTGCCCGCATAGGCGATCTCGGCGTCGGTCAAGGGGATGAAGCCCCAATTGTCCGACCAGGCCTCGTTGAGGATCGAGAGGATCAAAGCCGCTTCCTCGTCGAAGCGCTTCTTGTCGATCCTGCGGATGCGGATCTTCTCATTCCGCTCGCCCGAGGCGACGATCTTGTCGACGATCGGCGCGAACGGGGCGGCGGTCCGGACGTCGCAGGTGAGGAGATCCTTGACGCCCCTGTAGCCCGCCCCCTCGATCCAGGGCGCATAGGCGGGGCTGTTGTGCCCCATCATCACCATCGGCGGGTGATCGAACCCCTCGACGAGCAGCCCCGGCTCGTCCCAGATGCCGAGCGAGAAGGGGCCCATGGAGCGCGTCATCCCCCTGGCCAGGAGCCAGCCCTCGGCGGCGGCGAGCAGCGCCCGCGCCGCGCCCTCGTCGGCCGCCTCGAACATCCCCCATTGCCCGAGCCCCGGCGCCATATGCCGGAGCACCAGCTGGTCGACCTGCGCCGAGATCCGCCCGACCGGCACGCCCCCGCGCTCGGCGAGGAAGAACTCGGCCTCGGCATGCTCGAACCAGGGGTTCTTCCCCGGCGTGATCAGCCCCCGGACCTCGTCCTTCAGGGGCGGCACCCAATTGGGGTCGTCGCGGTTCAACGCGTAGGCGAGCTCGATGAAGGCCTTCTTGTCGGCCTTGGATTGGACGGGGCGGACCTGGATCGGGGCGGCTGCGGCGGAATCGGACATGGCGGATTGGTAGCGGCTCGCCGGGGCGGTGTCACCGGCCGAGCCATGGACCCCGGATCCGGTCCGGGGTTCGGCGCGATGCGTGCGCCGAAGTTGGCGAAAGTGTCGCGGAACGTCGCTTTTTGGCCTTCGACAGGCGCCCGCGGAGGGCGGGAGGGGGCGCGGATGTTGGCGGATGTTGGCGTTGGGCGCGCGCTGGAGGCGCGGAATGGGGGCGGAATGGTTGTTCCTGAGCTCCTAAGTCTCAGAGTCGAGCGCCAGAATCTGCCCCAGTTCGTCCGTCGGAACCACGGCGAACTCGCCCCCGATCCAACGCTTGGACACGCGCAGCGCTTCCAAGACCCGGCCTTCCGCGATGAATGCGTCGTTGGCCGAGGGATAGGTCCTGGTCTGACGCACCTGCCACGTTACCAAAGCACCCGGCGGGAAACCCTCGTTGAGCTGCTCCGCCCTTCTCACCGGGTTGTTTGAGATGCCGACCTTGATCGGCGTGAATCCCTCCGCGACCTTCAGCAGAATTGCCTCGCTGAAACCGACTAATGCCATGAGATAGAGTTCTGTCGGCCCATCTTCCTTGACGATCGTCTGGGTACCTGTGGTGGGTGGCGGACCCCGATGCCAAAGTGGCGCGCTGGGGGCTAATTCTTGAGTTGTTGGCACCACCGTCTCAAAGGACCATCGCACTCGAACGGGGATGGTATCGGCGACCTCCGCGGCGGTGCACAACCCGGCATAGGTGAAAGGCGTCCGAAGCTCGCCCCGCCAGAAAAGGTGAACGGGTCGCGCGCCTGAGAGCATCGCCCTGACAAACGGCTGATCCTTTCTGGAATTGGTCTTGCCAGACCAAATGAGGTCCTTGCCCGCCCAGCGGTTCGGGTAGTCGTGCCCGGTCGTGCCTGCCACACCCACATTACAAAAAATGAAGAACTCGTCGTTCCAACGGGAGTACCCCGTGTCCCAGTGGCCCCCCTTCCGGCGGTCCAACGGCAATCCGATATGCGCCGCGACCTGCGCCCGCGTGAACAGCTGGCCTGTCTGGAAGCTGGTCGCCACCATGCGAAAGTCCCTAGATGGGATATTCTGATGCGTCTAGCGGGCCTAGAAACTGAAATTTCCACTAACTCAAGGACCACCGCTAAGTACTTAAAGAGCCCGCGACGCGAAGCCACCGACAGTCGTCCTGGCGGGACCGCTTTAGATGGGCCTAATTGGGCGAACTCCTGATTGTCGCGAACTCTAGACATTCGCCGCCCATGGCCTAGGTGACCGCATGGACACGCTAACCGCCTCGGAACGCAGTGCCCGTATGGCCAGGATTCGCGGCAAGGGCAGTAAGCCTGAGATGCTCGTCCGCCGCCTGGTGCATGCCATGGGCTTTCGATATCGCCTACATGACCGCCGACTTCCCGGTTCTCCCGACCTGGTATTCGCCAAACTCCGCAAGGCCATTTTCGTGCACGGCTGCTTCTGGCACCGGCATCCAGATATCCACTGCAAATTGGCTCGGATGCCCAAATCTCGTCTGGATTTCTGGGGCCCGAAACTCCAAGGCAACCGGGAGCGAGATTTGCGGCTTCAGGCGGAGTTGGAAGCGCTCGGATGGCAGATTTTTGTTGTCTGGGAGTGCCGGATGCGCGATAAGGAACAATTAGAGAACGACCTCCGCGCGTTTTTGACCAAGGGGACCGAGGAATGAGGGCCATCGAGCTGTTCGCTGGAGCTGGCGGGCTAGGGATGGGGGTCAGCCAGGCGGGCTTCAAGCCGCTCGAGATCGTCGAATGGGATAAGTGGTGCTGCGACACTATCAATCGGAATCGCTGGGGTCGGAAACGGCCCGTCGCCGCTTGGCCCGAACCAACTCAAGGCGATATCCGGGAGCTCGACTTCGAGGAATTCGAGGGGAAGGTTGACTTGGTGAGCGGAGGGCCACCGTGCCAACCTTTCTCCCTGGGGGGAAAACATGGAGCGCATACCGACCATCGAGACATGTGGTCCGAAGCCGTTCGCGTCGTGCGCGAGACGAAGCCTCGGGCCTTCATTTTCGAGAATGTGAAGGGTCTGACGCGAGCCTCGTTCGCGACCTACTTCTCCTACATCAACCTTCAACTCCATTATCCGGAGGTCGAACGGGGCATGGAAGAGAGCTGGACCGATCACTTGGCACGCTTGGAACAACACCATACGTCGGACTCGGAAAGCGGCCTTCACTATAAGGTCGTCGTCCAGGTTTTGAATGCGGCCAACTATGGCGTGCCGCAGCGACGCGAGCGGGTCGTTTTCGTGGGCTTCCGCGCGGACACTGGCATTCGTTGGAGCTTCCCGGAAAAAACGCATTCGCTGGAGGCGTTGCTCTGGGAGCAAGTCCGCTCGGGCGAATATTGGGATCGCCATCGCGTGGCGAAACTGCATCGCGACATGGATTGCAGGTTATTTGGGAAGGGCATGAAGCTCGTGGACGCGCCGAAGGAAAGCCCGTGGCGAACGGTTCGAGACGCCATTCACGACCTTCCCGAGCCGACTGACTTCGTGGGCAGTAAGGTACTCAATCACAGATACCAGCCGGGCGCGCGATCCTATCCGGGGCACACCGGAAGCCCGATGGACGGTCCGGCCAAGACGCTGAAGGCCGGCGTTCACGGCGTTCCTGGCGGCGAGAACATGTTGGCGCGCGTCGATGGAACGGTGCGTTATTTCACCGTTCGAGAGAGCGCCCGTCTTCAGACGTTCCCTGATGACTACGAGCTCCACGGCTCGTGGACCGAGGCGATGCGCCAACTTGGGAATGCCGTTCCGGTCGAGCTGGCGCGCGTGATTGCCAGCGACGTGGCTAACCAGCTACGAAAGGCCGCATGAGAACCCAGAGACAGCAAGACGACGTTCAGGGATTTCGCTCCTTTGAGTTCGACCTTCCCTCCGCCCTGCTAGAGCAATTAGTCGCCCTGCTTGATGCGATGGAACAGGGTTCCCTGCTACCGGATGTGACATCCGCGGTGCCGAATGCGCAGGGCGTATATCAACTCTTCCATAATACGAAGCTGGTCTACGTTGGCAAAACGGATGCGGAGGCTGGTCTAAAGCAACGATTGTCGCGTCATGCGTGGACCATTCAGAGTCGCCACAATCTCGACGTGCAGGAAATGACCTTTAAAGCCGTCGAGGTTCTCGTATTCAGCGCGATGGATCTCGAGAAGGCCCTAATTTCGCACTACAAGCGTCGAAAGGAGCACCCGGCTTGGAATGGATCAGGCTTCGGAAGCAACGATCCTGGCAGGCGTCGCGACAAGACCGCTCTGAAGGAGGACGGCTTCGACGCCAATTATCCAATTAACATTGACCTGCCGTTAGAAACGCCCCCCAGCGGCCAACTCACGGCGTTGGACGCTTTGACCCGGTTGATGCCCAGTGTCCCCTATACATTGAGGCACGAGAGATCGGATGAGGCGCTGGCAGAACTCGAGAGAGCGCTGCTGAGTCTTCCCGACGACAAATATACGCTGCGCTTCGCGATTGAAGCCATTTGCGCGGTCCTCCCAATCGGATGGCAGGCCACGAAGCTACCGGCCCGAGTAATCGCGTATCGCGAACTCGTCGATGATTACCCGGGCGGCGAAATCATAGCCCGTTCACAGGAAACTCAGTGATCGTCCTTTACCCTGTCGCTCTCTAGACCCTGCGCGCCGATCTCACTCTAAAGGCGCCCTAGGCGCACCAGGGCTCGCGCCGCCCGGTCCATCTTCGCGCCAGCCCCTCGGCCACCAGCTGCTCACCCAGCGAGCGGCCGTGGCGGGTCACGATCCGGAGCCGGCGGCCGTAGCCGTCCGCGTCGCGGCCGTCGCCCGCCGGGTGGAGCTCGAACGGGCCGGCGGCGAGCAGGGCGCCGAGCCGCGCCGTCGCCCGCGCCGCGCGCGCGCTTTCCTCGGCGCAGCGGCCGTTGAGCTCGGGCGTGTCGATGTCGGCGATGCGGATGCGCGTCGCCCCCATGTCGAACGTGTCGCCGTCGATCACGCGCACCGCCGCGATCACCGCCGCCGGCGGCGCCGCTTCGCGCGCGCCTGCTCCGGCATCCAGCGCGGAGGGCGGCGCTCCGTCCTGCGCCTCGAGGATCGCGCGCGAGCGCCGCGCCTCGGCGTAGAGGTCCTCGGCCTGGCGCGTCGCCTCGATCGCGGCGGCGAGCCGGGGCGCCTGCCAGAGCCGCATCGCCTGAAAGGCGAGGAGGCCCGAGAGCAGGCCGCTCCACACCATCAGCCGGAGCGGGGCCGGGAACGGGACGGGACCGCGCCGGCGGCGGAAGGGAATCGAAGCGCCCATCGCGCCAGGCTAGGACCGCGATCCTCTCCAACTCGCTAACGCAGATCGGACGGGCGCCCGCGACGCGGAACCAACCGGCCCGAAACCGGTTACCCCCGCGTCCTCGCCTGGCGAGCGGGCGGTGCCGAGGGATTTTCGTTGAGGAGATGCCCCGTGCGCAGCTTTATCGCACCCCTGCTCGCCGCGGCCGGCGCCGCCGCGCTGACGACCGCCTGCAACACCGTGCGCGGAGTCGGCGACGACATGGAATCGGTCGCCGCCGCCTTCGATCCCGCTTATTCCTACCGCGCCTGCGGCAGCTACGGCCCGATCGACAGCAACGGCGACGGCCGGATCGGCGCCGCCGAATGGAATTCGTATCGCGCCGGCGCCTATCGCGGCTGGGACCTGAACGGCGACGGCCGCATCAGCCGCCGCGAATATGCCAATTGCTGGTATGGCGGCGGCTTCTACCCGACCTACACCAAGGCCGCCTACGAGCCGAGCTGGGTCGCGTTCGACGCCAATGGCGACGGCTGGCTCAGCGCCGACGAATATTACAGCAGCGCCGCCTGGGCCAATCTCGACCGCAACGGCGACGGCATCGTCGACGGCACCGAATGGCCGTGGTGAGCTGACGGCCGAAGAAGGCGTTCAAACACCTTCGGCAGCCCGCATCCTGAAGGATGCCGCTGGCGGCATGGCGGACAGGGCGTCCGGGCCGGACGGTCGAGCCGCCGGTTTCCCGAACTCGCCGGCGAAGCCGGGTCGGGCGCGGGGAGGAGCAAGCCGGGTCGGGCGCGGGGAGGAGCAAGCCGCGTCGGGCGCGGAGAGGAGCAAGCCGGGTCGGGCGCGGAGGAAGAAGGTGCGGGCCGGACAAGCTTCTTATAAGAACCGGTTCTTATAAGAAACCGGTCCGTCGGCTTGAGGCTCTCGGCCCTGAGGCTCTCGGCCCTGTGGCTCTCGGCCTGAGGCTCTCGGCCTGAGGCTCCAGGCCTGAGGCTCTCCGCTCGAATTCCGCCGCGACGGACGCCGGTCGCCCGGTCTGTCCCGGGGCGTCTTCCGCTTAATCCCGAGCGGGGCGAGGCGCCGCTTGGCTCCGGTCCCGCTGCCGCGGAGGCCCGTCGCCCAGCGCTGTCCCAGCTTGCCGAAGCCTGTCCGAAGCGGTGCCTTGCGGGGGACCCCGTTCAGTTCCTGTCGCGCTGGCGCGGGTGGCCGGTGGCGACGCCGCCGGAGAGCTCGCCACCCACGGATATTCGCGCGCCACTTCCTCGGTATAGCCGAGGCTGAAGACGGTCGCGCTTCCTTCGACAGGCTCGGGACAGGCTTCCTGCAGAGACGGTTTTGCTGTCGATCGCGCTGCCTCGGACGGCCGGTCGCCTAGCCCTGTCCTGAGCGTGACGAAGGGACCCCGCTCAGTTCCGGTCGCGTTGCCGCGGGTGGCCGGTGGCGACGCCGCCGGAGAGCTCCGCCACCCAGGGATATTCCTGCGCCACCTCCTCGGTATAGCCGAGGTTGAAGACGGTCGCGCTCTTCTGGGGCCGTTCGGGGCGGTCGTAATAGGTGTCGAAGACCTTGTCCCAGAAGAAGGTGGTGATGCCGTAATTGCCCGATTCGTCGTGGAAATGGTGGGCCATGTGGCGGCGCTTCATGTCGGCCAGGGTCTTCGACTTGGGCTTGTAGGCGAGGTGCTGGATGCAGTGGACATATTCGTAGAAGCAGGTGGTCAAAAGGCCCGTCGCCAGCGCCGCCGCGGCGCCGCCCCAGGGCGCGCCCCAGAAGGCGCCGATCGCCCAGCCCAGCGGGAAGACGCCGAGCGCGATCGTCGGCAAAGTCGTGTGGAGCGCGCCGAACAGGACTTCGAGATGGTTGGGATCCTGGTGGTGGTCGTAATGGATCCGCTTCCAGGTCGGGGCGAGCCATTTGTGGCGCCACATCCAGCGGCTGTGCAGCACGTGGCGGTGGATGAGGTACCAGAAGAGCGGGTAGACGAGGCTCGCCGCGGCGATGGCGAGGAGGGTCGGCGCGAGCGGCGCCGGGCGCCAGGCGTAGAGGCCGGCGGCCAGCGCGGCGAGCGCGAGATAGGCGATGATCGCCGGATATTGGAAATAGGCGACGACCAGCTCGCGATGGGTCATCCGATCGAGATGATGCTCGCGTCTCCAGAAAGACGGGCGGAGGGCTTGGGCGGTCTTCACTGATATTCCTTGTAGCGCATCCGCGCCGGTTAAGGGAGCGCCTTTGCGGATCCCATGTGGGCGCCGGTCATGGATTTGCAATAAGGCGGTTTTTGGGCGCTCAGGGGGCGGCGCGGCCCTCGCGCGCGGCGACGATGCGGTTGGCGAGCTGCCAGTCCTGCATCCGGTCGACGTCGATCGGCCCCTCGGCGAAGGGCATGACGACCGGCGCGGTCCTGAGGCCGATCGCGCGCGAGAGGGCCCTCAGCACCGTCCTCAACGTGAACAGCCGGCTCTTGTACAAGAGGAACGCCCACAGGCCGAACGCGCCGATCAGCCGCTTCGGCTTCTTGCCGAACTGGCCGCCCGAATTGAACACGCGCGGGGCCTCGAGCGCGCGCGGGGTGAGCAAGGCGTAGAGATTGCAGCTCGAATAGGCGCCGTCGCGGAAGCGGTGGAAGGCGCGATTGCCTTCGGGATAGGCGTCGAGCACCGCCTGGGCCGGCGTCAGGCCGAACGCGCCGTCCTCGGCGAGCCCGTCGAGCGCGTCGCAGAAATAGCGGACCATCCCGGGCGTATGCAGCGCGTTGTCGCCGGTGGTGATGACGAGCGGCAGCATCTCCTCGCGCGCCACCGCGGCGACGCTGGCGCCGATATTCTCGCGCGAGGCGACATATTCGATCGCCTCGGCGCCGGGGAGGGGGGCGAGGATCGCCTTCGCCTCGGCGATGCTATCTTCCTCGATGCCGACGATGGTGCGGCCGACCCGCCCCGACGCCATCACCGCTTCGACGACGCGCCGCAGCATCGGCTGGCCGGCGATGTCGATGAAGCATTTGTGGGAAACGCCGCCGGCCCGCGCCAGCGGATCGAGATTGCCGCGGCTCGCCGCCAGCACGAGCGCGGTGTAGCGGGCGTCGGTCATGGCCGCTTTTCGTAGAGCGGGGCCGCCAGCGGCGCAATGTCGGGCAATGCGAGGAGGTCCTCGAGCGCGGCCCGCAGGGCCGCGGCGCGCTCCGGCGGCAGGATGGGCGCGGCGCAGCCTTCGAATTTGGCCCAGAGCTGCGCCTCGGTGAAGGGCAAAGCGAGGCTGCCGACGGGCCAGGGCAAAGCGGTCTCGAAGCGGCTTCCGTCCTTCAGGACGACCTCGACCTCGGTGGGGAACTCGCCCTCGGCCTTGTCGACGGCATGGCGGTGGATGCGCGGATAGAAAGCGCGGATGTCGGGCCGCATCGCGGCGGCGTCGGTGAAGTCGGCGAGGCTGCAACCCCCGGTCAGGGCCACGCAGGCGAGCGCATATTCGAGGCTGAACCTGGCCTGCGGCGCGTCCCGGGGATCGGTGTACATCAGATTGTTGAAGTGGCTGACCGGGGCGCGGACGTGGATGGCCTCGATCTCGCCCGCGGCGAAGCCGTGCGCCTCGATGAGCGCGGCAAGGCCGTCCATCGCGCGATGGGCGCTGCCGCAATTGGGGAAGCGCTTCAATTTGAGGCCGCTGGAGAGGAGCAGCAGCGGCTCGCCGACCTTTCCGGTTTCGAAGCGCAGATTCTGGCCGTGCTCGATATGGGTGAGCGTGTCGCGCAAATGCTCGTAATCGGGGCCGACCATCAGCCGGTTCATGCCGGTGGGGCCGTCGAGCGTGGCCGTGCCGGCGTCGATCCCGGCGCGGGCGAGGCTCGCGGCGAGGATGCCGGACTTGGCGGCGAGGCCGGCATGGACGGGCTTGGTCATCGTGCCGAACTGGCTCATGAACCCCGCCGCCATGCTGGTCGCGAGCGAAATGGCGTAGGCGGCGCGCTGCGCGTCGAGCCCGAGCAGCCGCGCGCAGGCCGCGGCCGCGCCGATCGCGCCGACGGTGGCGGTGGCGTGCCAGCCGCGGTTGCGATGGACGGGGTTCACCCCCTGGCCGACCCGGCCGAGGATCTGGAGGCCGGCAATGTAGGCGTCGAGGCAGGCCCGGCCCGACGCCGCCTCCTCCTCGGCGAGCGCGAGGATGGCGGGGACGAGGACGGCGCTGGCATGGGCCTTGGCGGGATCGAAATTGTCGTCGAAATCGAGCGCATGGGCGGCGGTGCCGTTGACCAAAGCGGCCCAGGGGGCGGGAAGGCGGGCGCCCTGGAGGATGGCGGTGGAGCTGCCTTCGCCCCAGCCCTTGACGGTGTCGAACACGCGGCGGGTCACCGGCTCGGCCGCGCCGGGGACGGCGACGGCGATCGTGTCGATGAAGGCGCGCCGCGCCGCCTCCCACGCCGCCTCCGGCCAGTCGGCCGGCGTTTCGGCCAGCCAGCTTCCATAGGCGAGGACGGGGTTATCGCTCATCGCGCGGCGATTAGCATTGCCGGCGAAGCCGGAACAGAGATCAGCGTCAATGCTGCCTCGCAGGCTCCACTCCTGTGCGGTCGCGGGTGGAGGGAATCACGCGGCCGCTCTCATCCTAAGGATGCGTTTAACCACCAACCTTCAACTTGACTTAGACTTAAGCTGCTAAAGGCCCCCTTTCCGAAAACAGGAGGACCGGAGATGCGCCATTTGACCAACCGCGAGCTCAGCCTGGTCAGCGGAGCCGAGGGCGGCGAAATATTCTGGGAGCCCGAGGGCGAGGAAGGCGGATCGGGCAAGAACAACAACGGCTACGGGAACGGTCCCGAGTCCGGCCCGCCCCCGGGAAGATCGGGATTGCACAATCCGCAGCTGACGAGCTGGAACAGCGGCCCGCGCGGCCCGCGCTAGTCCAGCTGGCTGAGCTCCCCAGCCGGCCCGATCGCGGGCTGGGAGCATATTTCATCGCAGGGTGAGCAGCACCTGACCGGCAGGCGCGGCGATCGGCGTCGCCGGCGAAGCCGGGGCAGAGAGCAGCGTCAATGCCTGCCCCCTGGGGCCCACAACCGAGGGCAGGGCTGTTGCGACCTCACCGCAACAAGCGTATTTTGCGGGCCGACCAGCGATCCTTGCCGACGGGTTCAAGGAGGTCGGGATGAGGAAATTGGCGATCCTGTGCGCGAGCGCGGCGGCGGCGGCCGGTCTGGCCCAGGCCCTGGCCGTGGCCGATCCGCCGGCAGGGACGTCGCGCCAGGTGGAAGGCGATCCCAATCAGATGGTGTGCCGCAGCGAGACCGAGACCCGCTCCCGGATCAAGGGCCGCCGCATCTGCCTGACGCGGGCGCAATGGCGGGAGGTGGAAGCCCGAAGCCGCGCCCTCGCCCGCGAAATGCAGCGCGCCACGCCGCCCGGTTGCGGCCCCGACCCCAGCAGCGGGATGATGTGCTGACGCACCCGCGCGTTCGCGCACGGCTTCCGTTCAGGCCGGATGCGGAAGGCGCAGCTCCGAGGTCGTTTGATCGGCGCTGCGGCCGGCGACCGGCCGCGACGCGAAGGTTGCGCCACGGCCGGCTTCGCGAGCGCCGTTCGGCAACAGCGCAACGCTCAGCAAATAGCCCAGAACCGCGCTTCCGCCATAGCCGACCAGAGGCGTCGGATAGTTGCCGAGCGCGGCCGCGGCGATCACGCCCAGCCAGCACGCGCCGAAGGCCAGGAGAGCCGGCCGCTCGCCTGCTCCGCTCAGCGCGCCGATGAGGGCGGGCACGATGAGGGCGGCCGCGCCGACCAATACGGCCGAGCCGGCGAGCGGATGGACGTCGAACGCGGTGTAGAAGATGCGATCGACATAGGGCGCGGCGGCAAGGGTGTCCGGGGTGAGCAAGGTGGAGCCGAACGCCGGGATCGACGCCGCCATGGCCATGAGCGGAAGACGGCGCGGTGCCGCGAGCACGAGAGCGAGAAGCCCGGCCAGCAGCACGCCCGCCATTGCCCGGTCGGGCTGAAGGGCCAGCGCCAGCGCGGCGGCGATCATGCCGGCGGTCCCGATCGCATCCTGCCGCCTCGCATAGAGAACGACCATGACGGGCACCACGATGAGGCTGATCTGGAGGCGCAAGGGCCCGACGCCGATCCATCGCGACGCGCCCTCGACCGGGGCGACGAACAGCGCCGTCAACAGCAGCGGGACGGCAAGCGCGGCGATCGCGGGTCCGGCGCCGGTGAGGAGCGTGCGCGTCGTCCGGCCGAGCGCGAGCCATGCCGTCGCCCCGAGCACCAGTGCGGTCAGGTTTACGAGGAGGTAGCGGGGCGGTGCCCCGGCGGCGAGCATGTACGCCAGTCCCATTCCAACTGCGCCCGCACCGCAGATGAGACCGAGCAAGCGCGGTCGCGCCGAAATGTCGTTCATGGTCGGAAGGCTCCAGGTTGAAATCGTGGGCGGGAACAGGATGAAGCGGGCAGCGGCCCCCAGCGATCGGAGCCGCGCGGCGATCGCCAGCCCGAGCAGAGCACGCAGACAGCCGGCTGCAAAAGCCACGGCGGCTCCACCCTCGCGTATTTCGGCCAGCTCGCGCTCCATCGCCCGGGCCCAGGGCGACAAGTGACGCGGGAGCAGGCGCGAGGCTGCCGCCAGCATCCGCGATGCGATGCGGCAAGCGAGCCCGTTCATGATGCCATGTTACCCGCGCGCCATCCCGAGGCCCGGACGGGCTGGCCGGGTGCGGCCGCTTCGGCGCGGGCGAGCCGCTGGCCGGCAGGGGTCAGCCGATAGGCATGACGCGGCGGCCGGCCGCTCGCGAGGGGCTGCTGCCACTCGGCTTCGAGGAAGCCCTGCGCCTCGAGGCGGATGAGAAGCGGATAGAGGGTGCCGGATTTGACGCCGGTCAGAGACGTCAGCTCGTAGCCGTGGCTCCAGCGGTCCCGCGCAGCCAGCAACGCCGCGAGCAGGGCGCGGGCATGTCTGGAAAGAGCGCGCTTCCGGGTCATCCGGGAATAAATCAACCTATATAGACTTAACAGTCAAGCCCTTTCGCTCGGGGGCTCGCGCGTCAGCCCGCGCCCTCAGTTCAGGCCCACCTGGCCCCTGAGGCTCGCGTAGATCGCCGCCGAATCGTAGCCGACACCCCTCTTGAACACGATCAGCGGCCGCGTGATCGCGCTGATGTCGCGCGTGAGGTCGCCGTCGAGGAGGACGAGGTCGGCCTGCTTGCCGGGCTCGAGGCTGCCGATCCTCTCGGCGCGGCCGAGATAGGTGGCGCCATTGAGGGTGGCGATGCGGATCGCTTCGGGGACGGTGAAGCCCGCTTCGACGAGCAGCATGATGCCCCGCTGGTCGCCCAGGCCCGCGATGACGTGGCCGTCGCCGGTCGGGTCGCAGCCGGCCATCAGCAGGCCGCCGGCGGCGACGAAGGCGCGCTCGAACGCCATTTCCTTGCGCAGCATCATGGCGAGGAAGCCGGCGGCGGGGCGCTGGGCGGCGTGGCGGCGGAGCTGGCGCGCCCAGATGTCGGGCGCGAAGAGATCGCGCAGATGCGGCGTCGCCTCGAGATCGGGCCGGTCGCCGCCTTCGAGGACGGCGAGCGTCGAGGTGATCGCGACGCGGCGCGCCACCAGGATGCGGATCATGCGCTGGACCTCGGGCGCGTCGGGCGCGACGTTCTGGACGATGTGCATCATCACCGGCCCGGCGCCGGCCGCGGCCTGCGCGCCGGTCCGCCCGCAGCGGCCGGGCGCGCGCTGCGGATCGAGCTCGCCGTCGGGGGCGGCGAAGGGGCCGTGCTCGAGATTGTCGATGCCGAGCCGGGCCGCCTCCTCATAGCCGATTGAGCAGAGATGGCCGGTGACGCGCATATGGTGGCGGCGCGCTTCCTGGATGGCGGCCGAAAGCTCGGCCGCGCTGATGTTCATATAGGCCTTGACCGAGGTGAAGCCGAGCGAGGCCCAGTGGCGCACCGCCGCGCGCGCTTCGGCGGGCCCGCGCAGCGGGTAGAGCTGGGCGATCGCCGGCGGCGTCCCTTCGAGATAGGGGGTGGTGAGATCGAGATCGGGGCCGATCAGCCGCCCCGCCTCGATCTCCCGCCTGATGCCGAGATCGCCGTGGGGATCGACCGAGCCGGCGGTGCGCGCGGTGGTGACGCCGCTGGCGAGATAGAGCTGGGGAAAGGTGACCGGCGCCTGGACGACCGTGAACGGGCCGTCGCCCGAGGCGGTGCGGTACATATGCTCGTGCATGCCGACGAGCCCGGGAATCGCGGTGCGGCCGCGGCCGTCGATCCGCGAGGTCCCCTCGGGGAGCGCGACCGAGCCGTCCGGCCCGATCGCGGCGATGCGGCCATGGTCGATGAGGATGGTCTGGTTCGCGCGCGGCGCGGCGCCGGTGCCGTCGATAATGAGGACATGCTCGATCGCGGTCAGCGGCCCGCGTTCGCGGACGAAATCGGGCCGCGAAGGCGATTGGGCGGAGCCGGGCAAAGCCGCGATCAGGCCGGCCAGAGCCGCAAGCAAATAGCGCTTCATTCCGATCCTCCTCACACCAGCTTCAACCGCCGCGCCAGCCCGCCCAGCGCCAGCCGGTCGTCGCGGGTGAGGCCATAGCGCAAAGTCAGCCAGCTCGTCGCGGCCCACAAGGCCGCGCAGGCGGCAAAGCGGGCGGGGCCGCGCAGCGCATATTCGGCGAGCGCCATCAGCGCGCAGCCGGTCAGCGCCAGCGCCAGCGCCTGGAAGAGCCTGCGGTCGAACGGGTTGAGGCCGTCGGAGACCTGCAGCTGGATGGTGGCGGCGTAGGTCGAGGCGATGGTCGCGAGCCCGATCGCGATCGCCATGCCGAGCGCGCCATAAGCGGGCGTCAGCCAGGCGGCGAGGCCGATCCAGAGGGCGACGGCGATGAAGGCGTTGAGCAAGGGCAGGGCGCGGTGGCCGATCATCTCGACGATCGCCGAGGCGGGGCCGACGATCGCCTCGACGGCGCGCGCGCCGACCAGGATGAACAGCAAAGGCAGCGCATCCTGCGCCTCGGGCCGGTAGAGGCTGAGCACGTCGACGCCGGCGAAGACGAGCAGGCCGGCGAGCGGCACCACGAGCGCGGTCGAGACCCGGCTCGCGAAATGGTAGAGCGGCGCGACCTGGGCGCGGTCGACATGGGCCTGGGCCGAGGACAAGGGCCCGAGCACGTACTGGAAGGCCTGGCGGACGATCAAAGGCACGGTCGAGATCTTGCGCGCGATCTCGAACAGGGCGGCGGCCGAGGCGCCGCGGGCGCCGGGCAGGATCAGGTTGAGGACCACCGGCGGCGCGTCGATCAGCGCACGACGCGCGAGATTGGAAGGAAGCAGGCCGAGCCCGGTGACGAGGAGGCTCCGGACCAGGCCGCGCGGGAGCGGCGCGGTCAGCAGCAGCTTCAGATCGTAATAGCGGCCGAGCAGGCGGACGCAGAGGATCGCGGTCAGCGCCAGCGAGCAGAGATGGGCCGCCATCAGCCCCAGCGAGCCGGCGCCGAGCGCGAAGAAGCCCAGAGCGAACAGGATGCGCGCGATCTGCTCCCAGAAGATGCGCAGCCGGATCTCGGGCCCGAAGGCGCGCCGCGCGCGGGCGGCGGCGGTCGCGACCTCGACGAAGGTCCACAAGGGAAGTGCCCAGGCGAACAAGGCGACCGCCTGCGGCAGCCGGGCGGCATCCTCGGGCGCCGCCGAGAACAGCGAAGCGACCGCCGCCGCGTTCAGCGCCACCAGGAGCGCGATCAGGGTCGAGGGGAGGATCGCCACCAGCAAAGCGAGCCTGACCGCGCCATGCGCCGCTTCCTCGCCTTCCGTCGGCACCAGCCGCTGGAGCGCGAGCGGCATCGACAGGTGGACGACGTTCGTGGCGAGGCTGATTGCCCCCCACAGCACGACATAGATGCCGTAGGTCGCGAGCCCGAACAGCCAGGTGTAGAGCGGCTGCGCCAGCGCCTCGATCAGCGCTCCCATCCGGGAAAGCCCGGCGAGGCCCGCGCCGCGCGCGACCTCGCCGCGGGTGACGGCGGGAGAGGGCGGGGGGGGAGGAGAGTCCGTCATCGCCGACTTGATCCGGGATCCATGGACACGGATCGCGAGAACTCCCCGCCTCCGTGTTCATGGGTCCTGACTTTCGTCAGGATGACGTGGAGTAACGGCGAGCGCCGCATCATTCCTCGGTGCGGATCAGCACCGCTTCGCCGACCAGCAGGAACAGCAAGAACGGCCCCCAGGCCGCCAGGAAAGGCGGATAGGCGCCGAGATTGCCCATCGCGATCGCGAAATTGTCGGCGACGAAATAGGCGAAGCCCAGGGCCATGCCGATCACCGCCCGCACCATCAGCTGGCCGGAGCGGGCGATGCCGAAGGCGGCGACGGCGGCGAGCAGGGGCATCAACATCGTCGAGAACGGGCCGGCGATCTTGTGCCAGAGGCTGGCTTCGAGCGCCGCGGTCGGGCGGTGGGCGGCGCCGAGATCGGCGATCGACCGCCTGAGCTGCCAGAAATCCTGATGGTCGGGATTGACGTGGGCGAGGGTGAACTCGTCGGGGGTGATGTCGCGGCCGAGGCGGACCGCGGCCATGCGCTGGAGCAGGCCGGTATCGACCATGAACTGGGTCGCCCCGTGCAGCAGCCAGCCGCCGCCCGGCGCCGCCGCGCCGGCGCGGGCGGTGAGGATTCGCCGCAGCGTGCCGCCGGCGCGGCTGTAGACGGTGATCCCGGCGAGGCGCACGCCGGCGCCGCGGCCGCTGACGCGGTCGACGAAGATGAGGTCGTCGCCATGGGCGAGGGCGACGTTGGTCTGGATGCCGCGCTCGGGCGGGATCGGCGCGAAATCGACCGCGTCCCAGGCCGCCAGAGTCGCGCTGGCGCGGGTGACGAACCGCTCGGTGAAGGCGAAATGGCCGAGCGCGATCAGCGCCGCGGCGAGGATCAACGGGGCGATGATCTGGTGGGCCGAGATGCCGGCCGCCTTCATCGAGATGATCTCGCTGTGCTGGTTCAATCCGGCGAAGGTGATCAAGGTCCCGAGCAGCACCGCGAACGGCAGGAAGCGGGCGACGAGCTGCGGGATGCGCAGGCCCACATAGCGCCACAGCTCGGCGTCGCCATTGCCGGGATAAGCGAGGATGTCGCCCGACTTGCCGAGCAGATCGAGCATCATCAGGATGCCGACCAGGGCGAGGAGGACGGCGGCGCTGCGCACCGCGAACAGCCGCGCCATGTAGAGCGCGATCCGCCGCGAGGGAAAGAATTGCAGGTTGATCACGAGGCGGCGAGCTCGCGCCGGCGGCCGCGCCGGAGCAGCCGGCCGATCGCCTTGGTCGCCCGGGCGAAGCCGCGCTCGAGGGCGCCGATCGGCTGGCCGCCGGGCCTGTGCGCCAGGACGACGTACATCCACACCATCAAGGCGGCGAAGAGGAGGAAGGGGGCCCAGAGCGCGATGACCGGGTCGATCCGCCCCTGCGCCCCCATCTGCTCGGCATATTGGTTGACCTTGTGGTAGGTGACCACGAACACGATCGAGACGAAGATGCCGAGGCCCGAGGTCGAGCGCTTGGGCGGCACCGCGAGCGCCACCGCGAGCAAAGGCACGAGCAGCATCATCGCCACCTCGACGAGCCGGAAATGCATGTTGGCGCGGATCGCGCTGCGCCGCGCCTGGGGCAGGGCCGGGTCGCCGCCGAGCCGCCAGAGCTCGAACATCGTCAGCTCCTTGGTGCCGTCGCCGCGGCCGCGGAAGCGCTCGATCGCCGGCATGTTGATCGGCAGATCGTGGGCGACGAAGCTCAGCACCCGGGGCGAGCGGTAGCCCGGTGCGTCGTGGACCAGCCGGCCGTTGGTGAGGCGGAACAGGATCGTGTCGGGATCGTCGGTCCTCAGGAAGCGGCCGCGCTCGGCGCTGACCGCGAGCGTGCGCCCGCCGCGGCTGGCGATGCGCAGGAAGACGCCGTAGAGGTCGGTGCCGCGATTCTCGCTGCGCTCGACGCGCAAGGTCATCCGCCGCCCGAGGCTGGTGAAGTCGCCGACCTTGATCGAGGCGCCGAGCGCCCCCGAGCTCAGCTCGAAGCGCAGATTCTGATAGGCATATTGGGCGTAGGGCTGGACGAAGCCGACGATCGCGAAATTGCAGGCGAGCAGCACCAGCGCATAGGCATAGGGCACGCGCAGCAGCCGCCCGTAGCCGAGCCCGACCGCGAGCAGGGTGTCGAGCTCGGACGACAGAGCGAGCTTGCGGAAGGCGAGCAGCACGCCGAGCGTCAGCCCGATCGGGATGGCGAGGCCGAGATATTCGGGAATGAGGTTGGCGAGCATCCGCCACACCACCGTCACCGGCCCCCCCTCGGACACGACGAAATCAAAGAGGCGCAGCATCCGATCGAGGATCAAGAGCATCGCCGCGAGGCAGAGCGTGCCGATCAGGGGCACGAGGATCAGCCTGGCGAGATAGCGGTCGATCTGGTTCATCGTGGCGAAGTGGTACTTCGCCCCGGGTAGGACAGTCCAGCGGAACAGGGGGACGGGCCGGATAACTTCGCGCGGAGAGGTCGGGCAACAGTTTCGACAATTGTTTGGCATTGAATCAACAAAACAGATTGACTCTTCGTGGCGACTCCTGCCTGGTGCGGGGGCGATGGCGCGGGGCGAAAAGCTGCTCGAACGGATGCGTGCCAATCCGCGCGACTGGCGAATCGAGGACGTCAGGACGCTATGCAATGCTTTCGACATCGACTTCGACCCACCCTCAGGCGGATCGCACTTCGGCGTTAGCACTCCGGAACGGGTGCACGCACTAACGATCCCGTTCGCCCGGCCGATCAAATTCGTATAATATCCGCAAGCTGGTTCGCTTCGTCGACGCTGTCTTGGCGGAGCGGTTGAAGGCGAGGGAGGATGACTAGGCCGATGGACAGGAACGGCGCCTACAAAGTGGTGATCGAGCCGCTCTCCGAGGAGGACGGTGGCGGCTATCTGGCGACCGTGCCGGAGCTGCCGGGTTGCATGTCCGACGGCGCGACTCGCTCCGAAGCGCTGGTCAATGTCGAGGACGCGATCGCCACCTGGCTCCACGTCGCCCACAAGCACGGCTGGGCAATCCCCGAGCCGAAACGGGCGGTGGCTTAAAGGCGCCGGCAGCCGATTGGCAGCGCCAGGATCAGCTTCGCGAGGTAGCGGGTACGCGCCGGATCGCCGCCATGGGCGTGGATATCGATGCCGGCGAGATCGGAGATGAACCGCTGGTAGCGAAACTGCTCGATGTCGAGGATCAGCGCGCGCTTGAGCTTCTGCGCCTTGTTGCCGAACCGCTTGGCGCCGCGGAACAGCCCAAGCTCAAGCGGCATGTTGAAGCGGGGCAGCGCGAAAACCTCGTCGAGCTCGGTCCGGGAAAGGTCATGAACGCCGAACCGGCAACCCTCGACCAGGCCCTAGAGCTTTTCCATTCGCAATTGGCCGCCGTCATCGAGCTCGCGGGCCGAGCGCGGTCGGAATTTGCAGGCATAGATGCAGAAGGCGAGCGCCCGAAAGACTGGAGCATAAGCCCGATCGAAGGGGCAATTGATAAAGACGTCGTCGGCCGAGGCGGCGGCGGCCAAGCTCAGTGCTTTTTGCCCAAGGCGCGCCTGACCGCCGTCCTGGCGTCCCGCATCGACAGCATGCCGGCTTTCGAGGCGGGCTTGAGGATCAGGCCGCCTGTCACGGCGCTGCGGCCCAGCACCTTGCCGGCACCGTTCCCGCCCTTGCGTTTGGACGATACCGAGGACTTCGTGGCCATGGGGGGCGAACCTGATCTCAAGGGTCCCCGGGTGCAACACCGGGCATCCGGCATTTATCGCATTTGGATACTCGCCGATACCGTGTTCATGGATCCCGGAGCGAGTCCGGGATGACGTGGTTTTGCCCTCTCGCCTAGGCGCCGCGCCAGTTTCCGCCATTTGGTCCTGCCTTGACCACAATTTGGCCGTATCCGGCGGGCATCTGGCAGGCATGGGGGAATGACGGCAACCGGGCGGCGCTCTGAGGGCGTCGCCGAGACGCTTGGAGTATGAAGCGGTGATTGCGAAGATTCTGACACGAGCGGGCATCGGCGCACTGGCGCTGGCCGCTCTTGCCGCCCCCGCCGGAGCGCAGCTCGGCGCCGACGCCGGCGCCTGCCGCGCCGGCCAGCCCTCGATCCTGGTCAACGTCGTCGGGCTCTCCCAGCGCACCGGCAACGTCCGGGTCGCGCTCTACGGCAGTCCCTCGACCTTCCTCGAGCGCGGCCAGACGATGCGCAAGATCAACGTGCCGGTGACGCGCAGCGGGCCGATGCGGGTCTGCATCGCGGTGCCGCGCCCCGGCCAATATGCGATCGCGGTCCGCCACGACGTCGACGGCGACAATGCCCGGCGCGACTGGAGCGACGGCGGCGGCTTCTCGCGCAACCCGCGCCTGTCGCTGCTGCATTTGCGGCCGAGCTTCGGCGACGTCGCCGTCA
The DNA here is from genome assembly GCA_035941735.1 of Allosphingosinicella sp. Taxonomy (GTDB): domain Bacteria; phylum Pseudomonadota; class Alphaproteobacteria; order Sphingomonadales; family Sphingomonadaceae; genus Allosphingosinicella. The sequence continues at coordinate 97,640 of DASZDS010000036.1, forward strand.
ATGTCGGCGCCGGCACGCTCGGCGTGAACGTCGTCCTCAACTATCGCTACGGCCTCTCGATCCGCCCGGCGAACGGATGACGTCGATCGCGCTCCTCTCCAATCCGCACTCGACCGGCAACCAGTCGCTGCTGCCCGAAGTGCGGGCCTTTTGCGAGCGCCACCGCGACATCTTCCACTACGAGGTCGAGGACGTCGGCCAGATCGCCGAGGCGCTGAAGTCGATCGCTCGGATCAGGCCCAAGGTGCTGGTGATCAACGGCGGCGACGGCACCGTCCAGGCGGCGCTGACCGAGCTCTACCATGGCGGCCATTTCGGCCCCAGCCCGCCGCCGGTCGCGGTGCTGCCCAACGGCAAGACCAATTTGATCGCCCACGATCTCGGCGCGGTCGGCGACCCGATCGAGGCGCTCGAGCGGGTGCTGGCGGTGGTCCGCACCGACATGGTGCCGCACATCGTCTCGCGCGAGCTGATCGAGCTGACCGGCGGCGGCGGCCGCGCCGAGCACGCCCGGCCGGTGCTCGGCATGTTCCTGGGCGGCGCCGGGCTCGCCGACACGATCCTCTACTGCCGCCACAAAATCTATCCGCTCGGCCTGCCCAACTGGGCCGCGCACGGACTCACCTTGCTGATGGGCCTGGTTTCGGTGATCGTCGGCCGGCGCTCGCGGCTGCTGCCGGCCAAATGGGCGCCGATCAAGGTCTCGATCACGAGGCGCGGCGAGATGCAGGGCAAGCTCGCCTTCGTCATGGTGACGACGCTGGAGCGGCTGCTGCTCAACAGCACGATGCGGGCGGCGGGGCAGCGCGCCGGGGCGATGCAGCTGCTGGTGATCGAGCGCAACCTGTTCTCGATCCTGGGCGCGCTGCTCGCCGCGGTTCGCGGCCGGCTCGGCATCCACCGCATCCGCGGCGTCCATTTCGAGCGCGGCGACGAGATCCGGATCGAGGGCAGCTCGTCGAACGTGATCCTCGACGGCGAGATGTTCGAGGCCAATGACGACCGGCCGATCGTGCTCCGGCCGACCGCGCCGGTGCCGTTCCTGCGGCTGGCCGCCTAATTCTGCGCCGCGGCGCCGGCGATCACGTTGACCGAGACCGAGCGCGCCGGCGCGTCGCCGTCCTTCAGGCTCACCGTCACCGCCCGGCTCGGGATCAGATTTTCGAGCACCAGAGTCGCCTCGCCGACCGCGGTCACCTTCCAGCCGCGCTCGTCGCCGAGGAAGGCGAAGTTGCGGACCGGCCGGATCTCGGCGAGCTGGGCGCCGGCGACCGAAAGATAGAGGCTGGAGGAGGGCTCGCCTTCGCCCGTCCGGCTGACGATCACGTTGAGCCGGCCGTGGCCGGTCGCGTCGGCGACGATCCCCGGCGCGGCGGGGGTGATGCGGTAAGGCGTGGCGGCGGCGGCCCGCGGCGCCGGCGCGGCGGCGGCGTTGAACCGGACCCGGTAGGTGGCGACGCATTCGTCCCCGTCGACGCGCAAATGGCCGCCGCGCGGGCAGGCGGCGGCGCCGAGCTGCGCCAGCGGCACCCGCACTTCGAGGCGATAGGCGCTGCGGCTGGTGATCCCGTAGCTCGCGAGCGGCGGGAAGCGGCCGGTGACCGAACGCCCGCCCGGCGCCACATTGGCCTCGAGGGCGGGGATCGGCCCGCCGGCGCCGAGCAGGGTCATCCGCACCGCGCGCTGGGTCGAAAGGTCGCGCGCCTGCGACAGGGTGACCGTCCCGTCGGCGGTGCCGAGGCTCACCAGCGCGAGCTGGTCGGGCGGCAGCATCGGCGCGCGCGGGTCGAGCCTGACCGGAATCGTGGTGTAGGCGAACTCGCCGGCCAGGCGGATGCTCTGCAGGTCGGTCCACAGCGCCGGCGCCACCGTCTGGTAGCGGATCTGCTCCAGCGTCAGGCACATGGGATCGGCGGTCACGTCGTCGGGGACGGGCCGGCGGGCCCGGCCCGGAGAATTGCCGGCCACATAATCCTGCGGCTCGGTCAGCTCCTGGTAGGAGGCGTAGGGCAGCTGCCGGTAGATGCTGGGCGGAATGGCCGGAGCGTTGCAGAGGTCACGGGCCCCCGCCGGGCGGTCCCGCAGATAGGAGCTGGTGTGCCGGCCCCGGAAATAGTCGAAGAACCGGTCCCGCTCCTGCCGCGCCGCCCATTGGTAGAGGCGCGCCATTTCGAGGAAGGTGAACTGGCCCGGATATTTGTTGCGGAGCCGCTCGAAGTCCGCGTTCAGCCGGGACATCGCGTCGCGATACTGGAGGGCGCGGCCGTTGTCGGAATCGCGATAGGTGGTGCGGGTCACCGCGGTCAGAGTCCGCGGCCCGGTGGCGAGATATTCGTCCCGGCCCGCCGCGAGGCAGGGCCGGTAGATGACCACCAGCGAAATATTGTGGGTGCGCGGGATGGTGACATAGCCGTAGCGCGGGCTCTGCACCGCGCCGAGCCGGACCCGCACGGTATCGTCGCTGAGCTTGCCGACCGTGAACAGGCTGTTGGTCTCGTTGCCCTCCATCCGGCGCAGCTGCTGGGAGGTGCGGCCGAACTGGCCGCCGGCGCCGACTCCGTGCGCCGTCGCCGTCAGCGCCAGCGCGAGCTGCCGGATGCGGTCGCTCGAACGGGCCGCGCGCAGCCCTTCGAGATTGTCGGTGACCACCATCGGCAGCACGTCGAGCGTGTCGTAGCTGCCGGCGCGGCAGTCCGTCGCCGGATTTTCCCGATCGTCGGGAGGGAGGAGCTGCGTGGGCAGGCCAAGGCCGGCGCGATGCTGCTCGTCATTGGCGTGGAGGGTGATGTCGGTCTCGACGTCGTAGGGCATGTTGCGCCCGTTCGGGATGACCGAAAGCTGGAGCCGGACGACGAACGCCTGCGCGCCCGGCCATTGCACCCGATCGGTGATGTAGCGGTTGAGCAGCGCCACTTCCTGCTGCAGCGCGGTCGCCGCCAGGTAGCGCAGCATCGGGTCGCGATCGATCTGGATCGCGCTCAACGCGGCCAGCGTCGCCGCGGTCGCCGCCGGCGCGGTCGCGGCGGCCGGCGCGGTGCCGGACTGGCGGGTGCGGGTGTTCTCGACCGTGGTGACGGGAAGGCCGGTGTCGGGATCGGTGACCTCGCGGGTGATGTCGGTGCGGGTCGTAGAGGGCAGGCCGGCCTGGAGGCTGGCGACGAGCGCGTCGGTCATCCGCTCGTCGAGCGTCTGGGTGGTCGGGATCGCCTGCTGGTAGGCGATTTCGCTGTTCATCTTGAAGTTGGGCTGGAGGTTGCCGGCGACGTCGTCCCAGCGGCTGACCGAGATCGGCGACACCGTCACCGAGCCCGCCTCGTCCGCCCAGCGCGCGCGCCGCGGCTCCGCATAGCCGTCGTGGCCGGCGCAGGCCTGAACCACCAGGCCGGCGACGATCATGCCGGCCGCGAGAATCGATCTAGCCAGTCCCATCCAGACCCCCGGTTACGAATTGAGACAAGTAATGAATATGCCATGCGCCAATCCTCGGGGGAAGGAGCGCCTTGCTCTTCTTTGAGCGGCAAAGTCTTGTTTTGGGTCACTTTTGCGCGCTTCGGGAGCGGTCCCAGGCGCGGGCCTGTGCGGCGGCTCGGCGTCATCCCGAACCCAATTCGGGATCCCGATGACGCAGCGAACCTCCCTAGGCGGGGGCGACCCAGCTGTCGTCGATCATCTTGATGATCGCGGAGAAGTCCTTCGAGGCGCCGCCGCGATCGGCGAAGCGGGCGTAGAGGGTCTCGGCGGCGGCGCCCATCGGCGTGTAGGCGTCGACGCTGTCGGCCGCCTCCATCGCGAGGCGCAAATCCTTGAGCATCAAGGCGGCCGCGAAGCCGCCCTCATAGTCGCGGTCGGCGGGCGTCTCCGGGCCGATGCCGGGGACCGGGCAATAGGAGGTCATCGACCAGCACTGGCCCGAGGCCTTGGAGGAGATGTCGTAGAAGGTCTGCAGATCGAGGCCGAGCCGCCGCGCCATCGCGAACGCCTCGCAGGTCGCGACCATCGAGGCGCCCAGCAGCATGTTGTTGCAGATCTTGGCGGCCTGGCCGGCGCCGGGCGCGCCGGCGTGGATCACCGCCTTGCCCATCGCCTCGAGCAAGGGCGCCGCGCGCGCGAACGCCTCGGCGGTGCCGCCGACCATGAAGGTGAGGCTGCCCGCCTCGGCGGCGGCGATGCCGCCGGAGACCGGCGCGTCGACCATGAGATAGCCGGCCGCTTCGGCCTTCTCCTCTTCCTCGCGGGCGGTGGCGACGTCGATCGTCGAGCAATCGATCAGGATCGCGGAGGTCGGCGCCTTGCCGATCACCGAGGATTCGTAGACGTCGCGGACGTGCTTGCCGGCGGGGAGCATGGTGATCACCGCTTCGGCGTCCTTCACCGCCGCTTCGGCCGAGGCGGCGCGGGCGGCGCCGCGCGCTTCGGCGCGGGCGAGGGCCTCTTCCACCAGGTCGAAGGCGATGACCTCATGGCCCGCCTTGACCAGGTTCGCGGCCATGCCGCCGCCCATGTTGCCGAGCCCGATGAAGGCGACGCGTGCCATGATCTTCACTCCCTCAATCGTCATCCCAAACTTGATTGGGGATCCATGAACACGGTCTCGGCGAACCTGCGTTCTCCGTGTTCATGGGTCCTGACTTTCGTCAGGATGACATTAGCTACCCTTCCAGCCCGGAGCGCGCTTATCGACGAACGCGCCCATCCCCTCCTTCTGGTCCTCGGTGCCGAACAGGCCGTGGAACAGGCGGCGCTCGAAAGCGATGCCCTGCGCCAGGCCGGTCTCGAAGGCGGCGTTGACCATTTCCTTGGTGGCGATCGCGGCCAAAGGGGCCATCGCGGCGATCGCCTCGGCGGTCTTCAGCGCCTCGGCGAGGAGGTCGGCGGCCGGAACGACGCGGGCGACGAGGCCGGACGCTTCGGCTTCGGCCGCGTCCATCATCCGCCCGGTCAGGCACATCTCCATCGCCTTGGCCTTGCCGACCGCGCGGGTGAGGCGCTGCGAGCCGCCCATGCCGGGGGTGACGCCCAATTTGATCTCGGGCTGGCCGAATCTGGCGCTGTCGGCGGCGATGATGAAATCGGCCATCATCGCCACCTCGCAGCCGCCGCCGAGCGCATAGCCGGCGACCGCGGCGAGCCAGGGCTTGCGGGTCGCGGTGACCTTTTCCCAGCCCTGGAAGAAATTGGCGGAATACATGGAGGCGAAGCCCTGGTCCGCCATCTCCTTGATGTCGGCGCCGGCGGCGAAGGCTTTCTCCGAGCCGGTGAGGACGAGGCAGCGCTGGCCCTCGTCGGCGTCATAGGCGGCGAAGGCGGCGATCAGCTCGGCGAGCACTGTGGTATTGAGCGCGTTCAGCGCCTGCGGGCGGTTGAGCGTGACCAAAGTCACCGCGCCCCGCTGCTCGACCAGGATGGTTTCGTATTCGGCCATTCTTCCTTCCTCACGACGGGGGACAGTCCCCGGTTCGGGGACAGTCCCCGGGCAGGGGACTGTCCCCCTTTTTTAGCGCATGCGCACGTAGCTGCCGGGCGCGGGTTCGATTCCCTTCCTGGGCTTGCGCGCCTTGACCCGTTCGCCGCCGTCGCGGACCAGCCAGGCCTGCCATTCGGGCCACCAGCTGCCTTCGTGGCGGGTGGCGGTTTCGAGCCATTCTTCCGCGGTCGGCGGCATCTTCTCGTTGGTCCAGTAGCCGTGTTTGTTGGCGGCGGGCGGGTTGATCACGCCGGCATTGTGGCCGGAGCCGCCCAAGAGGAAGCGGGTGTCGCCGCCCAGCAATCTGGCGCCGTCATAGGTCGCCTGCCAGGCGGAGACATGGTCGTCCTTGAGCGAGATCACCATCGCCGGCGCATCGAAAGCGAGCGCGCCGGCCCGGGTCAGCCCGTTGTCGCGGATGATCTTGCCGACCCAGTCGAGCAGGAACGCCTTGGGGATATGGGCGCCGTCGGCGAACCAGTGGAGGATGTCCGAAGGCGGCGCCTCCTTGTCGAGCAGATAGTGGCTGACCACCGAGGACCAGATCAGATCGTTGGCGCGGACCAGCGAGAAGAGCGCCTGGAGCTCGTGCGCGGCGAGCACGCCTTTCGCCTCGAGATGCTTTTCCATCGCCGCCAGCTGCGCCGGCTCGGTGAAGGTCGCCCACTGGCCCATGTTCGAGAAATCGAACATCGAGCCGATCGTCGTCAGCGACGAAAAAGAGGGACTGTCCCTCTTTTCCAACCTGCTGTTTTTGCTGGCCGCCATCGCGGCGAGGGTGCCGCCCATGCAGAAGCCGAACAGGTCGACCTCCTTCTCGCCGGTCGCCTTCTCGATCACCTCGAGGGCGGCGAGCGGGCCCTCGTCGAGATAATCGTCGAGCCCCTTGCCGGCGAGCTCGGGGCCGGGATTGACCCAGGAGATGACGAACAAGGTGTGGCCCTGCTCGACGAGCCAGCGGATCAGCGAAGATCTGGGCTGGAGGTCGAGCAGATAATATTTGTTCACCAGCGGCGGCACGTAGAGCAGGGGCCGCCGGTGCACCGTCTCGGTCGCCGGCGCGTACTGGATCAATTGCATCAATTCGTTCTGGAAGACGACGCTGCCCGGGGTGGCGGCGATGTCCTTGCCAAGCTCGAACCCGGCCGAGGCGCGGCGGACCGGCAGCTTCGCGTCGGTGGCGGCGTCGGCGAGCAGGTTGGCGAGGCCGGAGAGGAGGCTGATCGCGCCGGTGTCGATCGCGCGGCGGATCGCCTCGGGGTTGGTGAAGGCGAAATTGGCCGGGGAGAGCGCGTTCAGATAGGCAGTGGTGAAGAATTCGGCGCGGGTGCGCGTGTCCTCGTCGATCCCCTCCGCATTGGCGACGAGGTCGGCGGCCTGGCGCGAGGCGAGCAGATAGGCCTGCTTCAGATAATCGAAGGCCGGATCCTCGGACCAGGCCGGGTCGCCGAAGCGCCGGTCGCCGCGCGCGGGCTCGATTACCGGCGCGACCTCGGCCCCGGCGGCGCGGCGCGCGGCCGCGCTCCACAATTCCATCCATTCCGAAGCGGCGGCCTGGCTCGCCTGGAGCACGGCCATCGGGTTCGACCAGAGCTGGGTCTGGAACTCGAACATCGCCCGCGCCGGCGCGGTCGGATCGAAGGCGAAGCTCGCCGCCGGCCGCGCCTGCATCGCCCTGAGCCCGTTCTCGACCACCCGGGTCCAGGCGGCGGCGAGCTCGGCCGGATCGGGCGCGCTTTCGGGGAGCTTCCAGACGCGGTGATCGGTCATAGCGGTCCTTCGATACGCCGGTTCGACAAGCTCACCGGCTACTCAGGATGAGCGGGATTTTGTCAACGCCCCAACCGCTCATCCTGAGTAGGGACTGAGCCTGCCGAAGGCCCGTATCGAAGGACCATTCATCCTAGGCTCCCAGCGGAGTCCATGCTTCCTCCGCAGGCAAGGGCTCGAAAATGCGGTCGATCATGGCGTCGGTAACCTCCTCGGGCGTCGCCGGGGTCCAGCGCGGCGCATTGTCCTTGTCGATCAGCAAAGCGCGCACCCCCTCGATGAAGTCCGGATGGCGGAACATGCGCACGACGATGCCATATTCCAGCCGCATCTCGTCGAGGAAGTGGAATTGCAGCGGGCTTTCGACGAGCAGGCGGAGCGAGACCTTGCAGGCGGTCGGCGATTTGGCGCGCAGGGTCGCCAGCTCCTTCATCGCCCAGTCCGAGCCGTCCGCCTCGAGCGCCGCCAATATGTCCTCGAGCCGGTCCGAGGCGAAGCAGCGGTCGATGCGAGCGTAATTTTCGACGATCCGCGCGGGCGGCGGCTCGACGCCCGCGCCGCGCAATATCGCTTCGACATGCTCGGGCACCTCGATCAATTGCCGCTTCACATCCTCCAGCCGTTCCGACGGGATATAGTGGGTGGCGAGGCCCAGCGCGACGCACTCCGCGCCGTCGAGCCGGGCGCCGGTCAGCGCCAGGAACTGCGCGATCCGGCCGCGCAGCCGCGAGAGGTAGCGGCCGCCGCCGACGTCGGGGAACAGGCCGATCGAGGTCTCCGGCATGGCGAAGACGGTGCGCTCGGTCGCGATCCTGTATTTGCACGGGCAGGAAATGCCGACGCCGCCGCCCATCACGATCCCGTCCATGAACACGACCCCGCGCTTGGGGTAGGTGTACATGAGGTGGTTCATCCGATACTCGTCGAAGAAGAAGGCCCGCCCCGCCTCGCCATGGCCCTGGCTCGACCGGGCGATGGTGACGACGTCGCCGCCGGCGCAGAAGCCGCGGCCCTCGGCATGGTCGATCAGGATCAGCTTCGCCGCCGGCTCGTTGAGCCAGTCCCGCAGCGCCGCGGTCATCGCGCGCACCATGTCGAGATCGAGCGCGTGGATCGCCTCGGGGCGGTTCAGGCGCAGGCGGCCGGCGCGGCCTTCGATTTGCGAGATGATGGAGTCGGTCATGGGTCCTTCGATACGGGCCTTCGCCAAGCTCAGTCCCTACTCAGGATGAGCGGGGAGGGAAGGTCAAAAAACTCCAACCGCTCATCCTGAGGAGCCGTTGAGCGAAGTCGAAACGGCGTCTCGAAGGATCACTGCCGGGTGAGCTCCCGGCCGACGATCATCCGCATCACCTGGTTGGTGCCTTCGAGGATCGAATGGACGCGAAGGTCGCGCCAGAAGCGCTCGATCGGATAATCCTGGAGATAGCCGTAGCCGCCGTGGAGCTGGAGCGCGCGGTCGACGATCGAGGAGCCGGAATCGGTGGCGAGGCGCTTGGCCATGGCGGCGAATTTGGTCTTGTCGGGCGCGTTCTCGGTGACCTTGACGGCGGCCGCGTAGAGCAGCATCCGCGCCGCCTGGAGCTCGGTCTCCATGTCGGCGAGCATGAACTGGGTGTTCTGGAAGTCCGCGATCGCCGAGCCGAACTGCCTGCGCTCCTTGGTGTACTTCACCGCCTCGTCGAGGCAGCGCTGGGCGCCGCCGAGGCTGCAGGCGCCGATGTTGAGGCGGCCGCCGTCCAGCCCCATCATCGCGATCCGGAAGCCCTCGCCCTCGCCGCCGACCAGGTTTTCCGCCGGCACGCGGACCTCGTCGAAATTGACCTGGGCGGTCGGCTGCGAATGCCAGCCGAGCTTCTTCTCCTGGGCGCCGAAGCTGACGCCCGCCATGTCCTTCTCGATCACCAGGCAGGAAATGCCCTTGGGCCCGTCGGCGCCGGTGCGGACCATGGTGACGTAGACCTCGTTCTCGCCGCCGCCCGAGATGAACGCCTTCGAGCCCGAGACGACATAGAAGTCGCCGTCCTTCACCGCGCGGGTCTTGAGCGCCGCCGCGTCGGAGCCCGAGCCGGGCTCGGTCAGGCAATAGGAGCCGATCCGCTCCATCGTCACCATCGAGGGCAGGTATTTCTCCTTGACCGGGGCCGAGCCGAACCGGTCGATCATCCAGCTCGCCATGTTGTGGATCGAGATGAAGGCGCTGGTCGAGGGGCAGCCATAGGCCATCGCCTCCATGATGAGCGCCGCCTCGAGCCGGCCGAGGCCGATGCCGCCGCTCTCCTCGGAGACGTAGATGCTGCCGAAGCCCAATTCGGCGGCGCGGCGGATCGTGTCGCGCGGGAAGATGTGCTTCTCGTCCCATTCGGCCGCGTGCGGGGTGATCGCGTCGGCGGTGAATTGCTGCGCCATCTCCTGGATCTGGCGCTGCTCGTCATTGAGGTCGAACTGGCTCATGCGGGCCCCATAGCGTCACAAATCGTCATGCTGAACTTGATTCAGCATCCATGAACGCGGATCGCGCCCCAAAACCGTCATCCCGGACTTGATCCGGGATCCATGAACATGGCCGGCGAGAATTTGCGACCTCCGTGTTCATGGGTCCTGACTTTCGTCAGGAGGACGCAGCGAACCTCCATCTCACCGCGGCGCGAAGCCCTCGGCGTGGAGGGCGGCGCGGACCGAGGGTCGCTCGAGCAGGCGGGCGCGGAAGGCGGCGAGCGCGGGCCAGCGGGCGAGGTCGAGGTGGAAGATGCGGGCCCAGCCGAGGACCACGAACAGGTAGAAGTCGGCGACGCTGAGATCGTTGCCGGCGAGGTAAGGGCCGTCGCCGAGCTCGCCGGCGACATAATCGAATTTCGCTTCGAGCGCCGCGATCGCGTGCTCGCGCGGCTCGCCGGTCGGGTGGAACAAAGGCGCGAAGCCCTTGTGCAGCTCGGTGGCGATATAGTTCAGCCATTCGAGCACGCGGTAGCGGGCCAGCGTACCCGTCGGCGGGATCAGCCGCGCCTCGGGGGCATGGTCGGCGATATATTGAAGCACGACCGCGTTCTCGGTGAGGATCCCGCCCTCGTCCAGCGCGAGCGCCGGCACCGCGCCTTTGGGGGCGATCGCAAGATAATCCTCGCCGGTGTCGAGGCGTTTCGTCGCGAGATCGACCTTCGCGACCTCGAACGGCAGGCCGGTCTCGATGAGGGCGATATGCGGCGCCTGCGAGCAGGCGCCGGGGCTGTAGTAAAGCTTCATCGAGCCTCCATAGCGCCTCGAAGTGCACTGCGTCATCCCGGACTTGATCCGGGATCCATGAACACCGACGACGCGAACCTGCAATCTCCGTGTTCATGGGTCCTGACTTTCGTCAGGATGACGGCGATCAAGAGAGAATGATCTGTGCGCCCAGAATGCAGATGGTGAGCGCCGTGCAGGCCGCGCATATCAGGTAAAGGCGAAACCAGGCGAACCGCAGCTCCAGTGCCCAAAGTTGGTCGCGCAGCTTGTCGACCTCGGGTCGCCAATCTGGATCGGCATTCATAAGGCGGGTTTAGCCTGTTCCGGATTTCAATGAAATAGGCTTATACATAATCACTTTGCAGTGAGTCGCGATTTCCGTCATGCTGAACTTGATTCAGCATCCGTGAACAAGGCGGCGAATGGACTCTGCAGGCCGTGTTCATGGATCCTGACTTTCGTCAGGATGACGGGAGGGGAAGCGACGGTGCGGGAGCCGTGCGTCTATATCCTGGCAAGTGGAAGGTATGGCACGATCTATGTCGGCGTGACCTCGGATCTGATGGGGCGGCTGTACCAGCATCGCACGGGCGCGATCCGGGGGTTCGCATCCAGATATGGGGTGTTGCGGCTCGTGCACTTCGAGATGTTCGAGGACATGTACGCCGCGATCTCGCGCGAGAAGCAGCTGAAGGCATGGCGGCGGAGCTGGAAGATCGCGCTGATCGAGGAGCACAATCCTTTCTGGGAGGATCGGGCGGTCGAGCTGGGATTCGATCCGTTGCCGCCGCGCCCGTCATCCCCCTAGCGTCATGCTGAACTTGATTCAGCATCCATGAACGCGGACTGCGCGGACGCGCCGATTCCGTGTTCATGGGTCCTGATCCTTCGACCGGCTCATGACATGCTTTCGTCAGGATGACGCAGGAGGGGCGAGGGATTCGGAGGTAACCGTCATGCTGAACTTGATTCAGCATCCATGAACGCGGATCACGCAAATTCGGCACGTCCGTGTTCATGGGTCCTGACTTTCGTCAGGATGACGCAGCGAACTTGCGTGCGCGGGTGCTAGCCCAGCCTCGCGATCACATCCCCGAACAATTCCTCGTCCGGCGGCAGCGTCTTCGGCGTCGCCAGCGGCTTCGAGACCCAGGTCTCGTTGATCAGGTCGCGCCAGGTGATGTTGTTGTTGGTGCCGTTGCCGCCCCACGAGCCGCAGCCCAGGGAGAAGGTCTGGCGCATGCCGTTCCAGAGGTTGCCCGAATTGGACGCCGCCTGGGGCTGGTTCACCATCACCCGCGAGGTGTTGGTCGCCTCGGCGAGCTTCATGATGTTGGCATCGCTCGTCGAATAGATGCCGCAGCTGTGGCCCTGGCCCTGATAGGCCTGGATCTCGTTGGTCAGAGCGATCGCCTCGTCGAGGTCCTTCACCCGGTAGAGCGCCATCGTCACCGTCAATTTCTCGCCGGAGAAGGGATGGTCCGGCCCGGCGCCGGTCTCGGGGACGATGAAGAATCTGGTGCCCTCGGGAATGTCGAAGCCGGCCATCGCCGCGATCTTCCCGGGCGGCTGGGCGACGATCTTCGGATTGAGCGCGCCGTCGACCCAGAGCACGCGCTGGAGCTTCGCCTTCTCCTCTTCGCCGAGCACGTAACCGCCCTCGGCCTTCAGCTTCGCCAGCATCTCCTCGTAGATCGAATCGACCAGGAGGACGCTGTTGTCGGCCGAGCAGGAGGCGGCATGATCGAGCGTCTTGGAGATGCGGATCTTCTCGGCGGCGTCGTCGAGGTCGGCGGTCTCGTCGACGGTGATCACCGCATTGCCGACGCCGACGCCGAGCGCCGGCGTGCCGCTCGAATAGGCGGCCTTGACCATCGCCCCGCCGCCGGTGGCGAGGATGCGGTCGCACTGCTTCATCAGCTCGTTGGTCTTTTCGAGCGTCGGCGTGTCGATCGAGATGACGAGGTCGGCGGGGGCGCCCATCGCGACCAGCGCCTCGCGCATCCGGTCGCAGACCGCCTTGTTGGTCAGTTTCGCGCGCGGGTGCGGGGCGATGATGATCGCGTTGCGGCCCTTGACCGCGTTGATCGCCTTGATGACCGGCGTCGCCTCGGGATTGGTCGAGGGCGAGAGCGCGCCGATCACGCCGACGGGCTTGGCGAGGACGATTATCTCGCGCTCGGGATATTCGGCGAGGACGCCGACCGACTTCTCATCGATGATGTCCATGAGCGCGGCGCGGGTCTTGCGGAAGATCTTGAGATACTTGCCTTCGTAATTGCCGAGCTGGGTCTCCTCGACCGTCAGCCGCGCGATCTCCTCGGCGACGCCGGGCTTGGCCACCGACCAGACCATGGCCCGGATCAGCGCGTCGACCTGCTCCTGCGTGTAATGCTCGATCTGCCTCTGCGCGGCGCGCGCCCGCGCCACCAGGCCGGCGATCTCGGCGGCCGCCTCGGCGGCCTCGTCGCTGGCGAAAATCCGTTCTTCCTTGCCCATGACCTGAATGCTCCAGCTGCGCTCAGCGCAATATGTAGGGCGCCCCTAGCCAAGCCGCCACCGAAATGCCAGTGGACCCGCGTGAGAAAGACGCCATCCCGGACTTGATCCGGGATCCATGAACGCGGACGGCACGAACTCTCGATCTCCGTGTTCATGGGTCCTGACTTTCGTCAGGATGACGGTGGAGGATCGATGAAGCTTGCATCCCTCAAGGGCGGCCGCGACGGGCGGCTGGTGGTGGTGTCGGGCGACCTCGCCTGGTGCGCGGACGCGGGCCATATCGCGCCGACGCTGCAGGCGGCGCTGGACGATTGGGAGCGGATGGCGCCGCAGCTCGCCTTGCTCGCCACCGACCTCGAACATGGCGTCATCCCCAAAGACCGCTTCCACGAGCGCGAGGCCGACGCGCCGCTGCCGCGCGCCTATCAATGGGCGGACGGCTCGGCCTATGTGAACCATGTCGAGCTGGTCAGGAAGGCGCGCGGCGCCGAGATGCCGGCAAGCTTCTGGACCGACCCGCTCATGTACCAGGGCGGCTCGGACGAGATGCTCGCGCCCCGCGATCCGATCCCGCTCGCCGATCCGGCCTGGGGCTGCGATCTCGAGGCGGAGATCGTGGTGGTGACCGACGACGTCCCGCGCGGCGTCTCGCGCGAGGCGGCGCTCGGCCACATCAGGCTGGTCGGGCTGGTCAACGACGTCTCGCTCCGCAACCTGATCCCGGCCGAGCTCGCCAAGGGCTTCGGCTTCCTCCAGTCCAAGCCCGCCTCGGCGCTGTCGCCGGTGCTGGTGACGCCGGACGCGCTCGGGCCCGCCTGGCGGGACGGCAGGCTGCACGGCATATTGAGGGTCGACCTCAACGGCGCCCCGTTCGGGCGCGCCGATGCCGGCGAGGACATGACCTTCGATTTCGGCACGCTGATCGCCCATCTGGCGAAGACCCGCAACCTTGGCGCCGGCACGATCGTCGGCTCGGGCACGGTCTCCAACCGGGACGAATCGGGCGGGCCCGGCAAGCCGGTGGCGCGGGGCGGCCGGGGCTATTCCTGCCTCGCGGAAGTGCGCACGGTCGAGACGATCCTCGACGGCGCCGCGGCGACGCCCTTCCTCGAGCCCGGCGACGTCGTCCGGATCTGGATGGAGGACGAAGCGGGCCGCTCGATCTTCGGCGCGATCGAGCAGCAGGTGGTCGCCGCCTGAACCCCAAGAGCGCGATGGTTTCGCTTTGGCGGCGTCACGGCACCATCGAACAGGTGCTGATGTCCCCCGGACATCAGCAGCCATGCCCGGGGGGCATGGCGACCTGTTCGATTGCCGTGACGTCGATCGGGCTCGGCCCTTGGCCGACCCGTCGGCCGGGCGGGCCGACTCCCGGCCCAGCTTGCCATCGCTTTGGCGCTGGCCGCGTCCGGGCCGGGGACGGCCTCGCCTAGATTTCGCGCAGGTTGTCGAGGATTCGGACGTCCGAGCCGTAGTGAAGGCCGCACAGCCGCGCCGCGATCCGGGCGCGCCTCGCGACCTGGCCCGCGGACAGGTTCGAATCGAACCACCAGCCGGCGCCGAGCGCCTGGGCGTGGCGGGCAAGGTGCGGTGAGCGGCCGTAAAGCGCCGCCGGGCTGCGGGCGACGAAGCGCCGCCCGAAGGTGCGCTCCTCGGCGAAAGCGGCGAGGAAATCCGGATGGGCGGCCCCGAGCTCGCGCAGCAGCACGCGATAGGCGTCCTTGAGGTTGGCCGCGGGAATATGCCGGCCGCAAATCTCGACCGACCACAGGCCCCGGCTGCGCGGGCCGGCGAGGGCGGGGCCGGCGGCGGCGGCCGGGCGCGCGCGGGGCCGAGCGGCCCGTGCCGGCAGCAGCAGCCGTCGCAGGATGTCGTTCTCGCTCTCGCCGAGCGCGCGCCGCGCCCCCTCGATCGCGCGATGCACGTCGAGGTCGATCTCGATCCGCCGGTTCTCCACCCGACTTTCTTATAAGAAACGGTTCTTATAAGAAAGTGGAAATCGCGGACGTAACGGGCGCCCTGGTCGGGAGGGGTGGCGACCGGCGGGCACCGGCCCAGGGCGGGGGGTGCGCCTCCCGGCCTCCTATTCGGCGATGTAGCGCCAGGGCGCCCCCGGCCGCTCCCGGCGCCAGATCGTGAAGAAGGGAAAGGCGTCGGCGCGGCCGTCGGCGGCGGGGCGGTTGGCGTGGATCGTCCCGATCGAGACGCCGAGATCGCCCGAGGCGGCGACGAAGCTGTGCTCGGTCGACCAGCGGACCGGGCTGGTCGTCTCGCCGGCGGGGAAATTGCCGGTGATCGCGTCGAGGCCGATCGCGAAGCCGGCGCCTTCGTACATGTTCATCGCGTCGGCGCGGCCAAATTCGCGGAACGCGGCGCGCAGGCCGACCTGCTGGGCGCGGTCCGAAAAGGCCTGCTCGGCGGCGGCGAGGCTGCGCCGGTGGGCGGCGAGGCGGCGCGGGTCGCGGCTCGGTCGCGCGGCGAAGCCGGGCAGCGAGGGCGCCAGCAGCGCCGTCGAGACCTCGCCGGGCGGGCGCGGCAGCTGGCGCCAGGCGGCGACGCGCCAGCCTTCCGGTCGGCGGATCCAGTAAGCGAGATATTTGCGATTGCGGCGGGCCGGGTCGCCGCCCGTCAGGGTGAGGAAGCCGAAGGTGAAGCCGTGGCTGCCGTCGGCCGAAATGCCGCCCCGGACCGGCGCCCAGGACGCGGTCCCGTCGCGAAAGGCGGGGCTCGCGCGCAGCGCCTCTATGATGGCGTCGCGGCCGACGACATGGCCGCGGCCCGGCAGCGGCATCACCGCCTCGGCGTCGAACATCGGCGCGAGCCCGTCGGCGGCGCTGCCGGCGTGGGCGGCCGCCGCGGCGAAGGCGCGGTCGGCGGCGAGCAGCGCCTCGACCCGGGCGCGCGCATCCTCGGCGCGGGCCGGGACAGCGAGCAAGGCGAGGGCGATGAGCAGCAAGCGGAGCATGGGGAGCGGCTAGGGGCCGCGGCCGGCCGGCGCAGCAAGGCTTCGACGAAGGCCCGCCGCGGCTCGATCAAGCGCCTGCTCCCGTCATCCTGACGGAAGTCAGGATCCATGAACATGGTCTCTGCAGGTTGGCGCGATCCGTGTTCATGGATGCTGAATCAAGTTCAGCATGACGGGAGGTGCGCAACAGCTGCGCTTGCCTTTCGGGCCCCAACGGGTTCAACGGAGGCGCCATGAAGACGCCGCTCCTGCTCGCCGCGCTCGCCGCCGCCCCCTCTTTCGCCCAGTCCGTCCCGCCCGCCCAGCCGCCGCTCGCCGCGCTTGCGGACCAGGTGTCGGAGGAACGGCTGCGGGCGACCGTGGAGCGCCTCGTCGGCTTCGGGACTCGGCACACGCTTTCGGTCCGCGACCATCCGACGCGCGGGATCGGGGCGGCGCTGAACTGGACCGAGGCCGAGTTCCGCCGCTTCTCGCGCGCGTGCGGCGGCTGCCTGGCCGTCGTGCGCCCGTCCGACACGGTGACCAACCGGCGCATCCCGACCCCGACCCTGGTCGAGGACGTCATCGCGATCCAGCGCGGCACCGGCGATCCGGACCGGGTCATCGTCATCACCGGCCATATCGACAGCCGCGTCTCCGATCCGATGAACGCGACCGCCGACGCGCCCGGCGCCAATGACGACGGCTCAGGGACGGCGGCGGTGATCGAGGCGGCGCGGGTGCTGTCGCGGCACCGATTCCCGGCGACCATCGTCTATGCGGCGCTGTCGGGCGAGGAGCAGGGGCTGAACGGCGGCAAGATCCTGGCCGATTATGCGCGGGCGCAGGACTGGCGGGTCGAGGCGAACCTCAACAACGACATCGTCGGCAACAGCTGCTCCTCGGACGGCGTCTGCGACGACGCCCATGTGCGGGTCTTTTCGGAAGGGCCGCGCTGGCAGGGCCATGAGGACCTCGCCGCCCGCCAGCGCAGCATGGGCGGCGAGAACGACGCGCCCGGGCGCAATTTGTCGCGGTTCATCGACCGGCTGGCGGACGATCTCGCCCTCGGCCTCGACGTCCGCCCGATCTGGCGCAACGACCGGTTCGGCCGCGGCGGCGACCATACCGAATTCCTGAACGCGGGCTTCCCGGCGGTGCGCTTCACCGTCGCGATCGAGAATTACAACTGGCAGCACCAGGACCTGCGCACCGAGAACGGCATCGTCTATGGCGACACGATCGACCATATGGATTTCCCCTATTTGCGGCGGGTGACGCAATTGAACGTCGCGACGATCGCCGCGCTCGCCCGGGCGCCGATGCCGCCGGCGCCGGACGTGGAAGGGGCGGTGTCCACCGATACCACGCTGCGATGGGCGACCGTGCCGGGGGCGCGCGCGTACATCGTGCGCTGGCGCCGGACCGACGCTTCCCAATGGCAGGAAAGCCGCCGCGTGCTCGACGCCTGCACCGTGAGGCTGACGCTCGGACCGCACGTGGAGGAGCGCGACATGGGCTGCCGCGTCGTGCTGCGCGGCGTCCGCGTCGACGATTGGGTGTTCGGCGTCTCCTCGGTGGCGGCGGACGGGTCGGAGAGCCCGGTCGCATCCGCGGTGCCGGGCGGGGCGTTTGCGCCCTATACGCCACCGCCGCCGCAGCAGTAGGAGCCCATGGCCAGGAAACCCGCCAGAAGCGGCTTGCCCAGCCGCCAGCAGATCCTCGATTTCATCGCCGCCTCGGACGCGCCGGCCGGCAAGCGCGAGATCGCGCGCGCGTTCCGGCTGGGCGCCCACGACAAGGTCGCGCTCAAGGCGCTGCTCAGGGACATGGCGGACGAAGGGCTGATCGACTCGGCGCCCGGCCGCGCCTTCCACAAGGCGGGCGGCGTGCCGAAGGTGACGGTGCTGCGCGTCGCCGACGTCGACGATACGGGGCGGGCCTGGGCGGTGCCGGAGCGCTGGGAGGCGGAAGGGGCGCCGCCCCGCCTCAGGGTGATGGAACGCAAGGGCAGGGGGTCGGCGCTCGGCGTCGGCGACCGCATGCTGGCGCGGACCGAGGAGGGTCGCGACGGCTGGGTCGCGCACCCGATGAAGAAATTGCTCAAGGGCAGCGAGCTGGTGCTCGGCGTCGTCCACCGCGAGGGGACGAGCCACTGGCTGCGGCCGGTCGAGAAGAAGGAAAGGCGCGAGCTGCCGATCACGGAGCTGGGCGGGGCGCAGGCGGGCGACCTGGTGCTGGCCGAGAAGACCGGCCGGCCGCCGCGGCTCGGGGCGCGGGTCGACACCATCCTCGGCGACCCCTTCGCGCCCAGGAGCTTCAGCCTGATCGCGATCCACAAGCACGGCATCCCGCACGAATTTCCCGACGAGGTGCTGGCGGAGGCGGAGCGGGTCGCGAGGCTGGATCTGGGGGAAAGGGAGGACCTCACCCATATCCCCATCGTCGCGATCGACCCGGCCGACGCGCGCGACCATGACGACGCGGTCTGGGCGGCGCGCGACGAGGATCCGGCCAATCCGGGCGGCTGGCGGGCGATCGTCGCGATCGCCGACGTCAGCTTCTACGTGCGGCCGGGTTCGGCGCTCGACAAGGAAGCGAGGAAGCGCGGCAACAGCGTCTATTTCCCGGACCGGGTGGTGCCGATGCTGCCCGAGATATTGTCGGCGGAAATCTGCTCGCTGAAGGAAGGCGAGGACCGCGCGGCCCTGGCCTGCCATCTCCAGGTCACCAAGGCGGGGGCGCTCAAATCCTGGCGGTTCACGCGCGCCCGCGTGCGGATCGCGGCCAACATCGCCTATGAGGACGCGCAGGCGGCGATCGACGGCGAGGGCGGCCGCATCGAGGTTTCCTCGCCGACCTGCGCGATGCCCGAAATCCCCTCGCCGATGCTCGACCTCTTAAAGCCGCTCTGGGCGTGCTGGCGGGCGCTTTATGCGGCGCGCGAGAAGCGCGGTCCGCTCGAGCTCGATTTGCCCGAGCGCCGGGTGATGCTCGACGAGAAGGGGCGGATCCTCTCGGTCGCCCCGCGCGAGCGGCTCGACGCGCACAAGCTCATCGAGGATTATATGATCGCGGCCAACGTCGCCGCGGCCAAGGCGCTCGAGGCGAGGCGCATGCCGGTCATGTACCGCGTCCACGAGCCGCCGAGCCGCGAGAAGCTGGTCGCGCTGAAGGACTATCTCAAGACGCTCGGAGTCGAGTTCGCGCTGGGCCAGGTGGTGCGGCCCGAGACGTTCAACCGCATCCTCGAGCGGGTGAGGGAAGGATCAGAGCAACAAACCCTAACCCGTCATTCCCGCGAAAGCGGGAATCCAGCTGCCTCCGTGCGTTCGAAAGCCCCAAAGAAGCTGGACCCCCGCTTTCGCGGGGGTGACGAGGGAAGAGGCGACGGGCGCGGCGAGGAATCCGCAATCCTTCCCCAGGTGATGGAGCAGGTGCTGCGCACCCAGACCCAGGCTTATTACGGCCCGGGCAACCAGGGCCATTTCGGGCTGGCGCTCGGCTCCTACGCCCATTTCACCTCGCCGATCCGCCGCTATGCCGACCTCGTCGTCCATCGCGCCCTGGTTCGCGCCTACGGGCTGGGCGAGGGCGGGCTCACGCAGGAGGAGGCCGCGGCGATGGACGTGGTCGGCGAATTGATCTCCAACCTCGAGCGCCGCGCCATGGTCGCCGAGCGCGAGACGATGGACCGCTATGTCGCCGCCTATCTCGCCGACCAGGTCGGGGCGCTGATCAAATGCCGGATCACCGGCGTGCAGCCGTTCGGCTTCTTCGCCGCGGTCGAGGAGCTGGGCGGCGACGGGCTGGTGCCGGCGGCGATCCTGGGCGACGAATATTTCCGCTACGACGAGGCCAGCCAGAGCCTGATCGGCGAGGAAAGCGGCACCACCTACACAATCGGCCAGCGCCTCACGCTCAGGCTCGCCGAGGCCGAGCCGGTCAGCGGGTCGCTGCGCTTCGAGCTGCCCGAGGCGCCGCCGCCGCGGTCCGTGCGACCATCCCAAGGCCGGCGCGGGCGGCCGCCCAACATCCGCCATCGCGGGCGGCGCTAGGCGGAACGAGTCCGGGCTTTCCCGGTTTGCTTCCCCCATGGCTTCGCTGTTCAAAGGGCTCGGTTATCTGGTCTCGACGCTGAGCGTGATCCTGCTCGGCATCGTCGCCTGGAAGAGCGCGTCGGAGCAGCCCTTGCTGCTCGCCTGCCTGGTCCTCGGCATGGCCGCCTCGGTCGTGGGCATGGGGCTGCGCTGGATCTCGCACCGGATCGATGAGAAGGAAAAGGAACGGATCGAGCGGGAGGCGAAAAAAGCCTCGTGACGCGAGGCGCCGGCGCCGCCTAAGCTGGCCGCCGAAGGGGGATCTGCCGATGCGAAGAGTGCTGCGCTGGCTGGGCTATGCGCTCGCCGCCATCCTCTGGCTGTTGCTGCTGTTCGCAGCCTGGCTGTGGTTCGCTTCGGCGCGGGTGCTCGGCCGCGTGCATGAGGCTGCGCCCGAGCGCCTCGCCCAACCCACCGCCGCGCAGCTCGCCGACGGCGCGCGGCAGCTGCGCGTGCTCGGCTGTGCCAATTGCCACGGCGCCCGGCTGCAGGGGCAGCTGATGTTCGACGGCGGCCCCTTCGCGAAAGTGTGGGCGCCGAACCTCACCGAACTCGCGCCGCGGGTCAGCGACCAGCAGCTCGCCGCCGCGATCCGCCAGGGGATCGGCAATGACGGGCGGGCCTTGTTCATCATGCCGTCCGAGGTCTTCTCGCGCCAGTCGGACCAGGAGGTCGCCGCCTTGATCGCCGCGATCCGGGCCGCGCCGCGCGCCGGCGGACCGGTGCCGGCGATCCAATGGGGGCCGGTCGGCCGGTTCGCGCTGGCGACGGGCAATCTGCGCTCGACGCGGGAGTCGGTCGCCGATTATCGCGCGCGCCGGCCGCTCGACACCGGCCCAGGCGAGGCCGCCGGCCGGCGGCTGGCGGCGACCACCTGCGCCGCCTGCCACGGCCCCGACCTTTCCGGCGGCGCCGCCGATCCCGCCGGCCCGGCGCCGCCCGACCTCGCCATCGCCGGCGCCTACGACCTCGCCCAGTTCCGCACGCTGATGCGCACCGGCGTGCCCCCCGGCGGCCGCGACCTCGGCATCATGAAGGAGGTCGCGGAGCGCGACTTCGCCAACTACACGGACGAAGAGGTCGGCCGGCTCTACGCCTATCTGCGCGCGCGGGCGCAGCGGACGGGGCGCTAGCGTCCCCACTTCCGTCATCCTGACGAAAGTCAGGACCCATGAACACGGCGTGCGAGCTTCGCGAATGCCGTGTTCATGGCTCCCGGATCAAGTCCGGGATGACGATATTGGGGAGGGATTGCAAAGCGATAAAGCGCGCCGCAACATGGTTAACGCCCGTTGAAGGAGGCCGCCATGAGTCGCCCGCTGCTCGCCACCTCGCTCGTCGTCGCCGCCGGCATCGGCCTCGTCGCGCTCGCGCCGCCGGCGCGGCCCTGCGCGGGGAGCCACATCGTCGTGCGCGGCGACACTTTGTCGCGCATCGCCTGGCGCTGCCGCAGCAGCGTCGCCGCGATCGCCCGGGCGAGCGGAATCGCCGATCCGGACCTTATCCGGGTCGGCCAGCGGCTGCTGATCCCGGGCCGGCTGGCCGCGGCCGCGGCCGCGCCCGCGCCGCCGCCGCGTCCGGCGCAGCGCGCGCCGGGCGGCTACCAATTCGCGCGCGGCGACACGCTCTATTCGCTGGCGCGCTGGTCGCGGACCAGCCTCCCCGCCCTGCTCGCCGCCAATCCCGGGATCGATCCGCACAAGATCGAGATCGGCGATCCGATCAGCCTCCCCGCCGGCGCCGCCGATCCGGTCTTCATGCGCGCGCGAGAGCGCGGCGGCGAGGCGGCGCCCGTCCGAGCCGTCGTCAGAACCTATCGGCCGCTGCCGCCGCGCCGCGAAGTCCGGCCGGACGAGGAGCCGGATACGCCGGGCATCTGAAGAAGGGGACGGGCCTTAACGCCTTTTTTAGTCAGGCCGAACTACACCGGCGGCCATGAAATATGCGTTCCTCCTGCTCTTCCTGGCGGTCGTCGGCGCGTTCGCGACCGGCGGCGGCGCGCCGAACGACGTGGCGGGCTATGCCCGGCAATTGCAGTCGCGGGTGGGCGCGAAGGTGGGGGTCGGCCGGGTCGCCGCGATCGAGGCCGAGGGCGACACTCTGGTCGTCACCTTCGACGGGCCCGAGAACTGGCGCATGGGCCAGCTGAGCTACGTGCTGACCCAGCCGTTCCTCGAAGGCTTCTGCAATTCCGGGCGGGCCAAGCCCTATTTCCACGATGGCCGCAAGATCCGCCTCGACACCACCGAGGCCGGCCGCCGCCGCGTCCGCGGCGAGCCCGTGAGCCGCTGCCCCGAGGCCTAGCCGGGATTCGTCATCCCGGACTTGATCCGGGATCCATGAACGCTGCTTGTGCGAACCTGTCGCTTCCGTGTTCATGGGTCCTGACTTTCGTCAGGATGACGTGGAATGAAGCGCTGATTCCGGGCCTTACAATTTCGGCAGCGTCACGCCCTTCTGGCCCATATATTTGCCGGCGCGGTCGGCATAGCTCGTCTCGCAGGGCTCGTTGCCCTGGAGGAACAGGAACTGGCAGGCGCCCTCATTGGCATAGACCTTGGCCGGCAGCGGCGTCGTGTTCGAGAATTCCAGCGTGACGTGGCCCTCCCAGCCGGGCTCCAGCGGGGTTACGTTGACGATGATCCCGCAGCGCGCATAGGTCGACTTGCCGAGGCAGATGACGAGCACGTCGCGGGGAATGCGGAAATATTCGACCGTCCGGGCGAGGACGAAGCTGTTGGGCGGGATGATGCAGACCCCGGTCTTGCGGTCGACGAAGCTGTTGGCGGCGAAGTGCTTGGGGTCGACCACCGCCGAATCGACATTGGTGAAGATCTTGAACTCGTCGGCGACGCGCGCGTCATAGCCGTAGGAGGAAAGGCCGTAGCTGATGCAGCCCTCGCGGCGCTGCGATTCGACGAACGGCTCGATCATGCCGTGCCCCTGCGCCTGCGCGCGAATCCATTTGTCGGAGAGGATCATCCCGCCGTGGATGCGGGGGCGGCGTCGTGCGAGTCAACCGCCAAGGTCGGCTGGCGGATGTGGAGGACGCAGATCAGGGTGAACAGGCGCCGGGCGGTGTCGAAATCGATTTCGACCTTGCCGGAGAGGCAATCCTTGAGCAGCTCGGCGCCTTCGTTGTGCAAGGACCGGCGCGCCATGTCGATCGCCTCGATGCCGCGGGCGCCGTCGCCGCGGACCGCCTTGAAGTAGGAATCGCAGATCGCGAAATAGTCGCGCACCGGCCGGCGGAAGCGGGCGAGGCCGAGCCGGATCGTGTCGAGGCGGCCCGCCTCGTTCGCCACGTCGATGGCGAGCCGGCCTTCCTCGACGCGCAGCGTGACGTGGAACGGCCCGTCCTGGCCGGCGAGATCGAAATGATTGCCCTCGAGCAGGTCGAAAATGGCGATTCGCCGCTCCTGCTCGATGTCGGGGTTGCGCTTCAGGATCGAGCGCTCGTCGAGCTGGATGCCGATGATCCTTGGGTCCGCCATGGCGGCGCTGTTAGCGGGTGCAGCAATTTCTGGCCAGCCTCCCTTCCGTCATTCCAGCGAAAGCTGGAATCCAGCTTCCCTTCTCTGCCATCTCTGCGTCTCTGCGCGAAAAAAAGAAAATGGGTTCGCGCAGAGACGCAGAGGCGCAGAGAAGAAAGGAAAGGAAGTGGGAATTCCAGCTTGCGCTGGAATGACGGCTATCCACATCAGTTCCACAGGGTTGTTGGCTTGAGCCGGGCGCGGGATGGGTTAGGAGATTCGCCATGGCCCATCCGCAACCCGTCAATGATACCGCGCCGCCGGTCCAGGCGCTTCCGCACAATGTCGAGGCGGAGGCGGCTTTGCTCGGCGCGCTGATGATCGACAACCGGCTCGCCGAGGACATCCAGCTCAAATTGCGCCCCGAGCATTTCTTCGAGCCGCTGCACGGGCGGATCTACGAGCAGATCCTGCGCCTGCTCGACCGCAACATGATCGCCAGCCCGGTCACGCTCAGGCCCTTGTTCGAGGCCGACGAGGAGATGAAGGAGCTCGGCGGGCCCGCGTATCTCGCCCAGCTGACCGGGAGCGGCGCGGCCATTATCGGCGCCCGCGACTTCGCCGATCAGATCTACGATCTCGCGCTGCTGCGCGCCCTGGTCGGAGTCGGCCGCGAGATGGTCGAGCAGGCGCTCGACACCTCCGACGAGGTCGATCCCAAGGGCCAGATCGAGGAGGCCGAGGCGGCGCTCTACCGGGTCGCCGAGGAGGGCGCGGGCGAAGGCACGGTCAAGAGCTTCGCGGTGGCGACGCGGATGGCCGTGCAGATGGCCGAAAAGGCGCTCAACACGGGCGGCGGCCTTTCCGGCCTCACCACCGGGCTCGACACGATCAACGCCAAGACCGGCGGCCTCCACAATTCGGACCTGATCATCCTCGCCGGCCGGCCCGGCATGGGCAAGACCGCGCTCGCCACCAACATCGCCTTCAACACCGCGCGCCGCTATTTGCAGGACATCGAGGACGGCATCGCCGCCGAGAAATCGGCGGGCGCCGGGGTCGCCTTCTTCAGCCTCGAAATGTCGGCCGACCAGCTCGCCACCCGGATTCTCGCCGAGCAGTCCGGGATCAGCTCCGAGGCGCTGCGGATGGGCAAGATCAGCCAGCAGGACTTCCGCAACCTCGCCCGCGCCGCGGCCGAGCTCGAGACGCTGCCGCTCTATATCGACGACACGCCGGGCCTCACCATCGCCGCCTTGCGGACGCGCGCGCGGCGGATGAAGCGCCAGCGCGGCATCGGCCTCGTCGTCGTCGACTATCTCCAACTGCTCCAGGGCACCGGCCGCAACTCGAACGACAACCGCGTCCAGGAGATTTCCGAAATCTCGCGGGGCTTGAAGACGCTCGCCAAGGAGCTCGGCGTGCCGGTGCTGGCGCTGTCGCAATTGAGCCGCGCCGTCGAGCAGCGCGAGGACAAGCGCCCGCAGCTCGCCGACCTTCGCGAATCGGGCTCGATCGAGCAGGACGCCGACATCGTCCTGTTCGTCTATCGCGAGGAATATTACGTCGCCTCGCGCGAGCCCAAGCGGCCGGTCGAGGGCGACGACGTCAAGATCTGGGAAGACCATGACAAGTGGAAGCTCGACATGGAGCGGGTCTACCAGCTCGCCGAGCTGATCGTCGGCAAGCAGCGCCACGGCGCGACCGGCAAGGTCCGCCTCAAGTTCGACGCCCGGATCACCCGCTTCAGCGACCATGCCGAGACCGAGTATCTGCCGGAGATTCGGGGGTAGGGGACAGTCACCATGCGGGGACAGTCCCCGCGCGGGCGGTCGAGGGGGACTGTCCCCCTTTTCGGGGACTGTCCCCCTTTTTGCGTCGGCTTGCGCGGCGCGACGCGCGCTCCTAGCCTTCCCGCGATGCGATGGAGAGGTCGATGCGCTTGCGCGTGCTGCTGTTCGCGGGGCTGCTGGCGGTGACGGCCGCGGCCGGGCCGGCCGAGCCGCCCGCGGCGCCGGCGGACGACCCCTTCACCTGGCTCGAGGAGATCAGGGGCGAGCGCGCGTTGGCCTGGGCGCGCGGCGAGAACGACCGCACCTTGCGCGAATTGCAGGGCGATCCGCGCTACCAAGCCAATTACGACCAGGCCCTCGCCATCCTCCAGGCGCGCGACCGCATCCCGCACGTGACCATGCGCCCGCACGGCCTCTACAATTTCTGGCAGGACGCGACCCATGTCCGCGGCATCGTCCGCCGCACCAGCCTCGCCAGCTACCGCACCGACGCGCCCGAATGGCAGACATTGCTCGACGTCGACGCGCTCGCCGCGGCCGAGGGGCGGTCGTGGGTCTACCAGGGCATGCAATGCCTGCCGCCCGAGGAGAGACTGTGC
The DNA here is from genome assembly GCA_035941735.1 of Allosphingosinicella sp. GTDB lineage: Bacteria > Pseudomonadota > Alphaproteobacteria > Sphingomonadales > Sphingomonadaceae > Allosphingosinicella. Next base: position 123,510 of record DASZDS010000036.1, read on the forward strand.
CTCGTCAACCTCTCCGACGGCGGCCGCGACGCCAATGTCGTGCGCGAGTTCGACCTCGCCGCCGGCCGCTTCGTCGCGGGCGGCTTCGCGCTGCCCGAGGGCAAGCAGATCGTCGCCTGGGAGGATTCGGACACCCTGCTGATCGCCCGCGACTGGGGGCCGGGGACGATGACCAGCTCGGGCTATCCGTTCGTCATCAAGCGGCTGAGGCGCGGCCAGCGGCTCGACGAGGCGGTGGAAGTCTATCGCGGCGACCCCGACGACGTCCGCGCCGCGCCTTTGGTGCTGCGCGACAGCGGCGGTCGGGTCCACGCCGTCGGCGCCTATCGCGGCATGGATTTCTTCCGCCGGCAGTTCATCCTGTTCCGGCCCGGCGGCAACCTCATCCTCGATCTTCCCGAGCGGGCATGGCTCGCCGGGATCGTCGGCGGGCGGGTGCTGGTCACGCTCGACGAACCCTGGGCCGCGGCGCCGGACCTGGTCTTCGCCGCCGATTCGCTGGTCTCCTACGATCTCGCCGAATGGGTGCGCGACCCGCTGGGCGCGCGGCCGAGCCTGGTCTGGGCGCCCGGCCCCCGCCAGGCGCTCGGCGGCATCGCGACCACTCGCAACAGGCTGATCCTCGGCATCCTCGACAATGTCCGCGGCCGCGCCTTCTCGTTCGAGTTCGCCGGCGGCCGCTGGCGCGCGAGCGAGCTCGCGCTGCCGCAATATGCGACGATATCGGTGACCAGCGCGTCGGACGTGACCGACGAGGCGATGTTCAGCGTCACCTCCTATCTGACCCCGACCACGCTCTATTATCATGACGGCGCCACCGGGGCGCTCGAGCGGATCAAGCAGACTCCGCCGCGCTTCCGCGCCGCCGGGCACATCGTCGAGCAGCTGGAAGCGGTGTCGGGCGACGGCGCCCGCATCCCCTATTTCGTGATCCGCCCGCGCGCGATGCGCTACGACGGCGCCACGCCGACCCTGCTCTACGGCTATGGCGGCTTCCAGGTCAGCGAGCTGCCCGCTTATTCGGGGACGATGGGGCGGCTGTGGCTGGAGCAGGGCAATGCCTATGTCGTCGCCAATCTGCGCGGCGGCGGCGAGTTCGGCCCGGGATGGCACCAGAGCGCGCAGGGCGCCAACAAGCAGCGCACCTGGGACGATCTCGTCGCCGTCGCCGAGGATCTGATCCGGCGGCGGATCACGAGCCCGCGCCGGCTCGGCCTGGTCGGCGGCAGCCAGGGCGGCCTCTTGGTCGGCACCGCGATCACCCAGCGTCCGGAGCTGTTCCGCGCCGCGATCATCCAGGTGCCTTTGTTCGACATGCTGCGCTACCACCTGATGGGCGCGGGCGCGTCGTGGATCGGCGAATATGGCGATCCGCGCATCCCCGAGCAGCGCGCCTGGCTCGAAGCCTATTCGCCCTACCATCACCTCGTTTCCGGGCGCGACTATCCGATGCCGCTGATCGAGACCTCGACCGCCGACGACCGAGTCCATCCCGGCCACGGCCGCAAGGCGGCGGCGCGGCTCGCGGCATTGGGCCAGCCTTATTATTATTACGAGAATATCGAAGGCGGCCACGCGGCGGCGGCGAATTTGCAGGAGACCGCGCGCCGGATCGCGCTCGAATATACCTACGCGACCAGAAGGTTGGTCGACTAGCCAACCGAGAGCTCGCCCGATCCGTGTTCATGGATCGCGGATCAAGTCCGGGATGACGAAGAGGGGGGTCAGCCCTCGAGATTCTCCGCTGACGCCGCGGCCGGATCGGCGAGGCCGACGCCGATCGTGGCGCGCGGCGCGTCGGCTTCGGAGCTGGTCACCGGATAGGCGCAATAATCCGCGGCGTAATAAGCGCTGGGACGATGGTTGCCGCTGAGGCCGATGCCGCCGAACGGGGCGGTCGAGGGGGCGCCGTTGGTCGGCTTGTTCCAGTTGACGATGCCGGCGCGGACATTGGCCCAGAAGCGGTCGTACAGCTCCGGGCTGCCGCCGACGAGGCTGGCCGCGAGCCCGTAGCGGGTGGCGTTGGCCTCGGCCAGCGCGGCGTCGAAATCCCGGACCCGGACGAGCTGCAGGACCGGTCCGAACAACTCCTCGTCGGCACGCTTCTCGATTTCGCTGACGTCGATCAGGGCCGGCGTGAGGAACGGCCGGTCGTCCGAAACGCGGTCGAGACGGCGAATGGCGCGGCCGCCCTTGCCGGTCAGATCGAGGAAGGCCTCCTGGAGCCGGTCGGCGGCTTCGTTGTCGATCACCGGGCCCATGAACGGCGCCGGGCTGGCATGGGGCGCGCCGACGATCAGCCGGTCGATCAGCTTGACGATCGTCTCGACCAGCGGCTCGTGCTGGCCGTCCTCGACGATCAGCCGCCGCGCCGCGGTGCAGCGCTGGCCGGCGCTCAGATAGGCCGACTGGACCGCGATCGCGGCGGCGGCGTGGACGTCGCGCGCGTTCCAGACGACGAGCGGGTTGTTGCCGCCCATTTCGAGCGCCAGCAGCTTGTGCGGCGTCTCGGCATATTGCCGGTGGAGCGCGAGGCCGGCGCGGGCCGAGCCGGTGAACAGCAGGCCGTCGATTCCCGGCTCGGCGGCCAGCGCCTTGCCGGTTTCGGCCCCGCCCTGGACGCAGCGGACGACCTCCTCGGGCACGCCGGCCTCGCGGTACAGATCGACGAGATAGGCGCCGACCGCGGGCGTCTTCTCGCTCGGCTTGAAGACGATCGCGTTGCCGGCGATCAGCGCCGGGACGATATGGCCGTTGGGCAGATGCGCCGGAAAATTGTACGGGCCGAGCACGCCCAGCACGCCGTGCGGCTTGTGGCGGACGGCGACGCGGGCGCCGAGCGCGCCTTCAAGGCGCCGCTGCGAAGTGCGCTCGGCATAAGCCGAGACCGAGATGTCGACCTTGTTCACCACCGCCTCGACCTCGGCGCGCGCTTCCCAGAGCGGCTTGCCGGTCTCGCGCGCGATCAGGTCGGCGAACGGATCCAGCCTGGAGCGGACGAGGTTGGCGAAGCGGCGCATGGTCTCGACCCGGAACGCCAGGGGCCGCGCCGCCCAGCCCGCCCAGGCGGCGCGCGCGACTGCGACCTCCGCCTGCGGATCGCCCTCCGCGCCCGTCCAGAGCGTGGCGCCGGTGGCGGGTTCGGTCGAGATCAGGGTCGCGGCCATCGCCGTCCCTCATGGCGGCGCGTCAGGATTTTTCAAGCATTTGCGTCGCGTGCGCGGCGCCCATCCGGCGGATCGAATCGATCTTGGCGTGGAGCGGCGCCCAATCGTCGGCCTGGTCGATCGCCGACCAGATCGCCTCCACCTCCTTGATGTGCAGCGAGCAGGGTTCGGGATCGGACCAATAAGGATGATCGCGCGCGCCCGCCACCGCTTCGCGGGCCGCGACCAGCGGAGCGAGCTCGGGGAGATCGTCGCCAACGCGGCCGCCGCGCCGGACGAAGAAGAAGCGGTCGATCGTGACATTCTGTTTGGCCAGCGCGTCCTCGATCGCGGCGACCAGCTCCAGGTCCCGCGCGAGCTCGCCGGGAACGAGGCCGAGGCGCGCGAACAGGGCGTCGCGCAGCGCCGCCTGGAAGCGGCCGGGAAAGGTTTCGAGCATGGCGGTGAGCGGCTCGGCGTCGGCGATCGGCCGCAAGGCGATGGCGAGCTGGACCAGGTCCCAGTGGATCGCCTCGGGCTGGCGGCCGAAGGAATAGAGGCCTTCACGGTCGAAATAGGCGGCGGTGAAATGGCCGTCCCAAAAGGGCGTCCAGCGCCAGGGGCCGTAATCGAAGCTCTCGGCGGTGATCGCGATATTGTCCGAATTGAGCACGCCGTGGACGAAGCCGGCGGCGATATAGGAGGCGGCGAGCCGGGCGGTCTGGCTGCATACGTTATCGAGGAGCCGGACCGGGTCGCCGCTGTCGTCGGCATAGTAATGGCGCAGGCAATAAGCGGTGAGCTTGCGGATGTTGCCGGGGTGGCCGAGCGTCGCGAGCCGCTGGAAGGTGCCGATCCGGATATGGCTGTGCTGGAGGCGGACGAGCACCGCCGAGCGGGTCGGCGACGGCTCGTCATTGCGCTCGAGCGCCTCGCCGGTCTCGATCAGCGAGAAGGTCTTCGAGGTCTCGACGCCGAGCGCCTCGAGCATCTCGGTGGCGAGCAATTCGCGCACCGCGCCCTTGAGCGTCAGCCGGCCGTCGCCGAAGCGGCTGTAGGGAGTCTGGCCCGAGCCCTTGGTGCCGAGATCGAGCAGGCGCCCGGCACCGTCGCGGAGCTGCGCGAACAGGAAGCCGCGGCCGTCGCCGATGTCGGGATTGTAGACCCGGAACTGGTGGCCGTGATAGCGCAGCGCGAGCTTGTCGGTCAGATTGTCCGGCAGCGCCTCGAAGCGCGCGAAATGGCGGATCCAGTCGCCGTCGCTCAGCCCGCCCAGCCCGACCGCCGCCGCCCAGCGGTCGTTGCGGAAGCGCAGCCGCGTCTCGGGGAAATCGGTCGGCGCGACGGGATCGTAGAAATCGCCGCCGAGTTCGAGGATCGCGGTCTCGGGGCAGTAAGGCGCGGGCTCGGCGTGCTTATTTTTCAGGGCGCGGCTCGGCTGCGTTTTTCTCGCGCTCGCGCCTTGCGCGAGCGTCGAGGCGGCGGCCGTCAAAGATGAGGAAGCCGAACATCGCAAGGACGGCGCCGACGATCATGAGGGCAACAAGCAATTGGTTCGAAATCCCAGCTACCACTTCACGCCTCCTCGCGCAGCAGGGCCGATGCGGCGAACGACCCTGATATAAGAAAGAGACCGAGGATTGCCATGCCCAGCGCGTCGTCGCCGCCGCTGCCGCTGTAGAGTACGGCCGCGAAGGCCCCGAACAGCGCCAGTCCGCCATTTGAAAGCAGTGCGATGGCCGTCCTGACCCGCTCGTTGAATTGCCGGTCTTGCAGAGGTGTCCTGATCACCAGTCAAGGATAGTCGATTCTGCATAATCGTACAACAATATACGACGCTTTTCGATGATCAAAAGCGGGCCGGGTTGCAGATTGGCCGGCATCCGTGAATAGGAGCCCGAGCGTGAGGGGGTGAAGGCATGGTCGCGTGGTCCGATGGCTATTGGGAGTCGAGCGACGGCCTGAAGCTCCACTATCGCGACTATGCCGGCGGGCCCGAGCGGCCGCCGATCCTCTGCATCCCCGGCCTCACCCGCAACGCGCGCGATTTCGAGGGGGTGGCGGAGCGGCTGGCGGGCGAATGGCGGCTGATCTGCGTCGAGCTGCGCGGGCGCGGCGAGAGCGGCTATGCCAGGGAGTCCGCCTCCTATGCGCCGCGCACCTATCTCGAGGACATGGAAGCGCTGATCGCCGCGCTGGCGCTCGAGCGCTTCGTCCTGTTCGGCACCTCGCTCGGCGGCCTCATCACGATGCTGCTCGCCGCCGCCGGCAAGGAGCGGATCGCGGGCGCATTGCTCAACGACATCGGCCCGGTGATGGAGGCGCGCGGGCTCGAGCATATCCGATCCTATGTCGGCAAGTCGCAAAACTGGCCGACCTGGCTCCACGCCGCCCGCTTCCTCGCCGAGGCGCAGGGCGACCGCTATCCCGGCTGGAAGCTCGACCAGTGGCTGGTCTACGCCAAGAGGCTGGCCAAGCTCACTCCGGCGGGCCGGATCGTGTTCGACTATGACATGCGGATCGCCGAACCGTTCAAGCTGCCGGCCGGCGAGGCCGGGTTCGACCTCTGGCCCGCCTTCCGAGCGCTTGCCGGCATCCCCTCGCTCGTCGTCCATGGCGAGATTTCGGACCTGCTGAGCGCCGAGACGGTGGCGCGGATGAAGGCCGAAGTGCCGGAGATGGAGAGTGTCACCGTCCCCGGTGTCGGCCACGCCCCGACGCTCGACGAGCCCGAGGCGCGGGCGGCGATCGACGCGCTGCTGAAGCGGATCGAATCCTAAGCCCTACATCCCCACCCTGAGTCCGACGAAGCCGCCGACGTCGTTGCCGAGGTCCTGGCCGATCGAGGCCGTGGCGTTGACCTGGAGGCTGATCGCGCCGGTAATGTCGAAGTCCGCGCCGGCGGTGAGCCGTCCGTAGACGTCGTCGGGGCGGTCGGGCAGCACCCACTGGTTGACGATCGTCGGCGCCGCGGTCAGCGCGTAGCGGACGGTGCGCGCGTCGCCCGCGAACTCCCGCTCGACCGCGGCCTGGAAATAGGGCCGGACGGCGCCGCCGCCGATCTCGAGCGCGGCGCGCGCCTCGATGCCGGCACTGCCGACCAGGCTGTCGGTTTCCTGGCCCTGGACGTTGAGGGTCAGCACCGGATCGCCGGTCTCGGTGAAGCCGTCCAGCTCCACCCGCGCATAGCGCAGGCCGACGATCGGGCCGACCCGCGCGCGGCCGAGATCGAACAGATAGCCGGCGCGGCCGCCGGCGGTGACCGCATTGCCGTCGGTACGGCCGTGGATGTCGTCGATCACTGCGGTGCGGCGGGTGCTGTAATCGAACCAGCCGAGGCCGGCATAGCCTTCGACGAACGCGCCTCCGCCCGCCCAGCCGGCATAGATCCCGGCCTGCCATCCGGTCGCCTTCGCGCGGCCGGAGCCGCTGTTCATGTCGGCCTCGCCGCGGGTGTAGTTGATCGCTCCGCCGACGATCGCGCCGCCGCCCAGATCATAGTCGAAGCCGCCGGTGAGGCCGGTCGAATCGAGCGCGTAGGAGAGGCTCTGCAGCGTGTCGGGACGGCTGACGCTCGCGCTGTTGACGGCGAGATAGAAGCCGGACCCGCCGGTCTCGCCGAACCGCGCCGCCGACAGATCGAGCCGGCCGAGCAGGGTCGATCCGAACGCGCTCGCGGCCTGGAGGCCGACGTCGCCCTGCGCCTGGAGGTGGAGCGGCGCCTCGAGCTGGCGCACCGCATAACGGCCGACGATCGCGAACCCGGCCGAGGTCAGATGGACCTGGTCGACGTAGAAGAGATAGCGGTCGAGCAGCTCCGGATTGGTGGTGACGCAGGCGATCGGGCAGGCGCCGGCGCTCTGCAGGCCGAAGGCCGCGAGGTTCTGCTGCACCCGGTCGCCGATCAGGTTGAGATCGAGATAGTTCACGATCACGCCCTGGTTGGCGAGGCTGGCGAGCGGCGCCTGCATGCCGGTGTTGAAGGCGGTCGCATAAGCGGTGCCGACCGCGGCGACCGGGAGCCCCGCCACTTCGGGGAGCCGGCCGACGTCGCCGGCGAGGAAGGTGATGTTGCGGGCGCCCGCGGCGACCAAGGCGTTGAGGCCCGCGGTCGCCTCGGTGACCCGCTGCGAGGCCTGCGCCGGCACGCCGGCGATCAGGCCCGCGATCTGGGCGGCGCTGGGATTGAGCCCGAGGCTGCGCTCATAGGCGCGCGCGTCGTTGCCGCCGATCGAGACGACGACGAGGTCGGTGGGGCCGAACGTCCCGCTCACCCGCGGGAAGGCGGCCGGGCCGCCGCCGGCGAGGAAGGACTGATATTCGGTGACGAAGCCGGGAATGCCGGGGCCGTTGATGTTGCCGTTGCCGGTGAAGGCTCCGCCGATCGCGAAATTGTCCACCGGCGCGTTCAGCAGCAGCGACATCGTGTCGACGAAGTTGCTGCCGTTGCTGAAGCGGCCGTTGGCATAGACCGCCGGGCGGGGAATGCCGAGCAGCTGAAAGAGATTGCCGTCGTCGGCATAGGAATCGCCGAACGCGACGATGCGGGTCACGCGCTGCGCCGAGGCGGGCGTCGCCGCCGCCAGCGCCGCCAGCGAGACCGCCGCGGCGCACAAGGATCTGGAAAGCTTCACGACACCCCTCCCGGTAAATAATTGCACTCGTGTCAGTAGCGAATGGCCGCATTTTCAGGCGCTTGCAAGATGCATCCGATCCGTTCCGGAGCGTCGTCGCCGCGCGCGCCTAGTCGCGCGCGCCTTCGGGCCAGCGGCCGGCGAGAAAGGTCTCGATCGCCGGGAAGAAGATGCCGGGCTCCTCGACGTGGATGAGGTGGCCGGAGCGCTGAGTCATCAGCAGCCGCGCGTTGGGATAGCTCGCCGCCCATTCGCGCGCGCCTTCGGGCGGCACCACGTCGGCGGCGCCGTGAATGACCAGCACGGGCGCGGTGACCCGCCGTACCTCGGGCCGGAGATCGAATTCGCCGAACGAGCGCCAGATCATGCGGTTGACCCACAAGGAGCGGCGGACGACTTCGGGCGGCCCGGCGCAGAGATTGCCGCGGAGCCGCAGGGGGGCCGCCGGATCATAGACGTAGAGCTTGAGGATGAGATGCGCGAAGGTGTCGCAGGCCGCGAGCGGGTTCGCGGCCTCGAGCCAGTCCCCGGCGTCGCGCGCGCGCGTTCGCTCGGCTTCGCTGAACCGTTCGGCCGCGCGCTCCGTCATGCGCGTCCCCATCAGCCGGATGAGGGCCGCCGTCGGCGGCGCCGAGGCATCCAGGATCAGCCGCTCGACCCGGTCCGGATGGGCGGCGGCGTAGGCGGAGATGAGCAGGCCGCCCCAGCTGTTCCCGAGCAGATTCATCTTCTCGAGGCGGAAATGGCGGCGGATCGCCTCGAGGTCGGCGACATGGCGGGGGACGGCGAGCGCCGCCGGATCGTCGATCAGGCTGGAGCGGCCGTTGCCGCGCTGGTCGTAATAGATGACCCGCCGATGCGCGGCAAGCGGCGCGAAATCGGCCCGCACCGATTCCAGCGAAAAGCCGGGGCCGCCATGGACGACCACCAAAGTCTGCGGCCCCCGGCCCTCGATCCGGTAATAGAGGCGCACGCCATCCTCGACGGCGACGAAGCCTTCCTGTCGCGCCTGGGCCGCGGCGGGCGCCGCAGCGAGCAGCAGCAGGAACAGCAGCACGGCCTTCATGGACCGAAACTAGCAGCGCAAGCGGGGCTGCGCCATAAGGGCGCATGGCCCTGCGCATCCTCCATTGCCATTCGACCTTCTCGCTCGGCGGCAAGGAGGCGCGGGCGGTGCGGCTGATGAACGCGTTCGGCGATGCCGCAGCGCATGCGGTCGTCAGCGCGATGCCGGACCGGCTCGGCGCCCGCGACGCGATCGACCGGAACGTCAGCGTCTCCTTCCCGCCCGACGCCCCGCCGCTGACCGGCGCGCCCACGCCGCTCAGGCTGTGGCGGCTGGCGCGCTACCTGCGCGGCTTCGATCTGGTGCTGACCTACAATTGGGGCGCGTTCGACGCGGTGATGGCAAGGCGCCTGTTCGGGGGTCCGCCGCTGATCCACCATGAGGACGGGTTCAACGAGGACGAAGCGGAACGGCTCGATCCGAAGCGCAACCTCTACCGGCGCCTCGGCCTCAGGGGCGCATACCGCCTGGTCGTACCCTCGGCCCGGCTCGAGCGAATCGCGCGCCGGCACTGGGGCGTCACCCCGGTCCGCATCGCCAACGGCATTCCGGTCGCCCGGTTCGCCCGGCCGCCGGCCGATGCGATCGCCGGGCTGGAGAAGAAGCCGGGCGAGATCGTGATCGGGACGGTCGCCGGCCTGCGCGCCGTCAAGAATCTGCCGCGGCTGGTGCGCGCGCTGGCGAGGATGACGAACCGGCAGGCGCGGCTGGTGATCGTCGGCGAGGGTCCGGAGAGCGAGCGAATCGCCGCCGAAGCGCGCGCGAAGGGCGTCGCCGGCCGGGTGCTGATGCCCGGATTCCTCGCCGAGCCGGCCCGCTGGATCGGCCAGTTCGACATTTTCGCTTTGTCGTCGGACAGCGAGCAGTTCCCGATCTCGCTGATCGAGGCGATGGCGGCCGGCCTGCCGGCGGTGGCGACCGCGGTCGGCGACGTTCCGGACATCGTCGCCGAGGACAACAAGCCGCTGATCGTCGAGGCGGACGACGAGGCCGCCTTCGCCGCCGCGCTCGACAGCCTCGCCGACCAGCCCCATCTCCGGAAGGCGATCGGCGCCGCCAATCGCGAGAAGGCCGCCGCGCTCTACGACGAGGAGGAGATGATCGCCGCTTATGCCCGCCTTTACGGCGAGGCGATCGGACGACCGGAGGCGTTTGGCCGGCTAACATGAGTTTTTGCGCACGACCTGCATTCGGCCTATAGCGGCGCAAAGGGACTCCAGGAGAGACGATGTTCAAGGGTGTCAGGCCGATCCTTTATGCGGGTCGCGAGGTGCTGCCCCTGATCGAGGGCGGCAAGGGCGTTTCGGCGACCAACGGCTTCAGCTCGGGCGCCTGGGCCGCCGCTGGCGGCATCGGTACGGTATCCGCCGTCAATGCCGACAGCTACGATCCCGAGGGACGGATCATCCCGCAAATCTATCATGCGCTGACCCGGCGCGAGCGCCACGAGGAATTGATCCGCTATGCCGTCGACGGCGCCGTCGCGCAGGTCCAGAAGGCCTATGAGATCGCGTCTGGCCGGGGCGCGGTCAACATCAACGTGCTGTGGGAGATGGGCGGCGCCCAGCGCGTCCTTCACGGCGTCCTCGAAAAGACCAGGGGGCTGGTTTCCGGCGTCACCTGCGGCGCCGGCATGCCCTACAAGCTTTCCGAGATCGCCGCCTCCTACGGCGTCTCCTATCTGCCGATCATCAGCTCGGCCCGCGCCTTCAGCGCGCTCTGGAAGCGCGCCTATCACAAGGCGGCGGAGTGGCTGTCGGCGGTGGTCTATGAGGATCCCTGGCTGGCCGGCGGCCATAACGGCCTTTCCAATGCCGAGGACCCGCTCGCGCCGCAGGACCCCTATCCCCGCGTCGCGGCGCTCCGCCAGACGATGCGCGAGGGCGGCATTCCCGACAGCCTGCCGATCGTCATGGCCGGCGGCGTCTGGAATTTGAAGGAATGGGAGCATTGGATCGACAATGACGAGCTCGGCCAGATCGCCTTCCAGTTCGGCACCAGGCCGCTGCTCACCAAGGAAAGCCCGATCCCGGAGGAATGGAAGCAGCGCCTCCTGACGCTCGAGGAAGGCGACGTGCTGCTCCATCGCTTCTCGCCGACCGGCTTCTATTCGTCGGCGGTCCGCAACCCGTTCCTGAGGAACCTCGAGGCGCGCTCGCACCGCCAGATCGCCTTCACCAAGGAGCCGCTCGGCGACCACGCCTTCCAGCTCGACGTCGGCGTGATGGGCAAGAAGAATTACTGGGTGACCAAGGGCGACCTGCTCCACGCCCGCCAATGGTACGCCCAAGGCTATACCGAGGCGCTGAAGACGCCCGACGAGACCCTGGTGTTCGTCACCCCCGAGGAAAAGCACATGATCCGCAAGGATCAGTCGGACTGCATGGGCTGCCTCTCCCAATGCGGCTTTTCCTCCTGGGCCGACAATGAGAAGAACACGACCGGGCGGCTCGCGGACCCGCGCAGCTTCTGCATCCAGAAGACGCTGCAGGACATCGCCCATGGCGGCTCGACCGAGCAGAATCTGATGTTCGCCGGCCATTCCGCGTTCCGCTTCAAGAAGGACCCGTTCTACTCCAACGGCTTCGTGCCCACGGTGAAGCAGCTCGTCGAGCGGATCCAGACCGGCGATTGATGCGGCGCTTCGTTTCATTGCCGATCATGATCGCGGCCGCGCTCTCGCTCGCTCCGGCTCAGGCGCAGCAGCAGCGGCAGACGCCTTATTGGGCGTCGATCGCGTCGGGCCGGGCGATGATGCGCACCGGGCCGGGCCGGAACTATCCCGGCACCTGGGAATATCGCCGCGCCGACCTGCCGATCCGGGTGATCGAAGTCTATCGCGAATGGCGCAAGATCCGGGATCCCGACGGCACCACCGGCTGGATGCTGGTCAGCCTGCTGTCCAACCAGCGGACCGCGATCGTCCGCGGCGACGGGCCGCGGCCGCTCCACGAGGCGCCCGATGCGGCCTCCCCGGTCCGCTACCGCGCCGAGCCGGGCGTGGTCGGGCGGGTGTCGCGCTGCGCCGGCGGCTGGTGCCAGTTCGACGTCCGCGGCCGCGGCGGCTACATCCAGGTCGCCCAGATCTGGGGCGTCGATCCGGGCGAGACGATCCGATGAGCCTGGCCGACCAGAACCCGGCGCTCGACGACTTTTCCGGCTGGGTGGGCCAATCCTTCGCGGTGCCGGTCGGCGGCCATCGCCTGATGCTGACGCTCGAGGCGGCGGAGGAGCTGCGGGGCTCGGCGCGCGACGCGGGCGGCTTCCGGCTGCAGTTCCTCGGCCCGGCCGAGCTGATGCTCGATCAGGGCATCTTCCCGTTCGAGATCGAGGCCGAGCGCTTCGAGCTGTTCATCGTCCCGATCGGCCGCGACCAGCGCGGCACCCGCTACGAAGCCGTCTTCTACTAGGGCCGCCAGATCATCATCTCGTAGACGCCGGCCTCGCCCTCGGGGGTGAAGCCGAATCGCTGGTAGAGCCGGCGCGCCGGATTGGGCGGCTCGACGTAGAGCGTCATCGTCTTGTCGCGCTCGCCGGCCCAGCCGAGCAGATCCGCCATGATCGCCGTGCCGATGCCGCCGCCGCGGCGCTCGGCGACGAGCGAGATGTCGATCAAATGGAGGTCGCCCGCGCGGTCGTCGAGATAGAGCCGCCCGATCGGCGCTCCCGCCGCCTCGATGACCAGCCATTCCGCCTCGGGATAATGGGCCTGGTAATGGGCGTGCTGGGCTTGATGCTGCTGCGCCAGGAAGGCGCGCTGCATTTCTTCGGGCCAGGCGGTCGCGGCGACTTCGTCGGCGCGGGTCGAGGCGTAGAGCGCGGCGATGAAGGGCAGGTCGCCCGCGGCCATCGGCCGGTAGGTCACATCGAAGGCGGCGGCCCGCCGAATCGGCGGCGGCATCGGCTTAGTTGAGCACCGCGAGCATCCGGCTCGGCGTCTGCGGGCCGGTCGCCGACAGGAACAGCTGGAGCGGGCCGTATTGAGGATGGCTGATCGTGTAGATCAGCTCGCCCGCCATCGTCCGGCCGGCGGCGACGTCGAAGTTCAGCGCGAAGGCGCGGTCGCGCAGGCCCGCCGGCCGCGCCCCGGTGGAGAGGAGCGGCGCGATGCCGACCAGCTTCAGATCGTAGCCGGCGGTGCTGAACTTCGTGCCGACCTGGGCCAGCCATGTGTCATAGCCGGCGGTGGCGAGATCGACCGTGGTCCGCGATGCCGACCCGCCCGTCTGGCTGCTGGCTTGACTGTCGACCAGCGATCTGGTCGCTGCGGTGAGCAGCGCGCCCACCGCCGTCGCGGCGCCGCCCACGATGAAGATCACCTTACGCCGGGACAGACGGAAGCTTGGCTTCTCCATTGGAATATCCCCCGCGAAAGCGGCGCGCCGGCGTTGGCCGTCGTCGAGGACGCCGCCCTCGTGCGATCACGGTATAGGCACGATAGGGGCCATTAGGAAACATAAATGTTGGGCAGGCGCGACGGCAATCCCGATCCGGAACCGGGACGATTTGCGCAGAGGGTCCAGGCCGCCCGCGGGCGGCCCGGACCCCGTTTTTCCCTCGCGTCTAGCGGCAGCGCATGTCGGCGCTGCGCTCGACCTCGCGGCCGACCAGCGCGCCGAGCACGCCGCCGATCACGGTGCCGGTGGTGCGCTCGCCGCGGGTATCGATGCCGCGGCCGACCAGGGCGCCGACGCCGGCGCCGACGACGAGCCCGGTGGTGCCGTCGCTGCGGCGGCAATAATAGCGGCCGTCCGAGCCGCGATAGACCTCGTCCTGGGCGGAAAGCGGCCGCTCCTCGTAGCGCGGGTCGTCGCGATAATAGCGGTAGGCGTCCCAATCGCTCGAGCCGCCCTGCCAGCGATAGCGGTCGTCATAATAGCCGCCGCGGTCGCCGCGATAGCCGTCGCGATAGCCGCCGCGGCCGTAGCGCCGCGCCGCCTCGTAGCGCTCGCGCTCGCGCTCGTAGATCGCGCGTTCGTTGTCGAAGCGCCGCTGCGCCTGTTCCCAGCGGATCTGGTCGGCACGGGACTGCGCCGACGCCGGCGTCGCGACAACCGCCATCGGCGCCGTCGCGAGCGCCAAAGCCAAAAGACTGATTCTCATCGTCGACCTCCATTTTTTTGACGAACCGCACAGACATTGCCGCAGATGACCATGGGCTGAAGAGAAGCGCGCGGCGACCCGATTCGTTCCGGCCAGGCAATCATGCCGCCGCGCCGGGCCAGCGCTCCATCAGGATCGCCCGGCCCCAGGGCGTCTCGACCGGCCCGCTCGCCTCGGCGAAACCGGCTTTGGCATAGGCCCGGCGGGCGCGCAGATTGTCCGGGTGCGGATCGGTGCCGACCGCCGGCGCGCCCGCTCCGAACAGCCTTTGCGCATGCGCGGCGACGAAGGCGCTGCCGTGGCCGCTATCGAGCATGTCGGGCTCGCCGATATATTGATCGATGCCGCGCGCGCCCGCCGGAAGATAGGCGAAGGGGTGCGGCTGCCAGCCGTGCACGTCGTAATCCTGGGCGAAGGCGAACGGCCGGCCTTGCCATTCGACGATCCACATCGCGACCCGCGGGTCGGCGAGCTTGTCGGCTTCGTCGCGTCCGGGCTCGTCCCACCATTGCCTCACATGCGGCATCGCCCGCCAGCGCCGCACGAGCGGGAGGTCGGCGGGCGCGAGGGGCCGGAAGCGATAGCGATGGGCGGGCGGGAACGCGGAGATCATCTTTGCCTTCGGCCTTTGACGGCGCAGCGGGGAATTTCTCTTTAGTTGAAAGTATTTGACGGCCCAAGCCGAAGCGAGCAAGATCGCGCCGGCGAGGCGAGGCCCGGGCCGGCGGAGATGGCGTGCCGGACGTGCCGCGCCTGCTCGGGTAGAGGCTTAGATGCGCAGGGCTCTCCAACGGTTCGAATTCGACGCGGCCTGGGCCTACCGTGACGGCGGCTTCGGGGCGCAGGCAGCCGGCATCGCCGGCCCGGACTCGGCTTTGCAGAACGGCAAGCCAGTCTTCACGATCGAGCAGATCATCCATCAATTGACCCGCTCGGGAACCGCCTGGAACGGCCTCGGCTCCAATCCGGTCCCGAATGCCGGGCTCGGCACGATCACCTATGCCTTCTTCGATTCCGCGGTCCAGGTCTATTCCTCCGAGCGGAACGAGTTCCAGCCGCTGAGCGCGGCGCAGCGCGACGCGGTGCGTATCGCCTTCGCGATCTGGGGCGAGCTCATCAACGTGCATTTCGTCGAGGGCTCCGTCGCGACCGCCGACATCAACCTCGGCAACCTCGACACCGACGAGGATTATTTCGGGGCCTATGCGAATTTTCCCAGCTGGTCCCGCGAGGGCGGCGATATCTGGATCAACGCCAACGCCCCTTCCGCCCAGGACGTCGGGCTGGCCTCGGCGGGCTTCAGGACGCTGATGCACGAGATCGGCCACGCCCTCGGCCTCTCCCATCCGGGCGATTACAACGCGGCTCCGGGCGTCGACATAACCTATGAGAACGACGCGGAATATTTCCAGGATTCCTATCAGTACACGATCATGTCCTATTTCGCCTCGAGCTCGACCGGGGCGGTGCGGACGAGCTTCGCGGCGACGCCGATGGCGCACGACATCGCCGCGATCCAGAGCGTCTACGGCGCCAACATGACGACCCGGACCGGCGACACCATCTACGGCTTCCACAGCAATGCCGGCCCGCCGGCGTTCGACTTCACGCTGAACACTCAGCCGGTGATCGCGATCTGGGACGCCGGCGGGGTCGACACGCTCGATTTTTCGGGGTGGAGCTCCAATTCGCGGATCGACCTCGCCGAGGGCGCGTCGAGCGACGGCGGCGGCCAGACGTTCAACGTCCAGATCGCCTATGGCGCGCGGATCGAGAACGCGATCGGCGGCGGCGGCGACGACATGCTGAACGGCAATCAGAGCGGCAATCTGCTGCGCGGCGGCGCCGGCAACGACATCCTGACCGGCGGCTCCGGCAACGACCGGGAGGAGGGCGGGGCCGGCGCCGACACCTTCGTGTTCACCGCGACGGGCCACAGCACCGGCTACACGATGCGCTCGGACGGCAAGAAGCTGCTGCCCGACGTCCTGCTCGACTTCACCTCCGGCACCGACCGGATCGACCTCAGCGCGATCGACGCCAATGCCGGCACCGCGGAGAACGACCCGTTCGCCTTCATCGGCGCCGGCGCGTTCACCCACCAGGCCGGCCAGCTCCGCTACGAGCAGCTGAACGGCCAGGTCCACATCCTCGGCGACACCGACGGCAACGGCATCGCCGACCTCCACATCATCGCCAGCGGCACCCAGATCCTGGCGGCGGACTTCATCCTGTAGCCGGCGGGCGGCTTTGCTCCGCCGGCCCGGCTCTGCCGTTCAGCCATCCATGAATGTGGAAGAGAGCCTGTTCGATTCCCCCGCGGCGGAGGCGAGGTCCGAGGCCCGCGCGGAAGCGGATGTGCGGGCCGGCCCCTCGACGAGTTCCATCACCGTTAGCCCGCGCTCCAACGTGCCGGCACTCTGGTCGCCATATCGGACCCAAGCCATCTCACCGACTATGTCACAAATGATCGGGACGTGCTTGGACGGGGTCGCAACGCACGGTGGTAGCGGTCCATAAGCGCTAGATGAGTTCCACCGCCATCGCCGTCGCTTCGCCGCCGCCGATGCAGAGGCTTGCGACGCCCTTCCTGCCGCCGTGGGTTTCGAGCGCCGACAGAAGCGTGGCCAGCACGCGCGCGCCGCTCGCGCCGATTGGGTGGCCCAAAGCGGTGGCGCCGCCGTGGACGTTGATCTTGTCGTGGGGAATGCCGAGGTCGCGCATCGCGATCATCGCGACGCAGGCGAAGGCCTCGTTGACTTCGTAGAGGTCGACCTCGCTCGCCTGCCAGCCCGCCGCGTCGAGCGCCTTGACGATCGCGCCGACCGGGGCGGTGGTGAACTTGGCCGGCTCGTGGGCGTGGGCGGCGTGGCCCATGACTCGGGCGACCGGCTTGAGGCCGAGCCGGTCGGCGACGCTCCGGCGGGTGAGGACGAGCGCGGCGGCGCCGTCCGAGATGGACGAGGCGTTGGCCGCGGTGATCGTGCCGTCTTTGGCGAAGGCCGGCTTCAGCGTCGGGATCTTCGACGCGTCGCCTTTGGCCGGCTGCTCGTCGGTGTCGACGATGGTCGGGCCCTTGCGGCCCTGGATCTCGACGGCGACGATCTCGCGGTCGAACCAGCCGTTCTGCTGGGCGGCCTGGGCGCGGGTCAGCGAGGCGATCGCATAATCGTCCTGTTCCGCCCTCGTGAACTGGTAGTCGCGCGCCGAATCCTCGGCGAAGCTGCCCATCAGGCGTCCTTGTTCGTAAGCGTCCTCGAGGCCGTCGAAGAACATATGGTCGACGATCCGGTCGTGGCCGATACGGGCGCCGCCGCGATGCTTGGGAAGGAAATAAGGCGCGTTGGTCATGCTCTCCATGCCGCCGGCGACGACGATGTCGGCCGAACCCGCGGCAATCGTGTCCGCGGCCATGATCGCAGCCTGCATGCCCGAGCCGCACATCTTGTTGACCGTCGTCGCCTCGACATGGTTGCCGAGGCCCGCCTTGATCGCGGCCTGGCGCGCCGGCGCCTGGCCGAGGCCCGCGGGCAGCACGCAGCCCATGTAGATTTTCTCGATCGCCTCGGCGGCGACGCCGGCGCGCTCGACCGCGGCGCCGACCGCAGCGGCGCCCAATTCGGTCGCGCTGGCGCCGGCGAGGCTGCCCTGGAAGCTGCCCATCGGGGTGCGGGCGTAGGAGAGGATGACGATCGGATCTTCGGTGGGCATGGCGACTCCTGTGCGGTCCTTCGATACGCCGGTTCGACAGGCTCACCGGCTACTCAGGATGAGCGGATCATATAGTCCTTCCGCTCATCCTGAGTAGGGACTGAGCCTGGCGAAGGCCCGTATCGAAGGAGCCCGCCTTGTTCAAATCCCGCCCGCTCTGCTAGGCGCGGACCCGAACAGGAGGCCGCACCCATGTCCGAACTCGGGCTCGATTTCGAACTCGGCGAGATGGCGGACATGATCCGCGACACCACCCGCCGCTTCGCCGCCGACAAGATCGCGCCGCTCGCCGCCAGGATCGACGAGGAGGACTGGTTCCCCAAGGAGCTGTGGCCCGAAATGGGCGCGCTCGGCCTTCACGGCATCACCGTCGCCGAGGAGGATGGCGGGCTCGGCCTCGGCTATCTCGAGCATGTCGTCGCGCAGGAGGAGGTGGCGCGCGCCTCGGCGTCGATCGGCCTTTCCTACGGCGCCCATTCGAACCTCTGCGTCAACCAGATCCGGCGCTGGGCGAGCGCGGAGCAGAAGGCGAAATACCTGCCCAAGCTGATCTCGGGCGAGCATGTCGGCAGCCTCGCCATGTCGGAGGCGGGGGCGGGCTCGGACGTGGTCGGCATGAAGCTGAAGGCCGAGCAGGTGCAGGGCGGCTACGTCCTCAACGGCACCAAATTCTGGATTACCAACGCCCAATATGCCGACACGCTCGTCGTCTACGCCAAGACCGGCGAGGGCTCGCGCGGCATCACCACCTTCCTGATCGAGAAGGACATGCCGGGCTTCTCGATCGGCCAGAAGCTCGACAAGATGGGGATGCGCGGCTCGCCCACGGCCGAGCTGATCTTCGACGATTGCGAGGTGCCCGACGAGAATGTGATGGGCCCGGTCAACGGCGGCGTCGGCGTGCTGATGTCGGGGCTCGACTACGAGCGCACCGTGCTCGCCGGCATCCAATTGGGCATCATGCAGGCCTGCCTCGACGTCGTCCTCCCCTATGTCCGCGAGAGGAAGCAGTTCGGCCAGCCGATCGGCAGCTTCCAGCTGATGCAGGCCAAGGTCGCCGACATGTACGTCGCGCTCAATTCGGCCCGCGCCTATGTCTACCAGGTCGCGCGGGCCTGCGACGCCGGCAAGACCACCCGCTTCGACGCCGCCGGCGCGATCCTGCTCGCGTCCGAAAATGCGGTCCGCGTCGCCGGCGAGGCGATCCAGGCGCTGGGCGGCGCCGGCTACACCAAGGACTGGCCGGTCGAACGCTATTTCCGCGACGCCAAATTGCTCGACATCGGCGCCGGCACCAACGAGATCCGGCGGATGCTGATCGGCAGGGAGCTGATCGGGGCCTGAGGGGAAAGGTGCCTGGCACGGTCGAGGGCAGAGATTTCGGCCTGATCGCGGAACTCTACCGGCCCATGCGCTGCGGCGGTTGGGAGCTGCGCCGGTGGCCGGACGCGATCCCGCTGCGCGGCTATTGGAGCCCCGCGCGGCCCGTCTCCGGCGTGATCTCGCTCGATCGGGGGAGCGACACCTGGATGTCGCTGATGCCGGTCGAGATCGAAAGCCAGCAGATCGGCATCGGCTGCGCTTCAGGCCATGTCGCGATCTTCGGCCTCGGCTTGGGCTGGTCGGCCGCGGCCAGCGCGCTGCGCCCCGGCGTCGCTTCGGTGACCGTCGTCGAGCGCGACGCGGCGCTGATCGCGCTGCACGGCAGGCTCGGCCTGTTCGGCCGGCTGCCTGGCGGGGCGGGGGACAAGGTCCGGATCGTCGAGGGCGACGCGTTCGCATGGCGCCCCGAGGGGCCGATCGATCTGCTGATGGCCGACATCTGGCTGCACCTCGTCACGGACGGGCGGGTGGAGGAGGTGCGCCGGATGCAGGCCCGGGTGAAGGCGCGGTCCGTCTACTTCTGGGGCCAGGAGCTCGAGCTCGCCCGCCATGCGGTCGCCGCCGGCAGGACTCGGCTCGACGATGCCGAAATCAAGGCGACCGCAGACGCGCTCGGGCTTCCGCTGGCCGGGCTCGACTCGCCCGATTATGCGGCCCGGCTGCGCGCGGCGGCGGCGCAGTGGATGAACGACCATTGGCATTCCGATCTGCGCCCGGCGCCCGCATGAGGCTTGCGCAGGAGCCAAGGAACGTCGGGATGACGCAGCGAGCCTACCACACCCTGACGCGCTGCTGCGGCGCGAGGTACAGATCCTGCCCGGGCCGCACGTTGAACGCCGCGTACCAGGCGTCGAGGTTGCGGACCGTCTCGGCGCGGTAGCGGCCGGGGGCGTGCTCGTTGGTGGCGATGAGGTTGCGCAGGGCGGCGTCGCGGGTCGATTCGCGGCGGGTCTGGGCATAAGCGAGGAAGAAGCGCTGGTCGCCGGTCAGGCCGCCGATCACCGGCGCCTCGCGGCCGCCCAGCGAGGCGCGGTAGGCGTCGTAGGCGGCGGCGAGGCCGGCGAGGTCGGCGATATTCTCGCCCAAAGTGAGCTGGCCGTTGACGTGGGTGCCCGGGAAGGGGCTGTAGCCGTTGTACTGGCGGATCAGCGCCTGGCCGGCTTCCCGGAAATGGGCGAGGTCCTCGGGCGTCCACCAGTTTCTGAGGCGGCCCTCGGCGTCGAAGCCCGAGCCGAGATTGTCGAAGCTGTGGCTGATCTCGTGGCCGATCACCGAGCCGATCGCGCCATAGTTGAAGGCGGCGTCGGCATGGGCGTCGTAGAAAGGCGGCTCGAGGATGCCGGCGGGGAAATTGAGCGCGTTCTGCAGCGGCATGTTCACCGCGTTGACGGTGTGCGGATAGAGCCACCATTCGCGGCGGTCGACCGGCCGGCCGATCTTCGAAAGCTGGTGGCGATATTCGAATTCCTGCGCCCGCCAGGCGTTGCCGAAGGCGTCGTCGGGGCGGACCACGAGCGAGGCGTAGTTGCGCGGCCGGTCCGGATAGCCGACGCCGACGACGAGCGTGTGCAGCTTGCGCCGCGCTTCGGCCCGGGTGCTCGGCGCCATCCAGTCGAGCGCGACCAGCCGGCGGTCGAACGCGGCGACGATGTTGCGAGTCATCGCCTCGACGTCGGCGCGCGCCGCGGCCGGGAAATGCTGGCGCGTGTAAATCCGGCCGACCGCGTCGCCGAGCGCGGCGCTGGTCGCGCCAAGCGCGCGCCGCTCGCGCGGGCGCTGCGCCTGCGCGCCGGACAAAGTGCGGCCGTAAAAGCCGAAGCGCAGATCATCGAATGCGCGCGGCAGCACGGCGGCGTAGCGGCTGGCGGTATGGAACGCCATCCAGTCCTTCCAGGCGTCGAGCGACTCGCTCGCGACCAGCGCCGACAGGCCGGCGATCGGGCCCGGATGCCAGGCGATGAAGCTTTGCTGGCGGCCCAGGCGCGCCGCGCCGAAGAAGGCGTTCCAGTTGATCCCCGGCGCGCGGCGGGCGAAATCGGCGCGCGACCAGGTCTGCGCCGCATTGGGGTTCTGGGCGTCGACCGCGCCGACCTGGGCCTGGGCGATCTTCAGCTCGAGCGCGAAGATGCGGGTCGCGCGCGCCTCGGGTTCGGGGAGGCCGAGCTGGGTGAGCACCGCGGCGATATAGGCGCGATAGGCGTCGCGGATGCGGACCATGCCGGGCTCGTCGGAGAGATAATAATCGCGCTCGGGCAGGCCGAGCCCGCCCTGGAGCAGATAGGGCATGGTCCGGTTCGGGGTCTGCAGGCCTTGGGTGACGAACAGGCCGAACAGATTCTCGGTCCAGAAATTGGTCGCGTTCAGCGGATCGACGTCGGCGCGCAGGTTCGCGCCCAGGGCGGTGGAGAGATCGCGGCGGCTGGCGATCGCGCGGATCCGGGCGAGGGCGGGCTGCAGCGGCGCGAGGCCCCGGCGCTCGATCGCCGCGGTGTCCAGATAGGCGCCGTAATAATCGGCGATCCTGCGCTGGTCGGTGCCGGGGCGCGGATTGGTCCGGCCGGCGCCGCCGATGATCTCGGCATTGCGCCGCTCGACCACTTCCTGGACCCCGACGAAGGCGCCGACGCTGGTGCGGTCGGCGGGGATCTGGAAGCGGCTGCGCCAGCCGCCATTGGCGTAGCGGTCGAAGCTGTCGCCGGGGGCGACGTTGCGGTCGATGCCAGCGAGGTCGACGCCGATGGCGGGGCCGCCGGTCTGGGCCGAGGAGACGGCGGTGGCGGCGAGGGCGAAAATGGCGAGGAGGGCGAAGCGGGGCATCGGCACGTCCTGGGCTTGAAGGGGCAGAATCGGGCGGCGTCTTAGGAGCTTTGGCGCGTCCGGCCTAGCCTCCTTTCGACCAAGGCCGGCTTCCCATCGCCGGACGACGCGGCTAGTCGGTTGCGGATGAACGAAACCCTCCTGAACGTCCTCCAATATTACGGCGCCGCGGCGGGCGCGCTGGCGGCCCTGATCGTCTCGCTCGATCTCGGGCGCCGGCCCACCGGCTGGGCGTTCGTGATCTTCGTCACCTCGTCGCTGGCGCTGATCGGCTGGGGCTTCCTGAACGAGGAGAGCGAGGGGATCGGCACCCAGAACATCGTCCTGTTCGCGATCAACGTGCTCGGCGTCTACCGCTACCTGATCCGCAAGAAGGCGCCGAAGGCGGCCGCCGCATGAGGCTCTGCTCGTCCACCCCCGTCATGCCGGAGGCTGGCATCCATACTGACTCGGCATGGACCCCAGCATTCGCTGGGGCGACGATATCCCAATGAGCGTGCTGACCAGCCGAATCGACGAGGGGTCGGACAGCTTCCGCACCTATGCCGCGCACAATCGCGCGCTCGCGGAGGAGCTGCGCGCGCGGGTCGCCGAGGCGGCGCAGGGCGGGCCGCAGAAGCATCGCGAGCGCCATGTCGCGCGCGGCAAGTTGCTCCCCCGCGACCGGGTCGGCCGGCTGCTCGATCCGGGCTCGCCCTTCCTCGAGATCGGCCAGCTCGCCGCCTGCGACATGTACAAGCACGAAGTGCCCGGCGCCGGGCTGATCGCCGGCATCGGCCGAGTCTCGGGCCGCGAGACGATGATCGTCTGCAACGACGCGACCGTGAAGGGCGGCACTTATTATCCGATGACGGTGAAGAAGCATCTGCGCGCACAGGAGATCGCGCTGCAGAACCGGCTGCCCTCGGTCTATCTGGTCGATTCGGGCGGCGCCAACCTGCCGCACCAGGCCGAGGTCTTCCCGGACCGCGACCATTTCGGCCGGATCTTCTACAACCAGGCGCAGATGTCGGCCGAGGGGCTCGCCCAGATCGCCTGCGTGATGGGGAGCTGCACCGCGGGCGGCGCCTATGTGCCGGCGATGAGCGACGAGAGCGTGATCGTCCGCAACCAGGGCACGATCTTCCTGGGCGGGCCGCCGCTCGTGAAGGCGGCGACCGGCGAGGTGATCAGCGCGGAGGAGCTGGGCGGCGGCGACCTCCACGGGCGCAAGTCCGGCGTGGTCGATCATGTCGCCGAGAATGACGAGCATGCGCTCGCCATCGTCCGCGACATCGTCGCCCGGCTGAACACGGTCAAGGCGGTCGATATCGACCTCGCGGACCCGGTGCCGCCCAAGCTCGACCCGGAGGGGCTGTATGGGGTGATCCCCGACGACGTCCGCACCCCGTACGACGTGCACGAGGTGATCGCCCGGATCGTCGACGGCTCCGAATTCCACGAGTTCAAGTCGCTCTACGGCGCCACCCTGGTCTGCGGCTTCGCCCGGATCTGGGGGATGCCGGTCGCGATCCTCGCCAATAACGGCATCCTGTTCAGCGAAAGCGCGGTGAAGGGCGCGCATTTCATCGAGCTCGCCTGCCAGCGCCGAACGCCGCTCCTCTTCCTCCAGAACATCTCGGGCTTCATGGTCGGCGGCAAATATGAGGCCGAGGGGATCGCCAAGCACGGCGCCAAATTGGTGACCGCGGTGGCGACCGCGAGCGTGCCCAAGATCACAATCCTGATCGGCGGCAGCTTCGGCGCCGGCAATTACGGCATGTGCGGCCGCGCCTACTCGCCCCGCTTCCTGTTCACCTGGCCCAATGCGCGGATTTCCGTGATGGGCGGCGAGCAGGCGGCGAGCGTGCTGGCGACCGTCCACAAGGACGCCGAGACCTGGACCCCCGAGGAAGCCGAAGCCTTCAAGGCCCCGATCCGCCAGCGCTACGAGGACGAAGGCAATCCCTACCACGCCACCGCCCGCCTCTGGGACGACGGCATCATCGATCCCGTCCAGACCCGCGACGTGCTCGGCCTCGCCTTCGCGGCGACATTGAATGCGCCGATTCCGGAGCGCGCGCGCTTCGGCGTGTTCAGGATGTGATGATGAGGGCGGGTCGCAAAAATCCTCCCGGAACGGGGAGGTGGCAGCGCGAAGCGCTGACGGAGGGGTCGGCGGACGGATGACCGAGTCCCGGCCCCTCCACCATCCGGCTGCGCCGGACGGTCCCCCTCCCCGTTCCGGGGAGGAATTGGGGCGGCGCAAGCACCGCACGGTCGGAGCCCCGGTGGAGACGGTGCGATGCGCTCGGAAGCTCCGTAAAGAAATGAGCTTGCCGGAGGTATTGCTTTGGCAGCAGCTTCGACAACGGCCGGGCGGCTTCAAGTTTCGCAAGCAATGCCCGCAGGAGTATTATTCGCTCGACTTCGCGTGCCTTGAGGCGCGGCTATGCATTGAGGTTGATGGCGAGGCGCACGATCTCGGAGATCGCCCCGATCGCGATCAGAAGCGGGATCGGCGTTTGATGGAGCTCGGCTTCACGACGATGCGGATTCCGGCGCGCGAGGTGCTGGGCAATCTGGAGGGAGTGGTGGCAGGGATCGTGGAGGGGTGCCGGACGCTTCGGCCCCTCCACCGCGCCGCTTCGCGTCGCGGTCCCCCTCCCCGTTCCGGGGAGGAGTTGTGAGAGTCGGCTTGCGCCTCATCCGTTGGGCTGCTGCCGCTTTGACCGCAGCTGGCTGCGCCAATGCCCAGCCGCCGGCCTGGCAGGCACATAGCCTTGTCCATGACGGGGCGACGCGGACGTGGCATGAGATCGTCCCGCCGGCCTGCGCGGTGCGGGAGGCGCGGTGCCCGGTGGTGGTGGCGCTGCACGGCGGTGGGGGGATGATGAACGGGGCGCGGTTCGCCGACAGCACCGGGCTGTCCGCGGAGGGGGCGCGGCGCGGCTATGTCGTGCTCGCGCCCGACGCGCTCGGGGCGAACTGGAATGACGGCCGGCCGGAGCTTGCGGCGGGGATCGACGATGTCGGCTTCATTGGCGCGATGATAGCCGACGCGCGGGGCCGCGCCGGGGTCGATCCCGCGCGGATCTTCGCCGCCGGCGCCTCCAATGGCGGGCTGATGAGCTACCGCCTCGCCTGCGACGGCGGCGGCATGTTTCGCGCGGTCGCGCCGGTCATCGCCCATCTCGGCGCCGCCCTGATCGAGCGCTGCCGGCCGCGCGGCGCGGTCTCCTTGTTCATGATCCCGGGCACGGCCGACCGGCTGATGCCCTATGAGGGCGGCGGGGTGGCGATGATGTTCGGGCGGCGCGGCAGCGTGGTCTCGTCGGACCGCACATTGGCCTTCTGGCAAGGCGCGATGGGCTGCCGCGGAGCCCCGGTCGTCGAGCGGCGCGGCGGGACGGTGGCGGTGACTCGCTACGAGAATTGCCGGGGCGGCGCCGTCGTCCAGCGCTGGACGGTGGAAGGCGGCGGCCACAGCTGGCCCGGCCGCCGCCCGCTGCGCCCGCGCCTTTCCGGCCCCGGCACCGACGCGTTCAACGCCACCGAGGCGATCTTCGACTTCTTCGACGCTGCAGGGCGGGCGCGATGATTAGGTCCCTGCTCATCGCCAATCGGGGCGAGATCGCCTGCCGGATCATCCGCACCGCGCGGCGGCTCGGGATCAGGACGGTCGCCGTCTATTCGGATGCGGACGCCAGGGCGCTGCACGTGCGCGAGGCGGATCAGGCCGTCCATATCGGGCCGTCGCCGGCACGGGAGTCCTATCTGGTCGGCGACAAGATCATCGCGGCGGCGAAGGAGACGGGCGCCGAGGCGATCCATCCGGGCTACGGCTTCCT
Source organism: Allosphingosinicella sp. (assembly GCA_035941735.1). Taxonomy (GTDB): domain Bacteria; phylum Pseudomonadota; class Alphaproteobacteria; order Sphingomonadales; family Sphingomonadaceae; genus Allosphingosinicella. Next base: position 149,200 of record DASZDS010000036.1, read on the forward strand.
TTCCGAGAACGCGCAGTTCGCGCAGGCGGTGATCGACGGGCTGATCTGGGTGGGGCCGAAGCCGGCCAGCATCGTTGCGATGGGCCTCAAGGACGCGGCCAAGAAATTGATGGCCGAGGCCGGGGTGCCGGTCACGCCCGGCTATCTCGGCGAGGACCAGGACCCGAAGCGGCTGAAGAAAGAGGCGGGCGCGATCGGGTGGCCGGTCCTGATCAAGGCGGTCGCCGGCGGCGGCGGCAAGGGGATGCGGCGGGTCAACGCGGCGGCAGAGTTCGACGACATGCTGCTCAGCTGCAAGCGCGAGGCGGCCGCCTCGTTCGGCGACGATCGCGTCCTGATCGAGAAATATATCGAGCGCCCGCGCCACATCGAGGTGCAGGTGTTCGGCGACAGCCACGGCAATGTCGTCCATTTGTTCGAGCGCGACTGCTCGCTCCAGCGCCGCCACCAGAAGGTGATCGAGGAGGCGCCCGCGCCGGGCATGGACGAGGCGACCCGCGCCGCGGTCTGCGACGCCGCGGTCAAGGCGGCCAGGGCGGTCGACTATGTCGGCGCGGGCACGATCGAGTTCATCGCCGACGCCTCCGAGGGGCTCCGGGCGGACCGGATCTGGTTCATGGAAATGAACACCCGCCTCCAGGTCGAACATCCGGTGACCGAAGAGATCACCGGCCAGGACCTGGTCGAATGGCAATTGCGTGTGGCGAGCGGGGAGGCCTTGCCGCTCGGACAGGAGGAGCTGGCTATCCAAGGCTGGGCGATGGAAGCGCGGCTCTATGCCGAGGATCCGGCGACCGGCTTCCTCCCTTCGACCGGCCCGCTCAAATATTTCAATGTCTCGGACCACGGTCGAGACGGGCGGCGGCGCATCGAGACCGGGGTGCGGCAGGGCGACCTCGTCTCGCCCTATTACGATCCGATGATCGCGAAGCTGGTCGTCCATGGCGACGACCGGGCCGCCGCGATCCGGGCGCTCTCGCACATGGCGGGCAGTGTGGAATGCTGGCCGGTGAAGACCAACGCGGCCTTCCTGAAGAAGCTGCTCGGCCATGGCGAGTTCCTAGCCGGCGAGGCCGACACGGGCCTGATCGCGCGCGACCTGGAAGCCGTTCTCCCCGCCGAGCGCGCCTCTCCGCGCGTGCTGGAATCGGTGGCGATGATGCTCGTCGACAAGGCGCTGGGCGGCAAGCCGCAGGATATCCGCGAAACCTATCTGTACCGGCCGCCGTCGGCGTGGAGCTGGGCACGCGGCTTCCGCCTGAACGCACCGGATGCGCCCACGATCGTGCGACTCAGCGAGCGGTCGGGCGATTATGTGGTGGAGTTCGAGGAAATGTCGGTCGGCAAGACGGCCTATGTCCAGCAGGTGGACGACGGCTATCTCGTCTCCGAGGACGGCCTGACCTTCATGTTCACCGAGACGCGGGCCGGCGGCGCCGCGGCCGGCGCGGCCGGCGACGGGGCGATCGTCTCGCCGATGCCGGGGAAGGTGATCGCGGTCGAGGTCAGGCAGGGCGAGGCCGTGACCAAGGGTCAGAAGCTGGTCACATTGGAGGCGATGAAGATGGAGCATAGCCTTGTCGCCCCGTTCGACGGTATCGTCGCCGAGCTGAACGCGAGCGAGGGGGCGCAGGTGAGCGAAGGGACGCTGCTGGCGCGGATCGAGAAGGGGGAGGGAGGATGAACGCTATCTCCGTCATTCCTGCGAAAGCGGGAATCCAGCTTCTCCTTTCGCCGGAAACAGGGAAGGAAAGCTGGGCCCCCGCTTTCGCGGGGGTGACGGACATTGGTTCAGCTTCGTTGGGGAGGCGCTGACATGCCCGGCCGCTATTACGAGCAATGGACCTTGGGCGACCGGATCCGGCACCAGCCGCACCGGACGGTGACCGAGACCGACAACCTCATCATCTCCGCGCTGACCCACAATCCGCAGCCGCTCCACCTCGACGAGATTTATGCGGAAAGCACCGAATTCGGCCGGATCGTCGTCAACGGCACCTTCACCTTCGCGCTTTTGGTCGGCCTCTCGGTCGGCGACACGACGCTCGGCACGCTCGTCGCCAACCTCGGCTACGACAAGGTTCGAATGCCCAAGCCGGTGTTCATCGGCGACACGCTGCGCGCAGAGACGGAAGTGGTGGGATTGAAGGACAGCAATTCGCGGCCCGAGGCCGGCATCGTCACCTTCGAGCACCGCATGTACAACCAGAAGGACGAGCTCGTCTGCGTGATGGAGCGAACGGCATTGATGCAGAGGCGCGGGGCGTGAAGCTGCGCTCGCTGCTGTTCGTCCCCGGCGACCGGCCGGACCGGATGGAGAAGGCGCTCGGCGCCGGGGCGGACGCGCTGATCCTCGACCTCGAGGATTCGGTGGCGCCGGCGGCCAAGGCGGAGGCGCGGCGCGCGGTCGCCGCCTTTCTCGCGGCCGGCACCCAGGCGAGGATCTGGGTCAGGGTCAATCCGCTCGACAGTGCCGAGAACGAGCGCGACCTCGCCGCGGTCCTGCCCGGCCATCCCGACGGCATCGTCCTGCCCAAGGCGGAAGGGGGCGGGTCGGTCGGCGAGCTTGCCCGGCGACTCTCGGATGGCGGCAACGTCACCGCCCAGATCCTCGCCATCGCCACCGAGACGCCGGCTTCGATCTTCGCGCTCGGCACCTATGGCGGCGCGAAACGGCTCGCCGGCCTCACCTGGGGCGCCGAGGACCTGCCGGCGGCAATCGGCGCGGCGGCGTCGCGCGAGCCGGACGGGCGCTTCACCCCGCCTTACGAACTCGCCCGCTCGCTCTGCCTGTTCGGCGCGGCGGCGGCGGGGGTGGCGCCGATCGAAACCGTCTTCCCGGCCTATAAGGACCTGGGCGGCCTCGCCGCTTATGCCGGCCGCGCCCGCCGCGACGGCTTTACCGGCATGATGGCGATCCATCCGGACCAGGTCCCGATCATCAACGCCGCCTTCACCCCGAGCGAAGCGGAGATCGCGCATGCCCGCGCCGTGGTCGCCGCGTTCGCGGCGCAGCCGACGGCGGGCGCGCTCGCCCTCGATGGGCGGATGATCGACCGGCCGCACCTCGTCCAGGCGCAGCGCATCCTGGCGATGGCCGAGGGTTGAGCGCGCTGGTCCTCGGCACGGCGGCCGTGCTGCTCGGCGCCGTCGCGGGCAGCTTCATCGCCACCGTGCTGATCCGCTGGCCGCAGGGCCGCAGCGTCCTTGCCGGCCGCTCGCGTTGCGACGCTTGCGATGCCGCGCTCGGCCCCGGTGAACTCGTCCCGCTGCTGTCCTGGGCCGTCCAACGCGGCCGCTGCCGGCGCTGCGGGGCGCGGATCGACAGCCGGCATGTCGCCGTCGAGCTGGCCGCCGCGGCGATCGGACTCGTGGCGATCATCGCCCATCCGCTGCCGCTGGCCCTGGTCACCGCCTTGTTCGGCTGGTGGCTGCTCCTGGTCGCCGCGCTCGACCTCGAGCATCAGTGGCTGCCGGACGCCCTGACGCTGCCGCTGGTGCCGCTCGGCCTCGCCGCTTCCTGGGCCGGGTTCGGGCCGCCGCTCGCGGAGCGCGCGCTCGGCGCCGCGATCGGCTGGGCGGTGCTGGCGCTGATCGCCTGGGCCTATCTTCGGCTGCGCGGCCGCGCGGGCATGGGCGGCGGCGACCCGAGGCTGATGGGCGCGCTCGGCGCCTGGATCGGGATCTGGTTGCTGCCCGCGGTCCTGCTCGGCGCCGGCCTCGTCGGGCTGGCCGCGGTGGCGGCGATGCGGCTGCGCGGCGAGACGGTGACCGCGACCAGTCGACTGCCGCTCGGCACCCTGCTGGCGCTCGCGGCCTGGCCGGTGTGGCTGGTGGGAGCCTTAACCTAAACCATTCAGCTTGCATCCAGATTCCTCCCATTATGGAGGAAGCTTAAGGGCGGCGCCTTTCCCTAGGGGCGTCGCCCGCCCGCGTTTACGAGGGACACCTGCATGCAAGTGTCCCCTTGCGCGGCTTCCCAAAAGCTGTGAACGTCCCGCGAAGTACGACTCTTCTCGGGAAGGGGAGGCGTTTTCGCCAACCAGCTCAAGACGATGAGCCGTCATCCGCGGTGCCGGCCCCGTCTCGTTGGAGTCACGGGGCCGACATGGCCGGGCCGGGTGGCCCGCTGTTGGGAGGATTCGGGGGAGGCATGAGCCTGGAGGTCGAGACAAGCCCGCGCCTGCTCGGCCGCTTCCCGCGCCCGACCGTCTACACGCTCGCCGAATTGCTGCTGCTGGTGCTGATCGCGGTCCAGGCGGCGCGGCTCGCCTGGACCCTGATCACGCCGGTCGGCCCGGTCGGCGACTGGAGGCCGACGAGCACTCTGGCGGCCCCCGCCGATGCCGCCGCGCTCGCCGCCTTCGATCCCTTCTTCCGGCTCAACAATGCGGCGGGGCCGGCGGTGGTGACCTCGCTCAACCTCAAGCTGTACGGCGTGCGCGAGGATCGCGCGACCGGGCGGGGCTCGGCGATCATCGCGCTGCCCGACGGCCGCCAGGCGAGCTTCGCGGTCGGCGAGGAGGTCATGCCGGGCGTCATTCTCACCGCGGTCGGCTTCGACAATGTCACGATCAGCCGGAACGGCGCGGCCGAGCAGATCTTCCTCGATCAGTCGCCGCCGGCGCAGACGGTCGCCGGCGCGCCCGAAGCCGCGCCCGCGCCGCCGCCGGCGCCGGTCGCGGCGCCGGCCGCTGCCGGGCAGGCGATCAATATCGTGCCGCGCAGCGTGGGCGGCCAGGTCAACGGGCTGATCGTGAGCCCGGGCGGCGACGGCGGACGCGCCTTCCGGGAGGCCGGCTTCGTCGCCGGCGACGTGATCGTCGCGATCAACGGCCAGCGCGTCACCTCTTTGGAGCAGGCGCGGGCGGCGATGGGCAGGGGCGAGGTGAACGTGATGGTCGATCGCGGAGGGCAGGCGGTGCCCTTGAGGGTGAGGGTGAACCGGTGAAGCGAGCTTTGATTGCCCTGGCGCTGGCCTGCGCGGCGCTGACGCCGGCCTCGGCCCAGCATGTGCTGAACCTGCGCGACGCCGACATCCGCGCCTTCATCCAGGACGCCTCGCGGGTGACGGGGCGGACCTTCATCATCGATCCCGGGGTCCAGGGCCGGGTCTCGGTGGTGACCGAGCGGCCGCTGTCGCGCTCCGAATATTTCGAATTGTTCCTGTCGACTTTGCGCGCCAACGGCTTCGTCGCGGTGCCGGTGGCGGGCGGCGCGCTCCGCATCCAGCCGGTCGCCGGCGCGGCGGCGAGCGCTCCGGTCGGGCGGCGGGCGGGCGCCTCGGGCTTCGTCACCGAGATCTTCCGGGTCCGCCACATCGACCCGGCCGCAGCGGTCGAGACGCTGAGGCCGATGGTCAGCCGCGACGGCTCGATCACCGCGAGCAGGAGCGCGATCATCGTCTCCGATTTCGCCGACAATGTCGCCCGATTGCGGCAGGTGCTGGCGCGGATCGACGTCGACAGCGGGGTGACGCGGATCCTCGGGCTCGACAATGCCGGGGCGCGCGAGATCGCGGCGGCCCTGGCCGAGCTCGCCCCCGAGGGCGTGTCGGTGGTGCCGATCGACAGCTCCAACACGCTTGCGTTCCGGGGGGACGGGCCGGCGGTGGCGCGGCTGATCGACGTCGCGCGCGAGCTCGACCGGCGCGCCGCCAACGGCAGCGAGATCCGCGTCGTCTTCCTCCAGCACGCCGACGCCGAGCAATTGCTGCCGGTGCTGCAATCAGTGCTCGGCCAGCCGGCGACCCAGCCGGCGAGCCAGCCGCGCAGCCGGCGCGGCACCAGCGTCAGCGCCCCGCCCGGGCAGAGCGGCGGCTCGCTGCCGGCGACGGTGAGCACCGCCGAGCCGCCCCGGCAGGCCGCCGGGGTCGTCACCAGCGGCACGCCGCCGGTCGGCGCGCGCGGCGCGGTGGTGACCCGCTTCGAGGGCGCCAACGCGATCGTCATCTCGGCGAGCCCCGACGTCCAGCGCACTTTGGGCGAGCTGATCCGCCAGCTCGACGTGCGCCGCCAGCAGGTGCTGGTCGAGGCGATCATCGTCGAGATTTCGGACAGCGCCGCGCGGCAATTGGGCGTGCAATTGTTCCTCTCCGGCCTCAACGGCTCGAACATCCCGTTCGCGATCACCAATTATTCGAACATCACCCCCAATATCGGCTCGATCGCCGGCGCGATCGCGGCGCGCGAGCTCGGCGGCTCGACGACCACGGTGACGACCGGCACCGGCTCGACGACGACGACCACCAACAACAGCGGCTCCGACCTGATCGAGCAGGCGGCGGGGCAGCTCGCCGGCGTGAGCGGCGGCCTCGCCGGCTTCGCGATCCGCAACTCGAACGCGATCTTCGGCGCGATCATCAACGCGGTCCGCTCGGACAATCAGTCGAACATCCTCTCGACCCCCTCGATCATGACATTGGACAACCAGGAGGCGCGGATCCTGGTCGGCCAGGAAATCCCGATCACCACCGGCGAGGCATTGAGCCAGAATTTCGACAATGCCTTCCGCACCGTCCAGCGCCAGAATGTCGGAATCACGCTCGAGGTGAAGCCGCAGATCAACAGCGGCGGCGCGATCAAGCTCGATCTGCGCGTCGAGGTCAGCTCGATCGCGGGGCCGGTCTCGTCGAGCTTCCAGGACCTCATCCTCAACAAGCGCGAGATCGAGAATACGATCACCGTCGACGACGGCGAGATCGTCGGCATCGGCGGCCTCCTGGACGATAACGACCGGCGGACGCTGCAGCGCATTCCGCTGCTCGGCGACATCCCGGTGATCGGCAACCTCTTCCGCTCGCGGGCGCGCTCACGCGGGCGCACCAACCTGATGGTGTTCATCCGGCCGACCATATTGCGCAGCGCCGAGGATGCGCGGGCGATGAGCGCGCGCCGCTACGATTATGTCCGCGGGCGGCAGCTGATCGCCAATCCCGAGCACGAGCCGAGCCTCGACGAGCTGGTCCGCGACTATATGGGGACGGTGCCGCCGGCCGCGCCCGGAGCCGCGCAGCCGCAGGACCAGGTGGTGACTCCGCCGCCCGAGGCGCCGCGGCCATGAGCAGGGGGACAGTCCCTTGAGCAGGGGGACAGTCCCTGAAGGGACAGTCCCCGCGCGCGAGGAGGGGACTGTCCCCCTCGTGGGGACTGTCCCCGTCAGGGTGCCCTACGCTTTCGCCCGGCGCCATGGCCTGCTGCCGACGGCGCAGAGCGAGGATGGCGGGCTCGACGTGGCGATGCGCGAAGGCGCCGACCCCAAGGCGCTGATCGAGCTGCGGCGCTTCCTCGCCCGGCCGTTCGCGGTGCACAAGGTCGATCCGCCGGCCTTCGACAAATTGCTGTCGGACCATTATCCCTCCGGCACCGAGGCGGCGGCCGACGCGGCGGGTTCGCTCGGCTTCGGCGACGACCTCGGCCATCTCGCCGCCGGCCTGCCGAGCGCCGAGGACCTGCTCGACACGTCGGACGACGCGCCCGCGATCCGCCTGATCAACGGCATCATCGCCGACGCCGCCCGCCAGGGCGTCTCCGACATCCATATCGAGCCCTACGAGACGGGCCTCGTCGTCCGGATGCGGATGGACGGCGTGCTGCGCGAGACGCTCAGGATGCCGCCGCACGTCGCGCCGGTGGTGGTCAGCCGGGTGAAGGTGATGGCGCGCCTCGATATCGCCGAGCGGCGGCTGCCGCAGGACGGGCGGATCGGGCTCACGCTCGGCGGCAAATTGATCGACGTGCGCGTCTCGACGCTTCCCAGCCGTGCGGGAGAGCGCGTGGTGCTGCGCATCCTCGACAAGGAGAATGCCGGGATCGACCTCGACATGCTCGGCATGACCGAAGCGGTGAAGAGCCTGTTCCGCGGCGCGCTCGCCGAACCCAACGGCATCGTCCTCGTCACCGGCCCGACCGGATCGGGCAAGACGACGACGCTCTATGCCGGCCTCAAATTGCTGAACGACGGCACCCGCAACATCCTGACCGTCGAGGACCCGGTCGAATATGCGGTCGACGGCGTCGGCCAGACCCAGATCAACCCGCAGGTCGGCCTCTCCTTCGCCGCGGGCCTGCGCGCGATCCTGAGGCAGGATCCGGACGTGGTGATGGTCGGCGAGATCCGCGACCGCGAGACCGCCGACATCGCCGTCCAGGCGGCCTTGACCGGCCATCTCGTCCTTTCCACCGTCCACACCAACGACGCGATCGGCGCGATCACCCGCCTCCGCGACATGAAGGTCGAGCCGTTCCTGATCGCCTCGACGGTGCGGGCGGTGATCGCGCAGCGGCTGGTGCGGCGGCTCTGCCCCGAATGCCGCGAGCCGGTCGAGGCATCGGGCTCGCTCGCCGCCGCGCTCGGGCTCGAGCCGGGGACGATCGTCCACGAGCCGAAAGGCTGCCCGGCCTGCGGCAAGAGCGGCTATAAGGGGCGGATCGGCCTGTTCGAGGCGGCGCGGGTCGACGACGAGATTCGCCGCCTGATCAACGCGGGCGCGGAGGAGACGGCGATCTCATCTTATGCCTTTCGCGACCGGGACACGCTGACGGGCGCGGCACGCGCGCTGGTCCGGGATGGCGTGACCAGCCCGGAGGAAGCGGTGCGGGTGTCGCGCCGCGAGGCGGCCGATGCCTGATTTCGCCTATGTCGGGCTCGATCCCGCCGGCCGCGAGCGACGCGGCCGGCTGAGCGCCGCGACCAGCGAGGCCGCGCGCGACCAGCTCGTCTCGCGCCGGCTCTACGTGGTCCGGATCGAGCCGGCGGCCGAGGCGGGGACGCCGCTCGTCTCGCGCGGCCTGATCGCGCGCAAGAAGATCGGCGCCAAGCAGCTGACCCTGTTCACCCGCCAGCTCGCCACCCTGATCACGGTGACTCCGCTCGAAGAGGCGCTGCGCACCGTCTCGCTTCAGGCCGAGCGCGAGGAGCTGCGGCGCGTCCTCGGCAACGTCCATGCCGGAGTCGTCGAGGGCCGCCGCCTGTCCGAGGCGATGGCCCGCGAGAGCGCGAGCTTTCCGCCGCTCTACCGGGCGATGGTGTCGGCGGGCGAGGCCTCGGGCACGCTGCCGCAAATCCTGGAGCGGCTCGCCAATCTGCTCGAGCGCCAGGCCCAGGTGCGCTCCAAGGTGCTCTCGACCCTGGCTTATCCGACGATCCTCGCGATCGTCGCCGCGTTCGTCGTGTTCGCGCTGATGATCTTCGTCGTCCCCAAGGTGGTCGAGCAGTTCCAGGACATCGGCCAGACGCTGCCGCTCCTGACCCGGATCGTGATCGGCCTGTCCGCCTTCCTCGCTTCCTGGTGGTGGGCCTTGCTGCTGGCCGGGGCGCTGGCGATCTTCCTCGCCGGCCGCGCGCTCAAGGACGAGGGCGTGCGGATGAAGTTCGACCGGATGCTGTTGAAGCTGCCTTTGGTCGGCCGGTTGATCCGGGACCTTCACGCGGCGCGGATGGCGCGGACGCTGGCGACGATGGTCGCGAGCCGGCTGCCTCTGCTGGAAGGGCTCAGGCTGACCACCGGCACCGTCCACAACCGGGTGCTGCGCGCCGCCTCCGCCGACATCGCCGAATCGATCCGCACCGGCGGCAGCCTGGCCGGCGCGCTGAAGCGGGCCGGCATCTTTCCGCCCCTGCTCGTCTACCTCGCCGCCTCGGGCGAAGCGTCGGGCAAGCTCGACCTGATGCTCGAGCGCGCCGCCGACTATCTCGACCGCGAGTTCGACGCCTTCACCACCACCGCTTTGGCGCTGCTCGAGCCGGCGATCATCATCGTCATGGGGGTGATCGTGGCGCTGATCGTGCTTTCGATTTTGCTGCCGATATTGCAGCTCGATACATTGGCTGGAGGTTATTGATGACCCACCTTCGTCATGCCAGCGAAGGCTGGCATCCAACCAGAGTCAGCATGGACCCCAGCCTTCGCTGGGGTGACGAGAGCGGGTTTACGCTGGTGGAATTGATGGTCGTCCTCGTCATCCTCGGCCTGCTCGCCACGATCGTCATCATCAACGTCATGCCGGCGGCCGACCGGGCGGCGGTGACCAAGGCGCGGGCCGACATCGCCACGCTCGAGCAGGGGATCGAGATGTACCGGCTCGACAACCAGCGCTATCCGACCACCAGCGAGGGGCTGCGGGCGCTGGTCGCCGGCCGCTACATCCACCGGCTGCCCGACGATCCCTGGCGCCATCCCTATCGCTACGCGGCGCCGGGCGAGGGCGGCAGGCCGTTCACGGTCGCGAGTCTGGGCGCCGACGGCCGCGAGGGCGGAACCGGGGACGATGCCGACATCACCAACTGATCCGGCCGAAAGCGGCGCCCTGCTGCGCCTCGCGGACGGGCGCGAGCTCATCGTCGTGCCCGGCGCCGGGACGGCGCTCGCGGTGCCCGGCACCCAAGTCGCGATCCACTGGCTCGACCTGGCCGGCGATCTCACCCCCGCCCAGGCGGCGGCGGCGGCGCGGCTGATGCTCGCCGACGCCAGCGCCGATCCGCTCGGGGAGCTGCACGTCGCCGCCGGCCGGCCCGAGAAGGGGCTGACGCCGATCGCGCTGGCGCCGATCGCGTGGATGCAGGAATGGGTCGCGGGCGATCCCGATCTGATCGTGCCGGAGAGCCTGCTGCTGGCGCCGCCCGCCGAAGGGCTGGTCCGGCGCGGCCTCGACCATCGCGGCCTCGCGGCGGCGTTCAGCGTCGAGCCGGGGCTGGCCGAACTGGTGATCGGCGACGCGCCGGTCGAGGAGATCGGCGAGGAAGCGTTCGAGGCGGGCCTCGCGGCGGCGCTCGCCGATCCGGTGCTCAACCTGCGCCAGGGGGCCTTCGCCCGGCGCCGGCACTGGAAGGTGGACCGCAGCAATCTGCGCCGGGTGGCGCTGCTCGCCGCGGCGCTGGCGCTGGTCAGCCTGGTCCTCCAGCTCGCGACGATCCTGCGCTATAAGTTCGACACCGATCGGCTCGAAGCGGAGGCGGCCGCGCTCGGTGGCCCGGCGACGGCGGCGAGCCGGCCCGGCTTCGGCGCGCTCGCGCCTTTGCTGTTCGAAGCGGTGCGCTCGACCCCCAATCTCGAGCTGACCCGGCTCGAATACCGCCCCGACGGCAGCCTCGGCGCGACGCTATCGGTCGACAGCCCGGCGACGCTCGCCGCCTTCCGCGCCCGCGCCGAGGCGAGCGGGCTCAGCGTCGAGGGGGGCAGCCTCACCAGCGCCGGCGGCCGGCCGAGCGCGGAGCTGGTGCTGAGGCCGGCATGAACGCCTGGTGGGAAGCGCGCAGCGCGCGCGAGCGGCTGCTGCTCGGCATCATGTTCGCCTTGCTCGGCCTGGTCCTCGCCTGGCTGATCGTGGTGCGGCCGCTCGCCGACGCGCTCGACGCGGCCAAGGAGCGCCACGCCGCGGCGGTGGTGGCGCTGGCCGAGGCGCGCGCGCGCCTCCCGTCGGCGGCCGGGCCGGCGCCCGCGGGGCCCGCCGACGCGATCGTCGCCCGGACCGCCGCGGAGGCGGGCTTCACCGGCGTGAGGATCGCCCGCCAGGGCGCGGCCGGCGCCAGCGTGGCGATCGACGCGGCGCGGCCGCAGGCCCTGTTCGGCTGGATCGCCGAGATGGAGCGGCGCGGCCTCGTCGTCGAGCGGCTGCGCGCCCAGGCCAATGCCGACCGCACGCTTTCCGCCGAGATCGGCCTCAGGGAGCGGGCGCGCTGATGCGCTTCCGGCTGCCGCTCAAGAGGACGGTCTTCTTCGCCGCCGCCTTCGCCTTCGCGGCGGTGGCGCTGATCCCGCTGCGAGTCGCCGTGTCGCGGATCGGCGGCCCGCTCGCGGCGCGCGAGGCGACCGGCAGCATCTGGCTCGGCATGCTCAAGGAGGCGCGATTCGGGCCGGTGCCGCTCGGCGACGTCCAGGCGCGGCTGAACGTGCTGCCGCTGTTCCTCGGCCGGGCGCGGCTGTCGCTCTCGCGCGCGGAAGCGGGCAGCGGCCGCTTCGAGGGAGCGGTGAGCGTGTCGCGCCACGGCTTCGGCGTCGAGGATTTGACCGGGCAGCTGCGCCCCGGCCGCGTGTTCGGCCCGGTGCCGATCGCCGCGCTCGATCTCGAGGATGTCAGCGCCCGATTCTCGAACGGCCTGTGCGAGAGCGCCGAGGGGCGGGTGCGCGCCGGCCTGTCGGGCGAGATGGCCGGGATCGCGCTGCCGGCCAGCCTCGCCGGCGACGCGCGCTGCGCCGGGGGCGCGCTGCTGCTGCCGCTGGCCAGCCCGGCCGGGCAGCTCACCCTCAGCCTCGGCGGCGACGGCCGCTACCGGATCGACCTCGTCATCCGCCGCACCGACCCCGCGCTCGCGCCGCGCCTCGCCGCCGCCGGCTTTCAGCCGTCGGCCGAAGGATATTCGCGGCGAATCGAGGGGAGTTTCTGACGAGGCGCCCCGCCGGGGGGATATAAGCCGCCGCCGGTCCGTTTCAGGGGCGCAACGCACTTTCGGTGTGAGCGTGGGGGCTTGAGCCGGCCGGCGGAAGCCCGCCGCCGGCGAGGTAACGGAGATCAACATGAAGCGCATCTATTTCGCAGCCGGCGCGCTGCTGCTCGGCTCGTCCGCCTTCGCCTGGGCGCCGTCGACAACGCCAGCGGCCGATGCCGGCAAGCCGGCGGCCGTCGCGGCCGTCAAGACCCCGCCGCCCAAGGTCGTTCCCAAGCCGCAGGCCAAGCTGGCGACGAGCGCGGTCAAGGCGGAAGCCGCCTCGGCGAGCTGGATCGCCGACGACCAGGTCCTGGCGGAAACCACTCCGCAGCCGGCGGCCGGCAATTATCCGCCCTGCCGCCCCGGCCCGGGCGACGATCACTGCATCCAGCTCTACGAGCGCGGCGTCCGCGCCGAGCTAGCCAGCTGGGACCGGCCGACCGGCACCCTCGCCGCGAACAGCGCCACCGACGCGGTCGGCGGCCCCTATGAGCCGGTCGACACGACCCTGGCCGGCGCGATGGGCGGCGGCTCCACCTATACCGGCATGGGCGGCCCCGAAGAGCCGGTCGACGCGACTCTGGCGATGAACGGCGACGGTTCGGTCGACGCCGCGATCGGCGAGATCGCGGCCGACGAGGGCGCCGCGGCAAGCTATACCGGCGTCGGCGGACCGCTCGAGGAAGTCGCGACGACCGACTATCCGCCCTGCCGTCCGGGCCCGGGCGACGACCGCTGCATCCAGCTCTACGAGCGCGGGGTAACGGGGCGCTAGGGTCGGTAACCTCGCGGCGTCATCCCGGACTTGATCCGGGACCCATGAACACGGTCTTTGCGATCCATCGCAATCCGTGTTCATGGGTGCTGACTTTCGTCACATGACGTAGCGATTGGACTAGGCCTCGACCGGGGGCTCGGCTTCGGCCGGGCCCCCGTTTTCCAGCCACAGGTTGAGCTTGGCGATCGTCCGTTCGAGCGCGGCGATGACCGCCTCGACGTCCTCGCGGGTCGCGCCGGCGGTCGCGATGTCGGACAGCCAATAGGTCTCGCCCAGCCACTCCTCGCCGGTCTCGCGGTCGGCGACGGCGATACCCAGAAACGCCTCCTCGGCCTCGACCCAGGTCTCGCCCTCGGCGCGCATCGTGTGGAGGCTGATGCGCCCGTTCTCGGCGAAGTCGCCGGCGCAGACCTCGCGCGCGGCCTCAAGAAAGGGTGCGACCAGGTTCCACGGCATCTTCGATTCGGCGAGCGTCGCGAACACCGCGTTCATGATCTGCTTCTGGGCGATGTTGTGGAAATCGCCCGCGGTCAGCGCCGCGTCGTCCTGATCTTCTGCTTCTTCGGCCATTGCGCAGCGCTGTCCCAAGCGGCTGGCCGGGTCAAGCGGCCTTTGCTAGGGCGACGCGATGCGTGGCGCCTGGACCTTCTCGATCGACCGGGGCGGCACCTTCACCGACATCGTCGCCCGCGCTCCCGACGGACGACTGGTGGTGCGCAAATTGCTCTCCGACGATCCCGGCCGCTACGCCGACGCCGCCATCGCCGGGATCGGCCGGATCCTTGCCGAAGCGGGCCGCGGCGAGATCGGCGCGGTCCGGATGGGAACGACGGTCGCCACCAACGCCCTCCTGGAGCGCAAGGGCGAGCCGGTCGCGCTCGCCATCACCGCCGGCCTCGGCGACGCGCTCAGGATCGGCTACCAGGCGCGGCCCGACATCTTCGCGCGCCGGATCGTCCTGCCCGAGCCGCTCTACGGCATCGTCGTCGAAATAGACGAGCGCGTCACCGCCCAAGGGGAGGTGATTCGCCCGCTCGACGAGGGCGCGGCACGGGCCGGCCTCGAGGCGGCGTTCGACGCCGGCTATCGCGCGCTCGCGATCGTGCTGATGCACGGCTGGCGCTGGACCGCGCACGAGGCGGCGCTGGCGGCGCTGGCGCGGGAGATCGGCTTCGCCCAAATCTCGGCGAGCCACGAAGTCGAGCCCCTGATCAAGCTGATCGGCCGCGGCGACACCGCGGTCGTCGACGCCTATCTGTCGCCGGTGCTGCGCCGCTACGTCGATCGAGTCGTCGCCGGCCTCGGCGGCAAGGGGCGATTGTTCTTCATGCAGTCGAACGGCGGCCTCACCGACGCGGGCGCGTTCCGCGGCAAGGACGCGATCCTGTCCGGCCCCGCGGGCGGCATCGTCGGCATGGCGCGGACCGCGGCCGAGGCCGGCGAGCGCCGGGTCATCGGCTTCGACATGGGCGGCACCTCGACCGACGTCTCCCATTTCGCCGGCGCCTATGAGCGGACCAGCGAGCGTGGCGTCGCGGGCGTCAGGGTGCGCGCGCCGATGCTGGAGATCCACACCGTCGCCGCCGGCGGCGGCTCGATCTGCAGCTTCGACGGCCGCCGCTTCCGGGTCGGCCCGGCGAGCGCCGGCGCGGTGCCCGGCCCCGCCTGCTACCGGCGCGGCGGCCCGCTGACGGTGACCGACTGCAACGTCGTCCTCGGCAAGATCCGGCCCGATCATTTCCCGCGCGTGTTCGGGCCCGACGGCGACCAGCCGATCGACGCTGCCGCTTCTTTCGCCTTGTGCGAGGCGATCGCGGCCGAGGCGGGGATGGACGCGCGCGCGGTGGCCGAGGGGTTCGTGCGCATCGCCGTCGACAATATGGCCAACGCGATCAAGCAGATCTCGATCGCCCGCGGCCACGACGTCACCCGCTACACCCTGCAATGCTTCGGCGGCGCCGGCGGCCAGCATGCCTGCCTCGTCGCCGACGCGCTCGGCATCGGGCGGGTGATGATCCACCCGCTCGCCGGCGTGCTCAGCGCCTACGGTATGGGCCTCGCCGACCTCGTGGAACTGCGCCAGCGTACGCTTGCCGGGGCGGATCTCGAAACGGTGCTCGGCGAGCTGGAGGCCGAGGCGGTCGCGGCGTTGCGGGCGCAGGGGGTGGAGGCGCCCGAAATCCATCGCCGCGCCGCGCTGCGCTACGAGGGCAGCGATTCGAGCCTCGAAGTGGCCGTGTCGGACCATATGCGCGAGCAATTCGAGGCGGCGCACAAGCAACGCTTCGGCTTCGATGCGCGGGGCACCGAAGTGGTGGTGGAGACCGCGATCGTAGAAGCCATCGGGAAATCCTCCCCGGAACGGGGAGGGGGACCGGCGGAGCCGGTGGAGGGGTCGGCGGCCGGGGATCGGCCCCGCCACCACGACGCTTCGCGTCGCGGTCCCCCTCCCCGTTCCGGGGAGGATCTGTACGATCGTGCCGACCTTTCCGCTGGCGACATCGTCACCGGCCCCGCGCTCATCATCGACCCCTCCGCCACCACCGTGGTCGAGCCCGGCTGGCGGGCCGAGGTGGACGCGCTCGGCAACCTCATCCTGACCCGCGCCCGGCCCCGCGAGAGCGCTCCGGCGATGGGGACCGAGGTCGATCCGGTGATGCTCGAAGTGATGGGCAATCTGTTCATGGCGATCGCCGAGGAAATGGGGGTGGCGCTGCAGAACACTGCTTCCTCGGTCAACATCAAGGAGCGGCTCGATTTTTCCTGCGCCGTCTTCGACCGCGACGGCAATCTGATCGCCAACGCGCCGCACATCCCGGTCCATCTCGGCTCGATGGGCGATTCGATCCGCACCGTGATCGAGGCGCGCGGCGAGGGGCGGGACGGGCGGGGGATGAAGCCCGGCGACGTCTACGTGCTCAACGCCCCCTATCGCGGCGGCACCCATCTGCCCGACATCACCGTGATCATGCCGGTCTTCGCCGGGGACGGCGACGCGGCGCCCGCCTGGTATGTCGCCGCCCGCGGCCACCATGCCGATATCGGCGGGATCGCGCCGGGATCGATGCCGCCGGACAGCACCACCGTCCACGACGAAGGGGTGCTGATCGACAATATGCTGCTGGTCGACGAAGGCCGCTTCCTTGAGGAGGAGTTGCGGGCGCTGCTCGCCGCCGGCGAATGGCCGGCGCGCAATCCGGACCGCAACGTCGCGGACCTCAAGGCCCAGATCGCCGCCTGCGCGCGCGGCGCCGCCGAATTGCGCCGGGTCGCGGCCGAGCAGGGACGCGCCACGATCGACGCCTATATGGGCCATGTCATGGCCTATGCCGAAGAAGCGGTGCGGCGGCTGATCGGGCGGCTCAAGGACGGCCAGTTCAGCTACGAGATGGACAATGGCGCCCGGGTGTCGGTGGCGATCCGGGTCGACCGGGAGCGCCGCGCCGCCACCGTCGATTTCGCCGGCACCAGCGATCAGCAGCCGAACAATTTCAACGCGCCTTATTCGATCTGCCGGGCGGCGACGCTCTACGTCTTCCGCACCCTGGTCGACGACCCGATTCCGCTGAACGACGGCTGCATGCGGCCGATCACGCTCGCGGTGCCGGCCGGCTCGATGCTCAATCCCGATTATCCGGCGGCGGTGGTGGCCGGCAATGTCGAGACCAGCCAGGTGATCACCGACTGCCTGTTCGCCGCCTGCGGCGCGCTCGCGCCGAGCCAGGGGACGATGAACAATTTCACGTTCGGCAACGACCGCTATCAATATTATGAGACGATCGCGGGCGGCGCCGGGGCCGGCCCGGATTTCGACGGGGCGAGCGCGGTCCAGACCCATATGACCAACAGCCGGCTCACCGACCCCGAAATCCTCGAGACTCGGCTGCCCGTCATCCTCGAGCGGTTCGCGATCCGCCGCGGCTCGGGCGGGAAGGGCAGGCACAGGGGCGGCGACGGCGTCGTGCGGCACATCCGCTTCCGCGAGCCGATGCACGCCGCCATCCTCGCCAACCGCCGCCGGGTGGCGCCGCGCGGGATCGAAGGGGGCGGCGACGCCAAGCCGGGCGTGAACAAGGTGCTGCGCGCGGACGGCCGCGAGGAGGTCTTGACCGCGACCGACGCCGCCGAGATGGCGCCGGGCGACGCCTTCGTCATCGAAACGCCCGGGGGAGGCGCATACGGATATTCCTCCCCGGCATTTGCCGGGGAGGGGGACCATGCGAAGCATGGTGGAGGGGTAGAAGACGAGGCCTCGTCAGTTACCCCTCCACCACCCTCCGGGTGGTCCCCCTCCCCATCGCTTCGCGACAGGGAGGAATGATGTCTCATTACTTCGTCCTCGCCGGCATCCTGATCGTCGTCGTCGGCTTCGCGCTCCGGCTCAATCCGATGCTGGTCGTGACCGTCGCCGCGCTCGCGACCGGGCTGATTTCCGGCAAGGGGCCGGTCGAGGTGATCTCGCTGTTCGGCAAGGCGTTCAACGACAACAGGATCATCGCCATCGTCTGGATCGTGCTGCCGGTGATCGGCCTGCTCGAGCGCTACGGCCTGCAGCAGCGCGCGGCCGCGGTGATCCGGGCGATGAAGGCGGCGACGGTCGGGCGGCTCCTCATCCTCTACCTGCTGCTGCGCCAGGGCACCGCCGCGATGGGCCTGATCTCGATCGCCGGCCACGCCCAGACGGTGCGGCCGCTGGTCGCGCCGATGGCGCTCGCCGCCGCCGAAAAGGAACACGGCGCCCTGGAGTCGGAGACCGTCGAGCGGGTCAAGGCCTATTCCGCCGCGACCGACAATGTCGGCGTGTTCTTCGGCGAGGACATCTTCATCGCGATCGGCTCGATCATCCTGATCCAGCAGACGCTGGCCGCCTACGGCTATGCGCTCGCTCCCTTCGAGCTGGCGATCTGGGCGATCCCGACCGCGGTCGCCGCCTTCCTGATCCACAGCGTTCGGCTGCTGCTGCTCGACCGAAAGCTCCATCGTCACCCCCGCGAAAGCGGGGGTCCAGCTTCCTTGTCCGAAGCTGAAAAGAAGAAGCTGGATTCCCGCTTGCGCGGGAATGACGGAGGCCAGACATGATCACCCTGCAATGGGCCTATGCGCTCGCCGGGTCGATGTTCGCCGCCTTCGCGATCCTGAGTGTGCTGGACCGCAGCAACGGCAAGCGCCTCGGCAATGCCGCCTTCTGGGGACTGATGGCGCTGAGCCTGCTCGCCGGCTCGCGGCTCGGCGATTTCGGCAACGGCCTGCTCGTGCTCGGCCTCGCCGGCCTCGGCGGCTTCAACCTGCTCGGCCGCAGCGCGCCGCCGAGCACCACCGAGGCCGAGCGCGCCGGCTGGTCGCAGCGGCTCGGCAACCGGCTGTTCCTGCCCGCCCTGATCATCCCCGCGACCGCGCTGATCGGCACCCTCGTCTACAATTACACGCCGCTCGGCGAGCAGGGCCTGATCGAGGCCAAGCGCGAGACCTACATCTTCCTCTGCCTCGGCGCGCTGATCGCGGTCGGCGTGCTCTATGCCTGGCTGAAGCCGCCCGCGCTGGCGCCGCTGCAGGAGGGCCGGCGCCTGATCGACGCGATCGGCTGGGCGGCGGTGCTGCCGCAAATGCTCGCCGCGCTCGGCGTGGTGTTCGCCGCCGCCGGCGTCGGCACGGTGATCGGCGAGGGGACCCGCGCAATCATCCCCGAGGGCAGCGTCTTCCTGACCGTGATCGTCTTCGGGATCGGCATGGCCCTGTTCACGATGATCATGGGCAATGCCTTCGCCGCCTTCCCGGTGATGGCGACCGCGATCGGGGTGCCGCTGCTGATCCAGGTCTATCACGGCGACCCGGCGGTGGTCGGCGCGATCGGCATGCTGGCGGGCTTTTGCGGGACCTTGATGACGCCGATGGCCGCGAACTTCAATCTGGTGCCCGCGGCTCTGCTCGAACTGAAGGACCAGAACGGAGTCATCAAGGCGCAGATCGGCACCGCGATCCCGCTGCTGGCGGTCAACATCCTCTTTATCTACTTCCTGGCGTTCCGATGAAGCACCGCCTCACCCTCGAGACCGCGGACCGCTTCGCCTCGATCGCGCTCGGCCATCTCACCCGGGAATATCCGCACAAGCTCGAGCATGTCATGGAGGGGCCGGAGGACGTGCTCGGGCCGCGCGCCCTGCACCCGCTCTTCTTCGGCAGCTTCGACTGGCACAGCTGCGTCCACGGCTATTGGCTGCTGATGCGGACCCTGCGGCTGTTCCCCGGCATGCCGGCCGCGCCCCGGATCCGCCGCCTGCTCGACGAGATGGTCACCGCCGCCAATGTCGGCGGCGAGCGCGACTATCTCGACCGCGCCTATACCGGCACTTTCGAGCGGCCCTATGGCTGGGCCTGGCTGCTCATGCTCCACGCCGAGGCGCAGCGCCACGGGGCCGGCTGGGCGGACGCGCTGGCGCCGCTCGCCGAGGCGTTCGCCGACCGCTTCAAATCCTATCTGCCCAGGCTCACCTACCCGATCCGCACCGGCACCCATTTCAACACCGCTTTCGCGATGACCGTCGCGCTCGACTGGGCCGACGCCAACGACACCGGCCTCGCCGGGCTGATCCGCGCCCGCGCGCTCGACTATTACGGTAACGACCGCGATTGCCCCGCCTGGGAGCCGGGCGGCGACGATTTCCTGTCGCCGGCGCTGACCGAGGCGCTGCTGATGCGCCGGGCGCTGCCGGAGCGCGCGTTCGGCCCCTGGTTCGACGCCTTCCTGCCCGATCTCGCGGCCGGGCGCCCGGCCAGCCTGTTCGCGCCCGCCTTCGTCTCCGACCGCGGCGACGGCAAGATCGCGCATCTCGACGGGGTCAACCTGTCGCGCGCCTGGTGCTGGCGCGGGCTCGCGGGCGCGCTGGGGCCCGGGCTCGCCGCCCTTGCGCGGGAGACGGCGGACGCCCATCTCGACGCCAGCCTGCCTTATGTCGCCGGCGACTATATGGGCGAGCACTGGCTCGCGACCTTCGCCTTGCTCGCACTGGAGACCGCATGACCGACACCGCCGATGACGCCCGCAACATCGCCTATCTCGCGCTCGGCCGGCTGATCGCCGGGCAATGCCCGCCCGGCTTCGCGACCGCGCGCCTGACGATGGAGATCGGCGAGGACCAGACCCGCCTGTGGATCCTTTCCACCCAGCCCGACGGCACCGAGGTCCAGCTCCATCCCGCCGACGATGCCGCGCGCGACATCCTCGAAAGCCTGCGCGCGATCCGCCGGAAGATGGCGGAGGAGGACGGCAAGGCCTGGCGGCGCTGCACGATCACCCTGCGCGCCGGCGGCCATTTCGCGCTCGACGTGGATTATTGAGCGGGGACGGCCCCCGGGTCTGGCTGGCTCACAAATCATTGCGCCGCAAAGACTTGCGCTTTTTTCCAGTTTTGGCATAGCCCGCGCCGATGGGGGGGAGGCGAGCGTGCGCCGGATCATGCTGTTTGCCGGCGCGGCGGTTTTGCCGACCTCGGTTTTGTGGGCTCAGCCCGGCGCTCCGCCGGCCCGGCCTCCGTCCGCGCCGCCGGCGGCGAGCCCCGGCGAACAGGAGATCGTGGTCCGCGCCCCGGCCGAGCAGCGCACCGCGATCGACCGCGACACCTATGTCGTCCGCGACACCGCCGAGGCGCGCAGCTCGAACGCGCTCGAAGTGCTGGCGCGAATCCCGGCCGTGACCGTCCAGCCGGACAATTCGATCCGGCTGCTCGGAACGTCCGGCGTGACCGTCCTGATCGACGGCCGTCCCTCTCCCAATCCGAACGTCCTGCGCGACCTCCAGGGCTCGGAGATCGCCCGGATCGAAGTGGTCTCCAACCCCAGCGCGCAATTCTCCGCTTCGGGCACGGGCGGGATCATCAACATCATCACCCGCCGAAACGCCCTCAACGGCCTGCGCGGATCGCTGACCGCCAGCGCGAGCCGTTACGGCGGCGCCGAGCTGCGCGCGGCGCCGACCTGGAGCCACGACAACTGGACGATCACCGGGAATCTCGGCTGGACCCGCAACGTCTCCCTGTCCGAATCCATGCGCGAGCGGCTGAACCTCGGACCCGGCGCGGCGCCCGACAGCCTCGAAACCCTGCAATCGCGCAGCCGCTTCGAAATCCTCAGCGGCACCGGCCAGGTCAGCTATCGGCTCACGCCGAAGCGGACGTTCACCTTCCAGGGCGGCCTGTTCGCGGCCGAGATCGAGGGTTCGGGGAGCTCGGAAATCGCGACCGCCGCCAATCCCGGCGCGCCGCTCGCCCAGCTGACCTCGAGCGATCTCGACTTCCGCGCCTACTTTGCCTCGCTGGAATATCGCGAAGAGGGGAGCCGGCCGGGTGAGCTGCTGACCACCTCGGTCCAGCAATATCGGATCGATCCCAGCAGCGACGTCGCCACCGATTTCGGTGCCGGCCGGTTTCGGTTCCGGTCCGACGGGTTCACCCGCGCCCGCATCTTCAAGCTCGATTATGTGCGGCCGCTGCAGCGCGGGCAGCGGCTTCTGGTCGGCGGATCGGTGAGCGACACGCACGAATTCAACATGCTGGAGCAGAGCGGGGACCTGCCGTTCGGCGGCAACCCGTTCCCGCCCGCCTCGCAAATCGACGGCTCGACGCTCGAGGTCGCTTCCTATGCGAGCTATCAATTCCCGCTGCTGGGCGGCACGGTGCTCGCCGGCTTCCGGATTGAAAGCCGGGACTATGAATTCGCCGATCCAGCCCCCGGGGAAGGCCCGAGCGACGCCCATTTCTTCCCGAGCCTGCACCTGGAGCGCCGGCTCGCCCGCTGGCTGACGGGAACCCTCAGCTATTCGCGCCGGATCGCCTGGCCCCAGATCCAGCAGCTCAGCCCGGCGCTGCGCTTCTCCGATTCCACCACCGCCAGCACCGGCAATCCCGCGCTGCGCCCGGAGCTGACCGACGCGGTGGAGGCGAAGCTGCGCGCCGAGGTGGCGCACCAGACGATCTCGCTGACCCTGTTCAACCGCCGCACCGACAATCTCTTCTCGAACCTCAGCACGCTTACCGACGACGGCGTGCTGGTGACCCAGCCGGTCAATGTCGGCGAGCGCACCGATCGCGGCGGCAGCCTGGCGGTCCAGGGCCTGGTCGTCCGCGGCCTCACCTATTCGATCAACGCCAATCTGCTCGGGCGGAGGATCGAGCGGGAGGATTTCGGGATCGTGAGGGTGCAGCACAGCACCAGCTATTCCGCGACGGCCCAGGTCGACTATCGCGACGGCGCCGACGGCCGCGCCGGAGCGGACCGCGTCACCCTGACCGCCAACTATTCGGGCCCCTATGACGACGGGCTGGTGCGCCGTTCCTCCTTTTTCCGCGCCAGCGCCTCCTGGTCGCATGCCATCACCGATCGGCTGTCGGGCGTGCTGACCGTCGACGACGTTTTCGGGCCCACCGAGTTTCGCTCGAGCACCATTTCCAACACCGCCCTGACCCGCACGACGCTGCGCTCCGACGGGCCGCGCTTCAAGCTGGCGCTGACCTACAGCCTCGGCCGGCCGGGCCAGCCCCAGCCGCCGACCCCGGCATCGCCGTCGGTGCCGGTCCCGGTGCCCCAATAGGCGATTGGCGCCGGAGCGTCGGGATGGTTTACAAATCCTTACCCGTTAACCCTCGCCGCCCGCGCAAATCCGCCATTGGCCCGTATCTTGCTCCTTTTCGGGCATGAAAATCATAAGGTGGATCGGGCGACTGTTCGTCATCAAGAGCCGGTGGGAAGCCCTCGCGGTGATCTACGCGCTCGGGCTCGGCGCCGCCGACCGCGGCATGCGCTATCTCGACGCCTATCCGGGGACCGGCGGCTGGCTGCTGTTCGCCGCCTGCACCGCCGCGGTGTTCATGGCCGGCGCCAAATTGCTGGAGCTGACCCGCAAGGACAGCGGCCTCCGCCGGCGCCGGACGGACTTCCTGCCGCAGACCTAAATTTTGGGAATTTTCGCCAACTCGCGGCGGCGCCCCAATCCCCCGACCTGATCGCGATTCTCAAAAAACGGCTGATTTCCGCGGAAAAATCGAATTGGCACGGCTCCTGCTAACCTTGTGGGCATCGGTTTCACACGAAGGTTCAAGGAGCAAGACAATGATCAACTTCACCAATCTGACCCAGACGGTCACCGCCGCGATCGGCGCCATCGTCCTCTCGACCGCGCTCGTCGGCGCTTCGGTCGGCCCGGTTCACGCCGAGCAGATCGCCCAGGTCACCGCTTCGGCTCAGGCCCACGCCTGAACCGCGGCGGCCGGCCGGGATCCAGCCCTCCCCCTTGGCTCGAATCCCGGCCGCCGCCCAAGTCACCTTCTCCGGAGCGTCCCCCCGATGAGCATCTTCTCCCGCACCCGCGACATCATCGCCGCCAACGTCATCGATCTGACCAACCGGTCGGACGATCCCGCCAAGATGATCCGCGTGATCATCCTGGAGATGGAGGAGACGTTGGTCGAGGTGCGCGCCGCCGCGGCGCGCTCGATCGCGGACCAGAAGGAGAAGCAGCGCCAGGTCGCCCAGCTCGCCCAGCTGCAGGACAATTGGACCGAGCGCGCCGAGCTCGCCCTCTCCAAGGGCCGCGACGACCTCGCCCGCCTCGCGCTGATCGAGAAGGAGAAGCTGACCGACCTCGCCGAGGAGATCGAGGACGAGATCGCCGCGATCGGCCAGGCGCTGCGCGCCTCGGAGGCCGACATTTCCAAGCTCCAGGCCAAGCTGCGCGAGGCCCGCGCCCGCCAGAATGCGATCGCGACCCGCTTCGAGGCCGCCGCCAACCAGGTGCGGATGCGCGAAATCTATGCGGGCGGCCGGATCGAGGACGCCTTTTCGGGCTTCGACCTGCTCGAGCGCGAGGCCGACCTCGCCGAAGGCCATGCCGAGGCGCTGATGCTCGCCGCGCCGCCGAAGACGCTCGAGGAAGAGATCGCCGAATTGCGCGTCGCCGAGCGCGTCGACGCCGAGCTGGAAGCGATGAAGCAGCGGAGGATCGCGGCATGACGCTCTCGGTCAACGGCGCCGACATCGCCCAGATCGTCCAGGTCGCGGCCTCGGTGTTCAGCGTCCTGTTGATGCTGGTCGTCGGCTGGTTCGTCTACCTGATGGTCCGTCCCTCCAGGAAGGAGCGCGAGCGCGGCGGAGATCGCGCGGTGGACCCGGCCGAGGCCGAGGAAATGTGGCGGATCGTCGATCTGATGGAGCGCCCGCTCGCTTTGCTCGAGCGGACGCTGGCCGAGCGGGTCGAGGACCGGAGCGAACGGAATTTTCTGCTGGCCGAGGATGGCCGGGATTCAGGGAGGAAGGAATGAGCATGCGTGGCAAGAGCTTCGAGGTCGATCGCGCGAACGGCAAGATCGCCGGCGTCTGCGCGGGAATCGCCAACATGACCGGCGTCGACGTGACGATGGTCCGGGTGGCGGTCGTCGTGGTGACGATCCTCGGCGCCTTCCCGTGGACGCTGATCGCTTATGCGATCGCCGCCTATGCCGGGCAGCCGCGCCGGCGCGCCGCCTACACGCCGATCGCCGGGCGCGACGAATCGCGCGAGCGCATGCGCAACATGGATCTGAGGATGCAGGCGATCGAAACCTACGTCACCAGCTCGAACAGCAAGCTCGCCCGCGAGATCGAGGAGCTTCGCTGAGGGTCCAATCGAATATCATCTGTTTCAGGGAGGCAGGGATGAGCGACGCAATGACGATGGTCACGATGGCGAGCTTCGGCCTGGTCGGCCTCGGCATCGCGACCTTCACGGGGCTGAGGGGCTGGCAGGGCTGGCTCGAGGTCAAGAGGCTCGAACTGGCCGGCACGCTCCGCCAGGAGCGCCGCAGCCCGGCCGGCGACATGATCGAGATGGCGGACCTGCGCGAGCGCGTCCGCAAGCTCGAATCCCTCGCCTCCTGCATCGACCTCTAGAGTGAGGAACTCGCGATCATTCCACGTCATCCTGACGAAAGTCAGGACCCATGAACACGGCATGCGCGAGCTGACGCCCTCCGTGTTCATGGATCCCGGATCAAGTCCGGGATGACGGGCCCCGCGCTCTAGTTCTCGATCCGCATCCGCGTCGTCGTCCCGTCCGCCGCCACCCGCCAGATGTCGCCGAAATCGGCATGGACCAGAGGCGCCGGCCTCGTCCCTCCCAGCGCTTCGATGATCTCCGGCACGGTATTGGAATGGCCGACGATCAGCGCCGGCCGCGGCCCGGCGCGGACGCGCGCGACCAGGCCGGGCGTGTCGCGCGGATCGTAGACGATCGGCACCAGCCGCAGCCGCGCCGCGAGCGGCGCCGCCGTCTGCCGGGTCCTCCGATAGTCGCTGACGTAGATCGCCCGCACCCGCTCGCGCCGGAACCAGCCGGCGAGCGCCTGCGCGGCCCGCTGCCCCTCGGGCAGCAGATCGGGATCCCGCTCGCCCTCCGGCGTGTTGAGGTGCCGAATCACATAGATGGGCGGCGGTCCGGACCCCGAAGTCGTCGCGCAGGCGACGAGGGCGAAAAGCGTAATGACAAGTAAACCTGACAATCGCATCGATCGATCCTTCACAAGGGGTGCATGCGCGCGAAAAATCGACTAATTGCCGCGCGACCGAGAAGCAAAGCAGGCGAGAGGATGACCGACAAAAGCGAGCGCCGCAACCGGCCGTCTCTCTCACTCCACGTCCCGGAGCCCGAGGCCCGCCCGGGCGATCCGGTCGATTTCAGCGGCATCGCGATTCCCGCCGCCGGCAGCGCCGCCCGGCCCGACGTCGCGGCTCCGGCCGCCGAGACCCATCCGCTCTGCTTCACTTTGATCCGAGTCCTCGACGAGGAAGGCGCGGCGGTCGGCCCCTGGGACCCGCGGCTCGACCCCGACAAGCTCAGGCGGATGCTGCGCGACATGGTGCTGGTGCGGATCTTCGACGAGCGCATGTTCCGCGCCCAGCGCCAGGGCAAGACCAGCTTCTACATGAAGTCGCTGGGCGAGGAGGCGGTCGCGGTGGCGGCGGCGCACGCGCTCGACGCCGAGGATATGTGCTTTCCCACCTATCGCCAGCAGGGCCTGCTGATCGCGCGCGACTATCCGCTCGTCGAGATGATGAACCAGATCTATTCGAACAAGGGCGACAAGCTGAAGGGCCGGCAACTGCCGATCATGTATTCGGACCGGGCGAAGGGCTTCTTCTCGATCTCCGGCAACCTCGCCACCCAATATCCGCAGGCGGTCGGCTGGGCGATGGCCTCGGCGATCAAGGGCGACAGCCGGATCGCCGCCGGCTGGATCGGCGACGGCGCCACCGCCGAGGGCGATTTCCACAACGCCGTCACCTTCGCCGGCGTCTACCGGGCGCCGGTGATCCTCAACCTCGTCAACAATCAGTGGGCGATCTCCACTTTCTGCGGCATCGCCGGCGGCGAGCTCACCACCTTCGCGGCGCGCGCGGTCGGCTACGGCATCGCCGGCCTGCGCGTCGACGGCAACGACGCGCTCGCGGTCTATGCCGCGACCCGCTGGGCGGCGGATCGGGCGCGCTCGAACCTCGGGCCGACCCTGATCGAACTCTTCACCTATCGCGCCGAGGGCCATTCCACCTCGGACGATCCGACCGCCTATCGCCCCCGCGATGCCGGCGCCGCCTGGCCGCTCGGCGACCCGATCGCGCGGCTGAAGGCGCATCTGACGGCCCTGGGCGAATGGGACGAGGAGCGGCACAAGGCGCTGGAGGACAGGCTCAAGGAGGAGGTGCGCCTCACCGCCAAGGAAGCCGAGAAGCAGGGCACGTTGGGCAACGGCCATTACGAGGACGTCGATTCGATGTTCGAGGACGTCTTCGCCGAGCCGCCCTGGCATCTCGCCGAGCAGCGGGCCGCCGCCAAGGCGGAAGCGAAATGACGGTGATGAACATGATCGAGGCGCTGAACAGCGCCCACGACGTGATGATGGCGCGCGATCCCGACATCGTCGTGCTCGGCGAGGATGTCGGCTATTTCGGCGGCGTCTTCCGGGTCACCGCCGGGCTGCAGCAGAAATATGGCAAGACCCGCGTGTTCGACGCGCCGATCGCCGAGGGCGGGATCGTCGCCGCCGCGATCGGCATGGGGCTCTACGGGCTGAAGCCGGTCGCCGAGATCCAGTTCGCCGACTATATCTTCCCGGGCTTCGACCAGATCTTCTCCGAGGCCGGCCGCATCCGCTACCGCACCGCCGGCGAATGGTCGGTGCCGATGGTGATCCGCTCGCCTTATGGCGGCGGCATTTTCGGCGGCCAGACCCACTCGCAGTCGCCCGAGGCCTTCTTCGCCCACATGCCGGGGATCAAGACGGTGATCCCCTCCAACCCCTATGACGCCAAGGGCCTGCTGATCGCGGCGATCGAGGATCCGGACCCGGTCGTGATGTTCGAGCCCAAGCGCATCTATAACGGCCCGTTCGACGGCTTTTACGAGCGGCCGGTGACACCCTGGGCGAAGCATCCGGCGGCCGAAGTCCCCGACGGCCATTACAGCGTGCCGCTCGGCAAGGCGGCGGTGGCGCGCGCCGGCGAGGCGGTGACGATCCTCGCCTACGGGACGATGGTCCACGTCGCCATCGCCACCGCCGAGGCCGAGAAGATCGACGCCGAGGTGATCGACCTGCGCACGATCGTGCCCGTCGACATCGCGGCGATCGAGGAATCGGTGAGGAAGACCGGCCGCTGCGTCGTCCTCCACGAGGCGACGCGGACCGCGGGCTTCGGCGCCGAGCTGGCGGCGCTCGTCCAGGAGCGCTGCTTCTACCATCTCGAAGCGCCGGTGATCCGGGTCACCGGCTACGACACGCCCTATCCCCATTCGATGGAATGGACCTATTTTCCGGGCCCGGCCCGCCTCGGCCCGGCGCTCAAAAAGGCATTGGAGGACTGACGCCCCATGGCCCGCTACGAATTCAAGCTGCCCGACATCGGCGAAGGGATCGCCGAGGCCGAGATCGTCGCCTGGCACGTCAAAGTTGGCGAAAGTGTCGCGGAGGATCAGCAGCTCGCCGACATGATGACCGACAAGGCGACCGTCGAGATGGAATCGCCGGTGGCCGGAAAGGTGCTGGAAGTTGCCGGAGAGGTCGGCGACATGATCCCGATCGGCTCGGTCCTGGTCGTGATCGAGACCGAAGGCGACATCGCCGCCGAGGAGCCGATCGCCGACGGCATGGCCGAGGTGCCCGAGGCGCTCGAGGACGTGGTGCCGACCACCGACATCGCGGCGGAGGAGCGGCGGACGACGCCCGAGCGCCGCCGCGACGAGGTGCCGGTCGAGGCGGACCGGCGGGAAGGGGAGTGGCGCGCCGCCACAGGCGGTCGGCCCGCCGACCCCGGCGAAATCCACGGCTTCAACCCGCAGCCAGATCCGCCGGTGACGGCCGGGGGGCCGATCCTAGCCTCTCCCGCCGTTCGCGCCCGCGCCCGCGATCTCGGCATCGACCTGGCGCAGGTCAAATTCGCGGGCGACCGCATCCGCCATGCCGACCTCGACGCCTTCCTGCTCCACAGCGGCGCGGCCCCGTCGCGGGCCGCCGCGCCCCGCCGTCAGGACGAAGCGGTCAAGGTCGTCGGCCTGCGCCGCAAGATCGCCGAGAATATGCAGGAGGCGAAGCGCCGCATCCCGCATTTCACCCTGGTCGAGGAATATGACGTCACCGCGCTCGAGCAGACCCGCGCGATGATGAACGCCGACCGCGGCGACAATCCAAAGCTCACCATGCTCCCCTTCCTGATCGTCGCGATGGCGAGGACGCTCGCCGATTATCCGCAGATCAACGCCACCTACGACGACGAGGCGCAGGTTATCACCCGTTCGGGCGCGGTCCATATGGGAATGGCGACCCAGACCCCGAACGGGCTGATGGTGCCGGTGATCCGCAATGCGGAAAGCCGCGACGTCTGGTCGATCGCGGCCGAGATCCTCCGCCTCGCCGAGGCGGCGCGCACGGGCAAGGCCGCCCGCGACGAGCTGACGGGCTCGACCATCACCATCTCCAGCCTCGGGCCGATGGGCGGCATCACCTCGACGCCGGTGATCAACCGCCCCGAGGTCGCGATCGTCGCCGTCAACAAGGTCCGCGAGACGCCGGTCGTGGTCGACGGCGAGCTCGAGATCCGCAAGCTGATGAACCTGTCGCTCTCCTGCGACCACCGCGTCGTCGACGGCTGGGACGCGGCCAATTTCATGCAGGACCTGAAGAAGCTGATCGAGAGCCCCTTGAGGCTGCTGGCCGGGCGCTAGAGGACGAAGTCGGTCACCACGAGCGTCGGCGTGATCGCCGCGATCTGGAGATCGGCCAGGCCGTCGCCATCGACGTCGGCTGAAATCAGCGCATTGCCGTCATGAATCTCGAAGCGCAGTTCGCCGGCATGGTGGCTGAACGCGGTGGTGCCGATGAAGGTGAAGGCATCGTTGGCGGCGGTGCCGGCGACGGCGTCGATCCCTGAAAGGTCGATCCTGTCGAGTCCCGAAGCGAAATCGGTGATCGAATCGGGCGCCACTTTCCTGCCGTCCGAGCGCATGGCGTAGCCGACGCTGTCGCCGATTGCCTGAAAGGCGAAGATGTCGGCGCCGGCGCCGCCGGTCAGCCGGTCCGTTCCGCCATCGCCCTGCAGCCGGTCGTCGCCGGCACCGCCGTCGATCCTGTCGTCGCCGCCGCCGCCATAGATGGCGTCGTTGCCGGCCATGCCGTCGAACGATTCGCCGAAGTCGATGCCGCGCAGCGTGTTGGCCTCCGGCGTGCCGGTATAGACCGTGCGAACCACGAAGTCCGACATTGCAAGAGCGGAAGCGGTCACCCGAAACGTCAGCGCGCCTTCGTCGGTCGCGACCGTCACCATGAAATAGTCCACCAGCGAGATGCCGGTATTCTCCTGCTGCTTGGTCCAGCTGATCGAGGTGACGGCAAGGGCGGACACGTCGATCTTGTCGATTCGGCTTTCGAACGCATAGAGGTTGTCGAACGCCGCGGCGGTCGAATCGCTGATCGCCAGATAGACAAACCGGTCCGCTCCGAGCTCGCCGTTGAGGTTGTCGCTGCCGCCGCCCCCGATCAGCACGTCGTTGCCGTCCTCGCCGGCCAGGATGTTGTTCGTGGCATTGCCGGTCATGACGTTGTCGAGGCGGTTGCCCTCGACCCGGATCCCGCCGGCGCCGAGGAAGGTGAGGTTCTCGACCGCGTCCGGAAGCTCGTACTGGACGTAGGTCCGGATCTCGTCGACGCCTTCGCCGGCGAGCTCGATCACGCGGTCGGCGTCCTGATCGGGCGCGATGTTCGGGTCGTCGACGATGTAGACGTCGTCGCCGGCGCCCCCGCTCATGACGTCCGCGCCGGTGCCGCCGTCGAGCAGGTCGTTCCCGGCCGAGCCCACGAGCAAATCCCTGCCGCCGTCGCCGTGAAGCTCGTTCACGGTCCCGGTCGCGGCCAGGGCGTCCGCATCGGCGATGCCGTTGAGCACGGTTCCGGCAGGGCCCTGCAGGATATCGCCCAAAGTCACGGCGCCCGCGATCCGAAGCACGACCGCGCCGCCCGGGGTCTGGGCGGTCAGCGTGGTGATTCCCCCTGACGTCGACAGCTCGATCGACGTGGGAGAGACGGCGCGCAGGTCGATCTTGTCCGATCCGCTTTCGAAGCCGTTGATCGTGTCCGCCGCCGCGGCGGTGGAATCGCCCGCCGCGGCGATCACGAACCGGTCGGCGCCCGCTCCGCCGGCGAGCGTGTCGGCGCCGCCGCCGCCCTGGATCCAGTCGTTGCCGTCGCCGCCATCGAGGCTGTCGGCGGCGCTGCCGCCGACCAGAACATCCTGCCCGGCGCCCCCGTTGACGACCGCCGCGGCCGCGGCGGTCCGGCCCAGATATTGGTCGTTGCCGCCGCCGAGATCGATCGACCCCTCGATCCGGCCCGTATTGACGACGAGGTCTTCGCCGTCGGCCATGGCGACCAGTCCGTCGATCAGGCCGTGGTTGAGGACGATTTCGTCGTAGCGGCTCATGCTCAGCGCGCCGTCGATGACGCCGCCGCCGACATTGGTGATGAGCTTGCGCGCCTGGAGCGCGCCCGAGGGGCCATAGTCGCCCATCAGGATGGCGATGTCGGCGCGGATCGTGCCGGAATTGAGGATGTTCACGCGCTCGAGGTCGAGGCTCAGGAATTCCACGCCGATGGACGGCCGGGTGCCGGCGACGGTCGACCGCGCCTCGATTCGGCCGGCATTGTCGATGTCGGACCAATCCTGCCAGCCCGGCGCGACGGTGTGGCCGCGGCTCAACTTGAGGGCCTGGGCCCATGGCCCTTCGGCGAGGATCTGGCCGGACGCGGTATTGATGACTCGTCCGCCATTGGCGCGCGTGATGGTGAGCGCCCCGTAGACGAAGTCGTTCGGCCCGTCCGGCACCGCCGGATCCCGCCATGCCGCGATGATTCCGGCATTGACGATGTCGCCGAACCCCCAGTCCATGACCGCGAGCGCGCCGCGCTTGGTGGACAGAGCGTAGATCTGCCCGAAATTGTAGAGGCCGGCGAAGCTGCTGCGGACCTGGATCGTGATCGCCTGGCCCGTCGGCGCCTCGGAAACCATCAGGCCGTTATTGGTGATAGGCTCGAAATTCTGGGACGAGATGACCATGCCGACATAGTCGTTGAGGCACCGGTTCCACAATGTGCCGTCGTTGACGAAGTAGCTGCTGCCATAATTGTCCTTCTGATACATGAGCTCGAGAGAGGTCGTGTAGTGAGTCGTGCCCGCGGCAACGAAATAGGGATCGTGCAGGCGAAGGGTGGTATTGAAATTGGGGCTGATGCCGGGCGCTGCGGGCGGGGTGAAAAGGCTGGGCGGAAGCGCGGAATGCGCCTCCGGCGCCGCCGCCCCGCCCGCGGCCGCCGTCGGCTTCGGCGCGGTCAGCGCCGCCGCGAGCAGATGCTCGTCGCCCGCGCCGCCGCGACCGGCATTCGCCTCCGGTTCAAGGGCAAGCGGCCGCCGGCCGCGCGCCAGGCTGAAGGACGTCATCGAAAGTAATTCCCGCTGTCGAGTCGCTCGCTAACAGGACCCGGCCCAAAAGCAAGCGTTTCGGTTCCCCAAGCCATTGACTTTGCTGCCGATCCTCCGGCGTTCTAGATCACCGTGAAGTCGCTCGCGATGAGCGCCGTCCCCGCCTGGAGGGTGGCGAACAACACCTGCGCGCCGGCGCCATTGCCGTCGGCGTCGAAGAAGAGCTGGCCGGTGGCGCCGTCGTAGACGATGCGGTCGTCGGCATCCTGGGCGGCCGTGCCGGCCACGAACGCATTGGCGCTGAATGCGCCGAAAATGGCGTC
>DASZDS010000037.1:0-25544 GCA_035941735.1 Allosphingosinicella sp.
CGGGGAACAGTCTCGCTCATATGTGCTTCACCTCATCCGGAATGTCGTAGAACGTCGGGTGGCGGTAGATCTTGTTCTCCGCGGGCTCGAACAGCTCGCCCGCCTGGTCAGGATCGGAGGCGACGATCTCCGCCGACGGCACCACCCACAGGCTCACCCCTTCCATGCGCCGCGTGTAGGTGTCGCGCGCGTGGGCGAGCGCGAGCTCCGCGTCAGGAGCATGAACGCTGCCAACGTGGCGATGCGCCAGGCCGCCCTTGCTGCGGACGAAGACTTCCCAAAGCGGCCAGTCACCGCTCACGCCGCCTTCCTTGCGCGGCGCTTGCCCTCGTGCGCCGCCGCCGCCTCGCGGACCCAGGCACCATTCTCCCACGCCTCGCGCCGCGCCTTCATTCGCTCCTTGGCGACGGGACCTTCGCCGCGCACCACCGCGTAGAACTCGTCCCAGTCGACGGTTCCAAAGTCGTACCCGCCCTTGTCCTCGTTCCACTTGAGTTCGACGTCGGGGACCTTGAGCCCGAGGAAGTCCGCCCGCGGCACGGTGATGTCGACGAACTTCTGGCGGAGCTCGTCGTTGGTCTCGCGCTTGATCCGCCAGCGCATCGACTGGGCGGTGTTGGGGCTGTCGGCGTCGGGCGGTCCGAACATCATCAGCGACGGCCACCACCAGCGATTGAGCGCGTCCTGCGCCATCCTTTTCTGGTCGGCCGTGCCGGCGGCCATCACCATCATGATCTCATAGCCCTGGCGCTGGTGGAAGCTCTCCTCCTTGCAGACGCGGACCATGGCGCGGGCATAGGGGCCGTAGGAGGTGCGCTGCAGCGGCACCTGGTTCATGATCGCGGCGCCGTCGACGAGCCAGCCGATCGCGCCGATATCGGCCCAGGTCAGCGTCGGATAGTTGAAGATGGTGCTGTACTTCGCCTTGCCCGAATGGAGCGCCTCGATCATCTCCTCGCGGCTGGTGCCTAGCGTCTCGGCCGCCGAATAGAGATAGAGGCCGTGGCCCGCCTCGTCCTGGACCTTGGCGAGCAGGATCGCCTTGCGGCGGAGTGACGGCGCCCGGCTGATCCAGTTCCCCTCGGGCAGCATGCCGACGATCTCGCTATGCGCATGCTGCGAGATCTGCCGGGTCAGCGTGCGGCGATAGGCCTCGGGCATCCAGTCCTTGGGCTCGACGAACTCGTCGGCGGCGACGCGCGCCTCGAACGCGGCGAGCTTCTCCGGATCCTCGGTCGAGACGATCCTGGCCGTCTTCTGCAATTCGGTCGTGTACATGCCGCCTTCCTACCATTCATCGACCGATCGGTCAACGAATTCACCGCGTCGAGTCGCCGAATCAACGCACGTGCCCAAGCCCGAGTCGCATCGCCGGCGGCGCGCGGAAGGTGACAAAGGTTCGGCCGCCATAAGCGAAAAATAATCCCGCCTCCGATTCATCGCTTTTGCCGGAGTGCGATGGTAGGCCGAACGCGCGGTCATGACGCACCATCATAGCGCAAAAAGGGAAGCGATGTCGGACAAAGACGGCTGCACCAGGGCGCAGCACAGGCTGCCTGTCTGGCACGCATTTTCCGACCTGTTCCTCGACACCGAGCTTCAGCCCGGGGATTACCGGCGCATCGCCGACGTGGCGCGGCGCTCGGGCTATTCTCCGGAAGAGCTGAGGCTGATCCTCGAATCGGAGGTGGCGCGGGCCTTCGCCTTCAACTTCCTGGACGTCGCCGGCGAATGGACGAGCTGGAGCGAGGACGAGGTCCGCGAGATCATGGCCCGATCCGAACGGGCGCTGCCGCCGATGAGATGGCTGCGCAGGAGAATGTTCAGGCGCTTCCTCGACGCTGAATGGCGGAAGATCAGCGCCCTGCTCGAGCCTTGAGGCTCACACCCGCTCGATCACGGTCGCGATGCCCTGGCCGACGCCGATGCACATCGTGCAGAGCGCGTAGCGGCCGCCGTTGCGGTGCAGCTCCTCGGTGGCGGTGAGGACGAGGCGGGCGCCGGACATGCCGAGCGGGTGGCCGAGCGCGATCGCGCCGCCGTTCGGATTGACGCGCGGATCGTCGTCGGCGAGGCCCAATTGGCGCATCACCGCGAGGCTCTGGGCGGCGAAGGCTTCGTTCAATTCGATCACGTCCATGTCGGCGATCGTCAGGCCGAGGCGCTTGAGCAGTTTCTCGGACGCCGGCGCGGGACCGATGCCCATGATCCGCGGCGGCACGCCGGCCACCGCCGCGCCGAGGAAGCGGGCGCGCGGCGCGAGGCCGTTGCGCCCGGCAGCCTCCTCGGTGGCGACGATGAGGGCGGCGGCGCCGTCGTTGACGCCCGAGGCGTTGCCGGCGGTGACGGTGCCGTCCGGGCGGACGATCGGCCGCAATTTGGCGAGCGCCTCGACGCTGGTCTCGCGCGGATGCTCGTCGCGGCCGACCACCGCCGGATCGCCCTTGCGCTGCGGGATTTCGACCGCGACGATCTCGGCGTCGAAGCGGCCGCTCGCCTGCGCCGCCGCCGCCTTGGCTTGGCTGCGGACCGCGAACCTGTCCTGGTCCTCGCGCGTCACCTGGAATTCCTCGGCGACGTTCTCGGCGGTCGAGGGCATCGTGTCGTCGCCATAGGCTTGGCGCATCTTCGGATTGACGAAGCGCCAGCCGATCGTGGTGTCGTACATCTCGGCATTGCGGTCGAAGGCGGAGGTCGCCTTGGCCATGACGAAGGGCGCGCGGCTCATGCTCTCCGAGCCGCCGGCGATCAGCATATCGGCCTCGGAACCGCGGACCACCCGCGCCGCCATCGCCACCGCGTCCATCCCCGAGCCGCAAAGGCGATTGAGGGTGACGCCTCCCGACGTGTCCGGCAGGCCGGCGAGCAGGCCGGCCATCCGGGCGAGGTTGCGATTGTCCTCGCCGGCCTGGTTGGCGCAACCGAGGATGACGTCGTCGAGCTCGGCCCAATCGGCATCGGGATTGCGGTCGATCAGCGCCCGGATCGGGATCGCGGCGAGATCGTCGGCGCGGACCTGCGCGAGGCTGCCGCCGTAGCGGCCGATCGGGGTGCGCACCGCGTCGCAGATAAAGGCTTCGGTCATGACCCTGCTCCGTCATGCCGGACTTGATCCGGCATCCATCTTCTTCCCGGCGCCTGATAGGGCAGATGGACCCCGGATCAAGTCCGGGGTGACGAGGGAAGATCGATCAGGGTGCCGCCCAAACTGCGCGAGAAGCCGGTAAACTCGGCGACGGCGCGGCCGTCTTCGGTCCGGACCGCGACATGGGTGACGCCGGAGCGGCCGACAAGCGCCGCCTCTCGCGCTTCGGCGATCAGCACCTCGCCTTCCCGCGCCTGATCTAGGAAGACGATCGAGGCCTGGGCGGCGACGCTGCGCAGATTGCGGCTGTTGCAGGCATAGGCGAAGGCAGTGTCGGCGAGCGCGAACACCATGCCGCCATGGGCGATGCCGTGGCCGTTCAGCATGGCGGGGGTGAGCCGCATCCGGATCCGCGCATAGCCTTGGCGCGCCTCCTCGATCTCGATCCCCCAGGCGGGGCCGGTGCCCTCGGCGGCGAGCATCGCGCGGGCGACCTTGTCGGCGGTCTCGTCTGCGTTCATGGAGGCGGCCATGGCGTACGAAACGATCGACTTCAAGCTGGACGGCGGCATCGCCCGCCTCACCCTCAATCGCCCGGACCGCCTCAACAGCTTCACCGTGCAGATGCACGAGGAGGTCGCCGATGCGCTGGCGAACCTCGGCGATGCCCGGACGCTGATCCTCACCGGCGCGGGCCGGGGCTTCTGCGCGGGGCAGGATCTCAATGATCGCGCGGTCGCCCCCGGCGAGGCGGTCGATCTCGGCGAGTCGGTGGAGAAAAGGTACAATCCGCTGATCCGCACGCTGACGCGCCTGCCGATGCCGGTGATCGCGCGGGTGAACGGCGTCGCCGCCGGCGCGGGGGCCAATATCGCGCTCGCCTGCGACATCGTGATCGCCGCGAAGAGCGCGAAGTTCATCCAGTCCTTCGCCGCGATCGGCCTCATTCCGGACAGCGGCGGCACCTGGGTGCTGCCGCGCCTCGTCGGTCAGGCGCGCGCGCTCGGCCTCGCGCTGACCGGCGAGCCGCTGCCCGCCGAGCAGGCGGCGGAGTGGGGGCTGATCTGGAAGGCGGTCGACGACGAGGCGCTCGACGAAGAAGTCGACGCGCTCGCGGCCCGCTTCGCGGCGGGGCCGACGCGCGGGCTCGCCAGGATCAAAGCGATGCTCCGCGAAAGCTGGGGCCAGAGCCTCGACGCCGAGCTCGACCGCCAGCGCGACGCGATGCGCGAGCTCGGCTACAGCGACGATTATCGCGAGGGCGTGGCCGCCTTCATGGAGAAGCGCAAGCCGAACTTCACCGGCCGCTAGGCCGTCATGTGCCGCTCGTAGCTTTCGAAATCGATGTTCGAGCCGCAGACGAGGACGCCGACCTTCCTGCCCGCCAGCCGCTCCTTCAGCGGGCCGACCAGGGCGGCGGTCGCCGCGGCGGCGGCGGGCTCGACGGCGAGCTTCATCTCGCGGAACAGGAGGGCCATGGCGGATCGCATCTCGTCGTCGTCGACGAGGACGAGATCGTCGACATTCCGCCGGCAGAGGCCGTAGCTGTAGGGCAGAGCGAAGGGCGGGGCGAGGCTGTCGGCGATCGTCTTGACCTCGGCATGGTCGACCGGCTTACCCAGCGCGAAGCTGCGCGTCATCGTGTCGGAGCCGGTCGGCTCGACCCCGAACACCAGGCATTCGGGCTTCAGCAACTTGATCGCCGCCGAGGCGCCGCCGCAGAGGCCGCCGCCGCCGATCGCGATGATCACGGCGTCGAGATCGGGCGCCTGCTCCAGCCATTCCATGCCGAGCGTCGCCGTGCCGAGCGCGGTATGAGGGCCCTCGAACGGGTGGATGAAGGACCGTCCCTCGTCCCGCGCGATCGCCTCGACCATCTCGAACGCGGTGCGCCCGTCCGGCGCCATCAGCACCTCGGCGCCCAAAGCGCGGCAGGCGGCGACCCGGGCCGGATTGGCCGAGCCCATCATCACCACCTTGGCCGACGCTCCGAGGCAGGAGGCGGCATAAGCGGCGGCGATCGCATGATTGCCCGCGCTCACCGCGCAAACGCCGCGCGCGCGCTCGTCGGGGGTCAGCCGCAGCATCTTCGACAGCGCCCCGCGCGCCTTGAACGTGCCGCTCTGCTGGAACAGCTCGAGCTTGAGGTTGACGCGGGTGCCGGGCGCCAACAGCGCCTCGATCTCCCGCCCGCGCCAGTCGTGGACCGGGGTTCGCGACACGTAGGGGGCGATCATCTCCCGCGTTTCGCGGATTTCGGCGAGCGATAATGCGGGAACGGCGTTGTCCATCGGCCGGCTTTTAGCCGTTTCGCGCCGCCATTGAAGCCTGTAGGTCCGCCGCGAAGGAGAGTCGAAAGAGATGAAGACGCTGAAGCTCCTGAACTATGCGGCCGATCAATGGGTGGCGGGCGACGGCTCGCTCGCCCCCGTGCACAGCGCCGTCTCCGGCGAGGTGATCGCCGAAACCGGCAGCGACGGGCTCGATTTCAAGGCGATGCTCGCTCATGCGCGCGAGGTCGGCGGGCCGGCGCTGCGGGCGATGACCTTCCACGAGCGCGCCTGGATGCTGAAGGCCCTCGCCAATGCGGTGATGGCGAGGAAGGAGGAATTGTACGAGCTTTCCTACGCGACCGGCGCGACCCGCGGCGACAGCTGGATCGACATCGAGGGCGGCGCCGGCACGCTCTTTTCCTTCTCCTCCAAGGGCCGGCGCGAATTGCCCAACGGGAAGGTGCTGATCGACGGCGCGATGGAGCAGCTCTCGCGCGGCGGGACGTTCGTCGGCCAGCACGTCTTCACCCCGCTGCAGGGCGTCGCGGTCCATATCAACGCGTTCAACTTCCCGGTCTGGGGAATGCTGGAGAAGCTCGGCCCGACCCTGCTCGCGGGCGTGCCGGCGATCGTCAAGCCGGCCTCGGCGACCGGCTATCTGACCGAGGCGTGCGTCCGGATCATGATCGAGGCCGGCGTGCTTCCCAGCGGCGCGCTGCAGCTGATCATGGGCGGAGTCGGCGACCTGCTCGACCATCTGATGCTGCAGGACGTGGTCAGCTTCACCGGCTCGGCGGCGACCGCGATGAAGCTCCAGACCCATCCGGTGATGGCGCGCGAGAGCGTCCGCTTCGTCGCCGAGCGCGACAGCCTCAACGCCTCGATCCTCGGCCCCGATTCCGGCCCGGGCACGCCCGAATTCGACTTGTTCGTCAAGGAGGTGGCGCGCGAGATGACGGTCAAGGCGGGGCAGAAATGCACCGCCATCCGCCGCGCGATGGCGCCCGCCGCGCATCTCGACGCGGTCCAGGAGGCGCTCGTCGCGCGGCTCGCCAAAGTGAGGATCGGCGACCCGCGCGACGAGGCGACCCAGATGGGCGCGCTCGCCAGCCGCGGGCAGCTCCAATCGGTCCGCGAGGCGGTCTCGATGTTGGCGAAGGTGGCGCGGATCGTGAGCGGCGATCCCGAGGCCTCGCCGGTGGCGGGAAACGGCGCCTTCATCTCGCCGATCCTGCTGCGCACCGACGATCCCTGGAACGTCGCCGATGTGCACGACATCGAGGCATTCGGGCCGGTTAGCACGCTGATGCCGTATCGCGATCTCGGCGACGCCATCGCTCTCGCGAACCGGGGCATGGGATCGCTGGCGCTCTCTTTGTTCACGTTCGACAGGAAGGTGGCGGAGGAGTTCGTGCTCGGCGCCGGCGCCTATCACGGCCGGATGGTGATCCTCGACCGCACCAGCGCGAAGGAATCGACCGGCCACGGCTCGCCGCTCCCGGTGCTCGTCCATGGCGGCCCCGGCCGCGCCGGCGGCGGCGAGGAAATGGGCGGGGTCCGCGGGGTCAAGCACTACATGCAGCGCACCGCGCTCCAGGGCGGACCGGACGTCCTGTCGAAGATCGTCAGGCAATGGCTGCCGGGCGCCGACAAGGTCGAGGGCGAGGTCCACCCGTTCCGCAAGCGCATCTCGGAGCTCGAGATCGGCTATACGCTGAAGACGGCGAGCCGCACCGTCACGCTCGAGGACATCGAGCATTTCGCGCACTTCACCGGCGACACCTTCTACGCCCATATGGACGAGGAGGCGGCCAAGGCCTCGCCGATCTTCGGCGGCCGCGTCGCCCACGGCTATCTGATCCTCTCCTTCGCCGCCGGGCTGTTCGTCGATCCCGATCCGGGGCCGGTGCTCGCCAATACCGGGCTCGAGACCTTGCGCTTCCTGACCCCGCTCTACCCGGGCGACGCGATGCGGGTGGAATTGACCGTTAAGTCCACGTCCATCCGCGACTCGGAAAAGGGCGAGGTGCGCTGGGCGGTCTATGTGTTCAACCAGAAGGACGAGATCGT
Source organism: Allosphingosinicella sp. (assembly GCA_035941735.1). Classification (GTDB taxonomy): domain Bacteria; phylum Pseudomonadota; class Alphaproteobacteria; order Sphingomonadales; family Sphingomonadaceae; genus Allosphingosinicella. Next base: position 7,429 of record DASZDS010000037.1, read on the forward strand.
GGCGACCTACGAGCTGATGACGATGAACCTGCCGTGATCGCGTTCCTGCTCGCCCTCCTGCTGTCGCAGGCGCAGCCGGCGCCGGCGCCCGCCGCGGCGCCGCCGGTCTACGACATTCGCGTCGTCGAGACCTATCCGCACGACAACCGGGCCTTCACCCAGGGCCTCTTCTATCTCGACGGCGTGCTCTACGAGAGCACGGGCCTGGTCGGCCTGTCGACGATCCGGCGGGTGCGCCTGCGCGACGGCCGCGTGCTGCAATCGGTGCCGATCCCGCCCGGCCGGTTCGGCGAGGGCATCGTCAACTGGCGGGACCAGATCGTCTCGATCACCTGGACCGACGGGGTCGGCTATCGCTGGGACCGGCGGACTTTGCGCCGACTCGGCGAGTGGCGCTATCCCGGCGAAGGCTGGGGCCTCACCCAGAACGGCGCCGACATCATCATGAGCGACGGCACCGCCGAGCTGCGCTTCCTCGACCCCGCCACGCTCGCCGAGCGCCGCCGGGTGACCGTCACCGCCGAAGGCCGGCCGGTCGAGCGGCTCAACGAGCTCGAATGGGTCAATGGCGAGATTTTCGCCAATGTCTGGCACACCGCCTTCATCGTCCGCATCGATCCCGCCAGCGGCCGGGTCACCGGCGTCATCGACCTCAGGCCGCTGCTCGGGGAGAACAGCAGCGAGGAGGACAATGTGCTGAACGGCATCGCCTATGACGCCGCGCGCGACCGCCTGTTCGTGACCGGCAAGAATTGGGCCCATCTCTACGAGATCGACCTGGTGCTGCGGGCGCGATGAAGCCCCCGCCCGATTGGCCGCTTATGACCCTCGCCGAGGTCGACGCGCTGCTGACCGCGCCGGGCGCGCGCTTCGAGATGGAGGAGGTGACCATCCGCGGCGTGCCGACGCGGGTGTGGAAGAACGCGCCGCCGTCGCTGCCGGCGCTGGTCCGCTTCTCGCGCGGCCATGGCGACCGGCCGTTCACGATCTTCGAGGCGGAGCGGGTCAGCTTCGAGGCCTCGTTCCGCGCGAGCGCCGCGCTGGCGGCCGAGCTGAAGCGGCGCGGGATCGGCAGGGGCGACCGGGTCGCGATCGCGATGGCTAATCTGCCGGAATGGCCGGTCGCCTTCTTCGCGGCCACTTCGCTCGGCGCGATCGCGGTGCCGCTGAACGCCTGGTGGACCGGGGCGGAGCTCGAATACGGCCTCGCCGATTCCGGCGCCAGGGCGCTGATCTGCGACGCGCCGCGAGGGACGCGGATCGCGCCGCACCGCGCCGCGCTGCCCGACCTTGCCCATGTCATCGTCAGCCGCGCCGATTCAGGCGACCGGCTCGAGGACCTGATCGGTCCCGCGCCCAGCTGGGCCGGCCTGCCCGACGCCGATCTGCCGGACGTCGCGATCGAGCCGGACGACGAAGCGGGGATCTTCTACACCAGCGGCACCACCGGCCGGCCCAAGGGCGCGCTCGGCACCCACCGCAATTTGATGACCAACATCCTGTCGAGCGCCTATGTGGTCGCGCGCGCGGCGCTGCGGCGCGGCGAGCCGCCGCCCGAGCCGACCCCAAAGGTCGGCCTGCTCGTCATCCCCCTGTTCCACGTCACCGCCTTGAGCGCGAGCATGATGGGGGCGATGGTCGCCGGCAACACGGCGGTGTTCATGCGCAAGTGGGACGCGCTCGAGGCGATGCGGCTGATCGAGCGCGAGCGCGTCCAGATCACCGGCGGCGTGCCCGCCATCGCCTGGCAGATCCTGGAGCATCCCGATCGGGCCAAGTTCGATCTCTCCAGCCTCGAGACGATCTCCTATGGCGGCGCGCCGTCGGCGCCCGAGCTGGTGCGCCGGATCCACGAGGAGTTCGGCGCCCTGCCCGGCAATGGCTGGGGGATGACCGAGACGATGGCGACGGTCACCGCCCATGTCGGCGAGGATTATCTCAACCGCCCCGACAGCGCCGGCCCGCCGGTGCCGGTCGCGGACCTCAGGATCGTGGCCGCGGACGGCGTCACCGAGCTTCCCATCGGCAAAGTCGGCGAGCTCTGGGCGAAGGGGCCGCAGATCGTCAAAGGCTATTGGAACAAGCCCGAGGCCACCGCCGAGACCTTCGTCCATGGCTGGGTCCGCACCGGCGACCTCGCCCACCTCGACGCGGAGGGCTTCCTCACCATCGTCGACCGCGCCAAGGACATGATCATCCGCGGCGGCGAGAACATCTATTCGATCGAGGTCGAGAACGTCCTCTACGAGCACCCCGCCGTGATCGACGCCGCCCTGATCGCCCTCCCCCACAAGACGCTCGGCGAGGAGCCGGCCGCGGTGGTCCAGCTCGCGCCGGCGGCGCAAGCGGGCGAGGAGGAGCTGAAGGCCTGGGTCCGCGAGCGGCTGGCGGTGTTCAAGACGCCGGTCCGGATCGCGTTTCTCGACCAGCCGCTGCCGCGGAACGCCAACGGCAAGATCCTGAAGGCGGAACTGAAGGCGCTGTTTTCCTGAATTCCTCCCCAGCTTTGCTGGGGAGGGGGACCACCCGCAGGGTGGTGGAGGGGTAGAAGGCGAGGCCTCATCAGCTACCCTTCCACCATGCTTCGCCCAACCGATGCTCCGCATCGGGCTGCGCGGTCGGCAGGTCCCCCGGACCTGCCTCGCCTGCTCGCTCCCTCCCCACGAAATCGTGAAGAGGAAAAGGGTTGACTGATCCGTAAGTATATACTAACGGTAAGTCATGGCTAACCAGTTTGCCGCCCTCGCCGAGCCGATGCGCGCCAGGATCGTAGAGACGCTCGCCATTCGTCCGATGGCGGTCGGAGAGCTGGCGGCGGGCTTGCCGGTGACGCGGCCCGGTGTTTCGCAGCATTTGAAGGTGCTCAAGGAGGCGCAGCTCGTGCGCGATCGGGCCGAGGGCACGCGCCGCATCTATTCGATCGACCCGGCCGGGCTCGGCGCGCTGCGCGCCTGGCTCGACCGGTTCTGGGAGCAATCGCTCGCCGCCTATGCCGCGGCCGCCGAGAAGGAGGACAAGAAATGAACGTCGAAGCCCAGCGGATCAGCCCCGCCCCGATCCGCAAGTCGCTGCGCGTCCGCGCCGCCCAGCGGAAGGCGTTCGACACCTTCGCCGGGGCGATGGGAAGCTGGTGGCTGAAGACCCACTCGCTGGTCGAATCGGGCCAGAAGGACGTGATCGTCGAGCCGCGCGCGGGCGGCCGCTGGTACGAGGTCGGCAATGACGGCAGCGAGAAGCAATGGGGGCGCGTGCTCGCCTGGGAGGCGCCCGACCGGCTCCTGCTCGCCTGGCAATTGAACGCCGAATGGACCTACGATCCCGATTTCGAGACGACGGTCGAGGTCCGCTTCACCGAAGACGGCGACCACACGATCGTCGACTTCGAGCATCGCGACCTCGACCGCTTCGGCGCCAATGCCGAAGCGGTGCGCGGCGACTACGACACCGGCATGGACGGCGGCTGGGGGCAGCTGCTGGAGAATTATCGGGCGATGGCGGAGAGCTGAGCCCTCAACCCACCTCGCTCATCCTGAGTAGGGACTGAGCGTGCTTCGATACGGCATTTCGCCAAGCTCAATGCCTACTCAGCATGAGCGGGTTCATGTTCTCCGCTCATCCTGAGTAGCGGCTGAGCTTGGCGAAGACGCGTATCGAAGGACAAGCTCAACGGCTGCTCAGGATGAGCGGGTGTGGCATGTCGCCTAGTCCGCCGGCCAGCTCTCCAATATTTCGACGAACCGCGTCAGCCAGGCGTTGGTCTGGTGGCCGTCGACGACGCGGTGGTCGATGGTGAGGCTGATATAGGCCATCGGGCGGATCTGGATCGCGTCGGCGCCCGCCACCTCGCGGACGACGACGCGTTTCTCCAGCTTGCCGACGCCGAGGATCGCCGATTGCGGCTGGTTGATGATGATCGGCGCGGCGAAGAGCGAGCCCGAGACGCCGTGATTGGAGATGGTGAAGGTGCCGCCCTTGACGTCGGCGCTCGTCAGTTTCTCCTTGCGCGCTTTCTCGATCAGCTCGTCGAGGCCGGCGGCGATGCCTTTGAGCGACAGCCGTTGCACCTTCCTCAGCACCGGCACGATCAGCCCCTTCGTGCCCAAAGCGGTGCCGACGCCGATATTGACGTCGTCGTAGAGTTCGAGCCGGTCGGCGTGCCAGCGGCTGTTGATCGCCGGCGCGACCTTCATCGCCTCGGCGGCGGCGGCGACCAGATAGGCGGTATAGGTGAGCTTCACCCCCTTCTTCGCGAACGCCGCCTTGTGGGCCTCGCGATGGGCGAGGATCGCGCTGAAATCGGCCTCGAACACGGCGGTGACGTGCGGCGCCTCGGCGACCGAGCGCTGCATGTTCGCGGCGATGGCGAGGCGCATCCGGTCGTGGGGCACGAAGTGCGAGGCGATCTCGCCGGTGGACGGAAGGACGCCCTCAACCTGCGTCGCCTGCTCGACCGCGCGGTCGACGTCGGCGCGGGTGATGCGGCCGCCGCGGCCGGTGCCTTCGATCCGGGCGGGATCGATGTCGTGCTGGAGCACGGCGCGCTTGACCGAGGGCGACAGCCTCGTCTCCTTTTCACCGGTCGACGGCCGTGCGCGCGGCGGCCTGGGCAGGCTCGACTCGACCGGCGGCTCCGCGAGTTCCTCCTCGCCCACTTCGGCGACCGGCGCGATCCGCCCCAGGACCGCGCCGGGCAGCGCGGCCTCGTCCGAATGGAGCAGGATCTCGCGCAGCACGCCGGCGGCGGGGGCGGGCACTTCCATCGCCACCTTGTCGGTCTCGAGCTCGACCAAAGGGTCGTTCTCCTCGACCCGGTCGCCGACCTGCCGGAGCCAGGCGCGGACCACCGCCTTGGTGCCTTCCTGCTCGGCCGGGACGAGGACGTCGATCATGACCATTCCCTCGTCATGCCAGCGTAGGCTGGCATCCATGCGGACTCGGTATGGACCCCAGCCTTCGCTGGGGTGACGATGAAGATTGGCGAAGATGGCGACTGCATCAGAACCCCAACAGCTCGTCGATCCTGGCCCGGATCCGTTCGACGGAAGGCAAGGCCCATTCCATCAGCACCGGATTGTGCGGGCTCGGTATGTCGGGCATCGTCACCCGCGCGACCGGGGCGTCGAGATCGAGGAAGGCCTCGTCGGCGACCACCGCGGCGATCTCGGCGCCGAAGCCGCCCGAGCGCAGATCCTCGTGGACGATCAGGCAGCGCCGCGTGCGGCGCACCGATTCGAGCACCGTCTCGCGGTCCCAGGGCATCAGCGTGCGCAGGTCGATCACGTCGGCGGAGACGCCCGCGGCCGCGGCCTCGCAGCGCGGCACCATCGCGCCCCAGGTCACGATGGTGATGGCGTCGCCCTCGCGGGTCTTCCGCGCCCGCCCGAACGGCAGCACGTAATCCTCGCCCGGCCAGGGCCGGCGCGCCCAGGGGTCGTCGAGCATCGCGCGATGCTCGAAGAAAACGCAGGGATCGTTGCCTCTCAGCGCCGAGCGCAGCAGTCCGACCGCGTCCTCGGCATTGCTTGGCGCCGCCACCAGCCAGCCGGGATTGTGGACGAACTGGACCTCGTTGGTCTGGCTGTGCCAGGGGTCGCCGCACTTGAAGAAGCCGACCGGGATCCTCAGCACCATCGGCGCCGCGAAGCGGTTGTGGGTGCGCCAGCGCATCGTCCCGCAATCGTTGATCTGCTCGAGCGCGGGCTCGGCATATTTGCGGAACTGGATCTCGGGCACCGGCATCAGCCCGGCGAGCGCCATCCCCACCGCGCGGCCGACGATCCCTTCCTCGCTGAGGCTGGTGTCGAACACGCGCGCTTCGCCATATTTGTCCTGGAGGCCGAGCGTCACCGCGTGGACCCCGCCCTTGGGCCCGATATCCTCGCCGAACAGGAGCAGGCGCGGGTTGAGCTCGAGCTCCTGGTCGAGGGTCTTGCGGATCGCGGTCACCATGTTGATCCGCTGGCCCGACGGGCGCGGCGTCTCGGTCGATTTCGGCGCGCTGTAGCCCTTGGTCCATTGCCCGCCCTGGCGCTGCATCTCGCCGTCGTAGAAGACGTGGCTCGTCACCTTTTCCGGGTCGGACACGGGCCGCGCGTCCGCCTCGGCCAGCGCCGCCGCGACCGCCGCCCGGGCTTTTTCCCCGGTCTCGTCCCAGATCTCGTCGCCGACCAGGGCCTTCAGGCGCGGCAGCGGATCGCGCGCCCATTCGGACCTGACGAAGGCCTCGCTCTTATAGGCCTGGGTGTCCTGGAAGCTGTGGCCCTGGAGCCGCGGCACGCTGAGCCGCAGCAGCGCCGGGCCCGCGCCGGCGCGGACATGGGCGACCGCTTCGTCGATCAGCCGCGCCGCCGCTTCGGGGTCGGTGCCGTCGCCGGAGAGGACATGGAGGCCGGTGAAGCCGGCGAGGTTCCTCGCGATGTCGCCGCCCGGCGTCTGGAAGCGCGACGGCACCGAAATGCCGTATTGATTGTCCTCGACGTAGAACAGCATCGGCAGAGATTGGGTCGTGGCGATCGTCAGCGCCGACCAGAAGCCGTTGGTGGCGACGCTCGCATCGCCGCCGAGCACGACCGCGATCGCCCCCTCCCACGAACGGTCGCCGAGCACGTCCCGATAATAGCTTATCGCCTGCGCCCAGCCCGCGGTCGGCGTGTACTGGGCGCCGACGCCGCCGCACATCGGCAGCGCGGGCGGGCCGTCGGGATTGGGATAGTTGAACACCGCGCCGATGTCGCGGCCGTCCGAATAGCCGCCCTCGCGCGCCATCCCCGAGGCGAGCGCGTCCTCGAGCGGCACGCCCAAAGCGAGCAGCAGCGGCCGCGACCGGTAATAGCCGCAGGCGGCGTCGTGGCGGTGGGTGAGGCGGGTGCCGAGCAGGACCTGGGCCAAATCGTGGCCGCGGGCGCTGAACTGGTAGCGCAGCTTGCCGGCGGGGACGAGCTCCTCCTCCTCGATCCGGTCCATCTCGCGGCTGGCCTGGACCAGCCAGGCGATCCGCCGCCAGTCGAAGTCGGGGTCTCCGTCGTTCGACGCGGCGGTCTTGCGCTCGCGGACTTCGCTCACCCCAGCTTCTCCACGACCGCGGCGGCGAAACGGCTCACATTCTCGTCCGACAGGCCGACGACGTTGAACCGGCCCGAGCCCGCCATGTAGATGCCGTGGTCGCGCCTGAGCTCGAGCACCTGCTCGGGTGTCAGCGGCAGCATCGAGAACATCCCCTTCTGCTCGGCGATATAGGCGAGCCGCGGATCGAAGGCGGCGAGCCGGCCGCGCAGCTCGCGGATGCGCGCGCCCATCGCCTCGACCTCGCTCATCCACAGGGCGCGCAGCTCGCCATCGTCGAGGATGAGCCGCGCCACCGCCGCCGGATGGTCGGGCGGCATCGACCACATGGTCCGCGCCAGGCCGAGCAGATTGCCGAACGCGATCTCCGCCTTGGCCGCGCTCGATCCCTTGACGAACAGGGTGCCGAGCCGGTCGCGATAGCAGCTGAAATTCTTGTCGCAGCTTTGCGCCACCAGCGCCTGCTCGGCCGCCTCGACCACGAGGCGGGTGCCGGCCGCGTCGGCCTCGAGCCCGTCGCCGAAGCCCTGATAGGCGAAGTCGACGAACGGGATCAGCCCGCGCGCGGCGACGATCCCGGCGACCGCGCGCCACTGATCGAGATCGAGGTCGGCGCCGGTCGGATTGTGGCAGCAGCCGTGGAGCAGGACGAGGTCGCCCGCCTCGGCCTCGCCCAATGCGTCCATCATGCGGTCGAAGCAGATCGTCCGGCTGTCGCGGGCATAATAAGGATAAGCGACCATCTCGACCCCGGCCGAGGCAATCAGGGGCGCGTGGTTGGGCCAGGTCGGCTCGCCGGCGTAGATGCGGGCATTGGGATTGGCGCGGGCGATCAGCTCGGCGCCGAGCCGGAGCGCGCCGCAGCCGCCCGGCGTCTGCAGCCCGACGATGCGGTCGTCGTCCGCCGCATCCGCGCCGAACACGAGCGGCTTGATCAGGGCGGTGAAGCGGGCGTCGCCCTGCGAGCCGATATAGGATTTGGTCTGCTGGCGCTCGACGAGGATGCGCTCGGCCGCCTTGACCGATTTGAGGATCGGCGTGTTCCCCGCGGCGTCGCGATAGACGCCGACCCCGACGTCGATCTTGGTCGGCCGGGGATCGGCCTCGGCGAGCGCGATCAGCGCGATCAGAGCGTCCTGGGGCTGCTCGTCGAGCCGGTCGAGCAGCAGCGGCCGTCCGGTCACCAGCGCATCGGTCATAGACGCCTCCTGTCCGCGCCCCTTTACATCAATTCGCGGAAGGAAAGTGTACAAAGTGGACGCCTGCAAGCGACGTTGATGAAACGCTTGTTTCACGTTATAGCCATTCCATGAATGAAGAATTTCATCTCGACGCGATTGATCGGCGAATCGTTCGGGCCCTGCAGCGCGACGCCGGGCTCAGCCACGCCGCGCTCGCCGAGCAGGTCGGCGCCTCGGCCGCCTCGGTCTGGCGGCGGGTCCGGAATCTCGAGAAGGAGGGCGTGCTCGGCGCCGCGGTGCGGCTCGCCGACCCGGCCCGGCTCGGGCGCGCGGTCAACGTGATGTGCCAGGTCCGCATGCACCGCCAGACCACCGACGCCCGCGCCGATTTCGAGCGCTTCATCTCCTCGCGCGAGGAGATCGTCGAATGCTACGCCATGTCGGGCGAGTGGGACTATCTGCTGCGCATCGCGGTGCGCGACGTCGCCGATTACGACCGCTTCATCCGCCAGGGCGTGCTGGCCCATCCCAGCGTCGCTAACGCGGCGAGCAATTTCGCGCTGCGGCAGGTGAAATATACGACTGAGATTCCCGTTTAGATGTTCAGAGGGAATGTCCGCTTTGGGTGGAAAGCGGACATTCCTTTTTCCCGTAAGGCAGTTGGCCCCCGCAGTCAGCGCCCAGGGGGAGCCACCGGTCGGAGAATGCCGCCGGCCATCCTGCCCTCGGCGTCGAGTGCGGCCGACATCATCACCTCGCCGTTGGCGAACACCAGGATGTAAGCGTCGTCGCCCCTCGCGCCGCGCTCGCGGAAAGTCACCGACCTTAGCTCGCCCAGCGCGCTGAACATGCGATGTGTCATGGGCAGGTCCCGGCGGACGACTTCGGCGAACTGCGGAGAGAGCTTGTCGTAGTCGGGGGAGCCGCTCGCCAGCCCTGCGACAAGGCTCCGCAAGGCGGCCTCGGTGCCGGCAGTCGGCACGGAGCTCGTTGCGGCTGGCGGTGCAGACGGGACCATTGCCGACGGGGTTGTCTGCCCCTCGACGGCGCCAGATGACTGAACCCAAATTATCAGGGCTGCTGCGGCAAAAAAGCTCATTAGCATTGCTCCTGAGACCATATAAACCTGGTGCCACCGCGTAATCCACGCGGTCTCGTTTCGCGGGGCGGCAACGGAGCCAACTTCATCGGGCCCAGCATTGCCCGAAGGAAGGTCCGACGAGCGGGGTCCCAGCCGACCGGACCGCTCTAACGACTCGACGAGCTTCGCAGCTTCAAGCGATGAGGACAGGCCCAGCTTGGCGCGGGCCATCTTTAACCGCTTCTCCACGGCGTGAGGAGAGATACCAAGATCGAGGGCCATTTGCTTGGCAGTCTGATGGCTCAGACAGCGCTTGAGGCATTCCCGCTCGGCTATAGTCAGGCGCCGGATTGCTGCCCGCGTGCTCTCGTCGATCACTTCCATCCTCATGTCGGCCAACGTAGCGCTTTAAGAGCCGGTACCAAACCCCGTCTGTTTGGTACCCCATCGGTCGATCCCATTGCGGCGCGCCGGCAAAGCCAAGACCAGCTGATGGTTCGGTCTAGGGCCGATCAGCGTTATCTCGCAGCCTCGAACGTCCGCATTGGGTCGTTTGCAGACGTTCCTCACTAGCTGAGCGGGAACCCCACCCTTCCCCATCAATTGAATCGGCCGCGACACGTTTCTGGGAAGGATGAATCATGGCCGCGCGGCCTTATTGGAAGGGGCAGATCCGGCTGGCGCTGGTGTCGATCCCGGTGGAAATCTATTCGGCGACGCGCTCGGGCGCGACGATCGCCTTCAACCAGATCCACGAGCCCTCGGGCAAACGGATCAAATATGAGAAGGTGGTGCCCGGCATCGGCGCGGTCGACGCCGACGAGATCGTCAAGGGCTTCCAATATTCCAAGGGCCATTACGTGCTGCTCGACGAGGACGAGCTCGACGCGGTCAAGCTGGAGAGCAAGAAGACGCTCGAGCTCACCCAGTTCGTCGACGCCCACGAGATCGACCCGCTCTATTACGAGCGGCCTTATTACGTCGTCCCCGCCGACGACCTCGCCGAGGAAGCGTTCGTCGTGCTGCGCGAGGCGCTCAGGGAGACGAAGAAGGTCGGCCTCGGCCAGCTCACCCTGCGCGGGCGCGAATATGTCGTCAGCCTCAAGCCCTGCGGGCGCGGCATCCTGCTCGAGACGCTCCGCTATGCCGACGAGGTCGTCAAGGCGCAGGGCTATTTCCGCGACATTCCCGATGCGAAGGCGGACCCCGAGATGCTCGAGCTCGCCGAGGCGCTGATCGAGAAGAAGGCCGCCAAGTTCGATCCCGCGAAATTCCACGACCGCTACGTCGACGCGCTCAAGGAGCTGATCGAGAAGAAGCGCAAGTCGAAGGGCGCGAAGATCGAGGCCGAGGAGGAGGAATTACCGAAGCGCGCCTCCAACGTCGTCGACCTGATGGCGGCGCTGAAGAAGTCGATCGAGAAGCCGGGGGCGAAGCCGGCGGCGAAGAGGGCGCCGGCGAAGAAGGCGGCGCCTGCGCGGAAGCGGGCATGATGGGCGGGACGCGCTCCCATTTCCTCCCCACGATTTCGTGGGAAGGGGGACCACCCGCAGCATGGTGGAGGGGTAACTTCTCGGCGCGAGGAGATAGTACCCCTCCACCACCCTGCGGGTGGTCCCCCTCCCCAGCAAATGCTGGGGAGGAATGATGGTACGCAAGTCCGCCGACCCCCTCGCCACCTACAATCGCAAGCGCGACTTCGCGAAGACGGCGGAGCCTGCCGGCAAGGTGGCGAAGGGGAGCGGCCATCTTTTCATGGTCCAGAAGCACGACGCGACCCGGCTCCATTACGACCTCAGGCTCGAGCAGGACGGGGTGCTGAAGAGCTGGGCGGTGACGCGCGGGCCGAGCCTCGATCCCGCCGACAAGCGCCTCGCGGTCAGGACCGAGGACCATCCCTTGTCCTACGCGACCTTCGAGGGGACGATCCCGAAGGGCGAATATGGCGGCGGCACGGTGATGCTCTGGGACCGCGGCACCTGGACTCCCGAGCCGGGCAAGGACCCGAGGAAGACGCTCGACGAGGGCCATCTCCACTTCACCCTCGACGGCGAGCGGATGAAGGGCGAGTGGGTGATGTTCCGCCTGAAGCCGCGGCCCGGCGAGCGCGGCGAGAACTGGATATTGAAGAAGGTCGACGACGCACATGCCGGCAGCCCGACCGGCCTCACCGACCGCTACCTCACCTCGGTGAAGACCGGCCGGACGATGGAGGAGATCGCGGCGGGGAAGAGCCCGTCGTCCCGGCGAAGGCCGGGACCTCGGGACGGAAAGTCGCGGCGCGCGACCCGAGGCCCCGGCCTGCGCCGGGGCGACGGGGAGTTTCCCAGGTTCAGGGAGCCGCAGAAGGCGACGCTCGTCGACGAGGTCCCCACCGGCTCGGCCTGGCTGCACGAGATGAAATATGACGGCTATCGCTGCCTCGTCGCGCTCGCCGGCGGCGCCGCGAAAGTCTACACGCGGACCGGGCTCGACTGGACCGAAAAGTTCCCGGAGATCGCCGAGGCGGCCGGCGCGATCGACTGCGGGAGCGCGCTGCTCGACGGCGAGATCGTCGCGCTCGACGACAAGGGCAATACCGGCTTCTCCGCGCTCCAGCAGGCGATCTCGGAAGGCGGCCGCGGCCTCACCCTGTTCCTGTTCGACGCGCTCGAGATCGACGGCGAGAAAATCGCCGCATTGCCCAATATCGAGCGCAAGCAGAGGCTCGCCTCGCTGATCGGCACGGGCCAGCCCCCTTTCATCCTCTATGCCGACCATGTGCTCGGCAAGGGCGAGCGCCTGTTCGAGGCGATGTGCGAGGCCGGCCAGGAGGGGATCATCTCGAAGAAGGCCGACGCGCCCTATCGTTCCGGGCGGAGGAAGAACTGGCTCAAGATCAAATGCACCCGCCGCCAGGAGTTCGTGATCGTCGGCTGGAGCGAGAGCGACAAGAAAGGCCGCGGCTTCCGGGCGCTGCTGCTCGGCTTCCACGAGGGCGGCAGGCTGCGTTATGCCGGCAAGGTCGGCACCGGCTTCTCGCAGGCGATTCAGCACGAGCTGCGCGCGCGACTGGACCGGCTGGAAACCCAAAAGCCCGCCGCCGAAGTGCCGCGCGCCGAGGCGCGCGGCGCCCATTGGGTGAAGCCGGAGCTGGTCGCGGAGATTGCCTTTGCCGAGTTCACGGCGGACAAGGTGGTGCGCCACGCCAGCTTCCTCGGCCTGCGCGGCGACAAGAAAGCCAAGGAGGTGGTCGCCGAAGTGCCGCAGCCCCTGCCCCCGACCGACGACGTCAGAATCTCCAACCCCGACCGGGTGATCTTTCCCGACGCCAAGGTCACCAAGGGCGAGCTCGCCGACTATTACCGCGCGCTCGGCGCGCCGATGATGGTGTGGACCGCGAACCGGCCGATCAGCCTGGTCCGCTGCCCGCAGGGCCGGGCGCGCAAATGCTTCTTCCAGAAGCATGACAGCGGCACGTTCGGGCCGCACGTCCGCCACGTCCCGGTCCGCGAGAAGGACGGCGGCACCGAGGATTATCTCTACCTCGAGGACGTCGCCGGCATTGTCGCCTGCGTCCAGATGGGGACGATCGAGTTTCACGGCTGGGGCAGCCGCGTCGCCGACATCGAGAAGCCCGACCGGATCGTGTTCGATCTCGACCCCGATGTCGGCCTCGATTTCGCGCTGGTGAAGAAGGCCGCCCGGGACCTGCGCCGCCACCTCGCCGACATGGGCCTCACCACCTTTCCGATGCTGACCGGCGGCAAGGGCGTCCACGTCGTCGTGCCGCTGACGCCCGCGGCGCAATGGCCCGAGGTCAAGGATTTCGCCCAGCGCTTCGCGATGGCGCTCGCCGAGGCCGAGCCCGAGCGCTTCACCGCCGCGCTCTCAAAAGCCAAGCGCACCGGGCGGATCTTCGTCGACTATCTGAGGAACCAGCGCGGCGCGACCGCGATCATGCCCTATTCGGCCCGCGCCCGCGAGACCGCTCCGGTCGCCGCGCCGATCAACTGGGAGGAGCTGGACGAGATGCAATCGGGCGCGCGCTTCACCGTCAGGGACGCCGGGCTGCTGCTCGACCGCGCCGCATCGCGGCTGCTCCAGGGCTGGGGCGAAGCGGCACAGAAATTGCCGAAGGTCTAGGAGGCGCGCCGCTGCCGCGCCCACAGATGCGGCGGCGCGCCATAGTGGCGGCGGAAGGCGTGGCTCAGGGCGACCTGGTCGGAATAGCCGGTCGCCTCGGCCGCGGCCGCGACCGACTGGCCGCCGGCGAGCAGGTCGGCGGCGCGCGCCAGCCTGAGCGCGCGGTGATAGGCGATCGGCGCCGCGCCGAACGCATCCTTGAAATAGCGGGCGAGGTGGAATTGCGAGAGGCCGGCGACGCCCGCCATCTCGCTCAAGCTGACGCCGCGGTCGACATGGTCGTGGAGGAAGCCGCGCGCCCGCTCCAGCCGCCGGTAGAGCTCGCGCCGCGTCGACGGCTTGACCGCCTTCAGCCCGTCGATCGCCGCCCGGCTCGCGGCGAGCGGCGCGGCGATCGCGCGCCCGACCCGGGTCACCAGCTCGTCGGCGAGCCCCGGCCCGAGCGACGGATCGAGCGCGATCCGGCGGCCATAATCCCAGAGCGTGCGCCCCATCGCGCTCGCCCTGGTCGAGAGGACCAGCGCGCGTCCGAGCAGGGGATCGTCGCCGTCGCCGCGCGCTTCGGGCGCGGACCCGGCCGGCAGCAGCAGGCACAGGCCGGTCATGTCGCCGCGATTGGTGCCGATGCAGTGGCTGCCGGCGTCGAGATAGAGGAACTCGCCCGGGCGGATGGCGATCGAACGGCCGTCAATCTCGTAGCGTTCGTCCCCTTCGAGCACGAGCTTCAGCGACGGCGCCGGGGCGCCGATCGTCGAGCTGCCCGGCTTCAGCGTGCAGAAGACGAGCTTGCCCTCGGGCATCGGCCCGCGCGGCGCCTCGATCTGCCGGTCCATGACGATGAATTCGCAGCCCATTCCCGCCCCGTGTCTTAGCTCGCTAAGACGCTTAGAGCATGGCGAAACTGAACGGCGGCTTACAAAAACCGGACGAGGACGAGCGTCAGGATGATCGCAAGCCCGGCCGCGAGCAGGAGCCGCCAAAGCGGCGCGGCGACCATCTCCCCGCCGCCCGCCGGCATTTCGCGGCGGCCGGTGACCATCGGCGTCACCAGATCGTCGCGCCGGGCGAGAAGATAATAGAGGATCGCGGCGACGTGGAGGGCGATGAAGCCGACCAGGATCCAGAAGAGCTGCTCGTGCCGCTCGGCGAGGATCCGCGCCGAATCGTAGCTGACGAGACGGGCGAGCGGCCCGGGAAAGAGCCCGTCCTCGTCGGTCGCGAACAGGCCGAGCCCGACCACGTTGGCGAGCAGGAACAGCAGGGCGAGGACGCTGAGCGCGCCGAGCGGATTATGGCCGATTCCGGCGGGCCCGCTGCCGCGCAGATAGGCGAGGATCGCGCCGGGCCCCCGGACGAAGCCGGCGAAGCGCGCCGTCGAGCTGCCGAACAGCCCCCAGAAGAGGCGGAAGAGGATGAGGCCGAGAACCAGCTCGCCGAGCAGGAAATGCCAATCGTAGAGATGTTCCTCGCCGGTCCACCAGAGCGCCGGGATCAGCAGCACCAGCGCCCAGTGAAAGAGGCGGGTCGGCAAATCCCAAACCGCGATCCGGCTCAATGCTCGGGCGCCCGGTAAGTGTCGTGGCAATTGCGGCAGGCACTGGAAAGCTGTGGCGCGGCGGCGCGGATCGCGGCGAGGTCGCCGCCCCGTGCGGCCGCGTCGAGGTTGCGCGCGGCGACCAGCAGCCGCGCGCCCGCGCTGCGGAAGCCGGCATGATCCGACCAGATTTCCGGCCTGGCCCGGGTGCGGACGCCCGCTTCCGGCCCGGTGCCGCGCGGGAACCAGCGCAGCACCTGCGGCGCGAAGCGAAGGATCGTGCGGGTGCCCGCGCGGATCGCGGGAAGCGAGGGCGCATCGCTCTTGAGCTGCTCGTTGATCCCCTTCATCGCCGCGGCGATCTGCTTGTAATTGCCCTGGCGCATGCGGATCGTGTCGGCGGGCGCGGCGAGCGCGGCGGTGGCGAGGATGGCGGCGACCGCGGTGGCGGCGAGGATGAGCTGCTTCATGGGGGTTTTCATAGCGCGGGCTCCGGGCAGGTCCAGCCTTCCACGAAAAACGCCCCGGCCAGGGGGAAGCCGGGGCGTTTCCTCGCAAGCCGGTCCGGCGGTACGCGACTGGCCGGACCGTCAAGATCGCTGGAGGGGTTTGTGCCACGCCGCGGCTGAGCGGCGACTGAACTGCCCCTTTATCTGCCGTTCACAATGGACAGCACCGGCACCGTCCTTCGAGACGGGCCTTCGCCTTCGCTCAGTCCCTCCTCAGGATGAGCGAATTCACTTCCTATCCGCTCATCCTGAGGAGCCGCTGAGCCTGGCGAAGCGGCATCTCGAAGGACCCTCACTGGACGCGGCTGCCGTCGGTCGCGCGGCCATAGGGGCTGGTGAATTCGCGGTCGCGGACCGGGGCCTGGGGATCGTCGCCCCGCTCGCGCACCGCCGGCAGGATCGAGCGCGGGATCAGCGGGTTGGTATAGTCGATCTGGGTCCGGCTGAAATAATTGCCGGCCATGGTGGCGATGACGAGGTCGAGCGCGGGCACCACCGTCACGAGGTTGCCGCCGGCGCCCCGCGCCGAGAAGCTGCGGACGATTCGGTCCTTGTAGGGGAAGTCCTCGATCCACCAGAGATAGCCGTAAAAGACGTTGGCAAGGTGGTAGCGCGGCGAGGTCGCGGCCGCGGCGAAGGCCGGGTCGAGGATCCGCCGCCCCTGCCAGCTGCCGCCGTTCAGCATCAGCTGGCCGAGCTTGAGGAAATCGCGCGGCAGCACCTGGACGCTGCCGCCGCCATAGGGGCGGCCGAGCGGATCGAGGACCCAGGCATAGCGGCGGATCTGCATCGGCCCGGCGACCAGCCGGTCGAACGCGCGGAGCGGGGTCTCGCGCGTCGCCGCCCCCAGCATGCCGAGCGCGAGGTTGGGGCTGGCGCTGCAATAGACGCTGTTCTCGCCCGGCGGCGTCGCCTGCGGCACGGCGAGCGTGTAGCGATAATAATCGGGCTCCTCCTCCTGATTGGTCATCCTTTCCTCGTTGCCCGGCGCGGCGTCGTTGCCGTCGTCGCAGAAGAAGCCCGACGACATGGTGAGCAGGTGCTCGAGCGTCATCGCCCGCTTTTGCGGCTCGAGATCGGCGGGGAAGCTGCCGCCGTTCATCACCTGGTAGACCGGGCTGGCGAGGCTCAGCGGCGCGCCCGCGCGCATCGCCGCCCCGATCGTGATCGCGCTGATGCTCTTGGCCGCGGAGCGGGTGTCGTGGAGCCGGTCGCGGCCGTAGCCGTGGAAATATTCCTCGAGCACGAGCCGGCCGTGGCGCGCGATCAGCAGGGCGTGGATCTGGGGCGCGTCGGTCGAATCCATCGGCGTTTCGAGGATCGATTGGACGAGGCGCTCGATCGCGCCGCGATCGATCCGCGCCTCGTCCAGCGTCCCGGTCGGCCAGCCGTCGCGGAGCGGCGGCGGCGCCCGATAGGCGTAGCGGCCGGGAATCCGCCCGCGCGGATAGAAATCGCTGTCGTCGCCGTCGCGGCCGAACACGAAGGCGCCGCCGCGATTGGGGAAATCGAGCGTGAACCGATCGGTTTCGGGATCGTAGGCGCCGGTTCCGAGCGCCCGCTCGGGCTGGCCCCGGCGATGCCCCATCAGGGTGACTTGATTGCCGTTTCTGACCAGGCGGTCGGCGCCCCACTGGGTGCCGATGTCGCGGTCGGGGTTGCGCAGCACCGCGCGCATCGTCCCGTCGGCCTGCGGGCGCAGCAGCAGGAAGAAGGTGAGCTCGTCCTGCATCGCCTCGACCGTCCCCGACCATCGCCCGGCGCCGTCGGCGCTGAGAACGACCGGCGAGGCGTAGCGGCTCATATTGGCCGGCGTGCCGGGCCGCAGCCAATGGCCGCGGATGAGGGCGCGGCCCTCGAACCGGCCGCGAAAGCCGCCCCGGTCTCCCGGCAGATCGAAAGCGAGCTCATCCCGCTCGAGGCGCACCGGCACGACGCGCCCGGCGACGTCGGCGACATAGCCGCCGTCGGACCGGGCGAGGATCAGCCTTCCCTGCGCGTCGGGGCCGAAGCGGCGCTTCGCCTGCCAGAGGCCGGAAAGGTCGGGAGCCGGCGCCGTCGCGGCGGTGGGAGCGGCCGCGTCCTGCGCCGCCGCGGCAACCGCCGACAGCAACAAGGCGCACGCCATCATTCGGACTGGACGCATGATCCTTCCTTTCGAACTATGGTCGGGAGAGAGGGGCTGGGGCCGGTGCTACGGCCCTTGCGCGAGCGGCTTCAGCGGCGTCGGCGGGACCGGAGCGACCGGCGCGACCGGCGCGACCGGCATCACCGCCGGAACCGCCGGCTGGCCCGGCCGGGCCGGGATGCCGGGATTGCCCGAATTGCCGCTGTTGCCGCTGTTGCCGCTATTGCCACTGTTCGCCAGGTTGCCGGTCCGCTCGAGCTCCTCGACCTGCCGCTCATGGGCCGCGAGGTCGCGATGATATTGCGCGAGCTGCTCGTGATAGACTTGAAGGTCGCGGTCATATCGCGCGAGGGCGTCGTCATAGGTCAGGGCGGCGGCCGGCCGCGGAGCCGTCGCCGCGGCACGCTCCGGCGGAGCCGGCCATGGCTTGATTGCCCGTCCTTTTGGCGCCGGTCAGAACTCGGCGTTGTTCGGGGTGCGGGGGAAGGGAATCACG
>DASZDS010000038.1:0-1651 GCA_035941735.1 Allosphingosinicella sp.
CGTCCCGATCGTCAGCTACACGGGGCCCGGCCTAACCGCGCCCACCTACCTCCATCCTGACCACCAGGGCTCGATCGTCGCCATCTCCGGCGCCTCGGGGGTCAGCCAGATCAACCGCTACGACGAATACGGCATCCCCGCGGCGACGAATCGCGGCCGGTTCCAATACACAGGGCAGATCTGGCTCGATGAGCTCGGCCTCTACCACTACAAGGCCCGCCTCTACTCGCCGACGCTGGGCCGGTTCCTGCAGGTCGACCCGATCGGCTACGACGACCAGTTCAACCTCTACGAATATGTCGGCGACGATCCGGTCAATGCAACCGATCCGAGCGGGATGTGCGAGTTCTATTGTCCGGCCAGCTACACCAATGCCTGGGCGGACCGCGTTACGCGGGGAGCCGAGGCGCAAGTATCGAACGAAGTTGGCCGGTCACTCTTTGAAGGGTCAGGCCTTTCCGACCTCATTGAGACAGCCCGCAGTTTGGCCAATGGCGACCTCAGCGGCATGGGACGCAGCCTACGAAGCGCTGCCCTCAACATTGCTACGAGAGGTCTTGCGCGGCCAGTCCAGAGACTTGCGCGGGTCGCACGCGAGCCCGCCGGTATCATCTACCGCCGTGTCGATCGAAACACCGGCCGATGCTACATAGGGCGCTGCAACGACGAGAGACTATATCGGCGGCGTCAACGAGACCATAGACGCGCGAACCCAGAGGCCGATTATGAGTTTGAGCCGATTGAAAGAGCTGAGCCGGGGCAGGCACTCCGAGAAGCAGAGGAGCGACAAATCCAAGCGCATGGCGGGCCAACCAATCGATCCAACCCTAATGGAGGCACTGAGAACCGTCGCCATGAGATACGGTGTACAGGTACACGAATTTGTAGGTGAAAAGCGGTGAGGCTTAAACTAAAGACAGGTGATATATTTCGCTTTGGCGATTCAAATGATCGGTTCGGTTATGGGCAAATATTGAGATCCGATATTATCCAGTATATTGTTATCTTCGAGCCGGTTTTCGATGCGAACGCTAGTCTAGAAGAAGTGTTAATGTCACAACTCTTATTGGCTGGATGGACATCGGACGCGAGATTTTTCTCAGGCGATTGGGAGGTTGTCGGAAACAGGGTTCTGGGGCATGTTTTTAAATTTCCTGAATATAAAATCGAAATATCTGGAGACACATGGGTTACTGACGTAGACGGAAAACCTCTGAGATTGGCAACGCCGGACGAGGCAAGGCACCTTCTCTTCCAAACGTCGCATGCTCCCATCGCTTTTGAAAAAGCTTTTAGGGCTCATCATGGAAGGCTTCCTTGGGAACCAAGATTTGACCAACTTCGAGTAAAATCACAGCTGTGATCATAGCGGACCACCGAGGGGGCCGGCCTCGATGCGATCCGAAGCCGCTACGTCTTCTCCGGCTACGACCTCGGCGACCGCCGGCTCCATGCCCGCTTCGGCGGCGCGGCCGGGCGGGGGATCACGAATCGCTATGACGGCTTCGGCCGGCTGACCTCGACCACCGCCGACACCGACGGCACCGCGCGCACCCTCTCCTACCGCTACGACGAGGCGTCCCGGCGCACCCGCGTCACCCATCCCGACGACATCTCCTTCGAAACCGTGCGCGATCCGCTCGGCCGGCCG
>DASZDS010000039.1:0-49346 GCA_035941735.1 Allosphingosinicella sp.
CGTGCCTCTACTACTTCGTGATCTCCGCGACAACCCCCGCGCCGACGGTCCGGCCGCCTTCGCGGATGGCGAAGCGCAGGCCCTGGTCCATGGCGATCGGGGCGATAAGCTTGACGCCCAGAGTCACGTTGTCGCCGGGCATGACCATCTCGGTCCCTTCCGGCAGAACCACCTCGCCCGTCACGTCGGTCGTGCGGTAGTAGAATTGCGGACGGTAGTTGGCGAAGAACGGCGTGTGACGGCCGCCCTCGTCCTTCGAGAGGACATAGACCTCGGCCGAGAAGTCGGTGTGCGGAGTGATCGAGCCGGGCTTGGCCAGGACCTGGCCGCGCTCGACTTCCTCACGGCCGACGCCGCGGATCAGAGCGCCGATATTGTCGCCCGCCTGACCCTGATCGAGCAGCTTGCGGAACATCTCGACGCCGGTGACGACCGTCTTCTTGGTATCCTTGATGCCGACGATCTCGACTTCCTCGCCGACCTTGACGATGCCGGTCTCGACGCGGCCGGTGACGACCGTGCCGCGGCCCGAGATCGAGAACACGTCCTCGATCGGCATCAGGAACGGCTTGTCGAGCGGACGCTCCGGCTCCGGAATCCAGTCGTCGACCGCCTGCATCAGCTTCAGGATCGACTGCCGGCCGGTTTCCTCGTCCTTGTCCTCGAGCGCGGCCAGCGCCGAGCCCGAGATGATCGGGATGTTGTCGCCGTCGAAGTCGCGCTTGGAAAGCTCCTCGCGAATCTCGAGCTCGACCAGCTCGAGCAGCTCGGGATCGTCGACCTGGTCGACCTTGTTCAGGTAGACGACCATGGTCGGCACGCCGACCTGCTTGGCGAGCAGGATATGCTCCTTGGTCTGCGGCATCGGCCCGTCGGCGGCCGACACGACCAGGATCGCGCCGTCCATCTGGGCGGCGCCGGTGATCATGTTCTTCACATAGTCGGCGTGGCCCGGGCAGTCGACGTGCGCATAGTGGCGCTTGTCGGTCTCATACTCGACGTGCGCGGTCGAGATGGTGATGCCGCGCTCGCGCTCCTCGGGGGCCTTGTCGATATTGGCATAATCGACATAGGTCGCGCCGCCGGTCTCGGCGAGCACCTTGGTGATCGCGGCCGTCAGCGAGGTCTTGCCATGGTCGACGTGACCGATGGTGCCGATGTTGACGTGCGGCTTGTTGCGCTCGAATTTAGCCTTGCCCATTTTGCCTAACCCTCATTCTTTCTCTTCAAAAACATGTGTCTGGCGGCGCGCTCAGGCGAGCTTCGCCTTGACCTCTTCAGCGACGTTCGCCGGCACCTCGTCATAATGCGAGAACTGCATCGTGTACTGGGCGCGCCCCTGCGAGAAGGAGCGAAGCTCATTAACGTAGCCGAACATATTCGCAAGCGGCACCATCGCCTCGACGACCTGGGCATTGCCGCGGCTGTCCGTACCCTGGATCTGGCCGCGCCGGCTGTTCAGGTCGCCGATCACGTCGCCCAGATAGTCCTCCGGGGTGACGACCTCAACCTTCATGATCGGCTCGAGCAATTTGATGCCCGCTTTCTGGGCCGCCTCGCGCATCGCCGCGCGGCCCGCGATCTCGAAAGCGAGCGCCGAGGAATCGACGTCGTGATACTTGCCGTCGAGCAGCCTTATCTCGAAGTCGATGATCGGGAAGCCGATCAGGCTGCCCGTCTCGGCGGATTCGCGCATGCCCTTCTCGACCGACGGGATATATTCGCGCGGAATGTTGCCGCCCTTGACCTCGTCGAGGAAGGTGATGCCCGAGCCGCGCTCGCCCGGCTTCAGCGCCACCTTCGCCTCGGCGAACTGGCCGGAGCCGCCCGACTGCTTCTTGTGGGTGTAGGTGAGCTCGACCGGCCGCGCCAGCGACTCGCGATAGGCGACCTGCGGCGCGCCGACATTGGCGTCGACCTTGAACTCGCGCTTCATCCGGTCGACGAGGATCTCGAGGTGGAGCTCGCCCATCCCCTTGATGATCGTCTGGCCTGACTCGAAGTCCGAGGTCACCCGGAAGCTCGGATCCTCGGCCGCGAGCCGCGACAGGGCGAGGCCCATCTTCTCCTGGTCGGCCTTGGTCTTGGGCTCGACCGCGACCTCGATCACCGGGTCCGGGAACTCCATCCGCTCGAGGATGATCGGCGCATTGGGCGCGCACAACGTATCGCCGGTGGTGGTGTCCTTGAGGCCCACGAGCGCGACGATGTCGCCGGCATAGGCTTCCTTGATGTCCTCGCGGTCGTTGGCGTGCATCAGGAGCATGCGGCCGACCTTCTCCTTCTTGTCCTTGACGGAGTTGAGGACGGTCGAGGCGCTGTCGAGCTTGCCCGAATAGATGCGGGCGAAGGTCAAAGTGCCGACGAACGGGTCGGTCATGATCTTGAAGGCGAGCGCCGCGAACGGGGCGCTGTCCTCGGCCGGACGCTCGTCGACGGTCTCGCCGTCGAGCTTGAGGCCCTTGATCGGCGGCACGTCGAGCGGGCTCGGCAGATAGTCGACGACCGCGTCCAGCATCGGCTGCACGCCCTTGTTCTTGAACGCCGAGCCGGTCAGCACCGGCACGAACGAGAAATTGAGCGTGCCCTTGCGGATCAGCGCCTTCAGCGTCGCGACGTCGGGCTCGTTGCCCTCGAGATAGGCCTCCATGACATGGTCGTCCTGCTCGACGGCCATCTCGATGAGATGCATGCGCGCCTCGGCGGCGGCCTCCTTGAGGTCCGCGGGGATGTCGCGGATCTCGAACTTGGCGCCGAGGCTCTCCTCGAGCCAGACGATCGCGTGGTTCTCGACGAGGTCGACGACGCCGACGAAGCTCGATTCGATGCCGATCGGCAGCTGCAGCACCATCGGCCGCGCGCCGAGCCTGTCCTTGATCATGCCGACGCAGCGCTCGAAGCTCGCGCCCATCCGGTCGAGCTTGTTGACGAAGCACATGCGCGGCACGTTGTACTTGTCGGCCTGGCGCCAGACCGTCTCGGACTGCGGCTCGACCCCGGCGACGCCGTCGAACACGGCGACCGCGCCGTCGAGCACGCGCAGGCTGCGCTCGACCTCGATCGTGAAGTCGACGTGGCCGGGCGTGTCGATGATGTTGATCCGGTGGTCGTTCCAGAAGCAGGTCGTCGCGGCCGACGTGATCGTGATGCCGCGCTCCTGCTCCTGCTCCATCCAGTCCATCGTCGCGGTGCCCTCGTGGACCTCGCCGATCTTGTAGGACTTGCCGGTATAATAGAGGATTCGCTCGGTCGTCGTCGTCTTGCCGGCATCGATGTGGGCCATGATGCCGATGTTGCGATATTTGTCGAGCGGATGGCTGCGGGCCATGACGTTTACTCCAGGGCCGGGGTCGGCCCGGCCTGCTTGATTGTTACCAGCGATAATGGCTGAAGGCGCGGTTCGCTTCCGCCATCCGGTGCGTGTCCTCGCGCTTCTTGACCGCGTTGCCGCGATTGGACGCGGCGTCGAGCAATTCGCCCGACAGGCGGCCCGACATCGTCTTTTCCGAGCGCGCGCGCGCGGCCGAGATCAGCCAGCGGATGGCGAGGGCCTGGGCGCGCTCCTGGCGCACCTCGACCGGGACCTGGTACGTCGCGCCGCCGACCCGGCGGGAGCGGACCTCGATGCCCGGCTTCACGTTGTTGAGCGCGTCGTGGAACACGCCGAGCGGGTCCTTCTTGGCGCGCGATTCGATGCTCTCGAGGGCGCCGTAGACGATCCCCTCGGCGACGGACTTCTTGCCGTCGAGCATGATGTTGTTCATGAATTTCGACAGCACGACGTCCCCGAACTTCGGGTCGGGGAGGATTTCGCGCTTCTCGGGACGGCGACGACGGGACATTCAAGCTTCCTTTTCTTCTTCAGCCGTGTCCGGAACCTGTCCGGGGCTTACTGTTTCCTCTTCACGTCATTCCCGCGAAAGCGGGAATCCAGCTTCTTCAACGGACCCCGGCCTTCGCCGGGGTGACTCCGCGCGGGCTTGCGCCCGCTGGGTCACTTCGGACGCTTGGCGCCGTACTTGGAACGGGATTGGCGGCGGTCCTTGACCCCTTGCGTGTCGAGGACTCCGCGCAGCACGTGGTAGCGGACGCCGGGCAGGTCGCGAACGCGGCCGCCGCGGATCAGCACCACCGAGTGCTCCTGAAGGTTGTGGCCTTCGCCGGGAATGTAGCTGATCACCTCGCGCTGGTTGGTGAGGCGGACCTTGGCCACCTTCCGCAGCGCCGAGTTCGGCTTCTTCGGGGTCGTCGTATAGACGCGGGTGCAGACGCCGCGCTTTTGCGGGTTCTGCTCCATGGCAGGGACCTTGGATTTGGCCTTCTGCGGGTCGCGACCCTTGCGGATCAGCTGGTTGATCGTCGGCATGAAGCCCTTCACTTCCTTATAAGTTACTCTACTGCGACGCAAAATGCGCAAAGGAGCCCCGGCGGCCTTGTCGGCCCCCCAGGCCCTCTGCTTCACTTCGCAGCAGTGTTCAGCTCAAAAACGCCCGATGGGGCAGCGTCTGGCCTGAACAGCCACCACCAGCCCGCGAGCGAGGCGGCCTATAGCCGCGAGGCGCATATGGGTCAACACACCGCGTTTGTGAAGGGGATAGGGGGGCAGTCGCTGTGCCTGCCCCCTTGGCGCTATTCCGCCCGCGCCTTCCCCGCCGCCTGGATGAAGTTCCAAACCTTCATCGAGAAAGGCGGCGCTTGCTCGCCGCGCCATTCGTCCATGCGGTCGTAGAGGTTCGTCGCTCCGGCCATCATCTCCGGCGTCGCCACCGACTTGAACGGCGCGAGCAACGCCTGCCACTCGCCCAAGAAGGCCTGCGCCTCGGCGCTCGCGGGATCGAGCGGCAGCGCCGCTTCGATCCGCGCCGACAGCTCGGCCCACTGGCGGCTGTAGACCTCCTGGTCGAAGCCCGCCGGCACGTCGGCCATCCGTTCGCCCCAATGGGCCTGCTCCTCGGGGGTGAAATAGCGGTCGGCGACTTTCTTCCAATTCTCATGTTCCATGACGGCATCTCCCTGCCGGATCAGCGAGCAGAAGGTCGCGACATCGACGGGCTCGCCGCGGTCGATGCGGGACTTGACCGAGAGCAGCAGCGCGCGCGCCTCGGAGATTTCGGACCGGCGCGCCTCCAGCGCCTCCAACTGCGCGTCGATCAGCCGCACAAGGTCGAGCGGGCGCCGGGCGGTCAGCCGCTGGATCTGCGCCAAGCTCAGCCCGGCCCGCTTCAAGGCGACGATCTGGTTGATCCGCTCGAGCGCCTGCGCGCCATAGAGCCGACGGCCCGAATGGGTGCGCAGCGGCGCGACCAGCCCGCGCGCCTCGTAGAAGCGCAGCGCGCGCGAGGTCAGCCCGGTGCGCCGCACCACCTCCCTAATGTCGAGCAGATCGTCCATGGCGAACGCTGTAGCACTTGACGCTGCGTCAACTTCAAGCGCGAATTTCGGGGCGCCTCAACAAGGGGGCCGCGCGACGCCGGGCGGTCCGAACGGGCCGGCGCAGCTCATCAGGATCGCCGTCTGCTCCATCTCGGCGAGCGTCGCGAGCAGGGCCTGGAGCTCGCCGAAGGACGCATCCGGGGCGACCCGCACCGCGAGCTGATCCAGCGCTGTGCCGACCATCAGGCTTGGCGGCGTACCGGTCAGCGGCGGCTGCGGCATCGCCTGGACATGGCCGCGAATGCCGGCGAGATCGGTGGCCGTCCCGTTCCAGCCGAGGCTGCCGCGGCCGACCTCGATCATAGTGTCGCCGTTTATCGGATCGGACACATATTCGAGGAAGAAATCGACTCTCGTGTCGCGGCCGCCGGCCGGCCGCAGCAGCGCATAGGGGAATCCCGCCTGCTGGAGGCTGCGCAGGGTTGCGCCCACGCAGGCATAGGCGATGGCGGGCGCGGCCTCGACGCGCACCAGGGGCAGGGCCTCGTGGGTGATCATCGCGTCGCCGCCGCCGGCCCGAAGGAGTGCCCGTTCGAGCGCGGCGATGCCATATTCGACAATGGCCTGCTGGCTCACGACCACGCCGTTCCAGCGCGCTTCGCAGCCCCGCGCGGCGGACGAGGTCATGGCGACCGTCGCAACCGGCCGCTCCATGTCCGCCCGCGACGCCGGCTTGCAGGCCGAGCAGAAGATGGCGAGCCCAAGCGCGACCCCGGGTCCGGCGCGCATGGCCATTCTCCCGCGTCGATCGTGGCGAGGGGATTGTCTCATCCGCCGGGCCGGGCCGCAAGCCGGTGCGAGGCGAGCCGCCGATAATAAGGCATGCAGCGTTCCGCCAGCCGCCGCGCCTCCTCTGGCAGCGCCGGCGTCTCCCCTTCCGGCGGACCGAAGCCGGTGCTCGCCTCGACCGCCTGATACCAATGCGGGGCCCAGGGTCCGTCCGTGTCGCGGCCTCCGGCGGGCCAGTGGAGCATGGCCGGATCGAAGGGAATGCCGAGCCCGGCGCAGAGGGCGCCGAGCGTGCCGCGCGGATCGGCGAGCACGTCAGCGGCGTCGACCACCGGTGGCGCGTGGCCGAGCCGGTCCGCCTCGCGCGCGAAGAACTCCACCTGGCGGTCGAGGCCGAAATCCTCGAACGCCGCCGCCTCGCGCTTGCGCAGGTAGGAGGCGATCATGCTCGCCGGATCGCGGATCAGGAAGGCATGGGTGAAGCCCGCGAATTCGCCATAGCCGACCGGCCCGACCATATGGTGCCACATATGCTTCTGGTACCAGACGGGCTTGCCTCCGGGCACGGGGCCGGCGATGGCGCGCGCCACGCTCGCCCAGTCGCAGTCCATCGCGTCGATCACCGCCTCGCGCATCGGATGGTCCGCCCCGCTGGTCTTGAGGAAGGCGCCGTAGAAAGGCTCGTCCGAAACCGCCGTGTCGGCCCGGTTTCCGAAGCTGCGCATCATCGCGGTGGAAAGGTTGCGCGGCCCGGACCACATGGCGATCCGGAGCGTCACCTCACGGCCGCTCCGCCGCCGCCACGTCGGCCTCGACCAGCGCGCGGTAAAGGCCCTGCAGCCGCTCGACCATCGGCCCGCGCCCATCGCAGATGGCCCGCCCGTCGATCGTCCGCACCGGAACGACGCCGGCGAAGGTGCCGGTCACGAACGCCTCCTCGGCGCCATAGACGTCGGTCAGCGAGAAATTCCTCTCGAACACCGGGATGCCCGCTTCGCGGCAAAGGCGGATCACATTCCCCCGGGTGATCCCGCCGAGGCAGTAATCGCCGGTCGAGGTCCAGACCTCGCCTTTGCGCACGATGAAGAAATGGGTCGAGTTGCAGGTCGCGACGAAGCCGTGCGGATCGAGCATCAGCCCCTCGTCCGCCCCCGCCTCGATCGCCTGGATGCAGGCGGTGATGCAGTTCAGCTTGGAGTGGGAGTTCAGCTTGGGGTCCTGCACCGCCGGATCGCCGCGGCGGACGTGGACGGTGAACAGCCTTATGCCGCGTTCGACGATCGCCGGCAGCGGCTCCTTATATTCGGGGACGATGACGATGGTGGCGGGCGAGATCACGACGCGCGGGTCCTGATAGGGGGTCGAGCGAACGCCGCGAGTCACCATCAGCCGGATGTGGACGCCGTCCGCCATCGAATTGGCGTCGAGCGTCTCGTAGAGCCGCCGGGCGAGGTCCGCGCGGGAGAGGCCGATATCCATCGCGATCGCCTTCGCGCCCTCGTAGAGCCGGTCGAGATGCGCCTCGAGAAAGGCGATCCGCCCGTTATGGACGCGCAAGCCCTCCCACACCCCGTCGCCGAGCACGAACCCCGAATCGAACACCGAAACCACCGCCTCGGCCCGCGGCTTCAGCGCGCCGTTGACGCTGATCAGGATGTCCGCGTTGCGCGGATCGCCGGCGCTGTCGTGCAGGGACTGGGCCATGGCCGCAGGGTGGAGCCGCGGCCAGGGCTTGGCAAGGGGCAGTGACGGACCCTAGACCACGGCCACCGCGATCGTCTTTGCCTGTCCGGCGGTGACCTGCTCCGTCACGCTGTAGGCAAAGGTCGTCGCGCCGGCGGCGCGGGCGGCGGTGAGGCTGATGGTCTGCAATCCGGCCGGGACGCCGTTCACCGAATGTCTCGCGGGCACGGTTTGCAGCTGCTCCGATTTGTCGCCGACGCGGACCGTGATCGGCGCCTTCAGCAAATCCGGCTTGTCGATCGTCAGGTTGACCGCGCCGGTCGTGGGACGTTGCTCGTCCTGCTGTCGCTGCGCCCGCAACTGCTCGAGCGCCGTGCGATCGGAGTCGAGCCGGGCGCGAAGCGCGTCCAGTGCCTGGTTGAGCTCGGTCGTCCAGGCCATCTTCTGGGTTTCCATGATCTGGTGGGTGGCGTCCAGCGCGGCCCGGAGCAGGTCGACGAGGATCGGTCCCTGGGTCGGGCCATTGTCGCTGGTCAACAGGGGACGCTGCTTCGCCCAATCGAGATCGAGCCGATAGCGCACCTGCTTGACCTGCATTTCCGCCAGCGTCAGCCGGGCCCAGCTGTTGGAGATGTTGTAGACACGATCCAGGAGCAGGACCAACCCGCCGAGGACGACGGCAAGATAGCCCATCCTCAACCCGTCCGGAAAACCCGGCCACGGGTTCATGATCGGGAGCGGGAGCAGGACGCCCGCGGCGACCGCGGCGAAGGCAAGGCCGCGTGTCCTGTAGGATCGCTTTCGCCAACGGGCGATCGGCTTCCGGAGAAACGCCATGTCATCCTCGATCCAAAGCTGGACCGCTTCGAAATAGCTGTCGAGCGTGGCCGGCGTGAAATCGCCCTTCACCGGCAGCGGCTTGAACCACTTGATCGGGTCCGCGGACGTCGCAGCGTCTTGCTGTTCGGCGGCGCCATTTGCATCCGCCTGCGCGTCGGTTTCGGTCATCGCGCCAAACCTCCCCCGTCATTTCGGGACTGCATAGCAGATTTGCCCGAAGACTTGAATTTGCCTTCAGTCCGGAGTGCGCTTCACGGCGCCGGGTCCGGTCCAGCCGACCCGGCGGCTTTCGTCGCCCGCGAGCCAATCCTCCAGCTCGGCGGCCTCCATGTTTACCGCCGCCCCGAATTCCCGGTAGATCTTGGATCGATCGAGCGCCGTCATCGGCGCATCCTGCGCAAATGGAGGGGATATGGCCGATTGGAACCTGCCCTGGGAGGGCGGCTGCCGTTGCGGGCAGGTGCGCGTGCGGATCTCAAAGCCGCCCTTGCTCGCCGCCGCCTGTCATTGCACCGGTTGCCAAAGGATGAGCGCGAGCGCCTTCTCGCTGTCGCTCGCCATCCCCGCCGACGGTTTCGCGGTGGTCGCGGGCGAGCCCATCCTCGGCGGGCTCAACCGCGACATGCACCATTTCTGCCCGGCCTGCATGACCTGGATGTTCACCCGGCCGCCCGGCATGGACTGGTTCGTCAACGTCCGCCCGTCTTTGCTCGACGACCATCGCTGGTTCGTCCCCTATGTCGAGACCTTCACGAGCGAGAAATTGCCCTGGGCCGAAACCCCGGCGAAGCACAGCTTCGCGACCATCCCCGACCTGCCCGAATTCGGCCCGCTGATCGAAGCCTATGCGAGGGAGGGCGCGCGACCCTGATCGCAGGCGGTCAGGCGACCGTCCCCTTGCCCGCGCCCTGCTGCGGGCGGATGTAGAGGCGCTTCACCTCGGGCCAATAGGCTTCGACCTCGGCCTCGACCTCGGCGATGATCCTCTCGACGTCGCCGGCCCTGATATCGTCCTCGAAATCGGCGCTCATGATGACGGTGATCTGGTCGGGGGCGGAATGGACGGTGAGGACGTGGCCGACGCCGACGACGCCCTGCTTGCGCGCGGTCGCGGCGCGGATGCTGGCGATGAGCTCGGGATCGGCCGCCTCGCCGATCAGGAGCGCCTTCGATTCGACGGCGAGGACGAAGGCAGTGACGGCGAGGATCAGGCCGATCAGCACCGAGGCGGCGCCATCCCAGAACGGGTTCCCGCTGAGCTGCGAGAGCGCGACGCCCGCCGCGGCGACGAGGATGCCCGCCATCGCCGCGCCGTTTTCGAGCAGGACGATGAAGGCGGGCGGGTCCTTGGAGCGGCGCACCGCCTCGAACCAGCCGAGGCTGCCCTTGGCGAGGCGGAATTCCTTGAACGCGGCGAAGGTAGAGCCGCCCTCGAGCAGGAAGGCGACGAGCAGCACCGCATAGGCGATCAGCGGCGACACCGCTTCCTCGGGCTCGAGGATGTGGATCACGCCCTCGTAGATCGAGACGCCGGCGCCGAGCGCGAATACCAAAACGGCGACGACGAAGCTCCAGAAATAGAGCTCGCGGCCGTAGCCGAACGGGTGGTTCGCGTCGGCGGGCTTGCGCGACTGGCGCCGGCCCCAGATCAGCAGCAGCTGGTTGAGCGAATCGACGACGCTGTGAATCCCCTCGGTCAGCATCGCCGACGAGCCGGTGAAGGCGGCCGCGACGAACTTCGAGACGGCGATGCCGAGATTCGCCGCGAACGCGATCAGGAGGGTGCGGTTGTCGTGGGCCTGGGCGCTCATCGCGGCAACCGTTACCGATAACCGTCGCCATTTCCAGCCCCCGCCCGGCCGCCCCCATATCCGCCACCTCTCGCCGCGCCGGCGCGAACCGCCGCCCCGGCCGGGCGTTGAGTCGCGGGGGCATGGTTGAGGAAGGGAAGCGTCATGACGCAGGACACCAGCGAACGCACCGCGACCGGGCTCGACAGCCCACACCGGCTGATCGCCTCGAACCGGGTCGAAGGCACCGCCGTCTACAACCGCGCCGGCGAGAAGCTCGGCCGGATCGAATATTTCATGTCGGACAAGGTCAGCGGCCGCGCCGAATATGCGGTGATGTCGTTCGGCGGCCTGTTCGGCCTCGGCGGCCGGCATTATCCGATCCCCTGGGACGTGCTCGACTACGATCCGGACAAGGGCGGCTATGTCGTCGAGCTCGACAGGGAGAAGCTCGAAAAGGGCCCGAGCTTCGCGCCGGGCGAGGAGCCGCAATTCGACCGCCGCTACGACGAGCGCGTCTACGATTATTACGGAATCGTCTACACCTGGTAGGGCCCGGTTCCGGCGCCCCTTTACATTCCCGGCGTGCCCGGGCCTATTGCGCCCGAGCTTCTCTTGTCGGGGCGAAGGGGAACGAAGTGCGCCTGGTCCTTGCCGTCTTGCTGGCCGCGCTCACCGCAGCGCCGCTCGCCGCCCAGAAGCCCGGGGCCGAGCTAGATCCCGAGCGCGAGCAATATCGAACCGCGGGGATTTCGCTCTGCGTCGCCGAGCTGAACGCGGTCGAGGGCGTCACGCCCGACGAGAGCGAGGCGATTTGCGGCTGCGCGCTCGATCGGTTCCTGGCGAGCCGGCCGGCCGGGGCCCTGCGCCCGCTCGGCGGCGGGCGATTCCGTTCGGAAGTCGGCGGCCGCGTGCTCGCCTGCACCTTCTCCGAGGCGCGAAGCCGCACCGGCGCCGTGTCGCGCTGGATGGCGGGCGCGGCGGCGCCGGCCGTGGCGCCGCCCCCGGTCGCGGAGGCGCCGCCAGTCGCGGACGAAGGCGGCAAGCCGACCGAGACCACCGAAGCGCCCGAGCCGGACGGGCCCGGTCTGCGCGAGCGGCTGGGCGGCCTGTCGCTGCCGCGCTGGCTGACGAGCAGCGATCTCCCGCTCTGGGTCTGGATCCCGCTCGTCGTGTTCGTCTTCCTGTTCCTCCGCGGCCTGTTTCGGCGCAGCGAGGGGCGCGACCTGGACGGGCCGCCGCCGTCGATGCGCCACCGGCCCTAAAGCCGGGCGAGCTGCCTGAGGACCTTTTCGAGCCGGGCCCGCTTGGCCGGCTGGACGATGCCGTCGCGCCGCTTCCGGAGCAGCGCGGCGAGCGCGGCCGGATCGTTCATCGGCGCCGCCCGCAGCGCCGCCTCGGCGTACATCGCGGCCTGGTTCACCGCCGCCCCTTCGACCATGGCGAGCAGCGCCGCCCACGCCTCCGGCGCGATCCCCGGCAGCGCCGCCAGGGTGGCGAGGATCGAAACCGCCTTGTCCTTGGCGATGACGCTGCCGCGCGCGGCCGCCGCCAGGATTTCCGGGAGATGCGCGGCGATCAGCCCGGGGTCGTGCGCGGCGAGCGTGTCGAGTGCCGCGAGCGCGCCCCAGGCGAGGCGGTTGTCGATGCCGTTCATCGCCGCGAGGAAGGCGCCGGCATGCGGCCGGACGAGGTCGGGGCGGAGCGCGCCGACCTCGTAGAGCGCCTTGATCGCGTCGTGCCGGATCGGCCGCGGCGCCGTCCCCAGCGCGGCGGCCAAAGCGGCGACGTCCGCGACATTGCCACCGGCGGCGAGATCGCGCGCGGGAGCGACATTGGGCTCCTCGTCGCGCCGGCCGAGCGCGCTCGCGAGCCGGTCCAGCGGGCTCGTCACATCCGCTCAACCATGTCCTTGGCCTCGCCGAGGCCGAGGTTCGTCGCCTCGCGAACGAGCTTGATCGCGTCGATCTTGCGATTCTGGGCGAGCAGCGCCCGCACCTCGGCGGCGAGGTCGGGAGGCAGGTCGCCGATCG
This sequence comes from Allosphingosinicella sp., assembly GCA_035941735.1. Taxonomy (GTDB): domain Bacteria; phylum Pseudomonadota; class Alphaproteobacteria; order Sphingomonadales; family Sphingomonadaceae; genus Allosphingosinicella. The sequence goes on from DASZDS010000039.1 coordinate 12,509, forward strand.
GGGCCGCGCCGACGGCCCAGGGCCGCGCCGGCGGGACGTAACGGGGCGGAGCGGTCAGATCGGGGCCACGGCCGCGCCGCCGCAGCGCGAGCACCAGCAGCGCCAGCAGAAGGACGCCGACCGCGATCAGCACGGGCAAGGGAACGTACATCGGCCCTCCTTCGATTCGGCGGCGGAACCATCTTGCAATGTCGGACCGGCTCCGGTCTAGCCCGTCCGATGACGCCCGACTCGCGCCGCCCTTCAGCCGCCCGCGCCGGCACGACCGGCTGCATCATCCTTCCGGCCAGCCTGTTCATCGGCCTGATGATCGCGTCGGCCGGCACCGCCATCTATCCGCGCGTCGCCGGCGTGGGCGCGGCCCTGCTCTGCTCGGGCGAGGTGATCTACGAATCGCACGGCCAGTCCTATCGGCCCGGCGAATATACCGTCACCCGGCAAATCTACTGCCGGTCGGGCGACGGCAAGGGCGCGACCCAGGAGGAGATCACCTTCCGCGCGATCGGCCTCGCTTTCCTGATCTATTCGGCGATCGCCTTCCTTCTGCTGCACTTCCTGGTCGCGCCCTGGCTGCGCCGCCGCGCCGCCCGGGCGATGCTCGCCGGCGCCGAAGCCGTGCAGCGGCTGCGGGCCAATGTCGTCGTCCGCGAGGCCATCGACACGTCCAGCGAGGACCCGGCCGAGCGGCTCGCCCAACTCAGGCAGCTGCGCGACCAGGGGCTGATCACCGCCGCCGATTATGAGTCCAAGAAGGCCGAGATCCTGAAAGGGCTTTAGAGTCGCAGCACCAGCCCGAGAGCGGCGAAGACCGGGTAGAGCGAGAGGAAGAGGACGAGGATCGCGATATTCGCCGCTTTCCCCCTGACGAACATCGCCGCGAGCGCGAGCACGACGAAGGCGGCGAAGGCCGGAAAATAGTCCCAGCCCACGGCGCCGAGACCGAATTGCGCGACCCGCGCCAACACGCGCGAGGCGAGCATGCCGCCCAGCACCTGCTTCTTGTGGCGGAAATAATAATCGTCGAGGTCGGGCCATTTGGAGACATCGTCGGGGAAGACCAGGCTCGCGGCGAGATAATAGAGGCCGGTCACGAACAGACCGATGACGAGGGTCAGGAAATTGGCCGAGATCGCCTCCTTGAGCGCGTAAGCCTGCGCCCAGGAGGAGGTGAGATCGAGCATCACCAGGAGGCCGAGCAGCGGCGTCAGCCAGCCGAGCTGGACCTCCTTGCGCTGCTTCAAGACCCGCGCCAGCCCACCCAACACCTCAGCGAGGCTGAGGCCGAGCAGCAGCGCGAACAGCGAGAAGACGAATTCGAACCCGGTCATCGCCGCCCTCCACCATTGCCAGCCGGATTTCTTCTGCCTTACCTTGCCGGCCGCATCATTTGAACAGGAGGACCACAGCATGCCGCGCTACATGGTCGAACGCAGCTTCCCGGACGGCTTCCACCTTCCCGTCAACGAAGAGGGCGCCGGCGCGCTGCGCGGCATTGTCGCCACAAATGCCGGCGAAGGCGTCACCTGGGTCCATTCCTATGTGAGCGCCGACAAGACCAGGACCTTTTGCGTCTACGACGCGCCCTCGCCCGACGCGATCCGCAGCGTCGCCGACAAGAACAACGTCCCCGCCGACGCCATCCACGAGGTCAGCGTCCTCGATCCCTATTTCTACCATTGAGGAGTCCTGCCGCCATGCGCATCCTGCTCGCGCCCGCCGCCCTGTTGCTCGCGGCCGCGGCGCAGCCGCCGCAGCGCCTCGGCCCGCCCGAATCGCCGATCGCGGCCTCGGTCGAGGTCGCGCCGGACAGCCGCCTCGTCTACGTCAGCGGCACCGTGCCCGATCCGGTCGACGCCAATGCCCCGGCCGGCTCGGTCGCGCGCTATGGCGACACCGCGACCCAGACCCGTTCGATCCTGCGCAAGATCCGGATGCAGCTCGCTCTGCACGGGCTCGGCCTCGGCGACGTGGTGATGATGCGCGTCTTCCTGGTCGCGCCGCCCGGCCAGCCGCGCATGGATTTTGCCGGGATGATGACCGCCTATCGCGAGTTTTTCGGCAGTGCCGACCAGCCGAACCGGCCGGCGCGCTCGACCATGCAGGTGGCCGGGCTGGTCGATCCCGGCTGGCTGGTCGAGATCGAGGTCACCGCGGCCGCGCCGGGCCCACGGTGAAGGCGGCCGCCTTCGCCGTTCTGCTGGCTTTGTCGGGCGCAAGCGCGCGGAGCGAGCCGCCGCCGCCGCCGATGACCGGCTTCTACGGCGGCGGCTATGGCGGCCCGGGCGCCTTCACCTACACCCAGATCGAGCTCGGCGAGCAGGCGGGCGTGCTGGCGGGGCGGGTCTACCAGCCCAATGACCGCGCCGGCAGCCTGCCGATCGCCGGCCTGCGCCGCGACGGGCCGCGCCTTCGTTTCACGGCGGACGGCCTCGGCTTCGACCTTCGCCGCACCGCCACCGGCTATGCCGGCACCGTGGCCACGCCTGGCGGCCCCCGGCCGGCCTGGTTCGCGCTCCGGCCCGGGAGCGCCCCGGCGGCTTTGCTCGCGACGGTCGAGGGAAGCTACGATTCAGGCGGCGGCCGCGTCCTCAGCCTGTCGCGCAACAATGACGGCGGCGGCTTCTGGTATCTCGAGCGGCCGTCGGGCCGAACCGGCTTCCTGTTCAACCTGTCGGACCGGGAGTTCCTCGCCGGCCCCTGCCTCTATTGCGCCGGCCCCGAGCGCCTGCGGCTGAGCTTCGTGCCGGCGCCGGGCGGCGGCAGGGTCGACCAGGTCCGCCTGCGGCAGGACGGGCGCGATCGAATCTTGCGCCGCCTCACCAGCTTTCGCGAGGAGGAGATCCGCTTCGGCTCGCGCGACGGCACCCGCCTCGCCGGCAGCCTGTTCCTTCCTGCCGGGCCCGGCCCCCACCCCGCGATCGTGCTGGTCCACGGCTCCGGCGCGCAGACCCGCAACGGCTTTTACGGCCATATCCGCTTCCTCGCCGAAGCCTATGCGAGGGCCGGCATCGCCGCGCTCGCTTACGACAAGCGCGGCACCGGCGCCTCCGAGGGCGATTGGGGGCGGACCGGCTTCGACGGCCTCGCCGACGACGCCGCGGCGGCGCTGCGCCTGCTCGCCGCGCGGGCCGATATCCGCGCCGACCGGCTCGGGCTCAGCGGCGCGAGCCAGGCGGGCTGGATCGTGCCGATGGCGGCGAGCCGCCATCCCGGCGTGCGCATCCTGCAAATCCGCTCCGGCTCGGCGCCGATGGGGGTCGAGGAATCGGAACGGCGCCGGCTGGTCCGGCAGATGCGCGCGGACGGCTATGGCGAGGAAGAAATCGCGCGGGCGATGCGGATCCGCGTCCTGATGGACAATTATGCGCAGACCGGCGCGCACTGGCCGGCGCTCGCCGCCGCCGCCGAGCCGGTCAAGGACGAATTCTGGCTGCAGCGCTATATCGGCGCGCTGCCGGGGCGGGAGGATTCCGACTGGGCGTGGCTGCGCGAGGCCTTCGGCTTCGATGTGACACCCGATCTCGCCGCCTATCGCGGGCGCGTCCAGATCCTCTACGGCGGCAGCGACGCACTGATCGATCCGGCCGTGCCGATCGCGCTCGTCCGCCGCGCGCTCGCGCCCGGCGTCGCGCGCGAGGCGGACATAGCCGTGCTGCCCCGCGCTACCCACAACGGCTTCGACGGGCGGACCGGGGGCGAACACGAATTCGCCGGCTATTCGGGCTTTGTGCCGGGCTATTTCGAGCGGATCGTCAATTGGGCGGCGGCGCACTTGCGCTGAGCGCGGCGTCCTTCGTCGAAGCCGCTCCGCCTTTCGCCGATCGGGAGGCTGACCGGCCCGGGGATTTCGGCTAGGCTGCGAAAAAAAGGGGGAGGTGAGACGATGGCCCTGACGCGGCGCGCATTCCTCGAGCGGCTCGGCGCGGTCGGCGGCTATTCCGCCGTCTATCTCGGCATGGAGGCAATGGGCCTGCTGAACGCGTCGCCGGCTTCGGCCGAGCCGTTCGAATTGCCGCGCGGGCGCGGGCGCGGGCGCAAGATCGTGATCCTCGGCGCCGGCATCGCCGGCCTGGTTTCGGCCTATGAGCTGCGGCGCGCCGGCTGGGACGTCACCGTGCTCGAGGCGCGCAACCGGATCGGCGGGCGCGTCTGGACGATCCGCGGCGGCGACCGCATCGTCCAGATGGGGCGCGAGGACCAGCTCTGCCGGTTCGACGACGGCCATTATCTCAATGCCGGCGCGGCCCGGATCCCGCACCACCACCACGCCATCCTCGGCTATGCGCGGACGCTCGGCGTGCCGATGGAGATCATGGTCAATTCCAACCGCGCCGCCCGGTCGGAATTCAACGGCCGGGTCTTCACCAACCGCCAGCTCGGCTACGACGTGCGCGGGCGCTTCATCGAGCTGCTCGCCAAGGCGGTCGATCGCGGCGCGCTCGATCGGGAGCTCGCCGGCGGCGACAAGAACGCGATGCGCCAGTTCCTCAATTTCTACGGCAGCCTCGGCGAGGGCGGCGCCTATGTGCCGGACGGGCGGTCGGGCTTCGATCCGCTGCCGGGCGGCTATCGCCAGACCGGGCGGCCGATCGGGCCGATGTCGCTCGCCGACATCTTCGCGCTCGGCCCCGGCATCGGCCTGCCGCTCCTCTTCGAGGACATTTTCGACATGCAGGCGCCGATGTTCCAGCCGGTCGGCGGCATGGACCGCATCGCCCACGCGCTCTACGAGCAGGTGCGGCCGGCGGTGCGCCTCAACAGCCCGATCACCGCCATCCGCCGGCGCGGCGCGGGCGTGCGCATCCTCCACGGCCCCGGCGAGCGGGCGTTCGACGCGGACCATTGCATCTGCACCCTGCCCCTCAATCTGCTGGGCCGCATCCCGGCCGACTTCTCGCCGGCCAAGCAGGCGGCGATCCGCGACAACCCCTATCTCGCCAGCACCAAGGTGGCGTTCGAATCGCCCCGCTTCTGGGAGGAGGAAGGGATTTACGGCGGCCTCGCCTGGACCGACCGGGCCAACGAGAACATCTTCTATCCGTCGAACGGCTGGCTCTCGCCCAAGGGCGTGCTGGTCACCGCTTATGCGTCGGGCTGGACGGGGCCGAATCATCCCGCCGAATTCGCCGCGATGAGCCACGAGGAACGGATCCGCGTCTGCCGCGCCTCGGTGGAGGCGCTGCACCCGGGCAAGTCGCAGCTGCTCGCCAAGCCGATAACCGTCTCCTGGCCGCTCACTCCCTGGTCCGAGGGCGTCGGCCCGGTCGGGCCGGCCTTCGGCGCGGGCCCCTTCGGTGGGCCGCGCACCGCTGCCTATGAGGAGATGCTGCGCCCCGAGGGCCCGATCGTTTTCGCCGGCGAGCATCTGAGCTACGTTCCCTTCTGGCAGGAGGGGGCGGCGCTCTCGGCGCACGCGGCGCTGCGCGTGCTGATGGAGCAGGCGGCATCGGCCGACGCGGGACGCCGCGTCGTCGAAGCCGCATAGGTCTTGAGTTCGAAAGGGGAAGAGAGATGCTGAAACGCTGTCTGATTGCCGCCCTTCTGGTCGCCGCGCCGCTCGCCGTCATGGCAGCCGCGCCCGCCGACACCGCCACCGCCGTCTCGGCGCCCGGGCGGCCCAAAGCGGCGACCGACCTCGACGCGGGGCGCAAGCCGGCCGAGGTGCTCCGCTTCGGCGGCCTGAGGCGCGGCGACCGCGCGCTCGATCTGTTCACCGGCTCGGGCTATTATGCCGAGATCATGGGCCGCGCGGTCGGCCCGACCGGCTCGGCGCTCGCCTGGGAGCCGGCCAATTTCCTCAACGACCGCTCGCGCCAGGCGCTCAACGAGATCAAGGCGCGCACCCCCAACGTCGCCTGGTTCGCGGCGCCGGCGGACCTGGTGGCGCTGCCCGCCGGAGCGTTCGACTTCGCGATGATCAACCTCAACTATCACGACACCTACTGGCAGAGCGACCGCTTCCATTTTCCGCGGATGGACCCGGATGCCTTCCTGCGCACCGTCTTCCAGTCGCTGAAGCCGGGCGGGACGATCGTCGTGGTCGACCATGTCGCCAATCCTGGCGGCGACACCCGCGCCGTGGTCGAGGCGCTGCACCGGATCGACCCGGCGACCGTCCGCGCCGATTTCGAGCGCGCCGGCTTCGTCTTCGACGGCGAGACGGACATCCTCAGGAACCCGGCCGACGACCACAGCAAGAACGTGTTCGACCCCGCGATCCGCGGCAACACCGACCGCTTCGTCTACCGATTCCGAAGGCCGCGGCGCTGATGGCGGACTTGAAGACCAAGCCCACGGGCGTATCGGTCGACGCCTTCCTGGACGGTATCGCCGACCCCGATCCGCGCGCGGACGCGCACAAGGTCCGCGCGCTGATGGAGCGGCTGTCGGGCGAGCCGGCGGCGATGTGGGGGCCGAGCATCGTCGGCTTCGGCTGCTATCACTACAAATATGACAGCGGCCATGAGGGCGACATGGCCCGGATCGGCTTCTCGCCGCGGGCGCGGGAGCTGGTCCTCTATCTGATGCCGCGCCGCGAGGCGCTGATGGACAAGCTCGGCAAGTACAGGACCGGCAAGGCATGCCTCTACATCAAGCGCCTCGCCGACGTCGACGAGGCGGTGCTCGAAGAGCTGGTCGCCGAGGCGCTCGCCTACATGGACGAGAAGTATCCGCGAGCGTGAAGGACTGAATGCCGAGGCGATCTAGCCCGCGATCAGCTGGGCGACCGGGACCGGGCGGCCGTTGCGGCGCAGCTCGACGGTCACCCGCGGCCGGCCGGCGCCCGCCCGTCCGATCGAGGCGCCGCGCGCGACGATCTGGCCGGCGCGCACATCGAGGCTGCCGAGGTCGGTCAGCACCGTCTGCCAGCCCCGGCCGTGATCGATGATGACGACATGGCCATAGCGGCGAAACGGCGCGGCATAGACGATCCGGCCGGCCGCCGGCGCGATCACCGGCGCTTCCGCGCGCGCCGCGAAGGTCAGGCCGCGGGCATGGACGCCGCCGTCCGAAATCTCGCCGACACCGGTGAGAAGGCGCCCTTCCACCGGCAGCGAATAAGGCAAGGTTTCGATCGCCGCTCCCGGCGGCTCGGCCGGCCCGGGACGGGGCAACGGGCCCGGCAGGCGCGCCAGGCTCCTGCCGAGCGCTGCTTCATACTCGCGGGTGCCGATCTCCCGCTGGAGCACCTGCGCCTCTTCGCCATAAACGAGCGCGCGGTCCGATTGGGTCAGGGCTAGTCCGGTGAGCTGCTGGGAACGGCTGCGTTGCGCCGCCTCCCAGCCCGCCAGCGCCACCCGCCGCTGGCGCAGCGCCATCCGGCTGTCGATCAGCTGCCGGCGCGCGAGCTCGACCTGACCGCGCAGCGCAGCGCCGCGCTGAACCTCGAAGCGCAGCGCCACGGTGCGGCGGCGGATCTCCGGCAGGGCGGCGGCGAGCAGCGAGCGGACATGGACGGCATCGCGGACCGAGCCCGGCTGGACCAGGGCGAGCGCGGCCGGGCGGCGCGTCATCATCTGCAGCGCCGCGGTGAGTCGGACGATCGGCCCCTGCCGCTCGGCGAGGCGGGCACGCTGGGCCGCCTGGAGCGCGCCGATCACGGCGATGCGCCGTTCGGCCGCGGTCAGGTCCGCCTCGGCGATTTCGATCCGCGCCGCCAGCGCCGCGCTCGCGGCCCGCGCGCGGTCGGCGTCGTTGGTCGCGCGCTGCGCCTCGCGGTCGAGCGCCCGGAAGCGCCGCGCGGCCGCTTCCGCCTCCTGCTTGGCCTGGGCAAGCGCCGCCACGTCGCTGCCGCGCGTCCCCTGCGCGGCGCCGGCGCCGGCGAGGAGCAGGGCGACCACGGCAAGGGCGACGATCGAACGCATCCCCCTAACCTTCGCGATGATAGGGATGGTTGGCAAGGATGCTCGTCGCCCGGAACAATTGCTCGGCGAGCATCGCCCGGGCCAGCAAATGCGGCCAGGTCGCGTGGCCGAAGCCGAGCAGCAGGTCGGCGTCCGCCCGTTCCGCGTCGCCGAAGCCGTCGGCGCCGCCGATCAGGAACCGCGCCTCGCGCGTGCCCGCGTCGCGCCAGCGCTCGAGCCGCCGCGCGAAGTCGAGCGAGGTCAATTGCTCGCCTTTCTCGTCGAGCAGGATGGTGACGCTGCCGGCGGCGGACGCCGGCGGCCGGCCGCCGCTTTCAGGCAGCTCGGTGACCTTTACCGGCCAGGCAATGCGCCTGAGATAGCGTTCGACAAGCTCGGCCTCGGGACCGCGCCCGATCTTCCCCCGCGCGACGATGTGGAGCAGCAATCAGGTGCCCGCGGCGGCCGCGGCGCGCTCCTCCGGAGCACGTTCCTCGAACGCCCACATCCGCTCGAGATTGTAGAAGCTGCGCACCTCGGGGCGGAACAGGTGGATGATGACGTCGTCGGCGTCGATCAGCACCCAGTCGGCGACCGGCAAGCCTTCGACGCGGACGCCCCGGCCGAGGTCGCGCTTGATCCGCTCGGAGAGCTTGTCCGCCATCGCCGCGACCTGCCGGGTCGAGCGGCCCGAGGCGATCACCATATAATCGGCGATGTTGGATTTCCCGCTTAAGGGAATGGAGACGACGTCCACGGCCTTGTCGTCGTCGAGGGAGCGGAGCACGAGATCGTGAAGCGCCTCGGCCCGTTCGATGGCTCCGTCATCGTGCGGAGCGGATGTTGATTGGGGCAAACGACCTCCTTAGCTCATTGGCCGGCGCGTCACGCCGTCGCGCACGGCCTTGGGGTGAAACGATTTTCTCGGGCTTTCGTGCCAATCGGGATTGGCGGCGCGAAGGGCGGTGGCGGAAATTGGATCGGGCGGCAGGGAAAGCAGCACGAGCGCCGGCGGTCTCCACATCGTCCAGTTCCGCGCCATGGCAGCGGGCCGGACGAAGCGCCGCAACCAACCCCAGGCCGGTGCCTTGAGGGCGGGCCCATCATAGCCGGGCCGAGTCGCGACCGCAATCGCTACCAGCGCCGCGATCCGCCGCCAGTCGCGCCAGCGGTGGAACTGGGCGAGATTGTCCGCCCCCATCAGCCAGATGAAGCGCCGCTTCGGGAAGCGGCGGACCAGCGCATCGAGCGTGTCGGCGGTATAGACCGTGCCCAGCTCCCGCTCGATCGCGGTCACCCGGATCGGGCCGCGGCGGGCGGCGCGGCGGGCCGAAGCGAAGCGTGCGCGAAGCGGCGCCATGCCTTTTTCCGGCTTCAGCGGATTGCCGGGCGAAACCAGCCACCAGATCTCGTCGAGCCCCAGCGCGTCCATCGCGGCGAGGCTGATCCGCCGGTGCCCGTCATGGGCCGGGTTGAACGAGCCCCCAAGCAGGCCGGTGCGGATCATGGCGCCCCCGTTAGCATGAGACCTCGACGCTCGGCCATGGTTGCGCCATGATGCCCTCCATGGTTTCGGGGATCGAGGGCGCAGGGGACGCGATCACGGGCGGATTGATCGCGCATGCGGTCGAGCCCGCCACCGGAGAGGCGGAGGGGCGCGAAGGAAACTGCCTCAATTGCGGCGCCGAGCTGGCCGGCGCTTATTGCCACCGCTGCGGCCAGAAGGGCCATGTCCACCGCACCCTCGGCGCCTTCTGGCACGATCTGCTCCACTCCGTGCTCCATTTCGACGGCAAATTGTGGCGCACCTTGCCGCTGCTCGCCTGGAAGCCCGGCGAGCTAACCCGCCGCTACGTCGCCGGCGAGCGCGCCAGGTTCGTCTCGCCGATGGCTTTGTTCCTGTTCTCGGTCTTCCTGATGTTCGCGGTCTTCTCGCTGGTCGGCGGCCCGTTCACGACGAGCGGCTCGCCGCAGGCCAATCGCGAGGCGGCCGCCGATCTCGCGCGGGAGCGGGGCCAGCTCGACCGGCGCATCGCGGACCGCCAGCGCCGGCGTCAGGCGCTCGCGGCGCAGCGGCAGCCGACCGCGGCGATCGATGCCGAGCTCCGCGTGCTCCGCCAGCAACGGGGAGCGCTCGACGCGGCGCAGTCGATCGTACTCGTTCCCTCGAATGCTCCCGAGGGCACCGCCAAGACCGTCGATCTTCGCCGCGACGTGGACACCGGCTGGGCCTGGCTCGATCGCGCGATCATGAAGGCGCGGGAAAATCCGTCGCTGCTGATCTACAAGCTGCAGAACAACGCCTACAAATTCTCCTGGGCGCTGATCCCGATCTCGGTGCCGTTCGTGTGGCTCCTGTTCCTGCACCGGCGCCGCTATCGGGCGTTCAAGGCCTATGATCACGTCGTGTTCGTGACCTATTCGATCGCGTTCATGAGCCTTGCCCTGGTGACGCTGAGCCTCTTGCGGCCGCTCGGCATCGTCCAGGCGCTGATCGCCTTCGCCTTCACCTTCGTGCCCCCGATCCACATCTACCGGCAGCTGCGCGGCGCCTATGGCCTGCGCTGGTACAGCGCGCTGTGGCGCACGGCGGCGCTGCTGGTCTTCGCCGGCCTGGCGGCGATGATCTTCTTCACGCTGCTGCTCGCCTTGGGCGCGATTGGCTAGACGCCCGCCGGCGCCGGTCCGCCGATGCCGCCCTTGGGCCGGCGGGTCGACGGGATCGAGGCGCCGCTGACCGGCAGCGAGGTCGGCTTGGCGCTGGGATTGTCGCGGCCGATATCCTCGCCCTTGATCGCGCGCTTGGCCTCCTCGCCGGTCAGGGTCTCATATTCGAGCAAGGCGGTGGCGAGGCGATGCAGCTCGTCGAGATGGTCGGTGAGCACCTTGCGCGCGACCTTCTCGGCTTCCTCGATCAGCCGGCGGATCTCCTGGTCGATCAGCTGGGCGGTTTCCTCGGAGACGTGCTGGGCGCGCGAGACGCTGTGGCCGAGGAAGACCTCCTCCTGATTGTCGCGATAGCGCAGCCAGCCGAGCCGTTCGGACATGCCATATTCCATGACCATCGCCCGGGCGAGCTCGGTCGCCTGCTGGATGTCGTTCGAGGCGCCGGTGTTGAGCGCTTCGTTGCCGTAGATGAGCTGCTCGGCGATGCGGCCGCCGAAGCTGAGGGCGAGGCGCGCTTTCATCTGCTTCATCGACATCGAATAGCGGTCGCGTTCGGGCAGGTTCCAGGTGACGCCGAGCGCGCGGCCGCGCGGGATGATCGTCACCTTGTGCAGCGGATCGCAGCCCTCGACGTGGAGCGAGACCAGAGCGTGGCCGCTCTCGTGATAGGCGGTCGCCTTCTTCTCCTCCTCGGTCATCACCATCGACTTGCGCTCGGCGCCCATCATCACCTTGTCCTTGGCGAGCTCGAACTCCTTCATCGCGACGAGGCGCTTGCCCATGCGCGCGGCGAGCAGCGCCGCTTCGTTGACGAGGTTGGCGAGGTCGGCGCCCGAGAATCCGGGCGTGCCGCGGGCGATGGTGCGCGGATCGACGTCGGGCGCCAGCGGCACCTTCTTCATATGGACGAGCAGGATCTTCTCGCGCCCCTCGATGTCGGGCCGCGGCACCACCACCTGGCGGTCGAACCGCCCGGGCCGGAGCAAAGCCGGATCGAGCACGTCGGGCCGGTTGGTCGCGGCGATGATGATGATCCCCTCGTTCGCCTCGAAGCCGTCCATCTCGACGAGCAGCTGATTGAGGGTCTGCTCGCGCTCGTCATTGCCGTTGCCGAGCCCGGCGCCGCGATGCCGCCCGACCGCGTCGATCTCGTCGATGAAGACGATGCAGGGGGCGTTCTTCTTCGCCTGCTCGAACATGTCGCGGACCCGGCTGGCGCCGACGCCGACGAACATCTCGACGAAGTCCGAGCCCGAAATGGTGAAGAAGGGCACGTTCGCCTCGCCCGCGATCGCCCGTGCGAGCAGGGTCTTGCCGGTGCCCGGCGAGCCGACCAGCAGCGCGCCCTTGGGGATCTTGCCGCCGAGGCGCGCGAACTTGGTCGGGTCCTTCAAAAACTCGACGATCTCCTGCAGTTCCTCGCGCGCCTCGTCGATCCCGGCGACGTCGTCGAACGTCACCCGGCCGTGCTTCTCGGTCAGCAGCTTCGCCTTGGAGCGGCCGAAGCCCATCGCGCCCGAGCCCGCATTCTTCTGCATCTGGCGCATCACGAAGAAGGCGATGCCAAGGATGAGCAGGAACGGCAGCGACTGATAGAGCAGGAGCATCCACAGCGAGGTGGTCGGCTCGGGCTCGACCGAGAAGGCGACGCCGCGCTCGCGCAGCTTGGGCACCAGCGTGGGGTCGGAAGCGGGCGCGTTGGTGCGGAAGGTGCGGTCGCCGATCCGGCCGGTGATCGCGTTCTTGCCGATCACGACCTGGCGGATCGAGCCGTCGTCGACCTTGTTGAGGAATTCCGAATAGGGAATCGCATCGCGCGCCTGCCCGGCGCCGCCGCCGACCAGCTGGACGACCAGCACCAGCGCCAGCACGATCCCCGCCCAGATCAGCAGGCTCTTCATCCAGTTCGTGCCCGAAGGCTCCTTGTCGCCGCCCTGGCGGTTGTCGTCGGCCATTCGAAACGTTCCCTTCGGCCCGCTAGATAGGATTTGGCGGCCCGGGGCGCAATGTAGGGTGTTTGCGTGAACGTTCGGTGAGCGGCGGACGGAACGGGCTCGCCGCCGTGACCGGGCGGAAATGTGGATTTGCGAACCGGGATTCTGCGGTTATGATGGAGTCCGGCGGAGTTACGGGAGCCGGCATGCGCGTTCGGAGACATTGACGGCCAACGAACGGGTGAAGGCCGTCTCGACTTGGTTCTTCAACCTGTCGGCCGCGCTGACCGGCGCGACGGCTGCACGGATCTGGATCGTAGGGCAATTCGATCTGAGCTCGCTTGGCTGGTCTATCGTCGCGGTCGCGCTGTTTGCAGTCGCCTTCGGCACCCTGTACCTACTGCAGCCGGAGGACGAGCCATGAGCGATTCCCTTACTCTCGCCGACTTCGCCCCCGCCATCGTCGGTCTGTTTGCGATGCTGATGGGCAGCGTCGCGGTCTGGCACGCCACCCGGGGCACGCGCAGACTGCGCCGGCAGCGGCGGGAGGCCGCGGCGCGCCAAGCGGAAGCAGGCGGCCCGGCGCCGCGGGACGGGGCCGACCTCGCGAAAGCCGCCGAGCTGGCCGACAGGCTGGCCGGCCTGCTCCACGCCGCGCGCCGCGCCAGGGAGCCGGACGCGCGGGCGGCGGAATAGGCGCGGCGCCGCCCTCCAGCAGGCCCTTGCTGAACGGAAGGCTTGCGCGGGCAAGGCGGCAGGGGAGCGTTGCCAATGCGCGCGGCGCGGGGCAGCGTGGGCCCCGGCTTCCTGGAGGGCATGGCGGATGGCGGGGCTCGACGACTGGCTGGTGGGGCTCGCAAACCTCCTCAACGAAATGCTGCGGACGTCGCTGCGGATCGGGCACGACCCGGTGCGGCTCGGCCCCGGCGGCGGCCCGGCCGAGCCCGGCAGGCCCGGCATCCTGCTGACCCTGGTCGCCCTCGGCCCCGCCCCGCCGGCGCGCCCGGCCCCGCAAAGCGCCGCGGGCGCGGCCGTGGCTGCGGCGGCGCCGTTCGAGCTCGAGGCCCATCTCATGATGACGGCGGTGGCGGAGCCCCCGCTCTACGCCGAGGCGCTGAAGTTCCTGTCGCTGGCGATGGGCTGGCTTCACGACCATCCGATCCTGTCGGCGGGCGAGCTTGGGCTCCACGCCCCCGGCGCGCTCGCCATCGAGCTGGCCGCCCCGCCGCTCGACCGGCTCGCCCCCCTCCTCGCCGCCTGCCCGACCGGCGGCATGCCGTTCGCGCTTTATCGGCTGCGGGGGATGGCGATCGGAGCGGGGCCCGAGCCCGAGGCGCCGATCGTCATGGATGGGCGGTGAGCGACGGGGCCTGTTTGCAGAGGGGCCCGGCCGGGGCCTTCGGGTCGAAGGCCCCGGCGGACTTGCCTCAGGCTCAATGGCGCAGCGAGGGGTTGAATTCGGGCCCTTCGCAGAAGGCGCGCTCTTCGTCGTTGTTGGTGATCACATAGGTGCCGGTGTTCACCGCCTGGGTCGAGTTGCTGTAGTCGAACGCGCGCGCCTTGCCGCCGCTCTGCGCGGCCTGCGCCTCGGCGGCGCGGCGCGGCAGATACTTGCCGCTGAGCGCGGTCGCGTCGGCGCCGCTATTGGCGTCCTCGACGCTTGCCCAGGTGATCAGGCAGACCCGGTCCTGGCCCGGCGCGTCGGCCGAATTGCCGCGCGCCTGAAACGCGCCCGCGGCGCCCGGCGCCGCCAGCGCCGCGGCCGCTACGGCGGCGATGAATAAGCTTCTCATGATCCTTCTCCAAATCGACTCGCCCCCGAAGGGATTCAAACACTTGGAGGCGGGCGGGCGTTCCCCGGCGGAGGGGGCGAAGGCGTGATCTGAGGGCTTGTTGAACTGGGCCTTGTGGGAAAATCCCGGGGCGCCGCGAGGTGTGATGCTAATGGGCTAGCAGTGAGAGGCAGGCGCGTCTGCGTTGAGGCGTGCGCCTGGGCGGCGCGGCATCTCGGTGGCGCATCCCTTGGCGGTGACGACAGGGTCTCAGATCACGGTGAAGTCGCCGGCGGTCAGGCTGGTCCCCGCATTGACGGTCGCGAACAGCATTGCCGCACCCGCGCCGTTGCCGTCGGCGTCGAAGAAGAGCTGGCCGGTCGCGCTGTTGTAGATGATGCGGTCGTCGGCGTCACCCGCCGCGCTCCCGGCCCGGAAGGCGGAAGCGGACAGCGTGCCGAGGGAAAGGCCCGCGAACACGGCATCGTCGAGCGCGATCCTGTCGCTGCCCGCCGCAAAATCGAGGATCGCATCGACATTCCCGCCGCCCAGCGCGGTGGTGAACGCGAAGATGTCCGCCCCGCCAAAGCCCATCAGATAGTCGGCGCCTGCGCCGCCGTTCAGCATATTGGCGCCGGCATTGCCGTAGATCTGGTTGACAAGTTCGTTGCCGCTGAGGTCGATCGCCGCCGTTCCGCCCGAAGAGGCGGTCGACAGGATCTCGATCTCCTGGCCCGCCGCCAGCGCGTAGCTGGTCGTGGCGTAGACCACGTCGCTCCCGCCGCCTGCGCTCTCGGCGACATAATCGTCGGCGCTGTCGACGACATAGACGTCGTTGCCGGCCAGCCCGGCCAGATAGTCCGCGCCGCCGCCGCCCTCGATGAAATTGGCCCCGTTATTGCCGTAGATCGTCTGGTTGAAGCCGTTGCCTATCAGCGTCTGCGCGCCGGTCCCCGACTGGTTCGACGAGGCCAGCAGCTCGACCTCCACGCCGGAGATCATCACATAGTCGAGCGGGGTGTAGATGATGTCGGTGCCGCCGCCGGCGCTCTCGACGACATTGTCGCCGGGCCCCGCCACGAAATAGCTGTCGTTGCCGCCGAGCCCGATCAGATAGTCAGTGCCGCCGCCGCCCTGCAGGAAATTGGCGCCGGCGTTGCCATAAATCTCCTGGCCCAGCGCGTTGCCGATCAGAACCAGCGGCGAGGTGCCCGACTGATCGGACGCCGACAAGATCTCGATTTCCTGGCTTGCTTCGAGCGTGTAGCTGACCGGCGTATAGACGACGTCGCGGCCGCCGCCGGTACTCTCGAAGACGTGCTCGCTCGCCCCCGACACAAGATAGGTGTCGTCGCCGCCGAAGCCGAACAGATAGTCGGAGCCGCCACCACCCTGGAGGAAATTGGCGCCGGCATTGCCGTAAATCTCCTGACCGAGCGAGTTGCCTACTAGATATATCGCGGTGGTCGCTGCCTGACTCACCGACGACAGCACCTCCACCTCGGCGCCGGCCGTGAGCACATAGCCGGCGCTGGCATAGACGACATCGCGGCCCTGGCCGACCGCCTCGGCCACCAAGTCGCCCTGCTGGTCAACGTAGTAGACATCGTCGCCGCCCAGACCGATGAGATAGTCGGCACCGCCGCCGCCATCGAGATGGTTGGCACCGGCATTGCCGAAGACTTGCTGGGCACCGGAATTCCCGGTGAGGTCGATCGCCGCCATTCCATAAGGATCGGCGGTAGCGAAGACCTCAATCTCCGCAGCGGCGGCGAGCGTGTAGCTGATGCTCGCGAAGACTGTATCCCGACCTTCCTCGGCAAGCTCGATGACCTGATCGAGCAGATTGTCGACGATATAGGAATCGTCACCCGCGCCGCCGGCCATGGTGTCCGCACCCAAGCCGCCGTCCAGGACATCGCTTCCGCCGAGGCCGGAGATAACGTCAGCGGCATTCCCCCCATAGACCCGGACCTGATCAGCCCACCGCACCCAGATGCTGTCTGACGCCGTCTCAAACGGCTGAGTCAGGGAAACTAGGTAGGAGGGAATGTTGACGACGGAGCCCGGGCCAGCGAGAAGCACCGTACGGAAGCCGCGATGATCGATAATGAGGGTGTTGTTGCCCGAGCCGAAGTCGATATCTCTGGTGCCCGCCATGACCCAGGTGGTGACGGTGTCGTTGCCGCTACCCAAATCGATGTCCCATCGCTCGATGTTGCGGACAAAGGTTCCGTCGGCGAGGTTTTGACCGGTGCTTGTCGCGGCGAACCGCGCGTCGAAATTGAAGCTCAGTGTGGAATCGCTCCTGTCGAGAGATCCATAATCGTCGCCGGAGCCCCCATCGGCAAAATCGACGCCGGAGCCGAGAGTCAGGTTGTCGTCGCCTGAGCCGCCTTCAAGCCAGTCGTCGCCATCGCCGCCGCGAAGGGAGTCATTGCCCTGGCCACCGATCAGCTCGTCGTTTCCGTCTCCGCCGCGGAGCAGGTCGTTCGCGTTTCCGCCGAGCAGCACAAGCTCCTCGATGCTCGTCGCACGGAGGCGATCATCGGCTTGGGAGTACAGTGCTCCTAAGGAAATTTCGAAGTCGTTAGCCGATGAATCGTAAACGGAGCGGAGCTGCTCGTCGGAATTGCTGCAATCGACGACGAGGCGGTCCCAGCCCGAGCCGGCGTCGACGTGGTCCCGGTCTTCCAGATCGGTGAATATGACGTCGTCCCCCGCTCCCGTGGTGATGTCGTCGTCATAATTGCCTAACCAAATCCGGTCGTCGCCTGAGCCGGTAATCAACTCGATCCGCTCGATGTCGCGGACGTGGGTCCCATTCTCGAGGGTGTAGCCACTGCTGCTCGCGGCATAACTCGCCACGTAGGTGAGGTCGCGGTCTTCGTCGCTCAGATCGACCTCGCCGCGGTCGTTGCCCGTGCCTCCGTCGATCCAGTCGACACCTTTACCCCCGTCGAGCTTGTCGTCCCCCGAGCCGCCGTCGAGATAGTCGTTTTCATCTTCACTGATGAGTTGATCGTCGCCGCCACCGCCCTCGAAATAGGCTTGCTGGTTATCGCCGCTGTGAGCGAAGTCGTCATCGGAGCCGAAGAATACGGCGATGATCTCGAAGTTTTCGAGCTCGATGTCGCCGACGCTGCTGCCTGAGTCCAGTCGGATCCAAATGTCACCGTCATTTTCAGTCAAGTCCCACTCGCGGGTACTGTCCCTAAGGTCGACATAGGCCATGTCGCGACCCGACCCACCGTCGCCCGTGTCCGTCATGTCCGAGGGTGCGCCATAGAAGACCAACGTGTCGTTACCGGAGCCGCCGATCAGGTTGTCGGCGAAGAGGCTGCCCGGATCGTCGTCGATTAGCAGATCGTCGCCTATACCTCCGTTGAGAGTGTCGGACCCGCCATTGCCCATTAACGTGTCGTCATCGCCTTGGCCGGAAAGGTTGTCGTTGCCCCCGAGGCCTGCCACCACGTCTTCGCCGCTGGTTCCGCTAAATGTGTTGGCCGCGGACGTTCCGATCCACGTGAATTGGCTATTGGAGGGCTCGTCCGGAGCGGGGGTGTCATCGGGGTCGGTAGGGTCTGGCTGGGGCGGTGCGGGTGCTGCAGTCTTATCTTTCCAGATGGTCACCAGATTGCGACTACTCGTCGGTACCGTCGCCTCTCCAACATAAAGCTCGACCATCTCGATCTGGCCTGAGGATGACCCCATGTTTTCAATGCGGATGTCGATTGCATATCCGCCACCCGTCGCATTCGGAATTCGCACGAGAAGGTCGTTCCCGTCGGGAATGAACCAATTGAGATTTATCGTGGTGGCCAGATTCCCGGTGAAGAGCCTAAGCGTGTCAGTCCCGCTGCCTCCTTGATCATCGATTGTGTCATGGCCCTCGTTCAAACCAATGGAATAGCGGTCGCCATGGCCGCCCCCGATCATCACGTCATTGCCACCTCGACCAGCGATGAAGTCGGCGCCGCTAAATCCATAGAGGGTCTCGCCGGCTGGAGTCCCGCTCAGGCTGTCGCTGCCGTCAGTTCCATATGCGTCCAAACGGTGTGATGGTGGGACCTCGAATTCGAGCACGCCGTAATAAGTCCATCCGACAAGACTTAGTATATGATCGGCCGGAACAACAGTAAGTGGATTGATCCCTACAGAATGCAATAAGGCCGCTATGAATGTGTTGGAATTCTGTACTATGAATTGATATGAAACGTCTGACTGGTCGATTTCTCGCGCATATTGACACATGGCTCGCCATGCGTCGTCAGTCGACATCGAGGCAAAATTGATAGGTATAGGAAATCTGGAAGATTGGTTACTAAACGATCTATAATCTAGAGAGTATGGAGTCAGCACGTCGCCGATGAATATTTCATATGGTAGATTTCCGATACTATTAGTAAATTTATCTTCGAGCGGGAATGCGGACAAGGTATATTCCACTCCGCTGTCGGCATGATAAATTAAATAGGCGTGCCGCGCGATCCCTCCAGTGACCGAAATAAATCTCTGCTCCACGTATATCTGCGGCATCACATTCCCCCCTTTCGCGTCACTGCCGACGGCACGAATACCGGTGCCGATCCTATCGCATGCGAACTGGGGGGCAGGTATCGACAAAAAGCGGGGGGCAACGGCTTGCCTTGCCCCCATTTTTGCCCACACTATTGGGTGGGGATTTGAGTGGACGAATTTGAACTCGACAAGGAGTTGCACGAAACGCTCGCCGGCATTCGCGAGAGCGTGCGCAAACTCTTCGAGCAGCTCAGGCTGAAGACTGAGAGCGGCGACATTTCCGGCAAGGACAGGCTCGAGCGGGTTCCCGCCTTTGCGAAGCGCAACTTTCGGAACCTGGCCGGCCCGGTTTCCCTGCGCGCCATAAAAGAAGCCTGGAGGCTGATCGACTTTCTGGAAGGAGAGGGCGAGGCGCGCCTAACGCCGCGCGCGCGCGAGGCTCTCCGTATCGTCGAGCTGGACCAGCAGCTGGCGAGGCTCCGGGCCTCCGATCGCTGGAAAGACGCCGCGGCGCGCTTGCGCGAGGCGCTCGGAGCCGCGGCCGACCCGGATCAGGGATATTCCGGCGGCTCCGCGACCGAGGTAAAGGACGGATTCCGGGGCGAAGACCCTGCCGACCTGGCCAAGGCCGGGACAGAGCCTGTTTCTCTCCCCGACGCACTGCGCCGCCCGACAGTCGGCATGCTGGCGGGCGTCGCAATTCCAATCGCCTTTGCCGCGCTGACCGCACGCTGGTTGCTCGGGATTCCCGCCGATCCGCGCTTCGCCTGTCTGGCACTGGAACGCGCATCGATCGCCGCGCTCGCCACGCACTGGGCAGTCGATCCCGGCACTTCCCCGCCCCTGCCTGCGCCGAACGG
Organism: Allosphingosinicella sp.; assembly: GCA_035941735.1. Lineage (GTDB taxonomy): Bacteria > Pseudomonadota > Alphaproteobacteria > Sphingomonadales > Sphingomonadaceae > Allosphingosinicella. The sequence continues at coordinate 32,107 of DASZDS010000039.1, forward strand.
GGCGCGCCCCAATTCGGCCGTGTTCACAATTAGCGATCCCGTCCGAGGGCCCGTGCGATCGATATGGACGACCAGCCAGTTTTCCTTTGAAGAGGGGGTAAGTCATGGCCGGCCGGGCGGTGGCAAGGCCGATGTCCGTCTCCGCGTGGGAGGGTGGGGCGACACCTACCTGTCCCTGCTGCAATTCCCGATTCCCGACAATCGGCTCGTCCGGCGGGCTTCCATCCGCCTCGTCGTGTTGGGCGACTATGGAAGCCGGCCGACGACAATGACCTTAAGGGTGGTCGCCGAATCCTGGCGCGTGTCGCCGGGCCCGCAGCCCCGCCTTTGGTGGCGGGATTGTCCGCGCAGCGAAGCCGTCAGGAGGCATCTTCCGGCGCCCGGGCCGAGGGACTCGATCTACGAGATCGACATCACGGACATCTACAACCGGTGGGCCACCGGAGCCTATGTCAACCACGGCATAATGCTGGAACCGGAACATATCGGCAGCTATGGCCGATCCTCCAGCCACTACGCCAACTTCAGCACCTTCTACAGTACGCGCGCCCTCGATCCGGCGAACCGGCCGAAGCTCGTCCTCACCTACTAGGCACGCCGGCGCGGCCAGCTCCAAGCCTAGGCGGCAGCGAAACGCGGCGCTAGACCGGGGCCCGATGGACCTCGCGCCGATCTCCTATGAAGCAAGCGGGCGAAGCTTCGCCGGCTGGCTCGCGGACGGGTCCGGCGGCGCGCCGGCGCCGGGGGTGCTGGTGCTCCACGAGGGCGCCGGGCTGACCGACGTGATCCGGGACAAGGCGGCGCGGGTCGCCGCCGAATTCGGCTGCGTCGCTTTCGCGCCCGACCTGTTCGGGGCGCCGCCGCCGGCGCCGGGCGACGCGGCGGCGCTGGCCGAGGCGCAGGCGATCGTTCGGGGGTTGCGCGACGACCCCGCCGAGCTGCGCGCGCGCTGCGCGGCGGCGCTGGCGGTGCTCGAGGGGCATCCCCGCGTCGATCCGGGGCGGCTGGCGGCGATCGGCTATTGCTTCGGCGGGGCGGCGGCGATCGAGCTGGCGCGGGCCGGGGCGCCGCTGAAGGCGGTGGCGGGCTTCCACGCGGGCGTGCTGCCGGGCGGGGCCGAGGCGATCGGCGGCAGGGTGCTGCTCTGCCACGGCGCCGAGGATCCGGCGGTGCCGGCGGCGCGGATCCAGGAATTCGCCGCCGCCTTGGGCGAAGCCGGGATCGACTGGCAGCTCCACCTTTACGGCGGCGTCGGCCACAGCTTCACCAACCCCGGGATCGACGCCTGGAACCTGCCCGGCTTCCGCTACGACGCGCGGGCGGACGCGCGCGCCTGGGCGGCGCTCGCCCGGCTGCTCGGCGAGGTCTTCTAGCCCTTCTTGCGCTTCGCGCCGGCGCTCTTGCCGCCCCCCGCCTTGCCGCCGCCGGCCTTGCCGCGGCGGGCGCGGACGACGGCGGCGGTGGCGACCCCGGCCGCGACCGCGGCGCCGGCGGCGATCGCGGTCTTCGGATTGTCGCGGACAAGGCCGGCGGCGCGGCGGGCGAGGCCCGGGCTCGCCGCCTCGGATTCGCCCTCGGCCGCACGGGCCTTGGGCATGGCGGTATCGGGGATGGTGGACATCATGATCTCCATTCATTCGGTCTCCCCCCAACGACGCCGCCCGGCGCCGGGTTCCTCGCGGCGGCGCCTGCGCGCGCGGCGCCCATGAAAAAGAGGGTGATGGCCAAAGCTGTATTACTCGTCTAATACTCCTTCGAAGCCGGCGGCGCGCAAGGGGTGACCTGCCCGGGCCGCGGCTGCTATGGAGGAAGGCCCCGATGAGCATGAGCGAGCGACCCGAATATCCCGAAGCGGCGCGCGACCGGCCGCCGCGCGAGCCCGCGCTCGCCGAGCTCGTCGACAATGTGCTGCGCAAGCTCGTCACCGCGATCGTGATCGCCGGCGCGATCATCGCGCTCGCTATCTATGCGCGGCCGGCGCCGCCGCGCTACCAGGCGGCGGTCGGCGACGGCAGGATTGTCCGCATCGACACCAGGAGCGGCACTGTGATCGCCTGCGAGGCGGGGCGCTGCGCGACCGTGCTGCGGCGCGGCCAGCGGCTCGAGCGGAGCCTGCCGCAGCGACCGGCCCCGGCCGCGCTGCCGGCCCCCGCCGCGCCGCCCGCGCAAGCGCTGCCCGCGCCGCAGCCGAGCGCCGCGCCCGCCCCGCGCTGAGGCCGATGAAGGGCGCCCGCGCCCCGGGCCCGGTCATCCTCGTCGACGCCGATGCCTGCCCGGTCAAGGAGGAGATCTACAAGGTCGCGTGGCGGCACGAGGTGGGCGTCAAGATCGTCGCCAATGCCTGGCTGAGGGTGCCGCCGCACCCGCTGATCGAGCGGGTGACCGTGTCGGATGCGTTCGACGCGGCGGACGACTGGATCGTCGCCCGGGTCACGCCCGATGTGGTCGTCGTGACCGGCGACATCCTGCTCGCCGACCGTTGCCTCAAGGCGGGCGCGGGCGCGGTGATCGCGCCCAACGGCCGGCCGTTCACCCCGGCCTCGATCGGCGCGGCGGTGGCGACGCGGGCGATTCTCGCCGATCTGCGCGCCGGCGCCGACGGCAGGACGGGCGGGCCCGCGCCGTTCGCCAAGGCGGACCGGTCGCGCTTCCTTTCCGCCCTCGACGAGGCCCTGGTGCGGCTGAAACGCGCCCCGAAACCTTGAGTTTTCAGCCATTTTATGGAAGAGGTGTCGCATCCCCCTTTCGGGAGGCAGCGTCATGAAGAGGTTCGTCATCCTCGCCGCCGGCCTGGTCGCCTCCGCCGGCTTCACCCAGCCGCCGGCCAGCCCCTCCAGCACGGACGCGCCCGACAGCCACGACCCCAACGAATTGATCTGCCAGCGGATGCTGATGCCCGGCTCGCGGCTCAACGCCGGGCGGGTGTGCATGACTCGGCAGCAATGGGAGCAGCGCCGCCAGGCCGACCGCATGGACGCCGAGCGCGCCCAGACCCGGCGCGTCATCGCGCGCTGAAAGCCGGCGCCGGCGGGATTGCATCGCGGCGCACCCGTCGCTATCTGAGGCGCCCCACGGGATTCGGGGCCGTAGCTCAGCTGGGAGAGCGCTGCAATCGCACTGCAGAGGTCAGGGGTTCGATTCCCCTCGGCTCCACCAGCCTTCGCCGCTACGCGGCTTCGGCTGGCAAGCCAGCCGGAGCTGAGCAAGGTGAAGGCTGCCCGCCGTAGCTCCGAAAGAGCGAAGGAGGGTCGATCGACGCGAACCACTACGTCTACATCCTTCGGAGCATTCCCCACCCCGAGCAATTCTATTCCGGCCTCTGCAAGGACGTTGCGGCGCGGTTGGGTAGCCACAATGCCGGTCAATCCCCACACACATCAAAATACAAGCCGTGGCGCCTCGTATCCTTCCATTACTTTGCCCGGCCGGAGGCGGCCGCGGCCTTCGAGCGCTATCTCAAGAGCGGATCCGGCCGGGCGTTCGCAAACAAGCGGCTGCGCTGAGGCCCCAGCCTCTCCCCCGTCATGTCAGCTTGTGCTAAGCGGCCGGCTGCGGCAGCCGCCTTGCCTCGGCCCGCCTGTGCGTCTTCTGCAAACCGACCACCATGGGAGGAGGGCCTATGTCGCGCACCAAGATCCTGATCGCGTTGACCGCGGCGGCGGCCATGCTCGCCGCCGGCGCCGCTTCGAGCCAGTCCCGCCAGCGCCGCGCCGGCGATGCGGCGCTGATCGCGAGCGCGATGTCCGCGGCCCCGGCCGCGGTCGCGCGCGGCGCGACGATCGTCGCGATGCGGCCGGACGGGACGATGCGCACGGTCCGGCGCGGCGGCAACGGCTTCACCTGCATGGCCGACAATCCGGCGACGCCGGGGCCGGACCCGATGTGCATGGACGAAAATGCGATGGCCTGGGCGATGGCCTGGATCGGCCACCGGCCGCCGCCGCCGGGCCGGGTCGGCCTGATGTACATGCTCGCGGGCGGCACCGATGCGAGCAACACCGATCCCTATTCCGAGCGGCCGCGGCGCGGCGACCCCTGGGTGCAGACCGGGCCGCATCTGATGGTGGTCGGCTCGGACTCGATCCTCGAAGGCTATCCGTCCGGGCCGCGGCCGAACACCGCGCGGCCTTATGTGATGTGGGCGGGGACGCCCTATGCGCATTTGATGATCCCGGTGCGCTAGCTCTTCGAGACGGGCGTCCGGGCGGCGAAGCGCTCGGCGACGGCGGCGCGCAGGGGACGGTCGAAGCGGAGGCCGCCCTGCCCTTGCTCGTGCCAGGCGATCGTCGCCATCCTGGGCTCGAAGCCGGGCAGGCCGAGGAAGACCCGGGCGCCCGCTTCGAACGGCCAGCGCGAGGTGAAGCCGCAGCCGTGGGTCGAGATGTCGACGAGGTCGATGAACTCGGCGCCGCGGCTGAAATGGCGCAGCACCCCCGGCGTGGCCGCCGGCCGGCGCTCGGCGACGCGGCGCTCGCGCGGATCCTTTTCCTCTTCTCGTGCGGCGAGGACGTGCATCTTTCCTTCGGCTCCAATCCGCTGGCAAACATGGTTAATAGGCGAGCTTGGTGAACAAAGCGTAAGCCGCTAGTTCGTGCATTCCTCGAGCCGCGCGCGACCGCCCCAGGCGTCGAACGCCTGCGCGCCGGCCGCGGCGATGGCGGCGCGCCAGGCCGCGGCATCGACGCTCATCGGCGGAGCGACACCGGGAAACAGGGCGACGAGAACGCGATCCTCGATGTTGCGCTTGGCCCGCCGAACCCCATTGCGGACGATGATCGGATCGGAGCCGAGATCGACGTGAAGGCGTATCGAGGCCTCGTCGAGACGGCCGCCGCCGTCGCCGTAGACGGCAAAGGCGAGCCGGCCGGACCGGGGCCGATAGACGGCGGCGACCGCGCCGGGCCGGACGCTCCGGCTGGTGACGAATCCGGAGGGGAGCACGACATAGGGGATCTCGTTGGCATTCACGTAACGGCGCTGGGTGTCGGCGGGCTGGCCCGGGATGGTCACGCTGGTCGCCGAAACGAAGCCGACCCCCGGCAAGGGGTCGCCGGCCCCCTGAACCAGCGGCACGCCGCGCCTGGTCTCGAATCCGAAAATGTCGAGCCGCGAATAATCGCCGCTTTGCCGGGCCGCCGCCCAGCCGGCATTGCATTTCGCCTGCCAGGTCGATGGGTGGCTCTCCGGCGTGTAGCGAATTCCGTTTTCGACCGCGACCACGCCGTCGCAGGTATAGGAGAGGCCGCGGCCGTCGACCCGATAGGCGTCCGGGGCGCCGTCCGCGTCCACTTTCAGCATGGCGCTCGAATAGACCAGCGCATTGCTCACCGCGAAGGCGCGGTTGGGACCATATCGGCCGGCCGGCGTCCTGGCGCCGCATTCCGCCAGCGCGCTTTGGCTCGCGCCCAGCAGCAGCAGCGCGATCGCCGCTCCCAGCCGCGGCCCGGTCACAGCAGGCACTCGATCACGCAGATGAGATCCTTGCCCTTGACGAGCGTCCCATCCGCGTTGAGCTGCCACGTCTTTTCCCCGACCGTGTCCGTCGCGACATTCCCGCCGATCGTCCTGAGCTTGCGCGCCGCGGCGTCGACCGAAACCACGATGTCGGAATGGGTGGCCATGAACGCGCCCTGGTCGACCGGCTTGGGGCCATAGGCGGCGAGCACGGTCGCGTAGCGTATGCCCTTGGAATCGCCCCGCCCCGCATTGATGAGATCGCCGACCTTCGGCGCGTGGGACTGGGGATTCCGGCCGAGAAACTTCGCCGTCGTGCCGGGCGTCGCGGCATCGCGGAGGCTCTTGACGACGTAATGGATGTGGCCCTCGTGGTAATAGAAGGCCGCGCCGGCGCCGGCCTTTTTCATGACGTAGCTGATGAACGCGGACGACCAGGCCGGGCGGTACGGTTTTCCCTTCTTGTCCTGAAAGGTCGTCCGTCCGTTGATATTGTTGTTGTCGAGTCCGAAGCTCCAATATTCCCCGACATATCCGCTATAGGGATCGGCGGTCTCCCGGCCGGTGCCATTGCCCCACCGCGCGAGCTCCGCCTTCGCCTGGCTCGCGACCTTGTCCGTAAATGCCGACATCCCAGCCTCCCGTTCCAAACGCCGGCCTTCCAGCGGCCGGCGCGATACACCTTTTCGATACTGCAACACTCCGAAAAAAGAAGCGGCCGATCAACCCAGTTGAGCGACGATGTGGCGGGCGGCGGCGAGATCCTGGACGATCGAACCGAGCGACTTGTAGATCGTGACGTCGCCTTGGGCGACGCGGCCGGGGAGCGTGCCGGCGAAGACCTCGCCGATCTCGCCGAGCAGATGGTCCGCTTCAATCGCGCCCGCTTCGAGCGCGTGGAGAAACTCGGCGCCCTGGGCGCGGACGCCTTCCTCATGGTCGGCGAACAGGCGGGCGCGGGCGACGAGCGCGTCGTCGAGTTCGCGCGGGCCGGCGCGCGACGAGCCGACCGCGTTGACATGGGCGCCGTCCGCGACCCATTCGGAGCGGAGGATGGGCTCGGCGGCCGCGCTGACCGTGCAGATGATGTCCGCGCCGGCGACCGCTTCCTCGGCGGTCGCGCAGGCCTCGCCCAGCGCCTTCGCCTTTTCGAAATCGCGGCCCCAGACCGTGACCCGCTCGATGTGGCGGACGTGGCGGATCGCTTCGAGGTGGCGGCGGGCCTGCTCGCCGGTGCCGAGCAAGGCGAGACGGCGCGCGTCCTTGCCCGCGAGCGCGTCGGTGGCGGCGGCCGAGGCGGCGGCGGTGCGGATCGCGGTGATCGCGCCGGCGTCCAGCATCGCCGAGAGCGCGCCGGTCGCGGCGTCGAACAAGGCGACGACACCCTGATGCGAAGGATCATGGCCGGGATAGACGCTGACCAGTTTGGCGCCGAAAACGCCGTCGTCGAGCATCGCCCCCAGCATCGCCCCGAAGGCGCGGCCCTCGGGCAGATCGAGGATCTGGCGGAGCAATTGCCGGGTGCGGCCCTGCGACAAAGCGATCATCGCCTCGCGCATCAGCGGGATGCACGTTTGGTAGGGCAGCAGCCGCTCGACCTCTTCGGCGGAAACCCGGATCATGGGGCCTCGGCCGCGATCCGCCGGCGCCACCAGCGGATGAGGAGGGTCGCGTTCACGATCATCACGACGCCGTAGATATTCTGGGTGACCGCGAGCGGCAGGCTGCCGAGCACGGTCAAAGTGAGGAAGATGGCGAGGGTGACGTTCTGCACCCCGGTCTCGATCGCCAGCGTCATCGCGTCGCGCGCGCCGGCGCCGATCAGCCGGCCGAGCAGCAGCCCGAAGGCCATCGCCGCGACGTTGAGCGCGTAGATGGCGGGCGTGGCGCGGACGAGATTGTCGAGCACCATCCTGGCGCTGACCGCGACCGAGAAGGCGATGACGATGACGACGATGACGAAGGCGGTCGGCCGCAGCCAGCGCGCCATCCTCGCCGCGAGCTCGGGCAGGAAATGCCGGAAGATCATGCCGAAAAGGATCGGCAGCAGCGTGATCCTGGCGAGCTGGAAGATCATTCCCGGGACCGAAAGGGTCGGCACGGTGGCGCCGCCGCCGGCGAGGAACCAGGGCACCGCCCAGGCGAGCACGATCGGGATGGTGAAGACGGTGACCAGGCTGGAGAGCGCGGTCAGCACCACCGCGAGCGCGACATTGCCGCGGCCGACGAAGGTCATCGCGTTGGAGGTCGTCCCCGCCGGGCAGAGCGAGACGATGAACAGGCCGAGCGCCAGCTCGGGCGCCAGCCGGAACAGGAACCCGATGGCTAGGCCGAGCAGGGGAAGGACGAGCAAATGGGTGGCGAAGCCGGCGCCGACCAAAAGCGGGCTGCGCGCGACCAGGGCGAAATCGCGCAGCGTCAGGGTGAGGCCGAGGCTGAACATGACCAGCATCAGCCCGATCGGGAGGATCGCGGTATTGACGAACTGGATCCAATCCAGGCTCACGCCCCCCATACCTCCCGCGCGAAACTCACGAAATTGAGGCCCATCACCTTCTCGATCCTTCGCGCCGGCCAGCTCCGCGCCTCGAGCAGGGCGATCAGCCGGCGATACTGGCCGGGGCCGGACAGCTCCTCGCAGAACGGCAGAGTGTCGGGATTCTCGCCGCGGGCGCCGATGCCGGCGGCGCGGCGCTGGGCGACCTCGGCGCGCATCGCCGAGCGATAGGCGGCCATGTCGTCGACGCCGGTGGTGCCGCCGTCGGTGCCGATGCCGACATGATCCTCGCCGCAGACGTTCACCGCATGCTCGAGATGAAGGGCGACGTCGGCGGCGGTGCAGACGCTGCGGGCGTTGACGAAGGGCATGAAATAGATGCCGACGAAGCCGCCGCGCGAGGCGACCAGGCGGAGCTCGGCGTCGGTCTTGTTGCGCGGTAGGTCGACGAGCGCGCGGCAGCCGGTATGGTTGATCGAGATCGGCGCCGTCGAGGCGCGGGCGGCCTCGAGGCAGGTGCGCTCGCCGCTGTGCGAGAGATCGACCATCAGGCGCGCCGCGTTGAGGCGCTCGACCACCTCGCGGCCGAACCGGGTCAGGCCGCGATTTTGCGGCGCCATCGAACCGTCGCCGAGGCTGTTGGCGGGATTGTAGGTGAGCTGGACGACGCGCACGCCGAGATCGGCGAAGGTCTCGACCCGGCTCGAGTCGCCGCCCATCATCGCCGCGTTCTGGAAGCCGTAGATCACCCCGATCCTGCGCTCGCGCTTCGCCCGCAGGATGTCGGCTGCGGTGAGCACCTGGATGAGGTCGGCGGGGCGGCGGCGCATTCGCGCGTTCCAGCGGGCGATCTCGCGGACGCTCTGCTCGAACGGCTCCTCGTCGCCGGCGACGTAGCCCAATGTGACGTTGACCGCGGCGAGGCCGGCGGCGCGGGCGTCGGCGATCACCCGGTCCGAGAGCATGCGCCGGTCGGCCTCGCGCTCGACATTGGGGTCGGCGAGACCGCCGAGCGCGTTGACGATGAGGATGTCGCGGCGCCGGCGCTGGGCGAGAGCCGGCCAGGGAAACGCCGCGGCCGCCCCGGCCATCAGGAAAAGGCGGCGGTCAATCGTCATCGGCGGCGGCCTCCTCGGCGGTGATCGGGCGATAGTCGGCGCGGTCGAAGCGGCGGCCGCGCTTCACCACGAAGAGGACCGAGCGCAGGTTCGCGACGTCGGCGACCGGATCGCGTTCGAGCGCGACCAGATTGGCGAGGCGGCCGACGGCGATCACACCCTGGCTTTGCCCCTGCCCCATCGTCATCGCGCCGATCTGGGTGGCCGAGCGGATCGCCTCGAGCGGGGTGAAGCCGGCGCGGCCGACGAGCAGCTCCAACTCCTCGAACAGCGACGGATAGGGGTCGGCGGCGGCGGTGTCGCCGTCGGTGCCGGCCGAGATGAGCACGCCGGCGCGGCGGGCCTGGGCGGTCAGCCGCGCGGCGAGATCGAGGCCGCAATGGGCGGGGCGCTGCGGCGTCGCCCGCCGCTCGCCCTCGCGATAGACGCGCAGGGTCGCGTCGAGCAGGATATTTCGCGCGCGCATCGTCTCGAACAGCGCGGCCATCGCCGGATTGTCGCCGGCGGCGGGATCGACGGGCACGCGGTCGCGATAGCTTTGCGGGCGGCGCTCGGAGACCTGGTAGGCGAGATAGCAAATGTGACTGACGACGTCGGGGCCGGCGGCGAGCACCTCGGCCGGCGGCGTCGGGAAGACCATCGCATGCGCCCAGACCAGGAGGCCCTGGCGGTGCGCCTCGGCGGCGAGGCGGCGGACGAGCTCGGGCGGCAGGTCCGAATAGATTTTCAGCGCGGCGGCGCCGGTGCCGCGGGCGCGGGCGACGGCGAGCGCAAGGTCGGTGTCGGCCGCGATCGCCTGCGCCCAGGGGGCCGCGCCGGGCGTGTAGCCGAAGCTCACCGCCCGCGTGCGCGGGTCGGCGAAGAAGCTCGGGCCGCCGACCAGAGCGGCGTAATAGAGGTCGGGGCCGGGGATCTCGCCGGCGCGGGCGGCGCGGTCGAGCTCGGCGATCGAACGCAGATCGTCGGCCATGATCCGGGTCGCGGTGATGCCGCTATAGAGGTCGCGGCGCAGATGCGCCTCGGCGAGGCGCCGGTTGGGCGGCGTCGCCATATGCTGGTGGCTGTCGATCAGCCCGGGGATCAGGTAGCGGCCCGAAAGGTCGACGATCTCGGCGCCGGCGGTCAGCGCGGGAGTGAGTCCGGCGGCGGGCAGCACCGCCTCGATCCGCGCGCCCTCGGCGATCACGGCCATGTCGGGCCGCGGCGCCCCGCCGGTCCCGTCGATCAGGGTGGCGCCGCGATAGACGACGCGCTGGGCCTCAGCGGACGCCGCGAAGGCGAGGGCGCAGACGACAAGCAACAACCGAATCCCGCTCATGCGGGTGGCCTAGCATCGCGGCGCGCGAGCGCCTAGCAGGGCGCCATGCCGGACCTGCCCGAGGCCATTCCCGCCGCCACGCTCGTGCTGATGCGCGAACGCCGCGACGGGCCGCCCGAGCTGCTGGTCACGGAGCGAACCGGGCAGATGGCGTTCGCGGCCGGAGCGCTGGTCTTCCCGGGCGGGCGGATCGACGCCGACGATCACCGGACCGCCGAAACGCTCGGGACCGACCCGGCCAAGGTCGCCGCGATCCGCGAGACGATCGAGGAGACCGGCCTCGCGCCGGGCCTTGTTCCCGCCCCGGATGCCGCGACCGCCCAGGCGCTGCGCCAGGGGATCGCCGACGAGGAGCCGTTCGCCTCCTTGCTCGCCGCGCACGGCCTCGCCGTCGACGATGCGGCGCTGGTCCCGTTCGCGCGCTGGTGCCCCAATTTCCGCGAGACGCGCCGGTTCGACACCCTCTTCTTCCTCGCCGAGGCGCCGGCCGACGCGCCCGAGCCGGAGGTCAGCGCGCACGAGGCGGTGCGCGCTTTCTGGGCGAGCGCGGGCGACATCCTCGGCGAAGTCGAGGCGGGCCGCGCCCATGTCATCTTCCCGACCCGGCGCAACCTCGAGCGGCTCGCCCGCTTCGGCTCGATCGCCGAGGCGCGCGCCGACGCCGCCGCCCATCCGGTCGCCACGATCACGCCTTGGGTCGAAGAGAGGGACGGGAGCCTGCACGTCTGCATTCCCGAAGGAATCGGCTATCCGGTGACCGCCGAGCCGCTGGAGACGGCGCGGCGGCGATGACGCTCGCCGAGCCCTTGACGCCCGACGAGATCGCCGAGGCGCGGCGGCGGATCGCCGGCGCCGCGCTGCGCACGCCTCTGGTGCAGGGCGGCGCGGCCTGGCTGAAGCTCGAATGCCTGCAGCCGACCGGCTCCTACAAGATTCGCGGCGCGACCAACCTGCTCGCGGCGCGGCAGCTGGCGGGCCCGATCGTCTCCGCCAGCGCCGGCAATTTCGGCCAGGCGCTCGCGGCGGCGGCGCGCCTTCGCGGGCTAGAGGTGACGATCCACGTCCCCGACAATGCCGCGCGGGTGAAGATCGACAATCTGCGGCGGCTGGGCGCGGCGGTGCGCGAGCACAGTCATGAGGATTGGTGGCGGATCGTGGCGACGCGGGAGGCCGACGATTCCGATGCGACCTTCGTCCACCCGGTCTGCGAGCGCGAGATGATCGCCGGCGCCGCGACGATCGGCGCCGAGATCGCCGAGGACCTGCCGGACGTCGAAGCGGTGCTGATCCCGTTCGGCGGCGGCGGCCTCGCCTGCGGCATCGCCCAGGCGGTGAAGCTGCACCTGCCCGACTGCCGGATCGTCGCCGTAGAGACCGACACCGCGACGCCGCTCCAGGCCGCGCTCGCGGCGGGGGCGCCGGTGACGGTGAAGCGCGAGGCGAGCTTCGTCGACGGCATGGGCAGCACCAGGGTGCTCGACGCGATGTGGCCGTTGCTGGAGCGGCTGATCGACGAAGTGACGGTGGTCAGCCTCGCCGAGGTCGAGGAGGCGATCCGCGGCCTCGCGTCGGAGCATCACGTCATCGCCGAAGGCGCCGGCGCGGCGGCGGTCGCGGCGGCGGCGAAAATGGGGATCGAGCGATCCGTCGCGATCGTCTCGGGCGGCAATATCGATCCGGGCGAGATGGCGCGAATCCTGGCCGCCGCGGATTGAACGGCCGATCGGCTGCTCCCGCGTCTCTCGCGCCCGTTCGGAGCCTCCGGCGCGTGCTCAGGTCGCCGCGATCTGCTTGTCGGCGAGATAGGTCGCGTGGCTGATCCCCAGCAAGGCGATGAACCCGCCGTCGATCGTCGGGAAAACGTGGATGGCGTTCGTGCCGTTCGGATGTGTCGGGGTGATCGCGCCCTGGCTCGCAAATACGGCCATCAGGTCCATGGCGTAGATGGCGATAAGCATCAGCGTGAAGGCGAGCTGCTGGAGCTTGCTGATGTCGACATTGGCGGCGCCCTCGTAATCGCCCATGATGAGGTCGATCCAGCGGGCATCCGCGGGCAAGGCCTTTTTGAGGACGTGATTGTCGAATGTGACTTCGGCGGACAGGGCCTGCTGATCCTTGACGTTCTCCGCGACCCGGTTTTGCTCCGCCGTGGCCGGAGCCGGGCCGGACTGGCGCCCCCCGCCCGCCGGCGGCGGATTGCGTTTGCCGTCCTTGATCGCCGGGCTCGCCACCGCCGTGAAGGCGCCGAGACCGAGCAGGGCCCAGATCTGCTCGGGGATGGTGATCAGCAGCGGTCCGGGATCCGCCGGCGCCGCGGCATTGGTCAGCCCGGCGGTCAGCAGCGCGCTGACCAGCAGGATGGTCCAGCCGACCAACTGGAAGCGCGACAGGCTGATCCGGTTGTCCTTATCGATGAAGATGCCGTCCCAGCGCCCGCAAACGGCATAGCCGGCGACGACCAGCATCGCGGCGATGAGTCCGAGCGTCACCAGCCAGGTCTGCGGGCGCCCGCCGCCCACGAAGAAGCCGGCGACTCCCGCTTTTCCATGGACCATGTTCGCCGCGATGCAAATCACCAGCAACGCCAGCATGACCAGCATCGCCAAAGTCGGTTTCTTGGTCATGCTGCCCCCCACCATATATTATTGCCGCCACCCCCGGCGACGGCTTTCGGAACAACGACTCAAACTGACGTGGAAGAACTGAATAGTCGGAATCGCCGAAGCCAGCAACTTCGCGACCGTTCCGAAATGACGCGCGCCCGGGCGAAAGCGGATGCGCCGGGGGCTTGGCGGCGCCTGTGCGAAGGGACCGCGGCAATGGTGACCCCAACGGGACTCGAACCCGTGTTTTCGCCGTGAAAGGGCGACGTCCTAGACCGCTAGACGATGGGGCCGCGGGAGCGACGCCGCGACTTAGGGGCTGGGGCAGAACCGGTCAAGCATCCGCCCAGGCGGCATCTTCGAGGTGGAGTTCGGCGGCATCGCCGCCATTGTAATCGTCGCGCTTGAGGCGGCCGGCGAGCCACAGCTTGCGGTGCGGCGGCGCCGCGAGCAGGGCCTCGCCGAGCGCGCTCCCTGCCATGCGGAACGCGATCGCCTTGACCCGGCGGCCATCGGCGCCGGCGGCGATCACGCGAAGATGGCCGTCGCCGACGATGTCGGCCTTGACGATCGACACCGGCCCGGTCGCGACGTGCGGGCCGGGCCAGCCGGCGCCATAGGGACCGCCCGCCTCGAGCGCGTCGCAATATTGGGCGTTGATTCCGCCCGGCGCGAGCAGGGCGTCGACGAGCAAGGCGCGGTCGTCGCGGCCGCGGGCGACGTCGGCGGCGAGCCGCGAGTCGAGGAAATCGGCGAGCGCCTCGATCCGGTCGGCGGCGACGGTGAGGCCGGCGGCCATGGCGTGGCCGCCGCCGGCGATCAGGAGGCCGCTGTCCTTCGCCGCGAGCACCGCCGCGCCGAGGTCGACGCCCGAGATCGAGCGGCCCGAGCCCTTGCCGATGCCGTCCTCGCCCAGCGCGATCACGAGCGCCGGCCGGTGCAGCTTCTCCTTGAGGCGGCCGGCGACGATGCCGATCACGCCGGGGTGCCAGCCGGGCGCGGCAACCAGGGCGACGGCGCGGTTCGCCTGGCCGGCGGCGAGCGCCTCGGCGGCCTCGCAGACCGCGGCCTCGATGCCCCGGCGCTCCTCGTTGAGCCGGTCGAGCTCGGCGGCGATCGAATCCGCCTCGGCCGGATCCTCGGTGGTGAGCAGGCGCACGCCCAAGTCCGACTTGCCGACCCGGCCGCCGGCATTGATCCGCGGGCCCAGCGCGAAGCCGAGGTCGCGGCATAAAGGCGCGCGGCCGAGCCGGGCGGCGTCGGCCAGAGCGGCGAGGCCGATATTGCGGCGCCCCGCCATCACCTTGAGGCCCTGCGTCACAAAGGCGCGGTTGAGCCCCTTCAATTGGGCGACGTCGGCGACCGTGCCGAGCGCGACGAGGTCGAGCAGATCGATCAGCCTGGGCTCCTCGCGGCCCGCGAAGAAGCCGCGGTCGCGCAGCGTGCGCAGCAGCGCCGCGCCGAGCAGGAAGGCCATGCCGACCGCGGCGAGATGGCCCTGCGCCGCGCCCTCCGCGCTCTCGTCGAGCCGGTTCGGATTGACGATCGCGAAGCCGTCGGGAAGCGAGGCGGCGCATTTGTGGTGGTCGACGACGATCACCTCGATCCCCGCCGCCTTGGCCATCGCCAGCGCCTCGAACGCCTGCGCGCCGCAATCGACGGTGACGATCAGCGAAGCGCCCGCTTCGCCGATCCGGACGAGCGCCTCGCCCGACGGCCCGTAGCCCTCCATCAGCCGATCGGGGATATAGGCGTCCGCGGCGAGGCCGAGCCCGCGCAGCAGGCGGATGAGCAAGGCGGCCGAGGTGGCGCCGTCGACGTCATAATCGCCGAAGATCGTGACCCGCTCGCCTTTCTCGACGGCATCGGCGAGGCGCGCGGCCGCCTTGTCCATGTCGCGGAAGATCGAAGGGTCGGGCATGAACTCGCGCAGGGTCGGCGCCCGGTGGCGGGCAAGGTCCTCGCGCGCGACACCACGGGAGAGCAGAAGCTGGTCGACCAGATCGTCGGGCTGAAAGCCGGCGTCGCCAGCATCGGTCGCGCCTGCCCGCCAGCGCCAGGGCTGGCCCAGAATCGAATGGGTCACGCCGCAGACGTGGGACGAACGGGTCAGCATCGCCCACACCTAGGCGCGGGCGGGCCAAAAGGGAATCCTAGAGCGCGCCGCGCGCCAGGTGGCCGAGACTTTCCGAGACGAGATAGGCGGAGAGGATCGCGGCGCCGGCGCCGGCGGCGAGCAGCACCGCGAGCGCGGGGAGGCTGAGCCGATATTCGAGCGCGACGACGGCGCTGCCGTGAAGCCGCGGCCGGACCAGCGCGCGCAGGTTGAGCAGCACCGCCAGCAGCGGACCGCCGAGCAGGAGGAATGGCGCGGCGGCGTCGAACGCCCCGGTCATGCCGAGCTGCCCTCCGGCGGCCGCCATGACATCGTAGATATAGGCCCAGCCGAGCCCGTATTTGAATAGGTTCGCGGCGACGAACAGCAGGCAGGGCAAGGCCAATAGCGCGCCCCAGAGCGCCGCCTTGCGCGGCGACGGGCCGCGCCAGGGCGAGGACGGCGCGATTCTTTCCTCGGTCAGCGAGCGGACGTCGACCTCGAGCGCGGCGGCGAGCGCGAGCAGAGTCTCGGGCGCGCAGCTGTGCAGCGTCTCGAGCCGCTGGACGGTGCGCAGGCTGATTCCGGCCGCGTCGGCCAGATGCCCTTGAGTCCACGACCGCGCCTCCCTGAGCGCCCGGATCCTGTCGCCGATCATCCTCGTCTCCCTCGCGCTCAGGATAGAGCCGTCCGGCCCGCCGGGAAACGACAATCGGGCGACAGCGACCCGCCAGGCGGACGGCTGGCGGCCGCGTTGAGGGCGATGGGCGGCGCCATCCCGCCGAAGACCGCCATTCCGGACCATTCCCGGCTTAGGGAGCGAATCGGGCCATGCTATCGCCGTCCGCGGCGGCGCGAGGCCGAGACCCGCCCCATCAGCTCCCAAGGAGATCGATCATGGCCTTTCCCACCCCGCTCAACAGCCAGATCACCGACTCGATCACGCAGGCCAATACCGAGCTGCTCGGCATGGCGCCGGCGGTCGCGATGGGCGAGCTCTACCTCGCCACCAGCCAGGCGCTGGCGAACGCCGCCCACAACGCGACGATGAACCAGCAGGAGAATTACACGATCGCCAATGCGGCCACGGCGGTGAACGTGGCGATGCTGAACAGGGCGGCCGCGAACCTGGAATAGCGGGAGAAGCGCGCCACCGGCCGGCGCCTAGCCGCCCCGGCCGGGCTCGTGGTCGGGGCGGTGCTCGCCCCTGACCCAGCGGACGGTGCCGGTCGAGGCGCGCATGACCACGCTTTCGGTGGTGATGCAGTTCTTGCGGCGCTGGACTCCGGCGAGCAGGGTGCCGTTGGTGACTCCGGTCGCGGCGAAGATGACGTCGCCCCTGGCCAGCTCTTCGAGACGATAGATGCGATTGAGGTCCTCGACTCCCCAGCGGGCGGCGCGGGCGCGCTCGCCGTCGTTGCGGAACAGGAGCCGGCCCTGGAACTGGCCGCCGACGCAGCGCAGGGCGGCGGCGGCGAGCACCCCCTCGGGCGCCCCGCCCGAGCCCAGATACATGTCGATGCCGGTGTCGGGATCGGTGACCGCGATCACCCCGGCGACGTCGCCGTCGGGGATCAGCTGGATGCCGCAACCCAGGGCGCGCAGCTCGGCGATCAGCTTCTCGTGGCGGGGCCGGTCGAGCACGCAGGTGATGATCTCGGCCGCCTCGACGCCCTTGGCGGCGGCGACGGCGCGGACATTCTCCGTCGGGCTCCTGGCGAGGTCGATCACGCCCTCGGGATAGCCCGGCCCGACCGCGAGCTTGTCCATGTAGACGTCGGGCGCATTGAGGAGGCAGCCCTGCTCGGCGATGGCGAGCACCGCCATCGCGTTGGCGCCCGCCTTGGCGGTGATCGTCGTCCCCTCGAGCGGATCGAGCGCGATGTCGATCCTGGGCGCCTCCGGATCGTCGCGGCGGGCGCCGACCCGCTCGCCGATGAACAGCATCGGCGCCTCGTCGCGCTCGCCCTCGCCGATCACCACCGTGCCGTCGATCTCGAGCGTGTTGAGCGCGGCGCGCATCGCCTCGACCGCCTCATGGTCGGCCGCCTTCTCGTCGCCGCGGCCGATCAGCCTGGAGGCGGCGACCGCCGCCGCCTCGGTCACCCTGACCATCTCCAGCACCAGCAGCCGGTCGAGAACGTGGCTTGCGCTC
>DASZDS010000040.1:0-89397 GCA_035941735.1 Allosphingosinicella sp.
CCCGGCGGGCGGCGCAGCAGCAGCGACATCTGCCGGTACGCGTACGCGTGCTTGGTCAGGTCGTCGTAGATGCAGAGCGCGTGGCCGCCGTTGTAGAGGAAGTGCTCGGCCATCGCGCAGCCGGCGTAGGGCGCCAGGAACTTGATCGGCGCGGCCTCGTCGGCCGGGGCGGCGACGATGATCGCGTTGTCCAGGGCGCCCGCGTCCTCGAGCGTCTTGGCCAGGCCGACGACCGTGGCCATGCGCTGGCCGATCGCGACGTAGACCGAGATGAGCCCGGTCTCCTTGTTGTTGATGATCGTGTCGATCGCGATCGCCGTCTTGCCCGTCTGGCGGTCGCCGATGATCAGCTCGCGCTGGCCGCGGCCGATCGGGACCAGCGCGTCGAGCGCCTTGAGGCCGGTCTGGACCGGCTCGTGCACCGACTTCCTGGGAATGATGCCGGGCGCCTTCACTTCGACGCGCTTGCGCTCGGCCGCGTCGATCGGGCCCTTGCCGTCGATCGGATTGCCGAGGCCGTCGACGACGCGCCCGAGCAGGCCCTTGCCGACCGGCACGTCGACGATCGTCTCGGTGCGGCGGACGGTGTCGCCCTCGCTGATCGTCGAATCCGAGCCGAAGATGACGACGCCGACATTGTCGGCCTCGAGGTTCAGCGCCATCCCCTTGATGCCGCCGTCGAACTCGACCATCTCGCCGGCCTGGACGTTGTCGAGGCCGTGGATGCGGGCGATGCCGTCGCCGACGGAGAGCACGGTGCCGACCTCGCTGACCTGCGCATCGGTGCCGAACGACGCGATCTGGTCCTTGATGACCTTGGAAATTTCAGCGGCGCGGATGTCCATGTTCAGCCTTTCATCGCCTGCGCGAGCGTATTGAGTTTGGTGCGGATGGAGCCGTCGATCATGCGGCTGCCGATCTTGACGACGAGCCCGCCCAAAATGGCGGGGTCGACCTGGAGATCGACCGCGATATCGGTGCCCATGCGGGTGCGGAGATTCTGCTTGATCGCGTCCACCTGGCCCGCGTCGAGCGGGTGGGCGGAGGTCACTTCGGCGGTGATCTCGCCGCGGTGGCGGGCGGCGAGCAGGTGGAAGGCGCGAATGATGCCGCCCAGCTGGCCGAGCCGGCGGTTCTTCGCGAGTACGCCGAGGAAGCTCTGGGTCAGGGGGTCGAGTCCCAGCGGTCCGGCCAGTCTCCCGATCGTCGTCAGCGTCTCCTCGCGCGAGACGCGCGGATCCGTGGCGAGCTTGAGCAGCATTTCGTTCTCGTCCAGATCCCTGCGCAGGGTGGCGAGGCTCGCGGCGACCGCGTCGAGCTGCTTTTGCTCGAGGGCGAGCTCGAACAGGGCGATCGCGTAGCGCCCCGCCAAGCTTGCCTGAATGCCGCCGGAAATATCCACGCGCCTTTGAACTCCTGGATCGGATTTTCGCCCCATGCGCGAACGAGCGCGCAAGGCGCTCCCGATGGGTCGCGGGCGCCCTAGCAGGCGCTTTGCTGCGATGCAAGATGGGGCTCGGCGCGGGCGGCGGCCCCGTCGCTTTGACAGCAAGGATCGGGACGCGCGCCCGCGCCGGAAGCGGCAAATGGAGCCGCGAAAGGAGCTTCAAATGGCCTATCGAATCGAAGGGCTGGCGCCGGCGGCGTTCGAGAGCCTGTTCGGCATGACCGACGGCGAGCTCGCCGAGCGGGGCGCGATGCGGGTCACCGCCGATTCGCCGACCGGCTTTCCCTGCCGGGTGAGCCTCGCGGACGCCGCGCCGGGCGAGGAGCTGGTGCTGCTGAACCATGTCTCGCACGACGTCGCCGGCCCGTTCCGCACCGCTTATGCGATCTACGTGCGCAAGGGCGCGGCGCCGGCCGCTTATGCCGACGAGACGCCTCCCTATCTCGACTCGCGCACGCTCGGCCTGCGCGGCTTCGATGCGGCCGGGATGCTGAAGGCCGGGCTGCTGGCGATGCCCGGCGAGGCCGATGCCCGCATCCGGGAATTGTTCGAAACGCCCGAAATCGCCACCATCCACGCGCACAGCGCCGCCTTTGGCTGCTTCCTGGCGCGGATCGAGAGGAGCTGACGCGCCATGGCAAGCCTTGCAAGAGATTTCCGCCGCGATAGACCGGCAGCCGTGAACGACCGCGACACCATTTCCGACGACGAGGCGTGGGCCGCGTTCGAGCGGCGCGACCGGACCTGGGACGGCCGCATCGTCGGCGGCGTGAAGACGACCGGCATCTATTGCCGGCCGAGCTGCCCGGCGCGGCGCCCGAAACGCGAGCATGTCGAATTCTTCCCGGACGGCGCCGCCGCGCGCGCCGCCGGCTTCCGGGCGTGCCTGCGCTGCCGCCCCGACGAAGTGAACCGCGAGGAAGCGGCGCTGGCGAGGGTGTTCGGGCTGATCGAGGCGGCGGAGGAAGCGCCGTCGCTCGATGCGCTGGCGGCGGCGGTGGGCTATTCGCCGCATCATTTCCACCGCCTGTTCAAGCGCGCCACCGGGGTCACGCCGGCCGCTTATTACCGCAGCCTCCGGGCGAAGCGGGCCGAAGCGGCGCTGGCGGACAATGAACGGATCACCGACGCGATCTACGATGCCGGCTATTCGGGGCCGGCGCGCTTCTACGCCGACGCCGGCAGCCGGCTCGGCATGACTCCCTCGGCCTGGCGCGACGGCGGCCGCGGCGAGACGATCCGCTGGGCGACCGCCGAGACCGATCTCGGCACGATGCTGGTCGCGGCGACGGCCAGGGGCATCTGCCGGCTCTCGTTCGACGAGGACGAAGGCGCGCTCCGGCGGCGCTTCCCCAAGGCGGCGATCGCCCATGGCGGCGCCGAGATGGCCGAGCTGGTGCGGCGCACCGTCGCCGCGGTGAACGCGCCGGAAAAGCCGCACGATCTGCCGCTCGACGTCCACGGCACCGCCTTCCAGGAGGCGGTGTGGCGCGAGCTGCAGCGGATCCCGGCCGGCGAGACCCGAAGCTACGCCCAGATAGCGGCGGCGGTCGGGCGGCCGGCCGCGGTCCGCGCCGCGGGCTCGGCCAATGGCGACAACAATGTCGCGGTGCTGATCCCCTGCCACCGGGTCATCCGCAGCGACGGCTCGCTGGGCGGCTATGCCTACGGGCTCGAGCGCAAGGCCAGGCTGCTGGCCCGCGAGGCCGGCAAGGCCTAGGATCCTAGCTGCCGCTGGGTGCCGCCGCCGGCGCCGGGGCCGGCGGCAGGCGGCTCGCTTTCTCCTCGAGCCGGGCGAGCATCTCGCGGGCGGTTTCGTGGCGGGTGCGGCCCGCCTCGCGCTCGCGCTCCTCGCGCCTCTCCCGCTGCTCGCGCTCGCTGTTCGATTCGTTGCCGCGGTGGGGAGTCGCATAGGCATAGGGGCGGATGATCGCGATCGCCTCGCGGATCATGTCGCGCTGCTCGAAATCGAGCGCGACCTTGTAGCGCAGCTCGGGATCGCTCGGCGCCAGCTCCATCGCCGAATAGAGCGCGTTCTGGGCGCCGTCCGGCGGCCGCACGCCCTGGGCGACGAAGCTGTCATAATAAGCTTCGAGCACGAGCGGATCGTTTTCGGCGAGGCGATTGGCGCGGATGAACAGCTGCCGCGCCGCCGTCCAGGCCGCCTGGTCGGTCGAGCCCGCCGTGCGCAGGGCCGCGATCTGGATCAGCCCCTTGATCGTCATCGCCCGCGCATTGTTGGGCTCGAGCGCGAGCAGCCTATCGGCGGCGGCGAGCGCGGCGGCGTCGTTGCCGGCGAGGCGCTCGGTCTCCATCACCATCCGGACCGCGAACGGATCGTTCGGGAAGCGCGCGGCGATGGTGCGCACCTCGGTCGCGAATTGCTGCGCCTCGCGGGCCGGATAGCCCTGGGAGAGCTTGATCTCCTGGGTGATCAGCGCCTGCTCGGCGGGACGCAGTGTCCGGGTCGTGATCTCGCCGACGTCGATCGTGCGGAACGGCAGCCGCAGCACGTTGTAGCGGACCCGGCCGGCATATTCGTAGAGCTGGGAATTGAAGGCGCCGACGTCGGGGAAGGCCTGGCGCATCGCCTCCTCGTAGGTCGAGCCCCGGTTGATCAGGTTGAGATACTGGTCGAGCTGGCGCCGCCGCTCCGGATTCTCGAACACGTAGCGCAGGATCAGCCAGCCCTCGGCATAGAGCAGGAAGACGTTGGTGCCGCCGACCTCGCGGTAATTGTGCGCCTGGAACAGCCGGTCGATCGGCAGCCAGCCCAGGGCGCGGAAGGTCGCGAAGCGGTGCTCGGCCGGCCGGCCGACCTCGACCACGTCATTGGCTTCGAACTCGGTCGAGCCCCAGAATTCGGCGAAGCCCTCGCTGTACCAGGTCGGATAGGTGGCCGGGAAATAGCGATACATGAAATGGTGGGTATATTCGTGGAGCAGGATGCTTTCCGGATCGAGGTCGCCGGTCCGGGTCGAGGCGCGCGAGCGGGTCCCGACCAGCAGCTGGGCGCGCGCATAGGGCACGTAATAGCCGGCGATGCCGCTCGAGGCGGGGACGTCGGCCATCCGCGCGACGCCGTTCTTCGCCGCCATCAGGAAGACGCGCAGCCGGTTCGGCGCGGGCGGCGCGGTGACGTGGTGATAGGCGCGCAGCACGAAGTTGAACCGTTCGAGCTTGGCCGCGAAGTCGCGCGCGTCCTGCTCGTTGCCCTCGCTGTAGACGATGAAGTTGCGCGACGTCGCCTCGAACCATTCGGCATGCGCGGCGGCCGGCGAGAGGACCAGGCCGAACGCGATCAAGAGCTTGCGAATCATGGATATTTTCCCCACCAACATCGTGGCCCCATAGCGCCTGGGCGCAATTGCCGCAATCGTCTCCGGTCCGCTGACGTCATCCTGACGAAAGTCAGGACCCATGACCACGGAACTGTCCCAGCTCGCGAACGCCGTGTTCATGAATGCTGAATCGAGTTCAGCATGACGGGTCGGGAGCATCGCTCCGCTCACCGCAGCCCTCGCCACCCTAGCCGCCCGGCGCCGGCGCCGCACCCTGATTCTCGCAGGCATAGACGAGGCGCTCGTTCGGCAGATGCGGCAGGATCGCGTCGATCTCGCGCTGCTGGTCGGCGAGGATGGTGCGCGCCTCGGCGTCCGGCGTGCAGGTCTTGGTGCCGACGTCGCGCCTCAGCGCGCGCACCCGCGTCATGGTGGCCGCGTCGAGCAGGTAGCGGGTGACGACATAGTCGCCGGTCGCCGGGGTGAACTGGAGCACCGAGACCGCCTGCTCGCCATTGGGAACGAGGATCCGGGTCCAGATCTCGCCGTTCCGCGCATATTGGGTGCGGGCGTTGACGCAGCCATTGTCGGCCCAGTCGAGCGGCACGTCGGCGGTGGGCGAGACGGTGACCCGGCTGCGCTCGCGGACCAGGCGGCAGAGGTTGCGGCCGGCGAAGCGGCCCTGTGGCGCCGCCGGCTGGACCGCGTTGCCGGGCGCCTCGGCCTCGGCGCTCGCCAGGCTCGGCCGGGCGAGGAAGGCGACGATCGCGAGCAGCAGCAGGCCGGCGCCGGCGCCGCCGAGGATCTTCGCCTGCCTGATCCGGTCCTTCTGGAGCATGATCCCGGCGCCGCCGAACCCGACCAGCGACAGGACCAGGCACAGGACCGCGATCGCCAGCCGGGTCTCGCGCCGTTCCTCGATCTGGGCGAGGCTGCGCGCGCGGGTCTCGCGGGCCTTGTCGGCGGCGGCCGCCGCGGCGGCGGCGCGGGTGCGCGCCTCCTCCTCGCCGCGCTGCTGGTCCTGGCGCAGCCGCTCGGCCATGCTGACGCATTCGCTGTCGACCGCGACGAACGGCTGGCGCGCGCTCCTCAGGAACTGGGTGAGCTCGCGATTGGCGACGGCAAAGGCGAACGGCGCGTCGCCCTCCTGGTTGCGGGTGATCAGGGTGTTGACGCCGAGCACCCGACCGCAGGAGTCGAGCAGCGGCCCGCCCGAATGGCCGCGCGCGATATTGGCGGTGTGCAGGAGGGTGGTGATGCCGTTGATCGGGCGAACGTTGGAGAAGATGCCGACCGAGCGGGTCGGCGGCAGCGGCAGGATATAATCCTCGGCCGAGCGGGCGGTGGCGAGGTCGACATTGCCGGGATAGCCCAGAGCGGCGACCGCCGCGCCGTCGTCGAGCGGGCCGGTGAAGAGCGGGATCGGCGGGATCGCGCCCGGCTGGTCGAGCGCGAGCAAGGCGAGGTCGCGGGCGGGATCGGCGGTGACGACATGGGCGCGGATCCCCTGCGCGCCTTCGGAGGGGACGATCACGATTGCGACGTCGCGGCCCTCGATCGCCGGGACGACGACATGGGCGTTGGTGACGATCCGGTTGGGCGCGACCGCGAAGCCCGAGCCATGGCCGAAGCCCGCCACCTCGCCCTCCTCGAAGACGATGACGACCACCCGCACGACGCCGCGCCCCGCCGCGCTGATATCGTCGGCCCGCGCCGGCGCGGCGAGCGCGAACAGGGCCAGCAGCATCAGCAGCAATCGGCGCATTCTCGTCCCCGCCAGAGTCGCGCTTGTTCTATGGGCGAGGGCGGGCGGCTGGCAAGCGCGCCCGCGCGCGGATGTTGACCGCGCGTCGTCTCACCCAAAGCACCAAAGGACCAAAGGCGGCGGGGGGTAGGCCGGGCTCGACTGTCGCAAGCCACCTGAGCGACATAGTCGCTCCTATTGCATCAGCGATCGTTGAAGCGCTGGGGACCAATTCACCCGCGCCAGCCCCCGTTGGTCCTTTGGTGCTTTGGGTGAAACAAGAGGGGTCGCCGCAGGGCGACAGTTGCTCGGGACAGTCACAAGTGGCTGTCCCCATTTTCGGTTTTGACTTGGTCCCGGAACGGGATTGTCTTCCGCTTCAAGAAATTGTCGACGCCGTCCCGTCGCGCGGCAGTCGCGAGCTGAGTAGAAGCAAAGTCCGCGCGGTACCGTAATCTGGACGGATTGACGGCGGCTGCTGTCGCCAGCAGGTTGGCGCATGACTTTCGTCGAGTCGCTCGGCAGGCGCGACTCGCCATTTCATGCCGGGCAACCGAACAGGGGGACACAGATGACATTCGAAGGCTTCGACGCCGCGCCGCTGATCGAAGCGCGGGCTTTTCGCCGCTCCTGCCCGGGGGCGCGATCGTGGCGAGCGCCGCCCCCGAGTGCACGCTCGAGGCGGCCTTGCGGGCGATCGACCCCCACGATCTGTGGGTGCCGCGCGGCGGCCGGCACGGCGCGGACATCCTCGAGCGCGGCGGGACCAGCTGGCACGGCTGGCTCGGCCACGACGGTCCGGACCAGGGCCCGCCCGGCGGAACCAAGGACGTCGTTATCCGTGCGGCCTATGACGATGTCGACGGCGACGGCGAGGAAGACGCGCCGATCACCGTCACGGGCACCAGGAACGTCAACGAAGGCACCGGCGACGAAACCGGCAGCGTTTATGGGGCCGGCTTCTATCCGGGCTCGACAGGGTATGAAATGGGGGGCGGCGGCGATAGTCTCATCGATCCATTGACGCCGAATTGCGTTGGCAAGCGACCAACCGGACTTCCACCGGAGATGATGCTCGGCGTCATCAGGATCCTTGATGAAGCTGGAATAGGAAGAGCTGGTCAACTTGAGGGCGAGAAGCAGGCGGTGCTTAGCTGCCTTGCTCGGCTGCACATTAAATTTCGCGACAATGGCTTTGCGGATTGCCGCAACCTCTGGGGCCTCGTCCAGGATTTTCCTTGCTGCCTGGACGGCAGCTTCAGCTTTCGCCTTGGCTTCCAAATCGGCTCTTAGTACCATTCTTGGCAGCGAACTCGGGAACTCACTAACAATTGCGAACTTTTCTGAGCATTCCGTGCAATCTAATTGACCTGAATAGTGGATTTGACTCGCCCTGACCCAAGGATGATCCGGATGTGTTTG
Organism: Allosphingosinicella sp.; assembly: GCA_035941735.1. Taxonomy (GTDB): domain Bacteria; phylum Pseudomonadota; class Alphaproteobacteria; order Sphingomonadales; family Sphingomonadaceae; genus Allosphingosinicella. Next base: position 7,895 of record DASZDS010000040.1, read on the forward strand.
GGTGACCGAGATTGAGCCTTTGCCGCAAAGGCACGGGCTCTTGAGTGTCGTAACGTCGTCGGTAGCCATGTGACTAACGTAGGCATTCGCCGAGCCGCAGACAATGAACGGGCCGGACCTTAACCAGCGGCTAGTCTGCCGCCGGGCTTCGCTATAAGCGGGGCAGCGGGGGATAAGGGATGTCCGACGAGCATCAAACGCCAGCCGTGACGCCGCCGCCCACGCCGCCATCTTTGGCCCGCCGCATCGTCCGGTTCCCCCTCGTGCTGATGGTGATCGCGATCGTCTTCTTCGCGGCGGCGTCGCTGCTCGCCAATTTCCTGATCGACCTGGCGCCGCGGCGGAGCGGGTCGCCGCTCCTGCTCGCCAATGCGGGGATCGTGATCGCCTGCGTCGGCGGGGCCTACTGGCTGTTCTGCCGGTTGGTCGCGCGCGAGCCGATGACCCTGTTCGCGCGCGCGGGCTGGTGGCGCGAGCTCGGCGCCGGGGCGGCCGGGGGATTCCTACTCTTCTCGCTCGTGGTCGGGATCGTCGCCGCGTCGGGCGGCTACCATGTCGCGCCCGGCGGCGGCCTCGCGACGCTCTGGGACCCGCTTGGCATCGCGATCATCTCGGGCTTCGCCGAGGAGCTGCTCTTCCGCGGCATATTGTTCCGCTACATCGAGCGGACCGCGGGGAGCTGGGCGGCGCTGGCGCTGACCTCGGCTTTGTTCGGCGGCGCCCATCTCGCCAACCCCAATGCCAGCCTCATCGCGGCGGCGGCGATCGCGCTCGAGGCCGGGCTGCTGCTCGGCGCGGTCTACATGCTGACCCGGCGCCTGTGGGCGGCGATCGGCCTCCACGCGGCGTGGAACTTCACCCAGGGGTGGCTCTACGGCCTGCCGGTCTCGGGCACCTCGGTCGGCGACGGGCTGGTGCGCGGCACGCTCGCCGGGCCCGACTGGCTGACCGGCGGCGCCTTCGGCCTCGAAGCCTCGCTGCCCGGGGTGGTGGTCGCGACCGGCGCGGGCGTCGCGATCCTGGCCGTCGCGGTGCGCGGCGGGCGGGTCGTCCGCCCGCTCTGGGCTAAATAGGGACAGTCCCTATTTTTCATGTCCCTGTTTTTTCAGAGGAAGGAATAGGGGTCGACATCCACCGAGACGCGCACGCCGCGCGGCCAGGCGAGGCTCCCGAGCCAGTCGCGGATGACGTCCTGGACCGGCACATTGCGCGCGGCGTGGACGAGGAGGCGGTAGCGATGGCGGCCGCGCAGCATGGCGAGCGGCCCCGGGACGGTGCGTCTCGGCCTCATCAGCAGCCGGATCCCTGAGGGGGCATTTTTGGTCCCACGGGTGAATGCTGGAACGGGCAGGCGCAGTCGGCGTGTCGCTTTACTCGATCCCAAAATGGGATTATCTTCTGACAAATAGAAATTATCCGTAGCCTCATGGCTGGATTAGTTGCGTTTGCTTTTGGCCTCGAGAGGCTGGTTGCTATGCTGGGTGGGCTGCGGCGCGTTCGCTCCCAACCAGGGTCAGCCCCATGGAAATTAAGGGGGGTGCCATGCGCCGGATTCTATTTGCCCTAGCCGCCGCCTTAACTTTGGGATGGGCTTCGCAAGCACTTGCTTGGGGGAATCCTGGTCATGCGACGGTCTGCCAGATTGCCTATCTTCGTCTTACCAATACGGCCCGCCAAGAAGTCGACAGGCTCGTTGCCGCCGGCCCATGGGGCAAGTCGGGGAACGCGCGCCGGACTGCGGCTTATCCGACCTTCGGGCAGGCCTGCACCTTTCCCGACAATCCCCATGAACGCGGCGACGAGCATTTCGTGAACTATCCCCGGTCGCTCCGGGCGGTCACAGCGCAAACGCAATGCACGCGCGGCCTCCTCTGCATCTTCTCCGCTATCGAAGGCGAGCTCGCGATCCTGGCCTCACAGCGGACGCCCCAGGCAGGCCGCGCCGCGGCACTGTTCTATCTGGGTCACTGGATCGGCGATCTTCACCAGCCGCTGCACGTTTCGTTCGGCGACGACTTCGGCGGCGGAGCGGTCAACACAACCGGCGTTTGCGGGACGGACGGCCTTCATTCGGTCTGGGACAAATGCATCGTCTTGCGCGTGTTTCGTGGCCTGCATCCGGCGACCGGCGATTTACCGACGACCACCACTGCCAATCAGTGGTCGAACGCGGGCGCCGCCGCAACGGAGCTCCAGCGCACCATCACGCCGGCGCAGGCTGCCGCGTGGCTGCAGAGCGGCGCACCGTGGCAATGGGCGGCGGAGAGCTATGCCATCACCCTCCGCCCGGACGTCAAATATTGCATCGATCATCAGGGGCAGGAATGCTGGTATAGCGCCACCTCCCGGGTGCTCGGCACCACGTCCCGGACGGTCAATATTGACGACGCCTACGTCAATGGCTTCACCGATGAAGTCACGCTGCGATTGCAGCAGGCGGGCGTTCGCCTGGCCCACGTCCTCAATCGAGCGCTCGATCCGGCCTATGCGGCCCAGCACCCATAGAGGCAGGATCGGCCGAGCGCCTAAAGGAAGGAATAGGGGTCGACATCCACCGAGACGCGCACGCCGCGCGGCCAGGCGAGGCTCCCGAGCCAGTCGCGGATGACGTCCTGGACCGGCACATTGCGCGCGGCGTGGACGAGGAGGCGGTGGCGATGGCGGCCGCGCAGCATGGCGAGCGGGGCGGGGGCGGGGCCGAACACCGCCATATTCTCGCGGGCCGGCGCGGCGCGGCCGATGGCGCGGGCGGCCTCGGCGGCCTCGGCCTGGTCCTCGGACGAGACGACGATCGCAGCGAGCCGGCCGAAGGGCGGCATCGCCGCCGCGCGCCGGGCGTCGGTCTCGGCGGCGTAGAAGCGCTCGGCGTCGCCGCCGACCAGCGCCTGGATCACCCGCGCCTTGGGATCGTGGGTCTGGACGAGGACACGGCCCGGCTTTTCGCCGCGGCCGGCCCGGCCCGAGACCTGGCGGATCTGCTGGAAGCTGCGCTCGGCGGCGCGCAGATCGCCGCCGGCGAGGCCGAGATCGGCGTCGACCACCCCGACCAGGGTCAGGTTCGGGAAATGATAGCCCTTGGTGACGAGCTGGGTGCCGATGACGATGTCGATCTCGCCGCCTTCCATCCGCGCGACGAACTCTGCGGCTTTGGCTGGCGACCAGATCGTGTCGGAGGTGACGATCACGGTGCGCGCGTCGGGGAGCAAAGCATGGACCTCGTCGGCGATCCGCTCCACCCCGGGGCCGCAGGCGACCAGCGCATCCTCCTCCCCGCACTCCGGGCAGGCGTGCGGGACTGGCATGACATGGCCGCAATGGTGGCAGGCGAGCCGGCGGGTGAAGCGGTGCTCGACCATCCAGGCGGTGCAATTGGGGCATTGGAAGCGGTAGCCGCAATGGCGGCACAGGGTGAGCGGCGCATAGCCGCGGCGGTTGAGGAACAGCAGGCTCTGCTCGCCCGCCGCCAGATTCTCCTCGAGCGCGCGGACCAAAGCGGGCGCCAGCCAGCGGCCGCGCGGCGGCGGGTCCTTCAGCATGTCGAGCGCCGCCATCTCCGGCAGCCGCGCGCCGCCATAGCGGTCGGGCAGCCTCACCTCCCGGTAGGTACCGATCTCGGCCATGTGGCGGCTCTCGATCGCCGGGGTGGCCGAGGCGAGGATGACGGGGACGGCCTCGAAGTTCGCGCGCATCACCGCGACGTCGCGGGCGTGATACTGGACGCCGTCCTCCTGCTTGAAGCTCGCCTCGTGCGCCTCGTCGACGACGATCAGGCCGAGCTTCGGATAGGGCAGGAACAAGGCCGAGCGGGCGCCGACCACGACCCGCGCCTCGCCGGTGGCGATCGCGCGCCAGGCGCGGCGCCGCTGCGACTGCCTGAGCCCCGAATGCCAGGGCACCGGATCGCAGCCGAAGCGGGCGGCGAAGCGCTTCAGGAAGGGTTCGGTGAGCGCGATCTCGGGGAGGAGGACGAGCGCCTGGCGCCCCTGCCGCAGCGCCGCGGCGATCGCCTCGAAATAGACCTCGGTCTTGCCCGAGCCGGTGACTCCGTCGAGCAGCCAGGGCGCGAACGCGGCGGCGGCGACCGCGGCCCTGAGCTCGGCCGCGGCCCGTTCCTGGGCGGGCTCGAGCGCGGGCGGGTCGTGGTCGGGGTCGGGTAGGGGGAAGGGGTCGTCGATCGCCACCTCGATCGCCTCGATCGCGCCGGCCTTGACGAGGCCGCGAACGACGCCGTCGGAAACGCCGCCAATGATCGCCAGCTCGCGGATCAGCCCCTGGCGCGCGCCGATCCGCTCGAGCGCCTGCGCCCGCTGCGGCGTGAGGCGCTCGGGAACCTGGCCGGTGGCGCGATATTCGGTGACTGAGCGCGCCCCCTCGAGCGCCCCCGATGAGGGCAGCGCCATGCGCAGCACCGCCGCCGGCGGCGCCAGATAATAATCCGCGGTCCATTCGATCAGCCGGCGCAGGGGGGCGGCGAGCGGGGGCAGGTCATAGGCGTGGACGAGGTTGCGGAGCCGGTTGTCGCCGACCTCCTCGGCGGGCAGTCGCTCCGGCTCCCAGACCGCGCCCACGATCTGGCGCGGCCCCAAAGGCGCGAGCACGATCGAGCCCGGCTCGACACGCATGCCCGGCGGCACGCGATAGTCGAGCGGGCCCAGAGCGGCGTTGAGCAGGATGACGCGGGCGCGGGACATGCCCCGCCTAGATCGAGTCTCGGGGCGTGAAACGCAACCGGGCAGCGGCTCTAAACGGGCTGGACGTAGCGCGCGGGCCTGAGCGTCGCGTACATCATCTTGACCTGGTCGAGCAGCGTTCCCGAGCGCCCGGCGAACCCGAGCAGGACCGCGCCCTGCGGCACCGTCCAGTCGTGCTCCGCACCCTTGTTGCTACCGGCCCAGGTCTCTCGGCCGTCGCTGGAGAAGACCTCGATCCTGTAGATATATTTTTCGTCGTGGCGAATCTTGAAGCGAACCGGGAACTGGCCGTCCTCGAGGTAGAAAATCTCCCGCCAAACGCCATTCTGGCCCTGCGCGTTCTTCCAGTCGTTGCGGTCGGAGGCGTAGCCGACCTCCATCTTGTGGATGACGTCGTCGCCATCGGCGAACCGGATCGACGTGATCTTGACCTGATTGCGCAACGCCTCGCCCGTGCTCATGAAATCGAACGGCCCGCCGCCCTCGCCGCCGAACGAGATCGGCTGGCCGGCGGCATAGTCGAGCACGGGCTCGCCCTTGGCGAGCGAGGGCAGGGACGGCTTGTCGAAATCGGCGGCCGGGTCGCGCTTGTAGGTGCCGATCTGCTTGTTGATCTTGGCGAGATCGGCCTTCACGTCCCCCTCGAAGGTGAGCAGGGCGCCGTCGCCGGCATAATTGTAGCGGGCGTAGATGCGCTTGAGCCAGCCGATCTGGTTTTGGATGCCGGTGAGCCGGGCATAGCTGGCCAATACGCCGTCCTCACCGAGGAAATGATCGCGATTCTCGACGATCTTGCCGAACTTGCGCCGAGTGATACCAGGAACGCCCTCATAGCCGGAGACTTTGAAGCCAGTGGTCACCGCCGAATCGAGCTGCTTGGACGGAAAGGCGAGCGCATATTCGATCAGCTTGTCCTGATCGGGCAGGCTCGGATTGGCGATGCCGGTAATCTCCTGGTCGAACGTCCAGTTGGTCGAGGTCTGCTTCAGGAAATCGGTCAGCTTGGTCTGGACGTCGAGCTTGGCGGTCACGCCGGAATAGACGCCCTTGGCCTTCAGCGAGGCGGTCAGCTCCTTCTGCTCGGTCTGGGTTTCGGTGCGGAAGGTATAGACCGCGTAATATTCGCCGCCCTGGGTCGCGGCGCTGACATAGGAATCGCCGTAGACCGCAACGAAATCGGCCGCTTCGTCGTCGTTGGTCGGCGCCTTGGTGCCGTCCGCCAGCTTGACGTTCTTGGCGGTCCAGGTGCCGGTTTCGTGGCTGGCATAGACGACGATGGTAACGCTGCGCGCGGTGGCGTTCAGCTTTTGCATGAACTTCATCTTGGCGGTGACGTTGACCGCCTTCAGATAGCTGACCGAAAGCGAGCCGTCGATTTCGAGCGCCTTGGCGAGATCGCTGACGCTCTCGCAGACCCGGATGTTGACGACCGAGCGGCCGCCGCTCCGTTCGGAGCCGCCGGTGACGGCGCTCGCGTTCAGCATGCCGTTGGCGATGCTGTCATAGCCGTTGAATAGCTTGTCCGGCGTATCGCCGCCGCCTGCTTCCGTCCCGGCCATCAGCTTTTCTCCCCGAGTCCCGGACCGGAAGATTACCATTCTTGCGGGCGGTTCACAGCGAAGAGTTACCATGACGGCCAAAGCTTCCTGAACTTCGCCGCTGTCCATGCTAGACGGGGGCTGGGAGGTGTCGCCGATGATCGCACGCCACTGGCACGGACGGGTGCCCGCCGCGCTGGCCGCGGACTATCTCAGGCTGATGGCCGAGGTCGCGCTGCCCGATTACCGCGCGACGGCGGGCAATCGCTCCGCGCTCTGCCTGCACCGGCCGGAAGGCGACATCGTCCATGTCGAGATGCTCACCCTGTGGGAGGACGAGGCGGCGATCGCCCGCTTCGCCGGCGACGACATGAACCTCGCCAAATATTACGATTTCGACCCGGACTATCTGCTCGAGCTCGAGACCAGCGTCCGGCATTACGAGGTGATCGGCGGCGATGGCTGACGCCGAGGCGGAGCTCGACGCCTTCATCGACAAGTTCACGCCGGAAGTGGCGGCGCTGGCTCGCGCCCTGCTCGCCAAAGCGAAAGCGCGCATCCCCGGGGCGCAGATCCTGGTCTACGACAATTACAACGCGCTCGCGATCGGCTTCGGGCCTTCCGACAAGGCCGGCCAGGCGATCCTGTCGCTGGCGGTGATGCCGCGCTGGGTGACGCTCTGCTTCCTGTGGGGCAAGGGCCTCGCCGATCCGCACGGCCTCCTGAAGGGCGAGGGCAGCCGGGTCCGGCACGTCCACCTCCACGCGCCCGAGGATTTCGACGACCCGCGCATTCAGGCGCTGATCGCCGAGGCGCTGGCGAGGGCCGACGTGCCGATCGATCCGGCGCAACCGCAGCGGCTGATCGTCAAGTCGGTTTCCGCCAGGCAGAGGCCGCGGCGCCCCGGAAAATAGGGACAGTCCCCGTTTTTCGTTCGCGCGTAGCCGCTTCCGTTTCGCGCGCCGCTGGGTTAGGCGCTCGGCATGAAATTCTTCGTCGACACCGCCGATACCGCCGAGATCCGCGACCTGGCCGAGACCGGGCTGCTGGACGGGGTCACCACCAATCCCAGCCTCGTCCACAAATCGGGCCGCGACTTCCTCGAAGTGGTGAAGGAGATATGCGGGATCGTTTCCGGGCCGGTCTCGGCCGAGGTCGTCGCCTTGGACCATGACGGGATGATGCGCGAGGCCGAGATATTGCGGAAGATCGCCGACAATATCGCGGTCAAGGTGCCGCTGACGATCGACGGCCTCAAGACCTGCAAAAAGCTCACCGGCGACGGGACGATGGTCAACGTCACGCTCTGCTTCTCGGCCAACCAGGCGCTGCTCGCCGCCAAGGCCGGGGCGACCTTCGTTTCGCCCTTCGTCGGCCGCCACGACGATGTCGGCTATCCCGGCATGGAGCTGATCGCCGACATCCGCCTGATCTACGACAATTACGACTTTCCGACCCAGATCCTGGTCGCCTCGGTGCGCAGCCCGATCCATGTCCACGACGCCGCCAAATTGGGCGCCGACGTGATGACCGCGCCGCCGGCGGTGATCCGGGCCTTGTTCAACCACCCGCTCACCGACAAGGGCATCGCGGCGTTCCTCGCAGATTGGGAGAAGACGGGGCAGAAAATAGGCTAGGGGGACAGTCCCTGACCGAAGGACTGTCCCCGCGCCCGCGCCCGCTATCCTACGGGCCGACCGGCCCGAAGACCGGCCGACCCTCGCCACCAGGCCAATGGTGGCTTCCCCTTTAGTCCCGCCCGGGCCGGCATCATGTCGGGGTCCGGCACGATTCGTCGCAGAATCGCCTCAATCCGGCCTTGCCGGCGGCAGCGGATCGAGCAGGCCGAGCCGTCGGAAGCTCGACCAGCCGACCCGCGAGATGACGATATGGTCGTGCAGGCAGATGCCCATGATCGAGCCCGCCTCGGCGATCCGCCGGGTCGCGTCGACGTCGCCCTGGCTCGGCTGATGGTTGCCGGACGGGTGGTTGTGGACGAGGATGATGCCGGTGGCGCCGACCTCGAGTGCGCGCTTGACGACCTCGCGCGGATAAGCGGGCGCCTCGCCGACCGTCCCCTCCCAGACCAGATCGTCGGCCATCAGCTCGTTCTGCGAGGTCAGGAACAGGACCCGGAACCGCTCGGTGATCAAATTGGTCATGTCCGCCTTGAGATAGTCGAGCAGCTGGCCGGAGGTGGAGATGACCGGCCGGTCGGCGAGCGGCAGCCGCAGGCAGTGGAGCAAGGCGGCCTGGATGCTGCCGAGGAAGCGCGAGGCATCGGCGCCGATGCTGCGCGCCCGATCGCTGGTGCCGGCCGCGAGCGCCGCCGGCAGCGACCCGAAATCGGCGATCAGGGCGTCGGACCAGGCGGCGGCGCTCGCCGGCCAGGCCGGTCGGAGAAGCGCGTCCAGGAGGGATCGGCACCGTTCCTGATCAGCCGCCGCTGGTGGGCGAAGGTTCCGGCCGCCATCAGCAGCAGGATCGGATAGCTCCAGATCGAAAGGACGACCGCATAGGCCCACGGAATCACGCGCGGGTGCAGCAGCATCGCGAGGTGGCCGACCACGCCGAGACCGAGGAGCGCGCTCATCCATAACGGCCAATACCGGTTGGCGCGCACGGCGAGCAGGACGAAGGCGGCGAAGACGACGACATCGATGATGAAGACGCCGACCTCGACACCCCGAAAGTCGATGGGTGAGGTCTCAAGTACGACATAGGTCAGAACCGATCCGATCAGGAAGATCGCCGCGCCGATCCGTTCCGGGGCGCCGCCGCCGATGAAGGCGTAGGCGCAGCAGATGAGCATCAGCGCGGTGAAGACATAGTTCATGGCCGCTCCCGACCGGATCACCGAATGGCGATCCGGTCAAGACGGGCCCGCTCATGCGACCGCGCGCAGCGGCGTCGGCGCGGCGATCGCGGCCGGCGTCGGCGCCGGCTTCGGTTCCATGTCGCCGGTGTTGACCTCGCGCAGGCCGATCTGCAGCCGCGCCGCGTCGAGCGAGGCATGCGTCTCGACGACCCGGCGGCGCGCCTGGACCAGCGAGGTGAAGGCCTTCGCCGCCTTGTTGAGCGCGTCCTGGCCGATCATCGCCGGCAGCCGCGCCTCGCCGCGCGCTTCGGGCATGGTAGCATTCAATTCGGCGGCCCGGGTCAGCGCCACGTCGATGGCGTTTTCGAGGGCATAGAGGCGATCCGCGACCTTCTGGGCGACGGCTTGGCGTGTTCTCGGCATAAAGCTTCCCCTTCCCGCGCCGTCTGGCGGCGCGGCAGCTGTTGGTTTCGAATTGTCCGGTTCGCTATCCCAGCGTTCGACCGAGCCGGGAAAGCGCCTCAAATCCGGTGATGAAGAAACCGAAAGTGAGGGCGATCAGCAGGATGAGAAAGAAAATCCATCCCAGGCGTTTGACGGTGCTTAGGTCGCTCGGCTTTCCTCCTCTGATCGGGAGGGGGAGGGGAAGCGAGTCCGAAGGCCGGGTCGGGAAAGGCTCGAAAGCGGCCCGTTCTTCCCGCATCGCCCCGCCGGACTGCGCTTCCCGCCGCCCCTCAGTCGATGCCCCGAACATCGCCGGTTCGCCGACAACCGCAATATCCAGCGGCTGGTATACCAACGGCTGGACAATCCTGTCCTCCTGCTCGGCGAGCATCCGCGCCGCCGCGCGGCGGTCGCTGGTGCCCAGGATCCGCATCGCCGCCTTGATATATTGGTCGACCGTGCCGGGCTCGACTCCGAGCAGCGGGGCGATCTCCTTGGACGACATGTGCGCGTAGACGAGGCGAAGGCATTCGCGTTGCTTGTCGGTCAGACGGTCGAGGCGTTGTTGGTTCATTTCGGATCGGCTTATCGCGCGAATCGGCCCATATTACAAAGCGCACGGATCGGCCGTGACGAAGGTCACGCGAACCCGCCCGATCGGGCGATTTTCGATTTCCCCATCGCTTCTTAACCATATCCGGGTTAGGCTTTCGCGCAATGGGACGGGTGATCAACTTCGAGGACCGCGCGCTCGCCAATCTGCGCGCCCGCGTCGCCGCGGCGGAGGAGGCCAATCAGGACCTCATCGCCTTCGCGCGCGGCCATTCGGGCGCGGTCGCCTCGATCCACGCCGCCGTGCTCGCCGCGATCGAGGCGGAGGGGCTCGACCATCTGCTCCACGTCGTCACCCAGGAATGGCCGCAAATGCTGGGCCTGGACGCGGTCGCCGTCGCCCTGTTCGCCGGCGACATGGGGGTTCGCGCCGACGCTTCGGGCCTGCAGTTCGTCGACCCGCGCCTGATCGAGAAGTCGGTCGGCGATTTCGACGGCGTGCTGCTGCGCGGCGTCGAGCGCGGCCATCCCCTGTTCGGGCCGGCCTGCGAGCTGATTCGCGCGGAAGCCCTGGTCCGCCTGACCAGCGAGCCGCCGCTGCCGAGCGGGCTGCTCGCGCTCGGCCAGCGCAACCCGCAAAGCTTCGACACCCGCCACGGCTCGGAATTGCTGATCTTCCTCGGCCGGGTGCTAACCCGCTGCATGGGCCGGTGGCTGATCCCCTAGAATGGACCGGGTGAACGATGCCCCGCATCGTTCAGCCCTGTCCGGGGGACAGGGCGGCCCGGTCCATCCGGCGAGCGCGGTCGCGCGGCGCTGGCACGATCATCTGACACGCGAGCGGCGCCGGTCCGCGCATACGGTCCGCGCCTATGTCGCCACCGCGCATCGGCTGATCGGCTTCCTCGCCGGCCATCTCGGCGACAGCGTCGACGGCGCCGCGCTGGCCGCACTGACGCCGGCCGATCTGCGCGCCTTCCTGACCGTGCGCCGCGCCGCCGGACTCGGCAATGCCTCGGCGGCGCGCGAGCTTTCGGCGGTGCGCGGCTTCCTCGCCTTCGCCGCCGCCGAATCGGGCCGCGAGGCGGGGGTGCCGCGGCTCAAGGGGCCGAAAATTCCGCGCGGCGTGCCGCGGCCGGTCTCGCCCGACGAGGCGGTGTCGCTCGCCGAGGAAGCGGCCGAGGCGGCGTCCGAACCCTGGATCGCCGCGCGCGACCTCGCGGTGCTGATGCTGCTCTACGGCTCGGGCCTGCGCGTCGCCGAGGCGCTCGGCCTCACCGGCGCCGCGCTGCCGCTCGGCGAGGCGATCACCGTCACCGGCAAGAGGGGCAAGACCCGGATCGTGCCGCTGCTGGCGCCGGTCAAGGAGGCGATCGAGCGCTATCTTTCGCTCTGCCCCTGGCCGCCGGCCAGGGATCTGCCCCTGTTCCGCGGCGCCCGCGGCGGCCCGCTGCGCGGCGAGATCGTGCGCCGCGCCGTGGTCGGGGCGCGCCGCGCGCTCGGCCTTTCCGAGCGGACGACGCCGCACGCGCTTCGGCACAGCTTCGCCACCCATCTGCTCGGCCGCGGCGCCGATTTGCGCTCGCTGCAGGAGCTGCTCGGCCATGCCAGCCTGTCCTCGACCCAGATCTACACCGCGGTCGACGCCGCCCACCTGATGGACGTCTACCGCAACGCCCATCCGCGGGCGTCATGAGCGATCCCGTCGCCAGGGCCGAAATGCAGATTCGGCGACCGCCGGCCGACGTGTTCGAGGCGTTCGCCGATCCGGCGATCACGTCGCGTTTCTGGTTCACGAGCGGCAGCGGCCGGCTCGAACCGGGCGCGCGGGTCAAGTGGGAATGGGCGATGTACGGCTTTTCGGTCGACGTCGAGGTCAGGGCCGCTGACCCCGACCGGATCGCGGTCGTCTGGTCGGCCTATGGCGCGCCCTCGACTATCGAATGGCGCTTCGCGCCGCTGCCGGACGGGACCACCTTCGTCAGCGTCACCAATAGGGGCTTCGCCGGCGGCGAGGCGGAGAAAATGAAAGCGGCGCTCGACGCGACCGAGGGCTTCGCCTTCGTCCTCGCCGGCGCCAAGGCCTGGCTCGAACACGGCGTCGAGCTCAATCTGGTGCGCGACCGCTTTCCGCAGGGGCTGGATGGCGCCGGTGCCAGGTGAGCTGGCGCCAGACGTACCAGGCGAGGATCGCGATCACGATACCCGACGAGATCGGCCCTGCAATCTCCTCGATCCGGTGGAACTCCCGCCCTGCCCAATAGCCGGCGCCGGCGAGCGCGGCGGCGAACAGGGCGGTCCCGACCGTCGACCAGATCAGGAACCGGCCGAGGTGCATGCGGACGATCCCCGCCGGCACCGAGATGAAGGTGCGGATCGCCGGCACCATGCGGGCGAAGAAGACGACCCACGGGCCGAACCGGCCGAACAGGCGCTGCACCTTCTCGACGTCGTAGGAGTCGAGCGTCAGCCAGCGCCCGTAGCGGGCGACGAACGCCTGGAAGCGGTCGAGGCCGAGGGCGCGCGCGACGAAATACCAGATCGTGTTGCCGGTCATCGTCCCCAGCGTCGAGGCGAGGATCACGCCGGGCAGGCCGAGCGGCCCGTTGGCGGCGCGCATCCCGGCGATCGGCAGCACCACCTCCGACGGGATCGGCGGAAAGATCGTCTCCAGCAGCATCAGCGCGAACACGCCGGCATAGCCGCCGCGGTCGATCAGCTCGATCACCCAGTCAGCCATCAGCGAGCCACGCCGTCATTCCCGCGAAAGCGGGAATCCAGCTTCTCTTTCGCGCAGACGAGGCAAGGAAGCTGGACCCCCGCTTTCGCGGGGGTGACGGGAAGGTGAAGCGGGGCGCGATCAGCCAAGCCGGCTCTCGATCGCGTCCCAGATCAGAGCGGGCGTGTCGGTGCCGTTGAACCTGTCGATGGCGACGATGCCGGTCGGCGAGGTGACGTTGATCTCGGTCAGCCATTCGCCGCCGATCACGTCGATGCCGACGAACAAGAGCCCTCGCCGCTTCAGCTCGGGGCCGAGCGCCGCGCAAATCTCCTCCTCGCGCGGGGTGAGATCGGTCTTTGCGGCGATGCCGCCGACCGCGAGGTTGGAGCGGATTTCGCCCTCGCCGGGAATGCGGTTGACCGCGCCGGCGACGTCGCCGTCGACCAGGACGATGCGCTTGTCGCCCTCGGCGACTCCGGGGAGGAAGGCCTGGAGCACGTGCGGCTCGCGATAGGCGGTGTTGAACAGCTCGATCAAGGAGGCGAGGTTGGCGCCGTCCGCGCCGACCCGGAAGACCGAGCCGCCGGCGAAGCCGTGGAGCGGCTTGACGACGATCTCCCTGTGCTCGGCGAGGAACTTGCGGGCGGCGCCGAGCGAGCGGGTGAGCACGGTGGGCGGCATGAAGCGGGCGAAATCGAGCACCCAGAGCTTCTCGGGCGCGTTGCGCACGGCCGCCGGATCGTTGACGACCAGAGTCTCCCCCTGGATCCGCTCGAGCAGGTGGGTGGCGGTGATGTAGCCGAGGTCGAACGGCGGGTCCTGGCGCATCAGCACCACGTCCGCGTCGCGGCCGAGGTCGAGCTTTGCCGGCTCGCCGAACCGGTAATGATCGCCGGCGACGCGCTGCACCGTGACCGGGTTCGCCATGGTCCACAGGCGCCCGTCCCACCAGGTCAGGTCCTGCGGGGAATAATGATAGAGCTCATGCCCCCGCGCCTGGGCGCCGAGCATGATCGCGAAGGTCGAATCGCCTTCGATGTTGATCGACTCCAGCGGATCCATCTGGACGGCGATTTTGAGGCTCATGGGCGCTGCCCTAGTTGAACCACAGGATGCTGTCACCCGTGCCAGACATTGGTCATGTGCCTCGGCCACCGGCGCGGCACCATGAACAGGGCGTCGATGCGGATCGTGTCGCCGGCGCGGGCGTAGCGGGGCGCGAGCGCCTCGGCGGCGGCGGCGACCCGGCGGAGGCGGTAATCGTCGAGCGCCCAGGCGGCGCCGGCCTCGCTGGCGCGGGCCTTGACCTCGACGAAGGCGAGGACGCGCCCGCGCCGGGCGACGAGATCGACCTCGCCCACCGGCGTGCGGGCGCGCACGGCGAGGATGTGCCAGCCCTTCAGCCTGAGCCACCAGCCGGCGAGCCGCTCCGCTCGCCGCCCGCCGCGCTCGGCCTGCCGGTGCGTCATTTGAGCTGCTGGGCCCGCGCGTAGACGGCCTTGCGGGGCAGGCTGAGCCTGGTCGCCACCTCGGCCGCGGCGCGCGAGGGGGAGAGGCGCGTCATCGCCTCGCGCAAGGCGGCTTCCATTTCTTCATCGCTCGCTTCCTCGGCGGCGGGCGGGCCGACGACGATGACGATCTCGCCCTTGGGCGGCGCGGCGGCATAAAGCGAGGCGAGCTCGGCGAGGGTGCCGGTGACGGTTTCTTCGAACCTCTTGCTGATCTCGCGCGCGACCGCCGCGTCGCGGTCGCCGAGCCCCTCGCCGAGCGCGTTCAGCGTGGCGGCGAGGCGCGGCCCGCTTTCGTAGAAGACGAGGCTGCCCCGGAAGGCGGCGGCCTCGGCGATGGCGGCGCCCCTGGCCTTGGCGGGCAGGAAGCCGAAGAAGGCGAAGCGGTCGGTCGGCAGGCCGGCCAGCGTCAGGGCGGCGACGACGGCGCTGGGGCCGGGGATGGTCGTCACCGGGATGCCGGCGGCGCGGGCGTCGCGGACGAGCTTGTAGCCGGGATCGGAGATGAGCGGGGTGCCGGCGTCGGAGACCAGAGCGACCGCCTCGCCCCGCATCCGCTCGATCAGCCCGGGCCGGACCTTCTCGGCATTGTGGTCGTGATAGGGGAGCATCGGCCGCCTGACGCCGATATGGTGGAGCAGCTTCGCGGTGACCCGGCTGTCCTCAACCGCGATCAGGTCGGCGCGCGCCAATATGCCGGCCGCGCGCGGGCTCAGATCGGAGAGATTGCCGATCGGGGTGGCGACGATATAGAGGCCGGGCTGAAGCGCATCGTCCATCGGGAGCATCGTCATGGCATCTGCAGCCCTTCGCCCGCAAGCATGTCCCGAGCGGCGTCGAGGGGCTGGTCGCGCGCTCAAGGCCGCGGCTTTGCTGGCGATGATCGGCGCGGCGCTCACGGGCTGCGTGCCGCGGCGGCAGCCGGTGGCGCCGCCGATCGCGCCGCCGGTCGAGGAGGAGGAGACGCGGCCGCTGCCGCCGAGCCGGCTGCCCGCCGACGAGACCCGCAACCGGGTCGCGGTGCTGGTGCCGCTGACCGGCGGCAATGCCGCTCTGGGCCAGTCGATCCTCAACGCCGCCAACCTCGCCCTGCTCGACACCGGCGGCCAGCGCATCCGGATCACCGCCTACGACACCGCCGCCGGCGCGGTTCCCGCGGTCAACGAAGCGCTGGCCGAGGGCAACGGCCTGATCCTCGGCCCGCTCCTCGCCGAGGACGTGCGCGCGGTCGCGCCGGTCGCGCGCCATGCCGGCGTGCCGGTCGTCGCCTTCTCCAACGACGTCAGCGTCGCCGGCGACGGCGTCTATCTGATGGGCTTCGCGCCGGCCCAGTCGATCCAGCGGGTGGTGTCCTATGCCCGCGCGCAGGGCGCCAGCCGGTTCGGTGCCCTGTTGCCGACCAACGTCTATGGCGAGCGCGCGGCCCGGGCGATGAACCAGGCCGTCGAAGGCGCCGGCGGGCGGCTGGTCGGCGTCCAGACCTTCGATCCCGGCCCCACCGGCGCGCGCGCCGCCGCCGCCCGGCTCGCCGCGCAGGGGCCGACCGACGCGGTGCTGCTCGCCGACGTGCCGCGCATGGTGCTGCCGGCGGTGCCGATCCTGCGCCAGGGCTCGCCGCCGCCGCGCCTGCTGGCCACCGAGCGCTGGGCGACCGAGAGCAATATCGGCGCCAGCGTCGGCCTGCGCGGCGCCTGGTTCGCGGCGCCTTCGGACGGGCTCTTCAACCAGTTCCGCACCCGCTACCGCGCCCGCTACAATGCCGCGCCCTACCGGCTGGCGAGCCTGGGCTATGACGCGGTGCTGCTCGTCGTCCGGGTCGCCGCCGACTGGCCGATCGGCCGGCCGTTCCCGGCGCGCGCCTTGCGCGATTCGGGCGGCTTCACCGGCGTCGACGGCGCCTTCCGCTTCGGCCGCGACGGCATCGCCGAGCGCGGGCTCGAAATACGCGAGGTCAACGCGACCGGCACCACCACGGTCTCGCCGGCCCCGCGCGGCTTCAACTGACGGCCCCCACAGGCCGTCACCCCGGCGAAGGCCGGGGTCTCGTGGGGAAATGCCGCAACTTCTCGTCCTGAGATCCCGGCCTTCGCCGGGATGACGGGTTAGTTCACGATCTCCGCGAGAATCGCGTCGAGCAGCAGCCTGCCGCGCGCCGTGGTCCGCAGCCGGCCGCCGTCGCGCGACAGCAGGCCCTGGCCCGCGAGCCGGTCGACCGCCGCCAGGTCGAGGCCGTCGGGATGGTCGGCGACGCCTTCGGCGAGCCTGAGCCCCATCAGCAGCGCCTCGGTCCGGGCTTCGGCGGCGCCGATGTCGGCCTCCTCGACGATGCCGTGGCCGTTGCGGGCGAGCGCTTCGAGCCAGTTTTCGGGCTTCCGGTGGCGCTGCGTGGCGCGGCCGTTTCGCCGCCCGTGCGCGCCGGGGCCGACGCCCGCATAGGGCTGGTAGCGCCAGTAGCCGAGATTGTGCCGGCTCTCCTCGCCGGGGCGGGCATGGTTCGAGATTTCGTAGGCGGGAAGGCCCGCCGCCTCGGTCGTTTCCTGGGTCAGCTCGTAGAGCGCGGCGCTCTCGTCCGGATCGGCCGGGACGAGCTCGCCCTTGGCGGCGAGCGCGGCGAAGCGGGTGCCGGGCTCGATGGTGAGCTGGTAGAGCGAGAGATGGTGCGTCGCCAGGGACAGCGCCCGCCCCAGCTCGGCCTCCCAGGCGGCCTCGCTCTGCCCGGGCAGCGCGTAGATCAGATCGAAGCTCACCCGATCGAAGACGGACTGCGCGATGTCGAGCGCGGCGAGGCCCTCCGCAACATCATGGGCGCGGCCGAGGAAGTGGAGCGCGTCATCGTCGAGCGACTGCAGCCCCAGCGAGACGCGGTTGACGCCGGCGGCGGCGAGGTCGGCGAAGCGCGCCGCCTCGACCGAGGAGGGATTGGCCTCGAGCGTGATCTCGATGGCGGGCGCGAAGCCCCAATGCGCTTCCGCCGCCTCGATCAGGGCCGCGACGGTGGCGGGCGGCATCAGCGAGGGCGTCCCGCCGCCGAAGAAGATCGAGCCGAGGCGGCGCCCCGGCGTCTCCCGCGCCTCATGCGCGAGATCGGCGAGCAGCGCCTTCCGCCACCGCGCCTGGTCGACCGATTCGCGGACGTGGCTGTTGAAGTCGCAATAGGGGCATTTGGAGACGCAGAACGGCCAATGGACATAGAGCGCGAGATCGGGCGTTTCGGGTCGGTTCATCGCCCGTCGCCTATGGCCGCGCGGAACCGAGGAGGGAAGATGCGACTCGCCGCCCTGTTGCTGCTCGCCGCCTGCTCGGGGGCGCCCCAGCCGGCCGAATCTCCGCCCGAACGCGTCATCGAGCGCCGCCTGTCGGACACGCCGGCGCCGCGCGGCGCGGCGCTGCTCGAGCGGGCGATGCTCTCCGGGCACAATGAGGCTCGGGCCGCGCTCGGCCTGGCGCCGCTGCGCTGGAACGCGGCGCTGGCCGCCGACGCGCGCCGCTACGCCGACGAGCTCGCCCGAACCGGCCGGTTCGCGCACTCGCCGCAACCGCGCGGCGACCCGCCGCAGGGCGAGAATCTGTGGACCGGCACGCGCGGCGCCTATTCTTATCCGGAGATGATCGGCCACTGGGTGGCGGAGCGGCGCTTCTACCGGCCGCTGCCGGTGCCGGATTCGAGCGTCAGCGGCCGCTTTGGCGACGTCGGCCATTACAGCCAGATCGTCTGGCGCGCGACGCAGGAGGTGGGCTGCGCGGAGGCCCGCAACCGCCGCGACGATTATCTCGTCTGCCGCTATCTGCCGGCCGGCAACATCGTCGGCGAGACCGCCTATTGAAGGCCGCTCAGAGGAGTGCCGCGACCAGCTTCCGGAAGGCGTCGGCGCGGTGGCTGATCGCGTGCTTTTCGGCCGGATCCATCTCGCCGAAGGTCGCCTCGTGCCCGGCGGGGACGAAGATCGGATCGTAGCCGAAGCCGTTGGCGCCGCGCGGTGGCCAGACGAGGGTGCCGTCGACCCGGCCCTCGAACCATTCGCTGTGGCCGTCGGGCCAGCACAAGGCCAGCGCGCAGACGAAATGGGCGTTGCGGCTGGCGTCGGGGCCGAGCGCCTCGATCTCGTCGTGAACCCGGGCCATCGCCCGGCCGAAGTCGCGCTCGCCCTCGATCTCGCCGGGTCCGGCCGCGGGCGACACCGTCGGGTCGGCGAGCGCCCAGCGCGCCGAGAAGATGCCGGGCCGGTCGCCGAGGGCCTCGACGCAAAGGCCGCTGTCGTCGGCGAGCGCGGGCAGGCCGGAAAGGTCGGCGGCGGCGCGCGCCTTCAGATCGGCATTGTCGATGAAGGTGGTGCCGATCTCGTCGGGCTCGGGCAGATCGAGCTCGGCGGCGGAGACCGGCTCGACCCCGTGCGGGCCGAGCAGGTCGCGGATCTCGCGCACCTTGCCCTGATTGTGGCTGGCGATGACGAGCCGGCCGGCATCCAGCTTCCTCACCTCCCGGTCGCCTTGTCCTGCGCCGCGAAAATCTCGGCGCAGCCGATCCGGGCGAGACGCAGCAGCCGCAGCAGCCCTTCCTCGTCGAAACATTCGCCCTCCGCGGTGATCTGCGCCTCGACCAGCTTGCCGTCGTCGGTGAGCACGAAATTGCCGTCGCAGCCGGCGCCGCTGTCTTCGGCATAATCGAGGTCGAGCACGGCGGTTCCATCGTGAATGCCGCAGCTCACCGCGGCGACCCGCTGCCGGATCGGGTCGGCCTCGATCGCCTTCTTCGCGATCAGCCCATCGACCGCGAGCCGAAGCGCCACCCAGGCGCCGGAAATGGCCGCGGTGCGGGTGCCGCCGTCGGCCTGGATGACGTCGCAGTCGAGCGTGATCTGGCGCTCGCCCAGGGCCTCGAGATCGACGACGGCGCGCAAGCTGCGGCCGATCAGCCGCTGGATCTCCTGGGTCCGTCCCGATTGCTTGCCGCCGGCCGCCTCGCGGCGTCCCCTGGTATGAGTCGCGCGCGGAAGCATCCCATATTCCCCCGTGACCCAGCCGCGCCCCTTGCCGCGCAGCCAGGCGGGGAGGTTCGATTCGACCGAGGCGGTGCACAGCACGCGGGTGTCGCCGAAGGAAATGAGGCAGCTGCCTTCGGCGTGGCGGGTGAAGCCGGGCTCCATAGTGATGGCGCGCATCTGATCTGGCGCGCGGCCTGAGGGACGCATAGAAACTCCTGGATGAAGCGGCGGGCTTTAGCCCGGAGGGGAGGAGAAGGAAATGGCGATCGTGAGGCTGCTCGTCATCCTGGTCGGCGCGCTCTGCCTGCTGATGGGCCTGCTCTGGATCGGCCAGGGCCTGGGCTATGTCCGCTGGCCGGAGACGAGCTTCATGATCGACGCGACCGAATGGGCGACCCGCGGCGCCATCCTCGCCATCCTCGGCGCGGTGATGATCGCCATCGGCCGGCGCCTCGGGCGGCGAACGTGAGGCTGCTCATCCTCGCACTGGCGGCGCTGCCGTCCTGCGCGACCGTGGCCGAGGACGGCGGCGTCCCGAGCATCAGCTATGAAACCGGTCCCTGCTTCGGCGCCTGCCCGGTCTACCGGGTCACCGTGAACGCGGACGGCACCGGCCTGTTCGAGGGCCGCCGCTTCACCGCGGTGACCGGGGAGCGCTATTTCACGCTCACGCTGCGCCAGTATCGCGCCTTCGTCGCCCATCTCGCGCCGCTCCGGCCGGCGACCGGCGATCTGCGCTATTCCGGGCCGCCGCTCTGCCGGCAAATGGCGACCGATCTGCCCTCGGCCGAAGTGACCTGGCGCCTGCGGGAGGGCGAGCAGCGCCTCTATTTCTATTATGGCTGCGACATGGACCGGAACCGCGCGATCGGCGAGCGGCTGAGCGCGGCGCCGGCGCTGCTGCCGATCGGGGATTTCATCAGGCCCGCGCGCTGACTACATCAGCCATCATGGCGACCAGCATCGGCGAGATGAGCGATCGCGCGCGCGACGTGTTCCGGATGGTGGTCGAGGCCTATCTGGAAAGCGGCCATCCGGTCGGCTCGCGGACGATCTCGCGCACCTCGAGCCTCAACCTTTCCCCGGCCTCGATCCGCAACGTCATGCAGGATCTCGAGGAATCGGGCCTGCTCGCGGCGCCGCATACGTCCGCCGGCCGGATTCCGACGGAAAGCGGGCTCCGGCTGTTCGTCGACGGCATCATGCAGGTCGCCGAGCCCCGGCCCGAGGACCGCGCCGCGATCGCCGCCCAGCTCGAGCGGGGCGGGCCGATCGAGGAAGCGATCGCCAACGCGACCGCCGCTCTGTCCGGCCTTTCCGCCTGCGCCGGCATCGTGCTGGTGCCCAAGGAGGAGCCGGCGCTGCGCCAGCTCGCCTTCGTGCCCTTGTCGGCGCGCCAGGCGGTCGCGGTGGTGGTCGGCAGCGACGGCAGCGTCGAGAACAGGGTGATCGAGCTGCCCCCGGGGGTGACCGCCTCGACGCTGGCCGAGGTCGGCAATTACGTCAGCGCGCGCCTTTCGGGCCTGACCCTCAGCGAGGCGCAGGCGCGGCTCGGGGGCGAGATCCGGGACGGCCGGGCGGCGCTCGACAAGGCGGCGCGCGCGCTGATCGAGCGCGGCCTCGCTCTGTGGTCCGAAGACGGGTCGCGGCGGCCGGTGATGATCGTTCGCGGCCAGGCCAATCTGATCGACGAACATGCCGCCGCCGACCTCGACCGCGTCCGGCAATTGCTCGACGAGCTCGAGGGCAAGGAAGAGATCGCCCGCCTGCTCGATCAGGCCCGGGCCGGTCCGGGCATGAAAATTTTCATCGGCTCGGAGAATGAGTTGTTCGCTTTGTCCGGCTCGTCCGTTATTGCCGCGCCCTATCGCGGCCAGGACGGCAAATTGGTGGGCGTCGTCGGCGTGATCGGGCCGACCCGGTTGAACTATGCGCGGGTGGTTCCCATGGTGGATTTCACCGCCAAGACCTTATCGAGATTGCTGGGATGAACGACAAAGACGAACAGATCGAAGACGGCGAGATCGACCTTTCCGGCGAGATGAACCTCGACCGGCTCGGCGAGCTCGAAAAGGAGCTGGAGGAGGTGCGCCAGCACGTCCTCTACGCCCAGGCCGAGACCCAGAACGTGCGGCGCCGGCTCGAGCAGGAGAAGATCAGCGCCGCCCAATATGCGGCGACCGGCTTCGCCCGCGACATCCTCTCGGTGAAGGACAATCTCGAGCGGGCGCTGGCCGCGATCCCCGAGGATCTGCGCGAGGACGAAAGGATGAAGGGCCTCGTCGCCGGCATCGAGGCGACCGGGCGCGAGCTGGACAGCGCCTTCCAGCGCCACGGCATCGTCCGCGTCGAGGCGATGGGCAAGCCGCTCGACCCGCACCTCCACCAGGCGATGCTCGAAGTGCCGACCGACGAGGCCGAGCCCGGCACGATCGTCCAGGAGATGCAGCCCGGCTACACGATCAAGGACCGGCTGCTGCGCCCGGCGCTCGTGGGGGTGGCGAAGAAGGGCTGAGCCCTGTCTCGTCATCCCGCGAAAGCGGGGATCCAGCTGCCTTACTTGAGGTTCCGCAAAGAAAAAGCTGGATTCCCGCTTGCGCGGGAATGACGGTGCATGGATGCGGATTCTTCTTTTCTTCTGTCTGCTGCTCGCCGGCTGCGCGACCGTGACGCCGCGCAGCCCGCCGCCCGCTTATGCCTGGGCGACGTTCGGCCGCGACGGGATCACCGCGTCGGGCGCCTCCGGGCTCGCCGATCGCGCCCGGCAGCGGCGGCTGACGATCGACGATCCGGCGCGGATCGCCTCGGTGACCAAGCTGGTGGTGGCGCTGGGGGTGATGCGGCTGGTCGAGCAGGGCCGGCTCGACCTCGACCGCGACGTTTCCGACTATCTCGGCTGGCGGCTGCGCAATCCCGCCTTTCCTGACCGGCCGGTCACGCTTCGGCTGCTCCTTTCGCACCGCTCCTCGCTTCGCGACGGCATCGATTATGCCGTGCCGTACGGGACAACCCTGCAGGGCGCGCTCGCCGATCCGGCCGCGTTCGACGCCGACCATCAGCCGGGCGCCTTCTTCCGCTATTCGAATCTCAATTTCCCGGTGATCGCGTCAGCGATGGAGCGCGCCACGGGCGAGCGGTTCGACGCCCTGATGGCGCGGCTGGTGCTGCGGCCGCTCCGCCTCGACGCCTGCTTCAACTGGACGACCTGCGGCGACGCCGCGATCGCCCGCGCCGCCGTGCTCTACGAGCCGGACGGGCGCGTGATCCGCGACGATCTCGGCGGGCGGCGGCCGGACTGCCCGGTGCTGGCGCCGAGCGGCTGCGACCTTTCCGCCTACCGGCTCGGCAGCAACGGCGCCCTGTTCTCGCCGCAGGGGGGGCTCAGGATCTCGGTGCGCGACCTGACCGCGATCGGGCGGATGCTGCTCGCGCGCGGTGGCTCGTTCCTGAGCGCGGCGAGCATCGACACGCTGGTGACGCCCGCCTGGCGCTACGACGGCGGCAACGGCGATACCGAGGGCGGCTTCTTCTGCGCCTACGGCCTCGCCGTGCAGCGCCTGGCGACGGCGCAAGCGGGCTGCAACGACGATCTGTTCGGCGGCGGCCGGGCGATGCTTGGCCATGACGGCGACGCCTATGGCCTGCGCTCCGGCCTCTGGGTCGACCGGGCGCGCGGGGTCGGCATCGCCTTCTTCGCCACCGGCAATGGCGACGATCCGCCGCGCGGCCGCCATTCCGCCTTCCGCAGCGTCGAGGAGCGGCTGGCCCGCCACCTGCCGCGCTGATAGAAAAGCTGCGGCAACGAAACGAAGGCGGGGAGGTCGCTATGGTCAGCCGTGTCCTGCCACCGCTCCTGGCATTCGCGATCTTCCTCGGCGCCGGCGGCTACACGCTGCGCACCCTCGACGCCAAGAGCCTCAGCCTCGCCGAAATCGCCCGCGACGCCTGCCTGCGCCGGACCGGCGCCATGCCGGAAGCGGCGAACAGCCGCTGCACGCGGCCGATGCGCGCTTATGCCACGGGGCGGATCTGGCGCTTCGTGTTCGCCGCCTCGGTCGGCGCGACCATGGCGCTGCTCGTCGTCGGCGGCCTCCTCATCCTCATGCGCCGGCAGAGCGGAGAGGCGGAGGTTCCGCCCGGCCGTTCAGGTCCTTGACAGGCAGGCCTGCTAGAGCGAGGGTGAACGAGATGCGCACGATGATCGCCACCGTCTATTATTATCGGCTCGCCCGGGCGGGACCGATCTGACGCGCGCTTAACAGCCAGGATTTCAGAAATCGCCCCGTCCGGACCTCCGGGCGGGGTTTTTCTTTTGCAAGGAGAGACCCATGCTGACCGACACCATCATCGCGGCGAAGGCGGCGGACTGGACCATCCCCCAGCATTGGGAGCGCTTCACGCCGGCCGAGCATCGCGTCTGGGACATATTGTTCGCCCGCCAGCAGGAGATGCTGAAGGGACGGGCGGTGGCGGACTTCTTCCGCGGCCTCGACGTGCTCAGCCTGTCGCGCCCCGGCATCCCCGATTTCGACGAGCTCAACGAGCGCCTCCACGCCCGCACCGGCTGGACCGTGGTCTCGGTCCCGGGCCTCGTCCCCGACGACGTCTTCTTCGCCCACCTCGCCAGGCGGCAATTCCCCGCCGGCAATTTCATCCGCGCCGCCGACAGCCTCGATTATATCGAGCAGCCCGACGTCTTCCACGACGTGTTCGGCCACGTCCCCCTGCTCGCCCAGCCCGCCGTGGCCGATTTCATGCAGGCGATGGGCGCGGAGGGCCTGGCCGCGCTCGCGGCCGGCGCGCTCCACCGGCTGTCGCGGCTCTACTGGTACAGCGTCGAATTCGGCCTCGCCCGCGAGGCCGGAGAGACGCGCATCTACGGCGCCGGCCTGCTGTCGAGCTTCGGCGAAAGCCGCTTCGCGCTCGAGGACCCGAAGGCTCGCCGGGCCCCGTTCGACCTCAAGCAGGTGCTCCGCACCCGCTACCGCTCCGACGCCTTCCAGCAGGGCTATTTCGTGATCGACAGCTTCGAGGTCCTGCTGCGCGTCCTGACGGACGCGGATCTCGGCGCGCTCTATGAGGCGCTGGAAGGGGCGGCCGACCTCGATCCCTAAGGCTGGACTTGGTCGACCCCGCGGACGCGGCGTTTCAGGCCGGCGGCGTTGCCCGGAGGCGCGAGGCCGAGTCGTGCAGTGGCGTAGGCCGGGAGCGGTGACCGGTACCGCGCGCACGCGCGCGCGAATTTCGCTGGTGCAGCAAAAAATACTGCCGCCGCAGGAACGACCCAGCCTGGCGCTTTCACTCAGGCCCATGTCCTTTAATCTGTTGGAAAAATAAAGAAACAAGCATAGAGAAAATCTAGACTATTGCGCTGACTGTATTGTTGAGCTAATACGCTTCGGAAAGCACTCGTTCATGGTTTTGCTCCACCGATATGGAGCAAATCGGCCCGCGTGCGGGTTGACAGCGCACCCCTAGGGAGGCAGGCCCAGGCGCACCGGGGCAAGCTTCCTGAACGGGGGGAATAAGGAAGATTATGGCGACCGTGGTCAAGTCACTCGACGCAAGTTCACAACATGGTCACGCGCCCAACAAGGAGCGCGCGCTGATGGAAAAGATTGCCGCCGCCGCCAAGGCGCGGCTCATGGCCAGTGGACACAGCGTGACCGAAGTTGAAGACATCCGGCGCCGACAGGCGCGCAACCAGGATCACGCTACGGCTTGACGAGGCCGCCCCGACCGCGGGCCTCCCCTGCCAGCGGTCCGAACCGACGTGTCCCCTATGATGTAGTGAGAGACGGCTTTCTCGCCGAACCGCCGGCGACCGATGAAGAGTCGCTCGAGTATTACACGCGCATTGGCATGTTCGTCGCCCGGCGATGGCAGGCGATTGCGGCGGACACGCCCGATGAGGCAATGGACGAGGAGAAATCGGCGCATCGCTGGGACGAATGCACGACCCAGGGCATCGACAATATACGCGAGGACGCACACGCGCTGATCGGCCGGGAAGTCGCTCGGCAGCGCGTTCGGGCCGCCTGGAAGGCTTGGCGCAAGCAGGCGCCAGCAACGAAGCTAATGCTTCGTGGCATCACATGGCTCGCTTGGCGCGTATGGGAGCATTTCTGGGGCGCGATCGGGCTCGTCGCGTTCGGTCTCGTTCTCGTCTGGCTGGCGCCGCATTTCACCCGCGATGCCAGGATGCGCGCCGATACGTTGCTGCCCGCCGATACCAGCCCGTACCGCCCTCCGGAAAGCAACAGCGCACAGGCCTCGGGCGATAATGAAGCCGCTAGGAGGCCGGCAAAGCCGACGGGCAGCAGGCGGCATCCGAGTTCGAACGGGGCCCTCCCCTATGAGGGATCGCAGGCGCCGGCGGCTCCGTCGGTGACGAGCAATGCTGCCGGCCCAGCGTCGAACGCACAATAATCAACGGCCCGGCCCGGCATCCTCCCACTTCCCTGCAAATGGACAGGAGAATTCCCTCAGGCGTCCTCGTGCATGTCGATCTCGCGCACCCGGCGCTGCTGGCGGGCGGTGTCGACGAGGCGGCGCAGATGCTCGCGCCGTTCCTGCGCGCGCTCGATGTCGCGCAGCACGAGGTCGCCCTCGCGAGTCGTCTCGTCGCTCGACGAGATCGTGATCCGGCCGATCCCGGCGAGCTGGTTGATGATGCTGAAATCGATCCGCACGTCCTTGATCCGGTAGAGCTCGATCTCGTCGACGCTCTTCTGGATGATGCCGCGCCGGATGATCAGCCGCTCGGTGGTGATCTCATATTTGGCGGCCAGGTTCTCGAGCCATTTCCAGGCGAGGATCAGCAAGGCGACGGCGGCGAGGCCGAGCCAGTAATTGCCGTAGCCCATCAGGGTCGCGAGGATGCCGGCGACGGCGAGCAGCAGCGTTCCCCAGCCGGCGAGCGTCCCCCTGAGCCAGCCGAGCGTCGAGGGCCGGAATGTGTCGAGCGGCGCGTCCATCTTGCTTTCCCTCCCCAGCTTCTTTCGCTGGCTAGCATGGACGCGGCGTAGGTGAAACCGCCTCGCGCGCGTATAAGAGGACCGTGGACCAGCAGCCCTTATGGACCTGCCCCAGCTGCGGGCAGAGCTTCGTCACCCGCAATTTGTGGCACAGCTGCTGCCAGCTGACCGAGGAGGAGTTTTTCGGCGGCCGCGAGCCGCAGCGGGCGCTCTACCGCGCCTTCCGCGCGTTCGTCGAGCGCTGCGGGCCGGTCACGGTCAACATCAACAAGACGCGGATCAGCTTCCAGGGCCGGGTCCGCTTCGCGGGCGTGCCGAGGGTGACGAAGGACGGCCTGGTCTGCGGCTTCTGGCTGAAGCGGCGGATCGAAAGCCCGCGCTTCGCGCGCGTCGAGCATTTCCCGCCGAGCGACTATGTCTATTCGTTCAAGCTCAGCGATCCCGCCCAGCTCGACGACGAAGCCGCGGCGTGGCTCGCCGAGGCCTATGAGGTCGGCATGCAGCGCTGGCGGCCGCCGGCCTAGCGGGTTTCGCCGCCGGCGGTGGTGACGACCGCCTCGAGTTGCGCCGGCGCCCCGCGCTCGAAATTGAGGATGAGGACGATCCGGTCGCCGGGGCGCACGCGTGAATCCACGTCGTAGATCATCAGGTGGCGGCCGCCGCTCGCGAAGCGCAGCGTCTCGCCGTCGCGGACCGGCACCCGGGTGAGCGGACGCATCGCCGTCATGGCGCCCGAGGCTATCGTCTCGTGCATCTGGATCCGTCCGGCCCGAGGCGAGGTGACCGAAAGCAGCGCGCCGCGATCGCCGCGGATCGGCAGCTCGAAATAGCCGGCCGCCGGCCGACCCGGCACGGCCGCGAGGCGCACCATGGGGCCCG
Source organism: Allosphingosinicella sp. (assembly GCA_035941735.1). Classification (GTDB taxonomy): domain Bacteria; phylum Pseudomonadota; class Alphaproteobacteria; order Sphingomonadales; family Sphingomonadaceae; genus Allosphingosinicella. Next base: position 35,006 of record DASZDS010000040.1, read on the forward strand.
TTGGCGCGGCCGGATTCGGCCGAGGCTCGCCGCAGGCCTGGAGAAGGAGCAAGGCGGCCAGCATCGGGACAAGGCTTTTCATGCCGCGCGCTTAGGCAGGCCGCCTTCTTGTCGCAACAAAAAGGCCACCTATATCGCCCTCGAAACGCTCGCGTGTCGCTTCTGAAAAGGGCCGCGGGCCGTGCAGCTTTATGAGGGGCTTAAGAGGTAGGCTATGGCAAGAGTGATCGGCATCGATCTCGGCACCACCAACAGCGCGGTCGCCGTCATGGAGGGCGGGAAGCCCAAGGTCATCGAAAATGCGGAAGGCGCGCGCACGACGCCGTCGATCGTCGCCTTCACCAAGGACGGCGAGCGGCTAATCGGCCAGCCGGCCAAGCGCCAGGCGGTGACCAATCCCGACAATACCGTATTCGCGGTCAAGCGCCTGATCGGGCGCCGCTTCGACGATCCGATCACGAAGAAGGACACCGAGCTCGTCCCCTATCATATCGTCAAGGGCCCGAACGGCGACGCCTGGGTCGAAGCCGGCGGCAAGCAGTACAGCCCGAGCCAGATCTCCGCCTTCATCCTCCAGAAGATGAAGGAGACCGCCGAGGCCTATCTCGGCGAGACCGTCACCCAGGCGGTGATCACCGTGCCGGCCTATTTCAACGACGCCCAGCGCCAGGCGACCAAGGATGCCGGCCAGATTGCGGGCCTCGAAGTGCTGCGCATCATCAACGAGCCGACCGCGGCGGCGCTCGCCTACGGGCTCGAGAAGCAGGAAGGCAAGACGATCGCGGTCTACGACCTCGGCGGCGGCACCTTCGACATCTCGATCCTCGAGATCGGCGACGGCGTGTTCGAGGTGAAGTCGACCAACGGCGACACCTTCCTGGGCGGCGAGGATTTCGACGCCAGGATCGTCGACTTCCTCGCCGACGAGTTCAAGAAGCAGGAAGGGATCGACCTCCGGACCGACCGGCTCGCGCTGCAGCGCCTCAAGGAGGCCGCCGAGCGCGCCAAGATCGAGCTCTCCTCGGCGCTGACGACCGAGGTCAACCTGCCCTTCATCACCGCCGACGCGACCGGCCCCAAGCACCTGGTCAAGTCGATCAGCCGCGCCGACCTCGAAAAGCTCGTCGAGAGCCTGATCAAGCGGACTCTCGACCCGTGCAAGAAGGCGCTGGCCGATGCCGGCGTCAAGGCGGCCGACATCGCCGAGGTCGTCCTCGTCGGCGGCATGACCCGGATGCCGCGCGTGCGCGAGATCGTGAAGGACTTCTTCGCCAAGGAGCCCCACACCGGCGTCAATCCGGACGAGGTCGTCGCCATGGGCGCCGCGATCCAGGCCGGCGTTCTGCAGGGCGAGGTGAAGGACGTGCTGCTGCTCGACGTGACGCCGCTGTCGCTCGGCATCGAGACTCTCGGCGGTGTCTTCACCCGGATGATCGACCGCAACACGACCATCCCGACCAAGAAGACGCAGACCTATTCGACCGCCGAGGACAATCAGAACGCGGTCACCATCCGCGTCTTCCAGGGCGAGCGCGAAATGGCCGCGGACAACAAATTGCTCGGCCAGTTCGACCTGGTCGGCATCCCGCCGGCGCCGCGCGGCGTGCCGCAGATCGAGGTCACCTTCGACATCGACGCCAACGGCATCGTCAACGTCCATGCCAAGGACAAGGGGACCGGCAAGGAGCAGCAGATCCGCATCCAGGCCTCGGGCGGGCTTTCCGACGCCGACATCGAGAAGATGGTGCAGGAAGCCGAGCAGTTCGCCGACGACGACAAGAAGCGCCGCGAGGCCGCCGAGTCGAAGAACCAGGCCGAAAGCCTGATCCATTCGACCGAGCAGCAGCTGAAGGAGCATGGCGACAAGGTCGACGAGTCGCTCAAGACCGAGATCGAGGTCGCGATCGCCGAGGCGAAGACCGCGGTCGAAGGCGGCGACACCGATGCGATCAAGGCCAAGTCCGAGGCGCTCGCCCAGGTCGCGATGAAGCTGGGCCAGGCGATCTACGAGAAGGACCAGGCCGCCCAGGCCGCCGCCCAGAGCGAGGGCGCGGCGGGCGAGAGCGCCGAAGCCGGCGGCGGCGAGGAGGAAGTCGTCGACGCCGAATTCTCCGAAGTCGACGAGAACAACAAGGGCTAGGAAATGGGCTTTGCCGTCATTCCCGCGCAAGCGGGAATCCAGCTTCTTCCACGGCTGGACCCCCGCGTTCGCGGGGGTGACGGAAAGGGGCCAGGGGGTATTCTGAGCCGTGGTTGAGACCGATTATTACGAGCTGCTGCAGGTCGAGCGGACCGCCGACGCCAATGCCATCAAGTCCGCCTATCGCAAGCTGGCGATGGAATGCCATCCCGACCGCAACGGCGGCTGCAGCAACGCCGAGGCGAAGTTCAAGGCGCTCTCCGAAGCCTATGAGTGCCTGAAGGACCCGCAGAAGCGCGCCGCCTACGACCGCTTCGGCCATGCCGCCTTCCGCAACAGCGGAATGGGCGGCAATGGCGGGGCGCAGGATTTCGGCTCGTTCGCCGACATTTTCGACAATATCTTCGGCGAGTTCATGGGCGGCGCCCAGCAGGGCGGCCGCCAGCGCGGCAATGTCCGCCGCGGCTCGGACCTGCGCTACGACCTCGAGATCAGGCTCGAGGACGCCTTCCACGGCCGCCAGGTCGAGCTCCAGGTCGATACCACCGCGCCCTGCCAGCCCTGCGGCGGCATCGGCGCCAAGCCCGGCACGTCGGCCCAGTCCTGCGCGATGTGCGGCGGCCGCGGCCAGGTTCGCGCCCGCCAGGGCTTCTTCGTCATCGACCAGACCTGCCCGCAATGCCGCGGCGTCGGCGAGACGATCGCCGATCCCTGTCCCGCCTGCCGCGGCGAGGGCCGGGTCGAGAAGCGCAAGTCGCTGTCGGTCAACGTCCCCGCCGGGGTCGACGAGGGCACCCGCATCCGGCTCGCCGGCGAGGGCGAAGCGGGCGTGCGCGGCGGCCCGCCGGGCGACCTCTACATCTTTGTCCATCTCGCCCGCCACCCGATCTTCCAGCGCGAGGGCACGACCCTGTTCGCGCGCTGCCCGGTGAGCTTCACCACCGCGGCCCTGGGCGGCGCGATCGTGGTTCCGGGCCTCGACAAGAGCCGGCACGAAATCAGGATCCCGGCCGGCATCCAGTCGGGCAAGCAGCTGAGACAGCGCGGCGCCGGCATGCCGGGAATGAACGGCCGCGGCTATGGCGACATGGTCATCCAGATCGAGGTCGAGACGCCGACCCGGCTGAGCGCGAAGCAGCGCGAGATACTCGAGGCCTTTCGCGACACCGAGACCGGCGACGAATGCCCGAATTCGAAGGGCTTCTTCCAGAAGATCCGGAACGTGATCGGCGGCTAGATCCGGCCGCGCAGGCTGCCGAGCGCGAAGGCGGCGCTCAACAGCAGCCATTGGCCGATCGTGATCAGCACGCCGATCTGGTCGCTCGCCTCCTGTCCGCGGCCGCTGCTCAGCACCGCATATTGGATCGGCAGCAGCAGGATCACGACCAGCAGCAGGAGCTGGTTGGCGCGGCCGAGCGGCAACGCGGGGCGCGCCGGCGCGCGAAAGCTCCACAGCAGCAGCGCCAGCAGTACGAGATAATAGCCCAGGAAAATCCTGCCGACCGACAGGGTCATGCCCAGGGTCGCGCCTTCGAATTCGATATCCTCGCCCGAGGCGATGGTGTGGATGGCGTCGGTGAGCCAGACCGCCACGACCGACAGGGCCAGCGGCCGGAACAGCCGGTCGGGGCCGCGCCAGCCGCTCCACAGACACGCGATTCCGAGCGCGACCCCGGCGCAGGGGAACCAGAAGTCGCCGCCCAGGCCGGCGCCGCTGAACTGACGGCCGAACAGGCTGTGGCCCCATTCGTAGCTCGCCCCGTCGAAGATCGAGCGAAGGAAGGGCAGCCAGTAGAGGATGAACGGCAGCGTCAGCAGCCACATCAGCGCCGCATGCGCGGCCCGCTCCGAGCGCCGGCTCATTACGGCCGTGCCGGGATCGTAAGGCCGCGCTGCACGGCCGGCCGCGCCAGCCCGCGTTCCAGCCAGGCCGGGACGTTGGCCAGGCGGTCATAATCGACCAGCTCGCGGGCCTCGTAGAAGGTGATCAGGTTGCGGACCCAGCCGAGCGTCGCGATGTCGGCGAGGCTGTAATCGTCCATCAGCCATTCGCGGCCGTCGAGGCGCGTTTCCAGCACGCCGAGCAGACGCTTCGTCTCGGCGACGTAGCGCTGGAGCGGGCGCTTGTCCTCCCACTCCCGGCCGGCGAATTTGTGGAAGAAGCCGACTTGGCCGAACATCGGCCCGACCGCGCCCATCTGGAACATCAGCCACTGGATTGTCCGGTAGCGATCCGCCGCGTCCGCGGGCAGCAGCATCCCGGTCTTCTCGGCGAGGTAGATCAGGATCGCGCCCGATTCGAACAGGCCCATCGGCGCCCCGCCCGGCCCGTCGGGATCGACGATCGCCGGGATCTTGCCGTTGGGGTTGAGCGAGAGATAGTCCTCCGTCCAGGTCTCGTTGGCGCCGATGTCGATATAGTGCGGCTCGTAGGCGAGGCCGGTCTCCTCGAGCATGATCGAGACCTTGACCCCGTTGGGGGTCGGCGCGGAATAAAGCTGGAGCCGATCGGGAAAAGCGGGCGGCCAGCGCCGCGTGATCGGGAATTGCGACAAGCTGTCCATGCGCGCCTAGATAGGCCATAATTCGCGGCGCAACAGGGGGATCGGACATGCGCCGCGCCATCGCCGCACTCGCCTTCGCTTTCGCCGCGCCCGCCGCCGCCCAGCCGGTGCCGATGGACCAGGTCCGGGTCCGTGTCGAGCGGGTCGCGCCGGGCGTCGCCGTCCTGTTCGGGCGCGGCGGCAATATCGGCCTTTCCTTCGGGCCCGACGGCAACGTTCTCATCGACGATCAATATGCGCCGCTGACCGAACGCATCCTCGCCGCGATCCGCGCGATCGACCCCGATCCGATCCGCTTCGTCATCAACACCCACTGGCACGGCGACCATACCGGCGGGAACGAGAATGTCGGCCGCACCGGCGCGGTGATCGTCGCCCACGACAATGTCCGCCGCCGGATGTCGATGGAGCAGGTGGTGCGCGGCGACCGGGTCGCGGCCTCGCCCTCGGGCGCGCTGCCGGTGGTGACGTTCCGCGAAGGGGTTACCTTTCACCTCAACGGCGACGACATCCGCGTCGTCCATATCGAGCACGCCCACACCGACGGCGACGCCCTGGTCTACTGGACCCGCGCCAACGTCCTCCACATGGGCGATACTTTCTTCAACGGGATGCTGCCCTTCATCGACCTCGATTCGGGCGGCTCGATCGACGGCGCGATCGTCGCCGTCGAGGCGGGGCTGGCGCTCGCCAATGACGGCACGATCATCATCCCCGGCCACGGCCCGGTCGCGCGCCGCGCCGACCTCGTCCGCTACCGCGACATGCTGGTCACGCTGCGCGACCGGGTCGGCCAGGGGATCGCCGCCGGCCGCACGCTCGATCAGATCAAGGCCGAGCGCCACGCCGACGGCTACGGCCCTCCCGACGGCTTCATTTCTCCCGACGCGCTGATCGAGACCATCTACCGCAGCCTGCGCGCCGCGCCCTACGCGCGCTAGTCGCCGAACACGCGCGCGAAGATCGTGTCGACATGCTTGAAATGATGGTCGAGGTCGAATTGCGCTTCGATCTCGGCGGGTGAGAGCAAGGCGGTCACATCCCCATCGGCCTTGAGCAGGTCGAGCAGCGACAGCGCGCCGTCCGATTCCCAGACCTCCATCGCGTTGCGCTGGACGAGCGCATAGGCCTGCTCGCGGCTGGCGCCGGCCTGGGTCAAGGCGAGCAGGACGCGCTGGGAATGGACGAGGCCGCCCATCCGGTCGAGATTCTTCTGCATCCGCTCGGGATAGACGAGCAATTTGTCGATCACGCCGGCCAGCCGCGCCAGCGCGAAATCGAGCGTGATCGTCGCGTCGGGGGCGATGAAGCGCTCGACCGAGGAGTGCGAGATGTCGCGTTCGTGCCAGAGGGCGACATTCTCCAGGGCGGGCGTCACCGCCGCGCGGACCATGCGGGCGAGGCCGGTGAGATTCTCGCTGAGCACCGGGTTGCGCTTGTGCGGCATCGACGAGCTGCCCTTCTGGCCCGGCGCGAAATATTCCTCGGCCTCGAGCACTTCGGTGCGCTGCAAATGGCGGATCTCGGTCGCGACCCGCTCTACCGACGAAGCGATCACGCCCAATGTCGCGAAGAACATCGCATGCCGGTCGCGCGGGATCACCTGGGTCGAGATCGGCTCGACGGCGAGGTCCATTTTCGCCGCGACATGGGCCTCCACGCGGGGGTCGACATTGGCGAAGGTGCCGACCGAGCCGGAAATCGCGCAGGTAGCGATCTCGGCCCGCGCCGCGGCCAGCCGGGCGCGGCCGCGCGCGAACTCGGCATAGGCCTGAGCGAGCTTCAGCCCGAAGGTCACCGGCTCGGCGTGGATGCCGTGGCTGCGGCCGATCGTCGGGGTCAGCTTGTGCTCGAAGGCGCGCCGCTTCAGCACGTCGAGCAGCGCGTCGAGGTCGTCGAGGAGGATGTCGGCGGCGCGGCTCAGCTGGACGGCGAGGCAGGTGTCGAGCACGTCCGAGCTCGTCATCCCCTGATGGAGGAAGCGCGCCGAGGGGCCGGTGCGCTCGGCGACATGGGTCAGGAAGGCGATCACGTCGTGCCTCGTCTCGGCCTCGATCGCCTCGATGCGATCGATGTCGAACGGCGGCGAATTGGCGTCGGCGAACCAGATCGTCTCGGCCGCCTCGGGCGGCACCACGCCAAGCGCCGCCATCGCGTCCGCCGCATGCGCCTCGATCTCGAACCAGATCCGGTAGCGCGCCTCGGCTTCCCAGAGCGCAGCCATTTCGGGGCGGGCGTAGCGGGGGATCATGGAGTGGCTTTATGGCCGGGCGGCGGGCCCGTCTAGATCAGCCCCATCGAGCGCAGGCTCGATTCGCCGCCGGCGCCGATGATGAGATGGTCGTGGAGCGTGATCTTGAGGTGGCGGCCGGCCTCGGCGAGGTCGCGGGTCAGGCGGATGTCCTGCTGGCTCGGGCTGGGATCGCCCGACGGATGGTTGTGGACGACGATGATCGCGGTGGCGTGGAGATCCAACGCGCGGCGCATGATCTCGCGGATGTAGACGGCGGATTCGTCGACCGATCCCTCCCACATCGCCTCGTTGGCGATCAGCATGTTCCTCGAATTGAGGAAGAGGACGCGCACCCGTTCGATCGGCTCGTGCGCCATGTCGGCGCGCAGGTAGTCGAGCAGCGCCTGCCACGAGCCGAGGATCGGCCGCTCCTTGATCCCCTCCTCGAGCAGCCGGAGCGCCGCCGCCTTGGCGATCTTGAGCGCCGCGACCGCGCCCTCGCCGACCTCGCCGACGCGGGCGATCGTCGCCGCGTCGGCGGCGAGCAGGCCGCCGAACCCGCCGAACTCGCGGATCAGCTTCTTCGCGAGCTTCTTGGTGTCGCGCCGGGGAATGGCCAGCGCCAGCAGATATTCGACGATCTCGTGATCGAGCAGGGCGTCCGGTCCGCCTTCGAACAGGCGTCGGCGCAAGCGGGCCCGGTGTCCGGTGCCGTCCAGGGAGGCGTCGTCGGCCATAAGCGTGGATTAAGCTCGGCCATGCGGTTAGGCAAACCTGGCGAAGGCCGAAGGGATTTGTGAAGGCGTGGACGAACCGGCGATCGAAGGCGGGAGGCGGCGGCGCTGGCCGCGCCGGCTCGGTATCGCGGCGCTGGCGCTGGCGCTCCTCCTTGCCGCCGCCTTCGCGATCCTCTGGCCGATGCGGGTCCAGCTGGCGCGCAACTATGTCGACGCCGAGCTTTCCCGGCGCGGCGTGCGCGCGAGCTACGAGGTCAAGCGAATCGGCTTCGGCAGCCAGATTTTCGAGAATCTCGTGATCGGCGACCCGCGCCGGCCCGACCTCACCGCCCGTCATGTCGAAGTGCAGGTGCTGCTCGGCTTCACCGGCCCGCGGATCGGCCTGATCACTGCGCGCGGCGTGCGCATGAAGGGGCGGATCGAGCAGGGCCGGCTGCGGCTCGGCGAGGTCGACAAGTTGCTCGGTCCGCCCTCGGCCGAGCCGTTTCGCCTGCCCGACCAGCGCGTCGACGTGCGCGACGCGGCGCTCGAGCTGGCGACGCCGGCGGGCAGGATCGGCCTCGCCTTTTCCGGCCGCGGCAACCTCTCCGACGGCTTTCGCGGCGCCATCGCCGTGGTCGCGCGCGAGCTGCGCGTCGGCGAGTGCGTGCTGACCCGCCCGATCGCGCGGCTGAGCCTGCGCGTCGCCGACCGCAAGCCCTATGTGCAGGGCCCGGCCGCGCTGGCGCGGCTCGCCTGCGGCGGCGGCCTCGCCGCCGAGCGGCCGCTGTTCGCGCTGCGGGCGATGCTCGCGCCCGGGCTCGACCAGTGGCGCGGCGCGGCGGCGACCCGCATCGCGGCGATGCGGCTGGGGCCGCAGCGCATGGCCGCGGTCGAGGGTCATGTCGGCTTCAGCGGCGATGCCGAGGGCACGATCGGCACCGTCAACGTCACGACGGGCGCGGCGGAAGTCGAGGCGCTGCGCGCCGCGCGGCTGCGCTTCGCCGGCCGCTATGCCGCCTCGATGCGCCGCGGCCGCCTCGCGCTCGACGGCGCGGCCGCCGCCTCGGGCGTGACCTGGCGGGATGCGGGGAGAATCGCGGCGGCGCTGCGCGGCACGCGCGGCAGCCCGCTCGGCCCGATCGGCGAAAGGCTGGCGGCGGCGGTGCGCGCTGCCGGAAGCGACGGCGCCGGCGCGGCCGCCGACCTCGTTCTGATCGGCGCGAACGGCGCCGGCGAGGTGCGCCTGCGCGGGCTGAGCCTGGCCAGCCGCAGCGGCGCCCGGCTGGTCCAGCGCGGCGGCACCGGGATCGCCTATCGCTGGCCCTCGGGCGCGCTGCTCCTCGACGGCGAGCTCGCTTTGTCCGGCGGCGGCTTTCCCGACGCCTATTTCCGCCTCGCCCGGGCTTCGGCCGGCGCCGCCATTCGGGGGACGGGCCGGATCGCGCCGATGACGGCGGGCGGCGCGCGGCTGGCGCTCGGCGAGATCGCCTTCACGACCGCGCCGGACGGGCGCACCGCCTTCCGGACGACGGCCTTGCTCGACGGCCCCTTCCGCGGCGGCCGGGTGCGCGGGCTCGCTCTGCCTTTGAGCGGCCGGTTCGGCGCCGGCGGCTTCGTCCTCGGCGAACGCTGCGTCGCCGCCGCCTTCCAGGCGCTCCAGGTCCAGTCGCTCGGCATCGGGCCGACGCGCCTCGCGCTCTGCCCGGTCGGCCGGGCGATGGTCGCGAACGGCCGGTTCGGCGCCGAGCTGCGCGGCCCGCGCCTCGCCGGCCGGCTCGGCTCGACTCCGCTCGCGCTCGCCGCGGATCGGGTGCGGGTCGACGCCGCCGGCTTCACCGCCGCACGGCTCGCCGTCCGGCTGGGCCCGGCGGGGCGGATCAACCGGCTCGACGTTGGCGCGCTGAGCGGGCGGTTCGGGCGAGGCGGCTTGGCGGGCCGGTTCGAAGACCTGTCCGGCGATCTCGCCAACGTGCCGTTGCTGGTCAGCGGCGGCGCGGGCAGCTGGCGCCTGCGCGGCGGCGATCTGGCGCTCGACGGGCGGCTCGCCGTCGCCGACCGCCGGCAGCCGGCCCGTTTCCATCCGCTCGCCGGCGAGGATTTCCGCCTCGCCCTGACCGGCAACCGAATCCACGCGACCGGGACGCTCAGCCATCCCGCGAGCGGCACCCGGGTGGCGCTGGCGACGATCGATCACGACCTTGCGACCGGCGCCGGCCATGCTTTGCTCGACGTGCCGCAACTGCGCTTCACCCCGGCTTTCCAGCCCGAGGCGCTGACGCCGCTGACGCTCGGTGTCGTCGCCTTGGTCGACGGCAGCATCGCCGGGCAGGGGCGGATCGAATGGGACGCGCGCGGATCGCGCAGCTCGGGCAGCTTTTCGACCGCCGACATGAATCTCGCCGCGCCGTTCGGGCCCGTCCAGGGGCTGGCGACCCGGATCGAGTTCACCGACCTGCTCGGCCTCACCAGCGCGCCCCACCAGGAAGCGCGGATCCGCCTGACCCAGCCGGGCATCGATGTCTATGACGGAATCGTCCGCTACCAGCTCCGCCCGAACTCCCATGTCGCGGTCGAGAGCGGGCGCTGGCCGCTCGCCGGCGGCACACTGACGCTCGAGCCGACGATCCTCGATTTCAGCCGGCCGTCGACCAAGAGCCTCACCTTCCGGATCGAGGGGCTGGATGCCGCCCGCTTCATCCAGCAGCTTCAGTTCAGCAACATCGCCGCGACCGGCATCTATGACGGCGTCATTCCCATGCAGTTCACCCAGGCCGGCGGCCGGATCATCGGCGGCCGCCTCGTCGCGCGCCCGGAGGGCGGCACCCTCTCCTATGTCGGCGAGCTCACCGACCGCGATCTCGGCGCCTATGGCGTGCTCGCCTTCGACGCGTTGAAGTCGCTGCGCTACAGCCGCCTCGTCCTGACCCTGGACGGCGCCCTCGACGGCGAGTTCATCACCCGGATCGACATGGACGGCGTCGCCCGCAACCCGGCCGGCACGCGCGATCCCAGCGGCGGGGTCCGCGCCATGATCGTCGGCCGCGTCCTCCACCAGCTCGCCGCCATCCCCTTCCACTTCAACATCCGCATCGAGGGCCGCTTCCGCGCCTTGATCGCGACGGCGCGCTCGTTCCAGGACCCAAGCGACCTCATCCGCGCCTCGCTGCCCCAGCTCCTCGAAACGGGGACAGTCCCCCCGCCGGGGACAGTCCCCCTACCGGGGACAGTCCCCGGTCGATTGCCCGATCCCGTTCAGCCTCAGGAAAGCGAGCCTCAGCCATGATCCCGCCAAGCTTGACGAACCAGGTTCGCGATGCGAGCCGGAAAGGAATGGAGAGGATCGGAAAGGCCCTGATCGCCCTCGCTGCGATTGCCGGCGCGGCCGGCTGCGTCAGCGTCGCGGCGCCGGATCGGCCGATCGAGATCAATCTCAACATCACCATCCGCCAGGAGGTGGTGGTCCGGCTCCAGCGCGACGCGCAGGAGCTGATCCAGAACAACCCAGGAGTGTTCTAGCATGACCCGCCGCACGAAATTGCTGATCGCCGCCATTCTCGGCATCGCGCTGGTCGCCGGCACCTCGGCCTATGCGATGCAGGCCGACGCCGCCGGCCAGCTGCGCGCCTCGGGCCTGGTCGGCGAGCAGTCCGACGGCTATCTCGGCCTGGTCGGCAGCGCCCCGGCGGACACCCGGGCGCAGATGGAGCAGGTCAACATCCAGCGCCGCGCCGCCTATACCCAGCTCGCCACCAATCGCGGCGCGACGATCGAGGAGGTCGCCGCCGCCACCGCCTGCCAATTGTTCGCGAGCCGCGTCGGCCCGGGCCAATACTACCGCCTGCCCGACGGCGTCTGGCGCCGGCGCAACGGCAGCGAGCCGGTCCCCCGCCCGAGCCATTGCGGCTGACAACAGAGAGGGACAGTCCCTAGTTAAACGCCGCGCGGTAGCGGGGCTTGATCAGTCCGATCATCCCGGCACCGACCGGGATGCTGAATTCGTACGGCCCTTCCGCATAGCTTCCGACCACATAGGGACCCAGCATCGCGTAGAAGGCGGTGATGCGGCCGTTCTCGGCGGCGAGCGAGACCGGCTGCTCGGTCACATTGGGGCAATCGGGACGCCGCTCGCCCTCGCCGCGGCGCTCGCCGACGGCCGCGGTCAGGGCGCGGCAGAAGGCCTGCTGCACCAGCGCCAGTCCGCGCGCCCGGTCGGCGAACAGATCGCCGAGCGCGATCCGGCGGCCGCTGCGGCGGTCGAGCAGCATCGCCCTGAACTCGATGCCGCCATGGGCGCCGCCGGTATAGTGCATGATCGTGGCCGAGGCGGCGAGGAGCTGCGGCGTCGCCGCGTCGACCTCCCAGCCTTCCTCGTAGCTCAGCGGATGGAGCGCGCCGCCATCCTCCGCGCGCTCGCGCAGCCAGTCCGGCCCGCGCCGGGCGATCCAGGCCTCGCTGCGCCGCGCTTCGGCGCGGAGCAATCGCGCCAGCGCAGGCTCGCGCGCCGCTTCGGCGCTGTAGAGGAAGGCGAAGGCGTAGGAGCGGGTCAGCCGGCCGAGGCAGACCGTCCCCGGCGGCCGCGGCGTCTGCAAATCGCCTCGCGGGCAGCGCGGGTCGGGCGGCGGATCGGCCTGGGCGGCGGCGAGGAAGAGGGCGGCGAGCGCGATCATGCCGCCTCATAACGCCTTATGCTGCAGCGCGGCAGATGTGTTGACTTGCCCCCCACCCCTTCCTAAAGGAACCGCGCCTTGGCGGGTTCGTTCGCCGGCATGTCCCACGCCCTCGTCGCACCGCTTCTCAACAGGCGCGGCCGCACATGGAAGGACGGCATGGCGGAAAACGAGCCCTGGCAGGACCCGAAGTCTCCCCAGGATGCGCGGCTGGCCTCGCTCGACGAGCGGCTCCGGCGGGCGCAGGCCGAAGGGGCGGCGCGGACCGGCCGGGAAAGGCATGCGGCGCCGAAGGGCCAGGTCCAGGGCGCCCGGGTTTTGTCCGTCCTGGTCAGCTATCCGGCTGGCAGCGCGTTGATCGGCTATCTCATCGATCGGCTCGCGGGGACACGCGGGATCTGGGTGGCGATGCTGTTCCTCGGGTTCGGGGCCGCCATGTGGGAAGTATGGAAGATTTCGCAGCAGCGCCCCGAATGACGGGCAGGAGCATTTGAAGAGTGGCGGCCGAGACCAGAATCGACCCGATGCACCAGTTCCAGATTCATCCGCTCGCGGGAAATCTGGACGGCACGCCGTTCGTGTTCACCAACAGCGCGCTGTGGATGCTCGTGATCCTTGCCTTGATCTGGCTGTTCATGCTCGGCGGCATGAAGCGCGAGCTCGTGCCTGGGCGGTGGCAGGCTGCGGTCGAGGGCGTCACCGGCTTCGTCGATTCGATGCTGTCGACCAGCGTCGGCCCGGAGGGGCGCAAATATCTCCCCTGGGTGTTCACGATCTTCATGTTCATCCTGTTCAGCAACCTGCTCGGGCTGATGCCGTTCGCGCTGGTCGGCGTCCATCCGTTCACCGTCACCAGCCAGTTCACGATCACCGGGGTGATGGCGGTCATGAGCTTCTCGATCGTGCTGATCACCGGCTTCTGGCGGCACAAGCTGCATTTCTTCTCGCTGTTCGTGCCGCACGGCACGCCGTTCGTCCTCAAGCTGCTGATCGTGCCGATCGAGTTCATCTCGTTCATGGTCCGCCCGTTCAGCCTCGCGACCCGGTTGTTCGTGGCGATGATCGCCGGCCATATCCTGGTCGAGGTGTTCGCCAATTTCGTGGTGCAGGGGCTGAATGCCGGCGGCCTCGTCGGCCCGGGGATCAGCCTGGTCTCCTTCCTCTTCATCATCGGCGTGATGGCGCTCGAAATCCTGGTCTGCGCGATCCAGGCCTATGTCTTCGCGCTGCTGACCTCGCTCTACATCAACGACGCCGTCAACCTTCACTAGTCTTTTCAAGCGTTTCACCAAGGAGATTTGATATGGACCTCGCATCAGCCAAAATGATCGGCGCCGGCCTCGCGGCGATCGGCGTCGGCGCCGCCGCGATCGGCGTCGGCAACGTCTTCGGCTCGTTCCTCGAGAGCGCGATCCGCAACCCCGCGGCCGCCGACGGCCAGCAGGGCCGGCTGTTCATCGGCTTCGCCGCCGCCGAGCTGCTCGGCCTGATGGCGTTCGTCGTCGCGATGATGGTCATGTTCATGTAATCGCAAATGCCGCAGATCAATCAGCTCGCGCTCGTCGCCTATTCGCAGTTCTTCTGGCTGCTGCTGGTGCTCGCCCTGATCTATTTCGGGATCGGCCGGGCGATGCTGCCGAAGATCCAGTCGGCGGTCGACGCGCGCGACAAGCGCATTCTCGACGATCTCGCCGCCGCGCAGGCGGCGCGGACCGCGGCCGACGAGACCGAGGCCGCCTATCGCGCGCGGATCGATGCCGGCCGGGCCGAGGCGCTGAAGCTCGCCCAGGCGGCCAAGGCGGCGGGCGCGCAGGCCACCGAGGGGCGGCTGCGCGCCGCCAATGAGGAGATCGGCGCCAGGGTCGCGGCCGCCGAGGCGCGCATCCGCGCCGCCGCCGACGCCGCCCTCGCCGACATCGAGAGCGTGGCGGCCGAAGCGGCGCGGGAGATGGTGCGGCGGCTGGCGGGGGTCTCGGTCAGCGAGGCCGAGGCCGCGCGCGCGGTGAAGGCGGCGGTGACCCATGGCTGACCACCAGACGACGACCGCTCACAGCGAGGTTCCCGAGCATCACGCCGAGCCCACCGCTTTCGGCCTCGCGCCGCCGCAATGGATCGCGCTGGCAATGGTGGCGGTATTCGCGATCCTGATCTGGAAGCGCGTACCGGCAATGATCGGCGCCGCGCTCGACAGCAAGATCGCCGGCATCCGCGACCAGCTCGACGAGGCGGCCAAGCTTCGCGCCGAGGCCGAGGCGATCAAGGCCGAATATGAGGCGAAGGCCGCGCAGGCCGACGCCGAGGCCGCGACCATGATCGAGCGCGCCCGCGCCGAGGCCGACGGCATCGTCCGCCAGGCCGAGAGCGACGCCGCCGCTCTGGTCGAGCGCCGCGCCCGCATGGCCGAGGACAAGATCGCCGCCGCCGAGCGCGCCGCCCTCGACGAGGTCCGCTCCAGGGCCGCCTCCGCCGCCGCCGCCGCCGCCGAAGCGCTGATCCGCGACAAGCTCGACGCCGGCGCCGACAAAGCGATGGTCGACGCCGCGATCGCGGAATTGGGCAAGCGCTGATCCGTCACCCCGGCGAAGGCCGGGGTCTCGTTGGGACACGCCGAGACTTCTTGTCCTGAGATCCCGACCTGCGCCGGGATGACGCTATTTCGCGGGCGCCCGTTTCCGCCAGGCCCATTCGAGGCCGCGTTCCAGCCACTCGTCCGAGACCCGGCCCAGCGTCACGAGCGTCGATCCGCCGCGCCCCCAGGCGCCCGCGGCCGGCCGGAACGCCTCCGGCTCCGCCTCGATCGCCAGCTCCTGTTGCTCGGGCAGCAGCATCACCGCGCCGCTGTCCTTGCCCGCGCCGTGCAGCGTGGCGAAGATCCTGCCGCCGACGCGGAAATCGGGGTGGCCCATATGGGCGCGCTCCTCGGCGCCGGGGAAGGAAAGGGCGATCCGCCGGAAATCGTCCGCGCTGGCCATGCGCTCAGGCTATGCCTAAATCGCTGCGGTGACCAGCACGCCCGACAGCCCCGACCGCTTCAGCGAGGAAAGAGCGACCTATACGGTGCGCGGCGCCGGCGCGCCCGATCTCGAGGCGGGGATCACGGCGATCCGGGCGGTGGTGAAGACGCTGCCGGCGCGGCCCGGCGTCTACCGGATGCTCGATGCCCGCGGCGACGTGCTCTATGTCGGCAAGGCGCGGGCGCTCAAGAGCCGGGTCAACGCCTACACCCAGGTCGCGCGGCAGACCAAAAGGCTCCTGAGGATGGTCGCGCAGACCCGCGCGATGCAGATCGTCACCACCAACAACGAGGCCGAGGCTCTGCTCCTCGAGGCGCAGCTGATCAAGCGCTACCGGCCGCCCTACAACGTGCTGCTCCGGGACGACAAAAGCTTCCCGTTCATCCTGCTGCGCGAGGACCATGATTATCCGCGCGTCCAGCTCCACCGCGGCGCGCGCCGCCACAAGGGCCAATATTACGGCCCGTTCGCGAGCGCCGGCTCGGTCCGCAACACGCTCAACTCGCTGCAGAAATTGTTCCTCCTGCGGAGCTGCAGCGACAGCTTCTTCGCCAATCGGACGCGGCCCTGCCTGCTCTACCAGATCCGCCGCTGCTCGGCGCCCTGCGTCGGCCGGATCGATCAAGCCGGCTATGACGAGCTGGTCCGCGACGCCAAGGACTTTCTCGGCGGCCGCTCGACCAAGATCCAGCAGAAGCTCCAGGCGCTGATGACCGACGCCTCGGAAGCGATGAACTTCGAGCTCGCCGCGGTCTATCGCGACCGCTTGAGGGCGCTCACCTACGTCCAGGGCAGCCAGGCGATCCACGCCGAACGGCTCGGCGACGCGGATCTGTTCGCGCTCGCCTGCAAGGGCGGGACGATGTGCATCCAGGCCTTCTTCATCCGTGGCGGCCAGAATTGGGGGCATCGCAGCTTCTTTCCGGCGCACACCAATGACGTGCCCGAGGCCGAGGTGCTGCAAAGCTTCCTCGTCCAGTTCTACGAGGAGGTGCCGCCGCCGCGGCTGATCCTCACCGACCGGGCGCTGCCCGAGGCCGATTTGATCTGCGAGGCCTTTTCGGAGCGCGCCGGCCGCAAGGTCGCGGTGAAGACGCCCCAGCGCGGCGAGCAGGTCCGGATGATCCGCCAGGCGGCGCGCAACGCCGAGGAGGAGCTCGACCGGCGTCTCGCCGAGACCTCGACCCAGGCGCGCAACCTGCGCGAGATCGCCGACGCCTTCGAGCTGGCCGAGCCGCCGCGCCGGATCGAGGTCTACGACAACAGCCATGTGATGGGCACCAACGCGGTCGGCGCGATGATCGTCGCCGGCCCGGAAGGCTTCCGCAAGAACCAGTATCGCAAGTTCAACATCAAGCGCCCCGAGACCGTCCCGGGAGACGATTTCGCCATGATGCGCGAGGTGCTCGGCCGCCGCTTCGCCCGGCTCGAGAAGGAGGATCCCGACCGCTCCCGGGGCGAGTGGCCGGACCTCTTGCTGATCGACGGCGGCAAGGGGCAATTGTCGGCGGTCTGCGAGGTGCTCGAGGATGCCGGCGTCCACGACGTGCCGGTGGTCGCGGTCTCGAAGGGCCCGGACCGCAATGCGGGCCGCGAGACCTTCCACCTTCCCGGCGGCCGCGAGATCGGCTTCCCGACGAACGCGCCCGTCCTCTTCTACCTGCAGCGGCTGCGCGACGAGGCGCACCGCTTCGCGATCGGCGCCCACCGGGCGAAGCGCGCCAAGAGCTTCGCCGCCAGCCCGCTCGACGACGTCCCCGGCATCGGCCCCAACCGCAAGCGCGCGCTGCTGATGCATTTCGGCACCGCCCGCGCGGTCCGCAACGCCGCGCTCGAGGACATCGAAAAGGTCCCCGGCATCTCCCGCACCACCGCGCGCGGAATCTACGATTATTTCCATCCGGGAGGGTGACGGGGGGACAGTCCCTAAAGGGACAGTCCCGGGCCCAGGGACTGTCCCCGCACGGGGACTGTCCCCTCCGGTCAGCGCCCGAGCTGCGACCGCGCCTTCCTGATCGCGCGATAGGCATAGGCCTTGGCGGCGTTGCGGCGGGGGAAGGGGGCGGGGGAGGCGGGGTCGAGGCCCCATTTGCG
Organism: Allosphingosinicella sp.; assembly: GCA_035941735.1. GTDB lineage: Bacteria > Pseudomonadota > Alphaproteobacteria > Sphingomonadales > Sphingomonadaceae > Allosphingosinicella. The sequence goes on from DASZDS010000040.1 coordinate 52,437, forward strand.
CAGCAGATGGTTCATGCCGCGGGTGTCGGCTTCCTCATAGACCCAGTGCGACTTCCAGGTGATCGAGAAGCTGATCGAGGGCTCCGGCCCGTTCCGCACCCAGTGCGGCCACATCAGGGGGACGTGGACGGCGTCGCCCGGCGCCAGCTCGAAGCGGAAGCCGCGCGCCTCATATTCGTCCTGCCAGGGCACGTTGCGGTGGCCGCCGACATGATAGGCCTCGTGCTTCTCGGCGGGCACCACCGATTCGTCGCCGGGCACGATCATCATCGTCTTGCTGCCCCGGATCTGGAGCAACACATTGTGCTCGGGATCGAGGTGGAAGGGGGTCACCGCGCCCGGCGAGGAAATGAAGATGAAGCCGACCTTGCAGAGCATCTCGCCCGACACCGGCTCGACCACGCCGGCCAATTCGCCCAGACACTCTTCCAGCAGCGTTTGGTAGGCCGGATCCTGGTCGACATGCTTCAGCACCATCCAGCTGCCGCATTCCTCGATCCGCCGGATCGTCTCGGGCACCGAAAGCCCGGTATGGCTCACTTCATCGGGCTCGACGCCGTAGGCCAGGTCTCCCGCATTATATTCGACGCTCGCGCGCGGCAGCTTCCTTCCCAGCTCGACCAGGGCTTCGAGCGTCAGCAGGGGATGATCGAGCAGGCAGTGGGACAGCTGGCCCGGCCGCTCGGGGTAAAGCTCGCGCAGGCGCGCGAGATCGCGTTCGGCAAAGATCGACATGCCGCGTCCCTAGCGCAAAAGCGTCGCCAATCGGTTACCGTCGCCCGATGCATCTCGAGACCACAGCCATAATCTGCGCGGTCCGCGTCCATGGCGAGCATGGCGCGATCGTCCGCGCGCTGACCCCCGCGGACGGGCTTCAGCCGGGCTATGTCCGCGGCGGCCGCTCGCGGCGGCTGCGGCCGGTGCTGGTGCCGGGCAATCTGGTCCAGGCGGATTATAGGGCGCGCACCGACGACCAGCTCGCCCATCTCTCGGTCGAGCTGATCCACAGCCGCGCCTTCCTGCTCTCCGAGCCGCTCGCCGCCGCGGGAATCGAATGGGCGACGGCGCTGACCGCCGCCGCCCTGCCGGAAGGGCAACCCTATCCGCGCCTGTTCGAGGGGCTGGACGGCCTGCTCGCCGCGATCGAGGCGGCGCCGAGCGCGCGCGGCTGGGCGGCGGCCCTGGTGCGCTACGAATTGCTGCTGCTCGGGGAGCTCGGCTTCGGCCTCGACGAGGCGGAGCTTGCCGCGCTTCCCCGCACCGTTCGCGACGGCCTCACCCTGACCGGGGACCGCCTCGCCCGCGACCTTTTGACCGGCCGCCGGGCCGAGATATTCGCCGCGCGCGAGCGGCTGGTCGAGCGGCTGAAGCGCATGGCCGGTTGACCTCGGCGCGCGGGCGTAGGAGGTAGCGGGCGTGAAAGAGCTCTTCCCGCACAGCGCGACCACCGCCGGCATCACCGTGCGCGTCTCGGTCTCCTTCCTTCCCGAGCAGTCCGAGCCGGGCAAGGGCCGCTGGTTCTGGGCCTATCACGTCCGCGTCGAGAACGGGGCCGAGCAGGCGGTGCAGCTGGTCAGCCGCGAATGGATCATCGCGGACGGCCGCGGCACCCGCCACGAAGTCCGCGGCGAGGGCGTCGTCGGCGAGCAGCCGGTGCTCGAGCCCGGGGGATCGTTCGATTATGTCTCGGGCTGCCCCCTCACCACGCCGACCGGCTCGATGGAGGGCCGCTACTTCATGGTCGCCGCCGACGGGCGAACCTTCCCGGTCGACATCCCCCGCTTCCCGCTGATCGCGCCGGCGGTGACGAGTTAGGGCCTGCACCCACGGCCGGAGGCGGTCGTGACGGGCTGGCATTTGTTGTCCGGCAAGGAGCGAGGAGGGAGCGATGCTTGATGCATCGTGACCGACGACGCGACGCCGCCGGGCGGCAAAGGACAGCCCGCCGCTCTGCGGTCGGCCGGAGAAGCCGGCTGGGGGCGTCGAGTGCCTCGGACGGGTATCCTGACCCGCCCTTCGGCGCTCTCCTTCCCAGCCGACTTCTCCGGCCGATCACGGCCACCTCCGGTCGTGGGTGCAGGCCCTAAGCGAAGACGGGGCCGAGCGCTGTGCGACGGACCCGCTCGTTGGCGTTTCTCGCCAGCGAGGGAATGACGAAGGCGTCGCTGAGGATCCACACCCACACGAAGAGCAGGACGAGGAGGCCCACTGGCGACTTGCCGAGCAGCAACCCGTAGCCGAGCGGAGTCAGCACGAGCTGGATCGCCCCCGAGCTCGGCAGGCCCAGATAGAAGCGGTGCGCCGAAAGCCCGCCGAGGAAGAACCACAGCAGATAGGCGGTGCCGAGCGACTTCTCGCGGATGAAGACGGGGCGGGACGCCGCCGCCGGCCGAAAGCCGGGCTCGGCGACATCGTTCGCGGCCCGGGCCGATCGCGCCCGCTCCTCGGCGAGAAAGGCGGCGCGGCGGGCGGCGAGATCGGCGTCGGCGCCGGCGCCCTTGCGGCCGAAGGTGGCGCCGCTCATCGCGCCGCCGTCCGATACAGGCGGCGGATCAGGAAGCCGTCGGCGAGCATCCACAGCCAGCTGAGGAGAAGGCCGCCGAACGCCGGATAATATTGGGCCAGCACCGCGCCGACGCAGCCGAGGAAGAGCAGCGCCTGGACGGCGCCGGTCAGCGGCCGGCGAAGGTAGAAGCGATGGCCGCCGGCGAGGCCGGTCGCGAACCAGAGCATATAGGCGGTCTTGAGCGTCCGGTCGGCGGGAAGCCCGGCGAATTCCACCTCCGCCTTGAAGGCGCGCAGCGCCGTCTCGGTCGCGGCCGCGAGCTGGGGCTTCGCGCCGCCGCCCGCGCGTTCCCTCTCGCCGGCGAGGAAGGCGGCGCGCTTCGCCGCGATCTCGTCGTCGCCAGCGATCTGGCGCTCGATCGGCTCGAACGAGCGCGGCTGATGCGCGATCAGCGCCGCGCGCCGCTGCGCCGGCGCGGCGATCCCGCCCTTGCGCCCGAAGGTCCGTGCCGTCATGCCCCGCTCCTGAAAAGCGGGCGAACCCTAGGGGGCGGGGACAAAAATCCGGTTAATGGCCTAGCGGACGAGCTGCACCGCGCGCGCCATCAGGCCGATGAAGCGGCTGTCCTCGAGCGGCGCCGCCGGATTGTTCCACGAGCCGGTCACGACGTGCCAGGCGCCGGCGCGGCTCCGCACCAGCCAGGTGAGGTTGAGCACGCCCGGCTCCGAGCCGCCCTTGTAGCCGACATAAGCGAGCTCGCCCCCGAGCTGCGGGCCGATGCCGGGGTTGATCGCCAGGATCGCCCGGGCGGTGTCGTCGCCGTGCCGGCGCAGCCAGTCCATCGTCCGGACGAGGTCGGCCGCCGAGGCGAACCATTCGACGCTGTCGATGTGGAGCGGGTTGCCGGTGAAGCGGGCGACGTCGATCCGCGCCGGATCGAGGTCGGCAAATTGGGCGAGCATCCGCCGCCGCCCCGCCTCGTCGGCCTGCTGCCAGGCATTGAGCGCCGGCGCGGGGCCGGTCTTCAATGCCGCCATTTCCAGCGTCGACAGCATCGGCCGGTTGCGGGCCGCGGCCGCGACCCCGAGCGTCGTCATCATCCGCTCGACATTCTCGCGGCCGAGCGTGTGCAGCAGCATGTCGGCGGCGCTGTTGTCGCTGACCGAGATCATCAAAGCGGCGAGCGTGTGCAGCGTCACCGGCGCGCCGCGCGGCCAGGCCTGGAGCGTGCCGGACGGGATCGAGCGGCGGTCGAGCGTCACGACGTCGCTCCAGCGGCGCTGGCCCGCCTGGACCTGGCGCGAAAGCTCGGCGAGGATGAACAGCTTGAACGCCGAGCCGATCGCCAGCGGCCGGTCCGGCTCGATCGACGCCAGCATCTGCGGGGCGCCGTCGCCGAGCCGGGCGACCGCGACCGAGGTCTGGCCCGGCAGCGCGCGGATCTCGGCGATCAGCCCGGCGAGCGTGTCGCCGCGCATGTCGGCGCCGGTGACCAAAAGGCCGCCGATCCGGTTCGGCGGCTGCGGCTCGATCGCGATCTGGATGTGGACGATCGCCCGCTCGAATCCGACGTGCATCACGCCCGCCTGCGGCGACAGCGCATCGAGCCGCTCGAGCCCGCGCACCGCGCCATATTGGCCGGTCAGCTGCTGGGCGACGGCGCGCACCTGCGCCGGCGGCACCTGGGCGAGGAAGGCCGGCGTGAACAGCTCGGCCGGATCGCCCTCGCCGCGCAGCAGGGCGACGACCGCATCGACGCGGCCGCGCAGCGTCGGGCCGGCCTCCTGCGCCGAGGCGGGGGCGAGCAGGCCGAAGCCGAGCAGCACGACGAGGATCAGCCGGCGCATCGCGCTTTTCTAGGCGAAACCGGCGCGCCGCTCCATGGTTGTAGCGTCTGAAGGAGACGGATCATGCCGGTTTCGAACCTGAGCCTCGTCGAGCGGATCGCGCGGATCCTCGCCGGCCGCGCGGTCAGCGCCAATGCCGAGGGCGACGAGAGCTCGGCCGCCGATCTCGTCGATTCTATCTGGCGCGACCATCGCGACGACGCCCTTGCGATCATCCGCACCCTGCGCGAGCCCGATCAGGCGATGGCCGCGGCGGGCGACGCCGAGATCTGGGAAAGGATGGCCGAGGCGGCGATCGCCGAGGCGGAGGCCGAAGCCGGATCATAACGGCAGCTCGGCCCAGACCAGGTTGAGCGCGTAGAGCGCGGGCAGGATCAGCAGCAGGGCGGCGGCGATGTCGAAGGCGCGGATCGGCCGCATCCGGCCGCCGCGGCCGCGGCTGCGCATGTCGACGAAGGTGATCCAGAGGATCGAGGCGCCGCAGAAGGCGGTGAAGGCGAGCAAGGCCGCATAGGCGTCGAGCAGCGCGCCCGGCCGGCCGCTGACCAGCGCCGAGACGATCAAAGCCGAGAGGCCGGCGGCGATGCCGGTCACCGTCGCCCGCTGGATCGTCCAGAAGCCGAGCATCCCCTCCTTGGGCGGGGGCGACGGGCGACGCTTAGACATGAGGCCTCCCTCTCCCCACAGGGGGGAGGGGATAAGGCCACCTACGCATCGATCGCCTCCTCGTCGATCCGGGCCGCGTTGCTCTGGATGAACTGGAAGCGGTGCTCGGGATTGCGGCCCATCAGCTCGTCGACCAGGATGCGGACGCGGTCGCGATCCTGATAGTCCGGCGGCAGCTTGATCCGGATCAGGCTGCGCGTGGCGGGGTCCATCGTCGTCTCGCGCAGCTGCGCGGGGTTCATCTCGCCGAGGCCCTTGAAGCGCGACACCTCGACCTTCTTGCCCTTGAACTGGGTCGCCTCGAGCTCGGCGCGATGGGCGTCGTCGCGGGCGTAGGCGATCGCGCCGCCCGCCGACAGCCGGTAGAGCGGCGGCTGGGCGAGATAGAGGCAGTCCTTCTTCACCAGCTCCTGCATCTCCTGGAAGAAGAAGGTCATCAGCAGCGTGGCGATATGGGCGCCGTCGACATCGGCGTCGGTCATGATCACGATCCGCTCGTAGCGCAGATCCTCGGGGACGCATTTGTCGCGCACCCCGCAGCCCAATGCCTGGATGAGGTCGGCGATCTCCTGGTTGGCGCGGATCTTGTCGGCGGTCGCCGAGGCGACGTTCAATATCTTGCCGCGGATCGGCAGGATCGCCTGGGTCTTGCGGTCGCGCGCCTGCTTGGCAGAGCCGCCGGCGCTGTCGCCCTCGACGATGAACAGCTCCGTCCCCCTGGGATCGTCATTGGCGCAGTCGGTGAGCTTGCCGGGCAGGCGCAATTTGCGGGCGCTGGTCGCGGTCTTGCGCTTGATCTCGCGCTCGGCGCGCCGCTTGAGGCGTTCGTCCATCCGGTCGAGGACGAAGGCGAGCAAGGCGCGGCCGCGCTCCATATGGTCGGCGAGATAATGGTCGAAATGGTCGCGCACCGCATTCTCGACGAGGCGCGCCGCGTCGGGCGAGGTCAGCCGGTCCTTGGTCTGGCTCTGGAATTGCGGATCGCGGATGAACACCGAGAGCATGATCTCGGCCCCGGTGATCACGTCCTCGGCCTGGACGTCCCTCGCCTTCTTCTGGCCGATCAGCTCGCCGAACGCGCGCACGCCGCGGGTCAGCGCCATCCTCAGCCCCTGCTCGTGGGTGCCGCCGTCGGGGGTGGGGATGGTGTTGCAATAATAAGAGGCGTTGCCGTCGCCCCAGACCGGCCAGGCGACCGCCCATTCGACCGAGCCCTGGCCGCCGGGGAAATCATGGCGGCCGGTGAAGGGGGTATTGGTGGCGGTTTCGCGCGCGCCGATCTGCTCCTTGAGATGATCGGCGAGGCCGCCCGGGAACTGGAACACGGCCTCGGCCGGAGTCTCGTCCGAAATCAGCCCGGGATCGCACTTCCAGCGGATCTCGACGCCGGCGAAGAGATAGGCCTTGGAGCGCGCCAGCCGGTAGAGCCGGGCGGGATTGAACCGCGCGCCCTCCCCGAAAATCTCGGCATCGGGGGTGAAGGCGACGGTGGTGCCGCGCCGGTTCTGGGTCGCGCCCAATTCGACCAGCTTCGAGGTCGGTAGCCCGCGCGCGAAGGTCTGGCGATAGACCTGCTTGGCGCGCGCGACCTCAACCATCGTCTCCGACGACAAGGCGTTGACGACGCTGACGCCCACGCCGTGCAGGCCGCCCGAGGTGGCATAGGCCTTGTGCGAGAACTTGCCCCCCGAATGGAGCATGGTCATAATCACCTCGAGCGCCGACTTGCCCGGATATTTGGGATGCTCGTCGACCGGCATGCCGCGGCCGTTGTCGGCGATGGTGAGCCGGTTGCCCGCCTCGAGCGCGACCTCGATCCGGGTCGCGTGGCCGGCGACCGCCTCGTCCATGCTGTTGTCGAGCACCTCGGCGGCGAGATGGTGGAGCGCGCGCTCGTCGGTGCCGCCGACATACATGCCCGGCCGCCGCCGCACCGGCTCCAGCCCCTCGAGCACCTCGATCGAGTGGGCATCGTAATCGGAGCGGGCGCGGGTCTCGGAAGCGAACAAATCGTCGGACATGGCTTCGCTATAGGCGCAGCGGAATCCGCCTGCCAAGCGGATTGGATCGCCTCGCGCGCGGTTCGTGCCGTCTCGGGCGCAAAGTTCACGGCAGTCACCGGAATCGTCAAATTCTCGCCCCTTCCCCAAGCCGAGATCGGCCGAAATCCGGGCCGCAAGCCGGGCGCGGGGAGTTCACGCAGCTCACGAATTCCACCGCCGCCGGCGCCGCCCGCATTCCTTTGTCCATAGTTGCATGTTGCGATGCGGCTTTAACGCACGGGGCGCGGCCGAGTCTTCGGCGCGCCCCGTAATCGTAACAGAGCGACGGATCTCAGAAATTTACGAACAAAGCTCGGCATATCGCTATTGTCGCTAAAGTATCGTACTAACTTACCGCAAGTGATTTCGGATTTTGTTCTTGCGTTATTCTCCGACCCTATTATCTGGCCAAGTGACTGTCAGGCGCCCGGCCGGGTGCGGGAGGTCAGATGGCGAAATTCCCCAGACCGCTGGGCATCGAGCACGTGCTGGAGGATATCGCCATCGGCATCGGCGCCGCCGCGCGCACCCTGCCGGAGCGGTCGCGATCCGTCGTCGGCGCGGTGGCGATGAAGACGGCTAAGGTGCGGATCGATTTCGAGATGGCCACCGCGGACAGCGTGAACGCGGTCGGCGTAGTGGCGAACCGCCCGCAGCTTGGCATTGCCGCCGGACTGGGGACGGGCGCGGCCGTGAGCCGCGCCGCCAGCCGGGGCTTCATCGAATTCGAAGTGGTCGCGATCGCCGATATCCCCGAGCCCGCGCCGCCGAAACCGGCCAGGCGCAAACGGCCCCGCCAGGCCGCCCCTGTCGAGTCTTCGATCCCGCCGGCTGATTCGGCAACTACACGGCTCGATGTGCTGGCAGGCGGGCTCGCCACATCCTCGGGCCCAGTCGACGTCGTCCTGGCCCATGCGAAGACACAGGTCCTGCCGGTGCTGAGCGCCGCGGTTTTGACGAGGAAGCTGACGGGACTGAGGTCGCGGGGGATCAAGGCGAAGCTGGTTGAAGCCAAGCGCAGCGAGCTCGGCAGGCTGCTGGTCCAGGCGGGAAATGCGAAGGACACGGGCGACCTTGCGGCCGCTTCCAAGCTCGTGCGGGACGCCGAGGCGCTGTTGGCAGCGCCGGACACGGCACCGGGCAAGAGCGGCTGAGGAGCGGGCGATGGCTGAAATTACGTTCACTCTGCGCGAGGTACTCGACAAGTTCGTCAAGCCGACCGCGGTCCGGTTTGATGCAAAGGTCCCTTACGACGCCTTCATCATCGCGCTCGAGCAGATTTCGAAGCTGCTGGGGAAAAATCTTCTGGAGGAAGGCGTGGACATCCCGATTCCCGATTTGCCCCGCGCCGCGGGGGAGGCCGGGAAGGTGGTGGCAGATGCGCTGTCGCCGATCGACCCGGCGAAGGCGCTGGCCCAGATCGCCAAGGCGGTGAGCGAGGCCGAAAAGGCGTTTAACGTTCAGAATCTGGCGGTGATGAACGGCAAGGTGAACGTGCAGCTGATGGTGAACGTCGGCGGCGTGGCGGGCGCGCAGGCGAATTTCGACCTGACGATCGGACCAACCCCGCAAGGATAAGGGAGCAGGCAGATGGCAGCAAGCGCAGCAGTATCGGTCGCGTCATTCTCGGTGGTGCTGGCCGAGACCTTCGCCGCGATCGGCGCGTCGACGCTGGTTCCGGCGACCTTCATCGCCGGGCTGAAAGTGGCCAAGGCCGCCGCGACCCCGGCCGCGACCGGAGCGAAGGACAGCGCCAAGGCGCCGGTGTCGTTGCTGGCCGACGACACGCTCGAGGCGCTGGGGAGCAATCCGCTCAAGCCGGTGTTCGACGCGCTCGGCAACGGGCTGGCGAAGGTCGACGAGGTGCAGCTCCTGCTGCCGCACGACGCCAAACTCCATGCCGAGTTCGAGTTCGAGGCGCGAGACCGGATCAGCGTGGGCGGGTCGGTGAGCGGGCTCGTCCAGGTCGTGACCGTCAATGCCGGCTTCTCCGCGCTCTACGAATCGCGGAGCAAGAACAAGATTACGCTCGACATGAACTTCGTCGCGGTGAACGTCGCGCTCTGATCCGCTATTGCGCCGCCCACGGCCGGCAGGGATTCTCCGGCGGCGGGGGCGGCGGCCAGTTGGTCGAGTTGGTCTGGCCCGGCGGCACCTGCTCGAACGCGACCAGGGTGACCGGCCCCTCGCTGGTGACCAGCCCCTGGTGCCATTGGCCGATCGCCTCGACCAGGATGTCGCCGGCCGCGAAATCGTCGACCCGGCGCGCGTCGAAATTGGTCACCCGCAGATTGCCCGCCTGCAGATAGACGTAACGCGGCCAGCTATGCTTGTGGCAGGTGATCAGATGCCCCGACGGGAAGGTCGCGCGGGTGACGAGCAGCTGGAACGGCGTCGGCGGGCGGCTCAGCGGCTGGCCGGACATCGTCCGGTCGTAGCGCGTCTGGATCGGATCGGCGGGCGCGGGCGCGGGCGCCGGCGCGGTGGCGGCCTCGTTACCGCTGGGCGCGGCCGGCTCGGTCGAGCAGCCCGCAGCAACGGCCAGCACCGCCGTCGCGGCGGCGATCGACTTCCATGCCATGTTCGGTCCTCCCCTTCGTGAGGAGCCGAAGGCTGCGCCCGGCGAAACGGCGAGTCGAGTCGAACCGCGTCCGATTCGGCAGGACGGTTCCAGCCGCGGGGTCGCGGCTCAGCGCACCCTGGGCCCGCCGAACGGCAGCGGGGGCGGGGGCTTGCGATCGCGGCGGGGGAGCTGGGCCTGATAGGCGACGCCGCAATGGGCGACGCAATAGGGAAAGCCCGGATTGGCCGGGCTGCCGCAGAAATGGAAATCCGGTTCGCCCGGATGGCCGATCGGCCATTTGCAGATCTTCTCGTTCAGGTCGAGCAGGCCGGTCTTGTCGGCGATCTCCGGGCTCGGCTTGGCCGGCACCAGCCGCCTGGGCGGCGCCGGCGGGATCGGCGCCTGCTGGTCGCTCGGCCCCTGGCGGACGAAGCCGCCCGGACCGATCGAGCGAACCACCGGCTCGACCGGCTCGGCCGGCCGCGCGGCGGCGGCGGGAAGCTCGGCGGGCGCGGGCGCCGGCCTGGGTTCGGCCTTGGGGGCGGGCGTGGGCGCTTCGGCGACCGGCGCCTTGACCGGCGCCGCGGCGGCTTCGGGCTTGTCTTTCGCCTTCGCCCGCGGCTTGGGGGCGGGCTCGTTCGGCTTGACCGGCGACGGGCGCGACTGGAGGCCGAGCCGGTGGGCCTTGCCGATCACCGCGTTGCGCGAGACCCCGCCGAGCTCGTCGGCGATGTGGCTCGCGGTCATCCCCTTGGTCCAGAGCGCCTTCAGGCGCTCGATCCTCTCGTCGGTCCACGACATGGCTTCAGTCCTTAAGGTCTCTATGGCTTGCTCAGCCGGGCGACTGCGACTAGCGACCGCGCCTGTGAACGATCTGCCTTCGAATTGGGTTCGGACCGCCCCCGGCGTCCCCGTCATCCGGAACGTCAATTGGGGCGGCCTTCGGACCCTCTATGTGAAGGAGGTGAGGCGTTTCTTCAAGGTCCAGCTGCAGACGATCTGGGCGCCGGCCGTCACCACCCTCCTGTTCCTCGTCATCTTCACCGTCGCTCTGGGCCGTTCCGGGCGGACGGTGATGGGGGTGCCGTTCGCCGATTTCCTCGCGCCCGGCCTGATCGTGATGGGGATGATCCAGAACGCCTTCGCCAATTCCTCCTTCTCGCTGCTGGTCGGCAAGATCCAGGGGACGATCGTCGACTATCTGATGCCGCCTCTGTCGGTCGGCGAGCTGATCGCCGGCCTGCTCGGCGCCTCGATCACCCGCGCCTTCCTGGTCGGCCTCGCGGTGTGGCTGGCGATGCTGGCCTGGCCCGGCGTCGACGTCATGCCGCGCCACCTCTGGGCATTGCTCTGGTTCGGACTGATGGGGAGCATGATGCTCGGCCTGCTCGGGCTGCTGACGTCGATCTGGGCGGAGAAGTTCGACCATGCCGCGGCGGTCGGCAATTTCGTCGTCGCGCCTTTGTCGCTGCTGTCGGGCACATTCTATTCGATCGACTCGCTGTCGCCGGTCTTCCGCGCGATCAGCCACGCCAACCCCTTCTTCTACGTCATCTCGGGCTTCCGCTATGGCTTCCTCGGAGCAGCCGATTCGCCGATCGCGCTCGGCGCAATCCTCCTGCTTGGCATCAACATCGGCCTCGGCGCGCTCTGCTACGCGCTGCTGCGGAGCGGCTGGAAGATCAAATCCTGATCGTCAGCCGCGCTTCGGGCGCTTTTGCACCATGTTCAACGCCACCGCCTCGCGGACCAGCGCCTTCAGCGCCGCCGCGTCGATCGTCTCGCCCTCGCCGATATCGATCGCGCGCCTCGTATTGCCGTCCAGGCTCGCGTTGAACAGGCCGGACGGGTCGTCGAGCGCGGCGCCGCGGGCGAAGGTCAGCTTCACCTTGTCCCGGTAGGTCTCGCCCGTGCAGATGATGCCCGCATGCTCCCAGACGGGGACGCCGAGCGGGTTGGCGGGCTTGCGCCATTTCACCGTCTCCTCGACCTCGGGATCGGCTTCCCTGATCAGCGCGCGGAGGCGGGCGAGGGTCTCGCCGCGCCAGCCGCCGAGGCCGGCGATCTTCGCCTCGATCAGCGCGGAATCGGTTTCGTTGCTCATGCTTTTGCCTCCCGCCGTGCGCGCCGCCGGGCGCCATAGGGCAGGAAGAACATGTAGAGGCCGGTGAAGATCATCAGGAAGAGCGGGGGCAGCGGCGCATAGACCAGCCACATGGGCGGCTGGCCGAAGCCGAAGGCGGCGAAATTGGCGATCACGAGCAAGGTGAAGAGGATCGCCAGCCAGCGGTGGCATTGGCGAATCCAGGCGCTCCAGTTCATGCGGACCTCCCCCGAGATGGTCATTGCGCACCGTACCAGCTTGGCCGCACGGCCGCCAAGGGCCGCGCCGCGACGAGTTCGTTCATACAAGTTGCGACAATTATGAACGGATTCTGTCGAGCCCGTTCAGCGCGGTCACATCGGCGAAGCCCTAGAAGCGGGGCTGCAATTGTGCAGCAAGGAGTAGTTCAAATGCGTAAGTTGCTTGTTTCCGTCGCTCTCGCGACCGCCACGATCGCCGCTGTTCCGGCTGCCGCTCAATATCATGGCGGCAACCAGGGCTGGCACCAGCGCGGCCCGGCCCGGCACGCCGTCGCCAACCTGCTGAGGCAGCTCGACCAGGTCGACATGCGCATCCAGCGCTCGGCCCGGCGCGGCATCATCTCGCAGCGCGAGGCGTTCGGCCTGCGCCGCGAATCGAACCGGATCCGCATGCGGCTCGGCTACCAGGGCCGCGACGGCCTCATCGGCCGCGAGTTCGCCAGCCTGCAGGTCCAGGTGAACCGGCTCGAGCAGCGTCTGCGCATCGAGCGCAACGACCGCGACGGCCGCCGCTTCTAAGGCGGATCGATCAGGGGCGCCGCGGCACGACGCGGCGCCCCGCAAATCCCTCTAGCGGGGAGGTCAAGGCGGCCCTATTGCGGGGCCGCCTTTTCCGCATCACCTTCGTTCAGGGAGCCCTTCATGGCCATTCCGCCGCTCATGCCCGTCTATCCGCGCTCGCCGGTGCGGCCGGTCCGGGGCGAGGGGGTCTGGCTCTACGGCGAGGACGGGCGGGAATATCTCGATTTCGCCAGCGGCATCGCGGTCAACCTGCTCGGCCACGGCCATCCGCACCTCACCAAGGCGATCCAGGAGCAGGCGGCGACCCTGATCCACGTCTCCAACCTCTACGGCAGCCCGCAGGGCGAGGCCTTCGCCCGGCGCCTCGTCGATCTCACCTTCGCCGACACAATCTTCCTCACCAATTCGGGCGCCGAGGCGGTCGAATGCGCGATCAAGACCGCGCGCCGCTACCACCATCATCACGGCCGCCCGGAGAAGCACGAGCTGATCACCTTCGCCAACGCCTTCCACGGCCGCACCTTGGGCACGATCAGCGCGACCAACCAGGAGAAGCTCCGCGACGGCTTCGCGCCGCTGCTGCCCGGCTTCACCGTCGTCCCGTTCGACGATCTCGGCGCGGCGGAGGCGGCGATGGGCCCGCATAGCGCCGGCTTCCTGGTCGAGCCGGTCCAGGGCGAGGGCGGCATCCGCCCGGCGAGCCAGGGATTCATGCAAGGGCTGCGGCGGCTCTGCGACGAGAATGACCTGATGCTGGTGCTGGACGAGGTCCAGTGCGGCTATGCGCGCACCGGCAGGATGTTCGCCCACGAGCATTACGGCATCACGCCCGACATCATGGCGGCGGCGAAGGGGATCGGCGGCGGCTTCCCGCTCGGCGCCTGCCTCGCCACCGAGAAGGCGGCGGCCGGGATGGTGGTCGGCACCCACGGCTCGACCTATGGCGGCAATCCGCTCGCCTGCGCCGCCGGCCAGGCGGTGCTCGACATCGTCGCCAATGAGGAATTCCTGGAGCGCGTCACGCGGATGGGCGAGCGCCTCAGGGGCGCGCTCGAGCAGATGATCCCCAATCACGACCATCTGTTCGAAAGCGTCCGCGGGCTCGGCCTGCTGCTCGGCATCAAGATGAAGTCGGACAGCCGCGCCTTCGTCGCCTATCTGCGCGAGCAGGGCCTGCTGACGGTCGCCGCCGGCGACAATGTCGTGCGGGTGCTGCCCCCCCTGATCGTCGAGGACGCCCACATCGCCGAGTTCGTCGAGCGCCTGTCGGAAGCGGCGCGGCGCTACGAGGTGCCGCAGGCGGCCTGACCTGACATCCTCCCCTGCATTTGCAGGGGAGGATTTTCAGTCCTTCGCCTCGCCGCCCATCCGATATTCGCCCAGGCCTTCGCCCAGGTGCGGGTTGTTGGCTTCGCGCAGGCGGGCGGCTTCCTCGTCGTAGAGGAAGGGGAGGAAGGCGAAGCGGCGGCCGGCGGTGACCGGGGTCGCCTCGTGCAGCAGCGAGCAGGAGAAGACGACCGCGCCGCCGGTCGGGGCGCGGTAGGTGCGCGGCCCATATTCGGGGAACCTCAGATCGCCGCCCTCGTAATCGCCGGCGTTGAGGTTGAGGGTGACCGCGAACCTGCGGTGGGCGGTGCCCTTGGTGGTGTTGTCGCGATGCGGCCGGAAATGGCCGGCGCCGGCCTCGTAGCAGGAGACGATGTAGCGCTCGATCCGGGTCGGGTGGAACTGGAAGGCCTGGGCGACGGCCGGGCTCAGCCGGCGCCGCATGCGCGCGGCGAGCGCCCGGCAGAGGGCGGGGTCGTCGATCATCCAGTCGCGCCGTTGCTTGTGGAAGGGATCGAGCTGGAGCACTGTCTTGCCGTCGACCTCGCGCATGAAGCCGGAAGGCGCGCCGCCGTCGGCCTCGTAGCGGCCGATCAAATCGGCGCACATGGCCGGCTCGAGCACGTCGGGGACGAGCAGCACCGGCGCCCACCGATCCTCCAGCGCGGCGGCCGCCCGCGCGCGCAGCAGGGAGATCGCGGCCTCGCCCTCGCCGAGGCCGAACCGACCGATCACCCGCAGGCCCGGATCGAGGACCAGCCAGTGCGGCCGGTACCTGTTGCCGTCGGCGGCGCCGTAGAGCGCGCTGACCGCGCGGTCATGGTCGAGGAAGAAGCGGATCCCGGGGATCTGCTGGGCGATCCGCTCGTGCGCGACATCGTCGGGATCGACGCTGATCCCGAAGAAACAGGCGGCCTGGTCGTCGAACAAGCCGCGGTGCCGGGCGACCAGCGCGAGCGCCTCGGCGGAGGGCTCGGGCCGGGCCGAACCGAAGAACAGCATCAGCACGTGGCGCCCGGCGACCGTGTCGAACTGGTAGCTGGGCGAGCCGGACAAGGCCGGAGCGCGGAACCAGGGGGCGGGGTCGCCGGCCAGGAGCGGCTGCGTGCGCGCGGGGTTCGTCTCGTTGCCGGAGGCCATGTCGGCGCCATCCTAGGGACCGTCCTCGCTACCCGCAACTTGACCCGGGCCGGCGAATCGCCACATCGGCGCGATGGCTTCCGAAAACGAGATCCGGGCGGCCGCGGCGAGCGACGCCGCGCTCGCTTTCGCCCTGCCGGCGCGGCACGCGCGCGGGCGGCTGGTGCGGCTCGGGCCGGTGCTCGACGAGATTCTCTCGGCGCACGATTATCCGGCGCCGATCGCGCGCCTGCTCGGCGAGGCGCTGGTGCTGACCGCCCTGCTCGGCGCGACTCTGAAGGACGCCGGCGGCCAGCTTACCCTGCAGGCGCAGACCGAGGCCGGGATCGTCGATCTACTCGTCGCCGATTATCGCGGCGGCGAGCTGCGCGGCTATGTCCGCTTCGATTCCGAGCGGCTCGCCGAGCAGCCGAGCCGGCCCTCCTTGTTCGCTTTGTTCGGCAAGGGCTATCTCGCGATCACCTTCGACCAGGCGGTGTCGAACGAGCGCTACCAGGGGATCGTGCCCTTGGAGGGCGGCAGCCTCGCCGAGGCGGTCGAGCATTTCTTCGTCCAGTCGGAGCAGATTCCGAGCCTCGTCCGGCTCGCGCTCGGCGAGAGTGGCCATGTCGCCGGCGGCATCCTCCTCCAGCACCTTCCCGAAGGCGAGGAGGGGCGCGAGCGGCTGCACGCCCGGCTCGACCATCCCGAATGGGAGCATGTCCGAGCGCTCGGCGGCACGATCCGCGCCGCCGAGCTCGCCGATCCGGAGCTGCCGCTCGAAACCCTGCTGTGGCGGCTGTTCCACCAGGAGGACGAGGTCCGCGTCCTTTCCACGGTGACGCTGAGCAAGGGCTGCCGCTGCTCCTACGATTATGTGCGCGGCGTGATCGCCCGCTTCGCGGCCGAGGAGCGGGCGGCGATGGTCGACGACGACGGCTTCATCAGCGTCGACTGCGAATTCTGCTCCCGCGTCTTCCCGATCCGGGTCAGCGACCTCGACAATGGTCCCATCACCCCCAAGGGGGGAGGGGAAAGAGGATAGGGGAGGGGATTCCCCGTTCACATTGCGTTGCCGTAATTATGCTACATTCGTCGCCAATGAGGTGCCGCATGCGTGCTTTGATTGTCCTGCCGATCGTCCTTCTCGCCGCCTGGGCCGCCGCCGCGCAGGCGCCCGGGCCGCTGGCGCAGGTCGAGCGCGGCCAGTGGCAGCTGGTCGGGCCGGGCGGCGCCGCGATCGGCACCGTCTGCCTCGGCGATCCGCTGCTGCTCGCCCAGCCGCAGCACGGCCCGCAGCCCTGCACCCGCGAGATCCTGACCTCGGACGCGCATTCGGTGACGGTCAATTATACCTGCCCGGGCATGGGCCGCGGCCGCACCGAGCTCCGGGTCGAAACGCCGCGGCTGGTCCAGATCGACAGCCAGGGGCTGCACTACGGCGCCCCGTTCGCGCTCCGCGCCCAGGCGCGCAAGACGGGGGCGTGCTAGGGTTAACCGGTTGTTTACCATAGGCCTGTAGAGGCTTGTCCGTGCTCTTCCATTGGGCACGCTTTCCTCCCTAGCAGGCTTCGAGAGCCTGAACTGGGCCGCCCCTCACCGGGGGCGGCCCGTTCTTTTTGTCAGCGGTTTCGCTCGCACTCGCGCCGCTCGCGGCCGCGCAGCCGCGAGCAGTCGGGCGGCGCGGCCGGGCCGAGCCCGATCGGCGCGAGCCGGACCTGGGTGCGGTCGAAGGCGTAAAATTCGGGCACCGGGACCAGGCTCGCGCGCAGCTCGCGCATCCGCTCCGCGGCGAGCTGGGTCAGCTGGCCGCGCGGCCGCGCCAGCGCTTCCTTGCCGATCCGCGCGGCGGTCTGGCAGAAGGCATATTGCGCCTGGAGCGTCGAGAAATTGTTGTAGGTCTGGGTCGAATAGCGGTCGAAATTGCTGGCGCCGGCGCGCCCGCCGACCCGCCGGAAATAGCCTTCGAGCGTGGTGTAGGCGGCGGCGAGCTCGCGCGCATGGTGGCTGAGCAGCGCGTTGTAGGTATCGACGGTGCGCAGATAGGGCGAATATTGGCATTGCAGCGCGGCGACGTTGAGGCCGGAGCGCAGGTTCCAGACGAGATGGGCGCGATATTCGGCCGGGGTCGCGCCCGGCAGCGGCAGGCCGACGAGCGGATCGCTGGCCTCGATCGGGCCGGTCGGGAAGATCGGGTCGGTGACGAATTGCTGGGCCGGCGCGGCCGCCGGCGCGGCGAGCGCGAGGCCGGCCGCCACCGCCCCCAGGGCGAATCCTCGTCTCGCTGTCATTGAACCCTCCGCGGCCATGGCCCGACCCGTCCGTACCAAGCGGACGGGCCGCGCCCTATCCTTCGCGCCGTGCTTTGTCGCGCGGGCCGAACGGCTCGTCCGCCAATCGGCCTCGTGCGCGCCCTCACATGCCGACGGTGTTGCTTTCGACGTTGTTGCCGCCGGTGTCGCCGCCCACGTCGCTGCCGCTGTCGCTGGCATTGGCGGCGGGCGCGGCCGGCTCGGCGAGGTTGGTCGCGCTCTCCATCGCGCTGGCGTCGTTGGCGGGCTCGCTCATCGTCATGTTGGCGTCGAGCTCGTTGCTGGCATTGTTCGCCGGGGCCTCGCCGCGGCTGCAGCCGGCGACGACAAGGGCCGCGCCGGCGATCAGGGCCGTCTTGATGATCAGGCTGCGCATGTCGTGAATCTCCCTGGTTTGCGTCCCGCCTCTATCCCCCGGGAGCGACGGCGGTTCAAGCCGTCGCGCGCGCAAAAAAAGAAGGCCGCCGGCGCCCGGCGGCCTTCTTCGATCGAAACGGCCGACTGCCTTACTGGCTGTTGGTCGTGTTCGTCGTGGTCGTGGTCGTGGTGGTCGTCGTGTCGGTGGTGTTGGTCGACATGTTGGAATCCATGGCCATGTTGGTGTCCATGCTCATGTCGGACGCGTTGGTGTCCATGCTCGTGTCGGTGGCGGTGTTGTCGGTCGCCGTATTGTTGGCGGCGGTGTTGCCGCCGCCGCACGCCGCGACCGCCAAAGCCGCGCCCGCAACCATCGAAAAAGTGAGAATCTTACGCATGAAAAGGTCTCCCTAGATTGTCGATTTGGTCGGGTAGGCCCCTTTTTTGCCCAAATCACCTGCGTCTTTATACGGAATGGATAAGGCCCTCAAGCCTCCGCCGTTCCACCCTCGCCCATTCCCCCCTCGAGTGAGAACAGAAAATCGTCGAGCCCTCCCCGAAGAGCCAGATCGAAACGGGGCTGGAGATCCTCCAAGCCCATCTCGCCGAGGCTGGTCACCGGAAATTCGGCAATACCGCACGGCACGATCCCTGAAAAGTGCGAAAGTTTCGGGTCCAGATTGATCGCGAATCCGTGCATCGTCACCCAGCGCCGCACCCTGAGGCCGAGCGCGCCGATCTTCGCCTCGCCGCCCTCGCGGTCGACCCAGATGCCGATTCGCCCCGGCGCCCGCCGGGCGGCGACGCCGAGCTCGGCGAGCGTCGCGATCAGCCAGCCTTCGAGCGCGTGGACGAAGCGGCGCACGTCGCGGCCGCGCCTGTCGAGGTCGAACAGCAGGTAGCCGATCCGCTGGCCCGGGCCGTGATAGGTATAGCGGCCGCCGCGGCCGGCGGCATAGACGGGCAGGCCCTCGGGATTGAAGAGCTCGGCGGGGTCGGCGCTGGTGCCGGCGGTGTAGAGCGGCGGATGTTCGAGCAGCCAGACCAGCTCGCCGGCCTCGCCGGCGCGAATCGCGGCGGCGCGCGCCTCCATCTCGGCCAGCGCTTCGGCATAGGGCGTGAGGCCCGGCGATTCGCGCCATTCGATCCGGTCGGCCGCGGAAACGGGCAGGGGGTGCGTTGCGCCGCTCATCGCGCTCGCGCATAACGCGCCGGGACAGGGAAGGAAATTGAAGATGGCGAAGCTCTCGATCACGGCGGCCTGGGAGCAAACCGCCGTCTTCGTGAAGCGCGAGGGCCGCCTGCTCTTCCCGCTCGGCTTCATGCTGATGGCGCTGCCGATCGCCTTGCTGCGCCTGCTCACTCCGATCGCGACGCCGGGCACGCTGCCCGCGCCGGGCCCGTGGCTGCTGCTGCTGCCGCTCGCCCTGGTCGGCCTGCTCCTCGGCAACCTCGCCGTCATCGACCTCGCGCTGAGCCCCGGTAAGTCGGTGCGCGATTCGCTTCGCGACGGGCTGCGGCGGCTGCCGCGGGCGCTGGCGGCGGCGTTGCTGGTCGGGTTCGCCTATCTGGCCGCGCTGATCCTGCTGTCGATCATCGTCGCCCTTCTCGTTCCGGGAGGGATCGAGGCGGCGGCGCGGCCGGGCGGGGCGACGAACCCGGCCGCGGTGCGGGCGAACTTCCTGCTGGTCGTGCTGCTGCTGCCGGTCTCGCTGTTCATCGGCGTCAGGATGCTGGTGCTGCTGCCGGTGGCCGCCGCCGAGAAGGTCGGGCCGATCGGGATGATCAGGCGGAGCTGGAGCCTGACCGGCGGCCATTTCTGGAAGCTGCTCGCCTTCGTGCTGCTGCTCGAGATCCTCCTCTGGGTCCTCGCTCTAGCGGTCGTTTCGGTCGGCGGCATCCTGATCATCCTGCTCGCCGGCGAGATTCGGCCCGGCAGCTTCGGCGCGTTCCTGATGATTCTGCTGCTGGCGGCCCTCATCACCGCGATCGCGCCGGTCGTCGCGACCCTGATCGCCCGCATCTACGTCCAGCTCGCCGCGCCCGCGCGGAGCGGCTGAGAGGCGGCGGGCGCCGGCCCGAAACTTGGCGCTCGACAGGAGGGTCGAGGCGCGGCAACGTGCGGCGGCGCGCCAGCGGCAAGGGCGGCGGCGGGCGAAGCGGCATCGACCGCAAACTAGGGGGTAGCAATGAAACAATTCAGCTTGAGCAATGCCTGGTCTCTGGGGATTGGCTTCTTTTCCGGAAAGGCGGCGGGCCATGCGATCCTGCTGATCGGCATGGGCATCCTGCTTCCGATCGTCCTGCAGATGGCGGTCACGGGCGGCGCGATGGGGATGATGAACCCGGCGATGATGGGCCAGAACGCGCTCGCCGGCATGGCCGGCATGGGCGGCCTGATCCTGATCCTCATGCTGGTCAGCTATCTGCTGCAGATGGGCAGCTATTTCGGCTCGTGGCGGCTCGGATTCGGCGAGGGCGAGGCGGTGGTCGGCGCGACCGTCTACGGGCTGATCGCCGCCTTGGTCATGGTGGTCGCGTTCGGAGTCCTCATTTTCCTGATGGTGCTGCTCGGCATGCAGGTCCAGGGCTCGCTGGCGGCGGTGCTGCCGCTCCTGATCCTGCTGATCCCGATGATGCTGCTGTTCGCGGCGCTCTACACGGTGGCGGTGGCCCTCGCCGCCGTCGGCATGTTGCTGGTGCTGCTGATCCTGGCGGCGTTCGGCACGTCGATGGGGACGATGAACCCGGCGCTGGCGATGACCGGCGGCGGCGCGGTGGGCATGCTCATCGCCTTCGCGATCGTGCTGCTGCTGTTCTGGCTGGCGGTCCGCTTCAGCTGCACGACCTCGGCGATGGCCGATCGCGGCACCGTCAACCTGTTCGCCGGCCTGCGCGATTCGTGGCGGATGACCGCCGAAAACCAGTGGCGGATCATGGGCTATCTGGCGCTGATCGGCATCGTCCTGTGCGTGGTGTTCTTCGTCCTCGCGGTCATCGCCGGCGCCGGCATGATGGCCGGCATGCGCGCCGGCGGCGGCGCGCCCGAAATGGGGATCGGGACGGTCCTCTTCACGCTCGTCATCTCGATCCCGTTCGCTTATCTGAACGTGCTCGTGCCCGCCGGCATCTACCGCGAGCTGCGCGGCCCGGCCGCCGCGGAGGTGTTCGCCTGAGCGTCGAACGGCGGCCGCGGCGCAATCCCGCGCCGCGGCCGCCGGCTCGCGCGCAATAGCGGTCCGAGGGGGCGGCAATGGATTCATTCGGCATGGCGAGCGCCTGGTCGCTCGGCCTGCGCTTCGTCGGGCAGCGGCCGGCCGGCCACGCGCTCATCCTGATCGGAATCGGCGTTCTCGCGCCGTTCCTGCTGGAAGTCGCGGTGACCGGCGGCCCGGTCGATTCGGTGGCGCCGGCGATGCCGGGGCGGGCCGAGCTCGGCGCGCGGCTCGCCCCGGCCTGGCCGCTCCTGCTCGTGACGGCGGCGGGCTACTGGCTCCAGACCGGCAGCTATTTCGCCAGCTGGCGGCTCGGCTTCGGCGCCGCCCGGTCGTCGCTCGGCGGCGCCATCCTCTACGGCCTCGTCGCCGGCCTGCTCGCGACGATCGTGGTCGCGATCGTCGCCATTGTCGCCATGTTCGGGGCCGGCCGGTTCTGGTCGCCGGACGCGGTCATCCTCGGCGCGCTGATCCTGCTGCTGCCGCTGAGCCTGGTCTGCGCCCTGTTCTACACGCTGATGGCGACGCTGGTCGCAGCCGCCGCCGCCTTGCTGCTGTTCGCGGCGATGGCGTTCGGCACCGTGGTGGGCGACGTCGGCTTCGCCGCGACGATGGTCGGCGGCCGCGGCGACATCGTCGTGCTGCTGCTGGTGGTCTGCGGAGTCATGATGTGGCTGGCCGCCCGGCTGAGCTGCGCGACCTCGGCGATGGCCGAGCGCCGGAGCCTCAACCTGCTCGCCGCGCTGCGCGATTCGTGGCGCCTCACCTGGGAGGAGCAATGGGCGATCCTGCGCTATCTCGCGCTGATCGGCTTCGCGCTTGCCTTGGTGATCCTTGGCGCCGGCCTCGCGGTCGGCGCCGGCGCGACCAATTTCCTGCCGCAAATGGCCGGGCCGACGCAGCAGGCCGGCGCGGTCGCGCTCCGGCTGGCCCTCGCAATTCCGTTCGCCTTCCTGGCGGTGATGGTGCCGGCCGGGATCTACCGCGAGCTGACCCGCGCCGACATGTCGGCGGAAATCTTCGCCTAGCCTATGACGGGCAGCTGCGGCGCGGCGTCGCGCGGCAGCAGGCCGGCGAGGCGCGGGTCGGGGAAGCTCTCGAACGCGCGCGCATGGGCGGTGAAGCCGGCGCGCAGATAGGCGGGCAGGGCGGCGGGATGGTCGAGCGAGCAGGTATGGACGGTGACCCGTTCGATGCCCGGCGCCCAGGCGCGCGTCAGGGTCGCGGCGAACAGCCAGCGGCCATGCCCCCGGCCGGCGAGCTCCGGAACGAGGCCGAGGAAGCGGATCCGGCACGAAGCGGGCTGGGCGAAATCGAGCTCGATCATCCCGGCCGATTCCCCGCCGGGCCCGAGCACCTCATGGACCTCGCCGGCCTTGGCGATGAGCTCCTCGTCCGCCATCGCGAGCCGCGAGAACCACAGCCAGTTCGCGCCGACCCGGCGAAACAGGTCGCGGTACCGCTCCGGGTCGAACGAGTCCCACTTCGCCATGCCGAGCGCCGATTCGGGCGGCGGCGCCGGCGCCGGCGGCGCGTTCATCTCGAGGAAGGTCACGACCGCGCCGACATGGCCGGCCGGGACCGGGATCAGGCCCCCGCTCATCCCCAGGTCGCCAGCGGCGGCAGGCTCATCAGGATCGCGTCGACATTGCCGCCGGTCTTGAGCCCGAACAGGGTGCCGCGGTCGTAGATCAGGTTGAACTCGGCGTAGCGGCCGCGCCAGGCGAGCTGCCGGGCGCGGTCCTCCTCGCTGAACGGCGTCGCCATCCGCCGCCGCACCAGCTTCGGGAAGATGTCGAGCAAGGCCTCGCCGACGTCGCGGGTGAAGGCGAAATTCTGCTCGAAGAAGCCTTCGAGATGATCGTAGAAAATGCCGCCGGCGCCGCGCGCGACGCCGCGGTGGGGAATGAAGAAATACTCCTCGGCCCATTGCGAGAAGCGCGGATAATAGGTCGGGTCGTGGGCGGCGCAGGCGGCGCGCAGCCGGGCGTGGAACTCTTCCTTGTCCTCGTCATAAGGGATCGGCGGATTGAGGTCGGCGCCGCCGCCGAACCAGCGCCGGGTCGTGCACAAGAAGCGCGTGTTCATGTGGACCGCCGGCACGTGCGGGTTGGCCATGTGGGCGACCAGGCTGATGCCGGTGGCGAAGAAATGCGGATCCTCCTCGGCGCCGAGCACGCTCGCCGCGAAGTCCGGGCTGAAGCGGCCGCCGACGGTCGAGACGTTGACCCCGACCTTCTCGAACACCTCGCCCTTCATCAGCGCGCGCACGCCGCCACCGCCCGGCGCGCCGTCCGGGTCGGCGCGGTCCCACGCGGTCCGCTCGAAGGCCGCGTCGCTCCCCGCCTCGCGCTCGATCGATTCGAACTCGGCGCAGATGCGATCCCGTAAGGATTCGAACCAGTCGCGCGCCTCTTCCTGCTGGTCGTCGAGCTCGATCATGGCCATCTCTTCGTCTGCCGCAACGCTTCGGCGAGCGCGATGCCCCCGGCAATCGCGATATTCAAGGACCGGGTGCCCACCGCCTGCGGGATGCGCACCCTCAGCGCCGCGCGGGCGTGGACCTCGGGCGGGGCGCCGCGGCTCTCCGAGCCGAGCAGCAGGATGTCGTCCGGCTCGAAGCGCGCTTCGTCGAGCCGCACCTCGCCGGCGGTGGTCAGCAGCACCAGCCGCCCCTCGATCCCCTCCTCGAACTCCGCCCAGCCCGCGTGCCGGGTGACGTTGGCGATCTCGGCATAGTCCATCCCGGCGCGCCTCAGCGCCTTGTCGCCCCAAGGGAAGCCGCAGGGCTCGACCACGTCGAGCGGGACGCCGAGGCAGGCGGCGAGCCTCAGGATCGTGCCGACATTGCCGGCCTGGTCGGGCAGGAAGAGCGCGAGCCGCATCAGCGCCCTCCGGCGCCCGCCCGAACGGCGCGCTCGACCTCTTTGAGCCGCGCCCGCGCGCGCCGCACCGGGGCGAACAGCAGGTAGCCGGCGTTGATGCTCCGGATCGCGGCGGCGATCAGCGCCCGGGCGAGCCGTCCGCGCGGCAGCCAGCGCGCCAGCTCATAGGCCCGGCACACCTCCTCGGGCAGCAGCAAAGCGGCGCCGGCGACATGGAGCGCCCAGAACGGCACCATCGTCACCGGCATGCGCGCGGTCACCATCAGCCGCGCGAAGCGCGCCGCCGGTGCGGTGACGCCGAGGCCGGGAACGGCGGCGATCCAGGCGCGGAGCTCGGCCCGAGTCGCCGGCACGGTGCCGGGATCGAGGCCGACCAGCCGGGCGGCGATCCGTTGCTCGGCGACGAAGCGATCCGCCTCTTCGGCGGAAAGCCGCCCGGCGAACGCCTCGTAGCCGCGCAATGCATGTTCGGTATGGACCGCGTGGACCCAGAGCAGCAGCGCCGGCTCGTCGGCGCCGATGCCCGCGTGGATGCGGCGCACCCGCGCCGCGGCCGCATCGGCGACGGGACGGGCGCTGAAGGTGATCGTGAACACATAATCGGCGGTCATTTGCGCCCGCCGCCAGGCGTCGCTGCGGAAGACGCTGTGCGCGTCGACCGCCGCCATCGCCACCGGATGCAGCGCCTGCATCAGCACCGCCGCGACCCCCGATATGCCGTAGCTCGCGTGGCTGAAGATCCGCCAGCTGACGCTGCCCGGCCCGAAATGGCCGGGATCGGCCGCGCTCAGCGACGCCACCGACCGCGCGATCAGCATCTTGGTATCGGCCAGCGCCGCCCGCACGCCGGGAAGCACGATTTCCTCAGCGGAAGGCGACTGACGCTTCATGGCACCGGATTAGCCGATGCGGCGTTTCGTGTCACAGCCGCCGTAAAATCCCAGTTGGCAAAGGCCGCCCGGCCCGTCTATCAGGCGCGCCAGGCCGCCCGGGCCCGGTGCGGAAGCGTCGCTTGTTCCAGCCAGGAAACCCAAGAAGGACATTATGGCCGCGGTTGAAGTGAACGAGGGTGGCGAGGCCGGCGGGGTGCGCCGCCGCGACTTCATCAACATCGCCGCGGTCAGCGTCGCCGGGGTCGGAGCCACCGCGCTGCTCTATCCGCTGGTCAACCAGATGAACCCGTCGGCCGACGTGCTCGCGCTCGCCCAGATCGACGTCGACATCGGCGCGATTCGCCCGGGCCAGGCGATCAAGACGATCTGGCGCAAGCAGCCGATCTTCATCCGCAACCTGATGCCGGCCGAGATCCAGGCGGCGAACGCGGTCGATCCGGGCTCGTTGCGCGACCCGCAGACGCTCGCCGATCGCACCAAGGAGGGCCATCGCAACTGGCTGATCACGCTCGGCGTCTGCACCCATCTCGGCTGCGTGCCGCTGGGCGCGGCCGAGGGCGAGAGCCGCGGCGATTATGGCGGCTATTTCTGCCCCTGCCACGGCTCGCATTACGACACCGCCGCCCGCATCCGCAAAGGCCCGGCGCCCCGCAACCTCGAAGTGCCCGAATACGAATTCCTGTCGCCCACCCAGGTGCGCATCGGCTGAGCGCCCGGCGCCGTCGCGCGAGTTCCAGGTCAAGGCGCCGTTGCGGCGGCTCGTCGGTGCCGCGGGCATCGTAGGTCGGGCTGACGCTGCCCGAGGCGATATGTTGGTTGGGCCCGTTGGTCGTGTAGTTGCGATTTTGTGCGAGGAGCGCCGGTTGGCATCCCGGCCGGACCGAGCCCCATGCCCCCGCTTATGATCATTCCAATCGGATCTGCTGTCACGGTAATCTTAGAGGGGCCGTTCGTTGACCAAAGGCAGTCAACGTGCTGAGGCCGGCCTGACCGGATTCGCGCCAACAGATGGCTCGATTAACCAATGTCGAAGGGCCCGGTCTTCCTCCTATTCGAATATCGGCGCGCCAAATCAGCCCCCACCTGTCGCTTCGCATGACGAGCGACCTTTCAAACTCCCAGTCAAGCCTTTCTGCAGCTCTGGAATATTGTGCCATGCACAAGTCTGCGAAGGCCGGATCGGTCACCACCGTTTCATCCGGCCCGGGCGCAACGGGAGGAGTCGAACCGACATCTCCAACCAACGGCAAGTCGCTTGTCATGAGGAAAAGCCCCATCAAATTGACGAGTAATCGCATAACAACGCCGTTAATTACCTACGTCGCCTGGGTCCGGGTATATATAGGCTGCGCCCGCCTGGGCCAAATATGATCCGTGATCCGTCAGGAAAGTTGATTGTGACACTCGTTTGTAGGAGCGGATTGCTCGCAGTCTCGAGGCAAAAACTATGTGCGTCGACACAAGCCTCCAGATAGGGTCCAAGCATGCCTGGAGGCGCTGACATTCGGCTTTCCCAGCGACATATGTTCAGGCCCATCCCGCATAACTGAGGTCTGGTCTCGTTGTCGTTTCTCGGTATGCGAGATTGCCGCCCGCTGGCAAAAATAAACTGGCCAGGCGGCGCTCTTTCGGCGGTTATGACCGCATCGCATTCGGGCGAATACTCGCCTGTGGTTGGATTAGGAGCGTCGCAGCCCTGAGTCTGGTCTGTCGGGCGCCTCCTAAGCTTATCCGGATCCTCGTTAATCAGAGTCTGGCCAAAGATCGTCGCTCCGCTATGGCCGCCCGATGGGAAGGTCGGCGGCCAGTGGTGGCAGACCTGGAAGCCGTGGGCGAAGTCTCCGCCGGTCTGGCACGCCGGTACCATGCCACTCGGGTCAGTGAAGTTCACCGGATCGTTCCGGACATAAGCATAGATATTCATGCCTCCGGCGAACCCGATCGGGTCGGTCTGCAGGAACCGGCCGAACGTCGGCGAGTAGATGCGCGCGCGGTAATGGTAGAGGCCGATCTCGCTGAGCCATTGCTGGCCGGTATATTGGAACCGGCCCGTGTTGCCGCTGCCCGGGATGCCGTATTCGTCATAGGTGTTGATATTGGTCGCGGCGCCCGAGCCGTCGCTGGTCGCGACGATCGAGCCGCGCTCGTCTTCATGGTACCAGCGCCGGTCCGAAGTGCCGGTGCCCTCGTACCAGACCAGGGGCTCGTCGGTGCCGGGGCCGAAGACGTAGCGGCGCTGGAGCGCGTTCGCATTGTCATATTCGGCGATCAACGTATCGCCGTCGTAGAACATCCGCGTCGCCGCCGAGCCGGCGGCGATCTGGTGCAGCCGGCCGAACGGATCGTAGGAGAGCGTCGCCTGGTTCCAGGCCGAGTAGAGCAGATTGTCGGCGGTATAGACATAATAGTTCGAGCCCCCCGCGAAGAGGACGTTGCCGCGGGCATCGTAGGTCGGGCTGACGCTGCCCGAGGCGGTATATTGGTTGAGCCCGTTGGTCGTGTAGTTGCGATTGACCGCATAATGGTTGGTCCAGGCATAGGCGTCGTTCGAGCGGGCGGCCGTCGCGATCGCGCCCGCCGGATCGTAGCTGAAGTCGAGCGTCAGATCCTGGCTCGTGCCCGCGAGGTTGTGGGCGATCTGGGTGAGGCGCGAGACGTTGTCGTAGCTGTAGCCGGTCACCGCGCCGTTGCCGCGGGTGAGGCTGGTGCGGTGGCCGAGAGCGTCATAGGCGTAGCTGCCGAGCACGCAGCCGCCACTGCCGCTGCACGTGTTTGCCGTGCCGCCATTCTCGCGGATCGCGCTGACCTCGCCGGTCGTCAGATAGACGTAGTCGACAGCGAGGCCGCTGCCCGGATAGGTCGTCTGCGTCCGGCGCCCGGCGGTGTCGTAGCTGTAGCTGACCGAGCCGAGCGCGCCCGTTTGGCTGAGGTTGCGGCCGAGCGCGTCGTAGGTGAAGGTCGGGTTGTGGCCGTTATAGGATGCGCCCGTCAGCCGGTTGAGCAGATCGTAGCTGTAGCTGAAGCTCGGCTCCGAACCCGGCATGTCGCGCTCGGTCAGCCGGCCGAGCGCGTCGTAGGTCAGGCCGATGCTGGTGTCGTCGCGCAGCCGGCGGCTCGCCACCAGCGGCGAGGCGCGCGTGCCGCCCGCCACGGTCTCGTAGGTCAGCTGCTCATAGTCGGTGGTCGAGCTGGTCCCCGCCCCCTGCGTCGTGCTCGGGAAGCGGGTCTTCACCAGCCGGTCGTGGCCGTCATATTCGTAGGTGGTGAGATTGCCCATGGCATCGGCGACGGTGCTGACCCGGCCGTTATCGGTGTAGGTCGATGTGACCTCGTCTGCGGCCTGGCCGCTGACGCCATATGCGGTCTCGACCTTGGTCACCCGGCCGGCGTCGTCGTAGCTGGTGCGGGCGATCCGGTCGGGGCCGTAGCTGCCCGTATCGTCGAGCGTGCAGGCGTCGGACGGCAGCGAGCTGGTCGCGAACTCGTTCGGGTTCATCCGTTGCGCGACGCACCGGACGCGGCCGACGCTGTCGTAGCTGGTCTGGGTCAGCGCGTAGACGGTGCTGCCCGATTTCAGCCGCTGGACGGTCGGGCGGTGGTTGGTATCGTAATCCTGCTCGGTCTCCTGGAGCACCGTCATCGACGCCCAGTCGGAATCCGACTGGCTGTTCACGGTGCCGATCTCGACGTCGGTCGGCCGGCCGCCGCCGTCATAGGTGGTGCGCACGGCGCGGTGCTTGAGGCTGCCGGCGTCGTCGGGATCGGGCCCGATCACGCCGACCATTTCGCGCGCGGCATTGTAGCGGTAGCGGGTGGTGTCGGCGGTGCCGGTCAGCGGCCCGTCGACGGTGAGCAGATTGCCGAGGCTGTCATAGGTGAAGGCGGTGGTCGCGGTCGCGGTCGAGGTGCCGTTGCCGCTGCCGCGCGCGACGCTGGCCGGGAGCAGGTTGGATGTGTCGTAGCTGATATTGGTCTCGCTCTCGTCGGCCTGGCCGTCGCACGAGCTCGTCGTCTGGCAGGCCGAAACGTTGGTCGGCAGGTAGACCGGCTGGCCGGTCACCGCGGTGACCTGGCTGTAGGTGATCCGGGTCTGCGGCCGCGTCGCGCCGGTCGTCGGCGCCGGCGCCGTCGCGGTGAGGAGGCCGCCATGGGTCGAATCCCAGCTATAGTCGGTGGTGTTGCCGCGCGCGTCGGTGGTCGAGGTCGGCCGGTTGCAGGTGACCGGATTGCTGCAGCTCGAAACATAGCTCGCGCTGCTGACCATGTCGGGAACGCCCGAGCCCGACTTGCCGACCGTCCGCGTCTCGGTGACGTTGCCGCGGGCGTCATAGGTGTAGGCGATGTAATTCCCTTCGGGCATCGTCACCTGCGTCAGCCGCCCGTTCGAATCGTACTGGAAGCCGGTCGTGTGGCTGAGGGGATCGGTGATCGAGGTGATCCGGCCGGAGGTGGTGCTGGAAGCCACCGCCGTCGCGTTGCCGCCGGTGGTGACGGTGGTGGTCAGCGTGGTGCCGCTGGTCGAGCGCGAATAGGTGGTGGTGACGCCGTCGCGCACCACCTGGCTGACGAGCCCGGACGAATAGGTGACGACGATGTCGTCGCTCGACGAGCCCGGCCGGCGGATCGAGAAAGTGGATCCGCTGGTGGTGAACCGCCAGGTCCGCCCGCCGGTATCGGTCAGCTCGTAGACGCCGCCTGAGGGATAGGCATAGCTGCTCGAGGGCAGCGGCGAGGGCGCCGAGGCGAGGTTGGTGAAGCTCGCGCCGATGCGCCGGTACCAATTGCCGCTGTCGTAGGTCAGGGTGAAGCCGTAATTGCCGCTCGAGCTCACCCCGGCGAAGCGGACGTCGGCGGTCGGGTTGATGCAGTTCAGCTGCTGGTCGTAGCCGTCGCAATCGGTGTTGAAGTCCCAGGCGAGCGTATAGGTCATCCCGTTCGGGCGGACGACGCTGACCGGAATGGCGCAGGTGTCGGCATCGGCGGGCCCGCATTGCGGCGCGTCCACGATATAATCGGTCGAATCGAGCGGTTCCTGGTGATCGTTGTCGAAGAGGATCTGGGTCCCGTCGGCCGAAGCGTAGCGAAACTGGCCGCCGCCGAGGGCGACCAGGGTGCCGCCATTGGCCAGCGTCGAGCTGTAGGTCGAGCCCGAGACGGCGAACGTCTCGGCGATCGGGCCGAACTCGACGTACATCAGGATCGAGGCGCCGACGGTCCGCCGGTAGAGCAGCCCGGTCCATTCGTCGACGGCGTTCGAGCCGGAGACGATCCGGCTGAGCGTGAGCGCGCCCGGCCCCGACCCGATCGTCCCCTCCATCACCGAGAAATTGAACTGGCCGGTGACGAGGTCGACGCCGTTCGCGTCGACCTGGCTGAAGCGCGGGTTGACCGTCTGCGCCGCCGCCGGCGCGGTCGGCGCGGTGCCGGCGAGCAGGGCGCCGCCGAACAGCCCCGCCACCGACAGGATCGGCTTCATCCTCGTCCCCCTCTCGCTGTCCCCCCGGCGATCCCGCCGGCGCTGTCCGAGCCGGCTAGTTGGGCGAAACGACATTGACGTTGGTGCGGTTGTCGGCCTTGTCGTAGCTGTAATTGGCGGCGACGTTGTTGTTGACGCTGCCGCTGCGCACGACCCTCACCAGCCGCCCGCGCGCGTCGTAGCTGTAGGAGATGGTCTCGCCCGCCATCGCCGTCGCCGCCAGCGCCGCGAGCGCGGCTGCGATCAGGACTTTCCCGGCAGGCTCCGTCATCGCCGATTCCCCCCGGCGCCAATCGAGCGACTCGACGCTGACAGAAGATCACAAGAATCGCCGTAATGCAACGCGGAGCTTGTTCACGGCGCCGTGCCGCGCAATTGGGCGGGATATTCGTTCCCTTTGACGGAATGAACTTGCGGCTTGGGAAAGGTCGCCGGCCGTCATCGCCGCCAATTCGGCGAATGGGCCCGCCAAAGCTCGCGCCGCGCGGAAATCGCCGCGCCCTCGCTCCGGCCGGCCGGACGCGCGAAAAATCGCTGTTGGCAAAGGCCGCGTCGCACGGCTATCAGGCCGCGCAGGCCGCCCGGGAACCTGTGGGCGGCGGGTTCGCTTTCCGACCTGGCTGCCGCTGAAAGAACTTTCGGACATGAGCTTCCCCTGGGCTGAGCAATACAAACCCAAGCATCCGTTCATGCGCTGGCTGGACGACCGGCTGCCGCTGCCGCGGCTCGCCTATAACAGCGTCGGCGGCGGCTATCCGGTGCCGCGCAACCTCAATTATATGTGGAATTTCGGGGTGCTCGCCGGGCTCGCTCTGGTGATCCAGATCGTCACCGGCATCGTCCTCGCGATGCACTACGAATCCTCGGCCGTCACCGCCTTCGCCTCGACCCAGCATATCGACCGCGACGTCAACCAGGGCTGGTTCCTGCGCGATCTCCACGCCAACGGCGCCAGCTTCTTCTTCATCGTCACCTATCTCCACATCTTCCGCGGCCTCTATTACGGCTCCTACAAGCCGCCGCGCGAGATGGTGTGGATGCTCGGTCTCGTCATCTTCCTCCTGATGATGGCGACCGCGTTCATGGGCTATGTCCTGCCCTGGGGGCAGATGAGCTTCTGGGCGGCCAAGGTGATCACCGGCCTGTTCGGCGCGATTCCCCTGGTCGGCGAGCCGATCCAGCACTGGCTGCTCGGCGGCTACGCGCCCGACCAGCCGACCCTGACCCGCTTCTTCTCGCTCCATTACCTGCTGCCGTTCGTGATCGCGGGCGTCGTCATCCTCCACATCTGGGCGCTGCACATTCCCGGATCCGGCAATCCGACCGGGATCGACGTGAAGACGCCGCAGGACACGGTGCCCTTCCATCCCTATTACACGGCGAAGGATGGCTGGTTCGCTTTGCTCTGGCTGATGCTGCTCGCGATTCTGGTCTTCTTCCTTCCCGACTGGCTCGGCCATCCGGTCAATTACGTGCCGGCCAACCCGCTCTCGACGCCCGCGCACATCGTGCCGGAATGGTATTTCTGGCCCTATTACGCGATCCTGCGCGCGTTCACCGCGGACTTCCTGTTCATCCCCGCCAAGCTGATGGGGGTGGCGGCGATGTTCGCCTCGATCCTGCTCCTGTTCCTCCTGCCCTGGCTCGACAAGTCGCCGGTCCGCTCGGGCGCCTACCGGCCGATGTTCCGCATCTTCTTCGTGTTCCTGATCGTCGACGTGATCGTGCTCGGCTATTGCGGCGGGATGCCCGCCGAGGAGCCGTTCGTGATGATCAGCCAGGTCGCGACGATCTACTATTTCGCGCACTTCCTCATCATCCTGCCCATCCTCTCGATCGTCGAACACACCCGGCCCTTGCCCGCGTCGATCTCGGAAAGCGTGCTGCACGGCGAGGCGGCGGAGGCGGCGCCGGCGGATCTCAGCGGCGTCACGCCGGCTCAAGCTTAAGGGGACGATCGGCTCATGGTGCGCATCTTAGGCTTTCTGATCGGGCTGGGTTTCGTGCTGGCCGCCGCCTGGGCGTTCGGCAAGGGCGCCTGGGCCTATATCAAGGCGCCGCCCGAGGCGACCGCCGAGCAGCGCCTCCACGAAGAGCCGCGCCGAGTTTCCTTCTCGTTCGACGGCCCGTTCGGCAATTGGGACCGCCGCCAGCTCCAGCGCGGCTTCCAGGTCTACAAGGAGGTCTGCGCGGCCTGTCACGGCCTCACCTTCGTCGCGTTCCGCAACCTGCGCGATCTGGGCTATAGCGAGGCCGAGGTCCGCGCGATCGCCGACCAGTGGCCGATCCAGGTCGCCTCGATCAATCCCGACACCGGCGAGGCCGCGACCCGCAAGCCGATTCCCGCCGATCATTTCCCGAACCCCTATCCGAACGAGACCGCCGCGCGCGCCGCCAACAACAATGCGCTGCCGCCGGACCTGTCGCTGATGGCCAAGGCGCGCGAGGGCGGTCCGGCCTATATCTATTCGCTGCTGACCGGCTTCCATCGCCCGCCCGCGGGCTATCAGGTGCCGCCGAACCTTCACTACAATCCCTATTTCGCCAACCTCAACATCGCCATGCCGCCGCCGATCACCGCCGACGGCCAGGTCAGCTACGCGCCGGGCAACCCGCCGGCGACCCGCGACCAGATGGCGCAGGACGTCTCCGCCTTCCTGATGTGGGCGGCCGAGCCGAACCTCGTCACGCGCAAGAATGCCGGCATGGTGACCTTGCTCTTCCTGCTGCTGGCGACGATCCTCGGCTACATGGCCTATCAGCAGATCTGGCACGGCCCGAAGCGGCGCGGGACCGGCGCGGCCGGCTAGGCGGCGATTCCCGTGAGCACTTCGCGCAGCAAAGCATCGGCGAAGCCGGCGTCGATCGGCGCGCGCGCCATCATCAGGCGATAAAAGACCGGGCCGTAGATCAGGTCGAGCGCGAGCTCGAGGTCGACATCGGCGCGGACCTGGCCGGCGGCGACCGCGCGCTCGAGCAGAGCGCGGCCCTCGTCGCGTCGAGCCTGGACGAAATAGAGGCGGAACGCCTTGGACAATTCGGTTTCCCCATAACCCGAGACCAGCACCGCGGCGACGTTGCGTCCCGTGCTCGAGGTGAACAAAGCGGCGAGCCGGCGCAATTGCTCCCCGAGCGCCTCGAGGGGCGCGGCGTCGCCGGCCGGCGCCTCGGCATCGCGCGACGCCTCGATCAGCGCCGCCATCGCGACTTCGTAGCGATTGCTCCAGTGCCGGTAGACGGTCGGCTTGCCGACCCCGGCGCGGGCGGCGACGCCCTCCATCGTCACCGACAAGAGGCCGCCCTCGTCGAGCAGCTCGCGGGCGGCGCGCAGGATTGCGCGCCGCGCGGCCTGGCTCGGCGGGCGCCCGCGACGGGGCGGCTCTGGTCCTTCATTATTCATCTTGACCGGCGCTATTATTTACGTAACGATACGTAATGTAAATAGCGATTCGCACAGGAGGTCGCGATGGCCGTCATTCCCTATATCATCGTCCGCGATGCCGCCGCGGCGCTCGATTTCTACGCCCGCGCGTTCGGCGCCGAGGAGGCGTTTCGACTCACCGACCCGGGCGGCCGCATCGGCCATGCCCAGATGACGATCGGCGGCGACATGGTGATGCTCGCGGACGAGCATCCGGAATGGGGCGCGGTCAGCCCGACATCGCTCGGCGGGACTCCGGTTTCGCTCCACCTTTCGGTCGCCGACGCCGATGCCTCGGCGGAACGCGCGGTCGCGGCCGGCGCGACCCTGCTGCGCACGGTCGAGGACCAGTTCCACGGCAGCCGCTCGGGCATGGTCGCCGATCCGTACGGGCACAAATGGATGCT
The DNA here is from genome assembly GCA_035941735.1 of Allosphingosinicella sp. Classification (GTDB taxonomy): domain Bacteria; phylum Pseudomonadota; class Alphaproteobacteria; order Sphingomonadales; family Sphingomonadaceae; genus Allosphingosinicella. The sequence continues at coordinate 86,358 of DASZDS010000040.1, forward strand.
TTCGCAGGAGACCGAGACGGTGAGCCCCGAGGAAATGCAGCGCCGCTACGAACGGCTGCTCGCCGGCGAAGAGGCCTGACCTAGGCCGGCCGGCGCCGGATCAGCACGATCGAGGTGAAGCGCAGGACCGGTACATCGTCCTGGTTGGTCACCGTCGTTTGGGTGCGGAAGGAGCCGATGTCGGGCTTGGAGCGCGACGGCGTCTTTTCGATGATCCTGCCGTTCACGTGCAGCGTGTCGCCGGGATAGACGGGCTTGAGCCAGCGCAATTCGTCGATCCCCGGCGAGCCCAGGCCCGCCTGCTCGTCGGCGACGACATGGCGGGCGATCACGCCCATGGTCATCGCGCAGGTGTGCCAGCCGCTCGCCGACAGCCGCCCGAAATAGGTCTTCGCCGCCGCCTCGTCGGAGAGATGGAAGGGCTGCGGATCGTATTTGCGGGCGAATTCGAGCACCTCCTCGCGGGTCACTTCATAGCTGCCGAACGAGGTCTCGGCGCCGACCTCGATGTCCTCGAAATAACGCACCTCAAACCTCCCTGAGCGCCACGTCGCCGCGCGTCACCGCCCAGGTCGCGCGCTTGCTCAGGGTTCCGCCCGGGGTGGAGACGCGGTCGACCACCATGAAATTGGTCCGCCATTCGTCGGGGCTGACGTCGCAGGTCAGGTAGCCGCGCTGGTCGTTGATGAACTTCACCTGCGGGTTTTCGGCGAGGATGCGATCGCTGCCGGGCCTGAGGTTCGATCCGTCGCCGCCGCTTGCGATCGAGGTGGCGACGAACTCGACCGCCACCGGCCTATCGCGGTCGTGGAGCAGCCCGGCGAAGTTCTGATGCTCGTCGCCAGTCAGCACGACGACATTGTCGAGCCCGCGCAGCCTTGCCAGCAGCCGCCGCCGCGGCCCCTCATAGGCGGCCCAGCTGTCCATGTTGAGGATCGGCGCCGGCTCGTCGTGAATGCGGCGGTCGAGGGACATCATCATCACCTGCTGGGCGATGCAGTTCCAGCGCGTGCCGCGCCGCGCGAGGTTGCGGGCGAGCCATGCCTCCTGCTCCGCCCCGAGCACCGCCGCTTCGGGCGCTTCCATCCCCGGGCAGGCGGGCCTGAAGCCGTCGTCGCACGGCTGGTTGGTGCGGAACTGGCGGGTGTCGAGTATGTCCATCTCCATGAGCGTGCCGAAGCGGGCGCTGCGGTACATCGCGACGTCTCCGAAGCGCGGCATCTGCGCCCGGCGCACCGGCATATGCTCGTACCAGGCCTGGAGCGCGGCGGCGCGGCGGAGGCGGAAGATTTCGAGCGGCGTATCGTCGTCGCCAGCCGGCCCGACCCAATTATCGGTAATCTCATGGTCGTCGAAGCTGTGGAAGAAGGCATGGGCGGCATGGGCGCGCTGCAGGTCCGGGTCGCTCTTGTACTGCGCATAACGGCGCCGGTAGTCGGCGAGATCGAAAAGCTCCTGCCCGGCACTCTGGCGGACGGCGACGATCAGCTCGCCGTCGCGCCCGCGCCGGGTCGCGCCGCCGCGATACTGGTAGATATAGTCGCCATAATGATAGGCGAAGGCGAGGTCCTCCTCGGCCATGTGGCGGTAGGCGGTGTAATAGCCGTCGTCATAGGCCTGGCACCCGGCGATGCCGAAGCGCAGCGCCTCGGGGCTGCTGGTCGCGAGCGGCAGCGTGCGTGCACGGCCGCTGATGCTGCGTTCGCCGCCGGCGCGGAACCGGTAATGATAGGGCCGGTCGGGCTGCAGCCCCGCCACTTCGACATGGACGGCGTGGCCGAGCTCGGGCCGCGCCACCTCTTCGCCGCGCGCGACGACGCTGCGGAAGCCTTCGTCCGCCGCCACCTCCCAGCTGACCGTCAGCGGCGTCATCACCATCCCGCCATGCTCGGCGAGCGGCTCGGGCGCGAGCCGCGTCCAGATCACGAAGCCGTCGGGGGAAGGGTCGCCGGAGGCGACGCCGAGCCCGAACGGGTAGGTGCGGAAGATGCTCTGCGCGCGCAGGAGGGCCGGCGCGGTGAGGGCGGTCGCGGCGGCGCCGGCGATGAAAGTGCGGCGGTCGAGCATGCGGCCTCCCTCGTCGAGACCCCGGCATTCGCCGGGGTGACGAGACTTGTCAAACGTTGAAGCGGAACAGGAGGACGTCGCCGTCCTGGACGACATAGTCCTTGCCCTCGGCGCGCATCCTGCCCTTGTCCTTCGCCCCCTGTTCGCCGCCGCAGGCGATGAAATCCTCATAGGCGATCGTCTCGGCGCGGATGAAGCCGCGCTCGAAGTCGGAATGGATGACGCCCGCCGCCTCGGGCGCCTTCGCCCCCTTCTCGACGGTCCAGGCGCGCGCCTCCTTCGGCCCGGCGGTGAAGAAGGTGATGAGGTGGAGGAGGTCGTAGCCGGCGCGGATGATCTGGCTGAGGCCGGTCTCGGTGAGCCCGAGATCGTGGAGGAACTCGGTCCGGTCCGCGGCCGACATGGTCGCGATCTCGGCCTCGATCGCCGCCGAGATGGTGACCGCGCCGGCACCCTCGCGCGCCGCCTTTTCGAACACGGCGGCGCTGTGGGCATTGCCCGAGGCGGCGTCGCCCTCGTCGACGTTGCAGACGTAGAGGACCGGCTTGGCGGTCAGCAATTGCGCCCGCTCCAGCGCCAGCTTCTCCTCATGATCCTTCGGCTGGACCAGCCGCGCCGGCTTCGAATCGCGCAGCAGCTCGAGCGCCTGGCCGAGCACCGAAGCCTGGATCTTCGCCTCCTTGTCGCCCTGCTGCACTTTCTTGACCAGGTTCGGCACGCGCTTCTCGAGGCTGTCGAGGTCGGCCAGCATCAGCTCGGTCTCGACCGTCTCGGCGTCGGCGACGGGATCGATCCGGCCCTCGACATGGGTGACGTCGCCGCCTTCGAAGCAGCGCAGCACGTGGACGATCGCGTCGACCTCGCGGATATTGGCGAGGAACTGGTTGCCGAGCCCTTCGCCCTTCGACGCGCCGCGCACCAGGCCGGCAATGTCGACGAATGCCAGTTGCGTCTCGATTTTCTTCGCCGAGCC
>DASZDS010000041.1:0-1763 GCA_035941735.1 Allosphingosinicella sp.
GCGATAACGACCGAATATTTCTACGACAGCGCCGGCCGGCTCGAAAAGACCAGGGACGCATTGCTCAACTGGACGGTGATGACGCTCGACCAGCGCGGCCAGATCCTCTCGACGACCGTCGCCCACGGCACCAGCGACGCCGTCACCACCACCCGCTCCTACGACGCGGTCGGCCGGCTCACCTCGGAAAGCCGCGCCGACGGTACCGCCGAGGAGCAGACCACGGCCTATGGCTATAACGCGCTCGGCGACCTCGTCTCGATCACCCGCGCCGTCGGGACCCCGGCGGAACGGCTGACGATGCGGAAATATGACGGGCTCGGCCGGCTCAAGGGCGAGCTGTCGGGGATCGGCAGCGCGCTCGTCGCCGCGCTCGGCCCCAATCCCGACGACGAGCTGATCTGGGCCGAATACGGCACCCTGTTCGACTATGACACGGCCGGGCGCCTGACCGTCAGGTCCGACGCCAACGGCGCCCGCACGCTCTTCTATTACGACACCGCCGATCGGCTCGCCTATCAGGTCGACGCGCTCGGCGACGTCGTCGAACATCGCTACAACCGGTTCGGCGACCGCACCGATACGATCCGTTACGCGGCCCGGATCGGCATCGAGACATTGTCGGGAATGGCCGGCGGGGCCGCTGCGGGCGCGGCCGGCATCGTCGCCGCCCTGGCCGATCCGTCGCTCGACGAGCAGAGGGTCGCGAGCTACGACGCGGCCGGCCGGCTCGCCCTCGAGGCCGGCCAGCTCGGCAGCTACACGTCTTATTCCTATAACAGCTTCGGCGAGGTCGAGCTGCGCAGGGTGGCGCTGGCCGAATCGGCCAGCCCCGGCGTCGCCACGGAGATCGAAACCAGTTTCGCCTACGACCGGCGCGGCAGCCTAAAGACCGAGATCGTCGATTCCGCCCTGGGCGGCAAGGCGGTCACCACGGGTCACGACTATGACGCCTTCGGCCGGGAAATCGCGCTCACCGACCCGAACAGCCATGCCACCGCGACGGAATATGACCGGGCCGGCCGCATCATCGGCACCACCGACGCGCTCGAAAACACGACCAGCTTCACCTACGACGCGCGCGGCAATCTGGTCGCGGTCAAGGACGCGCTGAACCAGGTCACCCGCTACGTCTATGATCGCGCCGACCGCCTGATCTTCACGGTCGACGCGCTCGGCGACGTGGTCGAGACCAGCTATGACGGCGGCGACGGCGTGGCCGCGACCCGGGCTTATGCCAATGCCATCTCGCTCGCCGGCTTCGGTCTTCAGATCTCCGCCGCCGACGTGACCGGACGGCTTTCGGCGGACGCCGACGACCGGATCACCCGTAACGCCTATGACAAGGACGGCCGCCTGCGCTTCACCGTCGACGGCGCCGCGGGGCTCACCGAATATCGCTACGACGATGTCGGCAACGCGATCCGCACCATCCATTACGGCTGGACCGTTTCGCCGGCCTCCACCTACACGATGGAGGACCTTCAGGCCCAGGTCGACGCGCACGCCGCCGATCCGATGCGGATCACCCGCGCCGTCCACGACGCCGTCGGCCGGGTCGCCTTCGCGATCGACGCCACCGGCAACGTCACCGCCTTCGCCTACGATTCCGCCGGCCGGGCCATCAAGCAGACCGCCCTCGCTACCGCCTATGAGGGCGGCGAAGACCCGCTCGCCGACGTCATGCGGGACTGGGCCGCCGCCAATCCGCATCCCGACGACCGGGTCAGCCGCGCCGTCTACGACCGCGAGGGCCGGCTGGT
>DASZDS010000042.1:0-166153 GCA_035941735.1 Allosphingosinicella sp.
CCCCGGTCGCCGCCGCGCCCGAGCCGGTGCCGGTGACCACGCCGCCGCCGGCGGCGCCCGCCGAGCCGGCCGCCGCGCCCGCGCGCAGCCTGACGACGCTCTGGCCGTTTCTGGCCGGCGCCGCCGCCTTGCTGATCGCCGCGATCGCCTTCTTCGCGCTGCGCCGCCGGCGCACCGAGGAGGAGGTCTATTACGAGGAGCCGCAGGCTGAAGCCGCCCCGCTGGTCGAGGCCGCGCCCGAGCCGGCCTTCGTCCGGCCCGAGCCGCTCGTCGCGGCGGCCGCGCTCGCCGAGCGCGAGCCCGAGCCGATCGCCGACGAGGTCGCGATCGTCGACTCCGACGCCGCCGACGTCGAGGCGCTCGCCGCCGGCTCCGAGCCGATCGCCGGCCGGCCGTGGCTCGAATTCCTGATGCGGCCGCTGCGCGCCGGCACCAGCCGCGAGGACGCCATCGTCCAGTTCGAGCTCACCGTCGGCAATACCGGCTCGGTCGAGGCGAAGGACGTCAGGATCTCGACCTGGATGGTCGCCGGCGGCCAGGGCACCGACATGGAACGCTCGCTGATCGAGCCGCCCGCCGACGCGACCGTCAACGAGGTCGACATCGCCGCCGGCGAGGGCGCCCGGGTCGAGGCCAGGATCGCTCTGTCCAAGGACGGCCTCACCGAGCCGGTGCTGCCGGTGGTGGTCGCCGACGCCCGCTACACCCTGCCCGACGGCAGCGAGGGCCGCACCCACGCCTCGTTCGCGATCGGCCGGCCGGAGGGCGAGGGCGAGGCGCTGGCGCCGTTCCCGATCGACCGCTCGTCGGGGCTCAGCGAGAATGTCGAGGCCCGCCTCCACGGCGAGCCCGAACGCGTCTGACCCAAAAAGGGGGACAGTCCCCCCACCGGGGACAGTCCCCCTGCCGGGGACAGTCCCTCCATCGGGGACAGTCCCCGGTTTCGGCAAAAAGTGTATCATGATGTAAACGAGCCTTACGGGCCGTTCATCCTCGCTTTATACCGGCCGCTAACGATCCCGTGAGAGGGTCTTCAGCGGACATCCGGTGGTGGGGAGCCCCGATGGCTGATCTCGACGTCACCCAGCCTGTCGAAGCCGAGGCGGAAACGCCGTCGGCGGCGACGCTCGCCGCGGCGGGCGTGACGCTGGCGCTGTCGGCCTGCGGCGGCGGCGGCGGGACCCCGGCCCCCGCGCCGGCGCCGCCGGCGCCCGCGATCATCCCGCCGACCCGGCTCCAGGCCGCGCGCTTCCTCTCCCAGGCGACGATGGGCTCGTCGCGCGCCGACATCGATCAGGTCGTGGCCTTGGGCTTCGAGGCCTGGCTCGACGCCCAGTTCGCGATGCCGCGCGCCACCAGCCACTGGGACTGGCTGGTCGCCGGCGGCTATGGCGACGCCTCGACGATGAACAGCCAGGCCGGCTTCGATCCGGTGATGTGGCGCCAGCTGATCGCGAGCCCCGACCAGCTGCGCCAGCGCGTCGGCCTCGCTTTGCTCGATTTCCTCGTCGTCGGCATCGACGGGGTCAACGTCCCCTGGCGGCAATTCGCGGTCGCCGCCTATGTCGACGTGCTGCTCGACAATGCGTTCGGCAATTTCCGCACTTTGCTCGAGCGGATCTCGACCAACGTCGCGATGGGCCTCTACCTCACCTTCCTCGGCAACCGCAGGGCGAACCCGGCGACCGGCGCGGTGCCCGACGAGAATTACGCGCGCGAGCTGATGCAGCTCTTCACCATCGGCCTCGTCCGGCTCAACCAGGACGGCACCCCCCAGATGAGCGGCGGCGCCGTCCAGGAGACCTACACCCAGGACGACATTACCGGCCTCGCCCGCGTCTGGACCGGCTGGACGCTCGATTCCGCCGACAACAGCAGCCCCGATCGCCTGCGCCGGCCGATGGTCAACGTCGCCGCCAACCACGAGACCGGCGCCAAGGCCTTCCTCGGCACGACGATCCCGGCCGGCACCGACGGGCCGAACTCGATGCGGCTCGCGCTCGACGCGATCTTCGCCCACCAGAACGTCGCGCCGTTCGTCTCCAAGCAGCTGATCCAGCACCTCGTCACCTCGAACCCGCCGCCCGCCTATGTCGCGCGCGTCGCGGCGGTGTTCGCCAATAACGGCAGCGGCGTGCGCGGCGATTTGCGGGCCGTCATTCGCGCGATCCTGACCGACGTCGAGGCGCGCAGCGACGCGATCGCCGGCACCACCACCGCCGGCAAGCTGCGCGAGCCGGTGGCGCGGCTGACCGGCTGGGCGCGCGCCTTCGGCGCCAGCTCGCCCTCGGGCGCCTGGCCGATCGGCGACACCAGCTCGAGCGCGACCCGGCTCGGCCAGAGCCCCGGCCGCTCTCCTTCCGTCTTCAACTTCTTCCGCCCCGGCTACACCCCGCCGAACAGCGCGATCGCCGCCGCCGGCCTGGTCGCGCCCGAATTCCAGATCACCAACGAGCCCTCGGTGATCGCCTATGTGAACTACATGGCGGTGCTGGTCTCGGCCGGGTCGGGCGATTTCCGCGCCGATTACACTTCGATGTCGGCGCTCGCCGGCAACAGCACCAACCTCGTCGACGAGGTCGACATCCTCCTGGGCGCGGCCCTCGGCGCCGCCACCAAGGCCAGCATCCGCGCCGCCGTCGACGCGATCGCGATCGGCTCCGCCAACGCCACCCTCAATCGGGTCTACACCGCGATCCTGCTGACCCTCGCGGCCCCCGAATATCTGGTGCAGAAATGACGGGCGAGCAGTCCCGCCGCGCCTTCCTGAAGCGCGCCGCCTGCCTCGGCCTGGTCGGCGGCGCCGGCCCGTTCGTGATGAACCTCGCCGCGATCGGCGAGGCGGCGGCGGCGACCGCGACCGACTACAAGGCTTTGGTCTGCATCTTCCTGTTCGGCGGCAACGATTATGCCAACACAATCGTCCCCTACGACCAGCCCTCCTACGATCTCTATGCAGGCCTGAGGAGCACCATCGCTTTGCCGCGCGACCAGCTCGCCGGGACGGTGCTGCTGCCCAACAATGCGCTGGCGGGCGCCCGGCAATTCGCGCTGGCGCCGACCCTCTCGCCGCTGGTCCCGATCTTCGACGCCGGCAAGCTCGCCATCGTCCTCAACGTCGGCACATTGATCCAGCCGACCAGCAAGGCGGCCTACACCGCCCGGAGCGTGCCGCTGCCGCCCAAGCTCTTCTCGCACAACGACCAGCAGAGCTTCTGGCAGGCGTCGAACCCCGAAGGCGCGACCTCGGGCTGGGGCGGCCGGATCGGCGATCTGCTCCAGTCGGGCAACGGCACCGCGACTTTGACCTGCATCAGCGCGTCGGGCAACAGCGTCTTCCTCTCCGGCCGGACCGCGGTCCAGTATACCGTCACCTCGACCGGGCCGGTGCCTCTGCTCAACAATGCGTCCACTTTGTTCGGCGCCGCCACGGGGATAAGCACGTTGCGCGCGCTGATGACGGGGGCGCGGACCAACCTGTTCGAGGACGAGCATGCCCGCGTCTCGAAGCGCTCGCTCGATCTCCAGGCGCAGGTCAGCGGCGCCCTCAATGCCGGCCCGGCGATCGCCACGCCCTTCCCGGCGGGCAACACGCTCGCCGATCAGCTGCGCATCGTCGCGCGGCTCGTCTCGGTGTCGCAGGAGCTGGGCGCGAAGCGGCAGGTCTTCTTCGTCAGCCTCGGCGGCTTCGACACCCATGACAGCGTGCTGACCACCCATCCGACGCTGATGACCCGCCTCGGCGCGGCGATGCGCGCCTTCCACGACGCGATGGTCGAGATCGGCGCCGCCGACAAGGTGACGAGCTTCACCGCGTCGGATTTCGGCCGCACCCTCACCTCCAACGCCAACGGCTCGGACCATGGCTGGGGCTCGATGCATTTCGTGATGGGCGGCGCCGTCCACGGCCGCGATTTCTTCGGCGTGCCGCCGGTCATCGCCAATAACGGCCCCGACGACGTCGGCCAGGGCCGCCTGCTGCCGGCGCTCGGCGTCGACCAGTACGGCGCCACCCTGGCGAGCTGGTTCGGAGTCTCGGCGGGCAACATGCCCACCGTCCTGCCCAACATCGCCAACTACAATCCCAGCACCTGGAATCTGGGCTTCGTCTGAAAATAGGGACAGTCCCTATTTTCCAAGTGACTGTTCCCATTCCACACTTGCGGGCGGCGTGGGCCGGGCCTAGGCTCGCGGCACGGCCGAAAAGGCGGCCGCCCGTCCGCGGAAAGGGCCCAGCCCGCCTCATGTTGATGCGTCTTCGCGACCGCCTTTTCCTGCCCGTCACGCGGACCCGGGCTGCAAGGAAAGGGTCGATCATGCGCCTTCCGGACAAGCCTTCCGCCGAGCATCTGCGCAAGCAGGCCAAGCGCCTCGCCAGGAGCGAGGCGATCCGGCTCGCCGCCGCCCAGCGCCGCCTCGCCCGCGATTACGGCTTCGGCTCCTGGGCGGCGCTGATGCGGGCGGCCGCGCCGGCCCGCTCGCCGCTGTCGGAAGCCGCGGCGCGCGGCGATCTCGCCGCCGTCGAGGCGCAGCTCGCCGCCGGCGCCCCGGTCGACGGCGAGCCGCGCGAACGGGACTCGCCGCTCTATCTCGCCTGCGCCAGCGAGGCTCCCGATCGCCTCGCCGTCGCGCGGCGGCTGATCGAGGCCGGCGCCTTCGTCCGGCGCGGCTGCGCCGGCGGCGCGACGCCGCTCCACGCCGCCGCCCGCCGCGGCCCGGCGGCATTGGTCGAGCTGCTACTCCGGAGCGGCGCCCTGGCCTGGCAGGCGGATGGCAAGGGCAGGCGCGCACATGACTATGCCGAGGCCGGCGACCCGGTCGAGCGCGACCGGATCCTCTATCTGACCGCCGACGGCCCGCGCATCGAGGATCCTGGGTTCCGCGCCGCGGTCGCGGCGATCCAGGCCGGCGACGCGGCGGCGCTGGCGCGCCTGCTCGACGCCCGCCCGAGCCTGCTGACCGAGCCCGCGATCGAGCCCGACATCGGCCCGCGCGGCTATTTTTCCGATCCGATGCTGTTCTGGTTCGTCGCCAACAATCCGACCCTCGTTCCGGCGCCGCCGCCCAACATCGTCGGGATCGCCCGGCTGATGGTCGCCCGCGGCGTCGCCCAAAAGGATCTCGATTACACGCTCGAGCTGGCGATGACCGACGGCGCGATGCCGCGCCCGGTGCAGATGGCGCTGGTCGAGACCCTGGTCGAAGCCGGCGCGCGGGCCGGCCGCGAGGCCGTGATCGCCACCCTCGGCCACCGGCAGATCCGGCCGATCGCCTGGCTGCTCGATCACGGCCTTGCCCTGACCGCGCTCGAAGCCGCCGGCCTCGGGCGGGCGGAGCTGGCCGGCCTGCTCGACGCCGCATCGGACGACGAGAAGAGCGACGCGCTGGCGATGGCGGTGATCAACCGCCAGGCGGAGGCGGCGCGGCTCTGCCTCGAAGCGGGCGCCGATCCGAACCGCTTCATGCCCTGCCACAAACATTCGACGCCGCTGCACCAGGCCGCGATCAACGACGATGTCGAAACGCTCGAGCTGCTGGTCGCCCACGGCGCCCGCCGCGACGTCCGCGACACGCTCTGGCGCGGCACGCCGCTGGGCTGGGCGGTGCACGAGGGGAGGAAGGACGCCGAAGCCTATCTCCGCGGCCTTGAATAACGAAGAAGGGCGGCCCCTCGCGGCGCCGCCCTTGTTCCGGTTCGTCGTCCCGGCGAAGGCCGGGACCTCGTGGAGAAGGGCCGAGCCTTTCCCGCCGAGATACCGGCCTGCGCCGGTATGACGGCTTATTTCAGCTCGACGGTGCCGCCGGCTTCCTCGATCTTCTTCTTGATCTCCTCGGCCTCGGCCTTGTTGACGCCTTCCTTGATCGCCTTGGGCGCGCTCTCGACCAGCGCCTTGGCCTCGCCGAGGCCGAGCTGGGTGATCGCGCGGACCTCCTTGATCACGTTGATCTTCTTGCCGCCGTCGCCGGTCAGGATGACGTCGAACTCGGTCTGCTCCTCGGCGGCGGGCGCGGCGGGGCCGGCGGCGGCCGCGGGCGCGGCGACCGCGGCGGCGGCCGAGACGCCCCATTTCTCTTCCAGCGCCTTGGCGAGGTCGGCGGCTTCGAGGACGGTCAGCTCGCTGAGCTGATCGACGAGGGTGTTGATGTCTGCCATTTTAAAGTCTCCGTTTCTTTTGTTCGTCGTGCCAGCGAAGGCTGGCATCCATGCTGAGTCCGTTTGGACCCCAGCCTTCGCTGGGGTGACGGAGGGTGGTTCAATTCAGGCCGCTTCTTTGGCCGCATAGGCGCCGATGACGCGGGCGAGGCTGGCGCCGGGCTCGCTGATCGTGCGCGCGATCTTGGTCGCCGGGGCCTGGATCAGGCCGACGATCTTCGCCCTGAGCTCGTCGAGCGACGGCAGGGCGGCGAGCGCCTTGATGCCGTCGGCGTTGAGCATCGTCTCGCCCATCGCCCCGCCGACGATCTCGAGCCGGTCGTGGGTCTTGGCGAAGTCGACCGCGGCCTTGGCCGCCGCGACCGGATCGGACGAGGTCGCCAGTGCGGTCGGCCCGGTCAGGAGGTCGCTCAGGGGCGCGTAGCGCGTGCCCTCGAGCGCGATCAGGGCGAGCCGGTTCTTGGTGACCTTGTAGCGGGCGCCGGCCTCGCGCATCCGGTTCCGCAATTCGGTGGACTGGGCCACCGACAGGCCGAGATTGCGGGTGACGACGACGACGTTGGTCTCGTCGAACGTCGCCTTGAGCGCCGCGACCGTCTCTTGTTTCTGAGCGCGATCCATATTGCTCTCCACTATGCGCGGCGGACCGTCCGCCGCGCGGGGTACGTTGAGTCCGATGGGGAGCGTTGAGGCCGGAGACTTCCGGCATGTCCGGCCACGCATCGCACGCGGGCGGGATCAAAACTGTTCCCCGTCTCGGCTGGAGATTAAGCCCTGGACCGGGTCCAGGGCGCCAGCTGTCTCGGACGGCACGCGAGCGGGCGCGAGGCCCGCAAGCGAAGGCGCGCATCTACCGGCCCGCGCGCGAAAGTCAAGGCGGGGTTGCGCGGCGCGGAGGAAATTCGCCTGCGGACGGCGCGGCCCGGCCGTCATTGCAGCCGGTTGTATCGGTATCGCAGATCATATTTGCTGCCCTCCGCGGCGCAGCGATATTCGCGGGTCTCCTTATATTGGAACGGCACCTTTTCCGGTTCCTCGGGCACATTCACGTTCACGTTGATGCCGTTGGCGCTCGTGTGGAACGACGCGGGTGGCGGGGGCACCGAAATGTTCGTCAGCCGCTCGAGATCGATGATCGAAAGCCCGATCGCATCTTCGATGATCGGGTCGGCGGGCGCCCACAGGGCAATCAGCACATCGGCCGCCGCGAGGATTGCCGCGCCGATCGCGGCGACCTTGATGCCGATCAACCCGATGATCGTGGATAGGCCCACACCGACGATCGCCTGCCATTGGGACTCTACGAGATCGATGAAATAGGCCGACCGGCTTCTGATTTGCTGGTTGTAAGCGCGCTGGCTGTCGATCTCATAGCCCATCACGCCGACGAAGAGCCCGAGGATCGGCTGCTCGCTCGTGTAGACGAGGGTTTCGACATTTCGGGCGGTGCCGGTGTCGAATTCGACGCCGTCGAGGTTGAACTCGACCTCCGTGATCGCCGTGGCCTCCTGGCCGAGGGTGAGGCCGCAAGCGACGGTATGCAGTCCCACCTCGTCGGATCCGGCCCAGTCGGGGTCGGTCTCGCGGACCGCGCGGACGCGTTCGACCACGATCTGGAACCGCGCGTTTGGCGATGGCAGCACATGAATGAATTCGGCGTTGGAGGCGAGTTCGCTCCCGAACCCTGCGTCCCCGCTCGTGTTCGGCACGATCACCTGAATCTCATAAAGCGCGGCCGGCAGGTCGATCGGGACCTCGAATATCAACTTGTCGTCCACGCGGCAGTCGTTGATGAGGCGCGGCGCGCCGCCGGCCATCTCTTCGAGAGGCGTGACGATGTCGCCGCGGACGAAGGCGTCGACCTCCCGGGTGATGGTGCGGGTGTCCTTGTCGGTCAGCCGGACCTTGGCGTCGACGCTGAAGAAGTTGACGCCCTGCAGCAGGATGCTGTCCCCCTGGGCCACGTCGATGACGCGGGCGCAGGCTCCGGCGAGCGGATGGCCGTGGCAATCGGTTGTGCGCATCTGGCAAACGACGTCGGCCTCGCCGTTGACGACGGTAACCGCGCAATCCTGCTGGAATTCTTCGGGGAGATATTCGCCGGCGCCGAGGACGGGCCGATAATTCGCCGTGCGCAAATTGTTGATGCGGCAGATGCGGACATGGTCGGTGAAATCTTCCGTGCCCGGCGGCGGTGCCGGGGGCAGGCGGACGAGGCCCGGGCGCTCCTGCTCCAGCGCGGCGGGATCGCCGAACATGGCGAGGCCGGCGCGCTGCCGGATCTCCGCCAGGACGGCCTTCGACAGCATCGGCGCGTCGATCGCCTGATGCGGGTCGAGCAGAAGCGACGGGACGAGAAGCCTGTTGGACAGTCCCGCCGGAAGTGCGTCGACGGCGGCGACATTGCAGGCGAGGAACTCCCTTGGGAGTTTGGCAAGGATGGCGAACGCACGCTCCTCGAGCGCGTTGGCCGCCGTCTTGCCGAGCAGGAAGCGGCGCATGCAGTGCAGGACGCTGGTTGCAATCGCGCTCGCCACCGGGTCGAGCTCGGCCCGCCGCCCGAGCTTTTGCTCGCGGCTCTGCTTGTGCTTGGCGCCGGCGACGACCGGGATGCAGGTTCCGATGGCGGGGCAAGGGCAATCGTCTCCGGTCGGGACGGCCTCATCGCTCGCCGGTGCCGGCGCGCCGCAATTGTTGTGGATATGCACGTCGCCGCCTGCGTCGACCCGGATGTTGAAGGCGCAGGCGGATCCGCAGGTCTCGCCGGGCGCATTCCCTTGATCGGCGCACTCCGCCTCTGGACCGTTGCTCTGCTTGTTGCCGCTTATCGTCATCTGAGCCTCCTGGGGGTTCACGTCCCGTTGCCGAGGCTTGTGAGCCGCCGGGGCGCCCGCTGCGCGTGACGCAAGTCACGCCGGCGCAGCCTTCGGCGACGGGCGCTGCCGCACCGGCTGTCGCAACACGATCCAACTTATCCCCAATTTCGTCCCCAGCTTTGTTTGCGGATGCCGGAACGAGGCGGCGGGAGCATCGTTGAATCCATTGTCCAATCGGCCTTCGGGCCGAGCGGATTTGAAGGCACCGGCCCTCGGGCACGGGCCTTCAGGGAACCCCGCCGGGTCAAACCGGCGGGGTTTACCTTTTGGGGCTCAAGGCCCCGGGGCCGCGGCGTGACGCAGGTCACGCATATTCGTCGAAATATCCCGAGCGGCTCCAAGCCGGCCTTCGAGATCTGGGTCGGCACGGATCGCCCAGCGCGCCACCAGCGACCCCGGGATCAACGGCAGGAATTCCATGGCCCGGCTCCCCGGTCTGCCTTAGCATGATATTCCCGGCGCGACGCGAGATCGAGCCGCGAGGCTTTGGAGGGCCGAATGGAAGCTTTATACGGACCGATCGATCCATTGCCGCCGCCGCCGCGGGCGATCCTTCCCCGATTCCGGGCCGCGGCCCGCAAATCAGCCAAGTCATCGGCGGCGGCGGCGCCTCCCCCGCTCCCCGTCATTCCCGGCGCCGACATGCTGCTGCCCGGCAGCCCCGGCTATGACGAAGCCCTGATCGCCTCCGAGTTGAGGGAAATCGTGCCGCCGCAGATCCGGGCGATGTGCAGCGCGGAATCGGCGGTCGCGGCGGTGGTCGACTGGCTGCGCGAGCAAGGGCTGCCCTTCGCGGTGCGATGCGGCGGTCATTCTTATGCGGGCCTGTCGCAAAGCGCGAGCGTCGTTGTCGACGTGCGCCGGATGAACGCCATCGCCGTCGATCAGGCGCAGCGAATCGTGAAGGTCGGCGCCGGCGCCGCGCTCGGCGCCATCTATCGCAGCCTGGCCGGAACCGGCCTCGGTTTCGCGGGAGGCAGCTGCCCCACGGTCGGCGTGGCGGGCCACGTATTGGGCGGCGGCATGGGCCTGCTCGGCCGCGCGCACGGTCTCGCCTGCGACAATCTCCTCTCGCTCACGATGATCGACGCCTCGGGTGCGAAGCTGGTCGTCGATGCGGCGAACAATTCCGATCTGTTCTGGGCCTGCCGCGGCGGCGGCGGCGGCTCGTTCGGGATCGCGACCGAATTCACTTTCCGTCTTCACCCGGTTCCAAGCGTCTTCACGTTCGGCGTCACCTGGACTCTGCCGAAGGCGGCGGCGGTCGCCTTGTTCGACGCCTGGCAAGGCTGGGGGCCAACGACGCTGCCGGAGATTACCGCGCTGATGAAGGTGCAGGGACTGCGCGACGGCAGGATCAAGCTGCGCTGCGTCGGTCAAAGCACGGGCTCCGAAGCGACCTTGCGGCGCGAGCTGGCGACCCTCACCGCCGTCGCCGATCCGGACGCGCCGGCCGGCGTGAAGCAGCGCAGCTTCATCGAGGCGGTCGAGTATTTTGCCGGTTCGTGGGAGTATCAGAGCATCTACCACAAGGGCATGTCGGATTTCGTCAGCGACCTCAGCATTGCCGGCATCGAGGCGCTGCTCGATCAGCTGATCGACACGGCGGCGATCAACCTGGCGGCGCTCTGCGACCCCTATGGCGGCGCGATCGCGGACCTGGCGCCGAACGCCACCGCTTTTCCCTTCAGGGGGCCGAAAATCTACTGCATTCAATATTATCTGCAATGGAGCGCGGCGAGCCAGACGGCGGCGCGCCTGCAGGCCTGCCGGGCTTTCTACGCGGCGCTGCGCCCATTCATGCGGGGCGGCGCCTACGTCAATTATTGCGACACCGATCTAGCCGATTGGGCGACCGCTTATTGGGGCGCGAACCTCCCCCGATTGCGCCGGATTAAGGCGGCGCGGGATCCCGGCAATCTGTTTCGGCACCGGCAGAGCGTGGCGCCGTGACCGCGGGTCCGGACAGGGAAGGGGCCGGCGCCTTCGCACCGGCCCCTCGTTGATTTGTCGTTGCGGCGGCGCGCAGGCTAGACGCTGGCGACTTCCGCCACGTCGAGCCTCAGCCCCGGGCCCATGGTCGAGCTGATCGCGGCCTTCTTGACATATTTGCCCTTGGCGCCCGACGGCTTCGCCTTGACGATCGCGTCGACGAAGGCGTCGAAGTTCCGGCGCAGATCGGCTTCGGAGAAGCTCGCCTTGCCGATCCCCGAATGGATGATCCCGGCCTTCTCGACGCGGAACTCGACCTGGCCGCCCTTGGCCGCCTTGACCGCCTCGGCGACGTTGGGAGTCACCGTGCCGAGCTTGGGGTTGGGCATCAGCCCCTTGGGGCCCAATACCTTGCCGAGGCGGCCGACCACGCCCATCATGTCGGGGGTGGCGATCACCCGGTCGAAGTCGATCTGGCCGCCCTGGACGGCCTCCATCAGGTCCTCCGCGCCGACCACGTCCGCGCCCGCTTCCTTCGCCTCGTCGGCCTTGTCGCCCTTGGCGAAGACCGCGACCCGGACCGTCTTGCCGGTGCCGGCCGGCAGCGTCACGACGCCGCGCACCATCTGGTCGGCGTGGCGCGGATCGACGCCGAGGTTCAGCGCGATCTCGATCGTCTCGTCGAACTTGGCGGTGGCATGGGCCTTGGCGAGCCCGATCGCCTCGTCGATGCCGTAATGCCTTTGCGGGTCGAGCTGGCCGAGCGCCTTCTGCTTCTTGGTCTGCTTCGCCATCGTCCTAGCTCCCCGTCACTTCGAGGCCCATCGCGCGGGCGCTGCCTTCGATGATCCGCGCCGCGGCGTCGATGTCGTTGGCGTTCAGATCCTTCATCTTCGCTTCCGCGATCTCGCGCAGCTGGGCGCGGGTGACCCGGCCGGCGCCGATCTTGCCGGGCTCGGTCGAGCCCTTGTTGATCCGCGCCGCCTTCTTCAGGAAGAAGCTCGCCGGGGCGGTCTTGGTCTCGAAGCTGAACGAGCGGTCGGCATAGACGGTGATGACGGTCGGGATCGGCATCCCCTTTTCGACGTCGCCGGTGGCGGCGTTGAACGCCTTGCAGAAGTCCATGATATTGACTCCGCGCTGGCCGAGGGCGGGGCCGATCGGCGGCGACGGATTGGCGGCGCCCGCGGGCACCTGGAGCTTGATATAGCCCGTGATTTTCTTAGCCATGTGTCACTCTCTTTCAAGTCGAGCGGTCCAGACGACACGCGCGAAGCGCATCTCCCGCAAATTTCCAAAGCTGTCGCGCTGGAAGCGGGCGCCCTTAGCCGAATTCCCGCGCAGCGGCAACACCTCTTCATCCTGCTCTGCGTCTTTGGTCCTTTGGTGCGTTGGGTGAGAAAAGGGGTTTGTTTCACCCAAAGCACCAAAGCACCAAAGGAAGAGAAATAAGGGTTGCCTTCGGTGCAATAGGAACATATAAGGAACAGATGCCCGGAGTCCGTCCGTTCACGCGTCGCCAGGCGGCCGAGAATGCCGCCTTTCTCGATCAGCTCAGGCGCACCGGCAATTCCCGGCTCGCCGCCCGCGCCGTCGGCGCCCACCGCGCCAAGTTCACGAAGCGCCGCGCCAAGCACGCCGCCTTCGCCGCCCAGTGGGAGATGGCGCTCGCCGCGGCCCATGCGGCGATGACGCTCGGCGGCGGCCCGCGCCCGCCCGAGGCCTGTCCTGAGCGAAGTCGAAGGGGCAAGAGCGATGCCTTGCGCACCGAGGGCGGCGAGCCGACCATCGTCCGCCTGAAATCGGGCCGCCTCCAGCTCCGCCTCGCCCCGCCCGGGCGGATGACCAAGGCCGCCGAGCAGGCCTTCTTCCGCGCGCTGGCCGCCAGCGCCAACATCCGCCTCAGCGCCGCCGCCGCCGGCTTTTCCTGTGGCAGCTTCTACTATCGCAAATATACCCGCCCCGCCTTCGCCCGCGAGATGCGGCTCGCGCTGAAGATCGGCTGCGAGCGGCTCGAATGCGTGCTGCACGCGACCAGCCTGCCCGAATCCTGGGAGGACGATTCCTGGCGCAATCGCGAGCAGGCGCCGATCCCGCCGATGACCGCCGATCAGGCGCTTCACCTGCTCCACCTCCACTACAAGTCGGTCGACCTGAGCTGGGACCGGCCCCATCGCCGCAAGCGCCGCGGCGAGCCGTGGGAGGCCTATACCGAGCGGATGCGGGCGATGTGGGTGAGCGAGAAGAGGCGGGAGGCCGAGGATGCCGCCCTGAGGCGCGCCGCTCAATATGAGACGACCGGCGACTGGCGCTACGAGGAGGAGCAGCCGCCGCCGCCGCTGCCGCCGCTCGAGCTGGTCACCGGCTGGTCGAAGGCCGACCCGAACAAGAAGCCGCACCATCCGGGCGTTCCCCTGTTCGGCGGCTGGCGCCTCGCCGACTGGGAAAAGAGGAAGCGCAAGGCCGGGAAGGGCTAGGGGATCGTCCCCGTTCGGGGACTGTCCCCCCTCATGCTCCAAAGGGGAGGGGACTGTCCCCGTTCGGGGACTGTCCCCCTCATGCTCAGGCGGCGACCGCCAGCGGCTCCGCCTCGACCTCGTTGTCGGCCGCCGGCGGCGCGGCCGCCGCGGCCGGCTCGCCCGCCGAAGCGCGGGCGACCGCGGGGCGCGGGTTGCGGACGACGAGGCGCGAAATCAGGACGATGACGCCGAGCGCGGCATAGGTGGCGAGGATCCCGGTCGGGTTCCAATACAGGCTGAGCGCGAACGCCAGCCGCAGCCACAGCGGATTGAAGCCGAAATCCTCGCCGAGGGCCTGGCAGACCCCGAAGAAGGTGTCCTCGCGCATGAAGACGTTGGCGGGCGGCTGGGCGGCGGTGGCGGGCATCGAAAATCTCCTTTGGCGCGGCGGGCGACCAAACCCGCCCGGATGCCACCCTCTCAGCACGACCCGTGCCAGAATCGCGAAAACCTTGGTTTACAAGGGCTTGGCTGGAAGGGCGCCCGGCCGCGCGGCAGCCAGGACGCGCTCGTCTCCCAAATATTGGCAAACCCCGCCAACCGGCGGCATCTACTGATGCACCCGCCCCCGCCCGTCACAAAAGCTTGCGCAAAATGTCACGATACCGTAATATTCACGGTCGTTTGCGCCTCGCCGCGGAGAAGGAACATGAAGCGTCTGGCCATTTTCGCCTTGGGAACCATCGCCCTTTCCGGTTGCGCGGCGACGCCAAGCGCTTCGGTCGAGGCTGGCTATCCGGTTGGCTCGCTCGCCCTCGCCGCGATCGAGCGGAGCGATTGGGTGACGGCGGAGCGGCTGCTGACCAGCGATCGACGGCTCTCGACCGACGACCCGGCCCGGCTGGTCAATCTCGGCCGCGTCTATATGGCGACCGGCCGCACCGGCGAGGCGCTCACGGCCTGGCGCCAGGCGCTCGCCTCGCCCAATCCGGCCGAAGTCGAGACGCTCGGCGGCCGCATCGCGCGCACCGATCAGCTCGCCCGCGAGGCGCTCGACCATTATCAGCGGACTTTCGCGTCGCGCTAGTTTCATAGCCGGCGGCGTCATCGAACTGTCACCCTAGGCTGCTCCATTGCCGCAATCCGGCGCTCCCGTGCCGGGCGCGAGGAGGCTGTAGGTGAAGGGGCGGCTGCTGCTTGTCGAGGACGATCTCGCCCTCACAGACCTGCTCAAATGGCATTTCGAACGCGAGGATTTCGCCGTCGCGCATACCACGGACGGCGAGGAGGCGCTGTTGCTCGCCACCGAGACGCCGCCTGACATCATCCTGCTCGACTGGATGATCGAGGGGCTTTCCGGCCTCGAGGTCTGCCGGCGGCTGCGGCGCGCGCCGGAGACCGCGAACGTGCCGATCATCATGCTCACCGGGCGCTCCGAGGAAGCCGATCGGGTGCGCGGTCTCGAGACCGGGGCCGACGATTACGTCACCAAGCCGTTCAGCCCGCGCGAGCTGGTGGCGCGGGTCCGGGCGGTGCTGCGCAGGGTGCGGCCGGCGCTGGCGGGCGAGCAGCTCCGCTTCGCCGACCTCGAGATGGACATCGTCGGCCACAAGGTGAGGCGGGCGGGGCGGACGATCCCCCTGGGGCCGACCGAATTCCGCCTGCTTCGCCATTTCCTCGAACATCCCGGCCGGGTGTTTTCCCGCGAACGGCTGCTCGACGCGGTCTGGGGCCGCGACCGTGACATCGAGATGCGGACGGTCGACGTCCACATTCGGCGGATGCGACAGGCGATCAACCGCGGCGGTGAGAAGGAGCTGATCCGGACGGTCCGCTCGGCCGGATATTCGCTCGACGACGATGCCGCCTAGCGTGCGAGACCGGCGGGTCCTCACCGGCGGCGGCCTGGTGATTCCGATCCTGCTCGCCTATTTGCTGTGGCCCGGCGCCGAGCCGCCGCCGGCGCCGGTCCGGCCCGCGGCGGTCGTGCCATCGCCGCCCCCGCCGGACGTCGCGCAACCGGTCGCCGCGGCGACCGTCGATGTCTCCCAGCTGCGCCTGTTCGGGGTGATGGCATCGGGCGCGGTGATCGGCATGGCCGATGGCAGCCAGCGCTTCGTCCCGGTCGGACGCGCGGTCGTGCCAGGCGTCACTCTGCTGCGCGTCGAGCTTCATCGCGCGGTGCTGGCGACCGCGGCCGGCGAGGTCCGCCTCGGCTTCGACGGCGTCGACCGGGGACAGGCCCCGGCGGGGGGACAATCCCCCGCTCCGGAGGCGCAGGCCGACGACACGGTGCGCTATCGGCTGGGCCTCGCGCCGCGCATGGTCGGCGGGCGGGTCAGCGGCTTCACGGTGCGTCCCGGCGCCGACCTGCCGGCGCTGGCGCGCGCGGGGGTTCGGGCCGGCGACCTCATCCTTCGCGTCAATGGCAGCCAATTGGACGAGGAGCGGCGGGACGAGCTCGCCTGGACCATCGCCAATTCCAGGCAGGTCGAATTGGAGATCGAACGCGGCGGACGGCCGCTTCGCCTGACCCTCCAAAGCGGCCAACGATAAGACCCGACTGTTACAGAATCGCGTCGCCGGAGTTACAGGCAAGTGACTGTAATTTAAATAAGATTATCCGGTTCGCTGTCACAAAAGCATCATCCTCGCCTCCTAGCTCCCGGCCCAGCGGCGGCTCCTCCCGGCGAGTCGCGCGTGTGCCGCCAAGGGGGTTTTCATGCCGAAGTTCCGTGCCCTTCTTCTCATCAGCTGCGCCCTTCCGCTTGCCGCTTGCGGACCCAACGACGTCGCTTCGCCGGGCGAGGGCACGCTCGTGGTGCCGCCGCCGGCGCCAGCGCCGCCCCCGCCGCCGCCCCCGGCCGGCGGCGGCGTCCCGGCCGCAGGCTGCCCGGCGGGCACCGTCGACCGCGGCGTGGTCGCCACGGCGTTCCGCAATTGCGAGTTTTCGGGCCGGTTCAACGACGATTATACGATTCAGCGGCTGCCCGGTGTGATCTATTCGCTGTCGGGCCCCGTCAATGTCGGTACCGACGTCGGCGGCGGCGGCAACCTTGCCGGCGGCGATCCGGTCACGCTGACCATCCAGGCGGGCGTCACCATATTCGCCACCTCGGGCAACGACTATCTCGTCGTCAATCGCGGCTCCCGGCTCCAGGCGGTCGGCACTCCCGCCTTGCCGATCATCTTCACCGCGCGGGCCAATGTCGAAGGCACCGCCACCGATTCGAGCCAGGGCCTTTGGGGCGGCATCATCCTGCTGGGCCGCGCCCCGATCTCGGACTGCAACACCGCCGTGCCGGGCGGCGACGTCGCCTGCCAGCAGGTGATCGAGGGCACTACCGGCTCGCTCTACGGCGGCAATGTCGCCACCGACAACAGCGGCACGATCCAATATGTCCAGATCCGCTATTCTGGCTTCGCGATCGCGCCCGGCAACGAGCTTCAGGGCCTGACCCTGGGCGGCGTCGGCAACGCCACCACCATCGACCATATCCAGATCCACAACAGCTCGGACGACGGCATCGAGATTTTCGGCGGCCGGCCGAATCTCAAGCACATCATCGTCTCGGGCGCCGACGACGACAATCTCGACACCGACCTCGGCTATCGCGGCACCATCCAGTTCGTCATCGGCGTCCAGAAGCCGACCGGCGACGGCGATTCGATGATCGAGGCCGATTCGAACGGCAACGAGGACGCGCTGCCGCGCCAATATACGCGCGTCTCCAATGCCACCTTCGTCCAGAACCATGTCGGCTCGGGGGGCAACGCGATGCTGCTGCGCGGCGGCACCGATTACGCGCTGCTCAACAGCGTCGTCGTCAGCCCGGCGGCCTGCCTCGACATCGACGAGACAGGCGGCACCACGACCCGCGCTGCCGACGCGCCCTTGCAGGATCTGGGCCCGCCGGTGTTTCGCTCGGCCCGGCTCGCCTGCACCACCGATTTCCGCAACGACGGCAACGTCACCACCGCGCAGATCGCGGCGATATTCGGCTCGGGCGCCAACAACAACAGCAATGCCCACGTCTCGACGCTGAGCGGCGTCTTCATCAACGGTCCGAACGAGACGGCCGTGCCCGCCACCGATCCGACCCCGTTCAACGCCGACCAGTTCGCGACGGTCAACGCGGCCGCGCCGAACCGGCTGAGCGCGGTCACCTATATCGGCGCGGTGCAGAACGCGCTGGACCTCTGGTACACCGGCTGGAGCTGCAATTCGTCCTATGTGAGCTTCGGGACGACCGGCGCCGCCGCCGCCTGCACCACGGTTCCGATCTTCTGATGACCGCGAGGATTTTCGCCCGCCTGCTCTTCTCGACGGCTCTGGTCGCGCCCGCCGCCGCCTTCGCGCAGGAAACGCCGCCGCCGCCGCCCGAGCAGGAGATCGAGGTTTCGGCGCCGGGCGCGGAGGTGTCGGGGCCCGACATCGTCATCCGCGGCAGCCGCACGCCGAACAATGTCCGGCGCACGCCGCAGGTTATCTCGGTTCTGTCCGCCGAGGACATCGCCCGCACCGGCGAAGGCGACATTGCCGGCGCGCTGCAGCGGGTCACCGGCCTTTCCGTCGTCGGCAACGGCTTCGTCTACGTCCGCGGCCTCGGCGACCGCTATTCGCTGGCGCTCTTGAACGGCTCGCCGCTGCCCAGCCCCGAGCCGCTCAGGCGCGTGGTTCCGCTCGACATCTTCCCGACCAGCGTTATCGCCAGCTCGCTTGTCCAGAAGAGCTATTCGGTCAATTATCCGGGCGAGTTCGGCGGCGGCGTCATCAACCTCACCACGCCGGCGGTGCCGCGCGAGACCTTCCTCGATGTCGGCGCCAGCGTCACCGCCGACGTCGAGACCAGCTTCCAGCTCGGTTATTCCTACGCCGGTGGCGACCGGGACTGGCTCGGCTTCGACGACGGTACCCGCGATTTCCCGCCGGCGTTGCGCAGCGCGGTTGCCGGCGGCAACTTCGCGAGCGCCACCACCGACGCCGAGCGCCGCGATTTCGCCGCCGGCCTCAGCAACGCGCCGACCACCCTCCTCCAAAGCATGAGGGATACGCCGCCCAATTTCTCCGGCGAAGTCAGCTTCGGCTCCGCCACCGCCATCCGCGGCGGCCGGATCGGCTTCGTCTCGGCGATCTCCTATTCCAACGGCTGGCGCACGCGCGACGCGCTCCAGCAGACCTCGCTCGATCCAGACCTTGGCGGCACCCCGCAGACCAGCTTCGAGACCGTCACGACCGACAATCGCGTCGTCCTCTCGGGCCTGCTCGGCATCGGCGCCGAATTCGGCCGCCACCGCATTCGCTGGACCAACCTGTTCATCCGCGACACGCTGAAGCAGGGCCGCCTGGCGGCAGGCTTCAACCGCAGCGTCGCCGACCAGGATCCGAACCTGCCGCCATCCATCATCGAGCAGAACACCTATTGGTTCGAGCGCCAGCTCATTGACACCCAGCTGGTCGGCGAGTTCCGCTTCGGCAATTTCAGCGTCGATTTGCGCGGCACCTATGCGGAGACGCGGCGCGAATCGCCTTATGAGCGCGCGATCTCCTATTTCTATCTCGGCGACGACAATCCGGCGACGAGCGGGGCCGGCGACGTCGACGATTATGTCAACAACCTCTCCTCCGGCGGCCAGTTCGCCAACGTCGCGTTCAGCGCGCTGAAGGAGCGGGTCTACGCCGGCGGGCTCGATTTCGCCTACCGGCTCGGCACGGCGCTGCCGGTCACGCTGTCGGCCGGCTATGCCTATAGCCGGACCGACCGCAGCTCGTCGCGCTTCCAGTTCCAATATTTCCGGCCCGAAGGCGCGCTGCCGGTCACCGTCGCGCAGGAGCGGCCCGATTTCCTGCTCTCCGATTTCAACATCCAGACCTTCAACATCCAGCTGCGCGACGTCTCGGGCGCGGAAGGGACCGCCGCCTATGACGCCGATCTCATCGTCCATGCCGGCTACGTCCAGGCGGAGATCGAGCCGTTCGACGGGCTGCGCGCGACCCTGGGCGTGCGCTACGAGGACGGGCGCGAGAGCGTCCAGCCGATCGGTGGCGCGCTTGCTGCGACCAACCTTGCAAACACTTACTGGCTGCCGGCGGCGACGCTGACCTGGAGCTTCGCCACCGACATGCAGCTCAGGCTGCATGCCTCGAAAACGATCGCGCGGCCGCAGTTCCGCGAGCTGGCGCCGCAAATCTACCAGGATTTCGAATCCGACCGCGAGTTCACCGGCAATCCGTTCCTGACCGATTCTGAGCTCTGGAACGCCGAGGCGCGCTGGGAATATTATTTCGCGCGCGACCAGAGGATCAGCGTCGCCGGCTTCTACAAGCGGATCGACAATCCGATCGAGGCGGCCGCCTTCTTCGCCGGCGGCGGCCAGCTGCGCACCGGCTTCGCCAACGCGCCGCGGGCCGAGCTCTACGGCGGCGAGGTCGAAATCCAGGCCTATCTGCCGCTCAACGGCCTCGGCGGCCGCTTCTTCGCAACCCGGCGCCTCGTGCTCATCGGCAACTACACCTACAGCCGCTCGCGGGTCGGCGCCGACGCCAGCACCATCATCGGCCCCGACCTGCAGCCGGTCGCCGCCAATCTGCTGTTCGAGGACGGAGCGCCGCTGACCGGCCAGTCCGACCATCTCGCCAATCTCCAGATCGGCATCGAGGACACCGACCGCCTCTCCCAGGCGACCTTCGCCCTCGCCTATGCCAGCGACCGCGTCACCAATCGCGGCCCCATTCAGGGCCTCGCCCGCCAGCCCGACTTCATCGAGCGGCCGGGCCTGCGGCTCGACTTCATCCTGCGCCAGGAAGTGCCGCTGTTCGGCGCCCGCGCCGAGTTCAAGTTCGAAGCGCGCAACCTGCTCGGCCAGGATTATGAAGAATTCCAGCAGGCCGGCGACAACCGCATCGACATCAACAGTTACACGCTCGGCCAGACCTTCAGCCTGGGAGTGACGGTCCACTTTTGAAGCGGGACCGGGGCCGCCACTGCGTCCGCCTCGCCCGCCGCGCCCGCTCAGCAGGGCTGCCGGATCGCCGCCTCGATCGCCTGCGTCTCCTCCGCGGACTGGCCGGAGAGCGCGAGCACGCCGCCGGTGAGCGGCTCGCGGACGACCGGTTCCGAGATCAGCTTGCCGTCGAGCCTGATCGGCATCGCGCCGCCGACCAGCCGCCCGCTCTCGCGCTCGAGCTCCGCCCGCAGCTCCGGCCGCAGCGTGACGATCAGGCTGGGAAAGGGGCCGCGGTCCTCGCTGTCGGCGACGGCGCTTTCGGCCGTGTCGCGGCAGAGGTGGATCGGCCCGACCCACAGGCCCCGGCTCCCGTCTGCGGGCGGCGGCGCCGCCGGCTCCGGCGCCAGCGGGGCCAGGCACGTGGCTGGCACACTCGCTGCCCGGACCCGCGCGCTACGGCGCCGGGGCCACGTAGATCCGTTCGGTCATCCCGCCCTGGCGGTCGTAATAGACGGCCTTGCGTTCGACCACGAAGTCCCTGGGGGGATCGCCCCCGACCGCGAGCTCGATGATGTCGCCCTTTTCCGGGTGCCGGTTGTAATTCCGCTCGGCCACCCTGGCGCCGCCCAGCCAAATCTCCGCCATCGCTCGCACCTCCGCCGCCGGCCTTATCACAATCCGGGGGGGAAATGGGCGGCGAGCGAAGGGAGCTGCCCCGGACAAGTTCGAAAGTTCGGGGCCAGGCAAATTCAGAGACCAGGGATTACCAACTGTAGCCAGCTTGCGGCTGACTGGATGACATGACTCAGCGCTATGACCAGCCCACCCGCCGCCACCGCAGCCCCCGCTGATATCCCGAGCGACTTGCCGAAAGATCGCACGAACTCGTCGGCGAAAGTATCAGCCTTCCCTGCGACCCAATGCGCAAATCGTTGGAGCCATCGGGCAGAGCGGGCAATCTTGAGGGTGTCGGGGCTGTCTTTGCCAATCTCGGCTTCGATCGTCGCAGTTTCCCGGAAGCTTGCGACAATAATCTCCGAGCCTATCGTTTCTTCTCGTTGATCCGCAGGCGGCCGATTGTGGCCAATTCCACCATGCGGCGGATGCAGGTGCGTAAGCTCTTTTTGGAGCCGTGCAATGTCGACTCGCAGCTTCCTCCGGCCCTGACGCTCACGTGGACTGCCGTAGGCTGGGCGAACGCCTCCCTCCAGCCGGTCAATGACCCGGTCAAAATCTGGCTCGTTCGTGCGAGTTGCGGTCTCATCCACCGAGCGGTCGACTTCGGGAGCATACGAGCTTCCCATCTCGCGCAGACCCCAGATGCCGCCGCCAATGCCATGCACACTGTAAAACAGATCACGCTTGCCGAGAAAAAGCGTGGAGTCCGATGAGCATTCCTGGAGCCGCCCTCGTACGCTGTTTAGGAGCGTCCGAGGGTGCGGCCCCGGAAAGAGGCGACGTATTTCAGCGGCGATTTGCGCTGGCCGAGCCCGTCCGCCCAGGCTGCGAAGGGCAGTCACAATCGTCTCAATTCGGTAACTCAACGGCCTGTCTTTCAAAGCATGCTGCAGTCCCGTGCCTATGACCACCCTGGGCGCCGCGCAAGCACGGCCATGTGGCCGCGCGACCCTCGCCGCCGCCATCGTTGAGTCCCGAACGGCTTGGTCTCAACCGCTTTGTCTCGCAGGTGTTGGCGTCGAAGATCTCTTGAAATCATCCGACTGTCAGGCGATGGATAGATAGGGTATAAGACGCCGCCACGGAGGGGCGCGTGGCGACATGACCAGCCGCATCAGCTACATGGGGACCAAGCACGAGCTCGCGCCGTCGGTGCGGGCCGTCATCGACTCATGTCAGCCTGGAATGCTGCTGGACGCCTTCGCCGGCATGGGGGCTGTGGCCGAATCGCTGGCAGGTGAACGGCAGGTCTGGACCAACGATATCCAGCACTTCGCGCATTTGGCGAGCGCGTGCCGCCTCGCGGATCAGCACGGGCCATTGGATGCTCTCAAGCTGGGAAGGATGGCCAAATGCCTGTTTGAAGAGAATCGCCGCCGGCTTCGCGAGCAAAACGTCGACGCGCTCAAGCTTGGCAGGAAAGCGCTACGAGCCGACGACTATACCGACTTCCGCGTCGCGTTTGACCGAGCGCAGGCCCGGACGCCCCGATTCGAACAAGCCTATGGCTGCTTCACGAAGATCTATTCTCATGGCTACTTCTCGCTCGAGCAGTGCACCGAGATTGATTCCATCCGATATGCGTTGGAAGTCCTTCGTGGTCGCGGGGAAATCACATTCGCGCAATTCGACTGGGCCTTGTTGGCGCTGGGCCGAGCGACCCTTCGCGTCGCCAACACGACGGGTCACTTCGCGCAGTTTCTTACCCCCGGAGCAGCAAATTTTCACCGAGTTAGAAAGCAGTTCAAGAGGAGCGTTTGGAAAGAATGGTTGGGCAGCGTAGGGGCGATCCAGCCGGTTGGCCTGCCGGACTGGAGGAAGGAAAATCTCGCTACCAGATCGGATAGCACGACTCTTCTCAGAGACCCTCGCTATTCGAAGCGCGCCCGAGTGGTCTACTGCGATCCGCCCTACACAAACGACCAATATTCCCGATACTATCATGTGTGGGAAACGTTGGTTCTCTATGACTATCCTCGCACGAGCGGCCAGGGCCGGTATCGTCCGACTCGGTTCACTACGGACTTCTCGCTGGTAAGCAGAGTTGCGGGCGCATTTCGGCAACTCATCGCGGATGTGGCCGCCACGGGAGCCGATCTCGTGCTGAGTTATCCATCAAACGGCCTACTGCATAAGGCCGGTGGATGCCCGCTCGCGCTCATCAAGGAAGCATTCTCCAGTGCAAGGGTCGCAACCGAAATTGCTCACACCCATTCGACCATGGGCGCATCCAAAGGGCCTGCCACGTCAACGGTCGCTGAACGCATCTACGTCGGGCAAGCGTAGATTTCGCGTGTCCCCGCCAATAGTAGCCAACCCATCTACGACAGTGGGACCTCGAACCGGCCTTCCAAGTACATGTGTGGCAACGTATTGACAAGGTGCTCTGCCACTGAGGAAAGAACCTTAAGGTCATCATCCTTATAGGAGCGACCGCTTGGGTGAGCGACTATGCGTCTTATGCGATTCACTGCTTCAAACCATTCGCTATAGAAATGCTTTCCTCCACCCTCACCGTCAAGACGGATACTAAGGACTTCCTTCACTTCACCGCGAACATCTTTTAGAACGGCAATCTTTTGAAGCTGAATCCAATCCAAATACGCCTCGACAGGTAGCTTTTCGCCCACGTCGTCGTCTATTCGCTTCGCTTGACATGCCTTTTGAATTTCCTTCGGAACGGCTTGTTCAAAGTAATCGTCTCCATAAATAAGCCGAAGCTTGCCAAGGAGGTAGGCCGGAACAACGGTTTGGATCCATTTTACTTGGCGGTCGGCGAGGTCCGTTACTTCGTCCGATGAAAGCCGTTTGAAGTCCTCATAGCCTTCGGGGGAAAACCCCGGCGCGACTTCGATAACCAAGTCAACAATACCGAAAAAGTAATGGTGGAAGCCGCTGCTGCCAAAAATCACCTTGAATTTTTCCTCAAACTCAGCGTCAGATGCGTCCCGAATGAACGACAGCACCGGCTCAACAAATGGTTTTATACTTAGGTAGAGATCATGCACCTCTTCGGCCTCGGGTCGGAAGCCCAGCCTTTCTGAAGCATATGCAATGAGCTCGCTTACAAGGCGGATGTGGCTACCGACGCCGAAATTCGTGCACAGCAATCCTGCCTTCCCTTGCTCCCATCGCTCCGGGTTTGCTTGTTGGACCTCTTCAAAGTGAAGCTCCAGGAGTGCTACAAGGCGCCTCAAACTCGCCTCCGACGACCCATCCCAACAGGGGCCATAAACGATTTCTCCAGTTCGAAGATTGATCGTACCGACGAGACCTGATTGGTTGATGCGGTCCTGAATGCTGCGCAGGTTAAGAGGCTGGCTAGTACCAGCGGTGATCCCAGGGGAAACTACTTTACCTTCAAGAGGGCCGCCGCCTTTTGTGTTGAGCAAATCTACTGCGCGCGAGGAAATTGCAGACAGACGTTCCTTGGGAACGTCCGAGTCCCACTTAACCTCACCATCCAAGGCTGATAGCAGCGTCGGCGGAACTGTAGCTTGCTTGGAATTGATCTGGACAAAAATATTGGCTTCCTCCGACGCCGTGACCGCATCGAACCCGATGAAAAACAGAGGAGTATCATAATCTGCCGATGTGTAGGTCGTGCCATAGAGTCTATGCTGGCCATCAATGATCCAGCAGCTTTTGTAGCGATCGGGAAGTATCAAATTCCCGAAGGCAATTGAAGATATTTCGTCCTTCGCTTGCTGCTCAAAAATCGGCTTGCGGTGAAAATTCAGAAGTATGGTATTCGGGAAAAATCCTCCTCCATCTAAAAATTCCGCTATTTCCTTTAGGCGTGTGGGCTTCATAATTCGCTGATAAGAAGGAGCTCCTGATGGGTCCCGCAGATCACGATGGTTAACAAACGCAACTCTGAGTATGTCCTTCGCCAGTGCAGAAAAAAGATATGCCGTACTACCGCCGAGTTTGGTTTTGACTGCAGGGACTTTCCGACCGGCTAGCGCGGGCACCTTTTGGTCCGCTAGGTACTCCGCGTGGAACTGGTACCGTGCAGCGTAGCCAAGTTTTTTCGAGAATTCTTCGAAGTAAATTAGTTCGAGCCCTTGAATGACGTTAATGTTATTGTCAGCGGCGCGCTTTAAATCAGCATCTGACCATCGAATGTTGTCGGTAACAAAGCACCAAATTATTTTTGGCTTAAATGAATCGCCGTAGTGTCTCCTTATTGTGTCCGCGATCGGCTTCGTCAGGCCTATGAGGTCATTTAAATCGTGGAGCAGGGACAGTTTTGTCGGTAACTTGCAGGCGCGACACTCAGCGACTATAACTGTTTCATCGTCTTTGGCGAAAACCTCGACCTGCTTTTCGGACGTCTCCCCTCCCTTTCCCACTGCTATTTGAAATCGCCGACCTTTGTTAAGCTCGCAGTACCCAAAACGATAGAGAGTGTTCCAGAAACGGTTTTCAATTATTTCGTCGTGGCTCTTTGGCCGTCGCATCCTGAGGGAGTTTTTATTCTCTCGTTGGACGTACCAGCCTTCTGCCTCGCTGAGTGGTCGGAGGGAATTTTCGATAGTTATCTCGTCGTATGGCCTGCTTCGGCGCGTATACTCTGCGCGCTTTTCTCCAAAGTCCTTCGCCAGCTCGCCGAGCATTGCTCTCTCCGACCCTGTCCGAGTGATAATGCAAAGAGGTCGGAATTAGTCAAATAGCATGTTCAGGAGCGCAGGGTTGAGCCGTCGAGCGAACTCGATCCGGAGTCGTGTGATAGCACCGGACCGTGGCTCAGCCGATAATTCGCGGTCACCGCGCCCCTTCGACGGCGCTTGCGGTGTCGCTCCGGACGGGCTTCGGTGAACAAAAAAGCCGGAGCTTACGCTCCGGCCCTGGTCTTTGTCCTGGATCCTGAATCCCGTTCAGGATGGAACGCGTCCTACTTGACCCGTTCCACCTGCTCGAATTCCAATTCCACCGGCGTCGCCCGCCCGAAGATCGAGACGCTGACCTTCACCCGGCTCTTCTCGAAATCGAGCTCCTCGACAATTCCGTTGAAGCTCGCGAACGGCCCGTCCAAAACCTTGACGCTGTCGCCGATCTCATAGTCGACGCTGATCTTCTGCTTGGGCGCGGCGGCGGCGGCCTCGTCCTTGGTGTTGAGGATGCGCGCGGCCTCGGCGTCCGAGATCGGCTGCGGCTTGCCCGACGAGCCGAGGAAGCCGGTCACCTTCGGCGTGTTCTTGACGAGGTGGTAGACGTCGTCGTTCATCTGCAATTTGGCGAGCACGTAGCCGGGGAAGAACTTGCGGTCGGACGTCACCTTCTTGCCGCGGCGGACCTCGGTGACCTTCTCGGTCGGGACCTCGACCGATTCGACCAGCCGGTCGAGCCCCATCCGGGTCGCCTCGGCCATGATCGAATCGCGGACCTTGTTCTCGAAGCCCGAATAAGCGTGGATGATGTACCAGCGGGACATGGTTTCCTCAGGTTCCTGTTCGTTCGTTCGTTCGTTCGTGACCAGCTCAAGAGGCCGACAACAGGCCGAGCAGCGCGTGGACGATCGCGCTGAACGCCGAATCGACGCCGAAGAAGAAGAGCGCGAGCAGGCTCGTCATGATCACCACCATGAGGCCGGTCATCATCGTCTCCCGCCGCGTCGGCCAGACGATCTTGGCCGATTCGGAGCGGACCTGCCGTAAGAATTCGCCGGGATTGACTCGCGCCATGGCTGGGCTCTTCCTTGCTGTTGCGTCTCTGGTCGTGTCGTATCTTGTCGTGTCGTATCTTGTCGTATCGTATCGTGTCGTGTCGCGTCGCGTGGCGGCGGGCAAAGAGAAGCTGCCCAGTCCCGTTCGGACTGGCGCCGCTCTCGACCTTGCCGGATGCGCGCCCATCTAGCCCCCGCCCCCCGCCGAAGCAAGACCCCGGCGCCCAGCAAGGGGGAGGCCGGCCCAAGCCGCGGCGCCGGCGGCCGCTCGTCCCACCGGCCGCCAGGCGAAGGCGGGCCGCCGGGCGGAAGCGGGGGCCGGCGGGCGATGGCGCGCGACCGACACAAATGGGCCGCGGGCGGGCCGTCAGGCGAAGGCGGGCCGCCGGGCGGAAGCGAGGGCGCGGGATGGGCCGGCGGGCGATTCGAAATGGCAGGAGTGGAGGGATTCGAACCCACGACCCTCGGTTTTGGAGACCGATGCTCTAACCGGACTGAGCTACACTCCTATCCGCCGAGCCCGGCTGCTTAGCGACGCCTCTGCCGCGGTGCAAGACGTTCGTGGTCCGCGGGGCGGGGGGCGGCGGGGCTAGGCGGCGGCGAGCTTGCGGCTCTGGCCGAGCATCGCCTTGACCGTGGTGCTGGTGACCGGCCGGGAGAAGATATAGCCCTGGATCTTGTCGACGCCGAGGCTGCGGACCAGCGCGAGCTGCTCCTCGGTCGAAACCCCCTCGGCGACGGTCTTCATGCCGAGGCTGCCGGCGAGCGCGACGACGGCGCGGATGATCGCGGTGCTCTCCGGATCCTCGGCGGAGACCGACGAGACGAAGCTGCGGTCGATCTTCAGCGTGTCGAAATCGGCGCGCCGCAAATAGCCCAGCGAGGAATAGCCGGTGCCGAAATCGTCCATCGCGAGCTTCACCCCGAGGCTCTGGATCTGGTGGAGGATCTTCTGGGTGGTGTTGGTCAGCTCGAGGAACACCGTCTCGGTGACCTCGAGCTCGAGCCGCTCGGGCGCGAGGCCGGCCTGGGTCAGCGCCGAGACGAGGGTGACGATGAAGCCGGTGTCGCGCAATTGCCGCGGCGAGACGTTGACGGCGATGCCGATATCTTCGGGCCAGGTCGCCGCCTCCTGGCAGGCCCCGCGCAGCACCCATTCGCCGATCCGGCCGAGCATGCCGGTCTCCTCGGCGATCGGGATGAACTTGGCCGGCGGAATCTGGCCCAGCTCGGGATGGTGCCAGCGCAGCAGCGCCTCGAAGCTTCGGATCTGGGAGCTGGTCGCGTCGACCAGCGGCTGGAAGGCGAGGCTGAACTCGCCGGCGTCCATCGCGCCGTGCAGTGCCAGCTCGATCCGGCGCCGCTCCTCGGCGCGGGCGTGCAATGCCGGCTCGTAGAAGCGGATGTCGTTGCCGCTGCCGTCCTTGGCGCGGTAGAGCGCGAGGTCGGCGTTGCGGATCAGCTCCTCGACGCTTTCGCCGTCGCGGGGGCCGATCGCGACGCCGATGCTGGCGCCGACCAGCAGCCTCTGGTCGCGATAGAGAAACGGTCCCTGCAGCGCGCTGATCAGGGCCAGGCAGAGCTGCTCGACCTCGTCGCGGCTCTCGATCGCGGGGACGACGATCGCGAATTCGTCGCCGCCGAGCCGGCCGGCGGTCATCTCGTCGGAGATCACCGTCTCGAAGCAGCGCGAAACCTCCTGCAGCAAATGGTCGCCGGCGACGTGGCCGAGCGAATCGTTGACCGTCTTGAACCGGTCGAGATCGACCAGCAGGATCGCGCATTCGGCGCCGCGCTTGCGAGCGCCGTCGAGGGCGCCGCCGAGATTCTCGAGCAGCTGCAGGCGGTTCGGCAAGCCGGTCAGCGCATCGTGGCGGGCCATGTGGGCGATCCGGTCGGCCGCCTGGCGGGCTCCGGTCACGTCCGAGCCGACGCCGTGATAGCCGATGAAGCGCCCCTGCTTGTTGAAGGTGGGGCGCGCCGACAGCTCGATCGACTTGATCCGATCGCCGACCACGAAGCCGACCACGAGCTCGCTGAACGCTTCCTTCCGGCTGACCGTCGCTTCCGCCGCCGCCAGCGCGCGCCGCGCCGACTGGTCGCCGCGCGGCACCTCCTTCATCAGCTCGATCAGCGACATGCCTTCGAGCTCGTCCATGGTTCGGCCGATCGCGCGGGCGAAGCGCGCCGAGACGTTCTGGAAGCAGAGCTGGGCGTTGGTCTGCCACAGCCAGTCGGCGTCCGAGCTTTCATATTCGCGCAGCAGCAGGCTGACCGTCTCCTCGCGCTCGGCGAGCGCGAGGTCGAGGCACTTGCGCTGCATGAAGGCGCGGCCCTGGATCAGCACCATGACGATCAACGCGCCGGTATAGATCGGGCCGATCGCGGTGATCACCCAGGATCCGGAGGTCATCAGCATCCGGGTGCAGCCCACGCCCATCACGATCACATAGGCCGCCGCCGCCGCCGGGATCGGCGCGAAGACGAACGCCGCGCCGGCCATCATCGTCGCGGTGATCACGCACATGGCGAGCTGCTGGCCGTGGGTGGCGTGCTCGAAGAAGTAGCGCGCCGGGAAGCACCAGATCATGCCGACGAAGATCGAATGATAGGTGGCGCGGTTGATCGTCGGCCGCGGCAGCGAGTGGATTTCGCGGCCGCGCAGCTTGCGCTGCTGCTGCGCGAAATAGAGCATCAGCAGGGCGAGGCTGAACAGCCACAGCGCCATCGACATCGGCGGCGTTTCGCCCCGCAGCATGTAGCAGATCAGCAGCGCGTTGAACGCCTGGCCCCAGGCCGCCACCGTCATGGCGGGCCCCATCTGCTTCAATTGCGCCGCGCGCACCCGTCCCCACCCCCTGCTGCCAGGGGGAGTGGCGCGGTTGAAAACCACGCGCCAGTCGAGTTTGGGCAGGCTCTTGTCGGTCATGGCGCTCCCTGAGGAAAGCCATAGCCGCCAAAGCGTTAGGGAAGCGTTATCGTTAAGCTGCGTTAAGCCGCTATATCGTAGGTCGGAATTTCGCCGGAAAGGTAAAGGTTTCGGGCCTTGGCGCGGGAGAGCTTGCCCGAGCTGGTGCGGGGCAGCGAGCGCGGCGGCACCAGCTCGATCACGCAGTTGATGCCGGTGATCGCCCGGACCCGCTCGCGGATCAGGTCGCGCAGGCGGCCGCGTTCGGCGTCGTCGGAGGTGCGGCACTGGACGAGCACCGCCGGCGTCTCCTCGCCGCCCGGGGTGGTGATCGAGAAAGCGGCGATGTCGCCGGCCTTGAAGCCGGGGAGCTGCTCGACCGCCCATTCGATGTCCTGCGGCCAATGGTTCTTGCCGTTGATGATGATCATGTCCTTGGCGCGGCCGACGACGTAGAGATAGCCGTCCGAGAGATAGCCCATGTCTCCGGTATCGAGCCAGTTCGCCTCGTCGAGGCAGGCGTCGGTCGCCTCCTCGTCGCGGAAATAGCCGAGCATGACCGAGACGCCGCGGCAGAAGATCCGGCCGATCTCATGCTCGGCCAGGATGCTGCCGTCGTCGCCGCGGATCTCGACCTCCATCTCGCGCACCGGACGCCCGCAATTGACGACGGCGCGATAGCGCTGCGGCCGGTCGCGCTCGCCCTGGCCGCCGCCGGCGAGCAGGGTTTCCTCGACCATCTGGACGACGATGCCTTCGCCCGGCGGCATCACGGTCACCGCGAGCGTCGCCTCGGCAAGGCCGTAGCTGGGCAGGAAGCAGGTCGCCTTGAAGCCCGCCGGCGCGAACGTGTCGACGAAGAACTGCATGACATCGGGGCGGATCATGTCGGCGCCGTTGCCGGCGACCCGCCAGCGCGACAGATCGAAGCGGTTGACGACGTCGGTCTGGCTCGACACCCGGCGCGCGCAAATCTCATAGCCGAAGGTCGGCGAATAGCTCATCGTCCGCTCTTTGTTGCGCGTGACGAGATCGAGCCAGGCGAGCGGGCGGCGCGCGAAATCCTCGGTCTTCAGATAGTCGACCGACATCTGGTTGGCGATCATCGAGAGCATGCAGCCGACCAGCCCCATGTCGTGATAGAAAGGCAGCCAGGAAACGCCGCGGTCGCCCGGGCCGATCTTCATCGAATGGGCGTGGGCGGCCAGGTTGCTCATCAGCGCCCGGTGGGTGATGACGACGCCGTGGGGGAAGCGGGTCGAGCCGCTCGAATATTGGAGATAAGCGATGTCGTCGGCCTCGGCCTGGTGGAGCGGCGCCGGCGCCGCCTCCTCGGCGAAGAAGGACGCCCAGTCGACGCCCGTCACGCCCGCGGCCTCGGCGGCGGCGCCGGCCATGACCAGTTCGGGCGGATAGAGGAGCAGGACGGGATCGGCGCTCTCCAGCTGCACCGCGAGCTGATCGATATAGGCTTCCTTGCCCCCGAAGGAGGTCGGCAGCGGCAGCGGCACCGGCCACACGCCGGCATAGAGCGCGCCGAAGAACAAAGCGAGGAACTCGCCGGCGGTTTCCGCGATCAGCGCGACCCGGTCGCCCGGCCGGATGCCGCGCGCCGTGAAGCGGTGCGCCGCGCCGATCGCGTCCTGCCGCAGCTCGGCATAGGGGTAGACCCGCACCAGGGTCGCGCGGGCATCGTGGAAATTGATCCCCTTGCGGCCTTGCGCGACATAATCGAGCGCCTCCATCATCGTCGCGAAATCGGCATAGCGGCGCGGCAGCTCGTCGTCGGTCGGGGTGGGCCGAAGCGCTTCAGGCGCCGTCGCGGGGCGCGGCATTACCTGGCCGTCATGGTCAAGCACGTCTGGCTGAATCCTCTTTCCTGGGCCTGGCGGTCCCGAAATCCAAGTTCAGCCTCCGCTCTAGGAGACGAGGCGCGTTCATAATCCGGCCCGACTGTGGCACAATCAAGGCGGTGAAGCGAGAGCGCAACAGCAAGGTCAGGCCGCCGCTCGACGAAGCGGCGCTCGAGCAGGCCGCTTTGCGCTATGCTGGGCGCTATGCGACCAGCAAGGCGAAGCTCAGGGCCTATCTCGCGCGCAAGCTGCGCGAACGCGGCTGGGCGGGGGCCGGCGATCCGCCGCTCGACGCGCTGGTCGGCCGCATGGCCGCGCGCGGCTATGTCGACGACCGCGCCTTCGCCGCGGCGCGCGCCGGCGGCTTGTCGCGCCGCGGTTACGGCGCCGGCCGCCTCGACGCGGCGCTGCGCGCGGCCGGGATCGGCGCCGACGATGCCGCCGAGGCGCGCGAGATCGCGGCCGACGGCGCCTGGGAGGCCGCGTTGCGCTTCGCCGAGCGCCGCCGGATCGGCCCGTTCGCCGCCGGCGAGACCGATCGCCCGGCCCGCGAAAAGGCGTTCGCGGCGATGTTGCGCGCCGGCCATCCGCCCCATCTGGCCCGCCGGATCGTCGTCGCCCGCCCGGGCGAAGTCCCGCAAGCGGACGGCTGCTGAACACTTATGGTTCCCAAATATGGAAAACATGGTAGTTTTACCGCCTGATCAGGGGGATCGGGGGTAAATGACGTCGCGTCGGGAAGCGTTTGCCGGGGGGCCTGGCTCGATCGCCGAGAGCCGGGATGCGCCGCGCCAGGACCCGCCCGAGGAAGCGCTCCTCCACTTGAGCGGCACCGTCAAATGGTTCGACGCGACCCGCGGCTTCGGCTTCATCGTCAGCGAAGAGGCCGACGGCGACATCCTGATCCACTTCAGCGTTCTCAAGGAGCATGATCGCCGCAGCCTCCCGGAGGGCGCGGTGGTCGATTGCCTGGTGGTCGAGCAGGAGCGCGGGCTGCAGGCGCGCAAGGTGCTCGCCATCGATCTCAGCTCGGCCGTCGTTCCCGAGCTCGGCCGCGGCACCAACAGCCATGGCGACCGGATCGATCCCTCCAGCCTGCTCGACGAAGCGGGGCCGTTCGAGCCGGTCATCGTCAAATGGTTCAATCGCCTGCGCGGCTACGGTTTCCTGGTGCGCGACGAGGAATCCAGCCAGGACATCTTCGTGCATATGGAAACGGTGCGGCGCGGCGGCCTGACCGACCTCGTTCCGGACCAGCCGCTGCGGGCGCGGATCGCGAGCGGCCGCAAGGGTCCGCTCGCGGTGGAGGTCGAGCCCGCTTGATCCGGGCGCTGCGGATTGCCGGTCTGATCGCCGCCGCCTTGCTCGCGGGGTGCCGGGCCGAGCCGGCGTCGAACGCGGTGGAGCCGCCGGCGCCGCGAACCTCGCCCGCCGGCCTCGATCTCGTCGCGCTCACCGTCGAAAGCGGCGGCCGCCGTCATGGCTTCACGGTCGAGGTCGCCCGCACCCCCGACCAGCAGGCGCGCGGGCTGATGGGGCGCCGTTCGCTCGCCGCCGACGCGGGCATGCTCTTCCCCTACGATCCGCCGCAACCGGCGAGCTTCTGGATGCGCAACACCTTGATCCCGCTCGACATGATCTTCATCCGGGCCGACGGCAGCATCGCCCGCATCGCCGCCAATACGGTGCCGCTGTCCGAGACGCCGGTGACGGTCGCGGAGCCGGTGACGGCGGTGCTCGAGCTGCGCGGGGGGAGGGCGGCCGAGCTCGGCATCCGCGCCGGCGACCGGGTCAGCTGGTCGGACTAGACGCTCGCCCGTCGCGGCGCTAGGCGCATCGGCCATGGGCTTCTTCAAGAACCTGTTCACCTGGTGGGAAGGCGCGTCGACCGGGACCGCGCTCTACAGCTGGCGGCACGGCCGCAAGGTCGGCGAGGACGCGCTCGGCAACGGTTATTTCGAGGGCCGCAAGGGCGGCCGCCGCTGGGTGATGTACGCCGGCTCCAACGACGTCAGCCGGGTGCCGCCCGAATGGTATGCCTGGCTGACCCGCCAGATCGACGACCTGCCCGATCAGGCGCTGCCGCCGCCGCCCAGGTTCCTCCGGGAGGCGACCCCCAATTTGACCGGCACCGCGGCCGCCTATCGGCCGGCCGGCGCGCTCGAGCGCGGCGGCCGCAGGGCGGCGGCGAGCGGCGACTATCAGCCCTGGACGCCCGACTGAGCATGGCCCTGCCGGCCCGGATCCTGCCGCTGGCGGTCTTGCTCGCCCTGGCCGCCTGCGGCCCGCGCGGCGCCGAGCAGCGGGACCGGCAGAATGCCGCCGAGGCGGAGGCCGACACGGTCGACATCCCGCAGACGGTGACCCGGCTCGCGCCCGGCACGACGCCGATGGCCCAGCGCGTCGCCGTGCTGAGGCTCCTCAACAAGCGCAACGGCCAGATGCGCGAGTTCAGCCTCAGGCCCGGCCAGGCGATCCGCCTCGGCGACGTCATCGTCCGGCTGCGGGCCTGCGAGACGACCGCTCCCTGGGAGGTGCAGCAGCTGACCGGCGCCTTCGTCCAGCTCGACGTACGCGCGCCGCGCAGCCAGCAATTCCGGCGGGTCTTCTCGGGCTGGCTCTACAGGGAGACGCCGTCGCTCAACGTCGTCGAGCACCCGGTCTACGACGTCTGGCCGAGAAGCTGCGCGATGGTCCATCCGGGCGGCGGCACGCCGGCGCCCTCACCGCGGGCGGCGAGCAGCCGGTCGAGCGCCTCGAACTCGACCGGTCCCGCGGCCACCCCGGCGCCGGCGCCGCCGCCAAGCGCGGAATCCAACAGCACCAGATAGTCCTTCTGCTCGATCTCGACCGCGCCGAGGCTGGCGAGGTGGGGGGTCATGAACTGGCAGTCGAGCAGCCTGAAGCCGCCGACGACCAGCCGCGCCACCAGCCAGGCGAGCGCGACCTTGGAGGCGTCGCGCCGAAGCGAGACCATCGATTCGCCGAAGAAGGCGGCGCCGAGGCGGACGCCGTAGAGGCCGCCGGCGAGCGCGCCGTCCCGCCAGACCTCGATCGAATGGGCGCGGCCGGCCGCGTGGAGGCGGATGTAGCTGGCCTCGATCTCGGCGTTGATCCAGGTGTCCTCGCGATCCGCGCAGAGCCGGACGACATCGGCGAAGGCGCGATCGCGCGTGACATGAAAGGCATCCGACTTCAGTGTCTTGCGCAGCGATCTTGACATGTGGAATGAATCGAGCGGAAGGATCGCGCGGCGCCTCGGCTCGACCCAGTAGAGATCGCCCGCGTCGCGGCTGTCGGACATCGGGAAGACGCCGATCGAATAGGCCCGCAGCAACAGGTCGGGATCGAGCGTCTTCATTGCCCCATTCTATCGCCGCGCGATGAACCTTCCCAGCCGGATCAGAGGATTTCGCGGACCCTGTCCTGCGGCCGGCAGAGGCGGACGCCCCTGTCGGTTTCGACCAGGGGCCGCTCGATCAGGATCGGGTTCTCGACCATCGCCTCGAGCATCGCCGCGTCGCTGACCGCGCCTTCGACGAGGTCGAGATCCTGCGCCAGCTGCTCCTTGGCGCGGAGCCCTTCGCGCGGGCTGATCCCGGCGCGCTCGTAGAGGCGCTTGAGCTCGGCCGCGGAAGGCGGCGTCCTCAGATATTCCACGACGGTCACATCGGCGCCCGACTCCTCCAGGATTTCCAGCGTCTTGCGCGAGGTTCCGCACATCGGATTGTGATAGATGGTCGCCTTCATTCTGCCCTGCCTGCCTTTGCGCTCTGCTTGACCTTGCGGATCTCCGCGAGCTGGCCCTTGAGGATATTCAGCGCGTCGGCCTCCTCGCGGCTGAGGCCCTTGAGCGCGGCATGGTCGATCAGCACTTCGAGCGCGTCGCCGATCCGGCCGAGCTGCTTGCCGTAGCTGCCGACCTCCTCCAGCACCTTCTGCTCGATCTCGGGGTGCGCGGTCTGGCCGAGGTTGATGTTGAGGAAGCCCAATTGCGCCCCCTGATTGTAGAACGACCAGGGATTGATCGCCTGCCACAGCTTCTCCGGCGCGAGCGAGAACTGGAAGGATTTGGTCACGATGGCCTCCGCGGAACGAGTCGTGCGTCTAGGCCTGGCAAATGCCCGACTCAAGATCGGCAGATAATTCGGCAGTTGGCGCCGGCACGCTTCTATGCGAGCATTGTCGGAGCGCAAGGTGCGAGTCATGAAAAAGCAGGCCGTCGTCGTCATCCACGGCATGGGCGAGCAAATTCCCATGGAGACGCTGACGTCGTTCGTCGATTCGGTGTGGACCACCGATCCCGACCTGGTCGATCGCACGAACAAGCCCGATCCCGATACCGGCATCAAGCCGCGGTCGAGAAACGCGTCCTGGAGCCGGCCCGATCGCCGCAACCGGAGCTTCGAGCTGCGGGTAATCACCACCGAGTCGGACAAGAATGGCAGGCGCACCGACTTTTACGAATATTATTGGGCGCACCTGATCGTCGACACGAATTGGGCGCAGGTCCGTGCCTGGATCTTCGAGCTGATGCTGCGCGATCCGCGGCGCGACGTCCCGCTCGGGGTGCTGCCGGTCTGGTTCCTCCTCTGGCTGATCGCGATCGGCGGCGGCATCGTCTTCCTGCTCACGCTGCGTCCGACGACTGCCGGCGTGCAGGGCTCCTGGCCGGGGGCGATCGCGGTGGCGCTCGGCACGGCGGCGCTCGGCTGGCTGATCGGCTTCCTGGTCGGCTATTTCGGCGACGTCGCCCGCTACGTGAAGGCGAAGCCGCCCAATGTCGCCCGCCGCCAGGAGATTCGGGAGAATGGCGTCGCGCTGCTCGAGACCCTGATCGGCATCCAGCCCGACGGCACGCTCGCGGCGGAGGCGGATCGCGACTATGACCGGATCGTCATTGTCGCGCATTCGCTGGGGACGATCGTCGCCTACGACATCCTGACCCATGCCTTCGCGCGCGTGAACACGATTGTCGACAAGACCATCAGCCCGTTTCCGCAGGATGCCCGGGTCGCGCTGGAAGGGATGATTCGCGAGGGGCTCCGGAATCCGCCGCAAGGCGCTTCGCTGCGGCAATGGATCGGCACCTTCCGGGAGGCGCAGGCGGCGGCGCGCGCGGAGCTGAACGCCACCGGCAATCCGTGGATCGTCAGCGACTTCGTGACGCTGGGATCGCCGCTCACCCATGCCGAGTTCCTGATGGTGCGCGACCGCGCCCGGCTCAGCGACGCCAAGCGGCAGCGCATCCTGCCGAGCTGTCCGCCGACGCTGGAATATGACGGCACCACCAAGACCCATCATTTCACGTATCGCGGCCCCCTTTCCCGGCTCGGCCAGAGCAACGACCCGGCGGCGCCGCGGCTGCCGCATCATGGCGCCGCGTTCGCCTACACCCGCTGGACCAACCTCTATTCGGCGCACGAGTGGATCCTGTGGGGCGACATCATTTCGGGCAAGCTGGCCGATGCCTTCGGCCTCGAGAAAGACGGCGAGACGGTGCTGCACGGTATCCGTGATGTCGCGGTGATGCCCGCGCTCGATGCCGCGGGCGAGCCGATCGCCGGGGACCATCGCCCGTTCTTCTCGCACACCAAATATTGGACGAATTTCGAGCCGCCCAGTCTGAGCCCGCATATCCAGGCGCTGCGCGAGGCGCTTCGGCTCAAGGAGTGATCGTATCGGCGACCGGCACCTCGATGCGCCGGCCCGCCGCGGGCCGGGGGTTGGACATTGTCGCCCGGCGCTTCACTGGCCTTCCCGCGCCAGCCATTCCTCCAGCCACTTGATCGTATAGTC
The DNA here is from genome assembly GCA_035941735.1 of Allosphingosinicella sp. Taxonomy (GTDB): domain Bacteria; phylum Pseudomonadota; class Alphaproteobacteria; order Sphingomonadales; family Sphingomonadaceae; genus Allosphingosinicella. The sequence continues at coordinate 37,276 of DASZDS010000042.1, forward strand.
GCCGGCCTGGAAGTCGGGCTCGTCGAGCAGCGCCTGGTGCAGGGGGATGGTCGTCTTCATCCCCTCGATCACGAACTCCTCGAGCGCGCGGCGGAGGCGGCGCATCGCGCCCGCCCGGGTGGTGCCGTAGACGATCAGCTTGGCGATCATGGAATCGTAATAAGGCGGCACCCGATAGCCCGCGTAGAGGCCGCTATCGACGCGCACGTTCATCCCCCCGGGCGCGTGATATTGCTTCACCAGGCCGGGCGAGGGGGCGAAGGTCTTGGGGTCCTCGGCGTTGATCCGGCATTCGATCGCGTGGCCGCGGATGTGGACGTCCTGCTGGCGCAAGGTGAGCGGGTGGCCGTCGGCGATGCGGATCTGCTCGCGGACGAGGTCGAGGCCGGTGATCGCCTCGGTGACCGGATGCTCGACCTGGAGGCGCGTGTTCATCTCGATGAAGTAGAACTCGCCTTGCTCCCAGAGGAACTCGATCGTGCCGGCGCCGCGATAGCCCATGTCGGCCATCGCCCTGGCGACGATCGCGCCCATCCGCTCGCGCTCCTCGGGGGTGACGACCGGGGAGGGGGCTTCCTCGAGCACCTTCTGGTGGCGCCGCTGGAGCGAGCAGTCGCGCTCGCCGAGATGGATGGCATTGCCCTTGCCGTCGCCGAAGATCTGGAACTCGATGTGGCGCGGGTCGCCGAGATATTTCTCGATATAGACGGTGTCGTCGCCGAAGGCGGCCTTCGCCTCGGAGCGGGCCTGGCTGATCTGGGCCTCGAGCCGGTCCTCGGACGCGACCACCTTCATGCCGCGGCCGCCTCCGCCCGATGCGGCCTTGACGATCAGCGGATAGCCGGTCTGCGCGGCCACCTTCTTCGCCTCGGCGAAGCTCTCCACCGGCCCGGCCGAGCCCGGCACCAGCGGCAGCCCCAGGCGCGCCGCGGTCGCCTTGGCCTCGATCTTGTCGCCCATCGTCCGGATATGCTCGGGCTTCGGGCCGATCCAGATGATGCCATGGGTCTCGACGATCTCGGCGAACTGGGCATTCTCGCTGAGGAAACCGTAGCCCGGGTGGATCGCGTCGGCGTGGCTGATCTCGGCCGCCGAGATGATCGCCGGGATGTTGAGATAGGAATCCGCCGCGGGCGGGGGCCCGATGCAGATCGCCTCGTCGGCGAGGCGGACGTGCATCGCCTCGGTGTCGGCGGTCGAATGGACGGCGACCGTCTTGATCCCCATTTCGTGGCAGGCGCGGTGGATTCTGAGCGCGATCTCGCCGCGATTGGCGATGAGGACCTTCTCGATCGCCATCCCTACCTCGTCGCCCCGGCGAAGGCCGGGGCCTCAGGCCGAAAACGCGCTGCATTCCCGTTCGTGCGAACTGTCGATGAGATCCCGGCATCCGCCGGGATGACGGGGCAGACGCGCATCATTCGATGATCGCCAGCGGCTGCTCGTACTCCACCGGCTGGGCGTCCTGGACCAGAATCTGCTTGATCACGCCGGCGCGCGGGGCGCCGATCGGGTTCATCACCTTCATCGCCTCGATGATCAGCAACGTGTCGCCCTCGTCGACGCGGGCGCCGACCGTGACGAACGGCGCCGCGCCGGGCTCGCCGGCGAGGAAGACGGTGCCGACCATCGGCGATTTGACCGCGCCGGGATGATCCTCGGGGCTGGGCTCGGCGGCGGGCGCGGGCGGCGCGGCCGGGGCGGGGGCGGGGGCCGGCGGGGGCGGCGGTGCCGCCGCCGGGGCCGGGGCCGGCGCGCCGAGCTTGCGCTTGACGACGATGCGGCGGCCATTGTCCTCGACCTCGATCTCGCTGAGCTCGTTCTCGTCGAGCATCTCGGCGAGCCGCCGGACGAGGTCGGTATCGACCCGCATCGGCTCGTCGGTCTTGTCCTTGTCGCTCATCGGAACCCCTTCTTCCGTTGCCCGAGGGGAAACCCCTTTGAACGGGGTTTCCCTGTCAGAGACGGGCCGCCGCGTCCAGAGCAAGCTCGTAGCCGAGCGCGCCGAAACCGGCGACCGTTCCTGCCGCCGCGGCCGCGATCAGGGAGCGCCGGCGGAATGTCTCGCGCGCCTGCGGATTGGAGAGATGGACCTCGATCACCGGCACCGCGATCGCCTTGATCGCGTCGTGCAGCGCCACCGAGCTGTGGCTGAAGCCGCCGGCATTGAGCAGCACCGCTTTCGCCCCCTTTGCCTGCGCCTCGTGCAGCCAGTCGATCAGATGGCCCTCATGGTTGGACTGGCGCATGTCGACGCGGACGCCGAGCGCGCGGGCGCGATCCTCCAGCCGTCCGGCGATGTCGTCGAGCGTCTCGGACCCGTAAATCTCGGGCTCGCGCGTCCCGAGCAGGTTGAGATTGGGGCCGTTGAGGACGTAGATCAGAGGTGGCGTCGCCATCGCGCGCCCCTATATGACGCCCGACCGGCAAGCGCAAAGGCAGCAGGGTTCATGGTCCACGACGGCACGATCTCGATCCGGGTCAATGGCGGCCACCGCCGCGTCGTCGCCGGGATCAGCGTCGCCGAGCTCGCGCTCGAGCTGGGGCTCGAGCCGACCAGGGTCGCGGTCGAGCGCAATCTCGAGATCGTGCCGCGCTCGACGCTCGCCGAGGTCAGGGTCGAGGACGGCGACGATTACGAGATCGTCACCTTCGTCGGGGGCGGCTGAGCATGGCCGACACCTGGACCGTCGCCGGCCGGACCTTCACCTCGCGGCTGATCGTCGGCACCGGCAAATATAAGAGCTTCGAGGAAAATGCGGCGGCGGTCGCGGCGTCGGGGGCCGAGATCGTCACCGTCGCGGTCCGGCGGGTCAACATCGCCGATCCCGGCCAGCCCATGCTGACCGACTTCATCGATCCGAACAAGATCACCTATTTGCCCAACACCGCCGGCTGCTTCACCGCCGAGGAAGCGATCCGCACCCTGAGGCTGGCGCGCGAGGCGGGCGGCTGGGAGCTGGTCAAGCTGGAAGTGCTCGGCGAGGCCAAGACCCTCTATCCCGACATGCGCGAGACGCTCAGGGCGACCGAGACCCTGGTCGGGGAGGGGTTCAAGCCGATGGTCTATTGCGTCGACGATCCGATCGCGGCGAAGCAGCTCGAGGAAGCGGGCGCGGTCGCGATCATGCCGCTGGGGGCGCCGATCGGCTCGGGGCTGGGCATCCAGAACAGGGTCACGATCCGGCTGATCGTCGAGGGCGCGAAGGTGCCGGTGCTGGTCGACGCCGGCGTCGGCACCGCCTCGGACGCGAGCGTGGCGATGGAGCTGGGCTGCGACGGCGTCCTCATGAACACCGCCATCGCCGAGGCGAAGGATCCGGTGACGATGGCGCGGGCGATGAAGCTCGCGGTCGAAAGCGGCCGGCTCGCCTATCTGGCCGGCCGGATGGGCCAGCGCCGCTACGCCGACCCTTCGAGCCCGCTCGCCGGACTGATTTGAGAGCCGAGCCGCAGGAACCGCGAGTCACCGATCTTTGTTATATCCCCGGGCGAGCGGCGGCGTTGTGCCGCCGACGCTTCCAGTCGTGGAGGAAGTCCTCATGGACGAGTTCAAGAAAGATCAAGGCCAGCAGGATCAGACCGGCGAGCAGGGCGGCAAGCCCGCTTTCGGCCAGTTCGACAAGGAGCAGGGCCAGCAGGGCCAGCAGGAATTCGGCCAGAAGGGCGAGGAGCTCGAGACCGAAGACCAGCAGGGCGACAACCAGATCAGGGGCGAGAAGGGTCTGGGCGGCGATCAGGATCGCTAGGAGATACGGGGACACATAGTATGTGTCCCCGAAGCTGAAGGGCCGCGGCCGGCACCATCGGCCGCGGCCCTTTCCTTTTCAGCGCTCGCCAGCAATCATTCCGCCGATGAAACGCAACCTCCTCCGCAGCCGGGATTCGCACAGCGAGGAGCGGGTCGGCTTCATCGAGCTCTTCTTCGATCTCGTCTTCGTGTTCGCGGTCACCCAGGTCTCGCACACGATCATCCTCCACCCCGATCCGCTCGGCTTCGCCCAGGCCGGAATGCTGTTCCTCGCCATCTGGTGGGTGTGGGTGGACACGGCCTGGGTCACCAACTGGCTCGACGTGCGCCACATGCCGGTGCGCTTCCTCCTGTTCGCGCTGATGGGCGCGGCGATGGTGATGACGATCAGCCTGCCGCAGGCGTTCGGCGACCGCGCCCCGCAATTCGCGCTCGCCTATCTCGGCATCCAGCTCGGCCGGCACGGCTTCATGCTGCTCGCGCTCGTCCGCCACAACCGCGACAACTTCCTCAACTTCGTCCGGATCTTCTGCTGGTCGCTCGCCGAGGCGCCGTTCTGGATCGCGGGCGCGCTCAGCGCCGACGTCGCGACCCGGATGGCGCTCTGGGGCGTGGCGCTGCTGATCGTCTCGACCGGACCGGTCGTCGCCTTCCGCACGCCGGGGCTCGGCCGCAGCGAGACCCGGACCTGGGACGTCGAGGGCCATCATTTCTCGGAGCGCTGCGGCCTGTTCATCATCATCGCGCTCGGCGAATCGATCCTGGTGACGGGCGCCGCCTTCGGCCAGACCGACTGGGCCGCGCCGGCCGTCGCCGCCTTCGCCAGCGCCTTCGTCGGCACGATCGCGATGTGGTGGCTCTATTTCGACATCGGCGCCCAGCGCGCCGCCGAAGCGCTGCAGCAGGACAAGGATCCGGGGCGGATGGCGCGCCTCGCCTACACCTATTTCCACATCCCGATCGTCGCCGGGATCATCGTCACGGCGGCCTCGGATTCGATCGCGGTGACGCAGCCGGGCGGCGCCGCCACGCCGGCCGCGGCCGCGGCCCTGCTCGGCGGGCCGGCGCTCTATCTGTTCGGCAATCTCATCTTCAAGCGGACCAGCGCCGAATATTATCCGCTTTCGCACATGATCGGGCTCGGCCTGCTCGCCGCGGCGGCGCCGTTCGCCACGGGCCTGACGCCGCTCGCTTTGTCGCTCGGCGCGACGGCGACCCTGGTGCTGGTCGCGACATGGGAGCTCGTGTCGCTGCGCGAGACCCGCCAGGCGCTCAAGACCTGAGCGCGAGCCAGATCGTGGCGTCGCCGCAACCGGGGTCGCGCCGGCGGTGCTCGACCACCGCGAAGCCGCTCGCCGCGAGCAAGGCCTCATAGTCTTCCGCATCGAGGCTGCCGTGATAGAGCGGCTCGCCCTGCCATCGCCCGATCGCCTCGCTCCGTTCGGTGCCGCTGGTGAACATCAGCGGCGCGCCGGGCGCGGCATGGGCGCCGAAGCGGGCGAACATCGGCCGCTGGTCCGCGCCCGACAGGTGAAAGAAGCTGTGCCAGGCGATCAGCCCGTCGAAGCGGCGGCCGAGATCGAGCCCGCGCATGTCGCCGACGATCCATTCCTCTTGCGGGAAGCGCGCCCGCGCCATCGCGACCAGCGAAGGCGATGAATCGACGCCGGTCACGCGATAGCCGCGTTCGATCAGCCAGCGCGCGATCGGCTCGCCCATGCCGCAGCCGAGGTCGAGCACGCGGCCGCCGGCGGGGACCAGCCCCGCGAACCGCGCGAGCCAGGCCGCTTCATGCAGGTCGCGGCCGCGCTCCCGGTCCCAGGCCGCCGCATGCTCCTCGTAGAGCCCGACGATCCGCTCCGATTCTTTCACTGGAACGCCCGTCCTTCCTCATCCATTTACCGTCACATGGCAGACTTCGCCGCCCGGCGCGAGGAGATGGTCCGCCGCCAGATCGAAGGCCGCGGCATCCGCGGCCCGCGCCTCCTCCAGGCGATGCGCGAAGTGCCGCGCGAGGCATTCGTGCCCGCGCATCTCGCCGCCCACGCTTATGAGGATTCGCCGCTGCCGATCGAGGCGGACCAGACCATTTCGCAGCCCTATATCGTCGCTTTGATGATCGAGGCGGCCGAGGTCGAGCCCGGCGACAGGGTGCTCGAGATCGGCGCCGGCTCCGGCTATGCGGCGGCGGTGATCGGCCGGATCGCCGGCGAGGTGATCGCGATCGAGCGCCATGGCGAGCTCGCCGCGCTGGCTGCGGAGCGGATGGAGCGGCTCGGCTACGACAATGTCCGCATCGTCCATGGCGACGGCTCCGGCGGCCTGCCCGGCGAGGCGCCGTTCGACGCGATCCTCGCCGCGGCGAGCGGCAGCCACGTCCCCGATCTGCTCAAGCGCCAGCTTGCGGTCGGCGGCACCCTGGTCATGCCGATCGGGGAGCCGGGCGCGGTGCAGAGCCTGGTCAGGGTGAAGCGAAGCGGCGAGGAGAGCTTCGAAACCACGGATCTCGGCGCGGTCCGCTTCGTGCCCCTGATCGGCGCCGAGGGCTGGGACGAAAGCGGGCGGCGCAGCACGCCGCTGGCGGCGCGGCTGCGCGACGCCGCCGAGCCGCTGCCCGAGATCGACGATCCCGCCTTTGCCGCCGCCTTCGACCGGTTCGGCGATGCGCGGGTCGTCCTGCTCGGCGAGGCCAGCCACGGCACCTCCGAATTCTATCGCGCCCGCGCCGCGATCACGCGTCGGCTGATCGAACGGCACGGCTTCACTATCGTCGCCGTCGAGGCCGACTGGCCCGACGCCGCCCATATCGACCGCTACGTCCGCCACCGGCCGCGGCGCGAAGGCGAGGAAGCCGCCTTTCAGCGCTTCCCGGCCTGGATGTGGCGCAACCGCGAGGTCGAGGCGTTCGTCGGCTGGCTGCGCGGCCACAATGAGGGGCGCGCGCCCGAGGCGATGGCCGGTTTCTACGGCCTCGACCTCTACAATCTCTCGGGCTCGATGCGGGCCGTGATCGACTATCTCGACGACGTCGATCCGGAGGCGGCGCGCCTGGCGCGCGAGCGCTATGCCTGCCTCGCGCCGTGGAGCCGCGATCCCGCCCGCTACGGGCGGATCGCGATCAGCGAGGGCTATGCCCTGTGCGAGGCGCCGGTGGTCGCGATGCTGCGCGAGCTTCACGCCAAGCGGATGCGCTACACCGCCGAGGACGGCGACGAATGGCTCGACGCCGCCGCCAACGCCCGCCTCGTCAAGAATGCCGAGGCCTATTACCGCGCCATGTACGAAGGCGCCGCGGAGAGCTGGAACCTGCGCGACACCCATATGTTCGAGACGCTCTGCCAGCTGCTCGAGGCGAAGGGGGCGGGCGCCAGGGCCGTGGTCTGGGCCCATAACAGCCATGTCGGCAACGCCGCCTACACCGAGATGGGCCAGGTCCGCGACGAGCTCAACATCGGCCAGCTCGTCAAGGAAAGGTTCGGCGAGGCGGCGCGGCTGATCGGCTTCGGCACGCACCGGGGGACGGTCGCCGCCGCCAGCGACTGGGACGCGCCGATGGAGGTCAAACAGGTTCGCCCGTCGCTCGAGGGCAGCTACGAGCGGCTCAGCCACGATAGCGGCGTCGATCGCTTCCTGCTCGACCTGAGCCGCGGCGGCGCCATCGCCGAGCCCCTGATGGAGCCGCGGCTCGAGCGCTTCATCGGCGTCATCTATCGCCCCGAGACCGAGCGCTGGAGCCATTATTCGCAGGCGATCCTGCCCCGCCAGTTCGACGCCTGGATCTGGTTCGACGAAACTCGCGCGGTGACGCCGCTGCCGGGCGCCGAGGCGCCCGGCGAGGACGATCTGTGGCCGTTCGGCCTGTGAAAGCTCAGCCGAAGATGAAATCGCTCATCTGGACGATGTCGCCCTGGACGTGGATGAGCAGGTCCGGGCCGCCCTTGACGTCGACGAGGACGTCGTGGCCGGAGACGAACACCTGCTTGCGGCTGACGTGCAATTCGCTGATGTCGATCTTGTCCACCCCGGTGCGGAAGTCGGTGATGGTGTCGACCGAGCCGTCGTTGAGGAAGATGAACGTGTCGGCGCCGGCGCCGCCGGTCAGCCGGTTGTTGACCGCATTGCCGTTGATCCGGTCGTTGCCCGACCCGCCGATCGCATTCTCGATGATCGCGCCATAGGCGATGCCGATATTGTCGTGCATCAGGAAGTCGGTGACGCCGGTGATCTCGATCCAGCTCTGGCCGCCGTTCACGCCGTCGACGCCGTTGAAATAGACGTCGTAGAGGAATTGCGAGCGGTCGGCGAAGCCGGCGGCCGCGTTGTTGGCGTTGATCTCGGCGAGGGTCAGCTGGTGGTCGGCGCCGCCGGCGCTGCTGTAGCTGCCGGGACGCAGGTCGATCACCGAGGGCGTCGCATAGCCGGACAGGTCGAGCGTGTCGTTGCCGCCGGCGTCCCAGATCGTGAAGATCGCCGCCCGTTCGCCCGGCAGGAACGACATCGCGCTGTTGGTGACGTCGGCGGTGGCGTGGAAGCCGTAGGTCGTGTTGCCGGTGCGGGTGGTCATGTCGGCGCCGTAGATCGACTGAATCGCCAATATGTCGTGGACCATCGGGGTCGAGGCGTAGGTGACGCGCATCACCGACCAGTCGATGAAGCTCTGCTTCTGGCCCGCCTCGAACGAGTCGAAATAGGACATGATCGAATATTGGCGCGTGTCCTGCGCGTAGAAGGCGTCGCCCTGGAAGGTGATCGGGTCGGGAACGCCGTCGCCGTCGAGGTCATCGCCGAAATTATAGTCGCCGGGATGGCTGAGGCCGAGCGTGTGGCCGGTCTCGTGGACCAGGGTGGTGAGGCCGTAGCCGCCGTCCCACAATTCGCCGTTGCTGCTATTGACCTCGGGAGTGGCGATCCAGACGTCGCTGGCGATATGCTTGAAATAGGGCGTGCCCTCGCCGTTGGGGTAATAGGCCCAGGCCTGGGCCGGGCCGGTCGAGGTGTTGGCGTAGACGATGTCGGCGCCGCCCTGGCCGTTCACCTCGACGAAGCTGGGCGCGATCAGATCGTCCCAATAGGCGATCGCCTCGCGCGCCGCCTGGCGCTGGGCCTCGGTGAAGGTCGAATAGCCGGCGCCTTCGTCCCACTGGGCGAAGAAGCCGGTGGCGTTCTGCGCGTCGGCGAAGGCATATTGGATGACGTTGGTGCGGCCGGTATCGATCTCGAAGCCGGTGACGAGCTGGCCGAGGATGCCGGCCTGGTCGTAGACGCGCTTGCCGTAGAGGATCTCGCCGACATGGTCGTCGAGCCGGTCGGGAAGGCCCGGATCATATTGGGGATAGATCGGCTTGGTTGTCGGCTTGGTGGGTGCGGGCACTTCTTTCTCTCCTCGACTCAGCCGTCCGGTTGCGGCCGCCGGCGAACCTTGCGGCGAAGGCCTGCGTCGTCAAGCGGTTAGTGGTCCGAAACGGGGATATGTGGCGCTGGGCTGTGGCGGCGAAATCGGCTATGGGTCCGGGCAGGAGGCCGAACATGAAGAAGCTCATCCTGTTTGCCGCCGTCGCCGGGCTCGGGTTGGTCAGCGCCAGCCCGCCGGATTCCGATCATGACGGAATGCGCGAGGCGCGCGGCGGCTATCCGCCCTGCTCGCGCGCGGTGAGGGACCGCTGCATCCAGCTCTACGAGCGCGGCGTGCGCACCCCCGAGAACCTCGCCGAGAATGCGAAGCCGGAGGACGAGGACGAGGCCACCGAGGTGATGGCCGCCGACGACGGGCCCTGCGCGACACCCTGCGCCTATCACCGCCGGGTCCTCGCCCAGCGCATCCGCCGGGCCGGCGAGCGCGGCTAGCCTAGCCGCCGAGATGCGCGGCGACGTTCTCGAACGGCCGCGACAGGGTTTCGAAGACGGCGAGGCCGACCGCGGCGACCAGCGCCGCGGCGAAGGCGGCGATCACCGCATATTCGATCGCGCCGGCGAGGATCCGGCTGCCGCCGTCTTTGGCCCGCACCGCCGCGAAGGCCGGCCGGGGGCGCGGCCGCGGCGGCGCTTCCGCCGCGGGTCCGCCCGCGAGCGCGCGGACGTCGATCCGGTCACGGCTCTGGATGCCGAAGCGGCGGTCCTTGCGCCAGATGATGCGGCCGACGATCAGCTGGCCGGCGCAGTCGAGCTCGACATAGGTGCCGCGCGGCGGCGGCGCGGCGGCCTGGACGAGCAGGCCGCGCGAGGAGACGTCGCGGACGCAGACGTCCGTCGGAGCGCCGTCGGCGCGCATGCGCGCGCGCAGCAACACCTTGCGCCGCTGCTCGCGTCCCATCTGCATCGCAAGACCTCCGCTCGACGACCCCTCGATCCCTTGTTCCGAAGCGCCTTAATTTTTCGCCAATCGGGGTCGCTTTTCTATCGCGCAGGCGCGGATTACGGAACCGTCCCGGCCTCGGCTTCGTTGCCCATCCAGCTTGTTTTTCAAGGAGATGTACGATGGGTGAGCTCGCCGACAAGGTCAAAGGCAATGTCAACGAAGCGCTCGGCAAGGCCAAGCAGCAGAGCGACGATCCGGACACGCGCGACGAAGGCGCCGGCCAGGCGCTGAAGGGCGAGTTCCAGCAGGTCAAGGGCGCCGTCAAGGGCGCGCTCGGCAACAAGGTCTGATTTCCTCCCCGGCATTTGCCGGGGAGGGGGACCACCCGAAGGGTGGTGGAGGGGTATTGGCGCAGCTCGAACCAGTTACCCCTCCACCATGCTTCGCATGGTCCCCCTCCCCACGAAATCGTGGGGAGGAAAGGGTGATTAGCTCGTCACCAGCGCCCGCTGGTCCTCGCGGCCCATGGCCAGCAGGACCGGCGCCGGTGACGATTGGATGTCCTGAAAGTCCGCCTTCGAGCGCAGGCCGCGCCATTCGATCGCGATCAGCGCCTGGGCGATGGCGCCGCCGAGCGTGTCGCCGGGGCCGAGCAGGATGATCCGGTCGGGCGCATATTCCCGGACCGCGACCTGGACCGCGCGGGTGAAATCGTAGGGCTCGAGGATCTGGGTGGTGAAGGTATAGTCGCGGAGCGCGCCGGCGTCGCTCGCGAACGGCCGCCAGACATGGCCGCGCCCGTCGATCATCGGCAGGTCGGGGCCCGCGATCCAGTCGGCAGGAAGCGCCATCGCGCGATCCGAGGAGCCCCGCATCAGCGGGCTGTGAAAGGGTCCGTGATTGACCAGGCGCAGCGGCTCGCGCGCCGGCGTCGGCGGCGCCTCGGCGAGGAGGGCGGCAAGGCCGGCCTCGGTGCCGGCGACGACCAGCATGCCGCCCAGCTCGATCGACGGATAGAGCCCGTCGATCCTGTCGACCAGGGCAAGCACCTCCTCGCGCAGGCCCGGCACCGGCCGCCACTCCTCGTCGACCAAAGTCAGCAGCACCTGCCCGCCGGGCTCGCCGGCCTGGCTGTTCTCGCCCATCGCGTCGACGATCTGAAAGCCGTGCTCGGCGCTGACCGCGCCGGCGCAGGCGAGGCTCGTATACCAGCCCATCGAATTGCCGGTGATCGCCGCGATTTCGTGGCGCGACCGGTCGATGGCGAGGAAATCGGCATAGGAGGCGGTGAAGATGAGCGGCGAGGCGATGTCGCCGCGCGTGTGCAGGGCGGGGCTGTAGCGCGCGGCGCCGTCGAGCTCCGTTATGGTCGGCCGGCCGCGCTCGGCGCGAAGGCGGTCGGCGGTTTCGATGAGGTCCGTCCGGTCGCCGTGAAAGCGCTTGAGATAGCCGAGCTCGGCCTTGCCGTAGGTTCCCCGCCCCGGGCAGATGACGAGCGCCGCCTCCCTGTCAGCCACGGGCCAGCTCCAGCGCCGCCGCGACGATCGCGTCGCGGCTCGGCAGGGTCAGCGTCGCGGCGCGGCCGAGGGGGATGAAGCTGTCCTCGGCCGCGATCCGCGCGCACGGCGTTTTCGGCGCGCGCTCGGCGAACAGCGCCATCAGCGCCTCGCTCTGCGACCCCGTCCGCCGGCATTCGTCGACGATCAGGACGTGCCTGCAGCCTTTGGTCGCCTCGATCAGCCCGTCCTCGTTCAAGGGCGCGAGCCAGCGCAGGTCGATAACCCTCAGGTCGAGCCCGTGCTTCTCGCGCAGGATCCGCTCGGCCTGGCGCGAGAGGTAGTGGCCGTTGCCGTAGCTGACGATGGCGAGGTCGGTGCCGTCGCCCTGGAGGCCGAGCTCGCCGAGGCGGATCGGCTTGGCTTCGCCCGGGGCGGCATAGGTCGCGGTCCACAAGGCGTCGCCCTCGGCGTGGAGATCGCGGGTCATGTAGAGCGCGATCGGTTCCAGGAAGACGATCACCCGTTGCTCCTCGAGCGCGAGGCGGACGCATTCGCGCAGCATTTCGACGGCGTCGGCGCCGCTGCTCGGGCAGGCGAGGATGAGGCCCGGTATGTCGCGGAAGACGGCGAGGCTGTTGTCGTTGTGGAAATGGCCGCCGAACCCCCTCTGGTAGCCGAGGCCGGGGACGCGGACGATCATCGGATTGGCATATTGGCCGCGCGAGAAGAAGCTCAGGGTCGCCGCCTCGCCGCGGAGCTGGTCCTCGGCATTGTGGACGTAGGCGAGGAACTGGATCTCGGTGATCGCGAGCAGGCCGTTATGGGCGGCGCCGATGCCGAGCCCGAGGATCGACTGCTCGTCGAGCAGGGTGTTGATCACCCGGGCCGGGCCGAACCTCTCGTGCAGCTTGGCGGTGACGTTGTAGACGCCGCCCTTGGCCCCGACATCCTCGCCGGCGACGATGATCTCGGGATGGGCGAGCATCAGATCGGCGAGCGCCCAGCTCAGGAGCCGCGCCATGTGCTGGGGCTTGTCCATCATGCCGGCGTCGCGCGCGAACAGCGCCCGGCGGTCCTCCGGCGAGGGCCGGTTGGCGCGCGCCGGGCCGCGCGGCGGCGGCACGATGCTCGCCATGACCTCGCGGCTGGTGGTGAGCTTGGGCCGGCCGATCGCCTGCTCGGCGACGCGGGTCAGAATCGCCTCGGTCTCCTTGTAGATGTCGAGGATCTGACGGCCGGAAAGCAGGTCCTGCTCGACCAGCAGGGCGGCGCTGTAGAGCAGCGGATCGCGCTCCTCGTCCGCCTCGATCTGCGCCCTCGACAGATAGGTGGCCTGCACGTCGGACCCGGCGTGGCCGTAGAGCCGCACGCAATCCATGTGGAGGAAGACGGGCCGGCGCTCGCGGCGGGCATAGGCGCTCGCCTCGGCGGCGCCGCGATAGGCGTCGACCAGGTCGAGGCCGCTGCAATGCACATAGTGGAGCGCCGGGCGATCCCTGAACGCCGCTTCGATCCAGCCCCGCGGCGTCCGCGTCGAAATGCCGATGCCGTTGTCCTCGCAGAGGAAGACGAGCGGCATCGGCGTGCCCTGATAGGCGGCCCACTGGGCGCAGTTGAACGCGCCCTGCGCGGTCGAATGGTTGGCCGAGGCGTCGCCGAAGCTGGCGAGCACGATCGAATCGGGGGCGAGCGGCGTGTCGTCCAGCTTCAGCATCCTGGCGATGCCGATGCTGAACGCCGCGCCCACCGCCTTGGGCAAATGCGACGCAATCGTGCTTGTCTGCGGCGGGATGTTGAGCGGCTTCGATCCGATCACCTTGTGGCGGCCGCCCGAAATCGGGTCTTCGGCCGAAGCGGCGAAGGAGAGCAGCATGTCCCAGCACGGCGTCTGGCCGGGCAGCTGCTTGGAACGGTGGATCTGGAAGGCGTTGGAACGATAGTGGAGGAACGCCATGTCGTCGAGCCGCAGCGCCTCGGCGACCGCGGCATTGTTCTCATGGCCCGAGCTGCCGATCGTGTAGAAGCCCTCGCCGCGCGCCTGCAGCCGGCGCGAGACGCGGTCCATTTGCCGGCTGACGCACTGGCTGTAGAACAATTCGACGATCGTCTCGCGCCCGAGGCCGACCGCGTCCGGCTGCACGTCGGCAATGCGCCGCGGCAGCCTGCCCCCGCCGACCCGGGCGACGAACTTCTCGTGAATGGCTTCGGCCGCGTCCATGCCCGCCGCCTAGCGGGGTCGGCGCGCCGAGGGAAGATCGGCCTTACTGACAGGCGTGTCGGCTTGACGTGAGGCGCGCGGAAAGTAGAGGGCGGAGGACGGACTCCAGGGAGACAGAGATGACCAAGAGCGAAATGGCCAGCCGCCTCGGCGCCGCCAATGCCTATCTGCCCGGCAAGCGCGTCAAGCTCGATTTCGGCGACGAGGGCGTGGTCATGCTGGACGGCGTCGGCAACGCGGTGACCGAGGCCGACGGCGACGCCGACACCACGATCAAGGTCGCCTGGGCCGACTGGCAGGACATGGCCGACGGCAAATTGGACGGCATGACCGCCTTCATGCAGGGCAAGCTCCGCGTCGAGGGCGACATGGGCAATGCGATGCAATTGCAGGGCGTGCTCGCCAAGCTCCGCAGCTGATTTCCCCATCGTCACCCCGGCGAAAGCTGGGGTCCACGCTGGCTCCGTATGGATGCCAGCCTTCGCTGGCATGACGAAAGTGCTAGTTCCCGGCCGCGTTGCGCAGCGCTTCCATCTGGCTGAGCCACGTCGCCCAGGCCTTCCGCCCCGCCGCGGTCAGGGAAAGGCGGGTCTGGGGCTTGCGGTTGACGAAGCTCTTGGCGACCGCGACGTAGCCGGCCTCCTCGAGCTTGCGCAGGTGCGCGGAGAGGTTGCCGTCGGTGGCGCCGACCTTGTCGCGCAGCTCCGAGAACAAAGCGGAATCGACCGCCGACAGATAGGCGACGACCCCCAATCGGATGCGGCCGTGGATGACCTCGTCGATCGCATTGTGATCGAACGGGCTCGGTTCGCCCATGAGGCTCAGGCCTCCGACTTCGGCTCGCGCAGCATGAGCAGCACGCCGGGGAGGAGCACTGTCGCGGCGACGCCGGCGGCGGCGAGCAGATAGCGGTCGGGATGGAGGATGACGCTGGTGAACAGGCCGACCATCACCACCGCGCCGAACCCGGCGGCGACGGCGATCTTCTCGCCGGCGAGCGAGCCGGTGACGATCAGGGCGCAGGCATAAGCGGTGAACGCGACCGGGACGATCCAGTCGAAAGTCTGGTAGCCCTGGCCGGTTTCGGCGGCGATCGCCGCGCCGACCGCCATCGAGCCGATCGCCAGCGCGCCCGCGGTCCACACGATCCGCGAGGCGCGGTTGCCCGCCGATCCCGCGCCCGCCTTGGCCGGCATCGCCCGGGCGAGCAGGAACTGGCCGGCGAGCGCGACGGTGACGAAGCTCAGCCAGATGACGCCGAAGACGGACTGTCCGTCGCCGATCGTGCCATTGAGCGCGAGCGAGTGGACGACATAGGCGATGGTGAGGCACAGCCCCCACCAGGCCATGAAGCGGCCGCCGGTCAGCGGCGCGCGGGCGCCGCTTTCGGCGAGCCGGCGGACATAGGCGATATCGTCGGCGGATGCGTCGCTCATCTGTTCTCTCCAAACAACTTTAGAATACAAAGTATGTGCAGGCTGGACGCTTGTCAAGGGCGCGGCGCCCCTGCTTGACCGCGCTCGGGCGGCGGCCCTATTCCCGGGCCGGTGGGCTGGAACAGGGAGGCGGATCATGCCGGCTCGCGCGCTCGCGTTCATCCCGATGGCGGTCCTCCTGGCCGCTGCCCCGGCGCCGGCCCAGCCGCCGCAACGGCTCGACGCGGCCGCGGCGCAGGCGATCGTCGCCGGCTGCGTCCGCCATGCGACGGGGCGGGGTCAAAGCCATGCGATCGTCGTGCTCGATGCCGGCGGCCATCCGGTCGCCGCGCTGCGCATGGACGGCAATGGCTACGGCATCATGGCCTTCGCCCGGGCCAAGGCCGAGGCGGCTTCGGCCTGGGGCTTTTCGACCGCGCGCATGGCCGAGAGCGCGCGCGAGACGCCCGGCTTCGGCGCGGCGCCTCATGTCGTGACCGTCGCCGGCGGCGTCCCGATCTTCTCGGCCGACGGGCGCGAGCGGATCGGCGCGGTCGGCGTCTCCGGCGAGGCGCCCGCCGACGACGAAGCCTGCGCCGAAGCCGGAATCGCCGCCGCCGGATTGCGCAGCGGCCGCGCCGGTTGACCGAAAGCGCGCCGCCCGACTATCGCCGGGGGGATGACATTCGAAGCCGCTCTTCTCGCCTGGCTCGCTTATCTCGCGACGCTCGGCGCCGACGTCCGCGCGCAACTCAATCCTCCGGCCGGCGAGGCGCGGATTGCCGCGGCGGAGGCCGAAATCGGTTTCGCCTTCCCTGGGGATCTTCGCGCCCTCTACCGTTTCGCCGACGGCCAGCAGGCGCCCGAAGCGGTGCGCGGGACGACGGCATCTCTGTTCGGGGGCTACCATTTCGCCTCCCTCGATCAGGCGATGATCGAATATCGCAGCTGGAAGTCCGTCTATGACGACGCCGGCGCGGACTTTGCCGCTACCTACAATTGGACCACCGCGCGCGCCGGCGATCCTGTCTACGCCGATTATTGGCGGCCGGGCTGGTTCCCCTTCGCCACCGACTCGGGGGGCAACGCCTATGCGGTCGATCTTTCGCCCCCGCCGGGCGGCGCCTATGGCCAAATCATCCTGATCGGCCGGGACGAGGACGAGCGCCGCGTGCTGGCGCCGAGCCTGACCGCGTTCCTCGCCCGGGCGGCGGAGCGCCGGCCGCCGATCAGTGGCCGCCAGGACAATTGGATCGGCTTCGAGATGGAAGAAGGACGATAGGCCGATGAAGAAAATCTATCCCGACGCCGCCGCCGCGCTCGACGGGCTCCTGTTCGACGGCATGACGATCTGCGCCGGCGGCTTCGGCCTGTGCGGCATCCCCGAGCGGCTGATCGACGCGATCCAGGCCTCGGGCGTCAAGGACCTCACCATCGCCTCCAACAATGCCGGCATCGACAATGAGGGGCTCGGCAAATTGCTGCGCACGCGGCAGGTGAGGAAGATGATCTCCTCCTATGTCGGCGAGAACAAGGAGTTCGAGCGGCAATATCTTTCCGGCGAGCTCGAGGTCGAATTCTGCCCGCAGGGGACTTTGGCCGAGCGCTGCCGCGCCGGCGGCGCCGGCATTCCCGGCTTCTACACGAGGACCGGCGTCGGCACCCAGGTCGCCGAGGGCAAGGAGGTGAAGGAGTTCGACGGCGAGGAATATGTGCTCGAGCGCGGCATCCGCGCCGACCTCGCGATCATCAAGGGCTGGAAGGCGGACGAGAGCGGCAACCTCGTCTTCCGCAAGACCGCGCGCAACTTCAACCAGCCGATGGCGACCGCGGGGAAGATCTGCGTCGCCGAGGTCGAGGAGATCGTCGCGATCGGCAGCCTCGACCCGGACTGCATCCATTTGCCCTCGATCTACGTCAAGCGGATGATCCTCGGCGCCCCCTACGACAAGAAGATCGAGTTCCGAATGACCCGGCAAAGGGAAACGGCATGAGGATTCTGCTCGCCCTCGCCGCGCTGGCCGCCTCCGCCTGCGCGACCGCGCAGGCGCCGCCGCCCGCGGCCGCTGCCGAGCCGCCGCGCGTGCCGCCCGGCATGCAATGGCTCTACGGCTCGGGGGAGGGCGGCGCGTCCAGCCTCCAGGCCTATCACGCCTTTCGCGATTATGTCGTCGCCCGCGCCGAAGCGCGGCCCGAGGAATCGGTCGTGCTTGCCGCCGACGCGACCCTCGACAATCCTCGCATGATTCCGTGCGGCTCAAGGCCGCTGGCGGTGGTGCTCGACGTCGACGAAACCGCGCTCCAGAATCTCGGCTACTCCTATGACGAGGCGCTGGGCGGCAAGACCTATGACCAGGAGCGCTGGAACCGCTGGGAGCGGACCGGTGTCGATGCGGTGGCGGCGATGCCGGGCGCGCGCGAGGCGCTGCAGTCGATCCGCAACCACGGCGTCACCGTCATATTCAACTCCAACCGCCAGGCCGCCAATGCGGAGCAGACCCGCGCGGCGATCGAGGGCGCCGGCCTCGGCCCCGCCGTCCATCGCGAGACCCTCTGGCTGCAGGGCGACGTCGCGCCGGGCTCGGCCAAGGACCCGCGCCGGGCCGCCGTCTCGGCCCGTTATTGCGTGATCGCCATGGCCGGCGACCAGCTCGGCGATTTCTCCGATCTGTTCAACGCCCGCACCCTCGCCGTCCCCGACCGCCGCCGCTACGCGACCGCGCCGCCTTTCTCGGCGCTCTGGGGCCAGGGCTGGTTCATGCTGTCCAACCCCGTCTACGGGCCGAGCATCCGCGGCACGTTCGACGAGGTCTTTCCGCCCGGCAAGCGCTGGACCGACCCGCAGGAAGGAAATCGCTGATGCCCTGGGACCGCAACCAGGCGGGTCCTTCCGCGCCCTCTGACGGCATGGAGGCTGTATGACCAGGGAATGGACGGAAGCGCGCCTGCGAGGGTTGCCGACCCACGATCTCCAGAAGCTGTATGCAAACGCGCGCGCGACGAATTCACCCGAAGCCGACGAGATCATCGAGCGAATATTTCAGTACCGGCTTCTGGATTCTATCGGCGGCGGTCTTCCGCGGCATCATCCGACGATCCAGGCAATCGAAGCCATATGCCGGTCGCCTGAAGGCGTGCGGGCCGCCCGGAATGCTGCGACCGCAGGAGAAGCTCCCATTGCAGGAGTCGATCCACTGCTTCGTATCGGCGTCCGTGAATACGGATATCACGACACGACCAGCTGGGCCGGCACGTTCGTCGCGGAGGAAATGGAAGCCGAGGGCTGGGTTAGAAAGGGCAGGAAGTCGCTTCCGGCGAACTGCGTCGCAAAGACTGCCGCCTTCTTTGTAGCCCCTGACGGAGGAACTGACTGATGCCCTGGGACCGCAACCAGATGGCCGCGCGCGCCGCCCAGGAGCTGCGCGACGGCTATTACGTCAATCTCGGCATCGGCATCCCGACCCTGGTCGCCAACAACATCCCGGCTGGGATGGAGGTCACCCTCCAGTCCGAGAACGGAATGCTCGGCATCGGGCCTTTCCCCTATGAGGACGAGGTCGACCCGGATCTGATCAACGCCGGCAAGCAGACGATCAGCGAATTGCCCTCCTCCTCCTATTTCTCGAGCTCGGACAGCTTCGCGATGATCCGCGGCGGCCATATCGACCTCACCGTCCTGGGCGCGATGGAGGTGGCGGAAAATGGCGACATCGCCAACTGGATGATCCCGGGCAAGATGATCAAGGGGATGGGCGGGGCGATGGACCTCGTCGCCGGGGTCAAGAAGATCATCGTCGTGATGGAGCACGTGTCGAAGAACGGCGACCCCAAGTTCATCCCCCAATGCACGCTGCCGCTGACCGGCAAGAACGTCGTCGACATGATCGTCACCGATCTCTGCGTCTTCCACCGGCCCGACCATAAGAGCCCGTTCCGGCTGATCGAGCTGGCGCCCGATGTCACCGCCGAAGATGTGGCGGCGAAGACAACGGCGCGCTATGAAGTGGCCTGAGGCAGTCAAAATCCTTGACGATGGCCCTCCGGGCGCGGAATCTGTGCGCATGTTCGCCTGGTTTCGCCGCCGCTATTTGGACCTCCTGGGGTCGATCTACATCTATAACGAGCATCGCGGCTATACGAGCATCGACCGGATTCTCGAGGCGGTGCGCAGCCGCACGCCCGAGGACAAGGATTTCATCGCCGCGGTCGAGAAGCACCGGGCCGACGAGCGCAAGCATTATGTGATGTTCAAGCGCTGGTTCGAGCTGCAGGGCAGGATGCCGCTCAATATCGACCGCACCTGCGGCCATATCGATCGCTTCGTCGAGATCATGTTCGGCCGCCGCATCGACGACCTCGACACCGAGCAGATGATGTCCGACGATCGCCTGTTCGAACGGCTCTGCCGGGTCATCTCGCTGACCGAGCGGCGCGGCATGAAGCAGGTCGACATCCTCCTGAGGCACCCGCTGGTCAGGGACGAGAAGACGCTGATCAAGATCTTCAAGGTGATCGAGAAGGACGAGCCCAGCCATTGGGGGCCCTACGACAATTGGCTCAGGGTGCACGGGCGGCGCGATCCCCGATGGTGGGAGCGCGCGATCGACAGCCTGATCCATTCCGAGCTGATGTTCCTCAAGCTGCCGGTGCTGTTCGTCAATCCCTGGCTCAAGCGCCGCACCGACTGGGCGGACGCCTCCGACCCCGCGGAGCGGCTCGCCTCGCCGATCTCCGCCGCCGCCTGATGCGCATCCTGCTGACCGGCTCGTCCGGCTGGCTCGGCCGATTCCTCGCGCCGCGGCTGCGCGGGGAGGGACACGAGGTCGTCGGCCTCGACGTCGCGCCCGGGGCGGACACGGGCGTCGTCGGCTCGGTCGCCGACAAGGCGCTGGTCGACGGGCTGTTCGCCTCGCGCGGCATCGAGGCGGTGATCCATGCCGGCGCGCTGCACAAGCCCGACATCGCCCGCTACCCCGAAAGCGCCTTCCACGCGGTCAACGTCGAGGGCACCCGCCACCTGCTCGCCGCCGCGGCAGCGGCCGGCAACGACCGCTTCCTCTTCACCTCGACGACCTCGCTGATGATCTCCGAGGAGATTCGCTCCGGGCGGAAGGACCGGGCGGTCTGGCTGACCGAGGATTCGCCGGCCGCCCCGCGCAACGTCTACGGCGTCACCAAGCTCGCCGCCGAGCGCCTCTGCCGCCGCGCCCGCGACGAGACCGGCCTCGCCGTCCTGATCCTGCGCACCGGCCGCTTCTTCCCCGAGGAGGACGATACCCACCGCGACCTCTCCGGCGAGAATCGCAAGGCCAACGAGTTCCTCGGCCGGCGCCTCACCGTCGAGGACGCCGCCGACGCGCATGTCGCGGCGCTGGAAAAGGCGCCCGAGCTCGGCTTCGACACCTTCATCCTCGCCGCGCCGACGCCGTTCGCCCGCGCGGACCGCGAAGCGCTGATCGCCGACGCGCCCGCCCTCGTCGCCCGTCATTTCCCGCAAGGTCCGGCGCTCTATGCGGCGCGCGGCTGGTCGCTGCCGGCGCGGATCGAGCGCGTCTACGATTCCTCGCGCGCCGAGCGGCGGCTCGGCTTTCGCTGCCGCACCGATTTCGCCGCGGTGCTGCGGGCGATGGCGGACGGCCGGCAATTGCCCTTCGCCCACGATCCCTCCTATGTTTCACCCAAGGAACGAGGAGGAGACGCGCGATGCTGAGACGGGCCTTGGGAGTCGCGCTCGGCTGGATCCTGTTGACCGGCCTTCAAGCGCCGACGCCGCTGCCACCCGTCGAACTGTGGCGGCTCGATTGCGGCAATTTCACCTTCACCGATTTCAACGCCTTCTTCTCGGACACGTCCGAATATCCGTCCGGGCCGAAGGACCTCGTCGGCAGCTGCTACCTGATCCGCCACGGCACCGACTACATGCTCTGGGACACCGGCATTCCGGCCGGCGTCGTCGGCCATCCGATCGAGACGCCGCAGCTCCGCGCCACCTTGCGGGCGACGATCGTCGACCAGCTCGGCCGGATCGGGGTGCGGCCCGAGCAGGTCTCGATCGTCGGCATCAGCCATTATCATTTCGATCATACCGGCCAGGCGGCGGGCTTCCCGCGCGCGCGGCTGATCATGGGCGCGGGCGACATCGCGGCGCTGCGTGGCACCGATCCCGGGGTCGAGCGGGAGCCGCTGGCGCCGTGGCTGACCGGCGGCGGCCAGGTCACCGAGGCGCGCGGCGATCACGACGTGTTCGGCGACGGCAAGGTGATCATGCTGAACCTGCCCGGCCACACGCCCGGCCATCGCGGCCTGCTCGTCCGGCTCGCCTCCGGGCCGGTGCTGCTGTCGGGCGACATCTATCATTTCACCGAGCAGGTCGCCCGTCGCGGCGTGCCGCCGTTCAACACCAGCCGGGCCGAGACGCTCGCCTCGATGGACCGGTTCGACCGCTTGGGCCGCAATCTCCACGCCAATGTGATCATCCAGCACGAGCCCGCCGACGTGGCGAAGCTCCCCGCCTTTCCGGCGTCGGCGCGGTGAAGGCGCTGCTGTCGAGCGCGCCCGGCGGCCCGGAGACGCTGAGGCTCACCGAGATCGACGATCCGGTGCCCGGCCCCGGCCAGCTGCTGGTCCGGGTCAAGGCCTGCGCGATCAACTATCCCGACGTGCTGATCATCGAGGACAAATATCAGTTCAAGCCCGAGCGGCCGTTCGCGCCCGGCGGCGAGATCGCCGGCGTCGTCGAGCTGGCCGGGGAGGGCGTCGCCGGCTGGGAGCCCGGCGACCGGCTGATCGCGATGCTCGGCCATGGCGGCCTCGCCGAAAAGGTGCTGGTGCCCGCGGCCACGGCCTTGCCCCTGCCCGAGGGCCGCGGCTTCGAGGAGGGATCGGCGCTGATCCTCACCTATGCGACCACCATCCACGCTTTGCGCGACCGCGGCCGGCTCGAGGAAGGCGAGACCTTGCTGGTGCTCGGCGCGGCCGGCGGCGTCGGCCTCGCCGCGGTCGAGCTCGGCAAGGCCTATGGCGCGCGCGTGATCGCCGCGGTGTCGTCCGAGCCCAAGGCCGAAGCGGCGCGGGCGGCGGGCGCCGACGAGGTCGTCGTCTATCCGCGCGGCCCGTTCGACAAGGAGGGCGCCAAAGCGCTGGCGCAGCTGTTCAAGCAGGCGGTCGGACCGAACGGCGCCGACCTCGTCTACGATCCGGTCGGCGGCGACTATACCGAGGCGGCGCTGCGCGCGATCGCCTGGGAGGGGCGGCTGCTCGTGATCGGCTTCCCGGCCGGCATCCCCAGGCTGCCGCTCAACCTCACCCTCCTCAAGAGCTGCGACGTCCGCGGCGTCTTCTGGGGCGCGTTCGCCGCGCGCGACCCCAAGGCCAATGCCGCCCACATCGCCACTTTGTTCCGGCTCTGGGAGGAAGGGAAGATCGCGCCGAAGGTCAGCCGCGCCTGGCCGCTCGCGCAGGGCGGCGACGCGATCGCCCACATGGCCGCCCGCCAGGCGGTCGGCAAGCTCGTCGTGACGATGGGGTAGATGCCATTGACGGCCGCAGATGTTCCCGCTATGTTCACAAGCGGCTCTTTCTCACCGTCGAATGCCTTTTTCCGATGGCGCCACGCGAAAAGGACGCTGCGCGCCACCTTTGCCAACATCCGCTCTTGTTTATCGTTCAGCTTCAAGAGCATAAGCCCTCATGACGCGCATCTGTCCGACCCGTTCGGGAGCAGATCGGCCTCCTTGCGCCCCCCTTTCGGCGACGTTCGGTGGCGCTTTCCGCCAACATCGGGCACTCTGGCAGGCTTCGCTCCTCGCAATGACGAGCGGACAGCGTTGCGCCCGCTCCCCCGCCCGCCTATCTGAAGGGGACGGATTTCAGCAGCAAGGACGGCCATGACCCAGTTCGACGACCGCGAGAGGGCCTTCGAGACGATGTACGCCCGCGATCAGGAGATGCAGTTCAAGATCGTCGCGCGCCGCAACCGGCTGCTGGGCATGTGGGCGGCCCGCAAGATGGGCCTGACCGAGGCCGAGGCGGAAGCCTATGCCAAGGACGTGATCCGCTCCGATTTCGAGAGCGCCGGCGACGACGACGTCGTCCGCAAGGTGCTCGGCGACCTCACCTCGGCCGGCCTCGACGTCGACGAGGCGGCGATCCGCCAGGCGCTCGACCACAAGACCGTCGAGGCGCGCCGCCAGTTCATCGAGGCGCAGGGCTGATGCCCATGCCGGCGGACCGGATCGAGGAGCTGATCCGCGCCGGCATTCCCGACGCGAAGGTCGAGATCGTCGATCTCGCCGGCGACGGCGACCATTATCAGGCGCGGGTCGTCGCCGAGAGCTTTCGCGGCCTGCCGCTGGTCCGCCAGCACCAGCGCGTCTATCAGGCGCTGGGCGGGCGGATGGGCACCGAGCTGCACGCGCTGAAGCTCAGCACGGCGGCGCCCGAGTAAAAGGATTTGAAAGATCATGAGCGACGTCAGCGACCGCATCGACCGGCTTGTAAGGAATAACGACATCGTCCTGTTCATGAAGGGCACGGCGCTGTTTCCGCAATGCGGCTTTTCCAGCCGCGCGGTGGCGATCCTCGATCATCTGGGGGTCCGGTTCGAGACCGTCGACGTCCTCCAGGATCCGGAGATCCGGCAGGGGATCAAGGAATATTCCGACTGGCCGACCGTGCCGCAGCTCTACGTGAAGGGCGAGTTCGTCGGCGGCTCGGACATCATGATGGAAATGTTCGAGGCCGGCGAATTGCAGCGGTTGATCGAGGAGAAGCAGGTCGCCCGCGCCTGACGACCGTTGAAGGGAGATAGCATGATCTCGAAGAAAATCGTCGCGCTCGCCGCACTGTCGCTGGTCGCCGGCAGCAGCGCCGCCAGCGCGCAGAGCGCGCGGGCGCTCAGCCTCGCCAACAGCCCCGCGGTCCAGCGCGCCGGCGCCGGGATGCAGGGCGAAAGCGATTTCCTGCGCCGCAGCGGCTGGATCCTCGGCGTGCTCGCGCTCGGCATCCTCGTGTTCGTGGTCATCGAGGCGAACAAGGACCATCCGCTCCCGGGCAGCCCGTGACAGCCGGGATGGCCCGGCGGGTCAAAATGAAGGGGCGGGCGGCGCGACCGGAAAAGTGCGCCAGGGCCCGCCCCGAGTGGAACCATGTGGACGCGCTTACTCATTCACGGCGCGTGCCAGGGCGCGAAAACCGCGGAAATCCGTGCTTTTCAAGGTGAACGGGCTTTAACCCTTTCCGCCATCTGTAAAGCCGCCCGACAGCCATTCATCTCCCGTTCAGCGCCGCGGTGACTACTTCTGTAGTCAAAGGAAAGGGGCGCGCGTGGAGCGGATCGGCGAAGCCGAATATGCGGTGATGGAGGTGCTCTGGAACGAGGCGCCGCTGACCGCCGCCGAGGTCGCGGCCCGCGTGCCGGCGGCGCGCGGCTGGAGCATCCGGACCGTCAAGACGATGCTCGGCCGCCTGCTCGCGAAGGGCGTGCTCGCCCATCGGGAGGAGGGGCGGCGCTATCTCTATCGCCCCGCCGTCGCCCGCGCCGATTATGTCGCGCAGGAATCCTCCCGCCTGCTCGATCGTCTGTTCGGCGGCCGGGTGACGCCGCTCGTCGCCCATCTCGCCGAGCGCGATCGGCTGACCGAGGCCGACATCGCCGAGATCGAGGCGCTCCTGAAGGCGCTGAAGCAATGATCTCCTGGCTGGTCGCCAACATGGCCTGGGCGAGCCTCTTCATGCTGGTCGTGCTGGCGCTGCGGCGGCCGGTCGCGCGGGCGTTCGGCGCCGGCTCCGCTTACGCGCTCTGGCTGCTGCCGGCGCTGCGCCTCGTCATGCCGCCGCTGCCCTCGCTCGCGCCCGATATTGCCGCGCCGCTGCCGGTCGAGACTTTGGTGGTCTGGGCCGGCGACGCGGCCGCCCCGCTGCCGCCCGCGGCCGGACCCGCTTCGTGGCTGCCGCTGCTGCTCGCGATCTGGGCGCTGGGCGCGGTCGTCCTGCTCGGCTGGCAGTGGCTCGCCTACCGCCGCTTCGCCGGCGCGCTGGGCCGCTCGGCGCGCAGCCTCGGCGCCCATCGCGGCCTTCCCGTGTGGGAGAGCGCGGCCGCGGTCGGGCCGGTCGCGCTCGGCTTCCTCGATCGCCGCATCGTCGTTCCCGCCGATTTCGGCATCCGCTACTCGGGGGAGGAGCGTCGGCTCGCGCTCGACCATGAGGCGGTCCACCACCGGCGCGGCGACATCTGGTGGAACCTAGCCGGGCTCCTCATCCTGGCCCTCAACTGGTTCAACCCGATCGCCTGGCTCGCTTTCCGCGCCTTCCGGGCCGATCAGGAGCTGGCCTGCGACGCCGCCGTCGCCGCCGCCGCGTCCGCCGCGGCGCGCCACGATTATGCCCGCGCCCTGGTCAAGTCCGCGAGCCGGCCCGGCCTGATCGCCGCCTGCCCGTTGAACCATGCCGATCAACTGAAACGGAGACTGAAAATGATGAAGCACCATCGCCGCAGCCGCGCCCGGATGCTCGGCGGCGCCGCCATCGTCCTGACCCTCGCCGGGCTGAGCCTCGCCGTCGGCGCCCCCGGCTTCGCCCAGCCGGATGCGCCGAAGCAGGACCAGGCGCAGCCGCGCGAGGAGCGCCGCGAGGAGCATCGCGTGATCATCCGCACCGACCATGACGGGCCCGGCGCCGCCGAGCATCGCGACCATGCCGAGCATCGCGAGCACAGCCGGCGCGTGATCGTGATGAGCCACCGCGGCGACGGCCATGGCGACCACGCCGACCATCTACGCCGTTTCGAGCTCCATCGCGACGGCGGCCACGGCGCCGAAATCGTCATTCCCGACTGCCAGGGCGGCCAGGCCGACGAGGTCAACGAGGGCGGCGACCATGACCGCACCCGCATCGTCCTGTGCAGCCGCGGCGCGGCGACCCCCGCCCAGCGCGCCGAGCGGCTCGCGCGGGTCCGCGACCGCCTCGCCAATGACGACGAGCTGAGCGCGGAGCAGAAGGCCCGAGTCACCGCCGCCCTCGACCGCGAGATCGCGCGCCTCAGGGGGCAGTAAGGAAACCTTCCCTTCCACCCCCGCCAATGCCACATGGCGGGGATGGAAGTGGAGCAGGTCCATCCGCTTGTCCGGCGGCTGCTGGCGCCGAACCCCTCGCCGTTCACCTATACCGGCACCCAGACCTATATCGTCGGTACCGGCGCGGTGGCGGTGATCGATCCCGGTCCCGATCTGCCCGAACATGTCGACGCCATCCTCGCCGCCACGGCGGGCGAGAAGATCGACGCCATCCTCTGCACCCACACCCATCGCGACCACAGCCCCGCGAGCCGCCCATTGGCCGCGGCGGCCGGCGCTCCGATCGTCGGCTGCGCTCCGCTCGCGCTCGAGGATGACGGCCCGCGAAGCGACGCCGCTTTCGATTTCGACTATCGCCCCGACCGCGTGCTGGCCGATGGCGAGACGGTCGCGGGGGAGGATTGGAGCCTGCGCGCGGTGGCGACGCCCGGCCACACCTCCAACCACCTCTGCTTCGCGCTCGAGGGCGGCGGGGCGCTGTTCACCGGCGATCACGTCATGGGCTGGTCGACGACCGTGGTGTCGCCGCCCGACGGCGACATGGCCCTGTACATGCGCAGCCTCGAGCTGCTGCTCGGCCGCGACGACCGCCTTTACTTTCCCGCCCACGGGCCCGCGGTCGACGATCCTCAGGCCCATGTCCGCGCGCTGATCGAGCATCGCCGCCTGCGCGAGGAGCAGATTCTCAAGCTGCTCGGGGAAGGCGAGGGGCGGATCCCGATGATGGTCGAGAACATCTATGTCGACATCGATCCCCGCCTCTTCCCCGCCGCCGGCCGCTCGGTGCTCGCCCATCTCATCGATCTGAAGGGCCGCCGCCGCGTCCACGCCGAGGACGGGATATGGATGCTGGGCGCGTGAAGAAGCTCATCGTCCTCGTCCCGCTCCTGCTGGCCCTGCTGGTCGGCGCGGGGATCGGCCTGCTGGTCCGGCCGGCGGCGACGGCGACGGGTCCCGATCCCGAGGCGGTCGCCCACCGCGCCTTGCTGTCACTCCGCGACGAGGGCCGGCTGACGCCCTTCACCGGCCGCTTCGTCGCGGTGGTGAGCGCCAGCGAGACCCGGCTCGGCCTCACCGCGCGCAAGACCTTGATCCTGCCCGGCAGCGTCCGCTACGGCGTCGATCTCGCCCGCCTGCGCCGGCGCGACCTCGCCTGGGATCCGGCGACCCGCACGCTGACCGTCACCATGCCGCCCCTTGAAATTGCCGGTCCTGAGCTCGACCTCAATCATGTTCAGGAATATCGGGAGGGCGGCATCGTCATGGCGCTCACCGATGCCGAACGGACGCTCGATCAGGCCAACTCCCGGAGCGCCCAGGATGAACTGATGCGCCAGGCGCGTGAACGGACGCCGACGAGCCTGGCGCGCAACGCGGCGATGCGCGCGGTGGCGAGGAGCTTCGCCATGCCGCTTCGCGCCGCCGGGATTGACGCCAGCGTGGCGGTGCGGTTTCTGGATCCGGCGGGGCGCGAGGAAGCCTATTTCCTCGATCGGCCGCGCCGCGTCGACGAAGCCGTCCGGGACAGGCAGGCGGGCGGCTCCTAGATCAGCCGGGCAGGTTCCGCAGGATGTAGCTGAACGCGCTCTGCCTGTTCAGCGCCTTGATGAAGCCCTTGTAGCGCGATCTGGGGAGCGTCTGGCAGCCGGCCGACCAGGTATTGTCCTCGGCGCCCCTGTGGACGAGCATCGTCTTGCCCGCCCCTCGGGGATCGATGCGGTTTGGATCCGCGGCCGTGAACGTCTTGTCCTGGTTGGTGTCGCGTTCCGCCGGCTGAACGTCGCGCGACCTGAAGCAGGGCTCGCCATATTTCATGCCGTCCTGGATATAACGGTAGCATCCCTCCATGAGCCGCCCCTGATCGATTCGCGCATCGCCGCCGACGTTGCGGCCCATCCGCTTCTTGGGAGCCGCCTCTGGACCATATTGCCGCGAAGGCTCCGTATTGCCCAGAAACCTGCTGACCTTCAGCTTCCCGCCCTCGCGGCATACGACGATCATCTCGTCGTCGTAGCGGCCGCGTCCGCTGTTCGCGTCGGTCCTGGTGGGGTGGCGCAGAGCGATGACCACGCGACGGCCCGCGGCGAAGTCCGACTTCGCCTCCGCATCGCCATGGGCGGCAATCAACGCCGCCCAATCCTCGCTCGCCGGGACAGAAGCCGCGATCTTTCCCGGCGCCGGCGACGCCTGGGGCGCGGCGCCCGGAATCTTCACCGTGAGGCCCGCCGGAACAAGGTTCCGATCGGCTATCCCATTGGCCTCGACCAGCGAATCCACGCTGACCCCGTAGCGACGCGCGATCTCACCCAGCGTCTCGCCCGCGCCTATCACGTGGACGGCCTCGTTCGTGCGCGTCGCCGCCGCCGGAGCCGGCTGCTCGGCGTCCGGAATGTCCAGGACCTGTCCCGGCTGCAACAGATAGGGCTCGCCCAGCCGGTTCAGCTTCGCCAGTTCCTGCCACGCCACGCCGTGCTCGCGGCCGATGCCTGAAAGCGTGTCTCCCCTGCGCACGATATAGTTGCCCATGCTCCGCCTCCTCTCGCTGCAACCGCCCAAGGCCTCGCGGGCGTCCGGACTATGCGCCCGTGCCTGACGACGAGCAAGGCGGGCTTGCCGGCCCTCCGCCGCCGGGGAGCAGGACGAACGCTCCTCGACAGCCGGCTGGCGATGGCGCCACCTGGCGCCTTGATTTTGGGTCCGGGAACCTCCATTTCCAACCCATCCGGCGCAGCTCGCACGCGATGCACGGCCCTTGAAACGATGCGCGTTTCCGCCCGGCCCAAAGGGCGGCGGGAATTGACGCGAAGGCGGCGGCTGCTTCTAAGGAGGGCGGCCGCTGGGAGACCGGAGCAAATGAACGCACCCAATGCGACCCTCAAAGGGCTCGACCTTCGCACCGAGCTGGACCGGCTGCGCAAGGAGCGCAATGCGGTCATCCTCGCCCATTATTACCAGACGCCCGATATCCAGGATCTCGCCGATTTCGTCGGCGACAGCCTCGATCTCTCCCGCAAGGCGCAGGCGACAGACGCCGACGTGATCGCCTTTTGCGGCGTCCGCTTCATGGCCGAGACGGCGAAAATCCTGTCGCCGGACAAGATCGTCGTCCTCCCCGACATGAATGCCGGCTGCAGCCTCGAGGACAGCTGCCCGCCGGACCAGTTCAAGGCGTTCCGCGACGCCCATCCCGACCATATCGCCTTGACCTACATCAACAGCTCGGCCGAGGTGAAGGCGCTCTCCGACATCATCGTCACCTCCTCGTCCGCCGAGACGATCCTCAAGCAGATCCCCCTCGATCAGAAGATCATCTTCGGCCCCGACAAGCATCTCGGCGGCTATCTGGCGCGCACGCTCGGCCGCGACATGCTGCTCTGGCCGGGCGTCTGCATCGTCCACGAGGCCTTTTCCGAGACCGAGCTGCTGAAATTGAAGGCGCGGCACCCGGGCGCGCCCGTGCTCGCCCATCCCGAATGCCCGCCGCACATCATCGACCATGCCGATTATGTCGGCGCGACCTCGGGCATCCTCAAATATGCGCTGGAATCGCCGTCGGAGCTGATGATTGTCGCCACCGAGCCGCACATCATCCACCAGATGGAGTTGAAGGCGCCCCACAAGACCTTCATCGGCGCGCCCGGCGCCGACGGCAACTGCAACTGCAACATGTGCCCCTATATGGCCTTGAACACGCTCGAGAAGCTCTACGTCGCGCTGCGCGACCTCGAGCCGCGGATCGAGCTCGAGGAGGGCCTCAGGCTGCGCGCCAAGAAATCGCTCGACCGCATGCTCGAAATGGCCGCGCATACCGTCGGCAAGGGCGACGTCGGCAGGCCGCAGATCGAAGGGGACTGAGGCTTGGAGCGCGCTCGTTCCCGCCGGTTCGTGAGCTGCGCCGCCAGCTGTGCTAATAGGGCGAGATGAACCTGTTCCTGGATGTCCGTCGGCCCGATCGCGACGCTGTATCCCGGTTGCTCGTTGATCTCGACGCCAAATATCCCAACGGACTCGATTGGCTCCAACGGCGCCTCGACGACATCGAAGCGGGTCGTGCGCGTCTCTGCCAATTGATGAATGGCGCCGAGCTGGTGGCGCTCGGCATTCAGACTCCCAAGGGGCCGCATCGGCTCAAGCTGTCCACTTTCATGGTTGCCGCCTCGTCGCGCCGAGCCGGACTCGGCCGGACGCTCATCGAGGCGATGAGGCGGCAATGGCTTTCCGACGAGATCGAGCAGGTCACCGTCACGGTGGATGAGCTCGACCGCAACACGGTCAGGTTTTTCCAGCGCCACGGTTTCGTGCGCGTGCCGCGCGCGCGCGCGCGCTATGCCGCGGGCCGGGCGGACCTCGTGCTGTGCTGGCGAGCCGAGCATGACGCCGGCCCGCCACGAGATCGAGTCGCACCGCTGGGCGCGATTCCCCGGCTCACCGACCCACCGGATCGATAACTTTGTCATTCCATTTCAGGCGGGTGCGGAGCTTCTTGAGTTCGGCAATGAGCTTTTTCGTGGTCGAGTGGCCTTTGATTTCGTTCCAAAGGAAGGCCGCATACGCATCGTCGTCCGCAATAGCGGGAGGGTTCTGGCCGTGGAACCTCGGCGTTGCCCCAAGATCGTTGGGACGAAGCGCCCGCGATGGGTCTGCCTCGAGGTAGATGACGCCCAGCGGCTCCACGTCGCCCGCCCTTTCGATGATGGGCAGGCCGATGAGTTGCTTGCTCGATTGCCCCTGCTCCGTCGCCTCTCCCTGGGTCAGTCCCCAGTCCCGAATGAGAGCATCGGCTTGGTTGTCCACTCTCGGATTATAGAGCGGACGCCGAAGGCGCCACGATTTCCCGACCATGCCGTAACGCACGGAAAAGCGTCGTCCGACCACCTCCTTTGATACGTCCAACCCCGCGCCATAATAGGAAGTCGCCTGAATCAATTCATGGCTGGCAAAGCCCGGGACGTAGAGCGTCGCCCGGTGCTCGATGGCCCGCAAGCGGATGCCGAGTTGCTCGAACACCCTGTCGATTTCGCCCTTCACATCGGAGAATGCGCTGCCGATCTTGGTGCCGGCCAGGTTCCTGATGTAGAGATTCGAAATCTCTCCATCGAGACGTTCCATCGCCGCACCGACGGTCCGCCGGACGGACTCGTTGCTTTCCAGCGTGATCGTAATTCCCCAGAGGGAAAAGGTGCCGGAACGGCCGATGAGCGCCCGTATCTTCGGGTCCATCAGCGCCGCGGCGATGGCGAGGACCAATAATAAGGTCAGCAGCAGGGTCGGCCCCAGCCAGACCGCGAAATCGCGGCCGCCGACCACGGTCCAATCGAACCAGCCGCCGTTGGCCGAGACAATGGTCTCCAAGCTTTCGCGATGTGCGTGCACCAGCTGCCGCATCGCGAAAATGGCTCGCTCATAGGCCTGGTTCTGCTGCCAAAATCGCTGTTCGAGCTGGTCCAGCTCTGCGAGCAGGCGGCCGGTGTCGCCCGCCGCCGGCCCCGTCGGCTGCGGCAGTCGTTGGATCCTGTCTATGTCCGCGCGAATTCGCTGCAGGGATGCGGAAACCGGCCGCGAGTCGCCGACCGCCGTGGTAAGGCCGCGATCGAGCGCTTCCGTCGCCCGGAGCGCCGAGCGTGTCGGCTCAAGCGTCCGCGCGCCCTGGCTGAAGGCCACTCCGACGGAGATGCCAATGATAAGCAGGACGGCGCTGAGCAAGGATGCCAACGCGATTCGACCGAGCCAGCCGCGAAAGAAGGTCTTCGAAAGCTTCAGCAGCCGCTTGGAACCGTGGTGCCCAATCATCAGGAAGATAGTCGTGCCCGCGATGCCGGCGGAAACACCAATGAGAAATAGAGCGACCACTTCGACCCCCTCTTTTGCTGACCACGACGTGACCATTGCCGGCGGAGCGGCGCGAAATGGCGACCTTTATGGGCAACTTTGATACAGGCGCCAAGAAGGGTTCGGTGTCGCCCTTCTTCGAAGTGGCTAGGATTGCCGCGCCGCCCTAATCGGTCTGCTGAGCCGAATTGGGCGGCTGTCAGTCGTCGTTCGCCGCGCCGCGATCGGCGCGGTCGAGATAGAAGCCGGCGAGGTGGTAATGCGCGAAGGCGGCGCGCGCGTGGGGCGCCGCGTTGGCGAGGTCGAGTTCGGCCTCGGCCCGCTCGAGGAAATAGTCCCGATCGGCAACGTCCATGATTCGCTTCCCCTGTTCCGGGTCCAAACCCGCCGGCCGGCCCTAGGTTCCGAGTCAGGCCGGGGCGGCGACGTGGCGGACGCCGCGACCGGCCGACTTGGCGAGTTCCGCCTCGTGGCCGTGCGGGCGGGCATGGCCGCCGGCGCGCAGATAATGGTCGTCGAGCTCGCGGATCAGCGGCTCCGCCGCCTCGCCGCCGTTCATCCTGAGCAGCGCGTCGACCTTCGCCTCGAGCCGGTCGTCATTTTCCTTCGAGGAAGGCGAGCCGACGTAGAGGAAATAAGCGAGGCCGACGACCTGCCAGATCAGCTGCAGGAATTCGGACTGCCAATTCTCGAACGTGTCTCGGCCCATCTCGGCGAGATAGTCCGACAGGTGCGGCTGCTGGCCGTGCTCGGCGGCCTCGTTCAGATAGCTCGTCCAGCCGAAATACCAGTGCAGGCCGAGCGAGATCAGGAAGAAGGCGAGCGTGATCCACAGATAGGCATAGCGTTTCATATCGGTCTCCCGGCGCGTTGCCGCCCCGGAACGTCCGGCCGCCAAGCTTGTTTCAAGCCGTCGCGAATGGCACAGCCTTGGCGGTGACCTGGGCCATCGACCGCTTCGACCTCGACAATTTCGTCGCCGCCACCCTGGCCGAGGATCTGGGCGAGGCCGGCGACATCACCTCGGCGGCGGTGATCCCGGCCGAGGCGCGCTTCGAAGGCGTGATGCGCACCCGCGAGCCGATCGTCGTCGCCGGCCTGCCGGTTGCCGAAGCTTTCTTTCGCAGGCTCGACCCCGAGGTCGAGATCGAGCGGTCCGTCGAGGAGGGCGCCGATGCCGGGGCGGGCGATATCCTGCTGAAGCTGCGGGGCAAGGCCCGCGCCCTCCTGACGGCCGAACGTTCCGCTCTCAACACGCTCCAGCACCTTTCCGGCATCGCCACCCTCACCCGGCGCTACGTCGACGCGATCGGGGGCACCGGCGCGATCCTGCTCGACACCCGCAAGACCATTCCCGGCCTGCGCAGCCTCGAAAAATATGCGACCCGGACGGGCGGCGCCGAGAATCACCGCATGGGGCTGTGGGACGCGGCGATGATCAAGGACAATCATGTCGCGGTCGCCGGCTCGGTGGCCGAGGCGGTGCGCCGCGCCGCCGCCGCCGGGATCGGACGGATCATCGTCGAGGTCGACCGGCGCGACCAGATCGCGCCCGCGCTCGCCGCCGGCGCCACCCATTTGCTGCTCGACAATATGGGGGTGGCGGCGCTCGGGGAGGCGGTCGCCGAGGTCGCCGGCCGAGTCCCGACCGAAGCGAGCGGCGGCGTCACGCTCGAGACGATCCGCGCGATCGCCGGAACCGGGGTCACCTACATCTCGGTCGGCCGCCTCACCCAATCGGCGCCGGCGGTGGACATCGGGCTGGATTTCGTGGTCGCGCCATGAGCGAAACGCGACCGCGATCGATCCTCTGGTTCGAGCGGCTTGTTTACCTCGGCCTCGTCGTTTTCATGCTGGACAGCTATTTGACCTTGGACCAGGTCGGGAGCGACTGGGCATCGGCTGTTTTCGGGCCCGGCTTCATCGGCTTCAGGCTTGTCCTCACGATCGCCCTCGAACTGCTGTTCGTCTGGTTGATCGCCTACCGTGCGATCAGAATCGCGAGGTCGATCTTCGTCGGTCTCACCCTGCTTGGTTTCCTCGTCTTTCCGATTGCCGGCTTCGCCGAGCTGCGCGCTTATGGCTATCTCTCCCTGGTCACGCTCGCCATCTTCGATCTGATTTCGCTGATCGAGATCTGGCTGCTGTTCCGCCGCGATTCCCGCGACTGGTTCGCCGGTCGCCGCCAGGTCGATCCGGAGATCTTCAGCTAGAGCTCGCGCCGCGCCACGACCTCGCCCTCGATCACCGCGGTTTCGGGATGGTGCTTGTCGAGCCAGCGCCGGACGATCTTCAAGTTGCGGCTGTTCGAGCGGAAGAAGAAATCGGGGATCGCGCCGACCCACGGGATCAGCCCCAGCAGGAAATCGACGCCGACATTGCCGCTCATCCGGGCGATATGCCATTTCGACATGCCGAGGTTGCGCGCCTCCCAGACGATCCAGGCGCCCATCGCTGCGGCGACCACGTCGCCGACGACCGGAATCAGGTCGAGCATCACGTCGAGCCCGAATTTCTGGCTCGTGCCGGGCAGGGTGAAGCCGCGCTCGAGCAGGGCCTCCATCGCTTCGATCCGGCGCCGTACCGAGGCGGCATCGCGGCCGATCGGGAGGCGGCTCATCGCGCTTTCGAATTGCTGGTTCTCGTGTCCCATCATTGGCGCTCCGCGATCAGCACGACGGCCGGGTGGCGCGCGAAGGCATTGGCCCTGAAGCCGGTCAGCCGCGGCGTCACCAGGGACCAGCGCACCGGCGCGGTCAGCGGTATGAACGGCACAAGCGCGGTAAGTATCCGGTCGGCCTCGGCGAGCGCGGCCTGGCGGTCGGCCACGCGGGGCGCGAGCCGGGCGGCGAGCAGCGCCTGGTCGGCGGCCGGATCGCAGAGCGCGCCCGCGTCGCAGGTGAAATGGCGCAGATACCAGCTGGCGAGATTGGCCGGCGCGACCTGGTCGACCAGCACGAGGTCGGCCGGCGCGCCCATCGGCACGGCCTGGGACTCGACGCCGATGAGCCGCCAGTCGCGACGCAGCCAGGCGAAGGCGAGGCGGTAGCCCGGGCCGTCGGGCAATGCCACGCGGAGGCGGATCGGCGCCTCCAGCCCGAGCTCGGCGATGGCGCGGGAGGCGAGCGCGCGGCGCGCGTCGATCGGGATTGCCGCCCAGTCCGGCTGGGCCGGCCCCGGCAGCTCCTGCACGCCGGGCGCGACCAGCGACGTGCGCACCTGCAGGCGCGGCACCTCGAACGCGGCGGCGAGGCCGTCCCGGTCGAGCGCCATCGCCAGCGCGCGCCGCAGGGCGGGGTCGGCGAGCGGCCCGGTGCCGCCGGTGAAGGCGAGCCCGAACATCCCGCCGACGGGATCGAACACCAGCCGGTTGGCGGGGAGGTCGGCGGCGCGCGCCAGCGGCAAATCGCCGGCGGTGCCGCCGAGCACGAGCTCGGTCCTGCCGGCGGCGAAGCGGGCGATCGCGCGCGCGCCGGGCTCGCCGCGCAGCAGGATGTCGGGCGGCCGCGCCTCGCTGTCGTCGTCCTCGGCCCGGATCGGCGCCAGCAGCAGGCCGCCCGCCTCGGTCCGCTCGACCCGATAGGGGCCGGTGCCGGCATCGCCGCCGGCGCCGCCCTGCAGGATCGCCAGCTCGGGCTGGGCGAGCAATTGCAGGAAGTTGGGGCGCGGCCCGCGCAGGCTGATCTCGAGCACGAAGTCGGTCATCGGGGTGACCGCCTCGACCGCGCCCAGCACCGGCTTCAGCGGGTTGCGGCTCGCCCGGCTCAGCGCCGCGCGCAGCCGCGCCGCGACCTGCCGGGCGGTGACCGGGCTGCCGTCCGCCCATTGCGCGCGGCGGATGCGGAAGGTGTAGCGCAGCGCGTCGTCGGAGACGATCCAGCTCTGCGCCAGCGCCGGCTCGATTTCGCCGGCCGAATCGAACCGGACCAGGCCCTGGGCGGTCGCCTCGGCGAGGAAGGCGGACGGCGGATCGAGCGGCTCGAGATTGGGATTGGCGCGGCGCGGCGCGGCACCGATCGCGCTGACCGCGATCGGGCCGCCTTCCTCGGCACCGCAGCCGGCAAGGCAGAGCGCCGCCGCGATCGCCGCGGCGCGGCACGGATGTCGAATCGCCATCCAAATCACCCTAGCGCGCCTCGCCGGGCGCACGCAAAATCCGGACCGCCTTTTTACCGCTCTTTCATCAAGGTGGATTAAGGCCGGGCCGTCATGACCAGCAAACGCGCCGACCCCGCTGCCGACGAGCAGACCCCGGGCTTCACGCCGCGGCGCGCCGCGCGCCTGTCGATCGACGGCAAGGCGAGCCTCGCTCCCGACCATCGCTACCATGTCGAGGTCAAGGTCCAGAACGTGTCGAGCGCGGGCTTCATGGCCGAATGCGCCGAGCCGGTCCGGATCGGCTCCTATGTCAGCCTCGACATCCCCGGCATCGGCCCGGTCGAAGCCCAGGTACGCTGGCAGATCGGCCTGAAGATGGGCGGCATGTTCCTCGACCCGATCAGCCTGTCGCGCTGCGAATGGACCGCGGAGAAGACCAGGGCCGCCGCCTGACCGGGCCAAAAAGCTCGCTGGACACTTTCCTTCGCCGGGGGCATGGCGGCCCCGGGGGATGACGAAGGTTCGGCGAGGAGCGACGGCATGCCCACGATCAACGGCGACAACAGCGACAACATTCTGGTCGATACGTCGGGCGACGACACCCTCAACGGCATGGGCGGGAACGACAGGCTGACGGTCACGCTGGGCGACGACGAGGCGAATGGCGGCACCGGCGGCGACACGTTGATCGTCGACTGGCGGGTGGCGCTCAACGCCATTCTCACCCTCTCCGGGCCGACCGCCGGCGTCGACGGCCTCGACGGCAGCTATGGCGACGGCAGCGGGCTCAGCGTCACCTATACGGGCATCGAGCGGTTCGAGATCTACACCGGCTCCGGCGCCGACGATATCGCCACCGGGAACAGCCACGACATCGTGAACGGCGGCGCCGGCGACGACACGATCACCACCGGCGGCGGCAACGACAGCCTGATCGGGGACGTGGGCGTCGACACCATGACCGGCGGCACCGGCAACGACGTCTATTATCTCGACGACGACGACGATGCGATCGTCGAGGCGGTGGGCGAGGGCCGCGACGTCGCCTACACCCTGCTCAGCTACACGCTTGCCGCGGGCGTCTCCGTCGAGGTCCTGTCGGCCCATTCGAACACCTCGCTATATTTCCTCGATCTCACCGGCAACGAGCTCGACAACGAGCTGGTCGCCAATCTCGGCGACAATGTCCTGACCGGCAATGACGGCAACGACGTGCTCGACGCGCGCGCCGGCTACGACACGCTGGTCGGCGGCGCCGGCAACGACCTGCTGCTCGGCGGCGCGGACCAGGACGACATGACCGGCGGGACCGGCGACGACAGCTACGGAGTCGACGACGCCGACGACGTGATCCACGAGGCCGTGGGCGAGGGCAACGACCGGGTGATCGCCAGCATCAGCTATGTCCTCGCTCTGGGCGAGGAGGTCGAGGCGATGGAGACGACCTCGCGGCTCGGCACGACGCCGATCGATCTCACCGGCAACGAGTTCGGCCAGACGATCACCGGAAACGACGGCGTCAACCGGCTGCTGGGCGGCAACGGCGCCGACGTCCTGTACGGCCGCGAGGGCAACGACATCCTGGCGGGCGAAGGCGGCTCGGACGTGATGTGGGGCGGCCTCGGCGACGACACCTATTTCATGACGGGCAGCGCCGACGAGATTCAGGAGTTCGAGGGCGAGGGGTTCGACCGCCTCTTCGTCGATTTCTCCTACGTGCTTCCGAACTACGTCAACGCCATGGGCGCCTTCACCGGGCCCGTCTCCATCGAGTTCCTGTCGACCACGAATCAGGCCGGAACGGCCGCCATCGATCTGGCCGGCAATATCGGCGACAACCAGATTTACGGCAACGACGGCATGAACACCCTGATCGGCGACCAGGGCGACGATGTGCTGGTCGGGCTTGGCGGCAACGACAGTCTCGATGGCGGGCTCGGTCGGGATATTCTCGACGGGGGCGCCGGCGCCGACACGCTGTCGGGCGGAACCCAGGCGGACATCTATTTTGTCGACAATGCCGGCGACGTCGTCATCGAGACGTCCGGGACCGGCGGCGCGGACATCGTCTACGCCAGCGCGAGCTTTGCCCTCACCGCGAGCGCGGCGGTGGAAATCCTCTCCACCATCTCGCTCTCCGCGACCACGGCCATCGACCTGACGGGCAGCGACGGCGCCAACATCATCTTCGGCAATGCGGGGAGCAATGTTCTCGACGGCAAGGGCGAGAGGGACACTCTCGTCGGCTTGGGCGGAGCGGACACGTTCGCCTTCACCACCGCGCCGGATTCCGCCAACAATTACGACGTGATCGCCGACATGGTGAGCGGCACCGACAAGATCGCCCTGGACGATGCCGTCTTCACCGGCCTGCCCACCGGGGCGCTGAACCCGAACGCGTTCCGGACGGGATCCTCGGCCCTGGACGCGGACGACCGGATCATCTGGGACAGCAGCGCCGGCGTCCTGTATTTCGACTCCGACGGCGTGGGCGGCTCCGCAAAGGTCGCGTTCGCCGTCATGACCCCCGGCACGACACTCGTCTCGACCGATTTTATCGTCATCTAGCGAAGGGATCTGGTGCGGACGGCGGGCCGGGCCGGACCGCGGCTTTCCTCACATGCGCGGCAGGACGTAGGTTTCGGAATCGTCGCCACCGGCAGCACGGCGGCAGAGGATCGAGCCCCGCTCGACTTGGCCCTCATCTTCGGAATGCGAAATCGAACGCGTAGTCGATCTCGTCGCGGCACCGCCAGCCGCGCATCCGCACATATTCGCGTTTCCAGATCCAAAAGGTGCGGTCGATCCTGATTGGGGGCAGCCTGATGCGCAACCGAACGTAGCGTCCCCGGGCCTCGCCTTCGATCGCGGTCATGAGCGCGGGCGACAGCAGCGGAATCGGCCCGGTCGCAAGTTCCGCCGCGGAAAAGTGGTTCCGGCCCCGGGTGGTGTAAACCGAAGAGTCGAACACGGCCCGGGACTCCTCCGAGACGCTGGCTTGCGGGCCGAAATAATTGCCCGTCGGCTGGTAGCTGTAGGAGTCCGGCGGGCATCCGTCCCTCTCGTTGTTGGGTTGAGAATCGGCATGGTCGGGATCGCCGACGCGCCGCCGGAATAGATGTCCGGCGGTGGATTGCAGGAACGAGAAGACATGGGGAAGCCCGCTCGAACTTGCCGACACCTCATGGAGGGAGACGTTCGGCAGCACCATGCCGGTCGGCGTCAGGAACGGGTTGGGCGCCGCGGCGTGGGCGAGCGGCCGGCGGTAGAGCTCGATATTCTGGTCGAAGAAATAGGGAATCGCCTGGGCGGTCGGGGAGCCGCGGTCGTAATATTTCGTCCCGATGAGGCCCCAAGCGTTGAACCGGAGCGAGCGCGGCGAAGCGCCCAAGGTCCATGGCCGGCCCAGCTGGCTGTCCACCGACAGCACACCATCGTCATAGCCGGGAAGGACCGGAGTGACCCAGTGAACTGCGGCGAGCTTGGTCGGGTGGGCGCCAGCGACAACGAGCGTCGGGACGACGTTGGTGATGGCTGAGGGAGAGGCCGTCATGACCGGTCTCCAGATCTGGTTCATGACCGGTGGGGTCAGGTCGACGAGAACGGTCTGATTGAGGGCACGCACGGCGGCGCAGCTCGAGACGATGGCCGCCGTCCAGCCGCCGCCGCCGAGCCCGTTAAGCAAATCGGGGACCGCGGTGCAGCGGCCGGTCGGGCCGTTGACCAAAGCGAGCGCCTGCCAGGCGATCTCGGCGCCGCCCAGCGCGGGGTGGAAGGCGACATGGCCCTTGATGAAGGTGGGCAGTGTGCGCAGGCTCGGGGTGACCCAGGGGCGGCTCGCGTTGGCGGCAATATTCGTTGCGGCGATCGAGAGCGGACCTCCCGTCGATGCGCTGACGATGATGCAGCCACGGCCGCAAAAGCCGGGGGTGGTAAGGCCGGCGGAAACGATCCCCGGTCCGTCGTTCGTGCCGAGGGTCATCACGTTCGTGCCGTCCCGCATCGCGCCCGCGATTTGCCAGAGCAGGGCGTGGACTCCGAACTCCATTCGCTGAGCGACCGGCCACGCGACGACCAGAAAGCGGGGGCCATGGGGGACGCCGGCCCTGCGATAGGCGGGACGCAGCTTGTTGAGGATGAAATCCTGCCAGTTCCTCTCGGCCATTCGCCGGAAATAGCCGCCCGCGGCGATGAAGGCGCCGTCATTTGGCGGCCAGAGGGCGAGGGCGCTGATCGGCCCCTGCCGGTTCGTCGCCTGGACCATATCCACCAGGGCTTCGTCAATTAGGCCGTGAACGAAGATGATGTCCCGGCCGCAAAAGGGCAGCCTGCAGTCGAGCGGCCGTCCGCACCTCGCGGCCGGGTTCGGGCCCAGGCAGTCCGACGGTGCGACGAAAATGATTGGCGGCAGGCTGGGATTCACGTTCGGCGGCAGTGAACCCGAGGGCAGCTGCAGCGCCATGCTGTCCGGGATGGACGCCGTCGGGTAGGTGTCTTCGATATCGAACGAAATGGTGCAACGCGGCTCCTGGAGCCCCGCGTCATTGCCGGCGAGTAGCGACGGGAACTCTGCGGCGATATCGATCGGATTTTGGGCAACACCCTCCTCCACCACTGCGACGGCCGAGGGATTGGCGCTGGTGACGCCGTTGGGGCCGGGCGTTATCATGCCCGCGGGCGGCCCCGCCGGGTGGCAGGGGATCGGCGGGACGTCCGGGTCTTGCGCCGCCGCCCGGAGCCGGGCCTCCGGCATTGAAACCGAAATTATTGTTGCGACTACGACCAAAAACGCCGCAAGACGAATGAATATCCGCATGTCGGCCCCCAATCATGCGGCAATAGCGTATTAAACAAGTCGATGTAAGATATTTATCGAAGCCGTGCAGGATTTGAGTATGTTGGCCGCAGCGTTAAATAGGGTGGCACATCGTTCGTTACGCCGGCCCGTTGACATCGGCCGGTTTGGTGCGGACGGCGGGACTTGAACCCACACTTCCCGAAGGAAAGCAGATTTTAAGTCTGCTGCGTCTACCGATTTCGCCACGTCCGCATCGCCGCCCGCCATGCCACGATCGCCGCCGCCACGAAAGCATCTCCTGAGCGCGACGAAGGGCATGTCCTGAGCGCGACGAAGGGGGCGGGCGCCTTTGGCGCCGCTGCCCTCACCCGAGAAATTGGTGACAGCCACGATTTTCCGAAGCTGGGATTTTCCCGCTTGACAGCTCGGAACAAATATGGAACAAATGGCGCCGTCGAGTCGCTCGTGTTGGCCAGGGGGCGGCGCGGCGGGAACGGCCGGAGGGGTTCGCTCCGAATGGCCGGCGGTCGGCGCGAAATGTTCGGGAAAGACGAGCTCGCGCGCATACCGAAGAGCGGGTGCCACTAAGGTCCTTCCGGGGCCGCGCAACAAGGGCGCGGACCGGTTTCGCCCGAACCGCAAGGGGAGGGCGGTGTACGCCACAGCCTTCCCGCGTGGAAGGAACAGGGATCCGGTCCGCTCTTCCCCAAGTCTGGACGCTTTCGAACAGCATCGAAGGCAAACAAAGTCGTCCAGCCCCGAATGTCCGTGGCAGGACGCGCCGGCCGTTTCTCCCTCTCGACCGGAGGCGCGGGAGACGTGTGTCTTTTTTCTGGCCGGAACCGGACGAAGCGGTTCGCGTCCACTTCGTCCACCTTGCCTCTCACTGCCGTCATCCCGGACTTGATCCGGGATCCATGAACTCGGTTTGCGTGAGCCTGGCGATTACGTGTTCATGGGTCCTGACGTTCGTCAGGATGACGCTGGAAAAGGCGGGAAGCGACGGCTCAGACGTTGAGGCGCTCGCGCATTTCCTTGCCGGGCTTGAAGTAGGGCACGCTCTTGGCCGAGACGTCGACCGGCTCGCCGGTGCGCGGGTTGCGGCCCTTGCGGGCGTCGCGGCCGCGGGTCGAGAAGGCGCCGAAGCCGCGCAATTCGACGCGGCCGCCGTCCTGGAGCTGCTCGATGATCGAATCGAAAAAGGCGGAGACGACCCGCTCGACCTCCTTCAGCGTGAGGTCCGGATGGTCGTCGCACAATTTCTGGACCAGTTCGGATCGGATCACGGCGTCCCCCTCCTCAAGGCAAATCGACCGGCATGGCGCCGGATCGGCTTCGCGCCCCCACGCGACACGGCTTCAGGGGGACCCTCGCACCGAAAGAAACAAAAATCAATATCGGGCAAGCCGCAAAAATCGGACCAATTCAATAAGCTAGGTTAAGCCGGCGGAAAAATGCGGCGGGCGCGGCCTCGCGCGCCCGCCGGCCCGAGGGTCAGCCGTTCTTTTGCTTGAGGGCTTCGCCGAGGATGTCGCCCAGCGAGGCGCCGGAATCGGACGAGCCATATTGGGCGACGGCCTGCTTCTCCTCGGCGATCTGGAGCGCCTTGATCGAGAAATTGGGCTTCTTCGAGCGGTCGAAGCCCGACACCATCGCGTCGAACTTCTGGCCGACCTGGAAGCGCTCGGGCCGCTGCTCGTCGCGGTCGCGGCCGAGATCGGTGCGCTTGATGAAGCCGGTCGCGCCGTCGTCGCCGACCTGCACTTCGAGCCCGCCGTCGCGCACCTCGAGCACGGTGACGGTGACGATCTCGTTCTTCGAGACGCCCGCGCCCGCCTGCCCCCCGCCGCCCTTGGCGACGCCGCCGCGCTCCAATTGCTTCATGCCGAGCGAAATCCGCTCCTTCTCGACGTCGACGTCGAGCACCACCGCCTTCACCGTCTCGCCCTTGCGGTGGAGGTTCAAGGCCTCCTCGCCGGTCACGCCCCAGGCGATGTCGGACATGTGGACCATGCCGTCGACGTCGCCGTCCAGCCCGACGAACAGGCCGAACTCGGTCGCGTTCTTGACCTCGCCCTCGACCTCGGTGCCGACCGGGTGCTTCTCGGCGAAGGCCGACCAGGGATTGGCCTGCGCCTGCTTGAGGCCCAGGGAGATGCGGCGCTTCTCCTCGTCGACCTCGATCACGGCGACGTCGACCTCTTGGCTGGTCGAGACGATCTTGCCGGGATGGACGTTCTTCTTGGTCCAGCTCATCTCGGAGACGTGGACCAGCCCCTCGATGCCGGGCTCCAATTCGACGAAGGCGCCATATTCGGTGATGTTGGTGACGCGGCCCTTGAACACGCTGCCGACCGCATATTTGGTCGCGGCGCCGTCCCAGGGATCGCTCTCGAGCTGCTTCATGCCGAGGCTGATGCGCTGGGTGTCGCGGTTGATGCGGATGATCTGCACCTTCACCGTGTCGCCGATGTTGATCACCTCGGAGGGGTGGCCGACGCGCTTGTAGGAAATGTCGGTGACGTGGAGCAGGCCGTCGATCCCGCCCAAGTCGACGAACGCGC
Source organism: Allosphingosinicella sp. (assembly GCA_035941735.1). GTDB lineage: Bacteria > Pseudomonadota > Alphaproteobacteria > Sphingomonadales > Sphingomonadaceae > Allosphingosinicella. The sequence continues at coordinate 80,815 of DASZDS010000042.1, forward strand.
CGTAATCGGTGATGTTCTTGACGACGCCGTCGACGATCTGCCCTTCGGCGAGGCTCTGGATCAGGCCGGAGCGCTGCTCGGCGCGGGTTTCCTCGAGGATCGCGCGCCTGGAGACGACGATATTGCCGCGGCGGCGGTCCATCTTGAGGATCTGGAAGGGCTGCGGCAGGTCCATCAGGGGACCCACGTCGCGGACCGGGCGGATGTCGACCTGCGAGCCGGGCAGGAAGGCGACGGCGCCGCCGAGATCGACGGTGAAGCCGCCCTTGACTCGGCCGAAGATGACGCCCTCGACGCGGTTGCCGGCATTATGCTCGGCCTCGAGCTTGTCCCAGGCGGCCTCGCGGCGGGCGCGGTCGCGGCTGAGCATCGCCTCGCCGTTGATATTCTCTATCCGGTCGACATAGACCTCGACGCTGTCGCCGACGGCGATCTCGGCCTTCTGGCCCGGCGCGGCGAACTCGCGCAGCGGCACCCGGCCTTCCGATTTCAGGCCGACGTCGATGACGGCGAGGTCGTTCTCGATCGCGGTGACGGTGCCGGTGACGACGCGGCCCTCGAAGCCTTCATTCTCGCCGCCGAACGATTCGTTGAGCATCGCGGCGAAATCGTCGCGGGTGGGGTTTGCCGATGTGGCCATCAGAAAGGAGTCCTTCGAATTTACCGGACCGCACCGCGGACTCGAAAGCGCGCGGGCCGGGCCAGAGTGGTGTGCCGCGCCGGCCTCATGCCGGGGCGGCGTCCTTTGGGCGGAGGCGGCGGAAGCGGGGGGAGCAAAAGCGCGTCCGAGGGGAGCGGCATCACCGGCCCCGAAAACGCACTGCCTTATCCTGGCTTCCGCGAGCCGCAGCCCGCCGGACGGGGGCGCATATAGGGGAAGGGGCGGGGAGGGGCAAGGCTATCGTCCGCAAACGGCACTTGCGGCCGGCGTGGGGAAGTGAGAGCCTGCCGGATGCCTAGGAATAGACCGATGCAGGGTGACCGCGCTCGGCGTCAGAAAGAACCGGAAGAGCCTCGGACTGACGACAAAGGTCCCGGTCGGAACGGCGTGTACACTTTCCTCAATTCTCCGCTTGGCCTTTGGCTTCTTTCGACCGTGTTCATCTCTGCTGGCTCATGGATTTACACGACGTGGATCGATGAACGAAGGGCGCAAGAAGGCAAACGAGAGCGCATTGAGCGCCTAGACACTGAAATCCAAGGGCGGTTGGATGAGGCGCAGTTATCCCAATTGCTCGTGCTGACGCAGGGCTCGGATGCCGCTCGTGACGAATTCGTTGCTTCGCTTCCGAGGAAGATTTTCCTGCCTCCCGACGCCTCCATCCAAATTTACCCGGAATATGCCAATCGAAATCTGGGATCCTTGCTGGTTGAGCTCAGGGCCTTGCTGGACGAAAGAGATTGGTGGGGGGCCGAAGCGGACTGTGTTCGGCAGGCGGTGATGTTGGAGCGCATCGAGCGGGTTCGTTGGCTCTCCAGACGGCTGCGCCCGGAAGATCTTGACGAATTTAGGCAAGCGGTCGGGCGCATTGGAGATCACCGATGGAGTGTCATAGCCCGCTTGGAGCGACTTGAGTCCAGGATGGACGGGCCAACTTCGAACGAGATCAACGTCAAAGAACGACGTCCGGAGCCCTATTGCATGCGGCTGACCCGCACCCCAGCCCATGACTTGGTCGACAATCTCATCGGGTCGGAAGGGGGGCGGACACAATGATTGCACCCCTTTTCCCCTGCCGCCGAGCTATGTCACCCGTGCCAGGCACATGCCTGGCACCAAGGAGAGATCCGAGAGCAGGTGGACTCGCCGAGCAGCCCCGAGGCGCTGCGGCGCTTGGCGGAGAAGGGGCTGGAGGGGACCTGGGAGAGGTCGAAGAGGTTGTTTGGCGCACCAGTTCCTTCGCGTCTTCGCGTGAGGCCATCTTTTTCTTTTTGCACGCAAAGACGCGAAGGAAGGAAGGAAGGAAGGAAGGAAGGAAGGAAGGAAGAAGCTGGATCCCGGATCACGTCCGGGATGACGGGAAGGGAGGGAGCGGCGCGGTCGGGGAAGGCAGTAACGGTCGCTCTTTTCCCGAATTGCCTTTCCTCCGATCGGCGACCAAGCTCCGGAAATGACCAAAGGGCGTGGGATCGAGGCGCTGATGCAGGTGGTGTGCGCCCAATGGTGCCTTGGGCGCCGGTTCGAGCCCGACGGCGAATATTCCGACATGACCCGCTTCTTTCCGGCGACCGGCAGCGTCGGCGCCGACCAGTTCGTTCGGTGGGCGTTCGAGGCTTCGGCCGTCCGCCCCGACGATCCGGCGCCGAGGTGGCGGCGGGCCAGAGCCGCGATCCGCGCCGCCTTCATCGCGCATATGGGCGGCGAGGTCGTCGACGCCGCCGCGCTTCGCTGGGATGAGGTCGACGTGCTCGGGCGGCCAAGGCTGCCGTTGCCCGATCCGGAGGCATTCGCGCGCAACCTCACCGACGAGGAGCTGGTGGAAGAGATGGGCGCCCGCGAGGATTGGCGCGACCGGCTCATCGCCGAGCGCGAGCTCGATCGCCGCCGCCGCCCGCCGGCCTGGATAGGGTGGGCGGCCTCCGGGGTCTTTCTCATGGCGCTGCTGCTCTATTGGTCCGGCTAGCCGGGAAGGTGCGTGCCGTAATCGTACGGCAAAAGCGGGCCGCCGCGATTAACCATGTCTAGCGCGATTGGCGCTACATTGCGGCCACCGGATGGGATCGAATCCGGGCGGCAAGGCGTTGTTTGGCAATGGTAACTGGTCCGAAACGAGCGTGATATGGTAAACCGGGCTCTCCTCGCGACGTACAAGGCGCCTGCCCACCAGCAGGCGGTGGACGCGGTCCAGGCCGCGATTCGCGCCGACCTCGAGGCGGGACGGCGCAGCCTGTTCAAGCCGCCGCCCCCCAATCCGGGCCGCTCGAACGATCTGCTCGACCAGCGAATCGCCGAGGAGCTCGACCTCGTCGTCCGCAAGCTCGAGCAATTGGGCGACGTCCTCGTCGCCGATCCGATCCTGCTCCATCGCCACGCGACCCAGCTGCAGTCGCTCGACCTCGTCCAGCAGGTGCTCGGCCATCTCGGCCGGGTGGTCGCGGCGCGCGACCGGGCGATGGCGGTCGAGCGGGTCACCCTGGTCGAGCTCAAGGCCAGGCTCAAGCGCAAGGCGCTGCGCTCGATCACCTCCTGATCCGGGCGCGGAAAAAGCTAGCGCGGCCGGCCGCCGCGCCGGATGCGCCGCGCCTCGGAGCGCCTGCGGGCGAGGATCGTGCCGCCGACGAGGGCGACGAGCGCGAACAGGACGATCAGCGCGTAGGCGATCAGGTGGCGGACTTCCATGCGCAGGCACTCGCTTTCCCCGCCGCAATAGCGACTGGGCCGGCGGGCGCATCAACATAGATCGAATCCGTTATGGACCTAGGGTCGGGACCCTAAGGCGGGCAGGCGCCGCCGCCGCACCAGGTGCGGCGGGTCTGGGCCTGCTCGGCGAGCTCGCGGTCGCCGCGGCTCTGGTCGAGCCATTGCTGGCGGGTCGCGCAGATCCGCTGGCGGGTGAGGCGCGAGCCGATCGTCGCCTGTCTGCGGCAGATCGTCACGCCGGGATCGCGCAGGTTCGCGTCCAAAGCGGGGCTGCGCGGCGGCGCCAGCCGCTGCAGCTGCGGCGCGGCCTGCTGCTGGGCGAGCGCGGGCGAGGCGGCCAGCAGGGCGACGAGGAGCAGCGCGGTCCTCATCGGTCTAGCAGGGCTGCCCTTCCTTGCACCAGATGCGGTTGGTCTGCGCCTTCTCGGTGTAGAGCCGGTCCGCGCGCGCCTGTTCGAGCCATTGCTGGCGGGTCGCGCAGACGCGCTGGCGGCCGAGGCGCGAGCCGACCGTGGCCTGGCTGCGGCAGATCATCTCATTGGGGTCGAGCCCGTCATTGACGGCGCCGGTCGGCGCGCTGTGCTGGGCCGGCGCCGGCGCCGGCGGCTGGGCGAAGACGGCGGTGGCGGCCAGGGCGGCGCCGGCGGCGAGGAAGAGGATCGGCTTGGACATCGCGGTTTCTCCTATTGCGGCCAGATCCGGTTGGTTTGCGCCTTTTCGGTGTAGAGCCGGTCGGCGCGGCTCTGCTCGAGCCATTGCTGGCGGGTCGCGCAGACCCGCTGGCGCGTGAGGCGCGAGCCGACCGTCGACTGGCTGCGGCACACCATCTCGCTCATGTCGAGGCCGGCATTGGCGCCGGCATCGGGCGCGCTGTGCCGCGCCGGCGGCTGGGCGAAAGCGGCCGAGGCGGCCAGCATCGTCGCGACGAGGATCAGCCTTTTCATCGCAGCGCTCCTGGTGGGCCGGTGCCCGATCCTTGCCGAAAAGCGGGCAAAGCACAAGGGCTTGGCACCACTCCTCAGCGGCGCCGGCCTTCGACCGCGGCGATCGCGGCCGCGGCCGCGGCGTCGACGTCGAGGTCGCTGGTGTCGAGCAGGATCGCGTCGGCGGCCATCACCAAAGGCGCGGCGTCGCGGCCGGAATCGCGCGCGTCGCGGGCGCGGATGTCGGCGAGGATCTCGGCGAAATGGACGTCGAGCCCGCGCGCCCGCAATTCGGCGACGCGGCGGCCGGCGCGAATTTCGGGCCGGGCGGTGACGAACAATTTGGCATCGGCCGCGGGCGCGATCACCGTGCCGATGTCGCGGCCGTCGAGCACGGCGCCGCCCGCCTGGGCGGCGAAGCGCCGCTGCCGCTCGAGCAAGGCCTCGCGGACCAGCGGATAGGCCGAGATGCGCGAGGCGACGCCGCCGACCGTCTCGCTCTTCAATTCCGGGTCGTCGAAGTCGATCTGGCTGAGGTCGGTGGCGCGCGCCGCGGCGAACTCGCTCTCCGGATCGCCGCCGAGCAGCAGCAGGTTCAGCGCGGTCGCCCGGTAGAGCAGACCGGTGTCCATGTGCGGCAGGCGGTAATGGCGGGCGAGCGCGCGCGCGATCGTTCCCTTGCCGCTGGCGGCGGGCCCGTCGACGGCGACGATCATGGCGCCCGCAGGGCCGCGAGCGCGGCCGCGAAGCCCGGGAAGCTGGTTTCGGTCGCATCCATGCCGGCGATCCCTATCGGCTCGGCGCAATGGAGGCCAGCCACAGCGAAGCCCATCGCGACGCGGTGGTCGAGGCGCGCCTCGACGCAGGCGCCGCCGGGGAGGGGAGCGCCGCCGCCGCCGTGGACGGCGAGCCCGTCGCCACGTTCCTCGACGCTTACGCCCACCGCCCGCAGGCCCGCCGCCATGCCCGAGATCCGGTCCGATTCCTTGAGGCGCAGCTCGGCGAGGCCATGCGCGCGCGTGCGGCCGGTCGCGAACGCGGCGGCGACGAACAGGATCGGATATTCGTCGATCATCCTCGGCGCGATCTCGGCCGGCACGTCGATCCCGGCCAACGCGCTGTGCCGGACGAGGAGATCGGCGACCGGCTCGTTCGAGACCTCGCGCGCATTCTCGAAGGCGAGGTCGCCGCCCATCTCGCGGAGCATGTCGTAGAGGCCCGTCCGCATCGGATTGACGCCGACGCCCTCGATCCGGATCGCCGAGCCGGGCACGACCAGGGCCGCGACCGCGAGGAAGGCCGCGGCCGAGGCGTCGCCGGGAATGCGGAGGTGGTGCGGCGTCAGCTCGGCCTCGCCGCGCAGCGCCAGCCGCGTCCCGTCGCTCGTCAGCTCCGCGCCGAACAAGGGCAGCATCCGCGCCAGATGGTCGCGGCTGGGGACGCTTTCGATCACCTCGGTGATCCCCGGCGTGTTGAGCCCCCCGAGCAGCAAGGCCGACTTGACCTGCGCCGAGGGCAGGTCGAGCCGGTGCCGGGTCGGGATCGCCGGATAGATGCCCGCGACCTCGAGCGGCAGCGTGTCGGCCGAAATGCGCGCGCCGGTCCGCCGCAGCGGCGCCGCGACCCGTGCCATCGGCCGCCGGACGAGCGAGGCGTCGCCGGTGAATTCGGCGCGGATCGGGTGGCTCGCGCAAAGCCCGATCAGGAGCCGCGCCGTGGTCCCCGAATTGCCGCAGTCGAACGGCGCTTCGGGCTGGGCGAGGCCGCCGACGCCGACGCCGCGGACGCTCCAGGCGCCCCCCTCCCGCCGCTCGATCCGCGCCCCCATCGCCTGGAGCGCGGCGATCGTCGCGGCGACGTCGCCGCCAGGGTTGAGCCCCTCGATCCGGCTCTCCCCGACCGCCAGCGCCGCCAGGATCAGCGCCCGGTGGGAGATGCTCTTGTCGCCGGGGACGCGCGCGGTTCCGCTGAGCATGGCCGCGCCTTTGACAGCGCTCCGCCCATGTGGCAAGGCGCCCGCCGATCGGCCCTGGCGCCGACCCTTCCTCAGTTCAAGTTTGGAGACTTTTCACCCATGGTGAATCCGGAATGGGGCACCAAGCGGACCTGCCCCAAATGCGCGACCCGCTTCTACGATCTCGGCAAGGACGATCCGGTGACCTGCATCGCCTGCGGGATCAACTGGCATCCCGAGCCGGTGCTGAAATCGAAGCAGCCGCTGCCGTTCGAGGCGGCGGCCAAGCCCGAGGCGGAGGTCGAGAAGGAGGATGTCGATCTCGCCGCCGACGAGCTCGAGATCGACGTCGACGAGGAAGCCGAGGAGAATCCCGACGACGAGGTCGATCTCGGCGGCGACGACGATATCGGCGTCCCCGCGCCGGGGGACGAGGAAGAGGTCTAGGCCTCTTTCCCGCCGCCACTCCCGTCATTCCCGCGAACGCGGGAATCCAGCTTTTCTTCCGCAATGGCAGCGGGACTCCCGCTTTCGCGGGAGTGACGAAAAATGGAGGGAAAGGGAGCATTCAACTCCCTTGCGGAGCGCCGCCGCCTTCCTTACATGGCGCCATTCCCGCTCCCAGGCGGGAAAAGGTTCGGGGCCGTAGCTCAGCTGGGAGAGCGCCGCAATGGCATTGCGGAGGTCAGGGGTTCGATCCCCCTCGGCTCCACCAGCCTTAAGGACGTACGGAAACTGAGAAGTTCTTCGTGCGATCTGCTAACCTGCCGGCTGCACTACAAAGAGCAGTGCGTCGTACGTCGTCCGAGCATCCTCGCCCAATTCCCGTAGTGCCAACTCCTCCGCGGTGAGGCTACGTTCTGCGCGAATGCTCATTGAGGGCAGCGGAGGGGGAAGGTCTTCATACATCTCTTCCTCCGGCGGCATCAGCCGAGCCACGACAATGTCACGATAATCTCCGGCGGCTGTCCTTTGGCAGCGCGCATGGCCGCTTTGCGCTCGGCGCGTATGAGCTCGAGCTTTCTATCAGTCTCGACCGCGCGCATCCTGGCGGCCTGGGCCCTTTCTCGCCATTCGGGGAGTTGTTCTCTGAGTGGGCGCGGATTAGCGGCCAAGCGGCCGAGGAGCCTTTCCTTTAGTCCCTCGATTGAGACCGGCGTAATCTGCCGCGGTTCCGAACAAAAGTAGGCACGTCGGTTATCGTAAGCGACGGAGTGAGCGTCGTCGTCGTCGATAAGCCCGATTTCTGTAGGAGACACAAAGATCGATCGACGCACCACCTCTTGACGGGTAAATGCGTCGTCGAGTTCGCCTAGCTCATGAAACCGTGGCCCAACGTAAAAAACAAAACTGTGGCCATCGTCTCTTTCTACGAGCGATGTGTGCTGAAATGATCGACTGCGTTCCGTGATGCCAAATCTATGAAAGGGAACATGAAGAGGGAGATTATGCTGGCTAATTTCCCGGGCGCTCCTTCGCGTCATATGTTGTGCGCGCTTGAATTGAAGATAAAGCGGTGCGGCTGGCATTTCCAGCTTAACGTCGTATCCGCCACCCTCTTTTCCTTCCTCTATCAGCGTAGGAAACACCGGTGCCGCGCGAAGTTCAGTCCACCCCACGAACTCATTTGTAATCGCAAAGCCATACGAAAACTCTGAGAATTCCGGTGTCATCGCCGCTCCTTCGATGGTTCCGTCGTATGCCTCCTAATGGTTGACAAGGCAAAGAGGGAATAGCCTAGCTTCCCAGCTAATCGGCGGCGCGCCCAATCGGTGCCAGGCACGTACTTGCCACTGATTTCACCTGCATTACTCCCTCAAGGGTGAGGGTGAGGGTGAGGGCGAGGGCGAGGGCGTGAGAGGCTATTTGCGAAGGCCGAACCCCCTCACCCCAACCCTCTCCCCGCTGGGGAGAGGGGGTCTAGCCATCGCCCGCGACGTCGATCACGACGATGCCGGCTTTGCGGCCGCTTTCGACGTAGCGATAAGCTTCGGCGATGTCGTCGAGCTTGTAGGTGCGGTCGACGATCGCGCGGTAGCGGCCGGCTTCGAGGAGCCGGGCGAGCAGGCCGACGAAGGCCAGGGCGCCGCCGCGCTCGGGGAGGGGGACGGAGACGTTTTTGTCGCCGCGCAGCCGCGCCCAGAGGATCCAGAGCAGGTTCTGGCCCCACGGCCCGATGTCGGTGGTCGCGAAGGCGCCGTCGGGCTTGAGCAGCGGCCGCCACTGGCGCCGGCTCATCTTGCCGACCGCGTCCAGCACCAGGTCGAAGCTGGGGCCCAGCCGGCCGAGCTCGGCGGTGGTGACGACGCGGTCGGCGCCCAGCGAGCCGGCCATCGCCAGGTGCCGGGTTTCGACCGCGGCGGTGACGTTCGCGCCATAATGTCTGGCGAGCTGGACCGCGGCGGAGCCGATCGCGCCCGAGGCGCCGTAGACCAGCACGTCGCGGCCGGGCTCGGTCAAATAGCGCTTGAGGCTCGAATTGGCGTAATAGGCGCCCTCGCAGACGACTCCCCCGGCGAAGGGGACGCCCTCCGGCAAGGCGGCGATCGGCGCGGTCTTGGGGAGGCACACATAGTCGGCCTGGGCTCCGTTGCGCCTTGCCGGGCACATGCCGAACACACGGTCGCCGGGCGTGAACGCGGTCACCCCTTCGCCCACCGCCTCGACCGTGCCGGCGAAATCCATGCCGAAGATCCGCCGTCTCGGCCGGATGAGGCCGAAGACGAGCCGCCCCAGTTGCGGGTGCGGCCGGAGCTCGCCGCAATCGGTGCGGTTGACCGTCGCCGCGTGGACCCGGACGAGCAGCTCGCCGGGGCCGGGCACCGGTTTGGGCGCCTCGCCGACCGTCACCACCTCCGGCGGTCCGTAGCGGGTGACGAGCGCCGCTTTCATGCATGTTCCTTCCACCTAGGCGTAGCTCTCCAGAAAGCCGCAGCTGCCGCAACGCCAGGTGGTGATCTCGATCGGCTTCTTGCCGCCGAGCTTGATCCCGACCCAGAGGCTCTTCACCGGAGGCCCTTCGAGCCAGCTGCTCACCGCGCGTCCGCCATGGCCGGGGGCGCCGTCGATGATGAAGCCTTCGGTCATCGACGCCTGGCATTTCGGGCAGGTCCTCGAACGCGGCATCTCATCCTCCGCCTGGCTGTGCGGACCGCAGATTAGGCGTGAAGCTCGACCTGTTCCAGTCCGAGCCAATCGGCCATCGCCGCAAGCTCGCCCGCCAGCCGCTCGCGCGTGTCCGGCGGCGCGCCGGGCTCGAGGTGGACGCCGCGCGCGAGCAGCCGCCCAGCCTGGCGGTCGGCCTTGAGGTCGACGCGGGCGACGAGCGCCTCGTCGAGCAGGAAGGGCAGCACGTAATAGCCGTGCACCCGCCTCGCCGCCGGCGTGTAGATCTCGATCCGGTAGTGGAAGCCGAACAGGCGCTCGGCGCGGTCGCGGTGCCAGATCAAAGGGTCGAACGGGGCGAGCAGGGCCTGGCCGCGGATTCGGCGCGGGCGGCGGGCCCCGGCGTGGAGGAAAGCGCCCTGGCGCCAGCCTTCGACCTGGACCGGGACGAGCGTGCCCGCCTCGACCAGCTGCTCGATCGCGGCGCGGCTCTCGGCGGGGCCGAGGCGGAAATAGTCGCGCAAGTCGCCGGCGGTGGCGACGCCGAGGGCGCGCGCCGAAAGCGCGATCAGGGCGCGGTGGGCCTCGGCTTCGTCCGGGGTCGGCAAGGCGAGGATCGGCGCGGGGATGACCCGTTCGGTCAAATCGTAGACCCGCTCGAAGCTGCCGCGGCGGGTGGCGGTGGTGAGGCGGCCCGACCAGAACAGATATTCGAGCGCATGCTTGGTGACCCCCCATTCCCACCACCCCGAGCGGCTCCTGCCATGTTCGAAATCCGAGGCGGCCATCGGCCCGTCGGCGCGGATGCGGGCGAGGATCGCCTCGGCGTCGGCGCGGCGCTCGCGCGCGAACGTCCGCATGTAGTTCCACCCGGCCTCGCCGCGCTCGGCCCGCGCCATCCGCCAGCGCAGCAGGGGGTGGAGCGCCAGCGGCAGCAGCGAGGCCTCGTGCGCCCAATATTCGAACAGGCGCCGGTCGCGCCGCGGGCCCCAGGCGGCGCGGTCGACGAGCGCGCGGTCATAGGGTCCGAGCCGCGAGAAAACGGGCAGGTAATGGGCGCGGGCGAGGACGTTGACGCTGTCGATCTGGTGGAGCGCGAGGCGGCCGAGATTGCGGCCGAGCGGCCCCCAGCCCGTCACCGGCCGGCGCGGCGCGCCGAAGCCCTGCGCGGCGAGCGCGATCCGGCGGGCGGCGGGAAGGGAGAGGCGGTCGATTGTCGTCATCCCGGACTTGCCTGCCCCGGCGCAGGCCGGGGATCCGGGATCCATGAACACTGCCGCCGCGGCTTCGGCAAGTCCGGGTTCATGGGTCCATCGAGCGGATGCGGCGTGCCCCGCGCTCCGCGGCCAGGTCCCGCTGCGGGGCTCAAATGAAGATCAGCGGCAGAAGTGCGTGGAAATATAGCGCAAGGTGAAACGAAAGAGAGTATTGGAGTCGCGGAGTAATATATCTCGGCATGGAGATGTTACAATGGAACGCAAATCCAGGTTGGTTGTCTATTTTTCCGCCACTGCGTTGAGCTCCACGGCCTTCGCCCATCAGGCGGATCCGCCATGCGCGCCGAATTGCACGGTCGATCCGTGCCGGATCCAGTATTGCGGGCCGCCGCCGGGCGGGGAGCCCTATGTGCCGCCGACCCCGAATCCGCCGCCGCCGCCGCCGCCGCCGCCACCGCCGCCACCGCCGCCGCCACCGCCGCCGCCGCCGCGCGCACCCGGATGGTGACCGCGGGGATTCAACAATGTCGTCGTCCCGGCCTTTCCGGGATGACGATCGTTGCGCGATCAGGAATCGGGAAAGAGGCTGGTGGCGGAGACGGCTACCAAGAATAATGGCGTGCGCGCGCCGTTGGACACCTCGACGCGAAGGTCGTGGCCTTCCCAGATCGCGTCGGCATGGTATCTCAAAAGCTCGCCCGCGAACCGGATCGCCTGGAGCCGGGCTTCGTCGAGCGTGGCGCACTCGGTCCCGTCCAGGTCCGCCCGCCGGGCGCCGTCGACGATGTCGAAATAGTAAAGCGGCATGGGCGCTCCCGCCGGGGAAGCGCGAACCGGTCTCCCAGCCGCCGGTGTCCGAAGCATTGCCGGCGATGGCCTCCACATAGGCGCGCAAGGAGGCGATGGCCATCGCGGCCGCGGCATTTATTTGCCTGATCTAGCGCAGCTTCGCGATTTCCGCGCGCCGGTCGAGGTGGAGATAATTGGGCTCGAACCCGGCCGTCTCCACCAGGCGCGGCGCATCGGTGATCGTGAGGTGGCGGCTTTCGAGCATGATCAGTTTCTCGGCGCGCATCCGCTGGAGGGTGCGGTTGACGTGGACCGCGGTCAGCCCCATCGTGTCGCCGAGCTCCTCCTGGGTCAGCGGCAGCGAGAAACGGCCCTCGTCGGCCAGCCCGACCGCGCGCATTCGCATCCACAATTCGCAGAAGAGATGGGCGAGCCGGGTGTAGGCGTCGCGCTGGCCGATATTGACCAGCCATTCGCGCAGCACCGCCTCGTCGACCAGGGTCGCCCACCAGAGCGCGCGCTCGATCCGGGGATGCTTGTCCATCACCTCGAGGATCCGCTCCTGGGGGATGATCGCGACCGTGGCCGGGGTGAGCAGGCCGAGCGTATGATCCATCGTCTTGAGGATGAAGATGTGGATGTCGCAAAGGTCGCCGGGAATCAGATAAGCGAGGATGTGGCGGCCGCCGTCGGGCAGAAGCTTGTAGCGATAGCCCCAGCCGTCGAGCAGCAGATAGACGTCGTTCGGGCGCTCGCCCTCGCGGACCAGGTTGCGCTTCGCCTCGACCGTGATCCGGTGGGAGCAGAGCCCCTCGATCGCCTGCCGGTCGCCCTCGGAAAGGTCGATGAAGCTGCTGAGCTTGCGGAGCAGGGCATTGGGCATGTTCGGCGGCTCACGGCGGCTGTTCGGCCAATGGCTAACGCACCACTTACGGACGTGAGAATAACATAAGTAAGGATTGGGCCCAAGCTCCGCGGCGGTGCCGGATGCGCGACTCGGGCGCCGATCAGGTCCCTGTCGCGGCCGCCTCGGCGGTCGCCTGCACCATCCGCGCCCCGCACCACAATTCGCGGGTCGGGCTGCCGGGGAGCCCATCGGCGATCGCGAGCGCGGCGTGATCGCCGGCCGCGTCGAAATGGGCGAAAGAGGAGATCGGCCCGGCCGGGCCGGCATCGCGGAAATAGAGCCGATAATAAGCCACGTCGCTTCCCCCACGGAAGCTGGACTCATAGCATCGCGGGCTACGGGCCGCCCTGATCCTGATCAGCCGGGCGAGCCAAAGATCGGTCGCTGACGGCCCCTCCCCCATCAAGGGGGAGGGGACGGAGCTAGAAGCGCGTGCCGACCCTGACCCCGATCGTGCGCGGCGTGCTGGTGACGATATAGGGGCGGTTGCACTGGCCGCATTGCTGGAAGCGGGTCAGCTGGGCGCGCTCGTCGAAGGCATTTTCGAGGAACAGCTCGGCGCTGAACCGGCTCCATTCGATGCCGAGCGCGAAATCGGCCGCGGTCCAGGCGGCGAGCCGGCCGGTCTGCGCCGCCGGGCTGACGATGTTGCCGGTGCCGGACTGGACGATCGCGGTGCGCAGGTCCGAGGAGGCCGAGCTCTGGTGGCTGATCGCCGCCTGGGCGTGGCCGGTGCCGCCAAAGACGGGGAATTCGTAGCGCGCATTGGCGGCGAACTTGAAGCGCGGCGTCACCGGTAGCCTGGTGCCCGCCGGCGCCGAGATGAAGTTGAACGGGATCGCCGCGGTCGGCACGCAGGTGAAGGTCGGGTCGTCGAACAGGCACAAATTCCGCCGGGTCCGCGCGTCGGTATAGGCGGCGCTGGCGGCGAGGCTGAAGCCGGTGCCGGGCGGACGCCAGCTCAGCTCGAGCTCGGCGCCCTTGATCCGCGCGTCGGGGCCGTTGTGGATCTCGGTGAAGCTGTTCTGGCCGAGGAAGGAGAATTGGAACTTCTTCCATTCCTGCCAGAACAGGGCGGCGTTGAGCCTGAGGCCGCCGTTCCAGGTGGTCTTGAGGCCGATTTCGTAATTGGTGAGGCGGTCCTCGTCATAAGGCGGGATCGTCGCGCGGCGGTTGATGCCGCCGGGCCTGAAGCCGCTCGACCAGGTCGCGTAGAGCAGGTGGCGGGGGGTGATGTTCCAGGTCAGGTTGACTCGGTGGGTGATGCCGTCGCCGTCGGTCGATTTCGGCACCAGGCCGCCGTTCACGAAGGTGGCGAGATCGGTGCAGGGCGAGCCCGGCACCGCCGCCGGCAGCAGCGTGCCGCCGGGATTGTCGCGCAGCACCTGGCCGGTGGTGGTGAAGCAGCCGGCGACGCCCGTGCGCGAGCTGCCGGCGGCGTTGAACGGCGGCCCGGCCGGATTGCGGCCGAAGCCGAAGAAGCCGATCAGGCTGTTGTCGTAGCGATAGGCGCGGATGCCGCCGGTCAGGGTCAGCGTCGGCAGGATGTCGAACGAGAGCTCGCCGAACGCCGCATAGTCGCGGTCGACGCGGTCCTGCTGGGTCAGCCAGAGCGTGCCCGGGAAGCCGTTCACCGACAGAGCGGGGGAGAGGCCGGTGACCTGGTAGTCCTGGTGGATGCGGTGGGTCTGGCGCTGGTAGAACAGGCCGCCGACGAAGCGCAGCCGGTTGCCCGCCGGCGAGGCGACGCGCAGCTCGTGGCTCATCTTGGTGTAGTGGCTGCGGCCGACGATGTGCTGCGACGGGTTGATGTTGTTGCCGGCAGCGTCCTGGAAGTAGAAATAGCCGGCGAGGCCGCCGACCGCCGAATAGAGATTGTCATAGGCCTCGGCATAATCGGTATAGTCGTTGGTGCTGTGGATGCGGCGGTCGAGATAGGCGCCGGCATAAGTGAGGTCGAAATTGCCGAGCCGGCCCTCGATGGTGAGCGCGGCCTGGGCGAAGCGGTCGTGGTTGCGGTCGGGGAAGAAGTGCTGGACCTGGAGGTCGCCGACCCTGGGGTCGAATCCGAACGAGCCGTGGCTGCGCTGGTCCTGGCCGAACAGGCTCGCCGTCACCGTCCAGTGCTCGGCAAGGTCGATGCCGAGCGCGGCGCGGGCGCCGACCGTGTCGACGTCGTTGAAGTCGTTCTCGACCAGGCCGGCATTGTTGACGGTGATGCCGCCCGGCTGGGGCAGGAAGGCGCGGGTGCCGGGGACGTTGTCGATATAGCCGGCATCGTGCTGGTACCAGGCCACCAGCCGCACCGCCGCGCGCTCGCTGAGCGGCGCGTTGAGGAAGCCCTCGACCGAGCCGCCGATGCCGCCGTGGCGGACGCTGTTCAGTTCGGCGTCGAGCGCTCCGGCGAAGCCCGCGGGATCGGGCCGGTTGGTGATGATGCGGATCGTGCCGGCTTCCGAAGAAGCGCCGTAGAGCGTGCCCTGGGGGCCGCGCAGCACCTCGATCCGGGCGATGTCGTAGATGTGGACGTCGAGCGTGCCGCCGATGGTGGTGACCGGCTGCTCGTCGAGATAGACGCCGACCGAAGGGAGCGAGCCCGAATGGTTGCCGTCGCCGCCCGAGGCGACGCCGCGGATGTAGACGTTGGTCGTGCCCGGCTGGAAGGTCTGGTAGGAGATGCTCGGCAGGAGCCGCGTATAATCCTGGAAATTGGCGACGTTGAGGTCGTCGAGCTGCTGGGTGCCGAGCGCCTGGATCGAGATCGGCACGTTCTGGATATTCTCGGAGCGCTTCTGGGCGGTGACGATGATGACGTCGCCATTGTCGTCCGCGGTCGGGGCGGCGGGCGCCGGCGCGCCTTGCGCGAAGGCCGCGCCGCTCGCGCAGAGCATGGTCGAGGTCAAGAGGCCGAAGCCGGTGCGCTTGAGGTTCATGTCGCTCCCCCTGGCGTCTGTCGCCGGCGAGATTCCGTCCTTTTCGGACGGCCGTCAAACGATTTTGGCACCGAAACGACTTCCTTCGCGCCTGTGATCGAATTGCCACGTTTCCTCCCCACGAAATCGTGGGGAGGATTTATTGCCACTCCTCCAGGACCGGGCCGAGCGCGTGCTTGAGGGGATCGAGCCAGGGCTCGTAGGCGCGCCACTGGCCGACGCCCTCGCGATTGAGGGGGCGGCGGACCTGCTCGGAGCTGGCGGTGCGGACCGGGCGCGCGGTCTCGTGGAAGGCGAGGCAGGCGGGCTCGAACGGGAGATCGAGCCAGGCGAGCAGGGCGCGGATCTCGGCCTCGGGATCGTCGAGCAGCCGCTCGTGGATCAGGCGGTAGGGCGGGGCCGGCATCGCCGCGTCCAGATGCGCCATCAGCCCGGCATAAGCGGCGTAATAACGGCCCATGTCGGGAAGCGCGTAGCTGAACCCCTGGCCGCGCGCATAATGCTGCTTGAAGTTGGACAGGCAGCAATCGAGCGGGTGGCGGCGCGCGTCGATGATCCTGGCCTGGGGCAGGATCAGCCGGATCAGCCCGGCATGCGCCCAATTGTTGGGCATCTTGTCGATGAAGAAGGGCTTGTCCGTCTTGCGCTGGATGCGGGTGCGCTCGAGATATTCCCCGCCGAGCGCGGCGAGCTCCTCCGGCGCCAGCCCGGCGAGCGCGTCGAGATAGTCCTCGCCCTTGCCGAGCCGGCGCGCCAGCGCGGGAATGTCGGGCAGCTCCATCGTCCCTTCGACCCGGCTGTGGCTGGCGAGGATCTGCTCGACGAGGGTCGAACCCGCGCGCGGCATGCCGAGGATGAAGATCGGATCGGGCGCGGCGCAGCCCTGGCCCGCGCGCGCCGCGAAGAAAGCGGGCGTGAACAGCCTTTCGGAATGCGCGGCGAACGATTCGACCTCGCCGGCATCATAGCCGATCGTCTCGCCGCGCAGCCCGTTGCCCTCGGCATAATGACGGAAGGAGAGGGCGTGGTCCTTGCGCTCCTCATAGGCCCGGCCGAGCGCGAAATGGAGGTGGAAGCGGTCCTCCCGGGCGAGGTCGACGCGCTCCAGCGCGGCCGCCATCGCCGCGACGTCCTCGTCGGAGAAAGGGACCGTCTTCAAATTGGCGAGGCTCCACCAGACCTCGCCGAGCGCCGGCGCCAGCGCGAGCGCGCGGCGATAGGCGGCGATGCCGTCCGGCTGGCGGCCGACGGTCTTCAGCGCATGGCCGTAGCTCATCCACACTTTGGGCTGGTCGGGGACCTTGGCGAGGACCTGCTCGTAGACCAGGATCGCCTCCTCGTAGCTGCCGATCCGCCCGAGCGCCGCGGCGCGCAGATTCTCGTTCGAGGCGTCGCCGCCCTGGAGCCGGTCGAGCTCCGCGATCGCCTCGGCCGGGCGATTCTGCTTGTAGAGCACGGTGGCGAGGTTGGACCGGGCCGGGGCGAAGGCGGGTGCCAGCTCGAGCGCGCGCCGGAGCAGCTTCTCCGCATCGGCATAGCGGCCGAGCCGCGCGGCGAGCTCGGCCATCATCCGGATCGCGGCGACGTCGGCCGGCCGCTCGTGGAGGCGCGGGCGCAGGATTCGCTCGGCGAGCGGCAGGTCGTTGTCGAGCAGCGCCCCGGCGGCGGCCATCAGCTCCGGGTCGCCGACCGAGGCCGAGATCGCGTCGAGCTCGGCGCGCTCCGCCTCCTCGGCCTCGCCGGTCCGGCGGAGCGCCGCGCCGAGCAGCCGGTAGGCGTCGGCATTGCCGGGCGCGGCGGCGAGGATCTCGCGCGCCTGCAGCGCGGCGAGGCGCGGATTCTCGCGGATCAGCCGCGCCCCCTGGCGCAGCGCCTCGGCCACCGTCCCCCTGTCCATGCGGGCGAGCCTATGCGCGAGGCTCAGAAACGCAAGCGCAGCGCGCCGACGAGCCGCGGTTCGTAGACCGCGCCGAGCCCGCTTTGCGCGGTGTCGTAATAGCGCAGGTCGAGGGCGATCGTGCGCGAGAAGCTCCAGCTCGCGCCGGCGTTGAAGGCGGTATAATCGGGGGCGCCGGCGCGCTCGCGGCGGCCGAGGCCGGCGCTCAGGGAGGCGTGGCCGCCGAGGCGCAGGCTGGCGGTCAATTCCGCGTAGAGGGATTCGCCCACGCCGCCGAGATCGTCGGGGCTCCAGGTCAGGGCGATGCGCGGCGTGAGCGGGCCGAAGGCGCGGCTCGCCGCGAGCTGGAATTCCACCGAATCGCGGTCGGCATGGCCGCGGCCGCCGACGCCGAACTTGGCGGCCGCGCTCGCCGACAGGTCGAAGCCGGCCGCCTCGCCGCGCAGGCCGAGCAGCGCGTGGACTTCGAAATCGGCGCTCGTCGAGCTGACGTTCTTGACGAGGCCGCCGACGAAGAGCGGGCCGCTGGCGAGCTCGGGCCGGACCACGAGCTGGACGCCGTCGGTCTGGCGGATGCCCTTGGACATGCCCTGGCTGGCGATCACGATCTCGAGCGCGGGGTCGGGCGGCGGCAGGTCCAGCATTTGTGACTCTTGTGTGACCAATATGAAGGTTTCGTGACGGCCGGACGAGGGGGACAGTCCCCGTGGCGGGGACAGTCCCCCTGCCGGGGACTGTCCCCCTAAGGGACGCGGACCCGGAAATTAACCTTGCGCGGCCCCTTGCGCGGACATGGTAAACGGATTCTTAATGCGGGCGTGAACCGCCTGTCGCCCCTCATCGTCCGCCGCGCCGGCCCGCGCGCCGCCGCGCTGCCGATCGCGGAGGCCGAGCCGTTCGGCGGGACCGACGCGGCCGCCTGGCTCGACGACCTCAAATTGTTCGCGACCGGCTGGATCGGCGGCCTCGTCTTCTTCGGCACGCTGATCGGCTGACCCCAATCGTCATGCTGACGAAAGTCAGCATCCATGAACATTGCCTTGGAGCTTTCGCGAAATCCGTGTTCATGGATCCCGGATCAAGTCCGGGATGACGGCGCGGGGGCTAGACCGTCGGCGGCAGCACCTCGGTGTCGGCGCAGACGACGTCGTCGCAGGCCTTGTGCAGCTTCCAGGCGAGCCAGGCCGAGACGACGCACATCGCCGCCGCGAGCAGCAGCTGGTCCTCGACGTCCACCCCGATGAACAGGAGCGCGCCGGCGACGACCGAACCCGCCACCATCGCCCCGGAATTGACGATGTTGTTCGCCGCCACCGTGCGCGCCGCCTGCGCCTTGGGCACGGTGGTGGTGAGGAAGGCGTAGAGCGGCACCACGAACATGCCGCCGAACACCGCCACGCCGAGCAGCGAGCCGAGCAAGAGCCAGTTGCCGGGATGGTCCATGAAGGCCGCGACGTCGTAGAGCCGGTCGCCGGGAAGCCTCTGCCATCCCGCGCAGACCAGGTGGAAGGCGACGACGGAAAGGCCCATGGCGAGCACCGACGGGGTCGCGTAGCGCGCCGACACCTCGCCCTTGAGCAGCCGGTTGACCGCGACCGAGCCGATCGCGACGCCGACCGAGAAGATGGCGAGGAACAGGCTGGCGACCGCCTTGTCGGCGGTGAGCACGTTCTTCACCAGCGGCGGGAACTGGATGAAGAGGACGGCGCCGATCGTCCAGAAGAAGCTGATCGCGACGATGGCGAGAAAGAGGCGCGGGATGTGCAGGGTCGCCGCGACCAGCCGGTAGGACGAGCGGAAGATGTTGAAATCGATCACATGCCCGCCCTCGAGCGCCGGCGCGGGCGGCACGTTGCGCCCGCTCGCATAGCCGATCAGCGCGATCGCGATCACCGCCACCGCCGAAGCCTGGATCGAGATGACCCCGGCGAGCAGGGTGCCGCCGAGGATCGCGACATAGGTGCCCGCCTCGACCAGGCCGGTGCCGCCGAGCACCTCGTCCTTTTCCAGATGCTGCGGCAGGATCGCATATTTGATCGGCCCGAAGAAGGTCGAGTGCACGCCCATCGCGAACAAGGCGAGCAGCAGCAGCGGAATGGCGAGGCTGTGCACCATGATCCCCCGCCAGGCCATCAGCAGGCCGAGCGCGCCGACCAGCATGATCGCGATCTCGCAGGCCTTGACGATGCGGATGATGCGCGCCTTGTCGCGCGCGTCGGCGAGCTGGCCCGACAGCGCCGAGAGCAGGAAGAAAGGCAGGATGAAGAGGCCGGTGGAGGCGGCGCTGAACCAGAATTCGGAATTCGCGTCGTTATAGACCCGATAGACGACGAACAGCACCATCGCGTTCTTGAACAGATTGTCGTTGAACGCGCCGAGCAGCTGGGTGACGAACAGCGGCACGAACCGGCGCGCGCCGAGCAGATGGGTGGCGCCGTACATCAGGCGGGGCGGGCCTCGGGGCGCGCGGCGGATGCCTGGCCAGTCATTGCGGGTTCGTCGGCATCCTTTTGATCGTTCTTGGCGGCGGGGCCGCTGCCACGCTCATAGTCCCCCCGCGCGAAGCCGCACAAGCCCCGGGGCCTCTCGGTTCGGTACATCCCTTTCAATCGTCATCCCGGCGCAGGCCGGGATCTCGTGGAGACCCGCCGTGACTTCTGGTCCCGAGATCCCGGCCTTCGCCGGGATGACGGGGAGGAACCAGCGGCTCTCCCATTCGTCCCGCTTTGCGTCTAAGGGCCCTCGCACCGATGCTGACGCTGCCGAACCTGCTGACGCTGTCGCGCATCCTCGCGGTGCCGATCCTGGTCTTCCTCCTGTGGAAGCCGAGCTGGTTCGATTATGCGATCACCTTCGTGCTCTACTGCCTGGTCGGCATCACCGATTATTTCGACGGCTATCTCGCCCGCGCCCAGGGGACGGTGTCGCGGGTCGGCATCTTCCTCGATCCGATCGCCGACAAGATCATGGTCGCGGCGGTGATCGTCATGCTGGTCGCGCGGCCGCAGGCCGAGGGGCCGCCGATCGTCGCCGACTGGCATCTCATTCCGGCGCTGGTGATCCTGCTGCGCGAGATCATCGTCTCGGGTCTGCGCGAGTTCCTCGCCGGGCTGCAGGTCTCGGTGCCGGTCAGCCAGCTCGCCAAGTGGAAGACCGCCTTCCAGCTGATCGCATTGGGCGCGCTGATCCTGTCGGGCTGGCTGACCCAGTGGCCTTTGGTCCACCAGGCCGGCCTGATCTGCCTCTGGGCCGCCGCCGCGCTCACCCTGGTCACCGGCTGGGATTATCTGCGCGTCGGCCTCAAGCACATGGACTGAAAAGAGGGACAGTCCCTATTTTCTAAGCCGCTGATTTGAGGGCGTCGGCGAGGAGGCGGAACTCCTTGCCGCGCGGCGAGCCCTTGCGCCAGACCAGGGCAATGCGGCGCGACGGGTGGTCGGCGTCGAGCCTGCGGGCGACGACGCCGGTGCCCTCGAGTATCCCGGCCGCCACCGCCATTTCGGGGACGAGGGTGGTGCCCAGCCCGTTGTCGACCATCTGGACGAGGGTATGCAGCGAAGTGCCGAGGATCGCCGCGTCGGCGCGCAATTCGGGCCGGTTGCAGGCGGAAAGGACATGGTCCTTGAGGCAATGGCCGTCTTCCAGGAGCAGCAGCCGGCGCTCGTCGATCGCCTCGGCCGGCACCGCCTCGGGCAGGCCGTCGGCGGCGCCCGGCGGGAAGGCGATCAGGAAGCGGTCCTCGAACAAATCCGCCTGCTCGACCTCGCCGCAGGCATAAGGCAGCGCCAGCAGCACGCAGTCGAGCTGGCCGCGCTGGAGCGCGTCGCAGGCGGCCTGGCTGGTCTCCTCGCGCAGATAGAGCTTGAGGTCGGGCCATTGCGCGCGCAGCCGCGGCAGCAAGGCGGGCAGCAGGAACGGCGCGATCGTCGGGATCACCCCCATCCGCAATTCGCCCGCGAGCGGCTCGCCGGCGGCGCGGACCATGTCGGCGAGGTCCTCGGTCTCGCGCAGGATACGCTGCGCCTTTTCGGCGACGCGCAGCCCCAGGGGGGTGAAGCCCACGACCCGGCGGGTGCGCTCGACCAGGGTGACGCCGATCAGGGATTCGAGCTCGCGTATCGCCGCCGACAGGGTGGACTGGGTGACGAAGCAGGCATCGGCGGCGCGCCCGAAATGGCCGTGGGTCCTGAGCGCCACCAGATATTGGAGCTGTTTCAGCGTCGGTAAATAAGTCGTCATCGCTAAAATCGATCAAAACATGCAATTTAATCTGTTGGAACGATTAAGGCCAGTGCCTATATTCGCGGCAACGGCGACGATGTCCTTCCGTCCCGCGGCTTAGGGTTCCCCCCAACCCTCCCGAACCGGGCAAGGACGTCGCGGGGCGCGGCGGCTGCGGTCGCCGCGCCCCATTTCCTTTTTTCGCCGGCTTGCCTTCCCGCCGGTTCCTCACAGGCTTGCGATGCGGACCCGAGGCGGCTAGCCGCCGAGGCTGGTTTCGGCGCCTTCGCTGTCGAGGAAGCGGGCGATCACGTGGCCGTGCATCGGCGTCGGCTCCTGGGTGAAGGTGACCCCGTTCGCCTCGCGCGCGTCGTAGAAGGCGCCAAGATCGTCGCTGCCGAAGCCGAGCTGGACGCGGCCCGCGGGGTGGGCCTCGTCGGCGGCGTGCAGCGCCAGCGTCGTCGCGCCGGTGTCGAACTCGCTCCAGAAGGGCGAGGCGAATTTGAGGCTCAGCCCCAAAATGTCGCGGTGGAAGGCGACCGCCTTGTCCATGTCCGCCACATATTTGATCGCATAGGTCAGCCGCATCGTCTCGCTCCCCTCATTCCGCCGCCGCCGGCCCGGCCCGCCAGCGCGCGTCGACCGCGGGCGGCAGCGCGTGCATCCGGCTGACGAAATTCGCCACCTGCCACATTTCCGCGTCGGTCAGCATGCCGCGCCAGCCGCCCATGCCCGAATAGCGGATGCCGTCGCGGACCGCGACGAACGCCTCGGCGGGCGTGACATGCTCGTGATGCTCCTGCCAGAATTGCGGGACGCGCGGATAGAAGTTGCCGCTGCCCCAGGCGCTCGGCCCGCGCAGGCCGCCATGGCAGCCGGCGCAATTCTCGCGATAGAGTTCCATGCCTGCGATCAAAGCGGCCTCGTCGCCCGGCGCGACCGGGTTCTGCAGGCCGGCGGCGCGGCGTTCGAGCGAGGCTTCGATCGCCTCCTCGCCGGCCCAGGCTTCCCAGCCCGGCGGCGCCGACACGGCATCGCTCGGCAGCATCCCGGCGATCGCCAGCAGCAGGAGCAGAACGGGCAGGGCGATCAGCCCCGCGACGAACGCCGCCAACAGGCCAGGCCAACGCCTCCGCATCGCCGCCTCCTTTGCCGCCGAGACTAGGCCGCCGCGATATAGGCGTCCAGCCTCGCGATATGCGCCGCTTTCTCCTCCTCGCCGAGGAACGCGCCCAGGAAGGAGTTGCGCGCCAGCGTCGCGAGCGCGTCGCGGCCGAGGCCCCGGCCCGCGGCCGCGGCGCGGTAATTGGCGTTTACATAGCCGCCGAAATAAGCGGGATCGTCCGAGTTGATCGTCGCGCGCAGCCCGGCGCGCAGCATCGCGTCGATCGGATGCGCCGCCATGTCGGGCACGACGCAGAGCTTGAGGTTGGAGAGCGGGCAGACGGTCAGGGTCATCTTCTCGCGCGCCAGCCGCTCGACCAGGGCCGGATCCTCGAGCGAGCGGTTGCCGTGGTCGAGCCGGTCGATCTTCAGGATATCGAGCGCCTCGTGGACATATTCGGGCGGGCCTTCCTCGCCGGCATGGGCGACGCGCCTGAGGCCGAGGTCCGCCGCCGCCGCGAACACGCGCGCGAATTTCGAGGGCGGATGGCCGAGCTCGGAGGAATCGAGGCCCACGGCTTCGATCCGGTGCAGCCAGGGCTTCGCCTGCTCGAGCGTGGCGAAGGCCGCTTCCTCGTCGAGATGGCGGAGGAAGCAGAGGATCAGCTTCGAGCTGATGCCGTGCCGCGTCTCGGCCTCGTCCATGCCGGCGGTCAGCCCGCGCATCACCGTGTCGAAGGCGATGCCGCGGTCGGTATGGGTCTGGGGATCGAAGAAGATTTCGGCATGGACGACAGCGTCCGCGGCCGCCCGGTCGAAATAGGCGAGCGCCAGGTCGCGGAAGTCCGCCTCGGTGCGGAGCACGTCGGCGCCCCGATAATAGATGTCGAGGAAGTCCTGCAGGTTGGAGAAGCTGTAGGCCGCGCGCACCGCCTCGACGCTGTCGAACGGGATCGCGACCTGGTTGCGCCGGGCCAGCGCGAACATCAGCTCCGGCTCGAGGCTGCCCTCGATATGCATGTGCAGTTCGGCCTTGGGCAGGCCGGCGATGAAGGCGTCGAGATCGGTCATGGCCGGGAGGACCTGCTTGCTTTCGCGAGGCTTTGCAATAGCCTCGTGCGCGCTGAACGGGGAGGGCGCGATGGGGCTCGGGCGCACGATCATGGTCGCGGCGATACTGGCGGGGCTGGCCGGCGACGCGCTGGCGCAGCGCATCCAGCGCCGGCCGGTGACCGAGGCGGAGCGGCGGGCGGCGGAGGTCGCGCTCGACCGCTTCACCGCGACCACGCTCACCCGCTTCGCCGGCGACGCCGAGTTCCGCCGCTACGCCGCGGCGGTGCGGCAATACGAACGGACGCGGGACGAATATTACTACACCGCCGGGCCGGGCGCCGGCATTCGGTTCGCGCAGGCCGAGGCGGCGACGCAGAGCGACAGCCCGCAAACGCTCTGCGTGCCGACGCCGGAGCAGCCCTGTGCGGACGAGGAAAGGATCCTCATCACCGGCAGCCGCGTCGCGCCGCCGCGCAATCCCTCGATCACCAACAACCAGGAGCGCAACGTCGAGGAAGGCGACATCGTCAAGCAGATCGACCATTATCTGCTCACCCTCCAGGACGGCCGCATCTTCGTCACCGACATCGACGCCGGCGGCGCCGGCCGGCTGGAGCTGACCGACCGCATCGACGTCTACCGCGATGCCCGATCCGACATGTGGTATGACGAAATGCTCGTCTTCGGCGACCGCGTGATGATCACCGGCTATTCCTATGACGAGCGCGCGACCGAGCTGGCCGTGTTCCGGCTGAGCGAGGCCGGCCGGCTCGCGCGCGAGGGCGTGTTCCGCATCTCGTCCAACGATTATTACAGCACCAGCGGCTATGCGACGCGGCTGATCGACGGCAACCTCGTCACCTATACGCCGCTCCGGCTCGAGACCGTCGTCGAGGCCGACTTCAAATGGCCGGTCGTCCGCCGATGGCTGGCGGAGGACGATGCCCGCGAGGCCGCCTGGCGGGCGACCCGGGCGCGCAACTGGCGGGCGCGGCGCGAGGCGATGCCGCAAGCGGGGCCGCCGCTGCTCGACGCGGCGAGCATCTATCGGCCGGTGCGGCGGCTGGAGGATCCGGTCATCCACACCGTCTCGGTCTGCCCGCTCGCCTCGGCGGACGAGGGCCGCGGCCTTGCCTGCCGAACCACCGCCGTCGTCGGGCCGGAAGAGTTCGAATATTACGTCACGACCGACAGCGTCTATCTGTGGACCGCCGACGCGGGCCACCGCTACGGCAGCGCGTGCGGCGCCGACATCCCGCTGAGGGCGGGCGAGGGCGAGCCCGCCTTGGTCTACCGCATGCCGGTGTCGGGAGCCCGCCCCGGCCTGATCGCCGCGCACGGCATGCCGCCCGATCAGTTCGCGATGCAGGCGGACGGGCGCATTCTCCATGCCCTCGTCCGGCTGGTCCCGCGCGGCTGCCGGCAGTCCTACGACGCGCCGTCCCGGCTCGGCTTCTACCGGATTCCGCTGGCCCGGCTCGGCGACAGCCTGAGCCAGGCATCCGCGGCCATGTTCACCGATCTTCCCGGCGTCGAGAGTTATTCGGTGGCGAGCCGGTTCACCGACACCTATCTCGTCTATGGCGGCCTCAGCGGCTATCGCCGCTATCCCGACCTCGCCGAATATGCCGACGATCCCGAATATCGCCGGCGGGTGCTGAGGCGGTTGCGGCCGCAGCCGGCCTATGCCGTGCCGATCGCGCGGCCGGACGCGGTTCGAGCGATCGACATCGGCCACAACGTGATCCGCGCCGAGCGGGTGGCGAACGACATCGTGCTGACCGGCTATCGCAATGCGCGCGGGCTCAGCGTCACCCTGATCGACCTCGCCGCCCGGCCGCGGGTCGGCTCCACCGTCCTGCTCGCCGGCCGCTACGAGAGCGAGGGCCGCAGCCACGCCTTCAATTCGCTGGCCGCGGCGGACGGCAGCGCGCTGATGGGGCTGCCGACCGTGTCCTCGGCCGTCGACAGCCGCCGCGACCATTGGCGCAGCCGCGCCTCCGACCTCAGCTTCCTCGCCATGGATTCGACCCGGCGGCTGCGCGGAATCGGCGAGCTCGAGCGCCGGTTCGATTATGTCGACGGCGACGACGACGGGACCGGGCGGGACGATGAGGACGGCGTCCCCGGCTATTCCTGCGAAGTGTCGTGCATCGACTGGTACGGCAATTCGCGGCCGATCTTCACCGACGGCCGCATCTTCGGCCTGTCGGGCACCGAGCTGATCGAGGGCCGGATCGAGCGCGGCCGCATCCGCGAGGTCCAGCGGCTCAACATCGCGCTTGAATCGGAGCGACGGCGCTAGCTCCTATTCCTCCCCTCGATTTCGAGGGGAGGACTTTTTCTCTACAGGTCGAAGCGGTCGGCGTTCATGACCTTGGTCCAGGCGGCGATGAAGTCGGTCACGAATTTCTCGCCCGCGTCGGCGGCCGCATAGACTTCCGAGAGCGCCCGCAGCTGCGCGTTCGAGCCGAAGACGAGGTCGGTCCGGGTCGCGGTCCACCTTTGCTCGCCGCTGTGCCGGTCGGTGCCGACGAAGGTCTCGTCGCTCGTGTCGTCGACCTGCTTCCACGCGGTGCCCATGTCGAGCAGGTTGACGAAGAAGTCGTTGGTCAGCTTGCCGACGCGGTCGGTGAACACGCCGTTCGGACTTCCGCCCTGGTTGGCGCCGAGCACGCGCAGGCCGCCGACCAGCACCGTCATCTCGGGCGCGGAGAGGCCGAGCAGCTGGGCGCGGTCGATCAAGAGCTCCTCGGTCGGCACGCTGAAGCGGACCTGGAGGTAGTTGCGGAAGCCCTCGGCTTTCGGCTCGAGCGGCTCGAAGCTCTCGGCGTCGGTCTGCGCCTCGCTCGCGTCGCCGCGGCCGCCCACGAACGGGACCCTGACATCGTGGCCGGCATCCCTCGCCGCTTTCTCGACTGCCGCCGAGCCGCCGAGGACGATCGCGTCGGCCATCGAGACAGTGCCGCGCAGTTCGTCGAGCTTCGACAGCACCCTTGCCAGCTCTTCGGGGTCGTTGACCTCCCAATCCTTCTGCGGGGCGAGTCGGATCCGGGCGCCGTTGGCGCCGCCGCGATGGTCGGACTTGCGGTAGGTTGCGGCCGAGGCCCAGGCCGCCTTGACCAGCTCGCCGACCGTCAGGCCGCTGGCGAGAATCCGCGCCTTGAGATCGGCGATCTCGCCGTCGCTCGGCCTGGTGCCGGCGGGGATCGGGTCCTGCCAGATCAGATCCTCGGCGGGCACTTCGGGGCCGAGATAGCGCGCCTTGGGGCCCATGTCGCGATGGGTGAGCTTGAACCAGGCGCGGGCGAAGGCGTCGGCGAACTGGTCGGGATTGGCGCGGAACCGCTCCGAGATCCTGCGATATTCCGGGTCCATCTTGAACGCCATGTCGGCGGTGGTCATCATCGTCGGCACCCGCCGGTCGGGGCTGTGCGCGCCGGGCGCCATGTCCTCGGGCTTCTGGTTGACCGGCTGCCACTGCTTGGCGCCGGCGGGGCTGGTGACCAGCTCATAGTCATAATCGAGCAGCATGTGGAAATAGTTCATGCTCCAGGTGATCGGCGTCGGCGTCCAGGAGCCTTCGAGACCGGAGGTGATCGTATGGTCGCCCATGCCGCTCTCGTGGCCGCTCTGCCAGCCTAGGCCCTGCTGGGCGATGTCCGCCCCTTCGGGCTCGGCGCCGACCTTCGACGCGTCGCCGGCGCCGTGGCATTTGCCGAACGTATGGCCGCCCGCGGTGAGCGCGACCGTCTCCTCGTCGTTCATCGCCATGCGCGCGAAGGTCATGCGGATGTCGCGCGCGGACTGGAGCGGGTCGGGCTCGCCGTTCGGCCCTTCGGGATTGACGTAGATGAGGCCCATCTGGACCGCGGCGAGCGGGTCCTCGAATGCCTTGCCCTCGACGATCCTGGTCTGGTGCGGGCCCTTTCCGACCCATTGCTCCTCGGTGCCCCAATAGACGTCGTGCTCGGGCTCGTAGACGTCCTTGCGGCCGCCGCCGAAGCCGAAGACCGGGCCGCCCATCGATTCGATCGCGACATTGCCAGCGAGGACCAAAAGGTCGGCCCAGCTGAGGTTGCGGCCGTATTTCTGCTTGACCGGCCACAGGAGGCGCCGCGCCTTGTCGAGATTGGCGTTGTCCGGCCAGGAGTTGAGCGGAGCGAAGCGTTGCTGGCCCGAATTGGCGCCGCCGCGGCCG
The DNA here is from genome assembly GCA_035941735.1 of Allosphingosinicella sp. Lineage (GTDB taxonomy): Bacteria > Pseudomonadota > Alphaproteobacteria > Sphingomonadales > Sphingomonadaceae > Allosphingosinicella. The sequence continues at coordinate 108,480 of DASZDS010000042.1, forward strand.
TCCCCGGTTCGATAGGTGCCGGCGGCGTGCCAGGCCATGCGGATGAAGAACGGGCCGTAATGGCCGTAATCGGCCGGCCACCAGGGCTGGCTGTCGGTCATCAAGGCGGTGAGGTCGCGCTTCACCGCGTCGTAATCGAGCGCCTTGAACGCCTCTACATAATCGAAATCGTCGCCATAGGGATCGCCGCTGGCGCCGTGGGGACGGAGGATTTCGAGGCTGAGCTGGTTCGGCCACCAGTCGCGATTGGTCCGCCCCAGCAGCGATCGCAGGGCGGCGGGCTCCTTGCCGGGGTCGCTCAAGGGGCTGCCGGTGGTCTTTGCGTCCATCTTGTCTCTCCGATCGGGCTATATGCGCGCGCTTCCCTTAGGCGCGCGCGCTCAGCGGCGGAAACGATTAAAAGCGCTGAGCGTGATCGAATAGGGCGATGTTATTGCGGCGCAGCATCGCCTGCGCCGCTCGTCGAGAACCCCTTGCCAAGCGCGGCCGCTGCTGAAACGACAGGCGCCTTAGTCGAATCACACACCTCGGGATCGCAGAACCATGGACAGACGCACCTTCATCGCCTCGGCCGGCGCCGCTTCGGCTTTCGCTCTCTTCGCCGGCTTGCCCATTCGCGCGCTGGCGCAGCCCGGGTCGGCGCCGGCCCCCGCCTCCGGGGCGAACGGCGCGCTCAACGGCGTGATGGACCGCATCTTCTTATACTTCATGGACAACAGCCCGGAATTCGCGACCGCGCTCGGCCTCGACACCGGCGCCCGCGCCGCATTGCGCTCGAAGCTGTCCGATTATTCGGTCGCCAGCCGCGCCCGCGATCTCGCCGCCGCCCGCGGCTTCAAGCGCGATCTCGACGCGATCCCGCGCGCCCGGCTGACCGGAGCCAGCCCGCTCCATTACGACACGGTCCAATATATGGTGACCCGGCAGATCGAGGCGGTCGCGCGCTTCCCCTACGGCAATAACGGCTTCGGCTTCTCGCCCTACGTGCTCAGCCAGCAGGACGGCGCCTATCAGGGCCTGCCCGACTTCCTCGACCAGCAGCATCCGGTCCACGATGCCGCCGACGCCGACGCCTATCTCGCCCGGCTCGACGCCTTCGCCACCGCGCTCGACCAGAATAGCGACGCCCAGCGCCACGACGCCGCTTTGGGCGCGTTCGCACCGAGCTTCTGCCTCGATACCACGCTCGGCCAGCTGCGCGCGCTGCGCGACCATCCGGCGGCCGAGACGGTGCTGGTGACTTCGCTGGTCCGCAAGGCCGGGGAGGCGCACCTCGCCGGCGATTACGGCGCCCGCGCGGCCGCGATCGTCAGCGAGAAGGTTTTCCCGGCGCTCGACCGCCAGATCGCTCTGGTGACCGAGCTGCGCGGCCGCGCCACCGGGGAGGCCGGCGTGTGGCGGCTGCCCCAGGGCGGCGATTATTATGCCGCCGCGGTCCAGGCGGCGACCACCACCACCATGTCGCCCGAGGAGGTGCACCAGCTCGGCCTCGCCCAGGTCGCCGAGATCAGCGGCCGGATCGGAACGATCCTCGATGCCCAGCACGTTCCCGCCGGCGAGGTCGGCGCCCGATTGACCGCGCTCGGCAACGATCCCGCCCAGCTCTATCCCAACACCGACGCCGGGCGGGCCGAGCTGCTCGCCGATCTGAACCGCCAGCTCGCCCGGATCAGCGCCCTGCTGCCCGGCGCCTTCGCGACCCTGCCGCGGGCGGAGCTGAGGATCGTGCGAGTCCCCGAATTCATCCAGGATGGTGCCCCGAACGGCTATTACAACAGCGCCCCGCTCGATCATTCGCGGCCCGCGCTTTACTATATCAACCTCAAGGACACCCACGACTGGCCCAAATACGGCCTGCCGACGCTGACCCATCACGAAGGCGTTCCCGGCCACCATCTCCAGATCAGCCTCGCCCAGGAGAGCGCGGAGACTCCGAACCTCCTCAAGGTCTCGGGCTTTGGCGCCTATGTCGAGGGCTGGGCGCTCTATGCCGAGCAGCTCGCCGACGAGCTCGGCGTCTACGAAGGCAATCCGCCCGGCCAGGTCGGCTTCCTCCAGTCGCTCCTGTTCCGCGCCGCGCGCCTGGTGGTCGACACCGGCATCCACCACAAGAGATGGAGCCGCGCCCAGGCGACCGACTACATGGTCCGCACCACCGGCTTTCCGGTGCCGCGCACCCAGCGCGAGATCGACCGCTATTGCGTCGCCCCGGGGCAAGCGTGCAGCTACAAGGTCGGCCATGTGATGTGGGAGCGGGTCCGCGCCAATGCCCGGCAGGCGCTCGGGGCCAGGTTCGACCTCAAGCAGTTCCACCAGATCCTGCTCAAGGGCGCGCTCCCGCTCACCATCCTCGAGCAGGAGGTCGGCCGCTGGGTGGCGGCGCAGCGGGCGTAGCCGGCCGATTACCGCTCTAGCTTGACTTTGTGCCATTTGGCATATATTAGATGCCATATGGCACAGAATTCGACGAGCGAGCAGAGCAAAACGCGCGCTAAACGCCGCCGCGCCGCGCCGCGACAAACCGCGCCCGTATCTGAAGAAGACGCTCTGCAAGCCGCGCTTGCGGCCTACCGGGTCGCGCTCGACGCTATTACCGCTCCTGATTTCGGCTCAATCGTCACGGGGGAGAGCAAGCATCCTCCCCATGGTTGGTGGCAGGAGGGCGACATCATTTCCGGATGGGCTGGCGATCAGTTCGTTCGCTTGGACAAGTGCGGGTTTACCAGTTCCGCTATGACCTCGATCGCCGGGGCTGAATGGTTGGTCGGGGGCGCTGGCGGTGACACTTTTTATAGCGGGGTCGATCCGAACGCGCCTTATTTCCTCGGGCCGGCGTCTTTCAAGGCGGAGGAGCAGGAGCAGGAGGCCGACGCGCTTCTGAAGGCTGCGCGTAGCGCTGAAGGCGACTCGTCCATATGGAGCGTGCGGCGGAGGTTCGAGGATTCCGTTTTTTCCGGCGCGGTTGAAGCGTTGGGCGGCGCGCGGGCCCTCGGCATGGCGGTTCGGGATGAAGCTGATCTTTTGCGCGCCATCGAGCTCGGGTTTCCCGCTTCGGTTCTGGCCTCGCTTCGCGGCGTTGGTTTTCGGAGCGGCGACTTGGAGGGGGTCATAGCGCCACGGCGTACGTTGGCCCGCAGGAAGGCGGTTGGCCAACGATTGACACGCGTGGAATCCGATGCCGCATGGCGCACCGCGCATGTATTCTCGCTTGGCGCGCGGGTCTTGAGGGGCCCGGAGACGGCATTGGCCTGGTTGCGCCGGCCCAAGGCCGCCCTCGGCGATCAAATCCCGATCGATCTGATCGAGACCGGCGTCGGCGCGCAGGCGGTCGAGAGGTTGTTGTATCAGCTTGAATGGGGCGATGTGGCGTGAGGTTTTTGCCGCCCATCGTATTTCGTATCGGGCGGCAAGAATATGCAAAGACGCCCGGCGAAGCGCTTTCCGGGGACGGCGGGCTTCATGAGAGCGGGCGATGGCACTCGCGCGGCCGGCGCATCCTGTACACGTCCCAGTCCATCGCCTTGTGTAAGCTCGAACGGCTCGCGCATGCCGATGAGTGGATCGGCGACGTTCATCACGATCGCGTGACGCTGGCGATCAGCCTGCCGTCCGACATATCGTTTGTAACCATAGGGGCCGACTCCCTAGATTTGGAGGATCCGACGTGGCGATCGGAGGATAGCCGCTACTGCCGAAATCTCGGCGATGCATGGTTGTCGCGCGGCAGGACCTGCGCGCTCATTGTGCCGTCCGCCGTGGTGCCCGACGAATGGAACATCCTGCTGAACCCAAGTCACTCGGAATTCGCCCAAATCCTTTTCGCCAATCGAGGCCTCACCGGACGACCGTTCGTTGTCGATCCACGCGTGGCGAGCCTCGTTCGAAAGATAGGCAAGAGGCCCTGACCAGCGCTGCCCGGCTACGGGACAGCCGTGCGCGCACCCCGTCTGGAAATCTTTACCGAACCGGCTTATCTCTTCCCCGTAACGACACGAGTATCGTCTCCATGGCGTCCCGCCTGCTGGCCTATCTCGATTCGGTGAAGGCGCGCGATCCGGCGCCGCGCTCGCGCTGGGAGATCCTGCTCTATCCGGGCGTCTGGGCGCTCTTCTACCACCGCGTCGCCCACTGGCTCTACAAGGGCGAGCTTTACTTCCTCGCCCGGCTCGTCAACCATTTCTCGCGGATGGTCACCGCGATCGACATTCACCCCGGCGCCGAGATCGGCCGCAACTTCTTCATCGACCACGGCTTCACGGTGATCGGCGAGACCGCGACGATCGGCGACGATGTCACCATCTACCAGCAGGTCACTTTGGGCGGCACCAACCCGACCGACGGCGTGCCGGGCAAGCGCCATCCCACCATCGCGGACGGAGTCATCATCGGCTCCGGGGCGCAGGTGCTCGGCCCGATCACGGTCGGCACCCGCGCCCGGATCGGCGCCAATGCGGTGGTGACGCGCGACGTGCCGCCCGGCGCGACGATGATCGGCATTCCGGCGCGCTCGACCCTGGTCGACGCCGAGCACAGCTCGAAGACCTTCCTGCCCTACGGCACCTGCGCCGAGACGTTCGATCCCGCCACCCAGAAGCTCGAGCTGCTCCAGTGCGAGGTCGAGCAATTGCGCGCCCGCCTCGCCGAACTGGTCGAGGAGCGGGGCCGGAGCGAGGGGAGGGCGTCCACCGGGCGCAACGCCGCCGGCGACCGGAGCCGCGCCTGATGGGCACGGTCCTCCCGTTCCCGCTGGCCCGGACGGGAGGGCAAGTCAGCTTCGAACGGGCCGAGTTGAAGCGCATCGTCGACCTTTACGGACGGATGGTCGCGGCGGGCCTGTGGAAGGATTATGCGATCACCTTCGAACCCGGCACCGCCGCTTTCTCGGCCTTCCGCCGCAATGCCGAACGCCCGGAATATCGGATCGAGAAGCGCCCGCTCGGCCAGTGGATGCTGATCGGCGAGGCCGGCCAGGTGCTGAAGCGCGGCCACGCGCTTGGCCCGGTGCTGGCGCCCATCGAGCGGCGGCTGCTCAAGATCGTGGTGTAGGGACCAGGGGACAGTCCCCGCGCCGGGGACTGTCCCCCAGGTCGCTCAGGCCGGCACGGCCACCGCCTGGACCCGGTCGAGCACCGGCAGCCTGGTCTTGAGGCCGTCGGGCAGCGGCCGCACCACCGCGCGCCGGGCATTGGCCCAGAAAGCGGAGAGCAGGAGCAGCGCCGAGCCGATGATGAGCGCGGTGAGCGCGACGTTCAGCTCGACCACGCCATAGGTCTCGAACAGGCTGTTCAGCGCATAGAGCACGTAGGCGAGCGCCGAGACCAGCAGCGCCCGCCGGTCGATCGCCAGCGCGACCAGGCCGAGCACGACGTAGAGCAGGATCACCGCGACGCCGTCGAGCGTCGAGGTGTCGCCCGCGGTGAGGCCGAGCAGCGAGAAGATCGGATGGACGATCAAGGGCGCCGCCAGGAGGTGCAGCCAGAAGGCGACGTCGGAGCGCCGGGTCTCGCGCTTGGGATCGGACCCGTCCCACCACATCGCCAGCAGGAACACGCCGATGCCGAGCACCAGCGCGGCGCCCTCGATGATCCGCCGCAGCTGCTCGCCCTGCGCGTCGGTCATGTCGGGGGTGACCAGGGCCGTGGCGACCAGCCCGAGCACCAAAGCGACCGCGGCGGCGGCGCCGACCGCGACCGTGATCGGCACCCGGAAGCGCCGCCAGTGCAGCCACGCCCCGGCCGCCGCGACGGCGGCGCCGAACACAAAGACGAGCGCGGCCGCCTGGGCGTTGTGGTCGAAGAAATCCTCGCCGAGCGCGCTGACGGTGCCGAACACCGTGGTGGCGAACACGCCGCCGGTGAAGGCGAGCAAGAGGATGATGCTGGGCAGCGCCATGCGCCGCTGCCTGGTGAAGAATTCGGCGAGCCCCCAGGCGGTGACCGCGACGAACAGGCCCATGAAGGGGGTCGGCCCGTCGACGTCGATATGGGGCGGCACATAATAGCCGATCATGGCGACCGCGGCGAGCAGGATCGCCGCCGCGATGCCGACGAAGACGTCGTTGAAGCCGGTCAGGAGCCGGAAATGCTCCTCGTCGACGGCCGGCGAATGCTGCCCGGCGGCGACGAAATTGCGGAACCGGGCGGCCTGGTCCGGCGTCATCACGCCCCCCGCCACCGCGGCCTCGAGATCGCTTTCACTGTACATGTGGTTCCTCCCTGCGGAAGCCCGGGCCTTAGCACGGGTGTTTTAGTGATGCAATACACCAATGCTCTCTTCCTTGGGAAAGGGAGCTACGCGCCCCGCAGCCTTTGCACGATCGTCATCGCCTGCTCGGCGCCGCTTTGCGGGACGATCTCGCCGTCGCGGTCGGCGATCGCGGCCCAGCTCGCCGCCACCGCCTCGGGGGTGGGCTCGGCGAGCTTCACGCCCCTCGTCAGGGTGACGTGGGCGGCTTGGACGACGCCGGCGCCGGCGCCGATTATGGCGCCGGTCGGGGCGTCGTCGCTGACCAGGAACAGGGCCGCGGGCGCGACCAGATCGGGGCCGAACAGACTGAGCAGCTCGGCGGGGAACAGGTCCTCGGTCATCCGCGTCGCCGCGGTCGGGGCGATCGTGTTGACCCTGATGTCGTGTCGCGCGCCCTCGAGCGCGAGGGTGCGGGCGAAGCCGGCGAGGCCGGCCTTGGCGGCGGCGTAATTGGCCTGGCCGAAATTGCCGTAGAGGCCGGTCGAGCTCGTGGTCATCAGGATGCGGCCGTAGCCCAGGGCCTGCATGACCGGCCAGACCGCCTTGGTGCAGTTGGCGGCGCCGATCAAATGGACGTCGATCACCGCGCGGAAATCGGCGAGGTCCATCTTGGCGAAGCTCTTGTCCTTGAGGATGCCGGCATTGTTGATCAGGATGTGGACGCCGCCCCAGGCCGCCGCCGCCCGCTCGGCCATCGCCCGCATCGCGTCGGGATCGGTGACGCTGCCGCCATCCGCCATGGCGGTGCCGCCCGCCGCCTCGATCTCGGCGACAACGGCGCGGGCGGCGTCGCCATGGCCGCCGCCGTCGGGCGAGACGCCGAGATCGTTGACCACCACTTTGGCGCCGCGCTTCGCCAGTTCGAGCGCGTAGGCGCGGCCCAGGCCGCCGCCCGCGCCGGTGACGATGGCGACGCGGCCTTCAAACGAGATGGTCATAAGCGAAAACCCCCAACCGGCCGATGCTGGTCAGCCGGTTAGGGGATTCGTCGCGCGGCGAAAAGCCTCAGCCGGTCGGGCTGCGGCCGCGCTCGTAGGTCTGGACGCAATGGTCGGTGATCGTGCGCGAGCAGGGCGGATAGCTCTGCGTCGCCGGCTGCGGCGCCGGCGGCTGCGACGGATCGACCAGCGGGCCGCCCATGCCGTTCGTTCCGGCCGGCTGGTTGAAGCCCGGCGGGGAGACGGCCGGATCCGAGATGACCGGGATGCCGCGCGCGTCGCGCTCGGGATTGGCGTTGCTGGGCGCGACCACCGGGCCGGCCGGGACCTGGGTGGCCTCGGTCGTGGTCGTCGTGGTCGTGGTGGTGCTGTAATCCTGGGCCAGAGCGGTCCCTCCGCACAGCAGAGCGGCGGCGAACAATACTGATCTCATGACTTCCTCCTAGCTGCGGCGCTCTCAACGCGGCGCCGGCCACGCCTCGCCTCGCCGCATCGCGGCGCGGTTGGTGCGGGTGAAACGAGCGAACCGCCGCTTTTCTCCGCTTCGGAGACGAAACGTTGGCGCCGCGCGACGGCCGTTATCAGCGGCGCGGGCCGCGTCCGCGCTCGTAGGTCTGCACGCAATTGTCGGTCACGGTGCGGCTGCAGGCCGGATAATTCTCCGTCGCCGGCTGCGGCGCCGGACTGGCGGTGGACGGGACCCCGGCATTGGTGCCCGGGGCCGGGTTGAAGCCGGCGGGGACCTCGGCCGGATCGGAGATGACCGGGATGCCGCGCGCGTCGCGCTCGGGCGCGTTGTTGCCGGGCGCGGAGACGGCGCCGGTGGCGGGCTCGGCCTTGGGGTCGGTTTGCGCGAGAGCGGCGCTGCCAGCGAGCAGGGCGGCGGCGAAAATTACGGTCTTCATAAGCTTGTCCTCAGTTGGAGCGCGGCCTTCATGGCACGCGCAGGCGACGCCGCGGCGGGGCCGCGGTTCACGGGGACTAAACGTGACCGGGGCCGCTTATATCCCTGAGCCCGCGCGCCGCCGCTTCGATCGCTTCAGGCGTGCGCGTCGAGGTCGAGCGCATAACCGGCCGAACGGACGGTACGGATGAGATCGGCGCGGCCGTCGGCGTTGATCGCCTGCCTGAGCCGGCGGATGTGGACGTCGACGGTGCGGAGCTCGATGTCGCTGTCGCGGCCCCAGACCGAATCGAGCAACCGCTCGCGCGAGAAGACCCGGCCGGGATGTTCGAGGAAGTGCCTGAGCAGGCGGAACTCGGTGGGGCCGAGCGCGACCGCCTCGCCGCCGCGCTTCACCTTGTGATGGCCGATGTCCATCTCGATGTCGGCATAAGCGAGTCGCTCGCCGGCCAAGGCGGGGCGCACCCGGCGCAGCACCGCCAGCACCCGCGCGACCAGCTCGCGCGGGCTGAACGGCTTGGTGACATAATCGTCGGCGCCGGTCTCGAGGCCGCGGATTCGGTCCGCCTCCTCGCCGCGCGCGGTCAGCATGATGATCGGCACGTTGGCGGTCTCGCCCATCCGCCGGAGGCGCCGGCAGACCTCGATCCCCGACAGGCCTTCGAGCATCCAGTCGAGGATGACGAGGTCGGGCGGGCTCTCGCGGGCGAGGATCAGCGCTTCCTCGCCGTCGGGGGTGCTCGCGACCTCGAACTCCTCACGCTCGAAATGGTAGCTGAGCAAGGCGACCAGCGGCCGGTCGTCCTCGACCAGCAGGATCTTCCCCCTGGCCTTAGCCATGGTCGCGGTCCGCGCCGATCAGGGTGGTGTCGGCGCCCTTGGGCCGGTCGGCGAGATATTCGCCGGTTGCCGCGAAATAGACCATCTCGGCGACGTTGGTGGCATGATCGCCGATCCGCTCGAGATTCTTGGCGACGAACAGCAAATGGGTCGCGGGCGTGATGTTGTGCGGATTTTCCATCATGTGGGTGAGCAGCGAGCGGAAGATGCTGTTGTAGAAATCGTCGACGGCGGCGTCGCGCTCGGTGACCTCTGCCGCCTTCCTGGCGTCGCGGGCGGCGAAGGCGTCGAGCACGTCGTGGACCATCTCGGCGGCGATCCGCGCCATTTCGGGAAGCAGCGAGATCGGCCGGATGCGGCTGTCCTCGACGCTCGGCACGCGCTTGGCGATGTTCTTGGCATAGTCGCCGATCCGCTCGACCACGCCGGCGATCTTCAGCGCCGCGACCGCCTCGCGCAGGTCCGCCGCATTCGGCGCGCAGCGCCCGATGATGTCCACCGCATGGCGCTCGATCTCGGCTTCGAGCGCGTCGATCCTTCGGTCGCGCCGGACGACCGCGGCGGCGGCCTCGTGGTCGCGCCGGACGAGCGCCTCCATCGCCTCGCGGATCGCCGCCTCGGCGAGCCCGCCCATCTCGCAGATCGTGCCGCGCAGCGTGTCGAGCTCCTCGCCGAGGGCCGCGCCCGCATCTTCGCTCCTCTTCGGCCGCAGCGGCCAGAAACTCGTCTTCACTAGGGTCCTCCGGCCGACCTTGTGTGGCGCAAGGATGACAGTCATGTGACAGCGGCGCGCGGCAGGATCACCGCGACCCTGGTGCCGACGCCGAGCCGGCTCCTGATCTCGAGCCGGCCACGGTGGCGCAGCACGATATGCTTGACGATGGCGAGACCTAGGCCGGTGCCGCCGACCTGGCGGCTGCGGCCGGGATCGACCCGATAGAAGCGCTCGGTCAGCCGGGGGATGTGTTCGGCGGCGATGCCTTCGCCCTTGTCGATCACGGTGACGCTGATGAGGTCAGGCCCGGCATCTTCGAGCCGGATCCGGACCGGCGTCCCGGCGCGGCCATATTTGAGCGCGTTGACGATAAGGTTGGCGAGCATCTGCCCGAGCTGGCTGCGGTCGCCGCCGACCAGGGTCGCGCCGGCGCGATTCTCAAGGCGGATGCCGCGCCCGGCGGCGATCGGCTTCAGCGCCGCGCGGACCTCCTCGATCAGCGGCTTGAGGTCGACCGTGTCGCGCGGCAAAGCGAAGCGCTCCGCCTCGATCCGCGACAGCGACATCAGATCGTCGAGCAGGTCGCGCATCCTCAGCGCCTCGCCGGCCATGATGCCGACGAACCTCTGCCGGGTCGCCGGATCGACCGCGGCTTCGTCCTGGAGCGTCTCGATGAAGCCGATCAGGGTGGCGAGCGGAGTGCGCAATTCGTGACTCGCATTGGCGACGAAATCGACCCGCATCTGCTCGGCCGCGCGCGCCAGGCTCTGGTCGGCGAGCCGCACCAGCCGGCTGCCGTCGGGCAGCGGCGTCAGGATCATCTCCCAGGGCCGGCCGAGCTCGCCCAGGCCGACCAGCTCGATCCGCACCGGCGCTTCCTCGCCCCCCTCTCCGGCGAGATGTTCGGCGGCGGCCGGGTGGCGGATGGCGAGCCGCACGTCCGACCCCTCGATATGGGCGCCGAGCAGGTCCCGGGCCGCCGAGTTGGCGATCAGCACGCGGCGGTCGCGCACGACCAGCAGCGGCTCCTCGAACGCGGCGAGCAGATTGGCGCTGCCGCCCGGCTCCGCCTGGGCCGGCGCCGGCGCGCGCCAGCGGAGCAGCACGAACGCGGCGGCGAGAGCGGTGAGCACCAGCAGCCCGATCGACGCAACTTCCATGCCCGCTCCCGTCCCGTAGCGGGACAAGCCTCTTGCCCCGCTCGCTTCCGCCGCGCTTTACCCTTATTAAAGGGCGCAGGTGTATCGGATTTTCCATGAGCGGCACTGACGACAGCAACGCCTTCGTGCCCAGCCGGCGCACCGTGCTCGTGCTCGGCGCTGCGGCCGCGTCGACCGTGGTGACGGTGCGCCCCGCGCTCGCCCAGACCGCGGGCTCGGTGCTCAATTGCGAGATTCCGGTGCCCGGCCCCCATGCCGGCGGCTCCTATATCGCGCCCGACGGCAGCCTGGTCGCGCCCGGCACGCCCGGCGCGGCGCCGCCGCTCGCGCGGCCGCTGCGCGGCGAGGAAGTGAAGACGCTGCTGCGCTCCGGCGCCTCGCCCGCCGGCGTCGACCCGTCCGCCGCCCAGGCCTATGCCAATTATATCCGGCGGCTGCAGGCGGGGATGAGCGGTTTCACCTGCTACGCCTCGCTGCAGATGCCGCGATAGGCTAGGGTCCGGCATGGCCGGTTCCCGCTACATCGCCGATCCCGAAAGCGCGGTGACCAAGGTCGCGCTCGACGGGCTCGCCGTCCTCTTCCACGAACCGTCGGGGATGACCCACATCGTCGCCTCGCCGGCGCCGGAAATCCTCGACGCGCTCCAGCAGGGCCCGGCCGACGCCGCCGAATTGCTGCGCCGGCTGCACGCCCGCTTCGACTTCGAGGGCGACGAGGCGATCCACGCGCGCCTCGGCGAGCTCGAGGCGGCCGGCCTGGTGCGCCGCGCATGAGGCACCGGCTCGCCCTGCAGATCGGCCCCGTGGCATTCCGCATCGGCTCGGCCTGGCGCTCGCCGCTCGACGCGCTGGCCCGGCTCTACGCGGGTTATCCCGCGCCCGCCGACGGCCTTTGCGACTTCACCGTCCGGCTCGAGCCGGAGCGGCCCTGGCGGCGCTTCCTCAGGCCCTCGGTCGCGATCCGCGGCGACTATGTCCTGCCCGACGCCGCGCCGCTGGCGCTCGCCCACGGCCTGCTCGCCGCGGAGATGGGGATGAACCTGCAAATGGCGCTCGGCCAGCGGACCTGGCTCCTGCTCCACGCGGCCACGGTCGAGAAGGACGGCCGGGCGATCGTCATGACCGGCGAATCCGGCGCCGGCAAATCGACTCTGGCCGCCCTGCTCGGCGAGCGCGGCTGGCGGCTGATGGGCGACGAATTCGCCCTGCTCGACCTGGCCAGCGGCGCGCTGCTGCCCTTTCCGCGCGCGATCAGCCTCAAGAACGGCGCGATCGGCGTGATGGAGGCCGAGGCCGCCGCCGACCGCTTCGGTCCCCGCCTCGCCGGCACGCCCAAGGGCGACATCCGCCACCTGCGGCCCAATGCCGAGGCGATCGCGCGGATGGGCGAGGGCGCGAGGCCGGCGCTGATCCTGTTCCCGCGCTTCGGCTCGGCCGCCGCGGTGCGCGGCGTCGGCCAGGCGGAGGCGTTCATGCGCCTCACCCAGGCCTCGACCAATTATGTCGCGCTCGGCCGCCGCGGCTTCGACGCGCTGGCCAATCTGGTGCGGGGCGTGCCGGCGCTCGCGATCGACTATCCGGACACCGAGACGGCGGTCGGCCTGATCGCCGATTTCCGGCGCGAGCTCGCGGCATGACCGGCGCCCGCTCGCTCGTGCGCGCGCTGCGCGACCCCGGCTCGGTCGGCGCCTGCGACTGGAACGGCCTGGTCAGCGCCGCCCGCGCCGAGCAATTGATCGGCAGCCTCGCCTTCCGGATGGAAGGGCGGAAGCTGCCGCCGCGGATCGAGGCGATCTTCGCCGCCGCCCGCCGCGACGCCGCCCACGTCCGCACCCGGACGCTCTGGGAAGCGGAGATGTGCCGCCGCGCGCTGGCGCCCCTCGGAATTCCCGTGGTGCTGATGAAGGGCACCGCCTTCCACGCCGCCGGCCTCGAGGCGAGCCTCGGCCGCAGCGTCGGCGACCTCGACATATTGGTGCCGCGCGAGAGCCTCCCCGCGGTCGAGAGCGCGCTGCTCGACGCCGGCTGGGAACGGCTCAAGCAGGCGGGCGGCTATGACGATGTCTATTATCGCCGCTGGATGCACGAGCTGCCGCCGCTGATCCACAAGGACCGCGACCGGATGATCGACGTCCACCACACGATCCTGCCGCTGACCGCGCGGCCAAGGCCCGACGCGGCGGCGCTGATCGAAGGCAGCGTCGCGCTCGACAATGGCCTGCGCGTCCTCGCCCCCGCCGACATGATCGTCCACGCCGCCGCGCATTTGTTCGCCGACGGCGACCTCGCCGGCGGCCTCCGCAACCTCTGGGACATCGACCGGCTGCTGCGCGAGTTCGATTCGGTTGATTTCCGCCGCACGCTCGAGGAGCGCGCCCGCCTGCACCAGCTCGCCGCCCCGGTCGGCCGGGCCCTGCGCCTGGCGCGTCGGCTCTACGGTACGCCGGTCGCCGCCGGCCGCCTTACCGTGGCCGACCGGCTGTTCGAGGCGCGCCTGCTCGCCCGCAATTCCTGGGGTCAGGAGCGCGGCAAGCTGCTCCGCTTCGCCTTCTATTTGCGCGGCCATCTGCTCAGGATGCCGCCGCTGATGCTGGCTCGACATTTGTGGACCAAGGCGGCGATGCGCTAATCGGGGCGCATGGACCTGATCTGCTACACCTATCCGGGCTGGGAGCCGCGCCTTCGGCCGGCCTCGCCGCAGCGCGACTGGATGGAGGCGACGGCCGAGCGCTTCGCCTATCGCTGCCTGCCGCTCGCGATCGCCAACGCCCATGGCTGGGAGATGCTCTCCCCCTGCGGCTTCGAGGCGCGCTGGACCGGCGGCGACGAGCCCGGGGCGGTCGAGATCCGCCCCGATCCGGGCACCGACCCGCGCCGCGCGCCGGTCTCGATGTTCGGCCAGGCGGTGCTCACCTTCCACGTCGAGGGCCTGTTCCGGACGCCGGCGGGGTGGAACCTCTGGGTCGGCGGCCCGCCCAACGCGGCCAAGGACGGCATCGCGCCCCTAGCGGGCGTCATCGAGACCGACTGGTCCCCCTACAGCTTCACGATGAACTGGCGCTTCACCCGTCCCGATCACTGGATCCGCTTCGAGGAGAACGAGCCTTTCTGCTTTTTCTTCCCGCTCGAGCGCGCGCGGCTCGGCGAGGTCGATCCCCAGATCAGGCCGATCGAGGACGCGCCCGAGCTCAAGGCCGAGTTCGAGGCCTGGAGCCTGGCGCGCGAGGCGCTGCGCCGGCGGATGCGCACCGTCGCCCAGGCGCCGGCCGACAATTGGCAGAAGCTCTATTATCGGGGCGTCCGGCCGGACGGCAGCGACGGCCCCGCCGATCATCTCGCCAAGCTCCGCCTCCGTCCCTTCCGCCGGGCCGGCGACTAGGACCCCCAAACGAAAAACGCTCCGGCCGCGAGGCCGGAGCGCTTGTCCTTTGGCGCCGCGCCGGAGCGCGGGGCGCTGGTGGATCAGCGGGGGCCCTTGGGGCCGCTGTTCCAGGTGGTCAGCTGCGGGTTGTGGTCGCCCGAATTGCCCGGAGGCGGGCCGGATTCGGCGCCGTTGCCGTAGCCGTTATTGTTCTTGGTCCTGCAGGGAGACGGGGGGCAGGGCGAGCAGCCGGCGCCGCTGACCTGCTTCAGTTCGAACTGGTGAAGATCGCGCATGTAGAGCCTCCTGTTGCGGCGGACCTTTTTCGGGTCCGCTGGCGCACCGAAACCCGGTGACGAGGAGGGCCTGACAAAGGAAATGACGCGGCGCAACCGGCGAAAATCGACCGTCTCCGCATGGGACGATCGGACGCGAAAGATTACCGCCTCAATTCGCCCGGGATCGCAGCCAGCCGGTCACCGAGAAGCGGCGGTGCGGCGCCGCGAAGGTCACTTCGGAGACGCTGTGCTGCTGGGGGACGCGGAACAGGTCGAGGCTGTTGAAGCGCGGCGCCAGCGCGGTCGCGGTCCGGTCGTGCGGGCCGTGGAACAGCAGCAGCCCGCCCCATTCGAGCCGCCAGTTCTGGGTGAGGCCGAAGACATAGGCGGCGAGCCGGTCCTTGCCGGCGACGTCGTCGTCATGGCCGGTCAGGAAGTCGCCGCTTCCGTAAGCGGTCGCCTGGCCGTCGGTGAAGGTGAGCCCGCCGGCGCCGGTCACCGCGCGCAGCAAATCGAGCATCGGCGCGCCCTGCATAAGCCGTGCGAACGCGCAGACCAGATCGTCGCCCTCCGCGATCTCCTCCTCGTCGGGGACGCGCAGCGCCTGATAGCGATATTGGAAGCCGGCGCGGGCACGCTCGTGCGCGCCGCGCGTGATCGCCTCCCATTCGGCCGCGCCGAGGCGGGCGCGGGCGGCGGGATCGAGCTCGAGCACGCCCTCGCCGGTGCTGATCAGGTGGATCCAGTCCTGGCGCCCGGCGAGATGGTCGTGCAGCTCGACCGCGCCCTCGGCGAGCAGGCCGTAGATGCGCACGCGTCCCTCCGCGGCATAGGCGCGCGCGAGCTCGTCGACGTCGAGATCGGGGTTGATCCGGAACGGATCCGGGCGGGATTCGGCACGAAGCGGGAGCATGGGCGGCATTCTAGCCGCAACCTTGTTTAGGGCCGGTTAAGGCCGCCCAACCGCTCCAGCGCTTCGACCAGCTCCGAATAATCGTCGATCACCGCGTCCGCGCCGAGCTCCGCCACCGGCCGGTCGGAGAAGCCGAAGCTGACCGCGACGAAGGGTACGTGCGCCGCGCGCGCGGTCTCGGCGTCGGTGATCGAATCGCCGACGAACGCGGCGCGCCCGCCACCGGCGCGGGCGACGGCTTCGAGGAGGGGCAGTGGATCGGGCTTGCGGACCGGCAAGGTGTCGGCGCCGACGATCGCGGCGAAGCGGCCGCGCCAGCCGAGCGCGTCGACCAGCAGATGCGTCAGCCGCTCCGGCTTGTTGGTGCAGATGGCGAGCCTCGCGCCGCGCGCGGCGAGTTCGTCCATCGCCGGCTCGAGCGCCGGGTAGCAGCGCGTGCCTACGCAGATGTTGGCCGAGTAGAAATCGAGGTAGAGCGGCAGGCCGCGCTCGACCAGCGCCTCGTCGTCGAGCGCCCTGCGCAGCAGCGCCCGGGCGCCGTGGCCGACGAGGTGGCGCACCGACTCCGGATCGACTTCGGGCCGACCCAGCGCGCCGAGCACATGGTTCAGCGCCGCGGCGAGGTCGGGCGCGGTGTCGGCGAGCGTGCCGTCGAGATCGAAGGCGATCACGTCGAACGGGAAGGCGGTCATCGCCGCCGCTTTCCCGCCCCGCTCTGGAAATGGCAAGATTTCCGTGGCAGTGGGGCGGTGGGCAGATGACCAGGCACAAAGACTTCGCAGCCGTGATCCTTGCCGCGGGGAAGGGCACGCGGATGAAGTCGGACGTGCACAAGGTGCTGCATCCGATCGCCGGCCGCGCCATGCTCGATCATCTGCTCGGGGTGCTCGAGACGCTGTCGCCGGCGCGCAAGATCGTCGTGGTCGGCGCCGGCCGCGAGCAGGTCGAGGCGCTGATCGAGGCGCGCGGCGGCGAGATCGTCGTCCAGGAGGCGCAGCTCGGCACCGCGCATGCGGTGAGCATGGCCAAAGGCAGCCTCGCCGGCTTCGCGGGCGACGTCCTCATCCTTTACGGCGACACGCCGCTGATCGAGGCCGAGACGATGGCGCGGATGCTGGAGCGCCTGCACGGGCCCGACGCGCCGGCGGTGGTCGTGGTCGGCTTCCGCCCGGCCGATCCGGTCCAGTACGGCCGCATCCTCGCCCGCGCCGACGGCGCGATCGAGAAAATGGTCGAATATCGCGACGCCAGTCCGCAGGAGCGCGCGGTCGATCTGTGCAATTCCGGCATGATGGCGGTCGCCGCCGCGGACCTGTTTCCCCTGCTGGAGCGGGTCGCCGCCGACAATGCCGCCAGCGAATATTATCTTCCCGACATCGTCCGGCTGGCCGCCGAGGACGGCCGCCATTCGGTGGTGATCGAGGCCGAGCCCTGGGAGATGGCCGGCGTCAACAGCCGCGCCGAGCTGGCCCTGGTCGAGGCCGAATGGCAGCGCCGCCGCCGCCTGAAGGCGATGGCCGACGGCGTCACCCTGGTCGCGCCCGACACGATCTGGTTCAGCCACGACACCAGCATCGGCCGCGATTGCATCGTCGAGCCCAACGTCGTCTTCGGCCCCGGCGTGACGATCGGCGAGCGCGTCACCATCAAGTCGTTCAGCCATATCGAAGGCGCGACGATCGCCGACGACGCCCGGATCGGCCCCTATGCGCGGCTGCGCCCGGGCGCCGAGATCGGCGCCGGCGCCAGGGTCGGCAATTTCGTCGAGGTCAAGCAGGCGAAGCTCGGGGCCGGCGCGAAGGCCAACCATCTCGCCTATCTCGGCGATGCGGAGATCGGCGCCGGCGCCAACATAGGCGCGGGCACGATCACCTGCAATTATGATGGCTATTTCAAGTACAAGACCTGGATCGGCGAGGGCGCCTTCATCGGCTCCAACACGGCGCTGGTCGCGCCGGTCATGATCGGCAAGGGCGCGCTGGTCGCCGCCGGCTCGGTGATCACGCGCGACGTGGCCGAGGATGCCGTCGCGCTGGCGCGCGGCGAGCAGGTGGAGAAGCCTGGCGCCGCCGCCAAGATGCGAGAGCGGATGCAGGCCAAGAAGAAGGCGATGTGACCTTGCGCTTTTTCGTCACCCCAGCGAAGGCTGGGGTCCATGCAGACCTTGTGCAGGGCGGCGAGCCAGTATGGATTCCAGCGTTCGCTGGAATGACGGGGAGAGCGTAACCGGATGTGCGGAATCATCGGCATTGTCGGGCGGGCGGAGACGGCGTCGCGGCTGATGGACGGCCTGAGAAGGCTCGAATATCGCGGCTATGATTCGGCCGGCCTCTGCACGATCGTCGACGGCCGGCTCGAGCGCCGCCGCGCCGAGGGCAAGCTCGACAACCTCCAGCGCGAGCTGGACGCGGCGCCGCTTCCCGGCCAGGTTGGAATCGCCCATACCCGCTGGGCGACCCATGGCGCGCCGACCGTCGGCAACGCCCATCCGCACGTCGTCGGCGGCGTCGCCGTGGTCCACAACGGCATCATCGAGAATTTCAGGAGCCTGCGCGAGGAGATGCAGGCCAAGGGCCGCCGGTTCGAGAGCGAGACCGACAGCGAGGTCGTGGCCCATCTCGTCGCTGACCAGCTCGAGCAGGGCCGCGCGCCCAGGGAAGCCGTCGCCGCGGTGCTGCCCCGCCTCCACGGCGCCTTCGCGCTGGCCATCCTGTTTCGCGACCATCCCGGGATGATCGTCGGCGCCCGCCTGGGCGCGCCGCTGACGGTCGGCTATGGCGAGGAGGAAAATTATCTCGGCTCCGACGCGCTCGCGCTCGCCGCGCTGACCCGGCGGATCGCCTATCTGGACGAGGGCGACTGGGCGATCGTCACCCACGACAAGGTCGAGATCTTCGATCGCGACAACGCGCCCGTCACCCGCGAGACGGTCGATTCCGGCGCCAGCGCCGAGCGCGTCGACAAGGGCAACCATGCCCATTTCATGCAGAAGGAGATTTTCGAGCAGCCGCTCGTCGTCGCCCAGACGCTCGGCTCCTATCTGCGCCCGCTCGAACAGAAGGTCGCGCTGCCGCAAATGGATTTCTCGTTCGTGCCCGTACCGCGGATCACGATCGTCGCCTGCGGCACCTCTTATTATGCCGGCATGGTCGCCAAATATTGGCTCGAGCGCTTCGCCCGCGTGCCGGTCGAGCTCGATATCGCCAGCGAGTTCCGCTACCGCGACCCGGTGCTCGAGCCGGGCGGGCTGGCCCTGTTCGTCAGCCAGTCGGGCGAGACCGCCGACACGCTCGCCGCGCTCCGCCACGCCCGCGCCCGGCAGCAGAAGATCGCGGTCGTGGTCAACGTGCCGACCAGCTCGATGGCGCGCGAGGCGGACCTTTTGCTCCCCACCCATGCCGGGCCCGAGATCGGCGTCGCCTCGACCAAGGCCTTCACCTGCCAGCTCGCCGTGCTCGCCGCTCTGGCCGCCAAGGTCGCCCGCGACAAGGGCGCGATGAGCGCCGAGGAGGAGCGCGAGATCGTCCTCCATCTGACCGAGGCCCCGGCCGCGATCAACGCCGCGCTCAACCATGATGAGGATATCGCGGCGATGGCGCCGCTGATCGCCCGGGCCCGCGACGTCCTCTATCTCGGCCGCGGCCAGGATTATCCGCTGGCGCTCGAAGGCGCGCTCAAATTGAAGGAGATCAGCTATATCCATGCCGAGGGCTATGCCGCCGGCGAGATGAAGCACGGCCCGATCGCCCTCATCGACGACAATGTCCCGATCATCGTGCTGGCGCCCTCGGGACCTTTGTTCGAGAAGACCGTCTCGAACATGCAGGAGGTCCAGGCGCGCGGCGGCAAGGTCGTCCTGATCTCGGATGCCGAAGGCATCGCCCAGGCCGGCGAGAACACGATCGCGACGATCGAGATGCCCCGCGTCCACCCGCTGATCGCCCCGCTGGTCTACGCGGTCCCGGTCCAGCTGCTCGCCTACCATGTCGCGGTCGCGAAGGGCACCGACGTCGACCAGCCCCGCAACCTCGCCAAATCCGTCACCGTGGAGTGAAGCCATGCAAGGCTGGATCATCATCGTCCTCGTCATCCTCCTGGTCGGCGGCCTCGCCGTCATCCTGCTCCGCCCCGGCCGCGGCCGCCGTGACGGAAGCGGGGATATGTGGATGGGCGGCAGTGATTCGAGCAGCAGCTACGGCAGCGGCAGCAGCTGGAGCTCAACCGATTCCGGCACACCAGCCACCCCCGATTTCAGCGGCGGCGGCGGCGACTTCGGCGGCGGCGGCGCGTCGGGCGATTGGGGCGGCGGCGACAGCGGGGGCGGCGATTCGGGCGGCGGAGACTCGGGCGGCGATGGCGGCGGGGGGAGCGACTAGCCCACTCATTCGTCGACAAATTTCCCTTGCCCCATCCGCTCGAGGATCGCGCGCCAGCGGTCGGGGCAGTTCCTGACGCGGATGCAGCCGGCCTCCTGGATCCGCATCGCCCGCGCGACTTTCGTGAACTCCTCGTCATTTTCGGGCTGCCGGCTGACATAGCATTGCGGAACGGCATCGTCGGACCAGGCGAAATGCTCGGGCGCTTCCTGGTCCCAGACGCCGCAGGAAAGGCAGCAGCCGTCGACGACATAGACGGGTCCCGGCACGTTCAGCCGGTGGGCGGGCTGCGCGGGCCGCGGCCGCCTCGGCAGCCATAGGTTTCGCAGCCAGCGGAACATGCCTAGCGCTCGCCGAACACCGCCATCTGCGCCGCCAGCGCGCGCTCGAACGCCGGCCGCGCTTCGCAGCGCTCGAGATAGGCGCCGAGCCCCGCTTCGGCGACCAGATCGGTGTGGCGCAGGATGCGCAGCACGCTCGCCATCAGCAGGTCGCCGGCGGTGAAGCGGTCGTCGGCGAGCCAGTCGCTGTCACCCAGAGCTGTCGCGAGGTCGGCGAGGCGTTTTTGCGCCATCTGCTCCGCGCCGGGGCGGCGCTCCTTGGCCCAGTCCTCGGCGGCGTAGAACAGGTCGATCGCGGCGAGGTTCTGGATCTGGGGTTCGATCGTGTTCAGCGCGGCGAACATCCATTCGGTCGCCCGCGCCCGCGCCGCCGGCTCGGCAGGGAGCAGCGCCTCGCCGACCTCCTCCTTGCCGGCGATGTGGAGGACGATCGCGCCCGATTCGAACAGCCTCAGGCCGTCTTCCTCATAGGCGGGCACCTGGCCGAACGGCTGCCAGGCCCGATAGTCGGCGCCGTCCTTCTCGCCGTCGCCGAGCAGCACCGGCTCGTATTCGAGCCCCGCTTCCTCGATCGCCCAGCGCACGCGCAGGTCGCGGACCAGCCCTTGCGCGAACGGCGGCACCGATTTGAACGCGCTGACCCTGATCACCCTGCTTCTCCCCGACGCCGGACGCGCGGCATCATCGCATCAACCGCATCCGAAAACAAAGTCCGCCACCCCGGCGGCGATTAACCCAGATCAAGCTGTTCCGCCACGGTAACAATTCGTCAGTGTTTTTCGTGTCATAGGCGCCAGCCCGGAACGTGGCCGAAAAAGGGTGACGTCATGCACGAGATTCGTTCGCTGATGGAAAATGGCGGCAAGCGCGAGATCGTCGTCAAGAAGGGCCGCGGCGACGCGCCCAAGACCTGCGGCCTCACCGGCATCGCCGTCCGCCGCGAGGAAGCGCGCAAGACCAACCAGCGGCGCGAGGATCGGCACATGAACCTCGCCGATCGCGCGGTCATCACCTTCCGCCGCAAGCGCCTCGAAGTCGGGGTCGTCAACGTCTCGCCGCACGGCGTGATGATCGACAGCGACATCGAGCCGCGCGTCGGCGAGCGCATCGACATCCGCTTCGAGGACTGCAACCGGACCCTGTGCTGCGTGCGCTGGGTCAAGGGCCGCCAGATCGGCCTCGAATTCGCCAGCGAGACGGTGCTGATCGCGCCGCGTCATGTCCGCGAGCTGATCGTCAGCGGGCGCCGCGAAGGCGAGCAGCCGCCGAAGCTGCAGATGAAGCCCGAACGGGCGCCCCGGCACGCCCTCATCCTGCGCGGCGTCCTCCATTGCGGCATCGAATCGTTCGACGTGCGGCTGCGCAACATTTCCGCCGATGGCGCGATGCTCGATTGCAGCGAGGATCTGCTCGTCGGCTCGCCGGTGGTGATCGAGCTCGCCGGCGGCGGCGCGGTGGCGGTCCAGGGCCATGTCCGCTGGTGCCGGTCCGGCCAGATCGGCCTGCTGTTCGATCAGCCCTTCGACATGTGCCTGCTCGCCGATCCCACGCCCGTCAAGCCGCCTCCCTCCGCGATCCCGCGCTACGTCAAGCCCGACTATCTCGCCACCGAGGAGAGCCCGGATTCCCCTTGGGCGGCGCGCACCTACGGGCTGCGGCCGGAGGATTTGTGAGTTCGGCGACGGGGCGGCAGCGGCGCCTGGCCCTCGACGAGGAAGCCCGGCTCGCGCCCAACGAGTGGAGCAATGTCGAGGTGCGCCTGCTCGAATGCTCCGAACGCGGCTTCCGCGCCGAATGCGACATCTCGATCCCGGTCGGCGCTTCGGTCCGGCTCGACGTGCCGGGGCTCGGTCCGGTCCTCGCCTATGTGAGCTGGCGCCGCACCGGCGAGTTCGCGGCCACGTTCGGCGAGCCGATCGACCTTTCCCGCGCCAGGTTCATGGCGCTCAACCAGGAGGCCGTCCTCGCCCGCCTCCTCACCGAGCGGGCGCGCGCCCATGCGGCGGGCCGGAATGAGGAAGAGCGCAGCCTCAGGGGGCGCATCCTGACCGGCCTGCCGATCAAGACCGTGGAGGGCGGGGCGAATTGACCGCCCGCCAGGCTGGCGCACCCTACGTGTGCTCAGTCGAACACACTCTTCGAAATCCTAGCAGATTGGAACGCGGTTTTGCAGGATACGTCGCTGGCTGAAAAGCCAGAGCCGGAATCCGACTGAGCGGCTGTTTCCTCCAATTTCCCCCCACGCGCGCGAGCGCCCGGGGGGAAGGACGAGGACGCTATGGATATCGATCCCCGCCTTCCCGCACCCTTGCGTGCGATCTTTGAGGGCAGTGTGCGCGCTGAAAGCGACGCGCCGCCGACTCTACCGCCCAAAGCCGAACAGGCACCGCTGCATCCAGTCTCGCTGCGCATGACTTTCGAGCAAAAGGCGCAGCTCGAACGTGACGCGGCCGGCATGTCCGTCGCGGCTTATATAAGGTGGCGGCTTTTCGACCCTGACAGCCCGCCGCCGCGCACACGCGGCAAGTTCCCGGTGAAGGACCACCAGGCGTTGACGAAGCTTCTGGCTCTGCTCGGCCAGTCCAGAATCGCGAACAACGTGAACCAGCTCGCCAAGGCGGCGCACTCCGGGAGCCTGCCGCTCTCGCCTGACACGGAGCAAGCCTTGAAAGAGGCGGCAAGCGACATCGCGGACATGCGCCGCCTTCTGCTGGAAGCCCTCAACATGGAGCCGGAAGGATGATCCTGAAGGCTTCGCAACGCGGCGGCGGGAAGCAGCTCGGTCTTCACCTCCTTAAGACGGACGAAAATGAGCATGTGGAAGTCCACGAGGTCAGCGGCTTCGTAGCCGACTCGGTTCGGGGCGCGATGAAGGAAGCGCACGCCCTGTCGCGCGGCACGCATTGCCAGCAATATCTATTCTCGGTGTCGCTCAACCCGCCAGTCGGCGAGAACGCGCGGCTAGAGACA
This sequence comes from Allosphingosinicella sp., assembly GCA_035941735.1. GTDB lineage: Bacteria > Pseudomonadota > Alphaproteobacteria > Sphingomonadales > Sphingomonadaceae > Allosphingosinicella. Next base: position 131,522 of record DASZDS010000042.1, read on the forward strand.
TTCGAGCAGGCCCTGAAAATGATTGAAGAGCGGATGGCGCTTACGGGCCAGCCTAGAATCGTCGTCTTTCACGAAAAGGAAGGACGGCGGCACTGCCATGCCGTCTGGTCGCGGATCGATGCCGCGACGATGACGGCCAAGCCTCTGCCCTTCTTCAAAACCAAGCTGCGCGAGATCGCGCGGCAGCTCTTCCTCGAAAACGGCTGGAAGATGTCGGGCGGCTTCGCCGACTCCAAACTGCGCGACCCGCGCAGCTTCACGCTGGATGAATGGCAACAGGCCAAGCGCGCGGGCCTCGATGCCAAGGCCCTCAAAGAGGCCGCGCAGGAAGCTTGGGCGGTGTCGGACAGTGCCGCGTCATTCGGCAAGGCGCTCGAAGAGCGGGGCCTGTTTCTGGCGCAGGGCGACCGGCGCGGCCATGTGGCGGTGACGATCGACGGCGACGTGTTCGCGATTCCCCGACTCGTCGACAGGAAGGCCAAGGAGGTTACGGCCCGGCTCGGCGATCCGGCCGCCTTGCGGCCGGTCGATGAGGTCCGGCGCAGGCTGGCCGGAGAGATGGGCCAGCGCCTCAAATCCCATATCGCGGAAGCGAAGCGGATCGCGTCGAATGCGCTTAAGCCACTGCACGAGCGGCGGGAGGCCATGCAGCGCCAGCACCAGGACGAGCGGCGGCGGTTGGACGCGGGCCTAGCGAAGCGCTGGGCGGCGGAACAGCGCGAGCGCGCGGCACGCATTCGCGGCGGCGTCAAAGGCGCGTGGGATCTGCTGACGGGGCGTTACTGGAAGGCGCGGAAGCAGAACGAAATGGAAGCCTTCTTCGCCATGCAGCGCGACCGCGCGCAGCGGGACGCGCTCATTCGCGACCAGCTTAGAGAGCGGTCGCGGCTGCAATCCAATCTTCAACAGGCGCGGACAGGGCAGGCCCGCCAGATTCTGGCGCTCTACCGCGACGCGGCCCGGTTCCGGGACGCGCAGGAGGCCCGCGCGCCAAAACGCGACTCGGGGCTGGAGTTCGGGCGATGAGTTCCGATTGTCTCAATGGGGGCGAGGGTAGGCGGCTGGTCGAGTTCGTCGGCGATGGTCAACGCCTTCCGTCCTTTGCCCTCGGCCCGGCATGGGCTCTCGCGGTTGTTGAACCTATCGTGGTCCCTGACTTGGACACGCAAGGCGTAAAGCCTTCTCCACTGTCGTTTCGATCCTTCGGATGCGGTTCGTCCGTGTCCCGATTCCTGATCCTCCAACGCGGCCCATTCCGGGCGGCGAAAGCAAAGGAGGAATCCATGTTCAAGATGACGCGCAACGATCTCGCCCGCAAATCGCCGGCCCAGCTCTCAGCCCTGTTCAATGAGGTCAATCAGTCTCTCGGCAACCTTGCCGATCCAAGCCCGGAGAAAGCTCTCGCACTATCGCTGGTGGCGATGATTCGGGCCGAGCAGGCGCGGCGCGATCTCGCGCCGCGCTAAGCGGTCTGTGCCGCTCAATGCGCGTTGAAGATATGCACCTCGTCGTGCGCCGTCTGAATCGTGAAGACATCGCCGCTCATTTCGGCGTCCCGGCCCATGGCTTCCCAGTCGATATAGAAGCGCAGCCGTTCGGGAATCGTCATGCACTCCTCGGTGAACTCGGCCATGTAGTCGGCAAGGCTCTCGAACGTGCCGAGGTAACGGTCCTCGCAAGCCTCGCGCGCCTCGTCCAGGTCGCCGGAATAGTAGGACAGCACCGCCGCACCGAGTGCACCGCGCTCGACGATGAAAGCGGCCAGCTTGGCGACTTCCTCAATCCCGGCATATTCGCTTAGGCGGAGCCGCCCGAAACCCTCGAAATCATGGATAGCGTATTCCTCGGCCGCCGCGACCGGCGAGCGCCGGAGCATGGCCGAGATTGCATCGTAAATCTGCCAAGGGTCCTGATCGGCGTCGATCCATTCGCCATGAAGACAGCCGCTATTATAGGCCGCTAGGCAGGCCACATAGATGCGGGGTTGCAAGCGCTCACATATGTCTGATCCCATCTGAAATTCTCCTTTGGGGTTGGGGTTCAAGCTGATGCTGAACCTCTGCCCTTCGGCGAGAATGGGGGTGCAAGCGGAGCGGGAGCCTTCGCGGGGAACCGGCTGCAAGGAGCGAAGCGCATGAAGCTGGGCGGAAGGCCTCCCCGAAGCGCGCCAGGGGCAAAGCCCCAAGCCTTCTCGCGTTAGCGATCGTTACCGAATGGCGGAGACTACAGGCTCCGGGCGTGGCACGCGCCTAGAGCGCGGCCCGAAGGGAACGTAATTTATTTCCTAAGTTGGCCGTCTGCCGAACGGCTGGTTACCGGCGGCAATTCCGAAAAGCGGCCGCCAGTTGGGGATTGTGGACGGGTCCGAAAGAATTCAGCTTTCGCGGGTGCGAACCTCGACGGTCATGCCGGGAACCTCGATGATCGTCGTGCCGCTCGGATCATCCCGTCTTAATTTGCGCCGTCGGCTCCGGGCGATGGCCGCAACGAACCCATCGCAGGCAGGATCGTACATTTCTTCGGTCAAGGCATGCCAACTCGTCCACGATGCGCGGGTGTCGTATCGCGTCTCCCCAGCGAATTGGCTGGAGTGCCGCGCCATGACCAAGAGCTGGGGCGAGGAGTCGGCGGCCTCTCCCCAACCGTAGGTTCTAGAAATCTCCGCGCACGAGCGACCATCGATCCAGCCGTGGACCTTTTCGACCCACTCGTTGCCGTTGGTCAGCAGGTTTTCTCTGCGGCTGTCGCGCTCTGCCAGGCTGAAGCCGTGGACGTCGTACCATTTCATCTGCACGAACACGACGACCCCAGTCTGGCGATCCAAGACCACCGCATCGGCGTCGGTCAGCGTCGACTTGTCCTTTCGGCGGAGTTTGAGACCCTTTTCGAGCACCTTGTACCGCGGCTCCGGCAGGAGCCGTCGAAGATCCTCGCGGAAGACGTTTTCTCGACCATCGACGATCTTGTCCCAGTCGGTGCGATATGTGCGGCGAAGGTGATCGAGCAAGCTGGCATGCGGATTCATCAGGCCGCCGAACATCGGCAAGAGAACGAAATGCTCCCCAGCGTCAACATAGTAGGGGAGCGGGATTTCATGCCGCTCTTCGCTGGAGGCCGCGCCCTCGGCATCCAATGTCAGCCCCGCCATCAGTTGGAGCGCGCGGAGCCGATCATCGCCGCGCTCCATGAGCACATCGACGATATCGTCCCGCCGCGCGTAGATCGTCAGCAGGTCGCGCATGTTCAGCTCTGGCTTGCGCTGGCGCAGTCGGCCAGCCGCGTCGATGTGGTGCAGCACCGCCCCGTACGCGGCAGTCGAGGCCTCGCTCCAATCGCTGAACGGACGCCCGCCAATCAGGCCAGTCGCCGGTAGCGCCTCGGCTTCGACCACGCCGGCGGCCTGAATCTGTGCCTGCGCCCGGTAATGATCGACGAGGAACTGGTCGTTGTCGTAGGCTATGAACCAGCCCTTGTCCGCCCGACCGTAGCGGGTAAGCCTGCGCCGTACCTCCGGAATGTCCGTCGCCAAATCTGGCCATCGAGCCCGCATTTCCGTGCAGGCTCGATCGTTTGCAGCATGTCCCGCCTCGACCTCGACCCGCTCCTCGGCGTCGGAGATCACCTCGATCAGGATCTCGTCTTCGCTAACGAGCTTGGTCGTCGCGATGCCGTAGCGCTCCATTGCAGCCAAGCGGATCGCGATCGCGAAATGACCGCAAGCAAGAAGGTGATTGTCGAAGGCCGGAGTAAGTTGCGGATTACTCGGGAACCAAGGGATTGGGCCGGGCATGCCGCGAACCGCCTCAAGAAAGGGCCGTAACACAGTGGCAGCGCCGCGCAGCCGGAGGCCGGCCTCCTTATCGTTGCAGCTCTTGGCGACGCGATGATTGTAGGCGGCGACATCGAGCGCCCGCACAAGTGAGATCAACAGCTCCCGCTCATAGCCCCGCCAGCTCTTGCGCACGCAGTCGACATAGCGGTCACGCTGGGCAATCAGCCGCTTTTCGGCGGTCGTCACGGTGTCGGGACCTTCTTCGTCATGCTCTCCAGGCAACCTCGATCCATGTCGGTGCGTGTAAATGACGCCAGCCGGACGATTGCCTTGGAGCGGACGTCGCGCCTGCGTCAACATCCTCAAACCACTTATCATGGTACTTTCGAACACCTTGCGTAGCTCAGCAGCACGAATGGCGACTTATGAGGCCACTTGGGATCGAAAAGAACGGCTACTTTGGGCGCTCACCTCAAGGTCGAGCGTCAATGCTGCTGGGGCTGGGTCCGGGGCAGGCACCCCCCGGTCGCGATCAAACCGCGAGGAGGTTTGGCTTGGGGGTTTTGGGGGAGGCAGGCACGCTCCCCTAAATGGCGAAGCAACGGCCAACTGTTGCTATGGCGCTGGCCCGGCTCGATGCCGGCGAACGCCATTAAGCTGGGGATGCAACGGGGGCGCAGCACCCCCTGCCAAGATCGGCGTGTAGTTACACGCACATCTTGCGCGCAGCGTTAGACTGAGATTGGGGCAGGCCAGCTCATGTAGTTACATGAGGTTTCTCCCCTCGTCATTCTAAGCGCGCTCGGGACCGGGACAAAGAAGCGGCGGAGGCTTTCGTCGACCATTCCGCTGAGCCTGAACGGATGGAGGGGGCTGACGGCATCCTTATTCCGGGATCGGTCAGCCAGCGCTTCCCACAGGCGTCAACTCATCCAGCGTAGCGCCTTCGGACAAATGCCTAACCGCGCCCCGAATGATGGGAAAGCTCAACAGGGCACCCGTCCCTTCACCGAGACGCATCTCTAGGTCCAAAATTGGCCTCAGCCCTACATGTTGCATGATGACATCGAACCCAGGTTCGGAAGAGCGCGTGCCGGCAAAGCAGAGATCGGCTAGATTGCTGACCAGTCTCGAAGCGACGAGAAAGCTTGCGCAGACGATAAAGCCGTCAAGCAAGACCGGAATTCGATGCTTTGCCGACGCCAGCATGGCGCCAACCATCGCAGCAATCTCAAGACCACCAAGGTGCTGAAGTACGCCGAGAGGATCGTCAGGTGCCGCGATCAACGCGTAGCGACTAACGGCTTCCCTAACGACATCAATTTTCCGTTCGATTGCCATGGGGTCCAAGCCCGAACCGGCACCCGTCACCATTGCCGGGTCGACGGCCAGCAACGCCGAAACCAGGGCGCTGGAGGCCGTGGTGTTGCCGATCCCCATCTCGCCCAACACCAAGGCGCTTGGCTTGAGCCTTTCCACGCTCTCGTACCCGTGTTGGATTGCGCTTTCCATCTCGCTGCGGGTCATCGCAGGCCCCGCCGCGATATCCCCCGTCCCGCGCCGAACCTTCAACATGTAGAAGTCGTGCCGAAAGCGCTGGCATATTTCCGTGTCGTACGGCTCGGCATCGATGCCGATATCTACAATGCACAAGACGGCTGGAAGCGTATCCACGAGGGCGCTGATCGTGGCGCGCCCTTCAGCCATGAGCCTGGTGTTGATGTCCGTTACCACAGGCGCAAATGCAGAAACTCCACGACGGCAAACGCCGTGATCAGCGCAGAAAACAACAACGTGGCAGGCTTCCAAACTGGGTGTGAGTGTGCCCGTTATCCCAGCGATCTTTACGGCTATCTCGTGTAGGCGACCAAGGGCGCCCTTAGGGATCGCCAAACTCTCAATGCGCTGGCGCGCCGCTCGCTGAGCCGTCTGATCGAGCTCAAAGCCCGCTATCGATCTCCAACTCATAGTGATGCCTACAATGAGACATTTCGGACTACGGCCAAGATAGGTCCCGGAACAAGGGTCTCATTGGCCATGGCCATGGGCAATAGGAGAATCAGACTCAGAGCCGCGTCCGCGAGCAGGTCCGCGTACCACGTCCGCTGCCCAGTTCCCAAGCTTGATACATATTGATCATAGCGCGGCAGCTTGCCACGAGCGCTCACTATCGCGTCCCACCGATCAATCAGCGATCGCGCGTTGTGAAATAGGGAAAATGCAATTTTCGCTCGTGACGCTACAAAAGCTATGGCTATGTGAAACTTCCTTATGGCCAAATTCCTCGAAGTATGTTTGTGCCTGACGGCACGAATATTCTGACTTGCCCAGAATTTCATATCGACGACCTCACGCTTGGAGAGGACGAGATAGCGTCCGGAAAATAACCCTACATGCTGAACGGCAGGAATTCGACGAACGAGGCTGCTCTCAGCCAATTGCTGCATCAAATGAAGGCTGAGCGTGCCAAGCAGCGTTAAGACACAGAATGTATTTACAACGGCATCGCGCCATTCCGGGCGACTCAGAAAATACGCCAAGGAAAAAATGACGACCCAATATCCAATAAGCCCGCGCGTTATCATCGGGCGGCGTCCCGTCACGTATAATATCCGAAGCAATATAGCGATTGCCAGCAATAGAAGTTGAGAGGGTCGGTCTGCGAACAGCGCCCAAATCATACCAATCGCGAACAATATCATGCCGACACCTCCATATCGACGGATTCCAAACTAGCCTGAGATGCGACACTGATAAGGATCGGGTCGTGAGTTAAAACGATGACCGCTAGCTCGGAAAAGTGCTTGAGCAGCTTTCCAAACCAAACGTAGTCTGTCGCATCGAGGCCAAGAGATGGCTCGTCGAGGACGACCAATCCGACCGCGAGCTGCATTGCAGAAGCGATCGATAGCAGTTTCTGCTGGGCGCGTGACAGCGAGAGAGGATGGCGAGACGCGTGCCCCTCCGATAGCCCGCAGAGGCTCAACAGCGTTCGGTCCTTGTTGAGCTGCCTTTCGACGGTGCTGGAAAATAGACACCGCTCGGGGTTTTGGAGCGCCATTGTCGGGATTATCGATGCATCGTGAGTGATAGCACCTCTCTCAACGTTGCCGTCCACAACCGCCCGGCCGAAGGTCGTCTTCCCTGAGCCGTTCGGGCCCAGGAGGAATTTTATTTCTCGTGAGCGCACGTTCATGCTCACAGGGGCTTTAGAATATGGCCCGCGATATTCGGTTGCCGTGAGTATGGTAGGTGCCGGCGATGCCGGCGGTTGGCGTTGCTTTATGAGATCCAAAAGCTCGTTCTCGACCCCCTCGGTAGATGGAGGGGTATAGCCCGCGCTGTAACCTGAATATGAGAGGTTCTGAGCAGTAACCTTCAGCACACCGTCAATCTTGCATGTGGCATCGAGGAGCGCTCCGCGCAGCACAAATATGGTGCCCTCTTTTCTGCAATGTTCGATCCACGGTCCGAGCACTTCCGTCCGGAAATTCGAGTCTAGATTGGACGAGGAAAAATCAGCGAGCACGAGCTTTACGGCTCGCTCCATTACCGCCGCGCAAGTCAGCCGCTGCTGCTCGCCGCCGGATAGATACTCGGGCGCTTGGGATCGATTCTCGAATAGCCCGTATCGACGGAGCGCATAGGCGGGGGGCGCAGTCTTATCGACCGCTGCAAATGAGAAGTTGAAATCTTCCTCCACTGTCGGACAGAGAAAGGCCCACTCGGGATTTTCAAAAATGAGTGCGACATCGCGAGCTCGCTCGATTTGAGGCATTGCATGCAAATCTTGCCCGTCCAGCAGCACCTTTCCCTCGAGCGCGCTTCGCAGGTCGACGGGCGGCGGCGCCAGGCCAAGGCCCGTGGGACGCAAACGATGCTCGAGAACTGAGCGAAGGCCAGCGAGTGACAGCAGGACCTCCGCGATCGGCGTCTCGCTGGCCCCCTCCAGCAAATTGACTGTGCCCTTCGGAATTTGAAATTCGCAGATTTCGAATTGCCGTTCATCGATGGGGATCGAAAATGGGCGCACATGCAGCCCACATGGCGCCGTTGCAGGTGCTGGCATCGACATTAAGCACCCGGCCTAAAGCGCGATGCAGAGTAGGCGGCTCCTCCGGCGAGTATCACGTTGATAGCCGATGCGATCAGGAGAAGCGGGATAATCGTCCATGCAACTGGTCTGGGGAGGCCCACTAGGGTGAGCAAGAGCGGTAAGCCGATTCCGTTCAGAAGAATCGCGAGCACGCCTGATCCGATGAGGTACAAAATCGACTGTCCTCGCCGAGCCAGCCATCCGAAAAGCCCACAAATGATTGCCATGGCTGGAGCGATAACAAAATGCAGTGGCCCGAGAGGCATCCCGCCCGTTGCCGCAGATCCGAGATGTCCCAGAGTGCCCACGACGGCTCCCAGCAGGGGCGAATAGAAACTTGCAACGAAATAGCCGGGTGCCGAGTCTAAGGCGATCGAGCCAACGGGAGAGGGCATCTTGATGAGTCCGCCAACGATGCTCAGAGCGCTAAAAACGCCGATGATCATGGCTACGCGAGCAAAAGACCATTTCATTTCACCCTCCCCAAATTATGAACTGGATCTAGCTTCCAAGATTTTAGATAGGACAACTGCAAGATAGATTGCCGTAAAGCCGTAGGATACAACCATCTCAGCAAAGGTTGCTACACGCGCGATTTGTGATGCAGGGGTTAAAAATATCGGCTCGCCCGCCGTATTCAATAATCCAGCGTAAAGCCAAAAATCCAAGAATTGAATGTTCCCGCCCGTCGATGTGAACGCCGATTCATGGTTATTCTGGATACTCCAATAGGCAATTGAGAACCACGTCGTACTCAGCAGCAAATATAACATGTATATCGACACCAGACGCCCGACGACCGAGATATGGCTAGATACCGGCGTGATAAATCGGGCGATCAACCAGCAGGCTGCGTGATAGACTATCACTGACGTGATAGCGCAAATGAGTATCCAGATACCCATCGTAACGAGAGTCAGGCCAAAGAAGGTCCCCAGGCCTATTAGGACTAGATACAGGAAAACCGCGACCCACGGGCGGATCATCAGGAGTGCCGAAGGGATTCCCAACACCCATACATTTGCCTCGGCATCTGGGCTGCTAAAGGTGATCGCAACGAGCGTTGCTGCTGCGGTGGCAACCGCATAACTCACCTGGGTTGGAAATGTGATTGCTCGCGGGAGCATAAGGAAGGAGGCGGTGATCGTCAGTATGATTGCAACAGCCAAGCTAGGGTGAAGCATTAAGAGAAGCGAAGGCAGGAGGATGATGACTGCAAGTGCGGCCGATATGATCGGCCGGATGATAAGCGAGGCTTGCGCGCCCAGTGCCATTGCTCCCCCCTTCCTGGTTGCTTACCCCCAGAGACCCAGAAGGACAACGTTAGTAAGTCCACGGATTATTGGATGCTTGCGCCGCCCATGAGCGTCTGGGTTCAGCTCGTGAGGGCGCCCGTCGCCCGTGCCGGGAAGGCCGAAGTTCCCCCCAAAGGCTGAATTTAGCCGTGCTACACGCGGATAGGGCTGTAGCGGGAAATAATATTGCGCGTTCAACAGAGAAAGTTTGACTTAAATCAAGGATATTCTGTAAATTCATGAGGAGTATTAAGTTAAGTAGAGAATTAATGACAAAAGATGATTGGCATACAATTAGGACTCTCGTTCTGCCGCCTTTAATTGGCAGTGCCATGCTTTGGAGTGGCGTCGCGCTGGCGGCCTACCATTGGGATACGAATGGGCAGCACACCGCTATCACTGCGACCAATGCGAGTCAGCCCGCCATCCCCTGTGAGCCGCCCCCAGCCAAAGCCTGCGCCTCCAAACCCGTCACAGGGCCCGCGCCCACAGCCTGTTGAATGATTGATACCGGCATGATCGAGTCCTATCCGTTTGCGGACAGGGAAACGGGGGGCGTCGATGGGGAAGCAGGCACCGGACCAAAAGCGGAGCTTTGACGAGGAACGGGCCTATATCGAAAATCTGCTCAACATGCGGTTCAATTACTATCTCGTGTTCGCCTCCCTGTTGTTCCTGCCAGTCACAAGCGAAAACGCATTGTCCCCTGCCGCGCGGGCTGGCCTCATGGTGCTGGGCGGGGTCGTATCCGCGTTGATGGCCTATATGGTCATTCGGACGAAAAAGCTCCTCGACGCGCTGCTCACCGAGATTCTCAAGGACAACGAGCACCCTTACACAGGCGCATTCAACACGCTGAAAGTCTCGTTCTTCCGCATCAACGCGAATGACCTTATGGTGGCAGCGGTTCTCGCGATAATGGCCGTCTTTCTGGCTGGCGGAACGGTTGCCCTTCGCTCTCCCGCGACGTTGTTCAAGACCGATGCCGCGGCAACGCCCGCGCAGGCCCTGCAACGCGCGCAGACCCCGCCACCCGCGCCGGAAAAGCCGGGAGCCCCAGTCCCTTGAAAAGGCGGCGGCTTCCGCCGCCGCAATCTGGATCGCCACGGCGCTACGCGCCTCGCGATGACGAGGCGCGTAAACTGCGCAACCAGCTAGAACAGCGAGAGCTGGCGGCGGGCGAGCTCGCCCGCGCGCCAAGCCTTGCACTCGGCGGCTTCGTCCAGCCAGGCCATCACATAGGCGGCCGGACCGCCGGCGTCTTCGACCGACTCTCGCGGCAGGAAGTGCGAGCGATAGCCGGTGTCGGTGACGGGGAGCGGCGCGTCTTCGGGATGCCGGACGTGAAGCTCGAGATGCGCCCAGGAGTCGCCGTGCCAGGCAGCTTCGTAGCCGATGTGAATCGTGACGCCTCGCCATTCGAGGATCTCGGTCACGATGTCGCGGGTAACGGGGCTCATTGCTGAGCCCCGTTGTCGCGTTCGGTGATCTCACGCAGGACGACGCGGCCCTGAAACGGCGCGGCGTCGAGCTGAACCGAGAAGCCCTTGCCGTCGCGGTTGGCCCAGGCGGCGCCAATGCGGGTCCAGCGGGAATTCTCGCCGTTGCCCCTGACGACATAGACCCGGTGGGTCGGCTGATGGTTGGAAGCGGTTGCAGTCATGTAGTGTCTCCTCTTGGAGCCCGGACCATTCCGGGCATGGGAAGAGACAGCCCGGCGCAAGGAGCCGGGGATCAAACGCCGTGCTGACCGAAGGGCGGTACGCCCCGGCAGGGGGCCGGAGCTGCACAAGGAGCGTGAGCGACGCGGAAGCGAGGCGCGTTGAAGCCCGGCGGCGGCGAGGCAGGATTCCCATGAATACCCGGATGAGTTCGGGACTCGGCGATTTGGAGACAATGACGCGAGGCGCGACGACAGGCGCACCGCACGGCTCTAGTCTCGGCGGTCGGGTGGGTTTTCCTGCTGCGACCTAAGCCTTGGGTCTGCGGCCGAGGCCGATCTTGTGGGCCACAGCGCGGCGCAGCTCGGAGTAGTTGGGAGACACCATCGGATAGTCGTAGGGGAGGCCGTAAGCCTGACGGTAGCTCTCCGGCGTGTAGCCGTGCCGGCGAAGATGGCCGCGAAGCATTTTGTAACGGCGGCCGTCGATCAGGCTGATGAGATAGTCCGGCTTGATGGACGCGCGGGGCGAAACCATGCCCCTGAGCGCCGGCGGCTGCGGGTCCTCGGCAACCGGACCAAGGCTGCTCATGGCTTCATGGACGGTGACGATCAGCCCGGCCACGTCGCCCGGCGAGACACGATTGTTGGCGATATGCGCCGAGACAATATCGGCGGTGAGGGTCAGCAGCGTTTCCCGGTCAACGGTGATGGGCAACGCTCATGGGCGGTTTCCGATTGTTGATGGCGAATGTTCCGGAAGAGAGTCGCGCGGCCAACGCCGAACTGGCTCGCCACGATCTCGGCCTTCTTGCCTCCGTCCACCAGATCCCGCGCAGCGATGATCTGAGACGGTGAGAGCTTGGGCCTCCTACCGAGCCGGACGCCGCGCGCCTTGGCCGCGGCGAGCCCGGCGCGGGTCCGCTCGACGATGACGTTACGCTCAAAATCGCTGAACACGCTCATCAAGCGAAAGACGATCTCGCCGACGCTGGATGAGGTGTCGATACCCTCGCTTAGCGAGATCAAGTTCGCGCCGCGCTCGCGCAGCTCGTCGGCGATGTCGACCAGATCACGGAAGTTGCGCCCCAGGCGATCGAGCCGCCAGACGATCAGACGGTCGCCTGTGCCGATCTGCGCGAGTGCAGCTTCGAGCCCCGGGCGCTTGCGCGACCGGCCGCTCAAGCGATCTTCAAACATGCGGTCGCAGCCAGCGGCGCGCAGCGCGTCGGCTTGCAGATTCAGACATTGGTCGGCGGTCGAAACACGCATGTAGCCAATCCGCAAAGGGCCTTTCCCGCCAGTGGCGGGAGCGCCGTCTGCCGTCCTGAATATCGTGGTTTATGAGATCGGTCCTAACCGTCTGTCGCGGCCTCTCCGCAAAGACAAGAAAGGGTCGATTTTCTGAATAAGTCCATAGCACGGAGCGCCACGAAAAGAAACGCTTCCACAGTCTCACAGACCACCGTTAACGGGACTGTCGGATATGCGAAGCGTGGTTGTGACCTGCGGCATTTTGGCTTACTCGGTTTTTCTCCCCTCCTCTGTTTTGGCTTTAGAGCCGCGCCAATGCTTGCCAATTGCAGACATGAACGCGGCGCTGCGCGCCGAAGGCCAGCGAACGATCATCATCGGGGATCGAGCGGCGCTTCGGAATGATGCCAGCCGCGCTAGCGGGCTGCGCGTCAACCGATGGGTGAACACCTTCACTTCAAATGACGATGGTAGCCTTGGCTATAATCTCGAAGGCGACCGGCCCTCGGGGGAAGCGTCAACGCGGGTGTGCGTCGCGGGTAAGTTCACGAACATACGCCTGTATGACGCGCGGCGTCCCGGCACCCCGCCCGGCGCAAGGCGCGGCGGCGCTTTCGACGCCATGCTCGCCGACCAGGAAGCGCTCGGGATCAGGCCGATGCTGCAAGCGGAGAGTATTTCGACCGGGCCGAATGGCGAAGTCCGGCGCGGCAATGGTGTGACTTTGCAAGGAAGTGTGACGCAGCGATCGGGAATGCTGTTTGTGAACCGCGCGGGCGGGACGGCTGAAAGCCTCTATCTGATGCAGAACGTAGCCTATACGCCGGCGGGGCTTGAACGCCTGAACTAGACGTCGAAACCGCTAGCGATGACAGGCTGCGGTGTCGGGGCGGTAGACGCTGACGCGACAGCTCGCCGCCCGTCCGGCGAGACGGTCGCGGCCTGGGCGGTGCGGAACTCCGTGCCCAAAGCCGGTGCATTCGGAAAATTCTCAAGAGCCGCGGTGCGAACCTCAAGGGACGTATCGGTCGAAGCGGTTTCCGTAGTTTGATTGCGGTCCAATCCGTCCCTGTGCAGCGTACGGCTATAATCCGCCGCAGCCTCCACATATTGCCGCAATTCGGGATCGCGGTTGGCTTCGCTTAACTCGCGGCGCTGCTCGGGCGTGCGCTGCGCCTCGGGGGTCGCCATGATGTCGGCGACATTGCGGGCGCGATCGGCAATTCGCTCGGCTTCAGCGCGCGTGTGGCCGTCGGCCATGATCTGCGCGAGAAGCCAAGTGCGCACTGCGCCGCCGCCTTCTAGGTCGGCGCTCAAATCATGCCATTGCTCGCCACTCATGGTGGTTGTGCCGAAGCTGTGGCTGGTTCGCGCCCATTCTTCCCGCTGGCGCTCGGCCTCTTCGACCACATCCATCATGCGATGTGATGTCTCGCGCGCCTCCTGCTCTTCCCGGTCGGCGCGGGTGCGTGGACCGTTCAATTCGGCTGCGCTGAGCGCTGTAGCGCCGGGAAGAAGCTGAGCGAAATTCGCCTGCATGGCGATACTCGATCTCAGCCAATCCGGCCCGACAATCGGCACGTCGCCAAAGACCTGCGCGGCGATTGCCGCGCTCACGTCAACGGGTGGCTCGGCTTCAGGGGAATCGGCGGCTGTGTCGGATTCTTGCGTCACGCGATAATTATGGCGAATTCCGCTTAAAGCTTTCTGTGGAAAGCATAAAATTTAAGACAAATGCCGTCTATCTAGCTGGGCCTAATCGGCGGTCATGAATCCGAGGTTGGTCAGCTCGACCCAATCAACATCCTTGCCGAGGTCCGAATTCTGATTGGGAGGGCCATGCACGCGGATCAGGCCCCTTTCGGCCAGGTCAAGCAGCATGGCCTCGACCTCGTGCTGCGTCATACCCTCGATCACCGGCAAGCCTTCGTGGCGGGTACGGGCGCGGCCGAGAAGGTTCAGAAATTCGCGGCCCTGAGCGGGAACAGGCATGGCCGACTCAACCTGCCGAGATCAGACCAGTTCCACCTGAACCCGGCGTCCGATGATCGCTGCCGCCCTTTGCAGCGTGTCGAGAGTCACATTGCCATCGGCAGGGTTCAGGATGCGGTCCACCTGCGTCCGGCTGGTGTGCATCAATTCCGCGAGGCGGCGCTTGCTCAGCTTGCGCTCCTTCATCGCCTCGCCAAGCTGCCAGGCGATAACCTCCTTAATCGCCTGCCCCTGAAACTCGGCGAGCGTACCCTCTTCCTCAAGGAAGCGGTCGAGCGAAGAGCCCTTATGCTTGTTAGCCATTTTCCACCTCTTTCTTGCGCTTTTGCGCGAGTTTTAGATCAGCATCCGGCGTGGCCTGCGTCTTCTTGATGAAGCCATGAAGGGCGTAGAGCTTTCCTTCATGGAAGCAGATCATCACCCGTGAAATCGTGCCGTTCGGCAACGAGGTCCGCACCTCCCACAAACCGCCGCCCATAGCTCGGCACAATGGCATTCCGACCGGCCAGCGATATTGAACGCGCTGCAAATCAAGGCCGATCGCGCGCCGCTCGGCTTCATCCTGCGCCTTCAGCCAATCCCGAACGGGTTCATTCCCGCCATCGGTCCGGTAAAAATGCAGTTCAATCTTCGGCGGAAATGCCTTTACCAATGTGCACCTTTTATAATGCCATTGCATCATAAATGGTGCCAGTCTGTCAAGCAATTTTGTTGCTTGCCCCAGCCTTTGCGATAGGGATCGTGACCCGAGAGGGCCGAGATACCGCCAGCGGCGGCGGCTCGGGGCGAAGCCTAGAACCCGGCCGGTCCGCAGGATCGGATCGCCACCAAGCCCGGTCCGCTATCGTCTAAAGCTCAAACTGCGGGCGGTCGCCGCAAAGGGTTTCGGCGAGCGCCCGTACCGCCTTCATGTCGGCTTCGGTGCGGAGAAACAGCCCATCATTCACATTGACGCTTTCGACGCCGAGTTCTTTCACGGCGCGCTGAAGGCTCGTCCTCCAAAGAGGGCTCCAGTAAGGATATGATGCCGCGCGGTTGCGCCGCCTCGTAGGAATCCGGAATTTGAACTGGCGGATATAAGCCCAGGCTTCTTCACCGCAGCGCCGACGCACATCCTCATAGGCCGGGTCGTTCTCAAGAAAGATGCGTTTCGTCAGGCTCATGGCGCTCTCACGGTCGTTAGCTCTCCGATCTTCCTTTAGGGATCGATGAAGTCTACGCCTATGCGCGACAGATGTTGTCCAGCAGCCAGAAGAAAGCGTGTCGCGAACGTCCCTCTGAGTTGGGCCACAACGGAAAAGACCGTCGCTGGTGTCATCGCGGACTTGCCGTCAGCCGGAGTAGCGGGCGCCACCTCATCGACATGCTGAGAAAGGTCCGGCTCTGCCGTGGCACCTGAATCCCCTAGGCTCTGCTCATCCTCCAGGGCTGTGTGATCGCTGGGGGCTGGCGCAGCAGCCGCGGCAAGCGCGGATGCGGCCTCCTCGGCTATCCCGTCCGCGCCCACGGTCGGCCATTCTGTTTCACTGCCTGTGGCGAACCAGCCCGTGATGCGCGGCAGACCGGCTGGATCTTGTGGATCCCGGCTAACGTGCGTGCCGTCGGGCAGAAAAAGCACTTTCAATGACGGTTGTCGGGTCTTCTGGTCGAGTGCCAGAAGAACCAACGAGGCACCGTCGCTGGTTATCGCGATCCGATCGCCGGCGGTGAAAGACCCAGGCGACGACGTGTTCGTCAATCTCATAAGCTGAATGAGCACCGGCCCTTCGCCACGCGGTTCGAGATCGCAAGCCGGTGACACGCACAGCCAATGTCCGGAACTGTCATCCCGCAGAACCGTGCCGGTCGTGATGTGGCCGCCGCGAAATGCGTCCGAAACCATGAATGCGTTGACGGCGGGGAGTACGTTGCGCTGCCAATCGACATTCTCCCCGACCTTAATATGAGCGAGTTCGCGAGAGCGGACGTGTCGCGCTGTCTCGTTTTGCCCCGCTGGTCCGATCGGTGTTTGCAACCGGGCTCCAAGCAAGCTCGTCGCAGTCGCTGAAATCTTCTCATGCGTCGCCAAGCGTCGTCGAATGAGATCGACAAATCTGTCGATCAAATTTTGAGCTGATCCCTCTACGTCGCCAGGCGACATCCGTCCGGCTGCCGCGTCGTCGGATTCAAGCAAGTATAGGCCGAGCCCTAGGCATAGATTGTCATCCAGCCATGCCTCGTGGTCGGCGACCGCTTCTAACTCGAGCGCATTTTGAATTTCGGACAGGATCAAGCGGTATAGATTCGGTCGCCACGCCCTTAGAGCTTGGCCGAGTCGCTGCCATACGAATGCACCTTCATCCGCCGCTCCAGCGGGCAACTTTCCTACGACCGCGACAAAGCAGCTCCCACAATTAATCCAGATTGTGTCTGGGACGGCAAAATCACACAGGAGCGGAAGGATCGGCGCAGATTGCGGCTGATAATCGTCAAAAAGCTGCGCAATCCAAGATCGGGCAATGTGGTCAGCTAGCGGCTTGAGGCCGGCCAAAGGTATCTCGGCCTCCTGCATTGCCAGCCTAAGGTCAGTGAGCCATGTCGTCTCGCCGGCCATAAGGTATTTGCCGAGCGCCGAAGCGTCGATTTCGCGAAACTCCTCTCGCGCCAGAATGTCCGCAGCTTCTCCTAGCAAGGCGTCCGATGGTGTCTTGTTAGGATCGGGGGGGCCAATTCCCCGCATCGCGACCGCCGCCGCCAAGGCCACTCGCTGCAATGGATCGGCGGTATACAGCACCACAAGATTGAAGTGGGGCGATTCCGCTAGGTGCCTCAGAATCTCAAGAGCGATCGTTGGGCCGCTGGCGCCGAGTTGATAATCCAGCACGACAAGGTCGCTTTTGCGGACCTTGTCGACGAGGCCCATGTCCGCCTCCGCCGGGGTCCGCCAATTCTGGATGTCGCAGATCAATCCGCGCCGATGAAGGAAATCATAGAGGCTTTTGGCACGATCGAGATCCTTGAACTCCCCCTCGGGCGCATCCCGCATCTGGAGATAGTTCGGAAATTGATCGTCGATCAGAACCGCCGTTCTAATGGCGTCGTCCCTGAAGCTTCGCTCCACGGCATTCCCAAAATCGGCTTCGAATGCCTCAATCTCCACCACCCAGCCCCCGGAACTCGATTATGAAGTTGGCGCCGGGTAGAATGTGGGGGTCGCCCTCCTCCGCGTACCGAATGGTATGTCGTCCCGCCTCCAGGTTTATCCGAGACAGATACAGGCCGACCCCGCGCCCAGACGCGCGTTTGGTGAAGAAGAGCTGGAACAGCCGCCAAATGTCATCCTTGTCCACGCCCGGACCCGTGTCGGCCACAATCACCTTACCGTCCACAAAATCGAGGCGGATGATGCGCTCGGGAGAGCGACCTACCCAGTAGATCGCGTTGTTCACCAAATTGACGAACACGGGCAATATTCGCGAGCGCAAATCAGTGAACCGGATCGCCCTGAAGGCAGGGGTCGATTCGAACGAGATTCCGTTGTCCTCGAAGATGGTTCCGAAAAAGTCCGCCACATAGCTCGCGATAGTTTCGCCGGTGATGGGCTCGCGAATCCTGGCGCCTGCTAGTTGGAGGGGAGACAAAAATCGGAGTTTCTCGGTTAGCGCGTGATGAGCGTCGAGAGCGCGCCGATATGCTTTGGTCCCGCGCACTTCGTCGGGGAGTTTTTCGAAACTCCGGCTCACCTCGTTGTCCAGCGATTCGAGTTCATGGCCGATGATTTCGACGGTAATTCCGAGTTGCGCCACGGCGTTCAAATCTCGAACTCTTTTGTCGAGTTCCTCTCTATCTTCATCGACCGAGGCCAAGGCGGTGCCGACATCGACACCTTCCGCGATGCTGTCGATATTGCGAGCCAAAGGGCGATAGCGCTCGGTAAATTCCGCTTGGAGCTCGTTCCTGTTGAGTTCGAGCAGAGTCAACAAATCGGCCAAGTTCGTCTCACGCGTCACATTTCGAAGCAGGGGTGCGGTTGCCCGCTCGTACCGATCCCGATCGTCGGCGAGATTCGCGGTCCATGCGCCGGTAACTGATTTTATCCCCTCGCGGATTTCGCGCTGAAAGGAGTCGAGTAGCTCGTCTAGTATCTGGCGATGATGCGCTTGGGCGGCGCGGGCGACTTCGCGAGGCGACGCGGCTCCCGCCGACGCCTCCATTTCTCTTAGCGCGGTTTCGGACAGCGCGATGAGATCACTCGCTTCATCCAGATCGTCGCGAAACGCTCGATATTTCGTCTCAAGCTCTCCGAGCGAGTTCGGAACCTCCAACGGCGAAAGAGCTGCAATGTCGGCTCGAGCTTTCTCAATGTCACCGCGCAGAAGGGCCATCGCTTCGCGGTCGGGAGGACCGGAAGCGTCATCCAGTTGACGGGAAATGCTGCGCGCTCTTTCCGTGACGTGAGGCATCCGCTCAAGCGCATCGTTCAGATAGGCCCTGAACTCGGCCTTGCGCTTTTTGCGGGCCTGATCGGCAGCTTTCTTGCCTTTGATATTCCGTTTCTGCGCCTCCGCGATACGCTCAGCACGCTCCGGGGCGTCGGTGCCGAAATAATCGCGCGCGAGCCCGATAAGCAGTTGCTGTACCAAAAGCCGCAGCTCACGGCTGGCGCGATTTTCGACCAGACCCTCGCGCCCCGCCTTGTCTCTCAGACTAGGATTCGCGGCACGGGTAAACGCCAGACGACCGAAGCTGCGGCGATGCGCCCAGAAATACCGCCCAGCATGCTTCTGCCTTGTTTCTTCAAGAGCAAAGAAATCCGCGTCCGCCGATCCATAGGGCATCACTCTCAAGCCGTCGCGGTAGACCCGCACGCCACCATAGCGATCGACGAGCGTTGCGAGGTCTTTGTGCCGTCGAGCGTTGTGCGTCGAGCTCGTCGCAACCTGCTCGAATGTGCCGATGGCAAAATCGAAAGGTCCCGGTCTGTCCCGACTTGCTGAGGGCAACGGACGCGGCGGTGGAATAATGCGTTCGCCGAGATCCTCTCCGAAGGCCCGGACGCGACCGCGGAACACGCCGGCATCGTCAAAGCTGCCCTCGACCGTATGTTCGAGGTCGTGGAAATCGGCGAGATCGAACGTGTCCGTTGACGACAAAATGCGGCGGGACACGTTGCCCCTGTAAGCCAAGACCTCGTAGTCGAATTCTATCGGCTCGGAACTTAGCGTGTCGGTAAAGCCCGTCAGAATGTCGGTCAGTCGTCCCTTCACCTTCTCCGCTTCTTCGTCCTCGTGACCAGACCGAAGCCAAACCGAGAGTTCGTGGTGGGCGCCAAGCAGAAAGAGTGCGGTGCCGTGACCGGCAAGCTCCGCGTATACGGGCCATTCATCGAGATGGCGCTTCTCGATCGGCATAGCGGCCCAGAAAGCCAGGATTTGATCGCACGTGGACGGTTCACCGTTCTCCGCCTCGTCGGCCGAAAATTTGACCCAGGCGTCGCTAAGGACTCTTTTGCCGTCCACGCCGGCGGCTCCGAGATTGCCTAAGATGACCTCGACCATCGCCGGCAACCCGTCGAGAATGGAGGAGCCGTCGCTGAAGGTGCGCACGGGAACCGAAATTTCGTCGAGGGACAGGAAGGGGTTCTCGAAAAGGCGCCAGTCTATCAGCACTGCCGAGATCGGCCCGCCTGCTTCGCGCGACAGGACAAGCGTAGCCGGTGCTAAAAACGCTGCCGAGAGCCGTCCGATGCCTTTCTCACCCTGACGCTGGCGAATCTTGCCCTTGTAGTCCTTAGGCGGGGGCGGGGGCGGTCCATCAACCTTGGCTTCCGTTCCGATCACGAGCCAGCGATTAACGAAGTCGGACGCAGACATGCCCACGCCGTCGTCAAACACCGCTGCCACGATGGGCTCGCCATCAAAGATGTTGAGCGATACCTGCGTGGAATAGGCGTCCCACGCATTTTTCCACAATTCGCTTACCGCTGTTGGAGCGTCGGCGATTTGCCCGCGCCCGAGATGATCGATTGTCCGCGCCCGCGTCGTGAACGAGACGCTGTTCACCGCATCGACGGGAGAAGGCGCATCCGCGGAATTCAGATCGGTCATGGTAGCAAACGGCCCGAGCGGTTATCGAACCTCGGTGGCAGATAAGATTTCAGTCGAGGATCGATCGCGGCTGATGGCGCGCGTATCGGGGAAGAATACGCAGCCCGAGCTGCGAGTAAGGAAAGCCCTGCACGCCGCAGGATTTCGATACCGGTTGCATCGCCGCGACCTACCGGGAACCCCCGACTTGATCCTTCCCAAGTTTCGCACAGCGGTTCAGGTGCACGGGTGCTTTTGGCATGGGCATGATTGCCCGAAGGGTCGCCGCCCCCAATCGAATGTGGAATTTTGGAACGCGAAGTTGGACCGAAATGCCGCAAGGGACGAGGCCAATCGTCAAGCGCTGGTCGGGCGCGGCTGGCATGTTCTGACCGTATGGGAGTGTTCGGTCGATCAAGGAATCGAACACATTCTAACGCATCTTCACGCATTGGTCGGCTCAAGCGAGTCTGCCAGATAGCGCGAGTAGAACTCTGCAAGCCGGGGCGGCACGGCGTTTCCAATCATGCGCGCTACCGGCTCGATCATATGAGTCGGATAGAAGACATAGTCCGGGGGAAAGGATTGGAGGATCGCGGCTTCCCGCAAGGAAATTCCGCGAAGCTGGGCTGTGTCGAAATGTCCAAACCGGCCATTGGAAATGCTGTGACACTTAGTGGTGATGGTCGGGGATGGGCGGTCGGGGTCCATCCGCGTATAAACGTCAGTAAAGCACCGCACTTTGAGCTTCGCATTCACCTTCCGATGGCAGCGGAGCGACAGGTCCCCATGTGGCGTGTCCGCCATGTAGGCGTTCGACTTGCCGGGCTTCGCCACCGATAGGCGCTTCAGATTCAATTCGCTCAGCGATCGAGTCTTATGATTGGGGATGTCTGGATGAAGAGCGCCAGCCGATAAGGCCGGAAGATGCCCGATCGCAGCGCGCACCGACATCGAAACGGCGTCGGGATCGGATTCGGGAACGATAAGATCCGGCTCCTCGCCGCCATCCTCGTTCGACAGGAACTCCGCCCGCGCCAACTCGCGCGGCACTGCAATTAAGATCGAACGGCGTCGAAACTGAGGCACACCGAATTTAGAGGTGCAAATGACCTGCGTGCCCGTGGCATATCCGAGCGCCTCCAGGGCGGTCTTGAAGTCGTCCCACACCCCTCCGTATTTCGGGTCGCGGATGCCTTGGACGTTTTCGGACAGAACCATCTCGGGCCGGAATTTCGCGACGAACTTGGCTGCTTCGCCGAGAAGATTGCTGTCGCGTTCACGACCAGCCTTCCTTTTGTCGCTGAGCTCCTTTCGGGAGAGTTTTGTGAAGGGCTGGCACGGGGCGCAGATGGCGAACAGCAAGGGCGCCTTGGGGGCCTTGCTGCGATAATAATCGATGACGCGCTCAAGATCGGCCTCTAGCTCAGCCTGCTCGCCTTCAGGGTAGTCGGCATGAGCCGGGAAAATGTCGCGATGCAGGAAGCGTGGCGCCGAATAATCGATGGTGTCGTTGGAGTTGTTTTCGACATATGTTTCTTTGCAGCGCATGTCCTTGTCGACTCCTGCCATGACATAGCCGCCCGCATCGATAAGGCCGCGCGTCGTACCGCCGGCGCCGCAGAAGAAATCGACGGCGAGGAATGAAGGCTGTTGCGCCCTCGGACGCCTCGGGCGCAAATTAGTCATTTCGGAGGATCAACGGTTTTCGTGGAAGTCGCGACAGCTCTAATCTGAGCGACTTCTCTCGCATCGAATAATCGCCAACCGTTACGGTCGCGACATGCGGCATCGGCGATCCGGCCGTCTCGAATCCATCTTAGAAGGGTGGGCTTGGAAATGCCCGCAGCCACCGCTGCTTTCGCAGCGTGAAAGCGCTCAGGCTCCTGCACCACCATACCTCCCCGATCAGGGTCGAGTATAGTCAATCCGGTTCACGGTCAACGTTGAGCGCTCGCGGCTGAAAATACGCGCAGGAGACGTGGCGCTAAAGTTTCCCCCAACTGCGATTCGCTGCCGGGATACCAGACCCCGATCCAACGTTCGGGAGGGTGCCATGCCGTCTGACAATTCGCGGATTACGCTTCGCAAATCCAGCAAGCCCGATTGGGCTCGGATCACACTGCATGACGGTCTGAACCTCGGCACTCGCGACACGATGCTGGCGCTGGCGACGGACATGCAGAGGCTGAACCTGTCGCGGCGGCAGATTCCCGACTGGATGGCGGATCGCATTTACGGCTTCGAGGGCGAGATCCTCGATGAGAACGGCCGGCCCTTTGAGCTGGATGACGAAGCGATCGATCTCGCCTTCAACAATGACGGCTCGTTCCGCTGGCTGAGCGACTTCTTCCGGGTGACGAAAGAGCCGCCCAGGCAACGCGCACAGCGGCGCATTCATCAGCGGCTTAAGCTGATCTATCTGGCGCTCTGCATCGAATATTGCGTGGAGAACGCGGCGCGCCGCCAGGACAGCGTGGTGTTCTTCCATCTGCCCGAAGGCGTCGAACTCCGATTCGCCGGCGACCATCACCTCATCCGGCTCGAGCTGGTCGGGGAGCCTCCTATTGCCGGTGGCAATCTGACGCTGTTCCGCCGCTTCCTGCGCGGGTGGTTGTCGGCGCGCGCATTCAGGCGGGCGCGCGACAAGCATAGGGGCCGCGCCGCGCGATAGCCGCGGCGCACCCGCTCTTTCCCCCACGAGACGCGAAGTCAGGCCGTAGGGCCGCGCTTCCCTAGTTTCAGGAGACGTCGTGGACTATTCGATTGACTATGCCGGCGACGCGCCGGTCCAAATTGGCGCACCCGCGCCCGAGGAAAATTCGGCTCCGATAGACGTGAAACGCTACCCGCGCCCACGCCGCCGCGCCATTCCAAGCATCCTCAAAACGGGCGCGTCTTTCCTGCTGGCGGCCGGGCTGTTCTTCGGCGCGGAAGCCTTCGCGCCGCCCGCCATGCGGCCGTCAAGCCTCATGGGGACTTATGAGGCGCGAGTTCAATCGGCGGTGAAGGCCGCCGAGCTGACGCAGCAAGCTCGCTATGAGGATTGGGCGGCGGATGTGCGCGTGCGCGTTGCGCAGCAGAGCGAGCAATTCCGCGCCGTCAACCAGAGCGTCATCGCCCGCTATCAGGCGACGTTCGACCGGGGCCGGATGCTGGCGGAAGCGACGGCGCGCATTCAAAGCCAATATGTCGGCGCGCGCATGGCGCAAGCCCAGGCGATGCAAAGCTCGGACCTTGCGGTCGTCAACATGGCGCGGCTGTTCGGCCGCATCGCGAACCTCGTCGATAGCGGCAGCGGCGATTCCGCGATGGCTTACGCGGGCAATCTCGGAAACGAGTTGTCGCGCGAGCTGACGCAAGCCGCGACGCAAGGCGTCACAGTCTCGGTCGAGGGCTGGGATACGGGCCTCGCTTCGGTGGACGAGCTGCGGCGTGAGATCGAGGCGGTGCAGCCGATCACGATCCCGCCGCCCCCGCGCCTCGGCCCGGAACATGCGGAGCAAGGGCGCTGACGATGGCGAGGGGAAGCTTCATGCGCGGGATGCAGGGCCTGATGGCCCTGCATCGCCAGACGGTCGAAGCCGATTATATGGCCCGCGCGCGCGACCGCGCCCGAGACATGGAAGCGGCAATCGAACGCGCTCGGCCGACGGGCCTCTTGGGCGACGGACGCCTCGCCGATCTCGGGGACGTCCGGCGCGCGGCCCTTCTCGATGCGCCCGGCCTCTTCATCGGCGGGTTTCGCGGCCGGCTGCTGTTTTTCAACGGCGACGGGCCGCTCGTCACATATCTGCGCACGGGCGGCGGCAAGGGCCGCGATCTTCTTCTGCCAAACATGGCCCATGTGCGCGACCGCAGCCTCATCATCGTCGATGTGAAGGACGGCGAGAATGCTTACGCCTCGGCGCGTCATCGCGCCGAAACGCTGGGCGTGCCGGTCGTCTATCTCAATCCCTTCGGGCTGCGGGGGCTGCCGAACACGTCCATCAACCCGCTGCAAATTCTGCTCGACACGGTGCGACGCGGGAACCGGATCGACACAGAGGCGAATGAGATCGCACAGATCCTCTTGCCGCCGCCGCTCAAGCAAGGTGACGACGCTTGGGTGCGCAAGGGCGCGCTGCGGCTCCTGTCGCTGCGCATGGAGTATCTGGCGCATTTCGAGCCGGAGTTGTGCACGCTGGCCGGCGTCTGGCGCTTCGTGAACGCCAATGCCGGGCAAATGGATACGGCCTTCGCCATGATGTCCACTTGCGGGATGGAGGCGATCGAGCGCCGGAGCGGCGCGTTCGAGCGGACGCATACAAAGGCCCCGAAGCAATTCGAGGCATACAAGGCGGACGCGATTGAAGCGCTCGACGCCTTTGAGCCCGGCAAGTCGCTCGACCGCGCAACGTCCGCGCACGAGTTCGATTTCGCGCGTCTGAAGCGCGAGCCGCACACGGTCTATCTCATGCTGCCGTCTGAAAAGCTGGGCGTCGCCGCGCCGTGGATCAGCCTGATCCTCAACTACGCCATCGAGGCCATCGCCAAGGAGGCCGGGCCGGTGCGGACGACTTTCCTGCTGGACGAGTTTCCGCAGCTCCCGCCCGCGCCCGCTGTGATGAAGGCACTGCGCCTTTATCGCGGCAAGGGGATTCAATTGTGGTTCTTCGCGCAGGGGCGCTTTTCGATGGAAGGCCGCTGGGCGCGCGAGGCCGTGAAGGAGTTCGAGGACTAGGCGGCGGTCATGACGCTCAAGAACGTGCAGGAGCCCGAGCTCATTCGCGATATCCAGCTCTGGTCCGGGAACGAGACTGTGCTGATGCGGGGCGTCAGCCATAACGGCGGCACGGTCGAGACGGCTGCCGCCAATCTCGGCGAAGCCAAGCGCCCGGTTCTGCAAAGCGAGGACATTCTTGGCCTCGGCAATGAGCGGCAGATTTTGAAGGTTTCGGCGATGCCCCGTCTCGTGATCGCAGACAGCGTTCCCTTCTATACGGTCAGTCCGTGGAAGGATCAGCTTGGCGATGTGCGCGACCTCCATAACGGGACGCTCTGACCATGGCCGCCGATCTCAAGCCGCAATTCGTCGCCCGCGCTGAAAAGCAAGCGCGTGTGGCGGAGCGAGCGGTCACGCGCTTTGAAAAGAACAGGCGGGAACGGCTCGCCGACCGCTCGGGTGAAAACGTGCGCGAAAGGCAAGCCCGCCTGTTGGAGCAGGCGGTCACGCATTTTGAAAAGAACCGCCGTCAATGGATCGCCGACCGGTATGGCAAGCTCCTGTGCCAGGAAGCGCCGGGGCCGGAACTCAAGCCTGCCGGAATGGGAGAGGATCGCGCCGGCCGCCTCATGCGGGCGGCCACGCATCTTGTCGAACGCAAGCAGGCGCTGCGGCTCGACCGGATCAAGTCGGTCGGGGAGCGTTTGGCCTCGGGCAGAACCGCGAATCAGATCGGGCGATGAAGCGTTACATAGGTATGCGCGAATTGCGATGAGGCGGATTTCAAGATACAATATATTAATATACACAGGATTTATTCTGTGCTCGGCTGGTGAACTCCAAAGTTCCCCCAAGCACTCTATAAAGCCGGTCTAGTGAATCACTTTCACGATGCTCCCCGGAGCATTCTCGCGATGGTGATTTCTATGAGCAGACCGCTAGACATCTCGCCGGAGGACTGGGCCCGCTATCGCGGGCTCATCAAAAATATCGACATGTCCGACGACCAGAAGGACGAAGTGATCCTGATTGTCCGCAACATAATGAAGGTCTTTGTGGATCAGGCTTTTGGCCTTGATCCAGTGCAGCTTTCTTTGGCGTCCCAAGCAAAACTTCTCTCGCAACGGGGCGGATGTTCTGCTAATGTTTCACCGTCAAAAGAGGGCCGGATGCCGGGCGGTAATCTGGTCCAGGAAACATCTGATTCTGAGGGTTTGAGTCCATGACTAGCGCTGTCCAAAAGCCGGCTGTCATTTACTGCCGCGTCAGTTCCGCGAAGCAAACGACGCGGGGCGACGGGCTTTCTAGCCAAGAAACGCGCTGCCGCGAGTTCGCGAAATATCGCGGCTACGAAGTCGCGAAAGTGTTCAAGGATGACGTGTCGGGCGGCGTCGTGGGGCGGCCCGGTATGAAGTCGATGCTCGCCCATCTGCGCGCCAACCGAAAGAGGCCGCATGTCGTCATCATCGACGATATCAGCCGACTCGCGCGCGGGCTGGAAGCCCATTTGAAGCTGCGGGCTGAGATTGCGAGCGCAGGCGGCATTCTAGAATCGCCCTCGGTCGAGTTCGGCGAGGATTCCGACAGCCAGCTCGTTGAGCATCTTCTCGCGAGCGTCTCACAGCATCAGCGCCAGAAGAACGGCGAGCAGACGATGAACCGGATGCGGTCGCGGGCGCTCAACGGCTATTGGGTGTTTCAGGCCCCGGTGGGCTATCGCTATGCGCGGGCTCCAGGCGGCGGCAAGATGCTTGTGCCCGACGAACCGCTGGCATCAATCGTCCGCGAAGCTCTCGAAGGCTATGCCAGCGGCCGGCTCGATTGCCGCGCCGCGGTGAAGCGCTTTCTGGAAGCGCATCCCGAATTCCCAACTAGCCACCACGGTGTCGTGATGGATCAGCGCGTCTTCTGGCTTCTGACGCAGCCGCTCTATGCGGGCTATTTGCAGATTCCGCGCTGGGACATTGATTTGCGCAAGGCGCAGCACCAAGCTCTCATCGACCTGGATACTTACAACCGCATTCAAGAGAGGCTTGCGGGCAATACGCGCGCGCTGTCGCGCGTCGATGTCAGCGCCGATTTCCCGCTGAGGGGTTTCGTAGCCTGCAACGACTGCGGCCAGCCCATGACGGCCAACTGGTCGAAAGGCAGGCAAGCGTCCTATCCCTACTATCTCTGCCGCCAGCGCGATTGCACCAGCCGGGGCAAGTCGATTGCTCGCGCCAAGATCGAGGAAGCCTTTGATCGCCTCCTCCGGTCGCTGACGCCTGCCCGAGAGCTTTTTGACTTGGCCTCCGCGCATTTCCGGGACCTCTGGAACGGCCACTTGCACTCGGCGTCCGAGCGCAAGATCGGCATGAAGCGGGAAGTCGTCGAAATCGACCGCAAGGTCGCCGTGCTGCTCGACCGCGTGGTTGAGGCGGAAAGCACGACGATCATGAAAGCGCTGGAACGCCGCGTTGAGGAATTGGAGCAACGAAAGCTCGTTGTGGCCGAGGCGATAGCGAAATGCGGCACGGTCGCGCGCGACTATGACGCCAGTTTTCGAACCGCGCTTCGGTTTATTGCAAACCCTTGGAATCTTTGGTCATCTGACCGCTTAGAAGACAAGCGGGCAGTGCTCAAACTCACTTTTTCGGACCTCTTGCGGTATGACCGCCACGAGGGGTTTCGAACACCGGAAATCGCGTTTCCCCTCAAGATGTTGTGGGGAATTTCCGGTCAACTTGAGGAGATGGCGCACCCAAGAGGATTCGAACCTCTGACCTCTGCCTTCGGAGGGCAGCGCTCTATCCAGCTGAGCTATGGGTGCCGGGCCGGGAGGCGGCGCCTTAGCAAAGCCGGCCTTGCCCCGCCAGAGCCTTTCGGCGCAGGATCGGCGGCGAGGAGAGGCCAGCCGATGCATCTGTTCCAGCCGCAGCCGGTCGGGCTGCCCGGACTCGCCGCGATGACGGCGGGCGGGATCCTGTTCTTCGCCGGCATCGCGCGGATGCGCGCGGGCGGCGCCGGCGCGGCGGGCAGGGTCTCCAACCTGTCGCGGGTCGGCGTCCTCATCCAGATGCTCGCCTTCTTCGCGGTCGGGCTGGGCCGCATCGTCCCGACCCTGCCGCCGGAGAGCCCGCGCGCGCTTGCCGAAGCCGCCGCGATCGCCGCCCTGATGCTGGGGAGCGTGCTGCTGTTCGTGTCGGCGACCCGCGCCATGGGCGCGAACTGGAGCGTGGTCGCCCGCCTGCGCGAAGGCCATGAGCTGGTGACGAACGGCATCTTCGCCCGCCTCAGGCATCCGATCTATGTCGGCATGGCCGCCTTCCTGCTCGCCCTCGCTCTGGCCTTCGGCCATCTCGCCCATTTGCTCGTCGCCGCGCCGTTGTTCGCGATCGGAACCGGGGTCCGGGTGCGCGAGGAGGAAAAGCTGCTCCGGGCCGAGTTCGGCGCGGCCTATGACGATTATGCGGCCAAGGTGAAACGGTTCCTGCCGGGCATCATCTGAGGTCGGGCGGCGGCGTCTTCGGCTTGTAGCGGCAAAGGTCGCGGACGACGCAGCGCCAGCATTCGGGCCGGCGCGCCTTGCAGACGTAGCGGCCGTGGAGGATCAGCAAATGGTGGGCGGTGCGCCGGTAGGGCGCGGGCGTCTGCCGCTCGAGGATCGCCTCGACCGCCTCGACATTCCTGCCGGGGGCGAGGCCGGTGCGGTTGGCGACCCGGAAGACGTGGGTGTCGACCGCGAAGGTCTCGGCGCCGAAGGCGACGTTCATGACGACATTGGCAGTCTTGCGGCCGACGCCGGGCAGGGCCTGGAGCGCGGCGCGGTCGGCGGGGACCTTGCCGCCATGGCGCTCGACCAGCGCCCGCGACAAGGCGATGACGTTCTTCGCCTTGGTATTGAACAGGCCGATGGTCTTGATGTGGTGCTTGAGCCCCTCCTCGCCGAGCGCGAGCATTTGTTCCGGGGTCGTTACCTGCGCGAACAGTTCCTTCGTGGCGAGGTTGACGCCGGCGTCGGTCGCCTGGGCGGAGAGCACGACCGCGACCAGCAGGGTATAGTCGTTGACCGATCGAAGCTCGGTCTCCGGCTCCGGAATCCGGTCGGCCAGCCGCCGGTAGAATTCGGCGATCTCGGCCTTCTTCATGCGAGCGCGTCCAAGGCGGCGCCGAGCCGCTCGAGCCCGCCCGCGACCGCCTCGGTCGGGCCGCCGACGCCGATCCGGAAATGGTCGGCGAGGCCGAAGAAGCGGCCGGGCACGATCGCGGTGTCGTGGCGTTCGCGCAGCAGCGC
Source organism: Allosphingosinicella sp. (assembly GCA_035941735.1). Classification (GTDB taxonomy): domain Bacteria; phylum Pseudomonadota; class Alphaproteobacteria; order Sphingomonadales; family Sphingomonadaceae; genus Allosphingosinicella. Next base: position 160,637 of record DASZDS010000042.1, read on the forward strand.
ATGGAGCGCCTCGACGTCGCCGCGCAACAGCCGCGGGAAGGCGGTGACGTTGTGGACCATCGGCGCGACTTCGAGGTCGGCGCGGCCGGCGAAGAAGGCGTTGGCGAGCGCCCGGTTGCGGGCGAGCAGCGCCGGTGTCGCCGCGGCGATCTCGTCGAGCCGCCCGAGCGCGAGGCAGGAGAGGCGCTCGTCGGCATGGCCCTGGGCGACTCCGAACAGCTCGTTCAATCGCCACATCCGCTCGGCCAGCTCGGGCGCCGCCAGGATCCAGCCGCAGCGCAGGCCGGAAAGGCCGTAGACCTTGGTCAGGCTGGAGGTCGCGACGAAAGCGTCGCCGAGCAGGGCCGCGCTCGGCTGCCCCGCCGCGTCGAGATAGACCTCGTCGATCAGCACGAGCGGGCCGAGGGCGCCGATCCGCCCGAGCGTCCCGGGATCGGCGAGGTTGCCGCTCGGATTGTGCAGGTTGGTGAGCAGGATCAGCCGGGTCCGCGCGCTGACCGCCCGCGCGACCGCTTCGGAATCGAGCCGGAATTCGGGCCCCTGGCGGCTGAACTGCCGAATCTCGGCCCCCAGAAAGCGCGCCGCCGCGATCATCGGCTCGTAGGCGGGATGCTCGGCCACGACCTCGTCGCCGGGGGCGATCAGGGCGGCCATGGCGAGCATGTTGGCCATCGAGGTGCCGTCCGCCATCACCACGCGTTCCGGATCGACCCCGCATTTGCGGGCGATCGCTTCGCGCAGCGGCGGGTAGCGGTAGCGGCTGGCGCCGTCGAGCTCGAGCTCGGCGATGTCGATCGGGAAGGCGTCGAGGGCGAAATGCGGCACTTCGCTCGAGGCGAGATTGTAGCGCGCGGGCGGCTGCGTCTTGGCCCAGTGCATATATTCGGACCGGACCGTCCGCATCATCCGCCCGACCGCTTGAACCGCCAGTAGAGGAAGGCCGGCACGCCGGCGAGCAGGATCAGGAGGCCGACCGCGCTGTTGGCGAGGTTGTTGTAGATCGTCGCCGCGACCACCAGCGCGCAGGCGGCGACGAACAGGAAGGTGGTGATGGGGTGGCCCGGCGCCTCGAACCAGGCCGGGCCCTCGCGCCGCCGGAACACGAACAGGGCGGCGCCGGTCAGGCCGAACCAGATGAAGTCGACCGAGACGACGTAGCTCAGGATCTGCTCGTAGCGTCCCGACAGCGCGATCACGATCGCCATCACGCCCTGGAGCAGGATCGCGACCACCGGCACCTGGGTGCGGGGATTGACCTCGCCGACGCTGGGGAAGAACAGCCGGTCCTCGGCCATCGCATAATAGACGCGCGGCGTGGTCAGCATCCCCTGGCTGAGGAAGCCCAGAGCGGAGATGGCGATCCCCAGCGCGATCAGGGTGGCGCCGGTCTCGCCCAGCGCGAGCCGCATCACCGCGCTCGCCGGCGTCTCGGTCGCGGCGAGCCCGGCCGGGCCGAGCACGAGCACGCAGGTGAAGGCGACGGCGGTGTAGAGCAGGACGACGCCGGCGACGCCGATCAACACGCCCCGGGCGAGGTCGCGGCGCGGATCCTTCATCTCGCCGGCGACGAAGCTCGTCGTCTGCCAGCCGCCATAAGCGAACATCACCGGCGTCAACGCCGCGGCGAGGCCGCCGCTCGCGGCGAAGGGCTCGGCCGGCGGGGCATGGCCGGCGAGCAGCAGGCCCGAGAGGACGAGCGCGGCGATGGCGAGGATCTTCAGCACCATCAGCGCGCTCTGGACGTTGCTGCCGGCGCGGACGCCGAGGCAGTTGATCGCGGTCAGCAGCGCCAGCGCCGACGCGGCCACCGCGCTGCTCGCGATCGGCCAGTGGCTGACCTCGAGGAAATAATGGGCGAAGATGATCGCCACCGCCGCCATCCCGCCCGACTGGATGACGAGCAGCAGCGACCAGCCGTAGAGGAAGGCCGGCATCGGCCCCCAGGCGTCGCGCAGATAGGCATATTGGCCGCCGACCTGGGGCCGCCGCGCCGCCAGCTCGGCATAGACGAAGGCGCCGGCGATCGCGATCGCGCCGCCGATCAGCCAGGCGCCGACGATCAGGCTCGGGGTCGAGACATGACGGGCGACCTCGGCCGGGTTGCGGAAGATGCCCGAGCCGATGATCCCGCCCATGACGAGCATGGTCGCGTCGAACAGGCCGAGGCGCCGGGCGAGATGGGGCTGCGCCTTCGATCCCTGGTCGCTCACGGCTCCAGCACGTCCGTCATCGTGTAGCGGCCGACCGGCTTGCCGGCGAGCCAGCGCGCGGCCCTGACCGCGCCCTTCGCGAAGATCGCGCGGCTCTCGGCGCGGTGGCCGAGCTCGATCCGCTCGCCCGCGCCGGCGAAGATCACCTGGTGGTCGCCGGCGACCGAGCCGCCGCGCAGCGAGGCATAATAAATGCCACCCTCCTCGCGCGCGTGCGGCCCCTCCTGCATCCGGTCGAAGCGGTTCTTCTCGACATTGCTCGCGGCGCCGCGGCCGAGATTTGCGGAGGCGCCGAGCAGCAGCGCGGTGCCGGACGGCGTGTCGAGCTTGTCGCGGTGGTGCATCTCGACAATCTCGATGTCCCATTCGGGCCCGAGCCGGCGCGCCGCCTGCTCGACCAGCGCGCGCAGGACGTTGACGCCGATCGACGTGTTGGCGGTCTGCAGCACCGCGATCCTGGCCGCGGCCGCGTCGATCGCCGCATGATGCTCCGCCTTCAGCCCGGTCGTCCCGATCAGGATCGGCGTGCCCGCCGCGACCGCGGCGTCGAGATGGTCCTGAAGCGCGTCGGGCGTGCTGAAATCGACCAGCACGTCGCTCTTCGCCGCGAGCGCCGCCGCGTCGTCGCCGAGATCGGCGCCGCCGGCATGATCGCCCGGCTCGAGCAGCTTCGCGATCGCCCGGCCCATCCTTCCGGCGGCGCCCAAAATGCCGATCCTCGTCATCGCTCGCGTCGCTCCTTCCGGCGCTTCATGGGGGAGGCCGGCGCGCACCGCAAGCCGCGCGCGGGCGGAACGTTCGCGGGGCGCGCCGCGTTCTCCGGCGGCAACCCAGTTCGAGGAGCGTCACATGGCCGATGAAAAAGAAGTGATCGTGACCGACGGCGGCGGCGGCGGAGGCGGCGGCGCGCTCATCGCCGTGGTCCTGCTGGTCGTCGTGCTGGTGGTGCTGTTCCTGTTCTTCGGCACCAACATCCTGCGCGGCGGCGACGCGACCGACATCAAGGCGGACGTCAAGGTCGACACGCCGGCCACCAACCGCTGATCAGCGCGGCGCCGGCTGCTCCCTGAGGTGGCGCAGCCAGCGTTGCCGCGCCCATTCGTCGAGCACCGCGTCCGCGGCGCGCCGCTCGGCGCTGCCGGCGGGCAGGCCGGCATAGCGCGCCCAGCGGCCGCTGTTGCTCGTCCAGACCGATTCCTCGAACAGGCTGAAGATCGTCCGCGCGCCGGCGGCGTCGACCGTGCCGATCGCGCCGGGCCGGTCGAGCGAGCCGAGATATTGGAAGACCGCCGGACGGGGCGCCGGCGGCGCGCTTGCGCCGGCCGCGCGCAGGATGAGGCCGCGCATGTCGGCGAGGCCGATCACCGGCGGGATGGCGATGCCGGGTTCGTTGAGGATGAACGGGATCCGGGTCTGCTGCTCGTTCAGCATGTGGCCGTGGCCGAGGAAGCCGTCGTCGAACAGCGACTCGCCATGGTCGGCGGTGACCACGACGAGCGTGTCGTCGAGCACGCCGAGGCGCCGCAGCCGGGCGAGCAGCGCGCCGATCAGCCGGTCGTTATAGGCGACCGCGTTCCAATAGGTCCGCGCCGTCCAGTCGCGGTTGGCGGGGCCGATCTGCCCGCGCGGAATCGGCTCCCCGGGCAGCACCCGGTCCATCATCGGCTCGTAATAGGGGAAATGGGCGGATTGCAGGTTGAAGTAGAGAAAATGCGGCCGCGCCCAGGCCTCGCGCCGGCCGAGCCGCCGGTCGAACTCGCGCAGCAGGATGCGGCCGTCGACGGCGACCGAGCCTTCGGCGGCGAAGCTGAACGCGCGTTCCTCGATCAACGTGTTGCCGTCGACGTAGATCGAGCCGCGGCGCAGCCCGACGAGATTGGCGGTGCCGCCGAAATCCTCGGCCTGGCCCGAGAACACGCCGACCTCATAGCCGTTGGCGAGGAAGTCGCGGACCAGCGACTGCCGGTCGTCGACGGGCGCGAGCTCGCCGGTGAACAGGCTCTGCAGCGACTGGGTGGTGAAGCCGACATGGGAATAAGCGGCGCGCGCGGCGCTGCCCCGGGCGGCGAGCGCGTTCAGCGTCGGCGTCAGTTCGCGCCCGTCGACGCGGCGGCCGATCGCGTCGGCGCGGGTGCTTTCGAGCACGATCAGGACGACGTGGCGCCTGGCGCCGGCGATGACCGGCGGCGGCGCGGTCGCGGCGCTGCCCGCGAAGGCGAAGTCGCCGCCGACCCCGTCCTGGTCGATGCCGTCACCGGGAATGTCGAGCGCGTAAGGGTGGCGGCCCGGATCGAACGGCTGGCGGTCGATCGGGAAGGAGAAGAAGCTCCAGCCGTCGCGGTCGAAGTCGCTGGCCCGGTCGAGTAGGGTCGAGACGGCGATGACGCCGTCGAACCGCGCCGCCGCGGCGCGCGCGTCGGGCACCCGGTTCGCGGCGAACAGCAGCGCCGGCACCGCCAGGCACGCCGCCAGCGCCGGCCGCCGGCCGAGCCGGTAATGGTCGCGAAGGGCGGGGGTCGCCCGCCGGACGAACAGGAGGGCGATCAAATAGAAAGCGGCGCCGCCGCCCAGCGCGATCAGCACCAGCCCGGCGTCGCTGAGCACGTAGAGCAGGGCCTCGACGAGGCTGCCGCCGCCGAGGTTGCGGATGATCTGGAAGCTCATCGCGTCGCTGAAGAAAGCGAGCGCCTGATATTTGGCGAAGAGGATCGCGATCGCGCCGCCGCCGGCGAGGAAGGCGAAGTTGAAATGAAACAGGGGAGAATCCCCCTTCCTTCCGTGCAGCCGCCGGATCAGCCGGTAGGCGAGCCAGAAGAGCAGGGTCTGGCAGGCGAGGATCGCGGCCGCGAAGGCAAGGATTTCGAGCGGCGCGTCGAGCGCCTGCGACTGGCCGAAGCCGCCGCCGAACAAGCCGTATTTGCGCTCCGCCAGCGCCAGCTCGGCGAGCAGGGTGAGCAGGATCGCCCCGGGCAGGGTGAAGCGCGCCGCGCCCTCCCACGAAAGGCGCGGCCGCGAGCGCTCCGGCAATATGGCGAGCTCGGCCGACATGCCGCCCCGCCTAGCGGGGAGAGCTTAAGACTCGGTTTGTGTCCGCCGATCCTGCCGATCAGATCACCACGAAATCGGAGGCGATGAGCGCCGTCCCCGCCTGGAGGGTGGCGAACAGCACCTGCGCGCCGGCGCCATTGCCGTCGGCGTCGAAGAAGAGCTGGCCGGTGGCGCCGTCGTAGACGATGCGGTCGTCGGCATCCTGGGCGGCCGTGCCGGCCACGAACGCATTGGCGCTGAATGCGCCGAAAATGGCGTC
>DASZDS010000043.1:0-34402 GCA_035941735.1 Allosphingosinicella sp.
TGCCGCCGCCGGCGAACTCGGCGACAAAATCACTGGCGTCGTCGACCACGTAGGAATCGTCGCCGCCGAACCCGACCAGGGTGTCGTTGCCCGAGCCGCCGTCGAGATAATTGGCGCCCGCATTGCCGTAGAGGAACTGGCCGAACTCGTTGCCGACCAGGACCAGCGGCGCCGTCCCCGCCTGGCTGGCCGTGGAGAGGATCTCGAATTCGGAGCCCGGCGCGAGTTCGTACGAAACCGATGCATAGACGGCGTCGCGCCCGGCGCCCTCGGCCTCCACCACCCGGTCGAGCGCATTGTCGACGAGATAGGTGTCGTTGCCGGCGCCGCCGTCGAACTTGTCCGCGCCCGGAGTGCCGGCGAGCACGTCGTCGCCGGCGGTGCCGGTCAGCCAGTCGGTCCGGACGTCGACCGTCTCGGACACGCTGTTCGAGGCGAGGCTGCCGCCGGCCCCGTCATGGCCGCCGTCGTAGAGCGTCATGAAGACGCCGCGCGTGCCGAGCGAGGCATCCTCGCCGACCGCCTGGAAGCCGAACGAGCGGGCGAGCGCGGTGACCGCTTCGGGCGTGGCGCCGCCGCCAAGGGCGACGGTGAGGCTGCCCGGGCCGCGGCTCATGATGCCGATCTGGAGCCCGGTGACGGTGTCGGTCAGCGCCTCGCTGCCGCCGCCGATATCCTGGGCGGCAAAGCGCGATCCCAGCAGCACGAGCCGGGCGCCGATGCCGCCCGTGGTCAGCTCGAGGCTGCCGCCGGCGAAGCTGCCGGGCTGGTCCGGGTCGGCGATCGTCACCGCGGCGAACAGCGGCGCCGCGGCGGCATTGACGATGTAGGGGAGGGCGCCTCCGTCGGCGCCATCGAGGGTCGGGCGGTCGTTCTGCGCCACGATCTGGATCGCCTGGGTGACGGTCGCGCTCTCGGCCCCGGTGCCGTTGCCGTTGCCGCCGTCGTTGAAGGTCAGGGTCGCGGTGCGCGGTACCGCCGAGGGCGCGTCGCCCGCCTCGCTGTAGATGAAGGAGGAGACCAGATAGGAGAAGATGGTGGCCTGGACCGGTGCGAACGAATCGACGACGACCGAGGCGGTGCCGAGGCCGGCGATCCGGCCGACCAGGACGGGCGGCTCGGCGCCGTTGACGAAGACGAGGTCGAAGCCCGAGCCATTGGCGACGGCCTGGAAAAGTGATCCGGAGGGCAGGCCGATGGCGCCGCTGCCGCCGCTCACCGACAGCGTCAGGCTGCCGCCGCCATAGCCGGCACGGAACTCGGCGTCGCCGAGATAGACGCCGCCGAACAGCCCGACGAACGGGCCGTCTTCGTTGTAATAGACGATCGGCTCGGGCGGCGCGGTGAGCTCCGGCGCCTCGTTGATCGCGGCGACCTCGACCTGCACCGTCGCCACCCTTGTGTCGGTACCGCCGAGATCGGTGCCGTCGCCGTCGGTCAGGGTCAGGGTCACCGTCCGGGTCGCCGCGGAAGGGGTGACGCCGTCGAAATTGAAATAGGTCAGCGCCTGCACCAGCAGGCTCACCGCCGCCGGCGTGGCGGCCTCGTTGAAGGTGAAGACGAGGTCGCTGCCCGGCCAGCCGCCGTCGGACGAAGCGAAGACGAAGCCGTCGATGGCGATCTGGTTGCCGTAAACGCCGAGGCGTCCGCCCGCCTGCACGCCGAGCATGTCCTGATTGGGGTTGAGGTTGGCGGTGATCGCGACGGTCAGCGTGCCGCCGGCGAAATTGGCGCTGTCGGCGTCGGCGACGAGGGCGGCGGCGCCGACGTCGAGCAGGACCGCGGCGCCGCCTTCGGTGTAATGGGCGGTGTCGCCGGCGAGGCCGGCGATGGTCGGCGCATCGTTGACCGCATGGGCGCTGAACTGGCTGACGATCTGGGCCGCGCCGCCGTCGCCGTCGGTGAGAGCGACGGTGAGGACGCGCTGGCCGGCGATCATGGCGTCGGTGGTGCCGACATAGATGAGATTCTGGATCAGCGCCTCGACTGCCGCCGAATTCGCATCGGCGTTGAGGCTGACGATCAGGTTCGCGGCGCCCGCGCCGCCGCTCACCGTGCCGATCGCGGTGCCGAAATAGCTGACGACGCCGCCGGCCACGCCGATCCCGCTCGCGCCGTCGCTGCGTATCGCGACGAGATCGTCGGCGACCGCGCCGGCCAGGGTCACGGTCAGCGTGCCGCCGGCGAAATCGGGCGAATCGGCGTCGGCGAGCGTCGCCTGAGGCGCGATCCGAACCGCCGGGTCTCCCTCGTAATAGGAAGCCGGCGCGCCCGGGCCCGCGGCGAGGGTCGGCGCCCGATTGCCGAAGGTGCCGCTGTCCCAGCCGCCGAGATTGGCGGCGGTGAAGTCGGCGGCGTCGGTGTTCTCGAGGGTGAGGGCGGTCGTCCAGGCGTTGCCGCCGCCGTCGCGGTCGAACTGGAGCAAAGTCGAGGTGCCGCTCTGGGCGAGGCGGGCATGGCCGGTCGCGAACGGATTGTCGGCCGGGTTCCAGCCGGTCAGCCAGGCGGTGAGGAAAGGCGTCAGCGCCAGCGCGTCGCCGCCCGCGCCGGTGGCGAAATCGGTGATCGCGACCGCGGAGCCTGCGGGGATGCCGCTGGCGGCGGCGTCGAGAGTGATCGTGTCCTCGCCCGCCCCGAGCGTGACGACCGCGCTGCCGAGGATGCTCGCGAGGTGGACGGAGTCATTGTCGGCGCCGCCGTCGGCGAAGACGGTCCCGGCGGCGCTGCCGCCGCTGAGGTCGATGCGGTCGTCGCCGGCGCCGCCGGCGAGGTAGGAGGCGCCGGTCGCGGCTGCCGTCCGCGACCAGGCGAGGATGTCGTTGCCGGCGCCGCCGTCGAGCGTGTCGGAGCCGCCCTGGTCGTCGCTCAGCCGGTCGATGCCGGTGCCGCCGGCGAGGACGTCGTCGGCGCTCGTGCCGAACGCCCAGATGCCGTCGGGCGCATAGCCGCCGAGATTGGCGGCGTTGAGCGTGCGGGCATCGACCCCGAGCAGCAGCACCGGGGTCTGGCTGAAGACGTTGATCGTGAACGACGCAAGCTGGATGGCCGTGTCCGCGCCCTGCTGGACCAGCCGGATGAAGCCGAGGGCGTAGGGATCGCCGGAAACGAAGTCGGTCTCCTGACGCAGGAAGCTCGAGAAGAAGGTGAAGCGGTCCTCGGCCGGGTCGAAGTCGGTGACGGTCAGCGTGTTCGCCACGAAGCCGAACGAGATCGAATCGGCGCCGGCGCCGAGCGTCAGTTGGTAGCCGTAACCGAGGGTGTAGATGCTGTCGTCGCCGGCGCCGGCATCGACGATCAGCTCGCCGGCGAAATTGTGGATGGTGAGCTGGTCGTTGCCCGCGCCCATGTCGACGTAGCTGGTGCCGCCGGCGATCGGATAGCCGAAGAAATTGCGGTCGTCGCGGCGATAGAAGAGGGTGTCGTCGCCGTCGCCGCCGATCACGTCGTCGGCACCGTTGGCGGTCACGGTGAAATCGTCATTGCCGGCGCCGCCGTCGAGCAGGTCGGTGCCGACCCCGCCGACCAGCGTGTCGTCGCCCTCGCCGCCGTAAAGCGAGTCATTGCCGGCATTGCCGGTGAGGACGTCGTCGCCGTCATTGCCGTGGACGACGTCGTCGCCCTGGCCGCCGTAGAGATCCTCGCCGGCGCCGGTGCCGTCGAGCGCCTGCGGCGCCGCCGCCGCGCCGGTCGGGTCGAAGCCGTCGAGCCGGGCCGCGGTGAGGGACGCCGCGTCGGTATTGTCGAAGCTGAGGATCGTGTCCCAGCTGTCGCCCGTGCCCAGAAAATTGCGCTCGAGAAGCGTGTCGGCGCCGCTCTGGCGCAACCGCAGCTGGCCGGTGCCGAACGGATTGGCGACCCCGTCCCACGGGCCGATTGCGTAGAACAGGGCCTCGGACAGGCCGATGATCCGGTCGTCGGCGCCATAATCGGTGATGTGGAGGCCGGTGAACGGCCAGCCGCCGAAGTCGCGGGCGAGCTCGATCGTGTCGCTGCCGGCGCCCAGCGTGAGGGTGACGATGCCGGCGCTTCGGGTCAGCCGGACATGGTCGTCGCCGTCCCCGGCGTCGATAGAGGTCTCCGGGGTGCGCGAATAGTTGAGCTCGATGCGGTCGTCGCCGGAGCCGCCCTCGATCGTCGTCAGGCTGCCCAGCGGGCCGAGCAGCGTCGGCGAAGTCGGATGGCTGACGGTGATCAGGTCGTCGCCGGCACCGCCCCGCAAGGTGTCGCCGCCGGCCTGATTGTCGATCAGCGAATCGCTGTCGTCGCCGCCGTCGAGGGTGTCGGCGCCGAAGCCGCCGGCCAGGATGTCGTCGCCGGCGCCGCCGAACAGCAGATCGTCGCCGCCCCAGGCGTAGATCTGGTCGTTGCCGTCGTCGCCGTAGAGCTCGTCGGCATAGTCGCTGAAGAAGCCGGTGTCGTAGATATAATCGTTGCCGCCGAGGCCGTGGACGACGCTCGCGCCGGGCCCGGTCGACAGGGAATCGTCACCGGACGTCCCGTTGATATCAGCCATTCCCACCCACTCGCCACGATGTCTCGGTAAAGAGGGGCGCCCCCAGGCGGCATCCGCCGCGCCCCGCCTCCGGGCCCTCGGCCCTCTCCCTCGTGCGTTGACAGAAAATCGTGCGGAATCCAAGTATTAAGTCGTTCGTGACCCGCAACGGAAACGACCCTGTTCAATTTGGCTGCAATGACGTTATGGGCCGGCCATGCTGAAGAAAAGGGAAGGCCCGGATCTCGACGCGCTCCGCCTGATCGACGATCGGCTGCGCTGGCTGTCCGCCTGGACCATCCACAATGCCAACCATCTGCGCGAGAGCGCGGACGGCTTGAAGGTCGGCGGCCACCAGGCGAGCTGCGCCTCGATGACCGCGATCATGGCGGCGCTCTATTTCCACGCGCTCGGCCCCAACGACCAGGTCGCGGTGAAGCCCCATGCCGGGCCGGTGCTGCACGCGATCCACTATCTGCTCGGCTCGCAGACGAGGGAGCAGCTGGAGGCGTTTCGGGGCTATGGCGGCATGCAGAGCTATCCGAGCCGGACCAAGGACAGGATCCCGGTCGATTTCTCGACCGGCTCGGTCGGGCTCGGCGTCGCCGTCACCGCCTTCGCGAGCCTGGTCCAGGACTATCTCGTCGCCCACAAGCTGATGCGGCCCGAGGAGATCGGGCGGATGATCGCCCTGATGGGCGATGCCGAACTGGACGAAGGCAATATCTACGAATGCCTGATCGAGGCCTACAAGCACGATATCCGCAATTGCTGGTGGATCGTCGACTATAACCGCCAATCATTGGACGCGACCACCGCCGAGCGGATGTTCCGCCGCTTCGACGAGATTTTCGCGAGCTGCGGCTGGCGGGTGGTGACCCTGAAATATGGCCGCGCGCTCGAGGCGGCGTTCCGGGGCAAAGGCGGGGCGGCGCTCAAGGCCTGGCTCGAAGAGGTTTCGAACGCCGATTATGCGGCTTTGACCTATCTCGGCGGCGCCGCCTGGCGCGAGCGCCTCGCCAGGGAGGCGCCGGCGGTAAAGCCGATCCTCGCCGCGCATGACGATGCCGCGCTGCACGCGCTGATGACCAATCTGGGCGGGCACGACATGGCCGCCCTGGTCGAGGCGTTCGACGCCGCGCAGGACGATGTCCCGACCCTGTTCATCGCTTACACGATCAAGGGCTTCGGCCTGCCCTTCGCCGGCCACAAGGACAATCATGCGGGGCTGATGAACCCGGGCCAGGCCGCGGCGCTGCGCGACGCGATGGGGATCGCCGAAGGGGAGGAGTGGCAGCCCTGGGCGGGGCTCGGCGGCAACAGCGCCGAGGCGGCGAGGGCGCTGGTCGAGGCGAGCCGGGTCGCCCGGGCGAAGCGGGCGCGGCCGTGGGAGGTGGCCGAAGTGCCGGAGATCGCGCCGCCGGCCGGCCCGGAGCAATCGACCCAGGCCGCGTTCGGGCGGATCCTGCTCGATCTGTCGCGCGCCGGCGGAGCGCTGGCCGACCGCATCGTCACCACCTCGCCGGACGTCACCGTCTCGACCAATCTCGGCGCCTGGGTGAACCAGCGCGGCTTGTTTCGCAGACAGGATTTACCGGACGTGTTCGCGGCCGCGAAAATTCCCTCGGCGCAGAAGTGGGCGGCGACGAATGCGGGCCAGCATATCGAGCTGGGCATCGCCGAGAACAATCTGTTCCTGATGCTGGCCGCCCTGGGCCTTGCCGGCGACCTGTTCGGAGAGCGCCTGTTCCCGATCGGCACCGTCTACGATCCGTTCATCGCCCGCGGCCTCGATGCGCTCAACTACGCCTGCTACCAGGACGCGCGCTTCATGCTGGTGGCGACGCCCTCGGGCGTGACTTTGGGGCCCGAGGGCGGCGCCCACCAGTCGATCAACCCGCCCTTGATCGCGCTCGGCCAGCCGGGCCTCCGGCATTACGAGCCCGCCTTCGTCGACGAGCTCGCGCTGATGATGGCGGAGGGCTTCCGGCTCATGCAGCGCGAGGACGGCGAGAGCGTCTATCTGCGCCTCACTACGCGATCGATTGCCCAGGTCGAGCGGGCGGACGAGGGCTGGCGGGCCGGCGCGCTTGCCGGCGGCTATTGGCTGCGCGCCCCGGCGGAGAGCGCCGCCGCGGCCCTGGTCTATTGCGGCGCGGTCGCGCCCGAGGCGCTCGCCGCCTGGGAGGCGCTGAAGGACGATGTGCCCGGGCTCGGCCTGCTCGCAATCACCTCCCCGGACCTGCTCCATCGCGGCTGGAGCGAGCGCCGCTCGGCGCGCTGGACCGGCCGGGGAGCGGGCGCCTCCCATGTCGAGCGCTTGCTGGCGACGCTCTCGGCGGACGCCGGCCTCGTCACCCTGATCGACGGCGCGCCGGCCTCGCTCTCCTGGCTCGGCGGAGTCGCGGGCCACAGGGTGAGCCCGCTCGGCATCGAGCGGTTCGGCCAGACCGGCAGCCTCCCCGACCTCTACCGCGCCTACCGGCTCGACGCCGACGCGATCGTCGAGGCGGCCGCCGAGCTGTTCCTCGACTGAACCCATCCGTCATCCCGGACTTGATCCGGGATCCATGAACACCGACTGCGCGAGTTCGCGCTTTCCGTGTTCATGGGTCCTGACTTTCGTCAGGATGACGTGGCTTTGTCGCTCAGGTCGGCGGCGGCGGCTCTTCCTCCGGCGTGACGGGCGGCGGGGCGGCGACTTCGGGGACCGGCGCAGGCGGGGGCTCCTCGGGCGGCGGCGCGGCGGGCTGCTGCGCGTTCGCCTCGGGCTCGCGGTCGGCTTTGTAGAGAGGGACGCTCGGCGCCGGCCGCGCGGGCGTGGTGCCGAGCGCCTCGGCCATGAAGCTGCGCCAGATCCGCGCCGGCAGGCCGCCGCCGCTGGTCCCGGGCAGCGGCCTGTTGTCGTCATTGCCGATCCACACCCCCACGACGAGGTCGCCGGCGAAGCCGATGAACCAGGCGTCGCGATAGTCGGAGGTGGTGCCGGTCTTGCCGAAGGTCGGCACCGACAGCGCCGCCGCCCGGCCGGTGCCGCGCTGGACGACCGCGTAGAGCACGTCGCGCAGCATCGGAAAGGCACGGTCGCGGGCGACCGGCCGGTCGCCCTCGCCGCCCCAGCCGAACCAGCCCCGATCGGGCGGCAGGCCGTGCGGCCGGATCGGGTAGCGGCCGGCGGCGACCGCGGCATAAGCGGCGGTGAGCTCGAGCAGGGTGACGTTGTTGACCCCCAGCGGCAGGCTCGGATCGGGCCGCAAGGGGGTGGTGATGCCGAGGTCGCGAGCGGCGCGGATGACGTTGGCGCGCCCGATCCGCTCGGAAATCTGCACCGCGACGCTGTTGCTCGAATAGGCGACCGCGTCGCGCAGCAGCTCGGGCCCGCGATAGGCGTCGCCATAATTGCGCGGCTGCCAGTTGCCGAGCCGGATCGGGCGGTCGTTGACGGGGGTCGAGGGGGTCAGGCCGTGGCGGAAGGCGGCGAGATAGACGAAGAGCTTGAACGCCGAACCGGGCTGGCGGCGCGCCTGGACGGCGCGGTTGAACGGGCTTGAAGCATAATCCTTGCCGCCGACCATGGCGACGACGCGGCCGTCGAGGCGCATCGCGACCAAAGCCGCCTGGGCGCGGCCGAGGCCGGCGCGGCGGACGGCGCGGACCGCGAGGCGCTGGAGATCGCCCTCGAGCGTGGTCTGGACGAGCCGCTGGCCGTAGCCCTCGTCGGTCAGCTCGGCCGCCTGCGGCAGCACCCAGTCGGCGAAATAGGTGCCGGTCGGGACATCGTCGCGCGGGCCGCGGCGGACCCGGGCCGGCCGCGCCGCGGCGAGCTGGGCGTCGTCGATATAGCCGATCTCGCGCATCGCCCTCAGCACCAGCCGGGCGCGCTCGCGGGCCGCGGTGAGATTCTCGGTCGGCGCCAGCCGGCTCGGCGCGTTGACGACGCCGGCAAGCATCGCCGCCTGGGCCAGCGTCAATTGCTCGGGCGCGACGTTGAAATAATGGCGGGCGGCGGCGCGCAGGCCGTAGACATTGTCGCCGAAATAGACGTTGGAAAGGTAGCGGCTGAGGATCTCCTCCTTGGAGAGCCAGGCCTCCAGCCAGAGCGCGATCAGCGCCTCCTGCGCCTTGCGGATCGCGGTGCGGTCGGGGGAGAGGAAGCTGGTCTTGGCGAGCTGCTGGCTGATCGTGCTGCCGCCCTCGCGCACCCGGCCCGAGCGCAGGTTGCGCCACATCGCCCGGCCGATCCCCCACGGATCGATCCCGACATGCTGGAAGAAGCGGCGGTCCTCGATCGCGAGAAAGGCCTGGCCGACATGCGGCGGCAGCCGCATCACGTCGACCGGCTCGCCGATGACCGCCCCGCGCCGCGCGATCGGCTCGCCCTCGGCGGAAAGGATGGTGATGCTCGGCGCGGCGACCGGGCCGAGCGAACGCGACAGAGGCGCGGTGACGAGCAGCCAGACGATGGCGAGGACGAACAGGGCCGCGGCGATCTTGATCGCGCGCTTCACCATCCGCACCCGCGAGATCGGCGGCTGCGGCGGCGTCGGATCGGCCGTCGTTGCGGCGCTCGCCATGCCTAGTCCGTCAGCCCGATCCGGCGCAGCACCCGCGCGATCATGTCGCCGATATCCTCCTCGCCTTCGTCCTCGGCCGGCGGCTTGGGCGGCCGCGCCGGCAGGTTCAGCGCGTCGACCATGAAGCCTCGCCAGATCCGCGCCGGCAGGCCGCCGCCGGTGACGCCCCGCATCGGGCTGTTGTCGTCATTGCCGACCCATATCCCCACCACAAGGTCTCCCGCAAAGCCGATGAACAGGGCATCGCGCGAATCCTGCGTAGTCCCGGTTTTGCCAAAGGTCACGACCGGCAAGGCGGCGGCGCGGCCGGTGCCGCGGTCGACCGCATGATTGAGCAGCGCGCGCATGTCGCCGAACGCGCGGTCGGGCCGCGGCGCGGGCTGGCGGCGGAAGATGCCCGCGAGCAGGCCCTGGTCCTCGGCCTGCTCGGCGAGCCCCCGCGGCGGCAGCGGATAGCGGCCGGCGGCGACCGCCGCATAAGCCGCGGTCATTTCCAGGAGGCTGACGTCCGAGGTGCCGAGCGCGATGCTCGGATCGTCGCGGGGAATCGGCGCGGTGACGCCGAGGTCGCGCGCCGCCTGGATGACATTGTCGAGGCCGACCCGCTGGGCGAGCCGGACCGCGGCGACGTTGCTCGACTGGGCGAAAGCCTCGCGCAGCGGAATTTCGCCGCGATAGACGCCGCTCGCGTTGCGCGGCATCCAGCCGCCGATCGTGATCGGCCGGTCGGCGATCGTCGAATCGGGATCCATGCCGGCGCGCAAGGCGGCGAGATAGACGAACAACTTGAAGGTCGAGCCCGATTGGCGCCGGCCCATCGTCGCCCGGTTGAACGGGCTTCGCGCATAATCGCGCCCGCCCAGCATCGCCACCACCCGGCCGTCGGTGCGCATCGCCACCAGCGCCGCCTGGCGCGAACTGATTCCGGCATTGCGGAAGGCGCGGATGGCGGCGCGCTGGAGGCGGCGCTCGAGCGTCGTCGCGATCCGGCGCTCGCCATATTCCTCCTGGTCGGCATTCTGGACGCCCGACAGGATCCAGTCGGCGAAATAGGTGCCGGTCGGGACGTTGTCGCCGGGCGCGAGCCGCAGCCGCGCCGGCCGGGCACGGCCGAGCTCGGCCTCGCTGAGGAAGCCGATCTCGGCCATCGCCCGGAGCACCAGCCGCGCCCGCTGCCGGGCGCCGGCGAGGTTGCGGTTCGGCGCGAGCCGGTTGGGGGCGTTGACGAGGCCCGCCAGCATCGCCGCCTGGGCCAGGGTCAGGCGCTGCGGATCGGTGTTGAAATAGAAGCGGGCGGCGGCGCTGAGGCCGTAGATGTTGTTGCCGAAATAGACGTTGGACAGATAGCGGCTGAGGATCTCCTCCTTGC
Source organism: Allosphingosinicella sp. (assembly GCA_035941735.1). Lineage (GTDB taxonomy): Bacteria > Pseudomonadota > Alphaproteobacteria > Sphingomonadales > Sphingomonadaceae > Allosphingosinicella. The sequence goes on from DASZDS010000043.1 coordinate 10,436, forward strand.
TGAGCCGCGCCTCGAGCCAGAGGGTGATCAAGGCCTCCTGCGCCTTGCGGCCCCAGGTGCGCTCGCCGCCGGTGAAGCTCGTCTTGGCGAGCTGCTGGCTGATCGTGCTGCCGCCCTCGCGGACCCGCCCGGCCTGCCAGTTGCGGACGAAGGCGCGGCCGATGCTCCACGGGTCGATGCCGACATGCTGGAAGAAGCGCCGGTCCTCGATCGCGATGAACGCCTGGCCGACATAGGGCGGCAGCTTCATCACGTCGACCGGGGCGCCGCGCACCGCGCCGCGCCGCGCGATCGGCTGGCCGTCGGCGGCGAGGACGAGGAAGCTCGGCGCGGCGATCGGCTGCAGCGACTGGGAGAGCGGCGCCGTCACCGCCAGCCAGAGGACGAGCGCGGCGAAGGCGGCGAAGAGGCCGCGCAGGACATATTTGGTCGCCTTGCGGACGATCCGGCTCGCCCGGTCCTGGCGGTGCCGATGGAGGGCGAGGATGGTCTCGACGACGCCCGGCCGCTCGCCCTCGAGATCCTCGGGGGTGAGCGACACCGGCCGGGCGATCGCGAACGCCCGGTTGAGATAATAAGCGCGCACCGGCGGCTCGACCGCTTCCCAGCCGGGCCGGTCCTCGCCATAGGCGCGGCTGGTATCCGCCCGGAAGTCGGCCTGGGCGAGCCCCTTGACCTTGGCGAGCTCGTGCATGGCCTGCTCGATCCGGGCGCGCTCCTTCGCGGAGAGCGCGCTCCAGGTCTCGGAGGAAATGCCGGGAGAGGGGAAGGACATGCTCGACACGGGTTCTGCTTCGGCTCGCGCGGGGAGGATCAGACGTCTCGCTCTGGAGCGACTTGTTCCACTAATACACCTCGTTCGGCAAGCCCTTTCGGCCAGGCGGCGCCGGTAATCAGAGCTTCGGCTATCTCCGCCATCGCCGGCGCGGTCTGAAAGCCGTAGCCGCCCTGGCCCGCGAGCCAGAAGAAGCCCGTCGCGTCGGGCGCGAAGCCGGCGGTCGGGACGCGGTCGCGGGTGAAGGTCCTGAGGCCCGCCCAGCGATGGGCGATCCTGGTGACTTTGATATTGGTGTAATGCTCCAGCCGGTCGGCGGCGAGCGCGAGGTCGTAATCCTCCGGTTGCGCATCGCACGGGTCGGCGGGGACCTCGTCGACGGGCGAGACGAGCAGGCGGCCGGCTTCCGGCAACAAATAGAAGTCGCCGGCGACGCTGTGGACGAAGGGCCAGCCGCTCGATTCGGGGGGCGCCTCGACGACGATGATCGTCCGGCGCCTGGGCTGGAGGCCGAGCGGCGCGACTCCGGCAAGGACCGCGATCCCGTCGGCCCAGGCGCCGGCCGCGTTGACCAGCACCGGCGCGGCGAACGAGTCGCCGGCTTCGGTGCGGAGCGTCCAGCCGGGCTCGATCGCGACGACGCGTTGCCCGGTCAGCACCGCGCCACCGGCGGCGCGGATTTCGCGGGCGACGGTCTGGAGGATGAGGTCCGCGTCGAGCTTGAGCCCGGTCGGATCGAGCAGGCCGCGGATCGACGCGGGCCGCAGCGGCGGAAACAAGGCGGCCATTTCTGCCGCGTCGACGGCGCGGATCGCGTCGGTGAAGGGGGCCATGCCGGCGGCGAGCGCGTCGAGTTGCGGCAGCGCCTCCTCGTCGGCGAAATAGAGGGTCGGGAAAGTGCGGCCGAGCGGCGCCGTGAAGAAAGGGCGGCTGTGGGCGGTCAGCGCGCGCACCGCGTCGCCGCCGATGCCGTAATGGCTGAACGAGACGCTGCGCCCCGAGCTGTGATAGCCGAGCGCCTCCTCGCCCTCGACCACCACGACGCGCCCATGCCGCACGAGGCGCGCCGCCGCGGAGAGGCCGGCAATGCCGCCGCCGATGATCAGGAAGTCAGCGTGCTCCATGCGGCGGGCGCTAGCCGATTCGGGATGAACTCGTCCACCGGCCGGCCGAGCAGTGCGTCGACGATGCGGCGGGCGGCGAAGCCGTCGCCATAGGCGTCCGACGGCGCCGGCGGCGGCACGATCCCCTCGAGCCAGGCCTCGGCGGCGCCGACGATCCGGTCCGGATCGCTCCCCGCCAGCACGGCCGCTCCGGCTTCGATTGCCTCGGGACGTTCGGTCGTCTCGCGCAGGATCACGACCGGCTTGCCGAGCGCGGCCGCCTCCTCCTGCACGCCGCCCGAATCGGTGAGAATCACATCGGCGCGCCGCATCAGCCGGACGAAGTCGGGCAGGCCGAGCGGCGGCAGCGCATGGGCCTGGCGCGGCGCCGCGCCGAGGCCGGGATTGGGATGGCGCGGGAAGAGGATGTCGGTATCGCGGCGGCGCGCGAGCCGCTCGAGCGCGGCCCCGATCGCGGCGAAGGGCGTGCCGAAGCTCTCGCGGCGGTGGCAGGTGACGAGGATCAGCTTCTTCGCCGGATCGGCGGGCGGCGTCGCGCCGATCTGGCCGAGGACGAGGCGGAGCGCGTCGATGCCGCTATTGCCGGTGACATGGACTCCGCCGCGCAGCCGTTCGCCGGCCAGATTGGCCCGCGCCGCCGGCGTCGGCGCGAAATGCAGATCGGCGATGAGGGCGATCGCGCGGCGGTTGGCCTCCTCGGGGAAGGGGGCGGCCGGGCAGTAGGTGCGCAGCCCCGCCTCGACATGGGCGACGGGAATGCCGCGGTGGAACGCGGCCAGCGCCGCGGCCAGCGCGGTGGTCGTGTCGCCCTGGACGACGACGCGGTCCGGGCGGACGCCGGCGAGGATCGGGTCGATCCGCTCGATCACCCGCGCGAGGAGGCCGTTCAACCCCTGCGCGGGCCGCATCGCGTCGAGGTCGAAGTCCGGATCGATGCAGAAGAACGCCAGCACCTGGTCGAGCAGTTCGCGGTGCTGGGCGGTGACGCAGACCTGCGAGGTCACCTGGGGCTCGCCGTCGAGCGCGAGCAGGATCGGGGCCAGCTTGACCGCCTCGGGCCGAGTCCCGAAGATCGACAGCAATTTCATGCATGCTCCCCGCGATCGAGTCGCGGTAAAGCATAGAGTCGGCGGTCAGACTAGCCGAAAAACGATCAGTAGGTGCCGCCGCTCGAAGACCGCCGCGCGTCCGCCCGGCCGGCAAGATAGGCGGCGCAGCTGGAACGAAGCGAGGCGCTGTCGTCGGCGCTCAGCGAATAGGCGCTGCTCAGCCGGCCGAGGAAGGCCGCCGGGTCCGCCTGCTCGCCCGCGGCGCGGCAGATGGTCGTGATCTGGGCGAGATCGAGCGCATTGCCGCCCGAAGCGCGCCGCGGCGCCGGCCGGCGGATCGGCTGGGTAGCGCGGGTGCGGGCGCGGGGCTGGAGCGCTTCGGCGCGCGCCTGCAAGTCGAGCGCTTCGCGGTCGATCTGGATCTTGGACCCGGCCAAGAGGGCCGCCGTCAGAAAGATCAGCATGGTTCGTCCCCCCGGGAACAACTCCCGTGGACGCAAGAGGTAAACGTGGATGGTAAAGAAGCCGTTAACACTGTTTAACGGCGGCCGAGGAGGACGGTGTGACCGACGAGGATCTGGCCGCGCATCTCGCCGGGGAGGCGGGGCGCCTGTTGATGGAGCAGCGGCGGAGCGCGCTGCTCGAAGGCGCCGCGCTCGGCGCGGTGGCCGATCAGGTCGCCAATGCCTTCATCCTCGCCGGCCTCGCCCAATGGCGGCCCGGCGACGCCGTGCTTTCCGAAGAGAGTTTCGACGATCGCCACCGGCTCGGCCAGCGCCGGGTCTGGATCATCGACCCGCTCGACGGCACCCGCGAATATGGCGAGGGGCGGGCCGACTGGGCGGTCCATGTCGCCCTGGCGGTCGACGGCAGGCCGAGCATCGGCGCGGTGGCGGTGCCGGCGCTGGGGCGGCTCCACCGCTCGGACCGGCCCGCGCCGCCGCCGGACGCCGGCCGGGCCCGCCCGAAGATGCTGGTGAGCCGCACCCGTCCTCCCGTCGAAGCGGAGGAGATCGCCGCTTTGCTCGGCGCCGAGCTGGTGGCGATGGGCTCGGCCGGGGCCAAGGCGATGGCGGTCGTGGCGGGCGAGGCCGACCTTTATTATCATGCCGGCGGGCAGCACGAATGGGACAATTGCGCCCCGGCCGCGGTCGCGCTCGCCGCCGGCCTCCACGCCAGCCGGCTCGACGGCAGCGCGCTCGCCTACAATCGGCCCGATACGAGCGTGCCGGACCTCGTCATCGCGCGGCCCGAGCTCGCCCGGCGCGTCCTGGCCCATTGCGCGCGCTGACGATTGATCCGATTCGGCAAGACCTGGCCCGAGAGCGGCCTTCGTTTCGCCCGCGATATGAGTCCGAATCGGATCGGATCGCGGTCTTCGCTCTGATTCTCCCCGCTTAGCCTTCCCCGAAGGGGGGAGAATCCATGAGAAGATTCGCGCTCGCCGGCCCGGTCGGGCTGGCCGTCGCTATTGCCGTCGGCGGCCTCGTTCCGTCGGCCGCCTCGGCCCAGTCCGACGCGCAGGTCAGGCAGCAGATCATCCGCCAATCGATTGCCGCCTATCCGGGTCCCTGTCCCTGCCCGTACAGCGTGATGCGCAACGGCCGCAGCTGCGGCGGCCGCAGCGCCTATAGCCGCCCTGGCGGCTATGCGCCGATCTGCTATCCCGCCGACATCAGCCAGGCCGAGGTCGAGCGCTGGCGCCGAAGTCAGAGATAGCGGCGCAGCGACAGCCAGGCCTGGCGCTTTCGGTCGAACGGCAGGCTCGCATAAGCGGGGCTGCTCGACGGCAGGTCGACAAGGGCGAGGCCGGGCATGTCCGCCAGCTGCCGGCGGCCGATCCGCGCCGAGGTGGCGCCGTTGAACGCGACCGCCTTGAGCTCCGGCAAGGTCGCCGCGAGCGCGGCGAGGTCGCTCGCCTCGTGGAGGCGGATGTCGGCGTCGAGGCTGCCCTCGCGGGTCGCGGCCGCGACCGTGTCCCAGAGCCCGATCCCCGCCTCGAGCAGGGCCGCGAGCCGCGTCTCGTAATCGAGCGGAACGAGGTCGCGTTCGATCACCGCGCCGATCAGCCGCCAGAAGAGGTTCTGGGGATGGGCATAATAACGCTGCCGCGCGAGCGAGACGGCGCCGGGCAGGCTGCCGAGGACGAGCAGGCGCGTGTCGGCGCGGGTGACGGGCGGGAAGCAGTGGTGCATAGCTTGTTCCATGAAAGTCCAGGGCGGATGCCATTGCAAGGCGGTGCGGTTCGAGGCCGAAATGCCCGAAGCGGTCGAGGTGCTCGACTGCAATTGCTCGATCTGCGCGAAGACCGGCTTCCGGCATCTGATCGTGCCGCATGAGGATTTCCGCCTGCTCTCGGGTCAGGAGGCGCTCGCTTCCTACCGTTTCGGCAGCGGGACCGCGGACCACCTGTTCTGCCGCGTCTGCGGGGTCAAGAGCTTCTACCAGCCGCGCTCGCACCCCGGGGCGTGGAGCCTCAACCTCAACGCGCTCGACGATGCGTCAGGGCTCATGATCAGCGCGACCGCCTTCGACGGGCGCAACTGGGAGCAGGCGCGCGAGGCCCTCGACTGAGCTCCCCGCCCCGCTTAAGCTCGCGAAAAATTGGGGGAAGGGCGGATGGCGAGGTCAGGCGCCGAGATGTCGGAATTGAGGCGGACGCGCCTCGTCATCGCCGCGTCGTCGGTCGGCACGATCTTCGAATGGTATGACTTCTTCATCTGGGGCACGCTGACCACTTCGGGCATCCTGCAGCGCAGCTTCTTTCCGCCGGGCGACGAGCTGCTCGCGACCCTGCTCGCCTGGGCCACCTTCGCGATCGGCTTCGCTTTCCGTCCGCTGGGCGCGATCCTGTTCGGCTATCTCGGCGACAAGCTCGGCCGCAAATATACGTTCCTCGTCACCATCACCCTGATGGGCCTGGCCACGGCCGGCCTCGGGCTGGTCCCGAGCTACGCGACGATCGGGGTCGCCGCGCCGCTTCTCATCATCCTGCTGCGCATCGGCCAGGGGCTGGCGCTCGGCGGCGAATATGGCGGCGCCGCCATCTACGTCGCCGAGCATGCGCCGCCCGGAAAAGCCGGCTTCTACACCAGCTTCATCCAGGCGAGCGTGGTCGGCGGCTTCATCCTCAGCCTCGCGGTGGTGCTGGCGTTCAAGGCGATGGTCTCGGATGCCGCCTGGCTGGCCTGGGGCTGGCGCCTGCCCTTCCTCTTTTCGATCCTGCTGCTCGCGGTTTCGCTGTGGATGCGCTTCCGGCTCGCCGAAAGCCCGGTCTTCAAGGCGATGAAGGAAGCGGGCGAGACCGCGGCCAACCCGTTCAAGGCGAGCTTTACCTATCCGGGCAATCTGAAGCGGCTGTTCGTCGCCCTGTTCGGGATCGCTGCGGGGCTCACCGTGATCTGGTACACGGCGATGTTCTCGGTGCTCGCCTTCCTGCAGAACCCCTTGCGCGTCGACCAGACCGTCGCCCAGCTCATCGCCGCCACCGGCGCTCTGCTCGGCCTCGTCTTCTACGTCGTGACGGGCGCGCTTTCCGACCGGATCGGGCGCAAGAAGCCGATCGTGATCGGCTATGCGCTTACCCTGCTGCTGCTCTTCCCGCTGTTCTGGGTGATCGGCGGGGCGGCCGGGAACGGGACCGGAGCGCCGCCGGGGGCGAGCTTCGTGCCCGACGCCGGCAGCATCGCGACCATCCTGGCGGCGATCCTCGGCCTGATGTGCCTTTCGGGGATGACCTACGGCTCGGTCGCCGCTTTGCTCAGCGAAATGTTTCCGCCCAACATCCGCTACAGCTCGATGTCGATCCCCTATCATATCGGCACCGGCTATTTCGGCGGCTTCCTGCCGCTGATCAGCGCTTATGTCGTCGCCGAGACCGGCGATCCCTATTCCGGCCTCTGGTACACCTGGGGGGTGGTCGCGATGGCGCTGGTGGTGACCTGGTTCTGGCTGCCCGAGACCGCCGACAGGGAAGCGGACTGAGCTTGCTCTTTGCCGCCCCGCCCGCTTATCGCGGCGCGATGGTGCACGTGCCTCTCAGGCTCGCCCTGGACGGCGACGCGCTGGCAGCGAACTGGCGCTGGCTCGCCGGACGCGGCGGCGCGGCCGCCTGCGGCGCGGCGGTCAAGGCCGACGGCTACGGCCTCGGCGCGCAGGGGGTGGTGGCGCGGCTCAAGGCGGCGGGCTGTCGCGACTTCTTCGTCGCCACCTGGGCCGAAGCCGAGGCGCTGGGGCCGTGGCCGGACGAGCTCAACCTGTCGGTCCTGCACGGGGTCGGCCCGGAAGACATGCCGGCGGCGCTGTCGTCGCCGGCGCGGCCGGTGCTGAACAGCCCCGCGCAGATCGCCCGGTGGCGCGAGACCGGGCGTGCCTGCGACGTTATGGTCGATACCGGCATCAACCGGCTGGGCGTTGCGCCCGCGGATGTCGGCGCCGGCCTGCTCGACGGCCTGGCGATCGAGACGCTGATGAGCCACCTCGCCTGCGCCGACGAGGATTCGGACGCGAACGAGGCGCAGCTTCGCGCCTTCGCCGGCCTCGCCGGCACCGTGGAGGCGAAACGGTTCAGCCTCGCCAACAGCGCCGGCATCTGCCTCGGCCGCGATTTTGCCTTCGATCTCACCCGGCCCGGCCTCGCGCTTTACGGCGGCGTGCCGCGGCGCGAGGCCCAAGGCCATATCCGCCAGGTCGCCCGGATCGAGGCGCAGATCGTCCAGCGCCGCCGGGTCGGGCCGGGCGACCGGGTCGGCTATGGCGGCACCTTCGCCGCCGACCGGCCGCGCGAGCTCGCGATCCTCAACATCGGCTATGCCGACGGCTATCTGCGCGGCTTCTCCAACCGCGGCCGGGCGCGGATCGGCGAGAAATTCGCGCCCGTGGTCGGTCGGGTGTCGATGGACCTGACCGCGATCTGCGTCGACGAGGCGCCGGACCTCGGCGAAGGCGACTGGATCGAGCTCGACTACGACCTGCCCGAAGCGTCGGCGCAATCGGGGCTGAGCCAATATGAGCTGATCACCACGCTCGGGGCGCGTTTCGAGCGCATCTGGCGCTGAACTTTCGCGCGTCGCGGCGGTTGCACCGGGGTGGCGCGGATCGCTCACCTCTCCGACCTCCATTTCGGCGCGCACGACCCCGCCGTCGTCGCCGGCGCCGAGGCCTGGCTGATCGCCGGGCGGCCGGACCTGGTCGCGATCAGCGGCGACTTCACCCAGCGCGCCCGCCGCGACCAGTATCGCGAGGCGGCGGCCTTCCTCGAGCGGCTCGAGGCGGCGGGGCTGAAGACGCTGAGCGTTCCCGGCAACCATGACGTGCCGCTCTACGACCTCGTCATGCGCTTCATCCGCCCGCTCCACCGCTACCGCCGCTTCATCGACGGGGAGCTCTGCCCCTGGTTCGAAATCGAGAATCTCGCCGTGCTCGGGATCAACACCGCCCGCTCGCTGACCTTCAAGGACGGGCGGATCAGCCGCGAGCAGATGGATCTGATCCGCGAACGCTTTCGGCAGGTGCCGGAGGGGCGGACCAAGATCCTGGTCACCCATCATCCCCTGTTCGCGATGCCGATCGGCGAATCGGGCGACGCCTCCGAAGCGGTCGGCCGCCACGGCGAGGCGCTGCGGGCGATCGCCGATGCCGGCGTCCACATCCTGCTCGCCGGCCATTTCCACCGCAGCTTCACCGCCAGCGCGCGGCGGATGGTGAAGAATGCCGGCCCGGCTTTGGTGATCCAGGCGGGTACCGCGACCTCGATCCGGCTGCGCCATGGCGAGCGGCAGAGCTTCAACCTGATCGAGACCCACCACAACCGGACCGTCGACGTACGGGTGATCGGCTGGGACGGCGCCGCGTTCCGAAGCGGCAGCCACGCGGGCTACGCATTCGACGGCGAGAATTGGAACGCGGCCTAGTCGCCCAGCACCTGATATTCGCCGATCCGGTGCTCGCAGCTGGTCCAGCCCTCGGTGCTGCGGTCGAGCGCTTCGTAATCGGCGCGGTGGGCCGCCATGAAGGCATCGAAATCGTCGCGCGAGCGCCAGACGTCGAGGGTCAGATAGGAGCCGTCCTCCGCCTTGAACAATTCGGTGCCGCGAAAGCCGTCGGCGCGGGCGAAGAGCTGGGCCCAGGCCCCCGTCGGCGCATAGGTCGCCTCGAACGCGGGCCGCGCCTCCTCCAGCACCTCGTAACGCCAGATCAATGCGATCATCGCATGGCCCCCATTCGAGCCCAGGAATAGCGCGCCCGCCTGCCCCAGCGCAAAGGCCGCGGCGACGAGCGGTTGTTTCGGAATGGGACGGGCAAAGCTTCATCAAATTACGATGGGGTCGCGTCTGATCTCTGTGACGTCCTCCGAATATTGGTCACTGAGACACCGCGTTGCCTTCATAGACCAAAAGCCGTTAGATTTCATCCGGGGAAGCAGAATGGCGGACAGCCGAACAAAGTCGGTCTTGAAGCGGCGACGGGCAGTCAAAGTCGCCGGTTTTGCACTTGCCGGCGTCATGCTGGGGATCGTGCTGAGAGCTGTGTTCGGGTTTGAGCCCGTCGAAGCCTTCTTCAATTCAATACAGACGATTACGGGTTGGTTTCCTCGATCAAAAGTCTGGCTGGACGAAAATCCCGGCGTTCGCGGCTGGCTCGTTGGCCCAGGCGCGTTCGGGCTCCTTTTTCTGTCCGTAGCATCACTTCGCCAGTTTCGCCGCCAGGTTCTTGATGTCCGCTTCCCCGACCCTCCGCCGTTCGTGGCGAGCGATCTGGAAGCGGCGCGCGGGCGTGAACGAATGATCTCTTTGGAGGGACCGCCATTGGAATTTGTCGGCCACGAAGCGGAACTGGCTGAGCTGGAGTCGATGCTCGATCCAACTCTTCAGCCATTCGTCTGGCGAGCCGTGATCGGACCGAGCGGGATGGGAAAAACTCGGCTCGGCATCGAATGGCTCGGGGTTGCGCGCGAGATGGGGTGGGACGTCGGCCTTGTTGACAAAAGCGACGCTGAGCTCGTGCCCGATTGGCAGCCGCGGCGCCCGACTGCCTTGGTCATTGATGAGGCCTTGCGGGATTGGGACGTCAATCTCAGCGAGCTTCTCGTTAAGCTGGCCGCTTCTGCCTCGGCCATCAAGCCCATTCGCGTGCTGGTCATCGATCAAGTCGCGATTCACCCGAATGTCCCTCTCGGAGATGACCGTGCCGCGATCATGAAGGCCAACTTGGCGCCGCCGATACGCGTGAGCCCGCTTCGCAGTGAGGACATCGAGGCTTTGCGCGCTCAATCGCCCAATGATCGAATTGATACCGCGACGCTAATTCACGAAAGCGCCGGTCGGCCTCGCGCAGTTATGATCCTCCTGCATGCTGAGGATGCGACCAGCTATGCGAGCGCTATTTCCCAATGGGTTGAGCGATTCGTTCCTGGTTTGATGGACGAAAGCCGAGATCTATCGCCATCGTTCGTTGGACCGCTGCTGCTGGCAAGCCTGGCGGGACCGGTGAACAGTGATGTTGCGAGGGATTTGTTCGGGGGCATCGATGTCAGCGCCCTGCTTCGCTTTTTTCCCGGCGAATCGAAGGAAGGGCTCCAGCTTCGATTGCCCGCACTCCATCCGGATGACCTGGCGCAGGAACTTCTGTTGAAGCTGTTGCCCCGGCTCGACCTACGCCTGCGGGAACGTGCCATCGATCGCATTCTCGTCGAGGCGCCGGCCGCGGTGGAGGTACGCCTCGGCGGAATCTGGCGCGACCGCCCCGATCTCGATGTGGCTGAGCTACGCTGGCTCCAAGATCGGTTCGACACGGTCTGCCCGGAACGTGTTGCCAGCATCCGGACTCAGGCGCGTAGGGCGGCTGCTGCGGTCTCGTCGCCGAATGCCCAGCTTCCGGCCACGGACGTCGCTCTCGCCATGGTCACCGACTTCGTCGCCACACGGCCGTTCGACGCCGAGATTCGATTGCAGGAGGCAAAAAGCGCAGCGCACGCGATCAATCAGTATGGGGCCGCGAAGCAATTCGACGCATTGGAGCGCTGGGCGGAACGACTTGTCGACATCGGACGAGACGCCCGCTTCGCTTCTAACGTCGACTTCCGGCGAGAAGAGGCGAAGGGCGCAATGAATGCCATTAGCCATTATGGAGCGGCGAAACAGTTCGAAGCTCTGGAACGGTGGAATCATCGACTGATCGAAGTGACCCGGGACGACCGTTTCGCCTCGGACGCCGAGATTCAGCGAATCGAGGCCATGGCGGCGGTTAACGCGATCAACCATTATGGCGCCGAAGCGCAGTTCGACGCCGTGGAGCGCTGGGGGAAGCGACTATCTAGCCTGCTCGAGAACAGCGCCCTTCCTGGAAATGCGAACCTTCGGCATGTCGAGGCGATGGGTATTGTCAATGCGATCCATTGGTACGGCATCCACAAACAGTTCGATGATGTGGAGCGCTGGGGCAAGCTGCTCATCGAAGTCTCTGCCGACCGGCGCCTTACGTCCGATCCACAAATCCGGTTGTGGGAGGTCAGGGGAGCAAGACATGCAGCGCACGCCTATGGCGGGGCGGCAAACTTCGACGCAATGGAACGCTGGGGCAAATGGCTTACAGACATCGCCAGCGACAGCCGCTTTGCGTCCGATCCCGAGGTTCGAATCGAAGACGCCGAAAACGCCGCCTTCTCGATGTGCGCTTACGGCGCTGTCACGCGATTTCGAGACATGGAGCGCTGGGCTGAGCGACTGACTAAGATCGCAAGGGACGATCGTTTCGAGGCTCATTCCGAGATCCGGCTTTGGGAGGCGAGAGCGGCATTCGATGCGATGTGCCATTACGCAGAGGCAGATGAGGTTGAGCTGATGGAATCCTGGGGCTTGCGACTCGTTGCTATTACTGAAGACAAGCGCTTCGCCGACGACCCAAGGTTTAGGCTTGAGGGGGCGAGGGGGGCTGTCAACGCGATTGCCGGGCATGGCAAGGCAAAGGATTTTGTGGCGCTCGAACGCTGGGGGAAGCGGCTCACTAGCTTGTCCGAGGCCACCAATCTCGCGGAAAGTATGGATATTCGCCGCGCGGTAGCCGACGGTACGTTCAATGCAGCAAACCGCTATCGCGCGGCCGGGCGCAGTGATTGGCCCGCGGCTCGCCAGTGGCGTAAGCGGATGGCGCACCTAGCGCTGACCTATCTAGCGGACGCTGAGATTCAGCTTATGGCGAGCGAACTCGGACTCAGCCCGGCCAGTCAGCGGGCCCAGAACTATCCCTACGATCGTCCGTCACACGTGACGTTCTAGGTCAAGTTCGATGCGCGCCCTCCTCCCACCTCGCCAAATGTGTCAATCCCTCTCGACGCAGAGGGCGATGCCCATGCCGCCGCCGATGCAGAGCGTGGCGAGGCCCTTCTTGGCGTCGCGCTTCTCCATCTCGTAGAGCAGGGTGGTGAGGACGCGGGCGCCCGAGGCGCCGATCGGGTGGCCGATCGCGATCGCGCCGCCGTTGACGTTGACCCGGTCGGCGTCCCAGCCCAATTCCTTGCCGACCGCGAGCGCCTGGGCGGCGAACGCCTCATTGGCTTCGATCAGGTCGAGGTCGGCGATCGTCCAGCCGGCCTTCTCGAGCGCGCGCCGAGAGGCGGGAACCGGCCCGATCCCCATGATCGACGGGTCGACCCCGGCCGAGGCCCAGCTCGCGACCCTCCCCAGGATCGGGGCGCCGCGGCGCTCCGCTTCCTCGCGGCTCATCAGCACGAGCGCGGCGGCGCCGTCGTTGAGGCCCGAGGCGTTGGCGGCGGTGACGGTGCCGTCCTTCTTGAAGGCGGGCCTGAGGCCCGAGACGCCGTCGAGCGTGGCGCCGGCGCGGATATATTCGTCATCCTCGACGATCGTCTCGCCCTTGCGCGACTTGACGGTGACCGGGGCGATCTCGTCCTTGAATCTGCCGCCGGAGCGCGCGGCCTCGGCCTTGTTCTGGCTGGCGACGGCGAAGCTGTCCTGCTCGGCGCGCGTCACCTGATATTGCTCGGCCAGATTCTCGGCGGTGATCCCCATATGATAGCCGTTGAAGACGTCGGTGAGGCCGTCCTTGATCATCGTGTCGACGAGCGAAAGGTCGCCCATCTTGGTGCCGCCGCGCAGATTCTGGGCATGGTTGGAAAGGCTCATGCTCTCCTGGCCGCCGGCGACCACCACGGTCGCGTCGCCGGTCTGGATCGCCTGGGCGGCGAGCGCGACCGCGCGCAGGCCCGAGCCGCAGACCTGGTTGACGCCCCAGGCCGGCACCTCCTTGGGAATGCCGGCCGCCATCGACGCCTGGCGGGCGGGATTCTGGCCCTGGCCGGCGGTCAGCACCTGGCCGAGGATGACCTCGGAAACGTCTTCGGGCGCGACGCCGGCCTGTTGGAGCGCGGCCTCGATCGCGACCCGGCCGAGCTCGTGGGCCGGGGTGGCGGCGAAGCTGCCGAGGAAGGCGCCGACCGGGGTACGCTTGGCGGCGGTGATGACGACGTCGGTCATGGGAATCGGATCTCCTTGATCACCCCCGCTCATCCTGAGGAGGGACTGAGCCTGGCGAAGGCCCGTCTCGAAGGATCCTTCGAGACGCCGGTTCGACAAGCTCACCGGCTCCTCAGGATGAGCGGGTCAGTGGACTTTGATGCGGCGCTCTAGCAGCTTGCTGCACTGCGGGAAAGCCAGCCGGCCAGCGGCTCCCACAGCGCCTCCCGGGCGCGCGAGCCGACCACCATCCCGACATGGCCGAGCGCGAGGTCGATCCGCTCGCCGGCGCGGACGGCGGTGGCGGCGGGGACGATGCGGTCGGTGGTCGAGACGATGTTGAGCAGGGGCACCCGGAGCGCGGCGGGCTCGATGGTCTCGCCGCCGACCCGCCACGCGCCGGTTCCGGTGACATCCTGGGCGAACAGCGATTCGAACATCTCCCGCGCCGCGGCCTGCGAGATGGGCGGGCCGTCATTGGCCCAGTCCTCGAGCATGACGAAGGTACGCGCCTCGGCGCCTTCGAGGCTGGCGAAGGCCGCGAACTTGGCGACCGTGCGGGCCGGATCGAGGTTCCAGAAGGCGCATTGCAGCACCTCCATCGGCAGCAGGCCGAGCGCCTCCACCGCCGGCTGCGCGCCCGCCCAGAGCCCGGCGAGATCGCGGCGCGATTCGTCCGAAAAGCCGCCGAAATGCCAGGGCGCGGCGATCGTCGCGACTCCGCGCGCCGGGCGGAGCTGGGCGGCGGCGAGCGCCATGGTCCCGCCCAGGCAATAGCCGGCCAACTCGACCGGCTCGCCGAGCGCCGCCATCAGCGGCAGCAGGATCTGTTCGACATGGCCGGCGACCGACAGCGTCCGCCGGTCCGGCCCCGGCCAGCCCCAGTCGAGCAGCAGCACCCGGCGGCCGCGACCCGCGAGCCAGCGCAGCAGCGAGCGCTCGCCCATGTCGAGCACGTTGGGCGGGTTGATCAGCGACGGCACGAACAGCACCGCCGGCCCCGTCCCGCCATAATCGCGCAGCGCCGCGCCATGCGCCTGGGCCAAAGCGGGCATCGGCGCCGGCGGGGGCGGGCGCTCGGCCTCCTGATATTTCCTGAGGCCCGCCAGCGCCGCCCGCATCGCCGCCGGATTTGCTGCGCTTTGCTCGCGCAGCATAGAGAGGAACAGGGGCAGCGGACGGGGCCGTTGTTGCGGTGCGGCAAACTTCGGTGCTAGAGCCGTCTCCTCAGCGGAGGAAGGATTCATGGCGGCGCCCCGGTCCGAGGATGACGTGGTCATCATCAAGAAATATGCGAACCGGCGCCTCTACGATACCGAAAGCTCATCCTACATCACTTTGGAGCGGCTCGCCGAGATGGTCCGGCAGAAGCGCCAGTTCAAAGTGGTCGACGCCAAATCCGGCGACGACCTGACCCGCGGCGTCCTCACCCAGATCATCATGGACGAGGAAGCGCGCGGCGCGACCATGCTGCCGGTCAATTTCCTCAGGCAGCTGATCTCGATGTACGGCGACCAGATGCAGGCGGTGGTGCCTCAATATCTCGAAGCCTCGCTGGAGGCGCTGCAGCGCAACCAGAGCCAGCTCCGCGACGCGATGGCGGGCGCCTTCGCGGCCAATCCATTCGCCGAGCTGGCGCGGCGCAACCTGGAAATGTTCCGGGGTGGGACCGCCGGCGGCGCGGCCGAGGCGGGCAGACCGGGCGACACCAGGGCCGAGCTCGCCGAGCTCAAGGCCCAGCTCGCCGCGCTCCAGCAGAAGCTCGACAAGCTCAGCGAATGACGACCCGTTACTGGCTGTGGGGCGCGGCCGGCGCGGCGGCGGTGGCGGCGCTGATCGCGGGAGCGGCCGAATCGCGCCGCATCCGCCGCCGCGATCTAGACCGCAGCGGCTGGGTGCCCTGGCGCGGCCTCCAGGTCGCCGCCTTCTTCGCCGTGCTGCTGCTCGCCATTCTCGCCTGGAAGGCGGACTAGGCCTCAGGCCGCGAGGCGCGACAGGCTCAGCGCGCTGACGAGATAGGTGCGGACGCGCTCGGCGGCTTCTTCGGAGAGCGCGACCAGGGTGATTCGGTCGTCCGAAGGATCGGGGTGGCTCGACAGCAGCCCGCGGTCGATCAGCGCCCGGGTCCAGCGATGGGCGGTGCTGCGCGGAATCCCTTCGGCCGCGCCGAGGCTGGTCAGCGCGACTCGGCGCCCCTCGAGATGCTCGGCGAAGGCTTCGAGCAGCAGCCCCCAGGCGACGTCGCCGACCTCCGGCCCGAGGCAGAGCTCGCGCAGCCGCCGCGCGGCGAGGATCGCCTGCACGTCGGCGGCGGTGATCGCCGCGCGCCGGCCGGCGGCGTCGGGCGGAGGCGCCCCGGCCTGCATGAACCGGCGCAGCAGCCGCACCACCCGCTGCAGCTCGCGCGTCGCCGCCGCCAGCGTCCGCACCCGCCGCGCCTCCAAATCCCTCCGGGAAGATTGCTTTGCGATCGATCCGACTCCCACCCGCCTGGTCGCGAATCGCCGATTAGCGCAATTTTGGACGAAAGAATATCCGTTTCGGAGGAAAATTTGATCGGGCCGCGATCGGCCCCTTATTGCGGCGTCGGGACGACGCGGCCGTCATTCTGGCCCTGGGTGACCTGGAGCGTGACGGGGAGGCCGGCTTGATCGTTCTCCGCCTCCCGCTGCCATTGCTCGGCGGTGAGGCAGCGCCGCGGCGTGCGCGTCCGGGTGCCGAGCCTGCGCTCGCCGCCGCGGCAGATCAGGCGTTGTTCGCCGGCGGGCGCGGGCGGGTCGGCAGCGAGCGCGTCGGCGGCGGGCAAAGTGAGCGCGAGGGCAACGAGGGCAAGGGACCGACCGGCCATGTTCAACTCCGCGACAACCTGCCCACCCGGGGCAAGGTGACGCGCCGCCGACGAGGTGTCAACCAGAGGCAGGATTCGAGACGGAACTCACCGGTCGTCAGGGCTTCGGCCGCAGCATTTCTTCCGTAAGCCGCTCGGTCAGGCGGTTGAACTGATCCGGTGTGAGCGGGATCGCGGAACTGTGGGCAACCAATATCAAGGGCCCGCATCCGGGAACGGTTGTTTCCCCATAAAGGCCAATGTCGTTTTGTCGCATCGTCGCGCTGAACAGGGGCACGTTGTAGCGGCGGGCGATATAAGATGTCGTGTTGAGCGCGCTCGTCGGTTCAAGGCGGATGACTCCGCGCTCGTTCTCGCGAAGGGAAATATCGAAATCCACGCCATAGCTGGGCGGGGCGACCGTCAGTTTTCCACGACCGTCCGCAAAAACCGACATTCGGACGGATATGTCGCCGCGGTCGCACGTCATTCGACCAGAATAGTGATCGGAGAGACGCGGGATATTGCCGCCGGCAGTGTCATTGGCGACCGGCATGGGTCGGCCTTGCCGATCAACCCTGGCCAATTGCGCAGCATGAGCTTCGAAGTCGGTCCTATAGGCTTGCCGGGCGTGGGGAGGGCTCGTGAAGGTGCCGCTGAACCGATTCCGGCCACAATGGGCACGCAGAGACCCTCCGTCGTCATTGTCGGTCAGACTGCAATTCGCGCCTCGCCTCGTTCCCGTAAATCCGCCACGGGTGAGCCCGCCAGTGCCGCGATAAGCGCCGCGGACGATATCCCCGTCATACTCGACGTCCAATGTGATGGCCCCAGCATAGTCCCTTGTTCGCCCGCTGGTCGCCGAATTGATTATGTTCCGCAGGTTCACTCTCCGCGGCGGCCGACCCGGAATGAATAGCTGGCCGGTAAAACTACCTTGGTAAGTTATATGTCCCCGGAAGTCTGCCGGTAACTCATTATCCTGATTCGTCTGCGCAAAGGCCGGAGGAAGAGGCAGAAGTAGCCCAGAGATCGTGGCAGCAAAAATCACGATGCGGCGCGACCAGCTCACTGTCCTCTCCTCATGTCCAGACCGACGATACTAACGAGGCGCCGGTCTCACGACAACTGCCGAAGAGGAGATTGGACTAACCCTGTTCTTAGAGACAGGCCTCGAGATAGGGCTGGTCGAAGCCGAACATCTTCGCTTTCTCGAGCGTGTAGGGCCTGAGGCCCATGCTGCGATACTCGCCGATGATCTTGCCGTCGGGAGTCTCGTCGAGATATTCGAACTTGAACAATTCCTGGGTGACGATGACGTCGCCTTCCATGCCGATCACCTCGGTGATGTTGGTGCAGCGACGCGAGCCGTCGCGCAGGCGCTTGACCTGGACGATGAGGTCGACCGAGTCGGCGATCTGGCGCGAGATCGCTTCCTTGGGCACCTTGATGTCCGACATCATCACCATGTTCTCCATACGCGCCAGGCATTCGCGCGGGCTGTTGGAGTGGAGCGTCGCCATCGAGCCGTCGTGGCCAGTGTTCATCGCCGCGAGCAGGTCGAAGCATTCCGACCCACGAATCTCGCCGAGGATGATGCGATCGGGGCGCATGCGCAGCGCGTTGATGACGAGGTCGCGGATCGAGATCGCGCCCTGGCCCTCGAGGTTGGGCGGGCGGGTCTCGAGCGGCAGCCAGTGCGGCTGCTGCAGGCGGAGCTCGGCCGCGTCCTCGATCGTGATCACGCGCTCGCCCGGGTCGATCAGCTTCGACAAAGCGTTGAGCATCGTCGTCTTGCCCGAGCCGGTGCCGCCCGAGATGATCACGTTCATCCGGCTCGCGCCGGCGATCTTGAGCACGGTCGCCATTTTCTCGGAAAGCGAGCCCCAGCCGCGCATCATGTCGACGGTGATCGGCTTTTCGGAGAATTTGCGGATCGAGATGGCGGTGCCGCGCAAGCTGAGCGGCGGGATGATGACGTTGACGCGGCTGCCGTCCTGGAGGCGGGCGTCGGCGAGCGGGGTCGTCTGGTCGACGCGGCGGCCGACCTTGTTGACGATGCGCTGGGCGATCTGGAGCAGATGCTCCTCGTCGCGGAACTGGATCTGGGCGAGTTCCAGCTTGCCCTTGCGCTCGATGAAGGTCTGGTTCGGGCCGTTGACCATGATGTCGCTAATTTCCGCATCATTGAGCAGCTCCTCGAGCGGGCCGAGGCCGAGCAGCTCGTCGACCAGCACCTTTTCGAGCGCGAACTGCTCGCGGCGGTTCAGGTTGATCTTCAGCTCGGCGAGCACCTCGCCGATGATCGGGCGGAACTCCTCGGCGAGTTCGTCCTTGGAGAGGGTCGCGGCCGCTTCCGGGTCGACCCGCTCGAGCAGGCGGGGGAGGACCTGCTCCTTGATCCGGTGGATCGAGGCTTCGAACCCTTCGACGCGGCTGTTGCCCTGCTCGCCGGACTGCGCCTGGCGGTCGGCGAGGCGCGCCATCGCGTCGCCGCGGTCGATCGGGGCGAAGGCTTCTTCCTCGGCGCCGAGCGCCTCGGGTTCGATCGGCGGGAACTGGCTGCCGCCCTGGCCGGCCTTGGCCTGGGCCGGGCCTTTCATCGGCTGCGCGGTGCCGAATTGCGGTCGCCCGCCCGTTGCGCCCGCGCCGTTCCGTCGTCCAAATGCGCTCATAGTCGCGACCCGTGCCTCACTGACATTCCCGGAGGGGTGGTGAATAGGCCGGAAACTTTGACAATTGCCTAACCGCGCGAGAGACGTGGCCGCGGGTCCGATCGGGGCGTCCGGCCGCCCCTTCCCGGGCCGCCGCTCGGCTTGTCTTTCACGGGGACCCGTGCGAATACAGGCCATTAGCGAAGAGGGGTGCCATGCGGAAACTCGCCATCCTGCTGCTCGTCGCGGCCCCGCCGCTTTCGTTCCCCGCCGCCGCCGCCGCCCAATCGACGGTGACCGGACCGGATCCGGTGGTGACCGGCGACAACCGGATCATCTGCCGCCGGGTGACTCGCACCGCGACGCGCATGCGCACCGGCCGGATCTGCCGGACCCAGTCGCAATGGGCAGCCGAAAGCGGCGGGCGGACGGTCAATCCGGACGATCCCAATGCCACGATCGACGGCGCCGCCGATGCGCTCGAAATGGCGGGCGAGAAGGTTTCTACCGGCGATGTCGGAGGATTCAGCAGCGGCCACGAGACGCCGCTCGGCCCGCGCTAGCCGCGGGCGCGCCGGGCGATCGGCAATGAGGAAGCCGGCCCTGCTGTTGCTGATCGGCGCCGCGCCCGCGCTCGCGCCCGAGACGGCGGCCGCGCAAAGCGCCATCACCGGGCCCGATCCGATCACCGTGACCGGCGACAATCGGGTCATCTGCCGGCGCGTCACCCGCACCGCGACCCGGATGCGGATCGGGCGGATCTGCCGGACGCAAGCGCAATGGCGCACGCAAAGCAGCCCGGCGCCGCCGCTCGGCAACCATTCGAACGACACGATCGACGAGGCCGCCGACACGCTCGACGGGCTGCGGGCGGACGACCGTTCGACCGGCTGCGGCTACGAAGGCCACGAGACGGCGCTGGGACCCCGCTGAAGCTCAGCCTTGCGCGGTTTCCGCGAGGACGGTGAGGCCGGTTTCGCTCACTTCGGCGAAGCCGCCCGTCACGGCGATCCGCTCGGGCTCGCCGCCGCCGCTCTTGTAGATGGCGAGCTCGCCGTCGCGCATCGTCGAAAGATAGGGCGCGTGGCCGGCCATCACGCCGAAATCGCCCTCGGTGCCGGGGACGACGACCATATGGACCTCCTCGGCGCGGAGCAGTTTCTCCGGCGTGACCAGCTCGAAATGAAGATCGGCCACCTGCCTCAGGCCTCCTGCGCCAGCCGCTCGGCCTTGGCGACCGCTTCCTCGATGCCGCCGACCATGTAGAAGGCGGCCTCGGGGAGATGGTCATATTCGCCGTCGACCACCGCCTTGAACGAGGCGACCGTGTCCTCGATCTGGACGAACTTGCCCTCGATGCCGGTGAACACCTCGGCGACGTGGAACGGCTGGGAGAGGAAGCGCTGCAGCTTGCGGGCGCGGTTGACGGTGAGCTTGTCCTCTTCCGAGAGCTCGTCCATGCCGAGGATGGCGATGATGTCCTGCAGGCTCTTGTAGCGCTGCAGCGTCTCCTGGACGCGCCGGGCGGTGTCGTAATGCTCCTGGCCGACGGTGCGGGCGGTCAAGACGCGCGAGGTCGAATCGAGCGGGTCGACGGCCGGATAGATGCCGAGCTCCGAGATCGCCCGCGACAGCACGGTGGTGGCGTCGAGGTGGGCGAAGCTGGTCGCCGGGGCCGGGTCGGTGAGGTCGTCGGCGGGCACGTAGATCGCCTGGACCGAGGTGATCGATCCCTTGTTGGTCGAGGTGATCCGCTCCTGCAGCGCGCCCATGTCGGTGGCGAGCGTCGGCTGGTAGCCGACCGCCGAGGGGATGCGGCCGAGCAAGGCCGACACTTCCGAGCCCGCCTGGGTGAAGCGGAAGATGTTGTCGACGAAGAAGAGCACGTCCTGGCCCTCCTGGTCGCGGAAATATTCGGCGATGGTGAGGCCCGAAAGGGCGACCCGGGCGCGCGCCCCCGGCGGCTCGTTCATCTGGCCAAAGACGAGCGCGACCTTGGAGCCTTCGGGCGTCGGGTTGCCGTCGGCGTCCTTGGCGATGACGCCGGCGTCGAGGAATTCGTGATAGAGGTCGTTGCCCTCGCGGGTGCGCTCGCCGACGCCGGCGAACACCGAGGTGCCGCCATGGCCCTTGGCGATGTTGTTGATCAGCTCCTGGATCAGCACCGTCTTGCCGACGCCGGCGCCGCCGAACAGGCCGATCTTGCCGCCCTTCGCGTAGGGCGCGAGCAGGTCGATCACCTTGATGCCGGTGACCAGGATCGAGGTCTCGGTCGACTGGTCGGTGAAGAGCGGCGCCTCGGCGTGGATCGGGGCGGTGTCGGTATGGCCGATCGGGCCGCGCTCGTCGATCGGCTCACCGATCACGTTCATGATCCGCCCGAGCGTCATCGGCCCGACCGGCATCCGGATCTGCGAGCCGGTGTCGGTCACCTCCTGGCCGCGGGTCAGCCCCTCGGTCGCGTCCATCGCGATCGTGCGCACGGTCGATTCGCCGAGATGCTGGGCGACCTCGAGGACGAGGCGGTTGCCGCCGTTCTGCGTCTCGAGCGCGGACAGGATCGCCGGCAGCTCGCTGTCGAACGTCACGTCGACGACGGCGCCGATCACCTGGCTGATGCGGCCGACATTGTTGGTGGTGGCGGTGGCCATTTTTCTTACCTCTTTGCCTTCTCTTGTTCCCCGGCGAAGGCCGGGGTCCAGTCTGACTTCGTCCTGGATCCCGGCCTTCGCCGGGGACACGATTGCGTTACAGCGCCTCGGCGCCCGAAATGATCTCGATAAGCTCCTTGGTGATCGCGGCCTGCCGCGTGCGGTTATATTCGATGGTCAGGCGGTTGATCATGTCGCCGGCATTGCGGGTCGCGTTGTCCATCGCGGTCATCCGGCTGCCCTGCTCCGAGGCGGCGTTTTCGAGCAGGGCGCGGAAGATCTGGACGGCGACGTTGCGCGGCAGCAGGGCGGCGAGGATCTCGTCCTGGTCGGGCTCGTACTCGACTGCGGCGAGGCTCGTCGGCGCGCTGCTCTCCTCGACCGGGGGCACCGGGATGATCTGCTGGCCGACCGGCTCCTGCACCAGCGCCGAGCGGAAGCGCGCGTAGAACAGGTGGACGACGTCGATGCCGTCGGTCTCGTAGCGGTCGATCACGTCGGCGGCGATCGCGTGGGCGTCGGCGAAGCTCACCTGGCGGATCGCGCTGGTATCGTGCTGGTGGATGATCTGCTTCGGGTAGAGCCGGCCGATCACCGCGCGGCCCTTGCGGCCGACCAGGTAGAAATAGACTTGTCTGCCCTCGGCGATCAGCGCCTCGGCCTTGCGGCGGGCGGCGCGGACGATGTTCGAGTTGAAGCCGCCGGCGAGGCCGCGGTCCGAGGTGCAGACGATCAGCAGATGGGCCTGGTCCTGGCCGGTGCCGGCGAGCAGTTTCGGGCTCTCCGGGCCGATCGCGACCTTGGCGACGATTCCGGCGACGACCCGCGCCATCCGCTCGGCATAGGGGCGCGCGGCCTCGGCGGCCTGCTGCGCGCGGCGCAATTTCGCCGCGGCGACCATCTTCATCGCCTTGGTGATCTTCTGGGTCGACTTGACCGAGGAGATCCGGGTCTTGAGCGCCTTGAGGCTGGCCATTCCAGTCCTATCGTCTTTCCTTTTACGTCACCCCCGCGAAAGCGGGGGTCCAGCTGGATTCCCGCTTTCGCGGGAATGACGAAGAAGCGAGTTACGCAAACGTCTTCACGAAATCGCCGATGATCGTCTTCAGCTTGGCCGAAGTGTCGTCGTCGAGCGCCTTGCTGTCGCGGATCGCGCCGAGCACGTCGGCGTGATCGGACCGCATGTGGCTCAGGAGCGCGCCTTCGAAGCGGGTGACCGCGTCGGTCGGCACGGTGTCGAGGAAGCCGTTCACGCCGGCGAAGATCGAGACGACCTGCTCCTCGACCGGCATCGGCGCATATTGCGGCTGCTTGAGCAATTCGGTGAGCCGCGCGCCGCGGTTCAGGAGCCGCTGCGTCGCCGCGTCGAGGTCGGAGCCGAACTGGGCGAAGGCGGCCATCTCGCGATACTGGGCGAGCTCCAGCTTGATCGAGCCGGCGACCTTCTTCATCGCCTTGGTCTGGGCGGCCGAGCCGACCCGGCTGACCGAGAGGCCGACGTTGATCGCGGGGCGGATGCCCTGGAAGAACAACTCCGTCTCCAGGAAGATCTGGCCGTCGGTGATCGAGATGACGTTGGTCGGGATATAGGCCGAGACGTCGCCGGCCTGGGTCTCGATGATCGGCAGCGCGGTCAGCGAGCCGTTGCCATTGTCGTCGTTCATCTTGGCGGCGCGCTCGAGCAGGCGGCTATGGAGGTAGAAGACGTCGCCCGGATAGGCCTCGCGGCCCGGCGGCCGGCGGAGCAGCAGCGACATCTGGCGGTAGGCGACGGCCTGCTTGGAGAGGTCGTCATAGACGATCACCGCGTGCATGCCGTTGTCGCGGAAATATTCACCCATCGTGCAGCCGGTATAGGGCGCGAGGAACTGGAGCGGGGCGGGCTCCGACGCGGTGGCGGCGACGACGATCGTATATTCCATTGCGCCATTCTCTTCGAGCGCGCGGACGATCTGGGCGACGGTCGAGCGCTTCTGGCCGACCGCGACGTAGATGCAATAGAGCTTCTGCGATTCGTCGTCGCCCTGGTTGGCGGCGCGCTGGTTGATGAAGGTGTCGAGCGCGACCGCGGTCTTGCCGGTCTGGCGGTCGCCGATGATCAGCTCGCGCTGGCCGCGGCCGATCGGCACCATGGCGTCGATCGCCTTGAGTCCGGTCTGCACCGGCTGCGACACCGACTGGCGCGCGATCACTCCCGGCGCCACCGTCTCGATGACGTCGGTGAGCTTGGC
Organism: Allosphingosinicella sp.; assembly: GCA_035941735.1. Taxonomy (GTDB): domain Bacteria; phylum Pseudomonadota; class Alphaproteobacteria; order Sphingomonadales; family Sphingomonadaceae; genus Allosphingosinicella. Next base: position 34,219 of record DASZDS010000043.1, read on the forward strand.
ATTGACCGGGCCCTTGCCGTCGATCGGCTGGCCGAGCGCGTCCACGACGCGCCCGATGAGCTCCGGACCGACCGGCACTTCGAGAATGCGGCCGGTGGTCTTGACCGGATCGCCTTCCGACACGCCGGTATAGTCGCCCAGAATAACGGCACCGACGGAGTCGCGCTCGAGGTTGAGCGCGAGA
>DASZDS010000044.1:0-2209 GCA_035941735.1 Allosphingosinicella sp.
GGGGCGCGCATGCCACGGCGTTTGCAGTCGCGCAGCAGGGCGGCCCACGATTCGGATGATTCGCGGAACCCGTCGGCCAGTGCGATCAGTTCCTTTCGGAGCTGCCGGCCGGTTCGGGGGTATCCGGGCTCGCGCCGACCATAGTGATGATCTTGGTAGCGATCCCACAACCATTGCGTCGACGCCGTTAATTCTACTTTGTCAGACCAAAATACTTGCATCAGATCATGTGGGTAAGTATAATGTCATATGTTGATTTGTCACGGAGTGTGAACGATGGCGACTTCGTGAAAATTGTGTACCAATTGCTTCCCTTATCGCTGGTTTGCTCGACCGGTTGCCACAACATCTCAAAGCGTTCTCTTCGTTCTTTCGCGTGGGCACCCGCTCGGTGGCGAGTGCGGCCGAGACCTATTTGCTGGGGCTGTTTGCCTCGCCTAAATCCAACATGCTCTCGATGAGTGAACGCATGCTCGAGGCCGATCACCAAGTGTTGCATCACATGCTCTCGGACTCCGAGTGGGACTTCGATGGATTGGTCAGCGAGACGAGCCGTCAGGTCAACACGCTTATCGGCGGAATGAAAGCGGCTCTCATCATCGACGAGAGCGCGTTTGCGAAGAAGGGCGAGGCCTCGGCGGGGGTCGCACGGCAATGGAATGGACGGCTGGGGAAGGTGGAGAACAGCCAAGTGGGCGTCTTCGCCGCACTCGCGAAAGAGACCGCGGTCTCGCTTATCGACGCGAGCTTGTATTTGCCTGAGTGTTGGCTCAACGATACGGCGCGACTCGATGCGGTAGAGGTCCCTGCATCGGCGAGAGTGGCGCAAAGCAAGGTGGAGCTTGCACGGGAGATGATCTTCGGGGCGCGGCGCCATGGGGTACGTTTCGGACACGTGGCCTTCGATGCAGTCTATGGCAGTGCTGGGTGGCTGTTGCGAGAGCTCGACGATGAAGGGATCACCTTCATGGGGGAGGTACGCTGTGACCAGCACCTCTTCCTGCAAGACCCGACTCCTTCGGTTCCACGGAGAACTTCGACGATGGGACGACCACCGAGCCTCCTTCGCACGGAGGCCCGTGCCATCATGGTGAGCGACTGGCTCAAGGCCCAACCCGCTTCGGCTTGGCGACGCATCGTGTTGCGTGGTGGCGAGAAAGGTCTCATTACCATCGAGGCGCTCAGTGCGCGCGTGTGGCTGTGGGACGGCCAAGAAGACCACGCCCGGCGTTGGCATCTCTTCATGCGTCGCGAAATCGATCGTCCCGACACCGTGAAGTTCGCGCTCTCCAACGCCAAGGCCGATACCTCGCTCCATCAACTCGCCTCGATGCAGGCGGCACGCTTTTGGATCGAACACGCTTTGCGAGAAGCCAAGGACTGCCTGGGGATGGCTCAGTACCAAGTGCGCAAGTGGAACGGATGGCATCATCACATGGCGCTGGTGATGTTGGCGATGAGCTTTCTGCTCAAGGAACAGCTGGCCCATCGAGTGGCGGTCAAGGACCTCACTCTCTCGGACCTTGTCTTTGCTATCGATGCGCTTCTGCCTCATCGTGCTCATGACCCGGACTCCGTGGCCGAGCTCATCGCAGAACGACACCAACGACGACAGAGCGCGCGTGACTCCGCCTATCGGAAACAGAACGCAGCTCTATTAAACCCATCGGCGGAGTGACAAAGTAGAAGTAGTTACATCCCGTTTTACAATCAGAAGCGGCTTCACTCATCATTAGGGTACCTATCACCCGTCCAGTATGAGACGATAGCCGTTTGAGGAACAACAGTGTCTACAAAATCGGGGGAAGATCCCAACCCCTCCCGCTCCACCGCCACAACGTACTCATGCAACTCCCGCTCGAAGCATTCCATATCCCCGCACGGCTTTTTCGATGACCGTCGCTCGGCGATGAATGCCTGCAGCCGATCGAAGGCCTTCTCAGGGGTGACAGGTGCGGTCTGTTCGTGTGAAACTCTCATTGGGGCAGCCCTCCGGATTTGGGTTTGTTTACAGACTTCCTATTATCCCAGAGGTCTCCTGCCCCACCACTTACCTAGCCCCCCGACAACATTGTCAATATACAACGACCGACCCTCGCCTAACCCATTGATTCTAGCCAGGGAAAGCTCGAGACCGAGCTTGCTTACTTTCGCCGCTACCGTCACCGCATGCGCTATGCGCAGGCGCAAGCGCAGAACCTCCCCATCG
>DASZDS010000045.1:0-121363 GCA_035941735.1 Allosphingosinicella sp.
ATGGCCAGCGTCGTGCTACCGATCGAGAAGCCGATCGCCGAGGCGCTCGCGCCTCTGCTCGGCCGCGGCGAGGCCGATCCGCCCCAGGTAACTCCCGAGGACGATGCGACCATCCTGTTCACCTCCGGCTCGACCGGAGTCGCCAAGGGCGCCATCTCCAGCCACCGCGCCGTCACCACCGGAATCTACACCTATTCGATCAGCCTGCTCGCCCTGCTCGGGATCATGGAAAGCGAGGGCCGGGCGCCGGCCAACCCGCCGCGCACCCTGGTCAACGTGCCCCTGTTCCACGTCACCGGCGAGGTTCCAGTGCTTCTGAACAGCTTCGTCATCGGCCGGGGCATGGTGCTGATGGCGAAATGGGACCCGGGCGAGGCGCTGAGGCTGATCCAGGACGAGAAGGTGACCTATTTCGTCGGCGTGCCGACGATGAGCCTCGAGCTGATGCAGCATCCCGACCGCGACAAATACGACCTCTCCTCGCTGACCGACATCGCCGCCGGCGGCGCGCCGCGCCCGGTCGCGCACGTCAAGCGGCTCGAGGACAGCTTCGCCGGCGCCCAGCCGGCGCTGGGCTACGGCCTCACCGAGACCAATGCCGTCGGCTGCGGCAATTTCTGGTCCAATTATCACGACAAGCCCGCCTCGACCGGACGGCCGCACAAGCCGATCGTCGAAATGGCGATCCTCGGCGAAGGCGACGTCCACCTGCCCGCCGGCGCGCGCGGCGAGATCGCGATCCGCTCGGCCGCCAATTTCCGCGGCTATTGGCGCGACGAGGCGGCCACCCGCGCCGCCTTCACCGCCGACGGCTATGTCAGGACCGGCGACATCGGCTATCTCGACGCGGACGATTACCTGTTCATCGTCGACCGCAAGAAGGACATCATCATCCGCGGCGGCGAGAATATCAGCGCCCAGGAGGTCGAGGCGGCGATCTATGCCCATCCGGGCGTCAGCGAGGCCTCGGTGTTCGGGATCGCCGACGAGCGGCTCGGCGAGGTGCCCGCGGCGGTCGTCTACGGCGAGGGCGGCGATCTCGACCGGGAGGAATTGCTGGCCTTCCTCGCCGGGCGCATCGCCCAGTTCAAGCTGCCCGCCGAGATCTGGATCGAGCCGCGGCCGCTGCCCAAGCTCGGAACCGGCAAGATCGACAAGGTTTCCTTACGCCAGCGCTTCGCGCAAGGAGCAAGACAGTGATGAAACGCCTCGCCGCCCTCCTTCTCCCGCTGCTCGCTCTCGCCGCCTGCGGCGAGGTCGCGCCCAGCGAGAACAAGTCCCGGATCCGGGTCGCCAATCCCGACAGCGAGCGATTGAAGGCGCTGTCGCCGCCGATGCAGCGGCTGACTCTGCTGCGGGCGATCCGCCAGACCGGCCACCGCTGCCACCGGGTCGCGGCCGGCGGCTACCAGCAATATTATCGCGAGATGGAGATGTGGGTCGCGCTCTGCGACGACGGCAAGCACTGGTCGGTCTTCATCGCCGGCAACAGCGACGTCCAGGTCCGCGACTGTTCCCAGCACGCGCAACTTCAACTTCCGCAATGCCGCCCCGTCGCCCCGCTGCCGCCCGACCCGCTCGACGTCGGCGAGAATCTCACCGCCAACGCGAGCTAGGCATTTAGCAATTCTCGTATTTCCAGTGGCGGCGCTTGCCCTCGGCGAGCCATTCGACGCTTTGGGCGAGGCGCTTGGCGCGGGTCTCGTCGCGCTTCGCTTCGGAGACCCAGTCGGAATATTCGCGCTGCTGGCTCGGCGGGAAGGCGTCGAACGTCGCCTTGGCGGCCGGCACCGCGTCGATCGCCGCGCGCAGGTCCTGGGGGACGGCGAGGGGCGGCTTGGCGGTCTTGTTGCGGACCGGCTTCACCCCGTCGTCGATCAGCTTCATCCCCTTCCTGGCGAGCTCGATCAGGGTCGCGCGCGGCGGCAGGTCGTCCAGCGAGGTCAGCCGGCCGAACTGCCCCATCGCGCTCTCCTGCCGGGCGCCCGTCTCGAGGATTTGGCTGCCGGCCCAGAAACCGAAGGCGGCATGCGCCTTGAACGCGGCGAAGCCGGCGAGGATCTTGCCCTTGTAGATGAAGCTCGGCGAGCTCCACTTCAGCGTCTCCTCGCACTCCGGGCAGGCTTCGTGAACGATCGTGCGCAGGTGCCGGAGGATCGGCTGGGCGAAAGCCGCCTGCCGCTCGATATAGGCGTCGATTCGCGGATCATTCTTCATTTCTCTCTCCCCGGCGCCTTCATCGCGCCATCGCCGGCGCCGCGCAACTTTCCGCGAACGCCGCCCGTTGACAAGCCATGGTCGGACGCAATTTCTGGGCGGTCGCCGACGGCGACCAGTGGCTGGTCTACGAGGAGGGCCTGCCCGACCGGACCACGCGCCACGCCGACCGCGAGCAAGCCTGGGCGGTCGCCAACGAGCGCGCCGCGGCGCTGAAGGGGGAGGCATTCCTGCAGGACGCCGACGGCTCGGTCGCGGACCGGCGCCGCTACGGCGATTTTCCGCCCGAGATCAAACCCGTCTAGGGGCAGGGCTCCAGGCATTCCGCGACGGCGCGGGCCCGCGCCCGCCCGATCCTGAACCCCTCGACCGCGAAGATCGCGAGCGCCGTCCAGATCGCGGCGAAGCAGAGCGCGTGGGCGCGCGTGAACGGCTCGCCGAACGCCAGCACCGCGAGCAGGAACTGGAGCGAGGGCGCGATATATTGGAGGAAGCCGAGCGTCGAATAAGGCAGCCTCTTGGCGGCGCCGTTGAACAGGAGCAGCGGGATCGCGGTGAGCGCGCCGCCGAGGATCAGCAGCGCGTTGGTGGTCGCGCCGAAGGCGGCGAATCCGCCCGTGCCCTGATGCTGGAGCCAGAGGATCCAGCCGATCGACAGCGGCGCCAGCACGGCGGTTTCGATCGCCAGCCCCTCGAGCGCGTCGGCCGGGGCGATCTTGCGGATGAAGCCGTAGAGGCCGAAGCTCAGCGCCAGCGCGAGGCTGATCCACAGGCCCGACGCCGCCTGGACGGCGAGCACCGAGACGCCGAGCCCGGCGAGCAGCACCGCCAGCAACTGCCCGCGCGTCAGCCGCTCCTTGAGGATGACGACCCCGAGCAGGACGTTGACCAGCGGGTTGAGATAATAGCCGAGGCTCCCTTCGAGCACGTGGCCGTTGATCACCGCCCAGATGTAGATCAGCCAGTTGATCGCGATCAGCAGCGCCGTCACCGCGAGCGTCATCATCACCCGCGGCGTCGTCACCGCCGCGCGAATCGTCGGCCAGCGCCGCCAGAGCGTGGCGAGGGCGGCGAGGAAGACCAGCGACCAGACGATTCGGTGGGCGACGATTTCGGTCGCCGAAACGCCCGCGAGCAGCTTGAAATAGAGCGGCAGCACGCCCCAGATGAGATAGGCCCCGAGGCCGAAAAGGAGGCCGGCCCGCCGGCTCTGGTCCTGTGTCATGGCGGCGCGCCTAGGGGTTGGTGGTGGCGGGTTCAAGGCGGATATTGTCTCATCGGGATAACACACCTAGGAAGGCGAAACGGGGGCGAAGGAGGATGGCCATGACCGCGTCCAGGCTGCTTTTCCCGGCCGCTGCGGCGGCGCTCGCGCTCACCGCCTGCGATGCGCGCTTCGGCAATGACGTCGCGCCGGGCGGCAACGGCTCGGCCGAGAACAAGGCCGAGGAGGGGCAGGTCTCGATCTCGGCGCCCGGCGTCGAGATGAAGATCGACGTCCCCGAAGGCCTGCGCCAGGAAATGCGCATGAACGACGACAGCGGGCTCATCTATCCGGGCTCGCGGATGAGCGGCGTCCATGTCGAGGGCGGCCGCGAGAAGGGCCGCTCCGACGGCGAGGTCGAGCTGCGCTTCAACAGCGCCGACGCGCCGGACGTCGTCGCGCGCTGGTACCGGGATCCCGCCCGCGCCGCCGACTTCACCATCGCCACCGCCACGCGCGAAGGCCCCGCCTACCTCTTCGCGGGCACCAACAAGGACGGCGACGGCCGCTTCCGCATCCGCCTGACGCCGCGCGCCGGCGGCGGCACCGACGGCCGGGTGCTGCTTTCCGACGCGGAGTGATGGCCGAGCCGCTCGCCGACGCCGACGAGGTGCGCGCGCATCTCGTCGCGGCGGCGAAGGCGGGGGTGGCGCTCTCCTATGGCGAGCTGCTCGAGCATCTCGGCTATTCCTTCACCCGGCCGAAGATGCGGGCGCTCTGCGCGATGCTCGGCGATATCGACCGCGACGCCGCGGCGCGCGGCGAGCCCGAGCTGGCGGCGCTCGTCGTCCGCCAGAGCGACGGCATTCCCGGCCAGGGCTGGTGGGTGGCGGGCGGGGCTCGGTCGCGCGGCTATGCGGGCCCGTGGGAGGGCCCCCAAGCGGCGCGCTTCATCCGCGCGGTGCAGCGCGAAACCTTCGCCTTCTGGCAGTCCAGGAATGAGACAGTGGCCCGAAAGGCCCCGCGTTAACCATATCCCGTCACCCATTCCACCGTCCTTTCAGGCATAAGGCCGCCTCAACAGAGGACGACCCATGCCCAGAAGCGCCGCCTTGCTGCTCCGCTCCGCCGCCCTTGCCGGCCTCATCGCGCTCGCCGCCTGCAACCGCTCCGGCGACGGCAACAACCTCGCGGAAATGGACAACAGCCTGATCGGCAACGGCGCCGACCCGGCCCTGACCAGCGCGCTCGAGGACCAGATCCTCGTCGACCCCAATCTCGTCCAGCAATCCAATCCCAACACGGTCCGGCCCCCCGAAAGGCCGGTCCAGGCGCAATATCCGGCCGGCTCCGCCGCCGCCGGCCAGGCGAGCGCGGCGGCGGGCGGCGAGGCGCCGATGCAAAGCGTCTGCGGCGTGCCGTTCAGCACCGGCAACGATTATGCGCGCCGGCTTCCTGCCGCCTTCCCGATCTATCCCGGCGGCCGCGTGACGGAGGCGGCGGGGGCCGACCGCGGCGCCTGCCACGCCCGCGTCGTCACCTTCACCACCGCCGATCCCTCCAACCGGGTGCTCGAATATTATCGAAGCCTCGCCGCCCGCGGCGGCTTCTCGGCCGAGCAGCAGGCGCGCGGCGCCGACCAGGTGCTCGGCGGCACCAATGGCGACGCCGCTTATTATCTGATCGTCACCCCGACCCGCGCCGGCTCAGACGTCGCCCTGATCGTCAATAACGGGCGGTAGCGGCCGCCGCGAGGCTGGCGAAGCCGGGCGGGTGCCGCTACATCCGCCGCCATGCCGAACCTTCTCATCGTCATGCTCGGCGGCGCGATCGGCGCCGGGGCGCGCCATCTGGTCGGCGTGGCGACGCTGGCCCGGTTCGGCGGCGGCTTCCCCTGGGGGACGCTGATCGTCAATCTGAGCGGCGGCCTCATGATGGGCCTGCTCGCCGGCTGGCTGGTCCGCGCCGGCGGCAGCGAGGCGACCCGGCTGTTCATCGCGGTCGGGATGCTCGGCGGCTACACCACCTTCTCGGCGTTCAGCCTCGAGACCTTCCTGATGGTCGAGCGCAGCCAATATGGCGCCGCCGCGGCCTATGCCGGCGCGTCGGCGGTCGGCTCGGTGGCCCTGCTCTTCCTCGGCCTCCGGCTGATGCGAATCGCCCCATGAGCGCCGAGGGCCAGGTCCGCCAGCTGCTGGTGACCGAGGAGGACGACGGCATCCGCCTCGACCGCTGGTTCCGGCGCAACCTGCCGGAGGTCAGCTTCGGCCAGATTTCGCGCTGGGCGCGGACCGGCCAGCTTCGCCTCGACGGCAGGAGGGCGGCGCCCGGCGACCGGATCGAGGCCGGCCAGACCGTGCGGGTGCCGCCGCAGGGGGAAGAAGCGCCCGCGCCGAGGCGGCCGGTCCAGCGCGCGATGCTGAGCGACGACGAGGCCGCGTTCGTCCGTTCGCTGGTGATTCACGAGGATGAGGCCGCCTTCGTGCTCAACAAGCCGCCCGGCCTCGCCACCCAGGGCGGCACGAAGACGAAGGACCATCTCGACCGGCTGCTCGACGGCCTTTCAGAGGGCGCCCGCCCCAAGCTCGTCCACCGGCTCGACAAGGACACGTCGGGCGCCCTGCTCGTCGCCCGCACCCCGCGCGCGGCCGCCTTCTTCTCGAAGAGCTTTTCCGGCCGCACCGCGCGCAAGGTCTATTGGGCGATCGTCGTCGGCGTGCCCGCGATTGGAGACGGGATGATCGAGCTTCCCCTCGCCAAGCAGCCGGGCACCGGCGGCGAGAAGATGCATGTCGACGAGACGGAGGGGCTGGCGGCGAAGACCCGCTACCGGGTGATCGAGCGCGCCGGCAACCGCGCCGCCTGGGTCGAGCTCCAGCCGCACACCGGCCGCACCCACCAGCTGCGCGTCCACATGGCGGCGATCGGCCATCCGATCCTCGGCGACGGCAAATATGGCGGCCAGGACGCATTCCTGACCGGGGCGATCAGCCGCAAGCTCCACCTCCATGCGCGGCGCATCCGCATCGACCATCCCGACGGCGGCCGGATCGACGTCGCCGCGGAATTGCCGGAGCATTTCGCGGCGACCTTGGCGTCGCTCGGCTTCGATCCGGCGCTGGGCGAGCTGCCGCTCGACGAGATCAGATATTCCGAAACGCCTGAGGGCAAGCGCAAGGCCGTGTCCGCCGCCGCCAAGGCGCGGCGCAAGGAGCGCCGCGGCGAGCGCCGCAGTAGGCGGCGCGGCTGATGCATCCCAATCGCGCCTTCGCCTGGGAGGACCGCGAGGCGATGCTCGCCTTCCTCGCCGAGATCGCCTTCTGCACGATCTGCGCGGAGGGCCCGGTGCTGGTGCACGCCCCCGTGATCGTCGCGGCGCCGGACCGGCTGCGCTTCCACGTGTCGCGCGCCAACCGCGCCGGGGCGCTCGACGGCAGGCGCGCGATCGTCTCCTGCCTCGGCGCGGACGCCTATATCAGCCCCGACTGGTACGGCGTCCCCGACCAGGTGCCGACCTGGAACTATCTGAGCGTGGAGGCCGAGGGGCCGCTGCGGCTGCTCGACGAGGCCGAGCTGGCGGACCTGCTCGACGCGCTCGGCGCCGCGCACGAGGCGCGGCTCGCGCCCAAGGCCGCCTGGACCCGCGCGAAGCTGCCGCCCGGCCGCTTCGAGGCGATGCTGAAGGCGATCCTCGGCTATGAATTGGCGATCGAGGAGCTGCGCGGCACCCGCAAGCTCGGCCAGCACAAGCCGGCCCAGGCCGAGGCGGCGGCCGCGGGCCTGGCGCCGTTCAACCCCGAAATGGCCGCGCTGATGCGCGCGCCGGCGAAAGCGAGACCATGACCCCCGAGCAGAACGAAGCCCAGTGGCGCAACCGCTTCATCCTGATCAACCTGACTCGGATCGGCGCGACGATCGTCTGCCTGCTCGGGCTCCTGCTGTGGCAGAGCGACGTCTTCGTCGAGGGCGGATCGATCCTCGGCTTCCCGATCGCGATCGTCGGCCTCGTCGCCAGCTTCTTCGCCCCCAAATATCTGGCGCACCAGTGGCGGACGCCGCCCGCGCCGTGAAGCGCTTCTACAATCGGGCGGAAGTCGGCGAGGGCGGGCGCATCCTGCTCGACGGCCGGCCGGTGAAGACTCCCGGGCGCCGCGACCTCGCCGCTCCCGCCGCCGCGCTGGCCGAAGCGGTCGCCGACGAATGGAATGCGCAGGGCGAGACGCTCGACCCGCGCTCGATGCCGCTCACCGGCCTCGCCAACGCCGCCATCGACCGGATCGCGCCGGACCACGCCGCGTTCGCGGACGGCCTCGCCGCTTATGGCGAATCCGACCTCCTCTGCTACCGGGCCGAGGGGCCGGCGCCGCTGGCCGCGCGCCAGGCCGAGCTGTGGGACCCGATCCTGGCCTGGGCGCAGCAGCGCTACGAAATCGTCTTCGAGCTCGCGCTCGGCGTCATGCACATGCCGCAGCCGCCCGAGACGCTCGCCCGGCTGCGCGGCGCGCTCGCCGAGCGCGACAGTTTCGCCCTCGCCGGCCTGTCGCCTCTGGTCACGATTTCCGGGTCGCTGCTGGTCGCGCTCGCGCTCGCGGAAGGCGCGATCTCGCTCGATCAGGCCTGGGCCGCGGCGACGCTCGACGAACGCTGGCAGGCCGAGCAATGGGGCGAGGACGAGGAGGCCGCCGCCGCGCTCGCGAACCGCCGCCGCGACTTCGCCGCCGCCGCCCGCTTCCTCGCCTTGCTCTAGAAGGGGACAGTCCCCTATTCGTCGCTGGTTGTCGTTCCGCCGGCCGCGGCGGGCGGCGCTTCATCTTGCTCCGCCGGGGCAGGCGGCGCCTGATATGCCGCCGGCGCTTCATATTGCGCCCGGGGCAGGAACCAGCGCGCGATCACCAGCCCGGCGAGGATCAGCGACACCGATTCGGCGGTGAAGGCGTAGATCCAGTAGCGCCAGCCGAAATGGTTGAAGATCGGCGTCGCCAGATATTCCCAGACGCAGAAGCCCAATGAGAACAGGACGACGAGCCGCGCCGTGCTTGCAAAGCTGCGTCCGCCGCCGCCGACCGCCGCAAGGCCGAACGCCATCAGCAGTCCGGCCACGAGCGCCATGATGAAGCCGGGCAGGATCATCGACATGTCGTCGGGCGAATAGCCCATCGTGTTGAAGTAGACGGTCGCGATCGGCCCTTGCGCGTAGAGCACCGCGCCCTGCGCGCTCTGGTGCGCCGGGATGATGTAGGCGCCGGTGCCGGTCGGCGTGAGGTTCTGCGCGAGCGACAGCTGGACCGCCGCATTCTGCGCCTCGCCGGTGCGGGTGAAGGGTAACTCGCCGAGCGGCGTCGCCCAGAAGATGAAGCCGACGACGAACAGGATCATTCCGCCGACGAGGCCGCCGATGATTGTCCGGACCATGAAGCCCTCCCCCTCTTTCGTTGAGGCGCCGATCCTAGCGCAAAGCCGCGGCGCAGCCTAGCCGATCAGCTCGCGGACGAAATCGTGGAGGAAGACGCGCCGCGTCGCCTTGAGCCGCTCGGCCTTGAGGATGTTGTGGACCAGCTCCGTGCATTTGTCGGCGTCGTTGTTGATCAGGACGTAGTCATATTCGGCCCAGTGGCTGATCTCGGACGCGGCGCGGTCCATCCGCCGCTGGACCACCTCGTCGCTGTCGGTGCCGCGCGCCCTGAGGCGCCGTTCGAGCTCGGCCATCGAAGGCGGCAGGATGAAGACGCGGACGATGTCGGGATCGACCTGCTTCAATTGCTGCGTGCCCTGCCAGTCGATGTCGAGCAGGACGTCGCGGCCGCCCTCGATCACCTTCATCACTTCCGACTTGAGGGTGCCGTAGCGAAAGCCGAAGACGTGCGCCCATTCGAGGAAATCGCCGTTCGCGACCATGGAGTCGAACCGCTCGTCGCTGACGAAATGATAGTCCTGGCCGTCGACTTCGCCCGGCCGGATCGGCCGCGTCGTCGCCGAAACCGACATGGCGACGCCGTCGTCGCTCTCCATCAGCATCCGCGCGATCGTCGACTTGCCCGCGCCCGAGGGGCTCGAAAGGACGTAGAGGAGGCCCCGCCGCTGGAAGGCGCTTGCGATTTCCATGGCCGCACCTGCCTTGGCGGGGTGGCCGAGGTCAAGGGCAGACGTGGGCGTTTTCTCTGATTAAGGTGCGCCGATGGGGCGGATGGTGGCGTTGCTGAGGGCAGTCAATGTCGGCGGGCGCAAGCTGCCGATGGCCGACCTGCGCGCGCTTTGCGCCGAGCTCGGCTGGGCGGATGTCGCGACCTACATCCAGAGCGGCAATCTCGTCTTCGCGGACGATGGCGAGCCCGCCGCCCGCGAGGCCGAGCTCGAAAAGGCGATCCGGAGCAGGTTCGGCCTCGACGTGCCGGTGATCGTCCGCACCGCCGCGCAATGGGCGAAGCTGACGGCGGCCAACCCGTTTCCGAAGGTGGCGCGCGACGAGCCGAACCGGCTCCAGCTGCTGGTTTCGAAGAAGCCGCCCGATCCGGACGCCGCCGCGAAGCTGATGGAACGGGCGCGGGGCGGCGAAAGCGTCAAGGTCGCCGGGGGCGCGCTCTGGTTCCATTTCCCGGAAGGCGTCGGCATTTCGAAGCTGACGCCGGCGCTGATCGACAAGGCCTGCGGCTCGCCCTCGACCGGACGCAACTACCGCACCGTCCTCAAGCTTCGGGAGATGATCGAAGCATGACCGCCGCCCCGCTCATCCCCCGCAAATATTGGTTCATCGCTTTGGCCATCGTCGCGGCGATGGCGGCGATCCTCCTCTGGATGGGCCGCAACCCGATCTGCACCTGCGGCACGGTCAAGCTCTGGGTCGGCACCGTCCAGGGCCCCGACAACAGCCAGCATCTCGCCGACTGGTATATGCCGAGCCACATCATCCACGGCTTCCTCTTCTACCTGCTTGGGTGGCTGTGTCTGCGGCGGAACCCGCCCGGCGATCGGCTGATCGGCGCCACCGCGATCGAGGCGGCCTGGGAGATCCTCGAAAACAGCCCGATGATCATCGACCGCTATCGCGAGGCGACGATCGCCTTGGGCTATACCGGCGACAGCGTGATCAATTCGGCCGCGGACGTGGTCTGGATGATGGTCGGCTTCGGGATCGCGCGGCGGCTGCCGGTCTGGGCGACGGTCGCGCTCGCCTTGGGGTTCGAGCTGCTGACGCTGATCGTCATCCGCGACAATCTGTTCCTCAACGTCCTCATGCTGGTCGCGCCCAACGACGCGATCCGCGCCTGGCAGGGAGCCCTGTGATGCGCCGCTTTCTTCCCCTCTGCCTGCTGCTCCTCGCCGCGCCGGCGCAGGCGTCCGAAATCTTCGGCGGCCTGCTCGCCCACGACGTCGATACGCCGCTCACCAAGGGCGGGTTCGAGGACGGCGCCGACATCGAGCTCGGCTGGCGCGGCGGCAGGATCGGCGCGCTCGGCTTCGTCGGCGGGCCCTCGCCCTACGTGTTCGTCTCGGCGGCGACGGGCGGCGAGACCCATTTCGCCGCGGCCGGCCTCAGCTGGCGGCTCGGCGGCCGGCTGTTCGTCCGTCCGGGCCTGGGGCTCGCCGTGCATACCCGCTCGAGCCACGGCGTCATGAACGGGCTCAGGACCGATCTCGGCTCGCGCATCCTGTTCGAGCCCGAAATCGGCCTCGGCTACCAGCTCAGCGACCGTGTCGCGCTCGAGGCGACCTGGGTCCATGTCAGCCACGCCCAGCTGCTCGGCCGCCAGAATCCGGGCATGGATTCGATCGGCATCCGGCTGAGCTACCGGCTGCGCTAGCGCCCGAGCATCTTCTCCGGCTTGACCACCCGGTCGAAGGTCGCCTCGTCGACCAGGCCGAGATCGAGCCCGGCCTGCTTCAGCGTCAGGCCCTTTTCATGGGCATGTTTGGCGATCTTCGCGGCATTGTCGTAGCCGATCTCGGGCGCCAAAGCGGTGACCAGCATCAGCGATTGGCTCATCAGCTCGGCGATCCGCTTTTCGTCGGGCGCCATGCCTTCGAGGCAGCGTTCGGTGAAGCTTTCCATGCCGTCGGCGAGGAGGTTGATCGAGCGGATCACGTTGGCGCCGATCAGCGGCTTGAACACGTTCAGCTCGAGATGGCCCTGGAGGCCGCCGATCGTCACCGCGACATGATTGCCCATCACCTGGGCGGCGACCATGGTCAGGCTCTCGCACTGGGTGGGATTGACCTTGCCCGGCATGATCGAGCTGCCCGGCTCGTTCTCAGGCAAATTCATTTCCCCAAGGCCGCACCGCGGCCCCGACCCGAGCAGGCGGACGTCGTTGGCGATCTTCGAGAGCGAGACGGCGAGGACGTTGAGCGCGCCCGACAGCTCGACCATCGTATCGTGCGCGGCCAGCGCCTCGAACTTGTTGGGCGCGGTCTCGAACGGCAGCCGGGCGAGCTTCGCGATCTCCTCGGCGAAGGACCGGGCGAAGCCGGGCGGGGCGTTCAACCCGGTGCCGACCGCGGTCCCGCCCTGGGCGAGCTGGTGGAGGCGCGGCAGCACCGCCTCGATCCGGGCGATGCCGGCCTCGATCTGGGCGGCGTAGCCGGAGAATTCCTGGCCGAGGGTCAGCGGCGTCGCGTCCTGCAAATGGGTGCGGCCGATCTTGACGATGCCGTCCCAGGCTTCGGCCTGCGTCTTCAGCTGCCGATGGATCCTGCGCAGCGCCGGGATCAGCCGCGCATGGACCGCGCGGGCGGCGGCGACGTGCATCGCCGTCGGGAAGCAGTCGTTCGAAGACTGGCTCTTGTTGACATGGTCGTTGGGGTGGACGGGCGCCTTGCCGCCGCGGGTGCCGGTGAGGATCTCGTTGGCGCGGCCGGCGATCACCTCGTTAGCGTTCATGTTCGATTGGGTGCCCGAACCCGTCTGCCAGATGACGAGCGGGAACTGATCGTCGTGCATCCCGCCGGCGACCTCGCCCGCCGCCTGCTGGATCGCCTCGGCGAGCTCGGCGTCGAGACCGCCGGCGCGGGCGTTGACCCGCGCCGCCGCCTGCTTGACGAAGCCGAGCGCGTGGACGATCTCGCTCGGCATCTGCTCGCGCGTGCCGAACGGGAAATTCTCGATCGAGCGCTGCGTCTGCGCGCCCCAATAAGCGTCGGCGGGGACCTCGATCGGTCCGAAACTGTCGCTTTCCATGCGCGTGCCGCCTGTCGCCATCTCATCCAATCCCGTCATGCTGAACTTGATTCAGCATCCATTTCTCCAACGCCCGGAATTTGACAAGCTGGACCCTGAATCAAGTTCAGGGTGACGGCCTGTCGGGGCCGTCATTTCTTCCGGCTGAAATCCACCGAGACGACGTTGGAGCCGTCCTCGACGGGTTCCGCGGCGGGCGGATCGTTTTCCGCGCGCTCATGCTCCTCGAGCGAGCCCTCGTCGCCCTGCGCCTGGAATTGCAGCGCGAAATTGACGGCCGGATCGACGAAGCCGGTGATCGCCGCGAACGGGATGGCGAGCCGCGCCGGCGCCTGGTTGAAGGAAAGGCCGACCTCGAAGCCGTCGTCGCGCACTTTCAGGTCCCAGAAGCGGTTCTGGATGACGATCGTCATCTCGTCGGGAAAGCGCTCGGCGAGATGGCGCGGGATGTCGACGCCGGCGGCGCCGGTCTTGAAGGTGATGTAGAAATGATGCTCGCCTGGCAGCCGCCCGGTCGCCTCGACCTCGCCCAGCACCCGGCCGACGACCGCGCGCAGCGCTTCCTGCACGATCTCGTCATAGGGAATCAAACTGTCGGGCGTCTCGTCGCTCATGGCTGAGTGGTAGCGCTGTGGATAAAGCGGTCAAGGCGTTCTAAGGAATCCGCGATGCCGATCGACGCCACCCTGCCCTATGACGACAGCAACGTCTTCGCCCGGATCCTGCGCGGCGAGATCCCTTCGCGGAAGGTCTATGAGGACGAGCATGCGTTCGCCTTCCACGATATCAACCCGCAGGCGCCCACCCACATCCTCGTCATTCCGAAGGGCCCCTATGTCTCGTGGGACGATTTTTCCGCGCGCGCGTCCGATGCGGAGATCGCCGGCTTCGTGCGCGCGGTCGGGAAGATCGCCCGCGACGAGGATTTGGTCGCGCCGGGCTATCGCCTGCTCGCCAATGTCGGCGCCAATGGCGGCCAGGAAGTGCCGCACCTCCACGTCCACATCTTCGGCGGCCGCGGGCTCGGGCCGATGCTGGCGCGCTAGCGGCCGTCGATAGAGGCTTGCCCGATCAGATTTAGAGTCTAGGCTCCGCGCCACCAAATAGCGGCCGGCAAGCGCCGCGGACAAGGGGAACGGACATGATCTTCGGGCGCGTAAAGCCTCTCGACGCCATCCTTGCCACCACCGAAAAGAAGGCTTTGAAGCGTACGCTCGGCGCGTTCCAGCTCACGCTGTTCGGCATCGGCTGCATCATCGGCACCGGCATTTTCGTCCTCACCGCCGCCGGCGCGCAGAAGGCGGGCCCGGGCCTGATGCTCTCCTTCATCATCGCCGGCGCGGTCTGTGCCGTCGCCGCGCTCTGCTATGCCGAGATCGCGACGATGATCCCGGTCGCCGGCTCCGCCTACACCTATACCTATTCGGTGATGGGCGAATTCCTCGCCTGGACGGTCGGCTGGGCGCTGCTGCTCGAATATGCGATCGGGGCGAGCGCGGTCTCGGTCGGCTGGTCGGGCTATTTCACTGGCACCATACTCGATCAGACATTGGGGATACATTTGCCCCAGGCGCTGCGCGCCGGGCCGGTCTGGCTCGGCGGCGCCGAAGGCGGCATGTTCAATCTGCCCGCATTCGGCATCGCCCTGCTGGTGACCCTGCTGCTGATGATCGGCACCACCGAAAGCGCGCGAGTCAACGCGGTGCTGGTGATGATCAAGATCACGGCGCTGACCGTGTTCATCGCGCTGACCCTGCCGATGGTCGACCAGGGCAATTTCAATCCGTTCATGCCGGGCGGCTTCTTCGCGGCCGGAGGCGTCGGCGTCGGCGGCGCGGCGGCGACCATCTTCTTCGCCTATGTCGGCTTCGACGCGGTCTCGACCGCGGCCGAGGAGACCAAGAACCCGCAGCGCAACGTGCCGATCGGCCTGATCGGCTCGCTCGCCATCTGCACGGTCTTCTACATCCTGGTCGCGGCGGGCGCGATCGGCACGATCGGCGGTCAGCCGGTGATGGGCGCGGACGGCATCCCGCTGATCACCGGATCGCCAGAGCTCGCGCGTCAATGCGCTCTGCCCGAATATCGCGAGACCCTGGTCTGCTCCAACGAGGCGCTAGCCCACGTGCTGCGCACGATCGGCTACAGCCAGCTCGGCAACTGGATCGGCTATGCGGCCTTCGTCGCCTTGCCGTCGGTGATCCTGATCCTCCTGTTCGGCCAGACCCGGATCTTCTTCGTCATGTCGCGCGACGGACTGCTGCCGGAAGTTCTTTCCCGGGTTCATCCGAAGTGGAAAACGCCCCATATCGTCACGATCATCACCGGCGTCGGCGTCGCCATCGCGGCCGCCATGCTGCCGGTCGGGCAGCTCGCAGACATCGCCAATGCCGGCACGCTCTACGCCTTCTTCATGGTCGCGGTCGCGGTGATGATGCTGCGCAAGCGCGATCCGGAGCGGCCCCGCAAGTTCCGGGTGCCGGCGCTCTGGCTGATCGGCCCGCTGACCATGCTCGGCTGCCTCGGCCTCTATCTGCTGCTGCCGATCGCGGCGATCCTGGTGCTGCCGATCTGGGCGGCGGTCGGGCTGCTCATCTATTTCGGCTATTCCTACCGGGCGAGCCATCTCGGCCGCGGCCTGGTCGAGGTGCACGAGCCCGAGATCCACGACATCGAGCCGCCGATTCCGGGCGTCGACGATCCCAGGGAGAGCTGAGCCACGCCGCCGCCCTACGCGCTCGAAGGCATCGACCATGTCGTCCTGCTGGTGGACGACATGGCCGCCGCCGAGCGCTTCTACTGCGCGGTGATCGGCTGCAGCGTCGAGAACGCGCTGCCCGAATATGGCATGCTCCAGCTGCGCGCCGGGGCGGCGCTGATCGATCTCGTCGACATTTCGGGCGAGGCGGGCGCCTGGGCGCGGCCGCCGGCCGCGGGCGGGCGCAACCTGGACCATGTCTGCCTCGCCACCGGACCCTGGGACGAAGCGGCGCTGCGCGCCCACCTCGCCGCGCACGGGGTGGAGATTGTCGAGGAAGGGATCCGCTTCGGCGCCCGCGGCGACGGCCTCTCCTTCTACGTCAGGGATCCGTCCGGCAACACGATCGAGCTCAAGGGACCTTCCTGACCCGGCCGGCGTTGGCCGCTCATGGCCACCGAACCCCCCGCTCCGCCCGTTCAGCCGACTCAGCCGCCCCCCGAGGTCGCGCCGCCGGCCCCCGACGTCGACATTCCCTCGCCGGCGCCCGCGCCGGCCGCGCCGCAACCGCCGCCAGGCTAATCTCGTCACCCCAGCGAAGGCTGGGGTCCATCCGGTCGTCGGAACTCCAAGGCTGCTTGGATTCCAGCCTTCGCTGGAATGACGAGTGGGAGACTAGCCCAGTCTCTCCGCCACCAGCGCCTTGAGGTCGGCCTCGGGCCGCGCGCCGTAATGGGAGATGACCTCGGCGGCGGCGATCGCGCCGATCCTGAGCGAGTCTTCCAGCCCCCGTCCCTGCGCCTGGCCGGCGAGGAAGCCGGCCGCGAACAGGTCGCCGGCGCCGGTCGTGTCGACCACCGAAGCGACCGGCTCCGCGGCCACCTCGGCGCGTTCCGACCCCGCCACCGCGATCGCGCCCTTCTCGCTGCGGGTGACGACAAGCAAGGGCACCTTGTCCTTCACGCTCGCCACCGCGGTCTCGAAATGCGGCACCCCGGCGAGCGCCTGGATCTCGGCCTCGTTGGCGAACAATATGTCGATCCGGCCGCCGTCGATCAGGCCGTTGAAGCCGTCGCGGTGGCGGTCGATGCAGAAGGTGTCGGAGAGGGTGAAGGCGACCTTGCGGCCCGCCCGCCGGGCGACGTCGATCGCCTTGACCATGGCGAAGCGCGGCGTCTCCGGGTCCCAGAGATAGCCTTCGAGATAGAGGATCGCCGCGCACTCGATCTGGGCCTCGTCGAGCGCGCTCACCGGCAGATGCTGGGCGGCGCCGAGGAAGGTGTTCATCGTCCGGTGGCCGTCGGGCGTCACCAGCACCATCGAGCGCGCCGTCGGCACTCCGAAATCGGCGGCCGGCGTGATGAATTCGACGCCGGTCGCGGCGAGGTCGTGGCGGTAGAACTCGCCGAGCTGGTCGGGCGCGACCTGGCCGACGAAGCCGGCCCGGCCGCCGAGCGCGGCGACGCCGGCGGCGGTGTTGCCGGCCGAGCCGCCGCTGATCTCGCGCGCCGGGCCCATATGGTCGTAGAGCCGGACCGCCTCGTCGGCGTCGATCAGCCGCATCATGCCCTTGGTCAGCCCCTCGGCGTCGAGGAAGGCGTCGTCGCAATCGGCGATGATGTCGACGATCGCATTGCCGATCGCGAGCACGTCGAGGCGGGTGTCGGTCATTCAGGCGCTCCGGAAGGGGAAGCGCGCCCCTAGCCGCCGCGCGCCGCGCCGGTCAACCGGGCTGCACGCCGATCTCGCGGCGCATGTGGATGCTGGGCAGGCTCGTCCCGGGGGCCATCGGGACCTCGATGGCGGCCAGCCGGGTAAAGCCGAGCGCTCGATAGAAGGGCTCGCCGTTGAGGCTGGAATAGCATTCGAAGACGCGAATGCCCGCGGCGCGCGCGCGTCCCTCGCAACGCCGGTAGAGCGCGCGCCCGACGCCGCGGCCGATCCAGTCGCGGGCGACCGCGAAATGGCGGATATGGGCGACGCCCGCCTCACCGGCGGGCGCATCCGGCGCCTCGCGCGACCAACCGCCGCAGCCGACGATCTCGCCGCCGGCGAGCGCGACATAATAGGTTCCGGAGCCGACCAGGCTCGGCTGCGCCCTCGTCATCATCGGCAGGGCCCGGGCGAGCAGCGCGGGTTCATAAGCGTCGGCCATCAACGTCGGAAGGGAGGCCGCGAGCACCCGCTGGATCGCGGCGAGATCGCTCGCCCGGGCCGTCCTGATCCTGATCGCCATGTTATTTATTTATCGGATCGACACGCCGTTGTCCTCTTGAGCATAAGAAGACGTGCCCGCCGTCGAGCCCGGACCGGTCGACGATCCCTTCGCCGCCGCGTTGCGCGGCTTCGGGCCGGTCGGGCTGCTCGCGATCCTCGCCATCCTTGCCGGCAATGCGCTGGTCGTGCCGATGAGCGCGGTCCTGGTGCTGCTCTGGGCGCATCGGTCGCGCACGCCGTGGCGGGCGATCGGCCTGGCAAGGCCCGGCAGCTGGTTCAGCGCGCTCGCACTCGGCGTCCTCTTTGGCATCGCCTTCAAGCTGGCGATGAAGGCGCTGGTGATGCCGCTGCTCGGCGCCGATCCAGTCAACCAGGCCTATCATCACCTGGCGGGAAACACGGCGGCGCTGCCGGTGATGCTCTATCTGATTCTCATCGGCGCCGGCTTCGGCGAGGAGGTCGTCTGGCGCGGCTGGATGTTCGAGCGGCTGGGCCGGGTGCTCGGCGGAGGCGCCGCTGCCAAAGCGGCGACAATCCTCGTCACCGCCCTCCTGTTCGGCCTCGCCCATTATCCCGAACAGGGTCTTCCGGGCGTCGAGCAGGCGGCGATCGTCGGGCTCGTCTTCGGCGCAATCTTTGCGATCACCGGCCGGCTCTGGCCGCTGGTCTTCGCCCATGCGGCGTTCGATCTTACCGCGCTCGGCCTGATCTATTGGGACGTCGAGACAAAGGTCGCCCGCGCGCTGCTCGGATGATCAGCCTTGGGCGCCGGCCCCGCAGAGCCTGTTGGCCGGCACGGCGACGTCGATCTTCCTGGGATAGGGCAGATCGAGCGCCGCCATGATGGCGACGAACTCCGCTTCGCTGCGGCCGCCGCCGAGCCGCGCATTGTGCGCGCGCTCGCGGCCGACGCTGCTCGCCTCGCGCCCCTGGTAATCGTGGGCGGGATAAACCAGGGTTTCGTCCGGCAGGGTGAAGAGCTTGTCGTGGACCGAGCGGTAGAGCGTCGCCGCGCAGCCGCCCTGGAAGTCGGTCCGGCCGCAGCCGTCGATCAGCAGCGCATCGCCGGTGAAGACGCGCCCGTCCGCCAGATAGCAATGGTGGTTGTCGGTATGGCCCGGCGTGAACAGCGGCTCGAGCGCGACCGTGCCCACTGCGAGCGGGCTGAGTTCGTTGAGCCTGAGATCGGCGCCCGATATCTCCTCGCCGTCCGGATAGGCGATCCGGCAGCCCGACAGCGCCTTGAGCCGCGCCGCCGCGGTGACATGGTCGGCATGGACGTGCGTCTCGACCGTCCAGGCCAGCCGCAGCCCGAGCCCGCGCACCGCCTCGAGGTCCCGCTCCGCCGTCTCCAGCACCGGATCGATCAGCAAGGCCGCCCCGCTTTCCGGGCAGCCGAGCAGATAGGTGTAGGTGGAGGAATCCGGCTCGAACAGCTGGCGGAAGATCATCGTGCCGGACTACCATTGACGCGCCCGGCCGCCCATCCCCATACCGCCGCGACATGAAGTTCCTCGCTTTCTCCCTGCTCGCCGGCCTCGTCTCGGCGCTCGGCTTCGCGCCGTTCGGGCTCTGGCCGCTGACGTTGCTCGGTTTCGCCGGCTTGCTGTGGCTGGTCGAAGCTGCGCCGAGCCTGCGCGCGGCGCTCGCCCGGGGCTGGTGGTTCGGGGTCGGGCAGTTCGCGGTCGGGCTGAACTGGATCGCGACCGCCTTCACCTTTCAGGCGGCGATGCCGGCCTGGCTCGGCTGGATCGCCGTCGTGCTGTTGTCGGTTTATCTCGCCGTCTATCCGGCGGCGGCGGCGGGGCTGGCGTGGCGGTGGGGGAGGGGGAGTGCGCCGGCGCTGGCGCTGGTCCTCGCCGCCGCCTGGATCGTCACCGAATGGCTGCGCGCGACCCTGTTCACCGGCTTCGCCTGGAATCCGGCGGGCGTCGTCGCGATCGACATGCTCGGGCTGGCCGGGCTGGCGCGCTATGTCGGCACGTACGGCCTTTCCGGCGCGATCGCGCTGGCGGGCGGGATCCTGTTCCTGCTGGCGCGGCGGCAATGGCGGGCGGCCGCGGCGCTGGCCGTGCCGATGCTCGCGGCGGCGATCGTGCTGAGGCCGGGCCCGCCGGCCGCGGCCTCCGGCCCGCTGGTCCGCATCGTCCAGCCCAATATCGGCCAGGAGGAGAAATGGACGCCGACCTTCGCGGCGCGCAACGAGGCGCGGCTCGGCCGGCTGTCGCGCGGCGGCGATCCGGCCGCGATTCTGATCTGGCCCGAAGCCGCGGTGACCGACCCGCTCCAGGATGGGCGCCGCTTCCCCGAGGTGCGCGAGGAGGTGATGGCGACCCGCGGCGCGGTGCGGCGGCTGATCCTCGGCCATCCGTTGCTGCTCGCCGGCGGCCTCACCATCAAGTCGGCGGACGGCCGCTTCGCCAACGGCGCCACCAACTCGGTCTTCGCGCTGACGCCCCAGCGCATCCTCGCCCGCTACGACAAGGCGCATCTCGTCCCTTATGGCGAATATCTGCCGATGCGGCCGCTGCTTTCCGCGATCGGCCTGTCGCGGCTGGCGCCGGGCGACCTCGATTTCGATCCCGGGCCGGGGCCGCGCACGATCGCGCTGCCGCATGCCGGCCGGGTCGGCTTCCAGCTCTGCTACGAGATCATCTTCTCCGGCCAGGTCGTCGACCGCGACGACCGGCCGGACTGGATCTTCAACCCATCGAACGACGCCTGGTTCGGCGCCTGGGGGCCGCCGCAGCAT
The DNA here is from genome assembly GCA_035941735.1 of Allosphingosinicella sp. GTDB lineage: Bacteria > Pseudomonadota > Alphaproteobacteria > Sphingomonadales > Sphingomonadaceae > Allosphingosinicella. The sequence continues at coordinate 20,261 of DASZDS010000045.1, forward strand.
CTCGCCCAGGCGCGGCTGCGCGCGCTCGAGGAGGGCCTGCCGATCGTCCGCGCCACACCGACGGGCATTTCCGCCCTGATCGACGCCGACGGGCGGCTCACCGCCCACCTGCCGCCCGGCACCGCCGGCGCGATCGAGGCCCGGCTGCCGCGGCCGCTGCCGCCGACCCTCTTCGCCCGCTTCGGCAATCCGCTGGCGTTCGCCTTCGCGCTGCTGCTCGCCGCGGCGGCGATTGCAGTCCGCCGCAAAGCGCGCTAGGGCCCCGCGCACATAAAGATATCTTTATGTCCCCATTCTCCCCTTCGACGAGGATCGAGCCCAGGCGATGCGCAGCAATTATCTCTTCACGTCCGAATCGGTGTCGGAAGGCCATCCCGACAAGGTCGCCGACCAGATATCGGACGCGGTCGTCGACCTGTTCATCGGTCGCGACCCCGAGGCGCGGGTCGCCTGCGAGACGATGGTCACCACCAACCGCATCATCCTCGCCGGCGAGGTCCGCTGCCGCGAGGCGGTGACGCCCACCATCACCGAGATCGAGGAGGCGGCGCGCGGCATCGTCAAGAAGATCGGCTACGAGCAGCACGGCTTCCACTGGCAATATGCCGAGTTCGCCTGCCATCTGCACGGCCAGTCGGCCGACATCGCCCAGGGCGTCGACGCCGCCGGCAACAAGGACGAGGGCGCGGGCGACCAGGGCATCATGTTCGGCTATGCCTGCGACGAGACGCCCGATCTGATGCCGGCGACGATCCATTATTCGCACCGCGTGCTCGAGCGGCTCGCCGAAGAGCGCCATTCCGGCGCCGCCGACTTCCTCGAGCCCGACAGCAAGAGCCAGGTGACCCTGGCCTATGAGGACGGCAAGCCGGTGCGGGCGGTGAAGCTGGTCGTCTCGACCCAGCATGCCAAGGGCTACGACCAGGGCAAGCTGCGCGACTATGTGAAGGCCGTGTTCGCCGAGGTGCTGCCCGCGGGCTGGATGCCGAACGACGACGAGGCGATCTTCGTCAACCCGACCGGCCTGTTCGAGATCGGCGGGCCCGACGGCGACGCCGGCCTCACCGGCCGCAAGATCATCGTCGACACCTATGGCGGCGCCGCGCCGCACGGCGGCGGCGCCTTTTCCGGCAAGGACCCGACCAAGGTCGACCGCTCGGCCGCCTATGTCAGCCGCTACCTCGCCAAGAATATCGTCGCCGCCGGCCTCGCGCGGCGCTGCACGATCCAGCTCTCCTACGCGATCGGAGTCGCCGAGCCGCTGTCGCTCTACGTCGACCTCCACGGCACCGAGCAGAACGGCGCCAATGCGGCGAAGCTCGAGCAGGTGCTGCCCGAATTGCTCCGGCTGACGCCCAAGGGCATCCGCACCCATCTCGGCCTCAACAAGCCGATCTACGTGCCGACCGCCGCCTACGGCCATTTCGGCCGCAAGCCGGCGAACGACCTGTTCAGCTGGGAAAAGACGGACCTGGTCGACGCGTTGAAGGCGGCGGTCTGAGCGCCAACCTCTACGACCTGTTTTCCACGGCCGCGCGCGGGGCAGGCGAGACGCCGGTCTTCATCGAGGCGGGCGCGGTGCAGGTGCGCTATTCCGAGCTAGACGCGACGGTGGCGGGCTGGGCGGCGGCGCTCGTAAGGCGCGGCGCGCGGCCCGGCGACCGGATCCTCGTCCAGGCCGAAAAGTCGGTCGAGAGCGCCTTGCTCTATCTGGCCAGCCTGCGCGCGGGGCTCGTCTACGTGCCGCTCAACCCCGCCTACACGCCGGCGGAGGTCGCCTGGTTCGTCGCGGATGCCGAGCCGGCGCTGGTCGTCGACGACGCCGCGCTCGCCGAACTGGCGGCACAGGTGGGGCCGGACGAGTTCGAGACGGTCGCGCGCGACCCCGACGACCTTGCCGCCATCCTCTACACGTCGGGCACGACGGGCCGCTCCAAGGGGGCGATGCTGAGCCACGACAATCTCGCTTCCAACGCGCTCGTCCTCAAGGATTACTGGCGCTGGCGGAAGGGCGACGTGCTGATCCACGCCCTGCCCATCTACCATGTCCACGGCCTGTTCGTCGCCCTGCACGGCGCCCTGCTCAACGGTTCGCCCATGCTCTGGCACAAGGCTTTCGACGCCGACGCGGTGATCGGCGATCTGCCCCGCGCCACGATCCTGATGGGCGTCCCGACCTTCTACACGCGCCTCCTCGCCAATCCGCGCCTTGCTCGGCAGGCCGCCGCGAACATGCGCCTGTTCGTCAGCGGCTCGGCGCCCCTGCTCGAGACGACCTTCCACGAGTTCGAGGCGCGGACGGGCCACCGCATCCTCGAGCGCTACGGGATGACCGAGGCGGGGATGATCTGCTCGAACCCCTATGACGGCGAGCGCGTCCCCGGCACGGTCGGCCTCCCGCTGCCGGGGGTCGAGGCGCGGATCCGCGAGGAAGTGCTCGAAATTCGCGGCCCGAACCTGTTCAAGGGCTATTGGCGCCGGCCGGAGAAGACCGCCGGGGAGATGCGGGAAGACGGCTTCTTCGTCACCGGCGACATCGCGACGATGGACGAGACCGGCCGGGTCGCGATCGTCGGGCGGGCGAAGGACCTGATCATCGCCGGCGGCCTCAACATCTATCCCAGGGAAGTGGAACTCGCGCTCGACGCGCTCCCCGGGGTCGGCGAGAGCGCGGTGATCGGCGTGCCGCACCCGGACCTCGGCGAGGCGGCGGTGGCGGTGGTCGTCCGCGCCGATCCGGGGCTCGACGAGGCCGTGATCCTCGCCGCCATCGCCGGCAATCTCGCCCGCTTCAAGCAGCCGCGCCGCATCCTCTTCGCCGACGCGCTGCCGCGCAACGCGATGGGCAAGGTCCAGAAGGCTGCGCTGCGGGAAGCGCACAAGGAATTGTTCGAGCGCAATTGATCAAGCTCGGAAATGGATTAGTGTTGAATATGGCCCACCGCGAGTCATTCTCTGGTGAGGGAATGCATGCAACCGTCAGCGTCCAGAACAATTGCGGCGATCCTGCTGGTGTTTCTCGTGGTCGTCGCCACCACCTTTGCCGCGACGCAACAGGCCGTGCCCTCTACTTCCGCCGCTCCGGCACCAAGCTCCCCGACCCACCCTGTCCGGCCCGAGACGCCGGAAGCGCGCAAGGCGGGGCTGGACATACGCGAGCAGATCGTCAGCGCGCGGGAAGCTGTCCAAGAGGCGTCCCACAGCCGACTGGAGATTATCGCCGGGTGGGTCGGCATTGTCGTCGGCCTCTTCGGCGTCCTAATCACCGGGGTCATCATCTTCTTTTCATTCAATAGCCGTGCCGTGGCTGCCGCCGAGGCGCGAAAGGAAATAGCGGACGAGAAGGAGAGCATCTCGAAGTCAGTGGCGGAAGCGGCGAGGATGGTCGCGGAGACGACTGTCGCCCTCGACCGCGTAAAAGAGATCGTCTCTGAGATTGAAACGCATCGCACCCGCGTCGTCACGATCACGGAGGAAGTCGAAGAAACGGCGTCGGCGATGCTGACCGATCGCAGGCCGAGCGAGGAGGCAGTTAATCAGCTCGCCAAGGCGAGCGAGGAAATCGAGAGCCGTTCAATAAGAGAATGGAGCGCCGCCGAGTTTCGGGTGCAGATTGGGGCCGCAGCATCGCAGGGCGACGCGAGACGCGTCCTCGATCTCGCCGTAGCGATGCGGCAGTTGCACGAGGACGAGTCGGCACAGGCGTCGGCTCGGTTTGCCGAGGGTTGGGCGCTGGGAACGCTCGGCCGGTCCGAGGAGGAAACCGCGGTCTATGATGATGTCGTCGCCCGTTTCGGCCATTCCGAAGACCTGTCCGTACGCGATCAGGTCGGGCGGGCGCTTTACAACAAGGGTGTCGCGCTCGACAGGCTTGGCAAGCCTGAGGAGGCCGTCGCGGTCTACAACGAAGTCATCTCGCGCCTCGGCGAGACCACCGACCCATCTTTGTGGGCGCACGTCGCTAGCGCGCAGGTCAACAAGGGGGTCACACTCGGAAAGCTCGACAGGTCCGAGGAGGCGATTGCCGCCTATGACGACGTCCTTGCCCGTTTTGGCGACAAGGCTGAGCCAATATTGAGCGAGCAAGTCGCGAAGGCACGGGTCAACAGGGGCATCAGGCTTGGTAAGCTCGGCAGGCTCGAGGAGGCGATCCGAGCCTATGACGATGCCATGACCAGCTTCGGCGACAGCGACGAGCCGGCGTTGCGTGATCAAGTCGCCAAGGCGCTGGTGGGCAAGGCGTTCACGCTCGGCGAGCTCGATAGGCCTGAGGAGGCGATTGCCGTCTATGACGACGTCGTTGCCCGGTTCGGAGCCAGCGAGGAGCCGGCGTTGCGCGCGCAAGTCACGCTGGCGCTGTTCAACAAGGCCGGCGCCGTTGCCGTGGCAGGAGATGTTGATCGTTCGATTGAAGCGCTGCGGAGCTGGGCGGAGCACACCGGCTCTTTCGATTGCGACGCGGTGACAGCCGACAAGGATTTCGAGGCCGTCCGCGGCGACCCGCGCTTCCGAGCGTTTCTCAAGGAGATGGGCTGCGGCGCGGCGGCTTGAGGTTCCTTGTTCGGAAGCGCGGCGCTACGCGTTGTCGCCATGAACGGTGACCCGGCCACCCTCCGACGCCTCTATGGCCGCTCGAAGGGGCGGCGGCTGCGCGCGGCGCAGGCCGAACTGGTCGAGGAGCTGCTGCCCGCACTGAGCGTGCCCGCCGAGGGGCCGATCGATGCGCGCCGCCTGTTCGGCGACGACCGGCCACTCCATTTCGAGATCGGGTTCGGCGCCGGCGAGCATCTCGCCTACCGCGCGGACCTCCTGCCGGATCACGGCTTCATCGGCGCCGAGCCGTTCCTCAACGGCGTCGCCGCCGCGCTCGGGCAGATCCGCGATCGGCGCCTTGCCAATGTCCGCCTCCATATGGGTGACGCGCTCGACGTGCTCGAGCGGCTGCCCGACGCGTCGCTCCGCTTCGTCTACCTGCTCCACCCCGATCCCTGGCCGAAGGCGCGCCACGCCAAGCGGCGAATGATCAATCCCGGCCCGCTCGACCTCGTTGCCGCCAGGCTCGAACCGGGCGGCGAATTCCGGCTCGGCACCGACGATCCGGTCTATTGCCGCTGGGCGATGATGGTGATGAACGCCCGCCGCGATTTCGAATGGCTCGCGGAAAGCGCGGAGGACTTTCTCACCCGGCCCGGCGGCTGGCCCGAGACCCGCTACGAGGCCAAGGCGCGCCGCGAGGGCCGCGAGGTCTGGTACTTCCGCTACCGGCGTGTGTAGGATCGCCGGCATGGCCGATCGAAGCACCTGCCTGTCGCCCATGTGCGGAGTCACGATCGAGGGATCGCATCGCACCTGCCCGCAATGCGGCTGGGCGATGCACGGCACCCGCAACATCCGAGTCCGCGGCTGGGTGCTGCTCGCCTGCGGCCTGTTCCTCGTCCTCCTCATGGGCACGATCACCTGGAACATGCTGCCGACCCTGCTCTACCCCGAGCGGGCGATCGAGGTCGGCACCTTCACCGGCACACCGGAGCAGGCGGCGAACTTCCTCCAGCTGTTCCTGCTCGTCATCCTCTTCGGCGCGCTGGGCATCGTCAACGCCCTCTACATGATCGCCGCCGGCCGCCAGAACCGCTGGTTCGTGATCGCGACGCTGCTGCTCGCCGCCTTGCTCTACGCCTTCGCTTATTCGCTCACCGGCGGCTTCAAATAGCCTTATCGCGGCGCCGGCGTCAGCCTGAGCAGGCGGCCGCCGGGGCCGTCCTCGAGCAGATAGACGGCGCCGTCCGGCCCCTGCTCGACCTCGCGGATGCGGTGGCCCATGTCCCAGCGCTCGGCCTCGCGGGCATTGGCGCCGTCGATGTCGACCCGGACCAAAGCCTGGCCGGAGAGGCCGCCGATCAGGGCGTCGCCGCGCCAGGCGGGGAACATCGCGCCCGAATAGACGATCATGTCGCCGGGCGAGATGACCGGAGTCCACCAGACCTTGGGCGGCTCGAAGCCGTCGTCGGGGCTGTGGTCCGGGATGTCGCGGCCGTCATAATGATTGCCGTTGGAGACTCGCGGATAGCCGTAATTCGCCCCGCGCCGGATGAGGTTCAGCTCGTCGCCGCCCCGCGGCCCCATCTCGACCTCCCAGAGCCGGCCGTCGGGCGCGAAGGCGAGGCCGAGCGGATTGCGGTGGCCCAGGGTCCAGATTTGGGCGGCGACACCGCCCTGCGCCGCGAACGGATTGTCGGCGGGGACCGACCCGTCCGGATTGAGCCGTAGCACCTTGCCCGCGTTGGACGCCATGTCCTGCGCCGGCGTGAATTCCTGCCGCTCGCCCGAGCTGATGTAGAGGAAGCGGCCGTCGGGGGAGAAAGCGATGCGGTGGCCGTAATGGCCGCGCCCGCTCATCTTGGGGACCTGGCGCCAGATCACGGCGAAGCCGTCGAGCCGCGCCGCGCCGCCCTCGACAACCAGCCGGCCGCGCCCGACCGCGGCGCCGCGCGTGCCGTTCTCGCCGGCCTCCGCGAAGCTCAGATAAACGAGCCCGTTGCGGGCGAAATCCGGGTGGAGGACGACGTCGCCGAGACCGCCCTGCCCGCCATAATCGACCGCGGGAACGCCGGCGACGTCGATCGCGTCCCGGCCCGGCGACCACAATTTCAGCCGCCCCGCTTTTTCCGTGACCAACGCCCGGTCCGTGCCCGGCAGGAAGGCCATCGCCCAGGGCTCGGCGAAGGTCGCCAGCGGCTCGACCTGGAACGGGCGCTCCTGCGCGAACAGGCTGCCCTCGGACGAGCAGGCGGCGAGCAGCAAGGCGGTCGGGAACGCGAAACGGGGCAGCTTCATGGCGGATCTCCTGTCCGGCCGGATGTTAGGAACGCGCTTCGGCCGGCGCAACGATTGGCAGAACGCCCCAGCCGGATTAGGGTCCCGGCGATGCGGATGGGGATCGCCTTGCTGAGCCTGCTCGCGCTCGCCGCCTGCGCGACGATGCTGCCGCGCGCGGCCCCCTCGCAAGAGCAGTTCTACGCCCGGCTGCGCGCGCTCTGCGGTCACGCTTATGAGGGACGCCTGGTCTCGAACGACGAGGTCGACCGCGAGATGGCGGCGGCGCGGCTGGTGATCCAGGTGCGCAGCTGCTCGGACGATCGGCTCACCATCCCGTTCCACGTCGGCAACGACCATGGCCGGGTCTGGATCGTCAGCCGCACGCCTGCCGGGCTGCACCTCCGCCACGAGCACCGCCGCGCGGACGGCAGCGAGGAGCCGGTCAGCGGCTATGGCGGCGACGCCGCGGGTCCCGGCAATCCGCGCCGCCAGGCCTTCCCCGCCGACCAGGCTTCGCGCGACCTGTTCCTGCGCCGGGACGCGCCCGCCTCGATCACCAACGTCTGGGCGATCGAGATCGTCCCCGGCCGGCTGCTCGCCTACGAGCTCCGGCGCCCCGGCCGCTTCTTCCGCGCCGAGTTCGACCTCTCCCGTCCCGCCGCCGCGCCGCCGCCGCCCTGGGGCGAGCGCTAGAGAGTCATGATCCCCTTGATCGGCTCGCGGGTGCCGAGGCTCTCGGCGGCGAGCGGGGCGCCGGCGGCGACCAAGGCGGCGCGGCGGCCCTTGACGTCGGCGCCTATCTGGACCTGCTCGAAGGGAAGCAGATCGGCGAGGCAGGGATGGGCGAGGACGCGGCTGACCAAGCCCGCGGTCTTCGGCCAGCGCGCGGCGTCGATCGCGAAATCGACGTAGGAAGCGGTGCGGAAGAAGCTCGCGAGGGCGATGTCGGCAAGGCCGATCTCGCCAAACAGGAAGCCCTCGGCCGGCAGCTCGCCCTCGAGATAGTCGAGCACCGCCGGCGCGTCCTCCGTCAGCGCCTTGTCGATCCGCGCCCGGTCGCCGGGCTCGCCCCAGACGGCGGGGTGGACGCGCTGCTGGTAGAACAGGCCCCAGATGAACACGTCGCCCATCCTGGTGTCGGCATATTCCTCGAGCCAGCGCGCCCGGGCGCGGTCGGCGACGCCGGAGGGCAGCAGCGGATGGCCGGTGAAGGCCTCGTCGAGATAGGCGCAGATCACCGAGGAATCGGAGAGCGCGAGATCGCCGTCGACCAGCACCGGGATCCGCCTAAGGGGCGACAGGCGCGCGAACTCGTCATTGCCGTAGAAGGGCGTGATCGGATCGATCTCATAATCGAGCCCCTTGAGCGCGAGGCAGGCGAGCACCTTGCGGACATAGGGAGAAATGTAGCTGCCGATGATCTTCATGGGATCTCCAACCTAACCGCGCCGCGCGCCGTGCCGGACGCCGACAATGTAAACGGTATCTTGCTGGATGCGATATCGGATCAGGTAGGGCCGGATCAGAGCGAGCTGCCGAAACCCGTCGCCGACCGAGCGCCCGCAGCGCGGGAAGACGCGCAGTCGGTTGCCGGCGTCGATGATCCGCGCGGCTAGGCGCTGCGCGGCTGCCGGATCGAATTGGCCAATGTAGATGCGAATGGCCTCGACATGAGCCAGCGCCTCGCGCGTCCAGACTACCCGCGCCACGAATCCGGCAGCGGCTTCTCGTCAGGCGTGCCCCATTTTTCGAGCCATTCCGCCACCTTGGCGTGATCGACGGTGCGCCCCGCCGCGATGTCGTCGAGCGCGCGCTGGTCGGCCGCCTTCTCGGCCGCGTCCTTGTCCTCGAAAATGGCGCGTTCGGGCTTCATGACCTGCGTGATAACACATATCCCGCCATGCCGAAATCTCCAGCGGGCGAGACAGGCCGGCACCTTAGCCGCCGATGATAGCCGGGATTGAACGCATTTGCCCGCCATGCGATAGTTTTTGACGGCGGAGTCGGGGAGAATAGGTCAGGTCGGCGGCAAGGGTTGTTCATTCCATCGCGCCGATTTTCTTGTCCGTTCCTCCGCTTTGGGGCTCGATCTTCGAGTCGTGATTGCCGGCCCGTGCGTCTCAAGGGGAAATGCCCATGAACGTCGAGATCAAATTCCCGAGCTACGATGCGCAGCAGCGCACTTACGTGACCTGGCGGCCGGTGGAGGTGAAGCTCAGGCTGCTGGCGCCGCCGCCCGGCGTTGCCAATGTCGCCGTCACGGTCTCGGCCAAGAGCCTCAGCCCCGGCGGCAAGCTGCGCTTCGCCAAGACGCTCACCCATCTCGGCACGCCGACCCTCAACCTCAACCTGCCCACGAGCGGCGCGCCGGTGTCGGTCTGGGTCGGCGGCGAGTTCCAGGCGCCGAGCTCCAAATATGGCGACGTCACGATGGAGGTCCGGACGAACCCCGGCAACCAGCTGGTCGGCACCCAGCCGACGATGGTGCGGGTCCGCAAGAACGCCGAGGCGCTCTCGACGTTCGAGCGCGACCGCTTTCTCGCGGCGCTGGCCACGCTCAACGGTTCCGGCTCCGGTCCCTACAAGAACTTTCGCGACATGCATGTCGGCGGCGCCCCCGATGCCGAAGCGCATGGCGGCCCCGGCTTCCTTCCCTGGCACCGCGCCTATCTGCTCGATTTCGAGCGCGAGCTGCAGAATATCAACGCCGAGGTGACCCTTCCTTACTGGCGGTTCGACAAGGCGGCGCGCAACCTGTTCAGCCGCAGCTTCATCGGCCTCCCCAATTTCTTCGGCCAGGTCCAGTTCAATGCCGGCCACCCCCTGCTCGGCTGGGTGGCGGTGTCCAGCGTCGGCATCCAGCGCGGCAACGGGGTCGGGCCGACGACGGTGCCCGCGCTCAACAGCGAGGCGCAGACGCTGCAGCCCGGCGGCACGCTCCATCCCAACTATGCGAGCTTCAGGGACATGCAGTTCAACCCCCATGGCAGCGCCCATATGAGCCATGGCGGCGGCTGGATCACCAATCCGGCGACGGCGCCGCGCGACCCGCTCTTCTACATGCTCCACTGCAACGTCGACCGGCTGTGGGCGAAGTGGCAATGGGCGGCCAAGGTCCACAATCCGACCGATCCCAAGGCGTTCACCCCGGCCGCGGGCTTTCCCGCCGGCCACCGGCTGAACGACGCGCTCTGGCCGTGGTGCGGGCCGCTGGCGCCGCCGCGGCCGACGACCGCGCCAGGGGGCGGGCTCGCCGCCTCGCCGATCACCGCGGTGCCCGGCGTCAGCCCCAAGATCCGCGACATGATCGATTATCTGGGAACGGTATCGCCGAATCATCAGGCATTTGCCTATGACGACGTCCCGTTCCAGAATTGACCGGCAGGAGGCGAGCATGGACATCGAGGCCCTTCGCAAGCAATATCTGGCCGAGCTCAAGGCTGAAACGGCCGGCGCGGCGCCGCCCGCCACGTCCGAAAAGGTCGCTCAATATGCCGCGTCGGACAAACGCGACGACGGCAAGTTGTGCGAGATGCTCGCCTCGCTGTCGCTCGACAAGGAGAATTACGCGGCGAGCGTTCGAACCTTGCTCGACATACTCGCCAATGGGGCGATCGGCGCGATCGCCCGGCTCGCCGCTTTGCGCCAGCTCGGCTCGGCCGAGTTCCACGCGGTCCGCTTCGCGCCGTTCCACGCCGAATATATCGCGCTGCTCAGGCGGCTGGCGCAGGACGCGGACAAGGACGTCCGCGCCGCCGTGCTCGAGCGGCTGACGCTGACCAACGACAGCGAGGCGCAAAAGCTGCTCCGCGAGGGGCTGGAGAATGTCCGCAAGGCGCTGGTCCCCGCCGCCAAGGCGGTGCAGCTGCTGGCGCGCGACGATCATGGCAGCGGAATGCCGATCTTTCGCGAGCTCGCCGCCAAGGCGAAGGGCCGGGTGCGCGAGCAGGCGCTGCGGGCGCTGGCGAGCGATCCGCGGTCGGCGGCCCTGTTCGAGCGGATCGCCGCCGACAAGGATGAAAAGACGCCGATCCGGGAGATCGCCGCGCTCAACCTCAAGAACGCGTCGGCCCCCCGCTTCGCCAAGCTCGCCAGGAAGCTCGCGCTCGACGACGATGACGACGACCGGCTGCGCGCGGCCGCGGTCTCGGCGATCACCCATACCGGCGAGGTCGCGGCCAGGCTTGCCACCTCGCGCTTCGGCAATGCGCTGAAGTCGGTCGCCGACTCGACCCGGTCGCGGGCGCTGAAATCGTCGATCAGGCGCTTCGCCAAGACGCATCTGGGCTAGCGCGAATGACGATGCCCAAGGCGGATCGCGTCATCGCGGAGATCCGCAAGTTGCCCCGCACCGATCGCGGCGACCGGCGGCTGGCGGCGATGCTCGGCCAGGGCGCGGGCCATTTCGACGGCCTCTCGACCGGCGACGCCGAGCGCGTGCGCGGCCACATCCTGGCCGCGTTCGGCGAGGACCGTTCGAGCGAATGCGCGCTGCCGGCGATCCGCGAGGAGCTGCGCACCAGCCTCAGTCCGATCGTGCTGGCCGGCGCGGCGCGCGCGGCGCGCTCGCTCCGTGCGATCGACGAGGAGGTGCGGGGGCTGCTGCTGGCGGCGTCGGAACGGATCGCGCTGCGCGATGAATATGTGCGGTTCGACGGCGCTCCGGGGCAGACCGCGCGCGAGGAGATCGCCGCCGCGCTGGCGGCGCGGCCGCGCGCCTGCTGCGCCGGCGGGGCGGCCAAAGCCGCCGATCCGGTGCGTTTCTCCTTGCCGCCGGCGGCCATCGAACGGGCGGCAGTCGAGGACCAGGCGGGCGAGCGGACCGCTTTGGCCGAGCTGCTGCGGCGGCGAACCAGCCTGGTCGCCTTCTTCTACACGCGCTGCATGAATCCTGCGAAATGCTCCCTCACGATCACGCGGCTGGCCGGCATCGCCCGCGAATATGAGGAGCGCGACCTGAACCTGCTCGGCTTCAGCTATGACGGCGCCTACGACACGCCCGCCCGGCTGCTCGCTTACGGCCGCGATCGCGGCTTTCCCTTCGGCGAGCATGCGCGGCTGATCCGGTGCCGGACGGGCTGGAGCGGCGTGCGCGCCGCCTTCCGGCTCCGGGTCGGCTACGGCCAGGCGACCGTCAACGACCATGCCCGCGAGCTCTTCCTGGTCCGGCCCGATTTCGGCGCGGTCGGGCTCGACCCGGAAGCGCTCGCGGACCGGGCCGCCATCGAGGCCTATTTGCAGGCGATCGCCGCATGAGGCAAGGAGGCTGCGGCAAAGCTGCTCATTCGCCGCTTGCCCCGCTAACCGCCCCCGCCTATATAGCGCGCACCTTCCTCGACATCGTCAGACGTTGAGGCTGGTCCCGGGGACGGGGCCGGCGCCGGAGGCCCATGTTTGGTTGGAGCGCGCAAAGGCGTGACGGATATTGACGAGCTGACCAGGTTGATCGAGCCCGAGGCCAAGGCCGAGGGGCTCGCCCTCGTGCGCGTCAAGATGATCGGCGGGACCTCGGACCCGACGCTGCAGGTGATGGCCGAGCGGCCCGACACGCGGCAATTGACGCTCGAGGATTGCGCGCGGCTGTCGCGGCGGCTCTCAGACCTGCTCGACGAGAAGGATCCGATCGAGGAATCGTACCGGCTCGAGGTCAGCTCGCCGGGGATCGACCGGCCGCTGACCCGCCTTTCGGACTATGACGACTGGAAGGGCCACGAGGCGCGGATCCACCCGCACGAACCCTATCAGGGCCGCAAGCAGCTCTCCGGCGATCTCATCGGCGTCGACGGCGAGAATGTCCGGATCGACGTGAAAGGACTCGGCGAGACGGCCATTCCCTTCGGCGCGATCCGCAACGCCAAATTGCTGATGACCGACCGGCTCATCCGGGCGACCGCCCCGCTTTCGGCGGAGGGCGCCGACACCATCGAAGAAATCGAACAAGAAGGACAGGACTGACCTTATGGCCACCGAAGCCACCCAGGCGCCCGGCGCCGTTTCCGCCAACAAGGCCGAGCTGATCGCGATCGCCGATGCCGTCGCGCGGGAGAAGCTGATCGACCGGATGATTGTGATCGAGGCTATGGAAGATGCGATCCAGCGCGCCGCCCGCGCCCGCTACGGCGCCGAGAACGACATCCGCGCCAAGCTCGATCCGACCAGCGGCGACCTCCGGCTGTGGCGGGTCGTCGAGGTGGTCGAGGAGGTCGAGGATTATTTCAAGCAGGTAAGCCTCGAGGACGCGCAGGCGCTCCAGAAGGGCGCGGCCGTCGGCGACTTCATCGTCGATCCGCTGCCGCCGATCGAGTTCGGCCGGATCGCCGCCCAGGCCGCCAAGCAGGTGATCTTCCAGAAGGTCCGCGACGCCGAGCGCGAGCGGCAATATGAGGAGTTCAAGGACAGGGTCGGCGAGATCATCACCGGCGTCGTCAAGCGCGTCGAGTTCGGCCATGTCGTCGTCGATCTCGGCCGCGCCGAGGGCGTGATCCGCCGCGACCAGCAGATCCCGCGCGAAATCCTCCGGGTCGGCGACCGCACCCGCTCTTTGATCTCCAACGTCCGCCGCGAGAATCGGGGGCCGCAGATCTTCCTCTCCCGCGCCCATCCCGATTTCATGCGCAAATTGTTCGCCCAGGAAGTGCCCGAGATTTACGACGGCATCATCGAGATCAAGGCGGCGGCCCGCGATCCCGGCAGCCGCGCCAAGATCGGCGTCCTCAGCCACGACAGCTCGATCGACCCGGTCGGCGCCTGCGTCGGCATGAAGGGCAGCCGGGTCCAGGCGGTCGTCCAGGAATTGCAGGGCGAGAAGATCGACATCATCCCCTGGTCCGAGGACCTCGCCACCTTCGTCGTCAACGCGCTGCAGCCGGCGACCGTCGCCCGCGTCGTCATCGACGAGGAGGAGAGCCGGATCGAGGTGGTGGTGCCCGACGACCAGCTCAGCCTCGCGATCGGCCGGCGCGGCCAGAACGTGCGGCTCGCCAGCCAGCTGACCGGCTCGGCGATCGACATCATGACCGAGGCAGACGCCTCCGAGAAGCGCCAGCGCGAGTTCGTCGAGCGCTCCGAATTGTTCCAGAAGGAGCTCGACGTCGACGAGACGCTCGCGCAATTGCTCGTCGCCGAGGGCTTCGGCGCGCTCGAGGAAGTGGCCTATGTCGAGCTGGAGGAGCTGTCTTCGATCGAGGGCTTCGACGACGAGCTCGCGACCGAGCTCCAGAACCGCGCCGCCGAGGCGCTGCAGCGCCAGGAGGAAGCGGCCCGCGAGGAACGCCGGGCGATGGGCGTTTCCGACGAGCTCGCCGAAATGCCCTATCTCACCGAGGCGATGCTGGTGACCCTGGGCAAGGCCGGGATCCGCACGCTGGACGACCTCGCCGACCTCGCCACCGACGAGCTCGTCCAGAAGAAGCGCCCCGAGCAGCGCCGCCAGCGCGAGTCCAACCGCGCCGAGGACAAAGGCGGGCTGCTCGCCGATTACGGCCTCAGCGACGAGCAGGGCAACGAGATCATCATGGCCGCCCGCGCCCACTGGTTCGAGGACGAGGACGCGAAAGCCGGGGAGGACGCGGATGCGGACACCTCCCAATGAGACCCTAGAAGGCCCCCGGCGGACCTGCATCCTGTCGCGGCGGACCGCCGGGCGGGATGAGCTGATCCGGCTCGCGCTCTCACCCGAAGGCGCGGTCGCTCCGGACGTGCGCGCCCGCGCGCCCGGCCGCGGCGCCTGGATCGGCGTCGACCGGGCCGCGCTCGACGCCGCGAACGGCAAGGGCAAGCTCAAGGGCGCGCTCGCGCGCGCCTTCAAGACCGGCGCGGTCGCCGTGCCCGAGGATCTCGGCGAGCGGATCGAGGCGGCGCTCCGGCAGGCCGCGCTCGACCGGCTCGGGCTCGAGGCGCGGGCCGGCAACCTGATCCTCGGCGCCGAGAAGATCGAGGTCGCCGCCCGCCGCGGCGAGGTCCGCCTGCTGCTCCACGCCGCCGACGCCAGCGCCGAGGGGCGGCGCAAGCTCGACCAGGCCTGGCGGGTCGGCGGCGAGGAGGAAGGCAGCGGCCGCCAGGGACTGGTCTTGCCGGCGGCGAGGGCCATATTGTCATTGGCGCTGGGCCGCGAAAATGTGGTACATGCGGCCATCATCGATCGGGCCGCGGCGGCGCGTGTCAGCCACGCGCTCGGCCGGTGGCGCGCTTTTATCGGACGTGAGGATGAGCTAAGCGCCGCGACGGCGGACCTGCCGGGCGCTTCGGCTGTGGATGTGACGTGAAGGATTTTGAGTGAACGAGACGACTGACAAGCCGAAGCTGGGCACGCGCGCGCCGCTGGGCCTCAAGCGCACCGTCGAGGTGGGCAAGGTGAAGCAGAGCTTCAGCCACGGCCGCTCGAACACGGTGATCGTGGAAACCAAGAAGGCGCGCACGCTGCGCCGGCCCGGCGAGGCGCCGCCCGAGCCGGCCGCCCCGCCGCCGCCGCCGGCCGCCCGCGCGCCCGAGCCCAAGCCGACACCCAAGCCGGCCGAGCGCCCGGTCGACGCCGCCGCGGCGCGCCGCGAGCTGCAGGAGAAATTGCTTCGCGAAGCCGAGGGCGCGCGGCTCAGCCAGCTCGAGGAGGCCCGCCGCCGCGAGGACAAGCAGGCCCAGCAGGCGACCGAGGAAGAGAAGCGCCGCGCCGAGGAGAAGCGCAAGGCCGAGGAAGAGCGCGCCGAGGCGGCCCGTCTCGCCGCCGAGGAGGAAGCCCGCCGCACCGCCGAGCCCGGCCCCGCGCCGGCGCCCGTCGCCCCGACTCCGATCGCCGACGACGAGGACGAGGAGCGGGCGCGGCACCGCCACGGCCACGCCCCCGCCAAGCGCCCCGAGCCCGCCCGTCCGGCCCGCGGCCGCGACGAGCATCGCCGCGAGCGGGGCAAGCTCACCGTCTCGCGCGCCTTGGGCGAGGACGGCGACGCGCGGGCGCGCTCGCTCGCCGCGCTGAAGCGGTCGCGCGAGAAGGAAAAGCGCGCCCATATGCAGGCCGGCCCGTCGGCGAAGCAGGTCCGCGACGTCGTCGTCCCCGAGGCGATCACGGTCGGCGAGCTCGCCAACCGCATGGCCGAACGCGCCGCCGACCTGGTCAAGTCGCTGTTCAAGATGGGCATGCCGGTCACCGTCAACGAGGTGATCGACCAGGACACCGCCGAATTGCTGGTCACCGAGTTCGGCCACAACATCAAGCGCGTCAGCGAAGCCGATGCCGACATCCAGAGCGAAGAGGACGTCGATCCCGCCGAGACGCTGCAGCCGCGCCCGCCGGTGGTCACGATCATGGGCCATGTCGACCACGGCAAGACCAGCCTGCTGGACGCGATCCGCGGCGCCGACGTCGTCTCGGGCGAGGCCGGCGGCATCACCCAGCATATCGGCGCCTATCAGGTCGCGCTCCCCGACAAGTCCAAGATCACCTTCCTCGACACGCCGGGCCACGAGGCGTTCACCGAGATGCGCGCGCGCGGCGCCAACGTCACCGACATCGTCATCCTGGTGGTGGCGGCCGACGACGGGCTGAAGCCGCAGACGGTGGAGGCGATCAACCACACCAAGGCGGCCGGCGTGCCGATGATCGTCGCGATCAACAAGATCGACAAGAACGGCGCCGCCCCCCAGAAGGTGCGCGAGGAGCTGCTCCAGCACGAGGTGATCGTCGAGGACATGGGCGGCGAGGTCCAGGACGTCGAGGTTTCGGCGCTCAAGAAGACCAACCTCGACAAGTTGCTCGACGCGATCGCGGTCCAGGCCGAGATCCTCGAATTGAAGGCCAATCCCGATCGCGCCGCCGAAGGCGCGGTGGTCGAGGCCAAGCTCGACAAGGGCCGCGGACCGCTCGCGACCGTGCTCGTCCAGCGCGGCACGCTCCATGTCGGCGACATTTTCGTCGCCGGCCCGATCTCGGGCAAGGTCCGGGCGATGATCGACGACAAGGGCCGCCAGGTGAAGGAAGCGGGCCCGAGCGTCCCGGTCGAGGTGCTCGGCCTGTCGGGCGTGCCGTCGGCCGGCGACACTTTGTCGGTGGTCGAGAACGAGGCGCGCGCCCGCGAGGTCGCCGCCTATCGCCAGTCCGTGCTCGACCGCAAGCGCACCACGTCGGCCCCGGCGAGCTTCGACACGATGTTCTCGGCCCTGAAGGAGAAGCAGGCGGTCGAGTTCCCGCTCGTCATCAAGGCCGACGTCCAGGGCTCGGCCGAAGCGATCGTCTCGGCGGTCAACAAGATCTCCAACGAGGACATCAAGGCGCGGGTGCTCCATGCGGGCGTCGGCGGCATCACCGAAAGCGACGTCACGCTCGCCAAGGCCTCGGGCGCGCCGATCATCGGCTTCAACGTCCGCGCCAACGCCAAGGCGCGCGAGATCGCCGAGCGCGACGGCGTCGCGATGCAATATTATGACGTGATCTACGATCTCACCGACGCGGTGAAGTCGGCGATGGCCGGCAAGATCGGGCCGCTGATCGTCGAGACCGTGGTCGGCCGCGCCGAGGTCCGCGAGGTCTTCTCGGCCGGCAAGCACGGGCGTGCCGCCGGCCTGCTCGTCACCGAGGGCTATATCCGCAAGGCGCTGAAGGCGCGGATCATGCGCGACGACGTCATCATCTACAACGGCTCGATCGCCTCGCTGCGCCGGTTCAAGGACGACGTCGCCGAAGTCCGCGCCGGGCTCGAATGCGGCGTCACCTTCGAGAACACGACCGACATCAAGGCCGGCGACTTCGTCGAAACCTATGAGGTGGAGGAGCGCGAGCGGACGCTTTGAGCGAGGATGAGGATGGGGACGGCCAAGGCGACCAGGTAGAGGACGCGGACAAACCGGCTGCATCCTCGACGGCCTCGGCTGCGCCGGCCAGGGCTGCCTGCTCGGCACGCTCCAGGCCTCCTCTATCCTGCTCATCATCTGGGGCTGGGCTGAGCTATGACCGAGAGCATCTTCACGCGGCTGCCGGCGCCGCCCGCCGCGGCGACCCTGGGCTGGGAGCTGGTCCGCGAGGATCCCGAGGCCGGCACGATCGAGATCGCGTTCCATCCGGGCGAGGCCTTCCTCAACCCGCGCGGGACGATCCAGGGCGGCTTCGTCGCCGCCATGCTCGACGACACGATGGGGCCGGCGCTGGTCAGCAAGAATGACGGCGCCTGCATTCCCGCCACGATCGACATGAACGTCACCTTCCTTCGGGCGGT
Organism: Allosphingosinicella sp.; assembly: GCA_035941735.1. Lineage (GTDB taxonomy): Bacteria > Pseudomonadota > Alphaproteobacteria > Sphingomonadales > Sphingomonadaceae > Allosphingosinicella. Next base: position 38,278 of record DASZDS010000045.1, read on the forward strand.
CAGGCCCGGGCGAGTGATCGGCAAGGGCCGGGTCGTCAGCCAGGGCAAGACCATCGCCTTCCTCGAAGGCGAGCTGTTCGACACCGAGGGCAATCTGCTCGCCCGCGCCACCTCCAGCGCGCGCATCGTGGCTTTCCCCTGATGGCGCGTCACAACGAAAGCCCCGAAGGCCGCTCCGTCCGGCTGCTGCGCGTCGGCGAGCAGGTGCGCCATGCCCTGAGCGCCATCCTCATGCGCGGCGACGTCCATGACGAGACGCTCGCCAGCCACCTCGTCTCCGTGACCGAGGTCCGGATGTCGCCCGATCTCAGGCACGCCACCGCGTTCGTCATTCCCCTGCTCGGTGCCAATGCGGACGCCGTGCTCAAGGCGCTGCGCACGCACACCGCCTATCTGCAGAGCGAGGTCGCGCGGCGGGTAAACACCAAATATGCCGCCAAGCTCAAATTCCTGCTGGACGAGAGCTTCGACGAAGGCAGCCATATCGACGCCCTCTTGCGCTCGCCCGTCGTGGCGCGCGATCTTGAACAAGATGAGGATTAGCGCCTTCCTTCTCGGCGCCCTGTGCGCGAGCCAGGCCGCCGCCCAGCGGCCGGAGCCGCCGCCCGTCCGCTATCCGGACCTGCCGCGCGCGGCCGCCGACGCCGCGGGCTTCGTGCCGGCCGGCTGGGCGATCGTCGCGACCAGGCGCGGCGACCTGAACGGCGACGGCGCGGCCGATCTCGTGCTGTTGTTGCAAATGCGCGATCGGGCCAACGTCCTCGCCATTCCGTTGGGCGACCGAACCGAGCGGTGGGACACCAATCCGCATATGCTGGCCCTCGCCTTCGCCGCGCCGCGCGGCGGCTTTCGGCTCGCGGCGAGCAATCGCGGCCTGTTCCTCCGCCCCGTCGTCCCGTGGGACGGCAGCGAACCGCTGGGCGAGGACACGATCCGCATCGAGCGGGGAACCCTGCTCGTCCACTTCGGCTATCTGCGCGGCTGGGCCGGCTACCGTTTCCGCTGGCAAGGCGGCGCGATGCGCCTGATCGGCTATGACGACGGCGGCGCGTCCGGCGGCTGCGTCTCGACCATCAGCATCAACTATCTCACCGGCCGGGCGCGGTGGGAGAAAGGCCTGATTTCGAGCGACCGCGGCCGCGTCGTCTGGCGCGGGCTGCGGCGCGGCGACCGGCCGACCCTCGACCGCATCGACCTCGAGACCTTTCGTCCCGAGGAGACGATCGCCGGCCCGCCTTTGCTCTGCCCGGAACCGGGCCGATGAACATCCTCGCGCCCTCGCTCGCGCTCGCGCTCGCGCTCCAGGCCTCGCCTCCGCCCGCCGGGACGCAGGACGCCCAGGCCGTGCTCGCCGCCGTGCTCGCCCAGGAGGCGGCGGTGCGCGGGCCGGAGGGCGGGGCGCAGACCTGCGTCGCGGGCGCGCTCGCGGGCCCGCCGGTGCCGCCGGGCGGAGAGACCGCGATGGCGCTGGACCGGGCCGTGCGCATCTATTTCGAATGGCATGCGCCGGCGCCGCCCGCGGTGGTGCGCCCGCCGCCGCCGCCGGACGGGCCGGGGCGGCAGCGGCGCCGGCGGATCGAACCGATTCCGGCCCCGCCGCCGCTGGCGCCGGCGCTGGCCGAGCGCCTGAGCGCGCTGAGGGCCGAAGCCGCCGCCGCCCCCGCGCCCGCCGGGGCGGGGCGAATCGACGCCGCCACCGTGCCCGCGCCGCTCCATTTGCAGCGGCCGGACGACGATTGCGCGCTGCTGACGCTCTCGAGGCCGGCCTTCGCCGGCGACGCGGCCTTCGTCGAGCTGGCCTATGTCTGCGGCACCGTCTGCGGCCAGGGCAATCTCTACGCGCTCGAGCGCCGCGACGGCCGCTGGCAGGTCGTCGGCGTCGCGGACACCTGGATTCGCTGATGGCGCTCGGCGACCCAATGGCGGCCGGCGCGGTGCGCCTAGAGCCGCTCGCCGAGGCGCACCGCGCGGCGCTCAAGGCGGCGTGCGGCGAGGATGAGGAGATCTGGCCGATCTACGCCATTTCCTACGATCCCGATCATTTCGACGCGAGCTTCGAGGCGCTGCTGGAGCGGCCGAACGGACAGGGCTTCGCGATCTTCTCGGACGGCAGGCTGGCCGGAATGAGCTGCTATATCGCCATCGAACCCCAGCGCGGCGTGCTCGAGATCGGCAACACCTATTATGTCCCGGACCTGCGCGGCAGCGGCCTCAACCGCGCGGTCAAGGATCTGATGATCGGCCGCGCGATCGATTGCGGCTTCCGCCGGATCGAGTTCCGTGTCGACCGCCGCAACGCCCGCTCGCAGCGCGCGATGGCGAAGCTGGGGGCGGTGCGCGAAGGCGTGATCCGGGCCGAGCGGGTCACCTGGACCGGCCATGTCCGCGATACCGTGCTCTTCTCGATCCTGGCGGGCGAGTGGCGGGAGCGCGGCGATGGAATTTGACAATGTCGTCGTTCAGGCGGCGACCTGGATCGTCCCGTTGGTCTTCGCGATCGTGCTCCATGAAATCTCGCACGGCTGGGTGGCGAGCGCGTTCGGCGACCCCACCGCGCGCGACAAGGGCCGGCTGAGCCTCAACCCGATCCGCCACGTCGACCCGATCGGCACGATCGCGCTGCCGCTCGTGCTGGCGGTCAGCGGCGCGCCGGTATTCGGCTGGGCGAAGCCCGTGCCGGTGGTGCCGCGCCGGATGCGCAGGCCGCGGCTGCACATGATGCTGGTGGCGCTGGCGGGACCCGGCATGAACCTGGCTCTGGCCCTGGTGGCGACGCTCGCCATGGCGCTGCTGCGCTGGCTTGCCCCGGCCGGCGGGATCGGCTGGGCGTTCCTCTATCTGAACCTCGCCAACTTCCTCGTCATCAACATCTTCCTGGCGGTGTTCAACCTGCTGCCGATGCCGCCGTTCGACGGCGGCCATGTCGTCGAGGGGCTGCTGCCGCGGCGGCTGGCGCGGCGCTGGCGGCGGCTCGGCCGCTTCGGCTTTCCGCTGCTCATCCTCCTTCTGGTGCTGCTGCCGATGGTGTTTCCCGCCGCGAACATCGTCGAGCGGGTGGTCGGGCCGCCGGTGGACTGGACGATCCGCCTGCTCGCCGGCGCCGCCGGCCTCCTCTAGCGGGAACGCTCAGCGGGGGTTAATCGTCGTTACGGCACCAGACGGCCAGTGAGAGGAGGCGCGCCATGATCGGACGGATCGTGATTCTCGGGACTTTGCTCGCCGCCGCGCCGGCCGCGGCCAAGCCGACCACGCCCGCGGGCGAAACCTCGATCCCGCGCATCTCCGGCTATCTCGACTGGCGGCCCGACGGCAATCAGGCGCTGCTGATCCAGGGCGATACCGGCCGCTGGTATCGCGCCACCTTGAGCGCGCCCTGCCCCCGCCTGCTGAACCGGACCGGCATGCGCTTCATCGGCTCGCCCGGCAACCGCTTCGACCGCAACAGCGCGATCAACGCCGACGGCTGGCGCTGCCTGGTCGACAGCGTCACCCGCGCCGACCCGCCGCGCCGCCGCTGATTCCAGGCTCTTCCAAAGCTCGGATCGCGCGCTAGAACCGGCGCGTGGCCAAGCTCTATTTCTACTACGCCTCGATGAACGCGGGGAAGTCGACGACGCTCCTCCAGGCGGACTTCAACTATCGCGAGCGCGGCATGGAGACGATGCTCTACACCGCCGCGTTCGACGATCGCGCCGGCACCGGCGTGATCGCCTCGCGGATCGGGCTGCAGATCGGCGGCAACCTCTATTACGCCCATACCGACCTGCGCCACGAGGTCGAGGAGGAGCTGAAGAAGCGGGAGCTCCACTGCATCCTGGTCGACGAGGCCCAGTTCCTGACCCGCGCCCAGGTCGTCCAGCTCGCCTCGATCTGCGACGAGCTCGACATTCCCGTGCTCGCCTACGGCCTGAGGACCGACTTCCAGGCCAATCTGTTCGAAGGCAGCGCCCATCTGCTCGCGCTCGCCGACACCCTGGTCGAGCTGAAGGCGGTCTGCGAGTGCGGCCGCAAGGCGACGATGAACCTGCGCGTCGACCAGGACGGCCGGCCGGTCAGCCAGGGCGCGTCGATCGAGATCGGCGGCAACGACCGCTACGTCTCGCTCTGCCGCCGCCATTTCATGAACCGGATCGCCGAGGTCGAGGGCGAGCAGCTGCGCCTCGCTTTGACCCGGGCGGCGGCGCGCATTGAACCGGAAAAACCGCTTCCCATATCCTCGTGACGTTCGGGGGAGGTTTCGATGGTCGGCCCGCTTTTCACTGCTTTCGCGATGATCGCCGCCGGCCGGGTCGACGTGCCGCCGGCACCGCCGCAGCCGCCGCTCGTTCCTCAGATCCGCGGCGCCCTCCCCGAAGACGGCGCCAAGGCTGACAGGAACCGCCTGCGCCGCTAATCCAGCCCGCGTGCATGGCTGGATCGTCATCGACAAGCCGGTCGGGCCGACTTCCGCCCAGGTCGTCGGCGCGGTCAGGCGAGCGCTTCGCGAGGGCCTCTATCCGAAGCTGAAGGTCGGCCATGGCGGCACCCTCGACCCGCTGGCCTCGGGCGTGCTGCCGATCGCCTTGGGCGAGGCGACCAAGCTCAGCGGGCGGATGCTCGACGCGGACAAGGCCTATCAGTTCGCCATCCGCTTCGGCGAGGAGACCGACACGCTCGACGCGGAAGGCGCGGTCGTCGCCACTTCCGCCAAGCGGCCGACGCCGGCCGAGGTCGAGGCCGTGCTGCCCCGCTTCACCGGGGCGATCGAACAGATTCCCCCTGCTTATTCGGCGCTCAAAGTGGCGGGCAGGCGGGCCTACGATCTGGCGCGGGCGGGCGAGGATGTGGCGCTGGCGAGCCGCAATGTGACCGTTCACGCCCTCGCCATTCTCGGCTGCGCGAAAGACGAGGTGACGCTGCAGGCCAGAGTGTCCAAGGGCACCTACATCCGCGCCCTCGCCCGCGACATCGCCCGGGCCCTTGATACGGTCAGCCACGTCACCATGTTGCGCAGGACCGAAGCGGGCCCCTTCTCTCTGGAACGGGCGATTTCGCTGGACAAATTGGCGGATGCCGCTAAGGGCCGCTCCCTTGAACGACACCTCCTGCCGCTGGCGGCGGGGCTGGACGACATCCCGGCTCTTCCCGTCACACCCGATCAGGCAGGGGCGCTCCGCCAGGGGCGAAAGCTGATCGGGATCGCCGCACAGCCGGGGCTCCACCTTGCGACCGCAGACGAAGTTCCGGTCGCGCTCGTGGAGTTCAGCGAAGGGGAACTTCGCGTGGTGCGCGGCTTCAACCTGTGATTTCAAGAAGGAGTTGACGATGTCGGTGACCGCCGAGCGCAAGCAGAAGATCATCAAGGACAATGCCCAATCCAAGGGCGATACCGGCTCTCCCGAGGTGCAGGTCGCGATCCTCACCGAACGGATCACCAACCTGACCGAGCATTTCAAGACCCACGCCAAGGACAATCATTCACGGCGGGGCCTCTTGATGCTGGTCAACAAGCGCCGCTCGCTGCTCGATTATTTGAAGCGCGAGGACAATGAGCGCTACACCAGGCTGATCGCGAAGCTCGGCCTTCGCAAGTAAGTTGAGGAGCGGCCCTTCGCGGGGCCGCTTCGCACATCCGGCGCCGGCAATCCGGCGGGCGCCGGGGACGGACCATAGGGGTCCGGACAAGTCGGGCGACACGCCCGCAGATGAGGCCCCCGCCGCATCCGGCGCGCGGGAGTTTAAGGAAAACCAATGTTCGACATGAAGAAAGTTGAAATCGAGTGGGGCGGCAAGACGCTGACCCTCGAAACGGGCCGCGTTGCCCGCCAGGCCGACGGCGCGGTGCTCGCGACCTACGGCGAAACCGTCGTCCTCTGCGCGGTCACCGCCGCAAAGAGCGTCAAGGAAGGGCAGGACTTCTTCCCGCTGACCGTCCACTATCAGGAGAAATTCTCGGCCGCCGGGCGCATCCCGGGCGGCTTCTTCAAGCGCGAGCGCGGCGCCACCGAAAAGGAGACGCTGACCAGCCGCCTGATCGATCGGCCGATCCGGCCGCTCTTCCCGGAGGGTTTTTACAACGAGATCAATGTGATCGCGCAGGTGCTCTCCTATGACGGGGAGACCGAGGCCGACATCGTCGCGATGATCGCGGCGTCGGCGGCGCTGACCATTTCGGGCGTCCCCTTCATGGGCCCGATCGCCGCCGCCCGCGTCGGCTACAGCCAGGACGGCGCCTACCAGCTCAATCCGTCGATGGACCAGGTCAGGGAAGGCCAGCTCGATCTCGTCGTCGCCGGCACCCACAAGGCGGTGATGATGGTCGAATCCGAGGCGAAGGAGCTGTCGGAAGAGGTCATGCTCGGCGCCGTCATGTTCGCCCATGGCGAGTGCAGGAAGGTGATCGAGGCGATCATCAGCCTCGCCGAGAAGGCGGCCAAGGACCCCTGGGTGCTCGCGCCGCACGAGGACAAGAGCGCGATGAAGGCGAAGCTCAAAGAGCTGATCGGCAAGGACATCGCCGCCGCCTACGCGACCACCGACAAGGGCAGCCGCCGCGAGCAGCTCGACGTCGCCCGCGAGAAGGCCAAGACCGCCTTCGTCGACGCCGACCCGCAGCAGCAGATGGTGGCGATGAAGCTCGTCAAGGGCCTCGAGGCCGAGATCGTCCGCGGCGCCATATTGAAGGACGGCAAGCGCATCGACGGCCGCGCCACCGACCAGATCCGCCCGATCGAGGCGATCGTCGGCTTCCTGCCGCGCACCCACGGCTCGGCCCTGTTCACCCGCGGCGAGACCCAGGCGATCTGCACCACCACGCTCGGCACCAAGGATTCGGAGCAGATGATCGACGGCCTCACCGGCCTTTCCTACGAGCGCTTCATGCTCCACTACAATTTCCCGCCTTATTCGGTCGGCGAAGTGGGACGGTTCGGGGCGCCGTCGCGGCGCGACACGGGCCACGGCAAGCTCGCCTGGCGGGCGCTGCACGCGGTGCTGCCCAGCCATGACGACTTCCCGTACACGATCCGGGTCCTCTCCGACATCACCGAGTCGAACGGCTCCTCGTCGATGGCGACGGTGTGCGGCGGCTCGCTGAGCCTGATGGACGCCGGCGTGCCGATCAAGCGGCCGGTCTCGGGCATCGCCATGGGCCTGATCCTCGAGGGCAAGGACTTCGCGGTCCTCTCCGACATCCTCGGCGACGAGGACCATCTCGGCGACATGGACTTCAAGGTCGCCGGCACGTCCGAGGGCATCACCTCGCTGCAGATGGACATCAAGATCGCCGGCATCACCGAGGAGATCATGAAGACCGCGCTCGCCCAGGCGAATGCGGGCCGCGCCCACATCCTCGCCGAGATGGCCAAGGCGCTCGACCATACCCGCGAGGAGCTTTCCGCCCACGCGCCGCGGATCGAGACGATGCAGATCGACAAGGCGAAGATCCGCGACGTCATCGGCACCGGCGGCAAGGTGATCCGCGAGATCGTCGCGGAGACCGGCGCCAAGGTCGACATCGACGACGAGGGCGTGATCAAGATCTCCTCGTCGGACCTCTCGCAGATCGAGGCCGCCCGCAAGTGGATCCAGGGCATCGTCGAGGAGCCCGAGGTCGGCAAGATCTATGCGGGCAAGGTCGTCAACATCGTCGATTTCGGCGCGTTCGTGAACTTCATGGGCGGCAAGGACGGCCTCGTCCACGTCTCGGAGATCAGGAACGAGCGGGTCGAGAACGTCCGCGACGCGCTCGAGGAGGGCCAGGAGGTCAAGGTCAAGGTGCTCGAGATCGACCCGCGCGGCAAGGTCCGCCTGTCGATGCGGGTCGTCGACCAGGAGACCGGCGAAGAGCTGCCCGACACGCGGCCCCCGCGCGAGCCGCGTGAGGGCGGCGATCGTGGGCCGAGGGGCGATCGTGGCGATCGGGACAGAGGCCCGCGCCGTGACGGCGGCCGCGACCGCGGACCGCGCCGTGACGGCGGTGGCGGCCGTGACCGCGACCGCGACCGTGGCCCCCGCCGCGAAGGCGGCGACGACCGCCCCCGCGGCGAAGGCCGCGGCGACCGTCCGCCCCGCCGCGAGCGCAGCGACGACGACGGCCCCGCGCCGGAGTTCGCGCCGGCGTTTCTGACGCGGGATGACGACTGAACCACTTCGTCATGCCGGACTTGATTGAATAGGTGCGCAGTGCCCCGCACTGCGCAGCCATGTCCGGGGGACATGGCGACCTATTCAATGGCATCCAGCTTCATTTGAACAGCAAGAGGCCCCGCACTATGCGGGGCCTTTTTTGCCTCACGCGAAGCCGCGAAGGACGCGAAGAGACGGTGTGTTCGAGAATCTCTGCGGGCCCTGTCTCTCCCCCGGGTTGACATCGACGCCCATCCTTCCTCAGGCCATCGGTAATCAGGGAACAGGCCATGGCATCAGGCACCGCCGCATCGTCCCGTGACAGAACTCGCACCTACCGCGCGCGGATGCGGGCCAAGGGCATGAAGCTCGTCCAGTTCTGGGTGCCCGACACGGCCTCGCCGGCGTTCCGGGCCGAGGCCCGGGGACAATCCTTGGCGGTCGCCAACAGCCCCACCGAGGCCGACGATCAGGCGTTCGTCGATTATTCTAGGCGGTCCGAAGGGCAATGCTGGTGTTTCTGGGTTCGCGAGCGCAGGCACGATGAGGGCCCCGCGCCCGAATTCGCGCCGGCCTTTTTGGCGCGGGTCGACGACTGAGCGCTCACGGGCTCAGCGCTAAGACAAGAAAGGCCCCGCACGATGTGGGGCCTTTTGTGTTTCAAGCGAAACCCCAAAGAGAAAGCGCAAGTCCAAGGAGTCCCTGTAGACCGTCGCGCCTCTGCAACTTTGCGTGAAAGTTCGGCGAAAAGTACATACCTAGCGCCAGCTGGCCCGTCTAGGCACGGCTGGCTCTATGCTGGAGTAGATGATCAAATTTGACGATCCAACAGAAGCGTGCTCAGCTTGGATTAGACCCCGGGGGCGGACAAACGGTGACATTGAAAATCCGAAATCGCCGCCCCAAACTTCGAACAACGATACTTTTGTTGCTCTCATGCTCTTCCGGTTACGCGAGCGCGCAGACAGGGCCTCCTTGTTGCACCACGCCAGCGATCATCGAAGAAGTTAACGCGCGACCGCCTGGGGAGTCTGATGCTGCATTGCGCGGTTATCTAAGCGCGCGGGCTTACCAAAAGACAGCCGAGCAGATTAGTCTCGACCTCCAAGCCCTCCGCGCTGCATGCGAAACCGGGTGCGAACCAAGGTTGGGCGTGGCCCGGGATTTCCTCGAGGTGCTTATAGCGCAAAGGCGCCCTCAGTTTGACGACTTGCCGCCCTGTTGCACGGATCGGCCAGCCTCTGGCGCTGTACAGTCTCGGCGAGCGGACCCCCAGCTCCAAGACCGGCAGCGAGCCCGGCCAGCTTCGTTTCCCCTGAATCCGTCGCTCGGAAACAGCTTCGTCAGAAATCTGCGAACATGGGCTGGCTCCCTTGAGGGAGCCCAGGAATATGCGCGGACACAGATCGCCCCGATGGCGGAGGCGGACCTTGGCTACGTTGCCCTTCTCCTGAGCGCCGCCTGCCACATCCCCAGCAGGTGCTCCGAGGCTATGATCCTTGGCAAGGAGATGGTGGAGAAGCGCATTTCCGAGATCCAGCGGACGAGAGAAGCGCTCGATTCGAGGAGACAGCGGGAGGATGATCGCCGTGCAGCCGAAGCACAGCGCCAACAGGATTTGAAGCTCTGGCAGATGAGCCAGCTGGTAACGATTCTCGCGACAGTCGTCGGAGCCCTGATTGGCGTTGCGGGCGTATTCTTGCCGGGGTGGATCAAGCGCTGGACGCGGCGGCGGCGCAGAGCCCGCTTGCGCGAACACGAGGCCTCGATCACTAGCGAATGCCTGCCACCGGGGACAGCGAAGTAACTGCCTCGAGTAGCCGGTTTGGCCACTACCCCCCTCGTGGCTCCCCGACACGGCGACACCGCGACACCGCGACACCCCGACACCGGGATAACGTGATACCCAAAGCGCGCCGAATAACTGTTCGTTTTCAATAGGTCGCTGGAAGGCACTCGGCGTAAACATGCCAACTGAGTATCTGAGTTGGAATTAATGCTCCATCTCGGATACTTAGTACGCATGATATCGGACCTTCTTAGCGCCAGATTCCTTAACTTGGCATTGGACTTTTCCGTCGAGGCCGTGGCATTATTTCCGCATCGTGAAGGCCAAGTGAACTAGCCGAGGGTCCAAACCCGGCCGAATCACTAAGGCCCTGGTCTAGGGGTGCCGGGGCGAGGTTGAGTAGCGAAGGGCCCGGCGTCCAAAACCGGGCCCGCCCTTCTCGAAAGGAGTATGATGGCAAAAGGTAGAGCAGCTAGAAGCATCCTGCAGAGGCAGCTTGAGGCGCGGGCAAAGCTTTGGCCCGAGCTTGCCGATGAGATGCTCTGGGACATGGACAACGAGGGCTGGGTCGCAGTTCCCCGCCTTATGCCCTTGATGATGAGCATCATGGACGATCTATCGGGGAAAGGATTTCCCGTGAGTCGCGCCTACTTCGAAATGTGGGCCCGCCTCAGAGATGAGCAGTTTCTGACGCTGAACAGACCGGAGGAGATGGCCTTTCACGCGGGATTCGAGGGGCAGAGAGCGCTGCGAACGTGGAAGGATCGAGTTCGGAGACTCGCGGATTTGGAGTTTATTGGTCTGAAGCCGGGGCCGCTCGGTGATCTTTCATATGCTATCTTCTACAATCCGTATCATGTGATTAAGCGGGCTTACCTCAAAGACCAAATCCAAGAGAAAAAGTGGCAAGCGCTGGTGATCCGCGCCAACGAGGTCGGCGCCTTTGACTTGGATAATATCGACGACGGCGGCAGTCTCATCGTAGAAGAGGAAGAGGAAGAGCAATCGAAGCCCCAAAGAATGAGTTTAAAATCACTTGCCGCCGAAAGGGGTAAGGCATCCAAGAAAGGCAGGTCTACCAAATAGCGAGCGAGGGCTGTGGTCGCAGACACATGTAATTGGGCAAGGCCACCTGTACCCCCAATCACACTGAGGGGTTTTCAGCGCGGTCAATCCGACTTATGATCTTCTTTTGTTCCGCACGTGAGTCGCTAATGCCGCCAATCGCGTCCAGCCGTCGCGCGAGCGGCTAGGCTCAGGACGCGGGAGAGGAGTCCGATATGTCCCAAAAAACCAGCCCAGCGCGTCCTTCGAGACGCGGTTCGTCAGGCTCACCGCTCCTCAGGATGAGCGGAGGGGCGAGATGAGTCACAGGATGAGCCCGCAACGGCGGGCGGCTTTTCTGAAAGCGGTGCGCGAGACGGGCAACCAGACGATCGCGGCGGAGCGGGCCAAAGTGTCGCGGTCGTGGGTGCAGCTGCATCGCACCGAGGATCCCGAATTCCGGCGCGAGCTGGAGGCGGCCATTAAGGCGGCGAAAGAGTCTTTGACCTGGGCCCCGGATCGGGTCCGGGGCACTCGGGGGTCGAACCGACCCCCGCGCGGCTGGGGGCATCTCGACGGCGAGGAGCTGGTGGTGAAGGGCACCGGCGGGTCCGGCGGGGGCAAGCGCGTCCAGATCGCGCGGGCGCGGCTGAAGCAGTGGACGCCGCGGGTCGAGGACCGGTTTCTCGCCGTGCTGGCGGCGACCTGCAACGTCAAGGCGGCCTGCGCGGCGGTCGGGATGACGGCGGCCTCGGCTTATGCGCACCGCCAGCGCTGGCCGGGCTTCATGGCGCGCTGGGACGCCGCGATCGAGGTGGCCTACCGGCGGATCGAAGTGGCGCTCGACCAGGCCGCGGAGCAATTGCTCGGCACCTGCGACCTGCCGCCCGAGGAGCCGCTCGGGCCGATGAACGTCGACCAGGCGATCCACCTCATGCACATGCACAAGCACCAGGTGGAGGGGCTGGGCAAGGCGCCGGGGGCGTGGCGGCGGCCGCGCACCCTCGACGAGGTGCGCGGCTCCATCCTGAGGAAGCTCCGGGCGATCGCGACCGCGCGCGCGGCGAACGCGGCCGACAAGGACAGGGACCGGCGCGAATGGGAGCGGCGCGGCCTTCGGGTCAGCGCCTGAAGGAGGGGACAGTCGGGTCGGCCGTCCCCTATCGGCCCCCGCGCCCTTCGAGCGCCTGCCAGATCGTGTCGGCGAGCCGGGCGAGATCGGGGCGGTGGCCGCCGCCCGCTATGGTGACGATCGTCGCGCGGCCGCCCGAGGCCGCCCGCAGCCGCGCCGCCTGGGCATAAGGGACGACTTCGTCGCTGGTGCCGTGGAACAGATAGACGGGCGCGGCGACGCGGCCGATCGCGGCGAGATTGTCGAACCGGTCGGGCAGGAACGGGCGCGCCGCGGCGGGGGCGGCGTCGGCGAGGCGGCTGAACGCGCCCAGGGTCGCCACTGCGTCCACCGGGATGCGCCCGGCCAGCTGCAGCGCGACGGCGCCGCCCAGCGACCAGCCGACGAGGTAGAGCCGGCCCTCGCCCTGCAGTTGCCGCGCCAGCGCCGCGAAGGCGGCGCCGTCGGCGATGAGGCCGGCCTCGCTCGGCCGTCCCGGATTGCCGCCATAGCCGCGGTACGACGCGACGAGCAGGCCGGCGCCGTGCCGGGCCAGCGGCTCGGCCATCCTGGCGGCGGTCTCGCGGTTGCCGGCATTGCCGTGGAAGAAGATCAGGATGTCGCGCGAACCCGCGGCGGGCGGCCAGTAATAGCCGTGGAGGACGAGGCCGTCCGCGGTCCGGGCCGAGACCGGCCGCGGCGCGGCGCCCTGCCAGGCCGGGCGATCGGCGGCGATCGGCTCGGGCCGGTAGATGCGCTCGCGCACCATCCCGGCGCAGCCCGCCAGCGCCAGCGCCGCGGCGAGCAGGGAGAGGAAGGGAAGGCGCGGGCTCATTGGGTGACAGGCGAAGCGTCAGGGGAGGGGACAGTCGGATAGGCTGTCCCCGGCTCCTATTTCGCGCTGTTGGTGGTCGCCGTGTTGGTGGTCGCGGCCTTCTCGACCGCCTCGGCGCGGTTGGCGAGCTCGTTGGCCTGGGCGTCGAGCGCGGCGGCGGCGCTCCGGGTCGCGTTCTCGGCCTCGGCCTCGAGCGTCGCGGCGGTGTTCTCGATCGCATTCTCGGTGCGGTCGAACGAATTGGCGACCGAATCCTCGGCCTGGCGCGAGCAGGCGGCGATCGGCGCGGCCAGCGCGAGGATCATGAGGGCGGTTTTCATGGGCGGGCTCCCTTCACGCGGATCAATCGCGGCGGGACCTAACATGTTCCCCTCTTGACGTCATTCCAGCGAAATGATGGGGCCCCCATCGCCCCGTCCGGGGGACGGGGCAGCCCCATCATGGAATCCATGCTGAGTCCGCATGGACCCCAGCCTGCGCTGGGGTGACGGTTCAGGAAAGGTGGGGGACTTCTGTTGCCCGGTGTCCCCCGTACCGCTGGTCGCCGCTTCTGTTGCCCGGTGCGGCCCGAACCGCGCTTTTGTCCTTGTAACTCAGTCCGTGAGGACCTCGTTACGCGGCAATTGCGAGCGCCTCGTTGTCGTTGGCACTTGTGGTTTTGAGCCTTTAACGGGTTACTCAGCCCGGGCGAAAACAGCGCTTTTCAACACACGTCGATCCTGGTTCGGCCCCGTCAGAACCGGCCATTGGGGCCGATTGTGGTGGAGCCGCCGGGTACTGCCCCCGGGTCCGCTGCGCCTATGACACGCCGCAGTTTATCGCCATAGCCGGCCGAAACCGGCAGGACCTTATATAGGAATTCGCGCCTTAATGTGAAGTGACGGCCCGACAGGCCGTCACCCCGGCGCAGGCCGGGGTCTCGTGGAGACGGCCGTGACTTCCTGTCCTGAGATCCCGGCCTTCGGGATGACGGTCAGGGGCGGTTGCGAAGCTCGTCCCTGATCTCCCGCAGCAGGACCAATTCGGCGGGATCGGCGGCGGGTTCGGCGGGCGCCTCCTTCTTCACCATCATCCGGTTCGCCATCTTGATCAAAAGGAAGATGATGAAGGCGAGGATGATGAAGTTGATGACGACGGTGACGAACTGGCCCCAGCCGAGCACCGGCGCCCCGGCCGCCTTCAGCGCGGCATAGTCGCTGAGCGAGCCGCGATAGCCCTCGGGCACCGGGCCGAGCATCACGAAATAGCTCGAAAAATCGAGCCCGCCGAAGAGCGCGCCGACCGCCGGCATGATGATGTCCTCGGTCAGCGAGGTGGCGATGGTGGCGAAGGCGGCGCCGATGATGACCGCGACCGCGAGGTCGAGGACGTTGCCGCGCGCGATGAAATCCCGAAACTCCCCGAGCATATTCCTGCCTCCCCGTTGCGGAGCCGAAAGAGAATGCTTACCTCCGTCCCCGCCCGATTTGAAGGGAGGGGCTCAACTATGAACCGCACCCGTAGCCGCGTCGTCCTTGCCGTGCTGATGCCTTTCGTCCTGATCCTCACCGCCTGCGGGGTCAATTCGATCCCGACCGCCGAGGAGAATGCCAAGGCGAAATGGGCGGACGTCCAGAGCCAGTATCAGCGCCGCGCCGACCTGATCCCGAACCTCGTCGCCACCGTCCAGGGCTATGCCGCGCAGGAGCGCAACGTGCTGACCGCGGTCACCGAGGCGCGGGCGAACGCGACCCGGATCCAGGTCACCCCCGATCAGCTCACCGATCCCGCCGCGATGCAGCGCTTCGCCGAGGCCCAGGGCCGGCTTTCCGCGACGATCATCCCGCTGCAGCGGCTCCAGGAAGCCTATCCCGAGCTGCGCTCCAACGAGAATTTCATGGCGCTCCAGTCGCAGCTCGAAGGGACCGAGAATAGGATCGCCGTCGCCCGCCGCGACTATAACGAGGCGGTCCAGGCCTATAATACCGAGATCCGGACCTTCCCCTCGGTGATCGGGGCGCGGGTCATCTACGGCAGCCGGCCGATGACCCCGTTCCAGGCGGAGGAGGGCGCCCAGCGCGCGCCGACGGTCAGCTTCGGCAACGGCCAGTAGCGGCTGCGTCGGGCGGCCGCGGGCCATGATCCGGAGCTTCGTCCTGTTCGTCGCGCTGCTGATCGCCGCGCCGGCGCTGGCGCAGACCTATCCGCCGCTGACCGGCCGGGTCGTCGACCAGGCCGACCTGCTCAACCCCCAGCAGGAAGCGGAGCTGAATGCGAAGCTCGAGGCGCTGGAGCAGGCCTCGAGCCGGCAGCTGGTGGTCGTCACCGTTCCCGACCTGCAGGGCCGCGAGATCGAGGAATATGGCGTCGGCCTGGGGCGCGCCTGGGGGATCGGCCAGCGCGGCGCCAATAACGGAATCATCCTCATCGTCGCGGTCCAGGAGCGCAAGATGCGGATCGAGGTCGGCTACGGCCTCGAGGGGATCATGACCGACGCTTTGTCGAGCCAGATCATCAACCGCGACATCCGCCCGCGCTTCCGCGAGGGCGACTATCCGGGCGGGATCAACGCGGGCGCCGATGCGATCATCGCCCAGCTCCAGGCGCCGCCCGAGGCGGCCGAGCAGCGCGTCCGCGCCGCCGCGGAGACGCGCGGCCGGCGCGGCGGCGCCGGCTCGTTCATCCCGTTGATCTTCTGGGCGATCGTCTTCGTCTTCATCATCTTCTCGCTGATCCGGCGCGGCATCGGCGGCAAGCGGTATCGCGGCCGCCGCGGCCGGCGCGGACCGGTGATCATCTGGGGCCCGGGCCTCGGCGGCGGCTGGGGGGGCGGCGGCAGCAGCTCGTGGGGCAGCGGCGGCGGCAGCTCCTGGGGCGGCGGTGGCGGCGGCGGCTTTTCGGGCGGCGGCGGCTCGTTCGGCGGCGGCGGCGCTTCGGGAGGATGGTGATGCAGGCGCTGAGCCAGGAAGACCACGATCTCGTCACGGCGGCGGTGGCCGCGGCCGAGCGCGACAGCGACGGCGAGATCGTCACCATCATCGCCGCGCGCTCCGACGCCTATCACGACGTCGCGCTCCATTATGCGGTGCTGGCGATGCTGCTCGTGCCGGCGGCGCTCGCCTTCGTGCCGCAGGGCTGGATCGACTGGGCGGCGGGCCTGGTCCTCGGCTGGAATCCCGAGCTCACCCGCGAAATCGTGATGCTCTACCTGTTCGCCAAGCTCGCCGCCGCCTTCCTGGTCGTGCGGCTGATCCTCGCCTGGCAGCCGCTCCGGCTGGCGCTGACGCCGGGCATCACCAAGACCCGCCGAGTCCACCGCCGCGCGGTCGAATTGTTCCGCACCGGCTGCGAGCTGAAGACGCGCGGCCGGACCGGCGTCCTCCTCTACCTCTCGCTCGCCGAACGACGGGCCGAGATCGTCGCCGACAAGGCGATCGCCGACCAGGTCGAGCCCGAAATCTGGGGCGAGGCGATGGCGGCGCTGATCGACGAGGTGAAGGCCGGCCGGACGGGCGCGGGCATGGCCGGGGCGGTCGCCAGGATCGGCGCGGTGCTCACCGGGATCCTGCCGCCGACGCTCGACAATCCCAACGAGCTGCCGGACCGGCTCATCATCCTATGAGGCCGGAGGCCGACGCGCCCGACGAGACGGTCTGGGAGGGCGAATATCTCGCGGTCAAACGGCGCGGCAAATGGGAATATGTGGCGCGGACCCGCGGCATCAGCGCCGCGGTGATCCTCGCCCTGGACGAGGGCGAGGTGATCCTGATCGAGCAATATCGCGTGCCGCTGGGCCGCAACTGCCTCGAACTGCCGGCCGGGCTGATCGGCGACGGCGCCGAGGAGGAGGAAGCCGAGACCGCCGCGATCCGCGAGCTCGAGGAGGAAACCGGCTACCGCGCCGAGAGGATGGCCGACCTCGGCCGCTTCCACAGCTCGCCCGGCATGGCCTCGGAGGGCTTCACCCTGCTCCGCGCGGAGGGGCTGACGCGGGTCGGCGACGGCGGCGGCGTCGAGGGCGAGGAGATCGTCGTCCACCGCGTGAAGCTGGGCGAGGTCGCGGATTTCGTCGCACGCAAGCGCGAAGAGGGGTGCGCGATCGACGTCAAGCTGCTGCTGTTGCTCTCCCCCGTCATGCTGAACTCGATTCAGCATCCATGAGCACGGACGGCGCGAACTAGGCGTCGCCGTGTTCATGGGTCCTGACTTTCGTCAGGATGACGCAGCGAGCTTGCCGAGGTCCGCAAAGGCTCAGCGGAAATTGTCGGCGTAGGCCTGGAGCTTGAGCTTCGGCTGGCCGGCGGGGACGATATGGGCGTCGATCCCCTCGCGGATCGCATAGGCCTGCGCCGCTTCGAGCGTCGGGAAATCGAGCCGCAGCTGCTCGACCGTCTCGGCGCCGCCGGCCCAGCCGGTCAGCGGGTCGGGCCGCTTGGCCCGCGCCGATTCGAACTCCAGCACCCACTGGCCGACGCGCGCGCGGCCCGACTGCATCGCATTCTTCTCGCGCTGGTAGATCCGGGCCGCCATGGCGCGTCCGTGCCACGACTCTCACGCCGCCGCAAGGGAGGGACAGTCCCCCCCGGGGGGACAGTCCCCATAGGGGGGACAGTCCCCATAGGGGGGACAGTCCCCGTGGCGGGGACTGTCCCTGAAAAGGGACTGTCCCCTCCCGGCGCCCGCCTCTACAGGCGGGGGATGGCGCGCGCCGGAGAGAAAAAGGGGATCAGCCGCCGCACTTTGCTGGTCGGCGGCGGGGCGGGCGTCGGCCTGCTCGTCGCCTGGCGGCTGTGGCCGCGCAGCTACGCGCCCAACGTCCGCGCCGCGCCCGGCGAGACTTTGTTCAACGCCTATCTGAAGATCGGCACCGACGGGCGGGTGATCGTGATCGTGCCGCAGACCGAATTGGGCCAGGGCGTGTGGACGGCGCTGCCGCAGGTGCTCGCCGACGAGCTCGGCGCCGACTGGCGCACGGTCGCGGTCGAGCCGGCGCCCTTGTCGCCGCTCTACGCCAACCAGCTGCTCGCCGGCGAGGCGGCCGCGGACAGCGCGCTGCCCGGCGTTCTCGAGGGCGTCGGGCGCTGGGCGGCGCGGGATTTCGCCACCCGCCGGGCGCTGATGATCACCGCCGGCTCGACCTCGATCCGCGCCTTCGAGGAGCCGATGCGCGAGGCCGGCGCCGGGGCGCGGGCCTTGCTCTCGATGGCCGCCGCCCGGCGCTGGCACGTCGATTGGCAGGATCTCGACACCCATGGCGGCTTCGTCTGGCGCGGCGCCGACCGGATCCCCTTCGCCGCGCTCGCCGAGGAGGCCGCCGGCCTGACCCTGCCCGCCGACCTGCCGATTCGCGGCGGCGACGCCAACCGCCTCTCGGGCCAGCCGCTGCCCCGGCTCGACGTGCCCGCCAAGATCGACGGCTCGGCCCGCTTCGCCGGCGACGTGCGCCTGCCCGACATGGTCTATGCGGCGGTGCGCAGCGGCCCGCCCGGCAGCCGCCTGGTCGCCGTCGACAGGGCAGCCGCCGACCATGTGCCGGGCACGCTCGCCGTGCTGCGCAATCCCGAATGGGCCGCCGTCGCCGCCACCAACTGGTGGGCGGCGGCGCGCGCGCTCGACGCGATCAACCCCCGCTTCCGTCGCCCCGACCGCCTCGCCGGCAGCCGCGGCATCGCCGCCGCGCTGGCCGCCGCGCTCGAATCGGGCGAGGGCGACCGCCTGTACGAGGCGGGCGACGTCGGCGGCGCCTTTCCCGGCGCAAGCCCGATCAGCGCCCGCTATGAGGTCGGCCTCGCGCCGTCGGCGGCGATCGAGCCGCTGACCGCGACCGCGCGCGTCACCGGCGACCGGCTCGAAATCTGGGCGCCGACCCAGGCGCCGGGCGTCGCCCGCGCCGCCGGCGCCAAAGCGGTCGGCTTTGCCGAAGGGCAGGTGACGCTCTACCCGATGCTCGCCGGCGGCGGCTACGGCCGCAAGCTCGAGACCGACGCGATCGAGCAGGCCGCGATCGTCGCCCTGCGCCTGAGGCGCCCCGTCCAGCTCACCTGGCCGCGCATCCAGGAGATCGAGAACGACCGCTGCCGCCCGGCCGCGGCGGCGCAGATGACGGCCTGGGTCGCGCAGGGCCGGATCCAGGGCTGGCAGGCGCGGATCGCGGCGCCGACGACCCTGTCCGAGGTCGCGGCGCGGCTCGGCGCCACCGGCCTGCTGGTGCGGCCCGACGCCGCCGCGGTGGCGGGCGCGGTGCCGCCTTATGCGATCGCCAACCTCGCCGTCGACCATGTCCCGGCCGATATCGGCATCGCCACCGGCTATTGGCGCGGCGCCGCGCACAGCTACACCGGCTTCTTCACCGAAAGCTTCATCGACGAGCTCGCCCGCACGCTCGGGATGGAGCCCCTGTCGTTCCGGATCGCCCTGCTCGGCCAGAATCCCCGCCTGGTCCGGGCGCTCACCACCGCCGCCTCGATCGGCGGCTGGGACGGCGGCCCGCCGGGCAGCGGCATGGGCCTCGCCTGCCACAGCGCGTTCGGCTCGCACGTCGCCACTTTGGTCGAGGTCGAGGTCAGCCGCGAGCAGAGGCTGCGCGTGCTGCGCGCGGTCTGCGCGGTCGATTGCGGGCGGATCGTCAATCCCGAGATCGTCAAGCAGCAGATCGAGGGCGGCCTGATCCACGGCATCTCGGCGGCGACCGGCAGGCCGCTCGACATCGTCCGCGGCCTGCCGACCGCGCAGACGATCGCCGCCTACGGCCTGCCGATCCTGCGCGATTCGCCCGACGTCTCGGTCGAGCTCATCGACAGCGACGAGGATCCGGGGGGAGTCACCGAGCTCGCCGTGCCGACCGCCGCCCCCGCCGTCGCCAACGCCTATTTCTCGCTGACCGGCCAGCGCGTGCGCAATCTGCCGATCGTGATCGGGGCGCGCGGATGAGCGGCGGGGTCGGAGTCCTCATCGTCAACCTCGGCACCCCCGAGGCGCCGGAGGCGGGCGCGGTCCGGCGCTATCTCGGCGAGTTCCTGTCCGACCGCCGGGTCGTCGAAATCCCGCCTTTGGTCTGGCAGCCGATCCTGAGGAGCGTCGTCCTCGCCACCCGGCCGCGCAGGTCCGCCCGCGCCTATCGCATGGTCTGGACCGACGAGGGCTCGCCGCTGGCGGCGATCACCGCGCGCCAGGCGCTGGCGCTCGACGGCGCGTTCGGGCCGGAGGTGATCGTCGACCATGCGATGCGCTACGGCCGGCCGGCGATCGGCGAGAAGATCGATGCGCTGATCGCGCGCGGCTGCGAACGGATCCTCGTCGCGCCGCTCTACCCGCAATATTGCGCCGCGACCACGGCGACCGCGCTCGACGCGGCCTTCGCCCATCTCGCCGGCCTGCGCCACCAGCCCGCGCTCCGAACGCTGCCGCCCTATCATGACGACCCGATCCATATCGCCGCGCTCAAGAAGAGCCTGGCGGACGCGCTCGCGGGGCTCGATTTCGAGCCGCAGGCACTGGTCGCCAGCTTCCACTCGATGCCCGCGCGGACGCGGGCGCGCGGCGACCCTTATTACGATCACTGCCTGAAGACCGCCGAATTGCTGTCGGAGGCGCTCGGGCGCGAGCTCATCACCGCCTTCCAGTCCCGCTTCGGCCGCGCCAAGTGGCTGGAGCCGGCGACCGATCGGATGCTCGCCGGGCTGCCCGGCCGCGGCGTGACCAGGGTCGCGGTCTTCGCCCCCGGCTTCGCCGCCGATTGCCTCGAGACGCTCGAGGAGCTGGCGATAAGGGGCCGCGACACCTTCCGCGCCGCCGGCGGCGAGGATTTCGCCTATCTGCCCTGCCTCAACGACGGCGCCCCCGGCATGATGATGCTGCGCGCCCTCCTGGCGCGCGAGCTTGAAGGTTGGCTGCCCCCGCAATAAGGCCTCCCCCACGGACAGGACAAAGGAGAGGCTCATGGCACGGGTTGCGATCGTCACCGGCGGGACGAGGGGCATCGGCGAGGCGATCAGCATCGCGCTCCGCGACGAGGGCGTCGCCGTCGCCGCCAATTATGGCGGCAACGAGGAGAAGGCGCGCGAGTTCACCGAGCGCACCGGCATCAGGTCCTACAAATGGGACGTCTCCGATTACGACGCCTGCATCGCCGGGGTGGCGCAGGTCGAGGCCGAGCTGGGCCCGGTCGACGTGCTCGTCAACAATGCCGGCATCACCCGCGACGGGACGATGAAGAGGATGGAGCGCAAGGCCTGGGACGAGGTGATCGACGTCAATCTGGGCGGCTGCTTCAACATGGCCAAGGCGGTGTGGAACGGGATGAACGAGCGCAAATATGGCCGCGTCGTCAATATCGGCTCGATCAACGGCCAGGCGGGCCAGTACGGCCAGGTCAATTATGCCGCCGCCAAATCGGGCATCCACGGCTTCACCAAGGCGCTCGCGCAGGAGGGCGCGCGCGCCGGCATCACCGTCAACGCGATCGCGCCCGGCTATATCGACACCGAGATGGTCGCCGCGGTGCCGCCCGACGTGCTCGAGAAGATCGTCGCCAAGATCCCGGTCGGGCGGCTCGGCAAGGCCGAGGAGATCGCCCGCGGCGTCACCTTCCTCTGCTCCGAGCAGGGCGGCTTCATCACCGGCTCGACGCTTTCCATCAACGGCGGCCAGCATATGTATTGAGGACGGGGACAGTCCCCATGCGGGGACAGTCCCTTTCGACGCCGGGGACTGTCCCTTCAGGGACTGTCCCCCTCCCTCGGGAGGACGCATGGGACCCGTCAAGCGCTCGATCATGATCGCGGGGCACGCGACCTCGATCAGCCTCGAGCCGGCCTTCTGGGACGCCCTGCGCGCGGCGGCCGAAGCGGAGGGGCTGCCGGTGAGCGCGCTGGTCGCGCGGATCGACGCCGAGCGGATCGAGGCGCCGGATCCGCCCAACCTCGCCAGCGCGATCCGGGTCTGGCTGTTCGAACGCCGCTAGAGCGCGTTGGCGCTGGCCCCATTCTCCTCGGCCTCGATCCGGCGGTCGGCGGCATTGGCGCTGGCGGCGGATTCGGCGCGCTGATGGGCGGCGGCGCGGGTCGCGGCGTCGCGATTCTTCTCGCCGATCCGTTCGAGCGCGGCCGGCGGCGCCGCCGGCGGCGTGCGGTAGCTCTTGATCGACAGGCCGGCGATCAGCACGACCAGCAGGGCCAGGAAGCCCCCGCCGATCAGCGCGCGCCGGGAGCGGGCGCCGCGCCGCCTCATCGCCTGCGCGCGCCGCGCTGGGCGGCGGCCTGGGCGGCGCTCAGGATCAGGCCCGGCGGATCGGGCGCGGCGCGGGCCGGAAGGGCGAAGAAGATCGGCATCCTAACGGCTTAAGCGCCCGAACAAGCAGCCGGGTTCCAAAAGGGGGTTTCGTACCCGCCCCGGGGACGGCTAGGGGTGGCGGATGACCGACGCCCCCGCTTGGCCGATCATTCCCGTCATCCTGTCCGGCGGTTCCGGCACGCGGCTGTGGCCGCTGTCGCGCGGGGCCCGGCCGAAGCAGATGCTCGATCTGCTCGGCGCCGGCTCGATGCTCGGCGTCACCGCGGCGCGGGTCGCCGAGGAGGGCCTGTTCTCGGCCCCTTTGCTGGTCGCCGCCGCGGGCCATGCCGACGCGATCGAGGCGGCCCTGCCCGGGATCGGCGGCCTGATCCTCGAGCCCGAGGCGAAGAACACCGCGCCGGCGATCGCGCTCGCCGCTTTGGCCGCGGACCCGGACGACATCCTGCTGGTGCTGCCGAGCGACCACCTGATCGCGGATGCCGCCGGCTTTCGCGAGGCGGTCCGCCGCGCGCTGCCGTTCGCCGAGCGGGACTGGCTCGTCACCTTCGGGATGAAGGCCGAGCGCGGCGAGACCGGCTACGGCTATATCGAGCGCGGGCCGGCTTTGGGCGAGGGCGTGCACCGGGCGGTGCGCTTCGTCGAGAAGCCCGACGCGGCGACCGCCGGGCGCTATGCCGCCGGCGGCCGCCACGACTGGAACGGCGGCATCTTCCTGATGCGCGCGGGCGCCTATCTGGCCGCGCTCGCCGAACATGCGCCCGAAATCGCCGCGGCGGCCCAGGCGGCGATGGCCGGGGCGCGCCGCGACGGGCGCCGAATCCATCCCGACGCCGCCGCCTTCGCCGCCGCGCCGTCGCTCTCGATCGACTATGCGGTGATGGAGAACGCGGAAAAGGTGGCGGTGGTGCCGGTCGCGATCGGCTGGTCCGACGTCGGCAGCTGGGAATCGCTCCACCAGGTTTCGGCGTGCGACGAGGCCGGCAACGCGCTCGCCGGCGACGTGCTCGCCCTCGACGCCCGCAATTGCCTGATCCGCTCGGAGGGGCCGCTGGTCGCGGCGATCGGGGTCGAGGACCTGGTCGTGATCGCGACCGCGGACGCGGTGCTGATCGTGCCCCGGGCGCAGAGCCAGCGGGTCAAGGAGGCGGTCGAGGCGCTCAGGGACGAGGGGCGCGACCAATGGCTCTGAGGCCACTGGGCGGGAGCGGGCTCGAAACGCCGCGCCTCGTGCTCGGCGGCAACGTGTTCGGCTTCACCGCCAAGGGCGCCGAGGCGTTCCGAATCCTCGACCGCTTCGCCGAGGCGGGCGGGACGATGATCGACACCGCCGACGTCTATTCGAAATGGGTGCCCGGCCATGTCGGCGGCGAATCGGAGAGCCTGCTCGGCGAATGGCTGAAGCGGCGCGGCGGGCAAAAAGGCGTGCTGATCGCGACCAAGGTCGGCTACGACGCCGGCCTCGCCGCCGCCGAGATCGAGCGCGCCGCCGACGCGTCGCTGAAACGGCTCGGGATCGAGACGATCGACCTTTATTACGCGCATAAGGACGATCCGGCGACGCCGCTCGAGGAGACGCTGGCGGCGTTCGCCCGGCTGGTCGCGGCGGGCAAGGTGCGCGCGCTCGGCGCCTCCAATTACGGCGCTGATCGGCTCGCCGAGGCGCTCGACCTTTCCGCGCGCGCGGGGCTGCCGCGCTACGAAGTGCTGCAGCCCGAATATAATCTGATGGCGCGCGACGGGTTCGAAGGCGCGCTCCAGGAGCTCTGCATCGACCGGGCCCTCGGCGTCCTGCCCTATTTCGGCCTCGCCTCGGGCTTCCTCACCGGCAAGTACCGCTCCGCCGCCGACAAGGCCAAGAGCGTCCGCGGCCCCCGCATGGACGCCTATCTGAACGAGCGCGGGTTTCGAATCCTCGCCGCGCTCGACGACATCGCCGCCGAGGCCGGCGCCACGCCCGCCCAGGTCGCTTTGGCCTGGCTCGCCGCCCAGCCCGGAGTCACCGCGCCGATCGCCAGCGCGACCAGCCTCGCCCAGCTCGAGGAGCTGCTCGGCGTGCTGACTCTGGAGCTGACTCCCGATCAGGTGGAACGATTGGACGCGCTATGACCAGGCATTTCCTCCTTGCCGTCCTGCTGCTCGCCGCCTGCGGCCAGAGCAGCGCCGAGCAGGCGCGGCCGCGGCCGGCGCGCACGGAGATCGCGATCTTCGCCGGCGGCTGCTTCTGGTCGGCCGAGCGCGACATCGAGGCGGTGCCGGGCGTCGTCGAGGCGGTGTCGGGCTATACCGGCGGCCGTCTCGCCAATCCGACCTACGAACAGGTGACGACGGGGCGGACCGGCCATGTCGAGGCGGTGCGGGTGACCTTCGATCCGGCCCGGATCGGCTATGGCCAGCTCGTCCGCCGCTTCCTGAGGACGATCGACCCGACCGATCCCGGCGGCCAGTTCTGCGACCGGGGCGACAATTACCGGACCGCGATCTTCGCCCGCAATGTCGCCCAGCGCCGCGCCGCCGAGGCGGCCGTGGCCGAGGCGAACCGGATCCTGCACGGCCATGTGGTGACGCCGGTGCGCGCCGCCGCTCCCTTCTACCCGGCCGAGGCCTATCACCAGGATTATGCGCGGCGGAACCCGACCCATTACGGCCTCTACCGCCGCGGCTGCGGCAAGGACGCCCGGCTACGCGCCGTCTGGGGCGCCGAGGCGGCGGCGCACTAGCGCCCGCCGGCGATGCGCAGGACGACCATGCCGGTCGTGTGCTCCTCCACCAGCCGATAAGCGACATTGGGCCTGATCCGCACGTTGAGCGGGATGCGGTTGATGTCGCAGCGCAGCACCCGCGCGGCGAGGCTCGAGACCGCCAGCCGCCAATTCTCCTGCGGCCGCAGCACGAACACGTCGATCCTGGAGCCGTGCTCGCGCCGCAGGCCGCAGCGCAAGGTCTGGCGGGTGTCGTTGCGGACCTGATAGGTGCCCGCGTCCTGGGCGCGCGCCGGCGTGAGCAGCACGGTTCCGGCCAGGGCCGCGGCGGCGAGGAATTTCCAGCTCATGTCGCCCTCCCGCCCCCTTATCGGTCAAAAGGCGGATCGGCGCCAGCCACCACATTCCGTCCTATTCCGTCATGCTGAACTTGATTCAGCATCCACGAACGCGGACGGTGCAAGCCTTCCGCTTCCGTGTTCATGGGTCCTGACTTTCGTCAGGATGACGTATCGAGCTAACGCCTCCCGAGCACCCCCATCGCCGCGACCGTCATCGCTTCGGTCGCGGTGGCGATCACCGTCTCGGCCTCGGGCGCCCAGAACGGGCTGTGCAGCGAGGGGAGGCGGGCGACGTCGCCCTGGACCGCGTCCCAGCGCGCCCGGGGAACCCCGCCGACCCAGAAGATCAGACTCTCGATGCGGGGATCGGCGAGGTGGTAGCGGCTGAAATCCTCGCCGCCCATCACCGGCTGGCTCCGCTCCACCCGCGCCTCGCCGAAATGGGACCGGAACAAAGCGGCGGTGCTCTGGGTCAGCGCGTCGGTATTGACCGTGGCCGGGGTGAACTCGGCGTCGCGGACGGTGACCGTCGGCATCCGGTCCTCGGCGATGCCGGCGGCGAGCGCCTCGCCGCGGACGATTCGGCGGATGCCGTCGAGCAATTGCTGGCGCACCGCCGGCGTGAAGCTGCGCACGGTCAGCTGCAGCCGCGCCTCGTCCGAGATGATGTTGTGCTTGGTGCCGCCGTGGAAGCTGCCGACGGTGACGACGGCGCTGTCGAGCGGATTCAATTCGCGGCTGACCAGCGTCTGCAGCGTCGAGACGATCCGGCTCGCGAGCACGATCGGATCGCGGGTGGTGTGCGGATAGGCGCCGTGGCCGCCGACGCCGCGCACCAGGATGTCGACCGAATCGACATTGGCCAGCGCCGGGCCGCTGGTGATCCCGATCACGCCGGCCGGCAGGCTCGCCGAATCGTGAAAGGCGATGGCGTGGGTCGGGTGCGGGAAGCGGGTGAACAGGCCGTCGTCGAGCATCGCCTTGGCGCCGGCGCCGATCTCCTCGCCGGGCTGGGCGATCATGACGAGCGTGCCCGACCACTGGCTGCGCATCGCCGCCAGCCGCCGCGCCGTGCCGACCCAGGTGGTCATATGGGTGTCGTGGCCGCAGGCGTGCATGATCCCGCTCTCGACCCCGGCGAGGCTGGTCCCGCGCGCGCGGCTGGCGAAGGCAAGGCCGGTCTGCTCCTCGACCGGCAGCGCGTCCATGTCGGCGCGCAGCAGCAGCACCGGCCCGGGGCCGTTCTCCATCACCGCGACGACGCCGGTGCCGCCGACCCCGGTGGTGACGGTGAAGCCCGCGCGGCGCGCCTCCTCCGCCATGCGCGCGGCGCTGCGCGTCTCCTGCATGCTCAGCTCGGGATTGGCGTGGAGGTCGCGGTAGAGCGCCATCAGCTCGGGCAGGTCGCGGCCGATCGCCTGGCGGAGCTCCTGGGCTGGCGCGGGCGCGGTCATGAACGAGGCCAATAGCATGGCGGCGAGGATTTTGCGTCGCATCGGAGGGACCTCATCGGTTGGGAACAAGCTCGATCACGTCGAGCAGGGATTCGAAATGGGGATAGGGCAATACGAGCCGCCAGCGATCCTCGCCGACCCGCTCGACCAGTCCGGCCATGTCGCGCTCGGTATCGCGGCTGTAGCGGAGCGCAAGCGCTTCGTCGCCGAGCTGGAGCGTGCCGAGGAAGACGAGCCGCCGGCCATTGTCCGGAAACAGCACGCCGATCGGCCGTTGCGGGCCGTCGATGCGGGTGAAGCGAAGCCGGGTCCCGTTCGCCCGCACCCGGCAGAAGCGGGTCGGGTTGACGCTGTAATCGGCGCCGCCGGCCGCGCGCGCGCCGAGCTTGATCGTTCGGCAGCGATAGTCGCCGGGCGGGAGCCGGGCGCCGGCGAGCGCGGCGTCGGGCTCGAGCAAGGCGCCTTCGCGGGCGATCTCGTCGCCATGGCCGGCGGCGCGGGCCCTGGCGAGGGCATCGACCCAGGCCTCGCGCCAGCGCCTGAGGCGGGAGCGATCGTCGTCGGTGGCGAGGACCCGCCAGCTGTCGTTCGGCCGTTCGGCGGTGGGCGGCGCGACCACGTCGCGCGAGGCGGCGCAGCCGCAAAGGGCGAGGGCGGCAAGCGGGGCGAGGGCGAGGGAGCGGCGCACGCGCCGCTTCTAGCCGCTCCCGCCTCCTTATTTCTAGCGGCGGAAATCGGGAGGGACTCCGCTTTCGGACCAATAAAGGTCGAGGCCGAGGCGCCGGGTCAGCGCGGCGAAGCGCGGGTCGGCGCGCATCGGCGCGACATGCGGCAGGAACAGGAAATAGGTCCGGCGGTCGGAATAGCGCGTGTAGGTCGCCGCCTCTTCGTTGAAGCGGATCTCGCCGGGATCGAAGCCGCGGCCGAAATAGAGCGCGTCGGCGACGGTGAAGGCCATGTCGACATCGCCGAGGCCGCAGGCGTGCTGGATGCAATTCTCGGCATGGCCGGAGCCGTGGTGCGCGGCCGCGAAGCTGGCGGCGAGCGCACGTTCGATTTCCTCCGGGCGTCGCGAGACCATCGCCCCGGCGATCCCCGCTATGATCGCGAACTCGCTCTCGGGAATGCCGGTCGGGCGGCCCTGGACGTTGTCGCACCACTGCGCCGCCTGGCGCGCGCGGCCGGTGAACAGGAAGGTGTAGAAGCGGGCGAACCAGAGCGCGAAATGGGTCGGGAACAGGGCCAGCGCCCGCGCCAGCGCCTGATCGACATCCTCGAGCCGCTCCGCCCCCCACAGCATGACGATATGGGTGTAGAGGATGGTGGGGGTCGGCGGCGGCAGCCGGACCGCCCGGTCGAGCAGCGCCGCCCCCTCGCGGTAGCGCCCGACCTGGCCCAGCACGAATCCGAGCTGCTGCAGCAGGACGTCGTTGTCGGCATGGCCGGAAAGGCCGGATCTGAGGATCGCCTCGCGCTGGCGCCAGGTGCCCATTTGCGGCTGCAGCGTCGCGAGCGCCGCCATCGCATAGGGATTGTGCGGATCGAGCTCGGTCGCGCGGGCGGCGGCGGCGCGGGCGCGGAGCGCGGCGCCGGGATCGTTGCG
Organism: Allosphingosinicella sp.; assembly: GCA_035941735.1. Lineage (GTDB taxonomy): Bacteria > Pseudomonadota > Alphaproteobacteria > Sphingomonadales > Sphingomonadaceae > Allosphingosinicella. The sequence goes on from DASZDS010000045.1 coordinate 66,530, forward strand.
GGCGCCGCGGCCGTAAAAGGCATAAGCGTAGCCGAGCCCGAGCGCGCCCCAGCCGTCCGCATAATCGGGACTCTGCGCGACCACCTGGCGGAGCAGGCCGAGCGCCTGGTTGTTGCCCTCGACCGTGCCCTGGCGGAGCGCGACGCCCGCCTGCGCCATCAAGGGCGCGACCTCGTCGGGCGGCCCGCCCGGGCGCGGCCGCGGCCACAGCCAGAAGCCCGCCGCTGCCGCCGCTCCGGCCGCCGCCGCGGCGCCGCCGGCAAGGACGAGGCGGCGGCTCGGGCGGCGCGGCGCGATGCCGGCGATCGCCGCCTCGGCGGCGGGCGGATCGCCGGGCCGGGCGAGCCGGTAGCCGACCTTGGTGACGGTCTCGATGCGGAACGAGCCGGCGCCGATCCCGTCGGCGACCTTGCGCAGCCGCGAGATCACGCGGTTGATCGCATCCTCGCCGACGACGCGCCCTTCCCAGCAGCCTTCGGTCAGGTCGTCGCGGCTGACGATGGCGCCCCCGGCGCCGGCGAGCATCACCAGCACCTGCATGACGCGCGGCTCGACCACCTCGCGCGCGCCGTCGTCGCGGACGATCTCGCGCGTCGCCGGATGGATGCCGAGCCGGCCGATGCGGAATGCCGCCGCCTTCGCAAGGTCGACCCTGTCGGCGATGGGCGCCTCCCCCGCTCCCGCCTGCCGGGCGAAGGCAGGCGGGGCGGAGTCTATCGCGGGCGCGCCGGCTTGAACAGTCGCCCCCCGCCGGTCAGCGCCCGGCGGCGGCAACCTGGACGGCGCGTCCGGTCAGGCCGGCGAGCTGGGCGTCGGCCGCGGCCCGGGCGCCGGCGCGGCAGCGCGCGATCTCGCGTTCCTCCCAGGATTCGGAGGTGGCGTAGCTGCCGCAGACATTTTCGAGCGCGGCGGCGATGCGCCGGCGCAGCCGCGCGGCGTCGGCGGGCCGCGACAGATCGAGGCCGGCATAGCTGACCGGCTGGCTTGACGGCGGCGCGAAGGCCGAGGCCGGCGCGGCGGCGATCGCAGCGGCGAACAGGGCGGCGGAAAGAGCGGTGCGGATCATCGTCATTCTCCTCGAGCGGCCGGAGCACAAGCGCCCCGGCTCGCATCGGAAAATGACCGCGCAGCGCCTGGGGCGGGAGGATGAGGAAGTGATGATTGCCTGACGATCGGCCGATGATCGCCCGATCTCGGGCGATTCGAATCGCCGCGCGGCCGAACCGGCGCTTGTCTCGACCGCGGGCCGCGCTAAGCCTTTTGGCATGAATCGCGGCCGCCGAACGAGATTTGGGGTTCAGCTCGGCTCATGCCTGGCGGCGCTGCTGCTGGCGAGCCCGGCGGCGGCCCAGCCGGCCGGCGCCCAGCCGGGAATGCAGACCGGGGCCGATGCCGGCGAGGCGGCGCGGGCGGCGCTCGAATCGTTCGACATGCCCCGGCTCGTGCGCGACCGGGCCTATGCCGAAGCGATATTGCGCCACCTCGATACGCTCGACGCCGACGAGGCGGAGCTGCCCTCCCGGGCGATGGACCGGCTGGGCATGAGGCTGCTCGCGCTGGCCGCGCTGGGACGCCGGGACGAAGCGCAGGCCGGCATCGACCGGCTCGTGCGCGCCGGCCCGTCCTCGGTCCAGCCCAATGTCGACGCCTGGTGGAGCGCCCTGATCCTCGAGGACACCGCGCGCGCGGTCGACGTGCTGGAAGGGGCGAGCCGGCACGTCCGCGGCGTCGGCTGGGCGGAGCTGCGCCGGCAGCTTGGCGCCGACGCCCCGAGGGCGATGTTCGGGCGGCTTGGCGGCGACGCCTTCCGGCCGCTGCGCGTGCGGCTCGCCGCGGCGCTGCTGAGGATTGGCTGGCCGGGCGATTCCGATCGAGTCGCGGGCGACGATCTGCGCATGATGCTGCTCGACGACCGTCTCGACCAGGGCGATGTCGGTGGCGCGGCGGCGATGGTCGGGTTGCTGAGGACCCCATCCGCGGTCCTGCCGCTGATCCTGCTGCGGCGCTACGACGCGGTGATCGGAGCCGACCGCGATCGGCTGGCCATGCTGCGCGAAGCCCTGGCGGAGGAGGATCGCGTGACGGCCGACGCGGTCGCGGTGCGCGCGCCCAGCGTCGATCACCTGCTGGCGAGGGCGCGCTACTTGCGCGCCGTCGGGCGCAATGCCGAGGCGTGGACGCTGGTCGAACCGATGACCCGGGACGTCGCGGCCACGGTATCGGCCGGCACGAACGGCATCTGGCTGATCGACCAGGCGGTCGGCATCCTCCACGCGCTGCGTCGCAAGGACGAGGCGCTCGCCCTCGACCGCCGGCTCGTCGCGGTGCCGCTCACCGTCAATGGCGAGCTGATCGGCGTCTACATCAACCATATCGCCTTCTTGTCGGAGTCCGGCCTGGACGCCGAGGCGCTCGACTATGCCCGTCAAATCGAGCGCGATCACGCCAATCGGGCCAATGCCTATGGCAAGATGTGGATTTCTTCCGGCATCGTCTGCGCCCTTGCCGGCCTCGACCGCGCCGCCGAAGCCGCGCCGGTGCTGGCGAGGATGCGCGCGGCAGGCGAGGACAATCCGGCGGCGCTGGGCCGCGCCCACCTTTGCCTCGGCGACTCAGCGGCGGCCGAGGCGCTGCTGATCCGTCGGCTGGAGGATCCGAACGGCACGATGCTGGCGCTCGAGTTCCAGGAGTTCGCGCTCGACCGCGACCCTCCCGAGCCCGGTTCGCGCGCCGCCCGGATGCGCGCGCTGCGCGAGCGGCCGGCGGTGCGCGCGGCGCTCGACCGCGTCGCGCGGAGGCTGCAACTGCCGCTCGCCGAATTCACCTGGTACTGAGGGCTATTGCGCGGTCCAGCCGCCGTCCATGCTGAGGTTGGCGCCGGTGATCGCGCTCGCCTCGTCGCGGCAGAGGAACAATGCCAAAGCGGCGACCTGGTCGACGGTGACGAACTTCTTGGTCGGCTGGGCGGCGAGGAGGACGTCGTTCATCACCTGCTCGCGGGTGAGGCCGCGCGCCTTCATCGTGTCGGGAATCTGGTTTTCGACCAGGCTCGTCCAGACATAGCCGGGGCTGATGCAATTGACGGTGACGCCGCTCGCCGCCGCCTCCAGCGCCACCGTCTTGGTGAGCCCGGCGATACCGTGCTTGGCGGCGACATAGGCGGATTTGTTGGGGCTGGCGACGAGGCTGTGCGCCGAGGCGGTGTTGACGATCCGGCCCCAGCCCTTCGCCTTCATCGCCGGCAAGGCGAGCCGGATCGTGTGGAACGAAGCGCTGAGGTTGAGAGCGAGGATCAGGTCCCATTTCTCCGGCGGAAACGCATCGATCGGCGCGACATGCTGGGTGCCGGCATTGTTGACGAGGATGTCGAGCGGGCCGGCCGCTTCCATCATCGCCGCGATCGCCGCCGGATCGGTGAGGTCGGCGTCGCTGTAGTCGGCGTCGAGCTCGGCGCGGAGCCGGGCGATCTCGCCGGGATCGCCGAAGCCGTTCAGGGTCACCTTCGCCCCTTCGCCGGCGAGCGCGCGGGCGATGGCGAGGCCGATGCCCGAGGTCGAGCCGGTGACGAGCGCGCTTTTGCCGGTCAGGAACATGAACTGCCTTTCAAGTCGGGCCATTCCTTTCGCGCCGCGGCGGCGCGAATGCAACCCGGCGGGCCGGCAACGGTTGGAGCGGCAGCAGAGGAGGAACGGCCATGCGGTTCGGCGGGCGCAGGACGAGCGACAATGTCGAGAGCCAGAGCGGCGGCGGGTTCGGCTTCGGCGGCGGCGGCGGCGGCGGCGGCGCGATGCTGCTCGGCCTCGTCTTCAGCCGCTTCGGCATCGGCGGGGTGGTCGTGCTGCTCGCCGTGATGTTCTTCCTCGGCGGCAATCCGCTCGGCCTGATGGACGGCGGCCAGAGCGGCGCCCCTTCCGCCGGCGTCGAGGCGAGGGGCGGGACCGCCTGTTCGGCCGATCCGGCGCGGCGCTTCCCGTGCCAGGTGCTCGCCTCGACCGAGGACCGCTGGACCGAGCTGCTGCGGGGGCAGGGCTCAACTTATGCGCCGCCGACCCTGGTCTTCTATCCCGGCAGCGGCGTTTCGGCCTGCGGCGCCGCCGATTCGGCGATGGGGCCCTTCTATTGCCCCGCCGACCGCCGCATCTATCTCGACACCAGCTTCTTCGACGAGCTCTCGCGGCGCTACGGCGCGCCCGGCGACTTCGCCCAGGCCTATGTCGTCGCCCACGAGGTCGGCCACCACGTCCAGACCCTGACCGGCATCGAGGAGCGCGTCCGCAACGCCCAATCGGGCGCGTCGGAGGCGCAATCCAATGCGATCCAGGTGCGGATGGAGCTGCAGGCCGATTGCTATGCCGGCGTCTGGGCGTCGCGCGAGCAAAGCGCGATGGAGCCCGGCGACCTCGAAGAGGGGATGCGCGCCGCCGCGGCGATCGGCGACGACACGCTGCAGCGCGCCACGCAGGGCAGGGTCGTGCCCGAAAGCTTCACCCACGGCAGCTCGGCCCAGCGCCAGGAGGCGCTGATGCGCGGCTATCGCGGCGGCACCGCCCAAGCCTGCGCGGGATATACGCAGGGGATCTAGGCGGCTATTCCGCCTCCAGCCCCTACTCGGGAGACCGCCATGATCCGCCTGTTCCTCGCCCTGCTGCTGCTGCCGCTCGCCGCCGCCTGCGCCACCGTGCCGCCGCCGGCGCCGCCCTTCGCCAGCGACCGGATCGCGGTCGAGGTGCACGGGTCCGGGCCGGACGTGGTGCTGATCCCGGGGCTCAGCTCCTCGCCCAGGGTGTGGGATTCGACGATCGCGGCGGTGCCGGGCTATCGCTATCATATCGTCCACGTATCGGGCTTCGACGGCCGGCCCGCGGGCGCCAACGCGAGCGGCCCGGTGCTGGCGCCGGTCGCCGAGGAGATCGCGCGCTACATCCGCGAGGCCCGCCTCGATCATCCGGCGATCGTCGGCCATTCGATGGGGGGCAGCTGGGCGGTGCTGGTCGCCGGCCGCCATCCGGAGCTCGCCGGCAGGGTGATGGTGGTCGACATGCTGCCCTTCCTCGGCGCGATGTTCGGCGGCCCCGGCGCGACGCCGGAGACCATCCGCCCGATCGCCGAGCAGATCCGCTCGGGGATCGCCTCCTCCGCCGGCGAGGCGCGCCGGCGGCAGATCGAGCAGACCATCGCCTCCATGGTCAGGACCGAGAGCCTGCGCCCCGCCACCGTCGCCCAGTCGCTGGCCAGCGATCCCGCGGTCTCCGCCCAGGGCTTTTACGACGTCATCGTCAGCGACCTCAGGCCCGAAATCGCCAACATCCGCGTGCCGCTGACCGTGCTCTACGTGCTGCCCGCGGGCGCGCCGCTGACGGCGGAGCAGATCGACGGCTTCTACCGCGTCTCCTATGCGGGCGCTCCCCAGGCGGTGCTGAAGCGCATCCCCGATTCCTACCATTTCATCATGTACGACCAGCCCGAGGTCTTCCGGCGCGAGCTCAGGGAGTTCCTGGCGCGCTGAAGGGGACAGCGGCGCGGCCCAAGCGATTATTCCACGTCATCCCGGACTTGATCCGGGATCCATGAACACGGATTGCGGGAACATGGCATCGCTGTGTTCATGGGTCCTGACTTTCGTCAGGATGACGTGGTTTTGGCGATCAGTCAGGCGGCTGTCCCAAGAAAGCGCCGGCGCGAGTGGCTGCTCCACGCCGGCGCCGGACGGGCCCTTGGGAAGAGGAAATGCCCGTCAGTTGCGAACCGTTCGCAAATCTTATTGACCTGTTGAGAATGAATTGCAATAGCCTTTTCGCCGACCGGACAACCGGCGGTCCAGCAGGGGCTCGTTTGCATGTCTGTCCGCGTTGCCGCCGCCGCCCGGACGCCGATGTTCCTGGCCTTGGGCTGCGTCGGCTTCCTCTCCTCGCCGGCGCTGGCGGAGGATACGGACCTGATCGCCGCCCAGACCGACGTCCAGCAGAGCGACCGCGACATCGTCGTCACCGGCGAGCGCGGCCAGCAGCGGCTCGAATCGCCCAAGGCGACCAGCGACCTGCTCGACACGCCGCAGACCGTCACCGTGATCAGCGACCAGGTGCTCCGCCGCCAGAACCTCCTGACCCTGCGCGACGCGCTCGCCACCCTGCCCGGGATCACCTTCGGCGCCGGCGAAGGGGGCGGCGGCTATGGCGATTCGATCAATTTGCGCGGCTATTCGGCGAGCAACGACATCACCCAGGACGGGGTGCGCGACAGCGCCCAGTACAGCCGCACCGACCCGTTCAACCTGCAGCAGATCGAGGTCTATAACGGCGCGAACAGCGTGTTCAACGGCGCCGGCAGCGTCGGCGGCACGATCAACCTCGTCGCCAAGGTGCCGCAGGCGGCCGACCTCACGATCCTCTCCGCCGCCGCCGGGACCGATCATTATTACCGCGCCACGATCGACACCAACCAGCGGCTCGACGATTTGATCGCGGTCCGCCTCAACGCCGTCTACCATCGCAATGACGTGCCCGGCCGCGACTTCGAGGAAAATGAGCGCTGGGGAGTCGCGCCCGCGATCACCTTCGGCATCGGCGCGCCCACCGGCCTGACCCTGGCCTATGTCCACCAAAGCGACGACAATGTCCCGGTCTACGGTGTTCCCTATTTCCTGAACCAGCTCAACGACGGGCCGCTGCCCGAGGCGGACGACGGCGACTATTTCGGCTACCGCAACCTCGACCGCCAGCGGATCGACGTCGACCGGCTGACCGCGACCTTCCGCCACGATTTCAGCGGCCGCGTCTCGCTGCGCAACCTCAGCCGCTGGCAGCGAGTCCGCCAACATAGCCGGACCAGCTCCGCCGAGGGCGTCTTCTGCCTCACCGGCACCGGCCGCCAGCCGGTCCCCGCCACCGCCGCCGCGACGACCGGCCTCGCCTGCCCGGCGGGGCTCGCCCCGGGCTTCTACCGCCCGTCCGGGCCGCGCGGCCGGATCCGCGACCAGGAGAACCAGCTGCTCCACAGCCAGACCGACCTGCGCGTCGAGACGGGCGCGGCGGGCCGGCTCAGGAACATTCTTGTGATCGGCGCCTCGCTGACCCGCGAGGATTATGCGATCGAGACCGCCGAGCTCGCCCGCAACCCGGACGGCTCGGCGGTGACGCCGCTGCCGATCGACAGCATCGCCGATCCGGCCGCGATCTACACCGGCCCGATCAACCGCACCGTCACCGCCCGCGCCCGCGGCGAATCGAGCGACATCGCTCTCTATGCCTTCGACACGGTCGAGCTCGGGCCGATGTTCGAAGTGAATGGCGGCGTCCGGCTCGAACGGGCGCGGGGCCGGTTCGTCAACCTGCCGCTCGCTTTCTATCCGCCGGGGACGGCGGTGCCGGGCGCGGCCGAGCTGGCGCCGCAGATCAACCGCGAGACCCTCTTTTCCTGGCGCGCCGGGCTGGTGTTCAAGCCGACCGCCAATACCAGCCTCTACGCCGCCGTCGCCAATGCCCGCACCCCTTCCTCGGCGACGGTGCGGCTCGGCTGCAGCTCGGGCGCGGGCGCGACCTTCGTCAATTTCTGCAACGTCGCCCCCGAAACCGCCCGCAGCTACGAGATCGGCGTCAAGGCGGAATTGCTCAATCGCCGGCTGCAGCTGACCGCGGCCCTGTTCCGCAACGAGCGCAGCAATTTCCGGGTGCCGTCGAACGAGCCGGGCGTCGCCGACCCCCAGGTCCTCGACGGCCGCTCGCGCGTCGACGGGATTGCGCTCGGCCTTTCCGGCAACCTCACCCGCCGCTGGTCGATCTTCGCCAATTACACCTGGCTCGACGGCGAGGTGCGGCAGGGCGTCTCCGATTTCTGCCGCGCCAATCCCGGCCCCCTGTGCCTCAACAGCGCGGCCATCCCCGACCCGCAGGCCGGCGACGCGCTGATCCAGACGCCGAGGCATTCGGGCAGCCTGTTCACCACCTACGCTTTGCCGTTCGGGCTCCAGCTCGGCTACGGCCTCACCTATCAGGGCCGCTTCGCCACCCACCAGCGCACCCTCTTGCAGCGCACCCAATATCATGCCGACGACTGGCTCATCCACCGGCTGTTCCTGTCCTGGGAGATCGGCGCGGGGCTGACCGCGCAGTTGAACGTCACCAACCTTGCCGACGCGCGCTATTTCACCGGCATCCGCAACAATGTGAACGCGACCACCGGCGTCGTCACCGGCGGCTGGGCGGTTCCGGGCGAGGCGCGCTCGGCGGTGCTGAGTCTGTTCTACTCGTTTTGAGCCCCCGGCCGTCATTCCCGCGAAAGCGGGAATCCAGCTTCCGGCGGCGCGGCAGGAAGAAAGAAGCTGGACTCCCGCTTTCGCGGGAGTGACGACTAGAGAGTGAAAGGTCACCGCAACCCATGATGCTCGCCATTCCCGATCTGCTCGACGCCGAAGGCGTGGCGCGCGTCCGCGCTGCCGTCGACGCCGGCGAGTGGGTGGACGGCAACGTCACGGCCGGCCATCAATCGGCGCTGGCCAAGCGCAACCGCCAGCTCGCCGAGGACAGCCCGGCCGCGAAGGAGGCGGGCAGGCTGGTCCTCGACGCCCTGGCCGGGTCGCCCTTGTTCATCGCCGCCGCGCTGCCGCTCAAGATCTTCCCGCCTTTGTTCAATCGTTACGAGGGCGGCGAGGCGTTCGGCACCCATGTCGACAATGCGGTGCGCATCCATGCCCCGAGCGAGTTCCGGGTGCGCAGCGACCTCTCGGCGACGCTCTTCCTCGAGGATCCGGACGCTTATGAAGGCGGCGAGCTGGTCGTCGAGGACGCGCTCGGCGCCCATCAGGTGAAGCTCCCCGCCGGCCATCTCCTTCTCTATCCCGCCTCGAGCCTGCACCGGGTCGAGCCGGTGACCGCGGGCGCGCGCACCGCCGGCTTCTTCTGGGTCCAGTCGATGGTCCGCGACGACGCCGCGCGGACGATCCTGTTCGATCTCGACCAGGCGATCCAGGCGATCGCCGCCGACCGCGGCCAGGCGGACCGGGAGGTGATCCGCCTGACCGGGGTCTATCACAACCTGCTCCGGCGCTGGGCGGACAGCTGACCGCGAGCTCCGCCTCGCGAGTCATCCTGACGAAAGTCAGGATCCATGAACACGGGCTGCGAGTGTCTTCACGCAACGGTGTTCATGGATCCCGGATCAGGTCCGGGATGACGATAAGGGGACCCCAACGAATTCTTGCAAACTCTTCTCAATAGCTTTTAGGTGCCGTCCATGACGCGATCGACGATTCTGCGCCTGCGCGGCCTCTGGTTCCAGGTCCACAAGTGGATCGGCCTCTCGCTCGCCATCCTGATCATCCCGATCTCGATCTCAGGCGCGGCCCTGGTCTGGCACGACTGGCTCGACGAGACGATCAACCCGCAGCGTTACGCGGTGACGGGCGAGGCCGCGCTCGGCCCCGCCGCTTATGCCGCGGCCGCGCAAGCCGCGCTCGGGCCCGGCGAGCGGATCGCCTCGATCCGCTATCCCGAGCATGGCCGCGGTCCGGTCGTCGTCGCCGCGGTGCGGCCCGGCAAGGGACGGCCGGTCAGGACCAATGTCTGGCTCGATCCGGGGAGCGCCCGCCTGCTCGACGCCGCCTCGGCCGATGCCGGCACGGTGCGCTTCCTCCACGTGCTCCACGGCAGCCTCGCAATGCCGGGCTGGGGCCGCACGATCGTCGGCTGGGTCGGCCTGTTCATGTTCGTCTCCTGCCTGACCGGTCTCTGGCTGTGGTGGCCGCTGACCGGCAGCCTCCGCCGCGGCTGGCGCTGGAAGCGGCAGAATTCGGCCAACGCCAACCTCCACCATCTGGTCGGCTTCTGGGTGCTGCTGCCGCTGGCGATGCTGAGCTTCACCGGCGCGTGGATCTCCTTTCCCGGCCTGTTCGGCGGGCCCGAGCGGCCCCGCGCGGCGCCGGCGAGCCCGCTCGCCGAAACCGCGATGACCGCCGATTCCGCGCTCGCGCTGGCCCGGGCCGGCGCCGGCGGCGCGCCGCGGACGATCGGCTGGCCGACCGACCGCTCGCCGACCTGGCGGATCGCCTTCGCGCGCGCCGGCGGCGGCGCGGCCGAGGTCGAGGTCGACGACGGCACCGGCGCGGTGAAGCCGCCGCCGGCGCCGCCGCCCGAAACCTATGCGCGGCTGATGCGCCGCCTCCACGACGGCACCGGCATGGGGGCGGTCTGGCAGATCGTCATCTTCCTCGGCGGCATCATCCCCGCCATCCTCGCCGTCACCGGCATCGTCATGTGGCTGAGGAGCCGCGGCTGGCGCGCGGCGCTCGCGAAAAAGCGCAAGGCGGGGCGGCTGGCGCTGCAGCCGGCGGAGTAGCCCTTCGGCGTCATCCTGACGAAAGTCAGGATCCATGAACTCAGGCGGCCGAAATTATTCTCTATCTCCGTGTTCATGGGTCCCGACTTTCGTCGGGATGACGGTGCGATTAGAAAACGGTCATGAGCGACCCCACCTTCTTCGCTACCGCGGCCGACTTCCGCCGCTGGCTCGAGGCCCATCACGAGAGTGCGCCCGAGCTGCTCGTCGGCTTCTGGAAGAAGGGCAGCGGCAGGCCCTCGATCGATTGGCCCGAGGCGCGCGATGCGGCGCTCTGCTTCGGCTGGATCGACGGCATCCGCAAATCGCTGGGGGCGGAAAGCTACACGATTCGCTTCACCCCGCGACGCAGGGGCAGCATCTGGTCCAACGTCAACGTCGCGCGCTACGAGGCGCTGACCGCGGCGGGCGAGATGACCGCCGCGGGCGTGCGCGCCTATGAGGAGAATAAGGGCCGCCAGGGCGTCTACGCCTATGAAAATGCGCAAAAGGAGCTGACCGGCGCCGAGAAGGCCGCGTTCCGGAAGAACAAGGCCGCCTGGGCCGATTGGGAGAAGCGCCCGGCCGGCTACCGCCGCAACGTGCTCCACTGGATCGCCAGCGCGAAGAGGCCCGAGACTCGGGCGCGGCGCCTCGCCACCCTGATCGAGGACAGCGCCGCCGGGCGAATGATCGCCGGCTACGATATTGGGAAGAAATGACCTCCTGTGACACGAAGTCGGCCAGAAAACCCAAGATGTTTTAGGTAATTCAGCTGACATTAATGTCAGTAGCGCTATCCGCCAGGCGTCACGGTCGACACAGGAGCGGGGCATGGCGACGATCAGGAGCACGTCGAAGACGGGACAAGTGGTTACGCTGGTCGGAACCACCGGCGCGGACTATTTCTTCGGCGGTAGCGGCAAAGACACATTCGTCGGCAATGGCGGCGCCGACTATTTCAAAGCGGGCTATGGGTCAGCCACGGTCGACTATAGTTGGGCGCCGTCCGGCATCACCGTCAACCTATCCAAAGACTTCGCGCAGCAGACCGGTGGCGGCGGCCTCAACACGCTGATCGGAATCACCGGCATCATCGGTACGCGCTATGACGATAATATCTGGGGCAATTATCACAACGACATCCTGAAAGGTAATGGCGGCAACGACACGATCAACGGCAGCGACGGCAACGACCAGATCGAGGGCGGCGACGGCAACGACACGCTCGGCGGCGGCAACGGCGAAGATTCCCTGTTCGGCGGCACGGGTGCCGACGTTCTTCGCGGGGAGCGCGACGGCGACCTTCTCGACGGGGGCAGTGGCGATGATCTGATCTTCGGCGGCGGGCTCAACGACAGGCTCTATGGCGGCTATGGCAACGACACGCTGGCAGGCGGCCAGGGCATCGACATCGTCGACGGGGGCGATGGCTTCGATATCGCGCTCTTCAGCGACGCGCTCAAGGGCGTGACCATCGACCGGAGAGATACCAGCGGCAGATCGAACACGAACGATGCCGGCGGGGACGTATTCGTCCATATCGAAGCCTATCAGCTGACTTATTATAGCGACCGCTTCATCGCCTATGGCGAGACCGTCACGGTCTGGGGCATGGAGGGCGACGACGACCTCACCGGGTCGGGCGGCGCTGACAAGCTGTATGGCGGCGTCGGCAACGACAGGCTCAACGGCGGCGGCCATAACGATATCCTCGACGGGGGCGACGGCAACGACATCCTCGACGGCGGCTATGAGGCCTACGACATTTTCTATGGCGGCAAGGGAAACGACACGTTCGTCTTCACTCCAGGATCGTCGCAGAGTCGCTATCCCGACGAAATCATGGACTGGAACAAGGGCGACAAGATCGACCTTTCGAGGATGGATCCGGTGCCGGGCGGGGCCGACAATGCGCTGATCTTTACCAGCGGCGGCAGCGTGACCGCCGCCGCACAGGTCGGCTTCCAGCGGGTCGATTTCGATACGCTGCGCGTCTTCGCCGACACCAATGGAGACAAGATCGCGGATTTCTTCCTTCTGGTCCACACCTCCGGGACGCTGACGGCGTCGGACTTCGTGCTCTAGGCGCGCCGCTCCAGCACCAGCGGCAGGCCGCCCGAAGGCCTCAGCGTGACCATGCCCGAGAGCCGCACTTCGCGCCCGGGCATCGGCGCGAAGCGCCAGGCGCGCAGCCAGTGGGCGAGCACGGTCAGCGCCTCGATCGTCGCGAAGCGGGCGCCGACGCACAGCCGCGGGCCGCCGCCGAACGGGATGTACTGGAAGCGGTGCCGCGCCGCCTTGGCCTCGGGGCGGAAGCGCTCGGGATCGAAAGCGTCGGCATCGTCCCAGAGCGCGCGGTGGCGGTGGATCAGCCAGGGCCAGACCGAGACGATGTCGCCCGCCGCGACCTCGATGTCGCCGAGCCGGTCCGCCGCCACCGCCTGCCGGTCGAAGCGCGGCACCGGCGGGTAGAGCCGCATGCTCTCCTCGAGGATCCGGCGGAGCAGAGGCAGTCGCTCGGGCAGATCGGCATCCGCCTCGCCCGCCGCCAGCGCCGCCATCGCCTCGCCGGCCGCCTCGTCCTGGAGCCCGGGCTGCTCGGCGAGCAGGAACAGGGTCCAGGTCAGCGCATTGGCGGTGGTCTCGTGGCCGGCGAGATAGAAGGTCGCGGCATTGTCGACGGCGAGCGCCAGCGCGTCGGCACCGTCGAACCGCTCGTGGAGGGCGCGGATCAGCCGGCCGAGGAAATCGTCGGGGCCGCCGTCCGGCAGCCGCTCGGCGACGACCCGTCCGAGCGTCTCGCGCAGATAGACCTGGCCGCGTCTCGCCCGCTTGCCGCGCAGGCTCCAGGGCATCAGGGGCAGGCCGAGCAGCGCCTGCAGCCGCGCCTCGCTGACGCCCTCGAGCGCGGCGGTGATATGGGCCATCGCCGCCTCGGTGATCAGCCGCTCGTCGCCGGCGAACAAGGCGTCGGCGATGATCCGCATCGTCGTCGCGGTCGCCGCCTGGGCCATGTCGCGAACCCCCTCGCGCAGCTCCGCCGCCGCCGCGGCGCCGGCGAAGACCGGCACCAGGGCGTCGATCGCGCCCGGCGCGAAATTGGCGGCGACGATCCGGCGCTGGTCGCGCCACAGCGCCCCGTCCGAGGAGAGCAGGCCGCGGCCGATCGTCGCCTTCAGGAGCTTCTTGACGATGTCGGGCTTGACGTAATTGGCGGCATTGTCGAGCAGCACCCGCTGCACCGCCTCGGGTTCGAGCGGGATGTGGACGTTGTAGCGGAACACCTTGCGCCGCATGTAGGGCAAAGCGAACGCCCGCTCCGACCAGCCGTAGACCGCCGTGCGCGCCCGCTCGCCGACGAAGCCGCGCCAGACCGCCACCGGCCCCGCGCTGCGCGGCGGATGCGGCGGGATGAAGCGGGCGGGCTCAGCCAAGGCGCGCCGCCACCGCCCGGATCCGCTCGTCCCGGCCCGGCGCCAGCGCCTCCATTCGGCGGCGGTAGGCGGCGAGCAGCGGCGCCCCGGCGCGCGCCGGGCTGCCCGAATCGAACGGCGGCGCCGGATCATATTCGAGCGCGAGCTGGATCAGCCGGGCATGGTCCTCGCCGCGGATCGCGGCGGTGAGGGCGAGCGCGAAATCCACGCCGGCCGTGACTCCGCCGCCGGTCACTCGGTTGCGGTCGAAGACGACGCGCTCGGCGACCGGCTCGGCGCCGAACAGGGAAAGATAGTCGCGCCAGGCCCAGTGGCAGGCGGCGCGATAGCCGGTGAGCAGGCCGGCGGCGGCGAGGATCAGCGAGCCGGTGCAGACGCTGGTCACCCAGGCCGCGCCTTCGCCGACGCCGCGCACCCAGGCCAGCACCTCCTCATCCTCCATCATGTCGACGCAGGCGATGCCGCCGGGCACGCACAGCACGTCCGCTGCCGCGACCTCGGCGAAGGTGGCGGTCGGCAGGATCGAAAAGCCGGCGTCGGTCGGCACCGGCTCGCGGCCCTTCCAGACATAATCGACTTTGGCGTTGCCGAGGCGCGAGAGGAATTGGGCGGGGCCGGTGAAATCGAGCTGAGTCACCTGCGGATAGACGAGGAAGGCGACTCGGATCGGCTCCATCCTATTCCGCCGCCAGCAGCCGTTCCGCGCCGCCGAGATCGACGCTGACCAGGCGCGAGACGCCCTTTTCGATCATGGTGACTCCGAACAGGCGGTGCATGCGGCTCATCGTCACCGCATTGTGGGTGACGATCAGGTAGCGGGTGTCGGTCTCGCCGGTCATCCGGTCGAGCAGGTCGCAGAAGCGCTCGATATTGGCGTCGTCGAGCGGCGCGTCGACCTCGTCGAGCACGCAGATCGGCGCCGGATTGGTGAGAAACAACGCAAAGATAAGCGCAATCGCGGTCAAAGCCTGCTCGCCGCCGGAGAGCAGGGTCAAGGTGGCGAGGCGCTTGCCCGGCGGCTGCGCCATGATCTCGAGCCCCGCCTCGAGCGGATCGTCCGATTCGACCAGCTCGAGATGGGCCTGGCCGCCCTCGAACAAGGTGGTGAACAGGCTGCGGAAATGGCGGTCGACCTCCTGGAAGGCGGCGAGCAGCCGGGCGCGGCCCTCGCGGTTCAGGCTGCCGATCGAGCCGCGCAGCCGGTGGATCGCCTGGCCCAGCTCCTCGCGCTCGGCCTGGCTGGCGAGGCGACTCTCCTCGAGCTCGTTCAACTCGCTCTCGGCGACGAGGTTGACCGGGCCGATCCGCTCGCGCTCCTGGACCTGGCGGTCGAGCCGCGCCGATTCCTGCGCGACCGGCTCGATCCCCTCCTCCCTGAAGCCGGCGGTCTCGGGCAGCGAGGGGGGCGAACATTCGAACTTGTCGAGCGAGATGCGCGCCATTTCCTCGCGGCGCGCGTCCTGCGCCTCGGCGCGGGCGGCGGCGCCCGCGCGCGCCTCGCGGGCGGTGGCCTGCGCCTCGCCGGCCTCGGCGAGCTTCGCCTCGGTGTCCTTCAGCGCCTCCTCGCCGGCGCGTTCGGCGTCGGCGGCGGCCAAGGCGGCGTCGGCGGCCGCGCCGCTGTCGGCGGTCAGCGCCTCGATCCTGAGGTCGAGCTCGGCCGGCGCCTCGGCGAGCCGCGCCGCCTCGGCCTCGGCTTCGGCGATTCGGCGGCCGAGCGCTTCATGATGCGCCTCGGCCTCGCCGGCGCGGGCCTGCCAGTCCGCCTGCTCCCGCCTCGCCGCCTCGGCGCGCTCCTTGTCGGCGCCGACCGCGCGGGCATGGGTCGCCGCCTCGGCGCGGATTTCCGCCAAAGCCGCCTGGGCCTCCTCGGCGGCGGCGCGCAGCCCGGCGACCTCGGCTTCGGTCGCGGCGGCGTCGGGCAAGGCGGCGGCGACGCGCTCGGCCTCGGCGAGGGCGCGCTCGGCCTCGGCGAGATCGGCGGCGGCCAAAGCGGCGCGCTCGCCGAGGCCCGCGCGCCGGAGCTCGAGCCGCTCGATCTCGACCGCGACATTGTCCTCCTCGCGTCCGGCCTCGCGGATCGCGGCGGCGGCCTCGGCCTCGGCGCGGCGGGCGGCGTCGGCGGCATCGCGGGCCGCCCGCATGCCGGCCAGCGCCGCTTCGGTCGCCCGTTCGGCCGCCTCGACCGCGGCGGCGGCGGCCGGAAGCGCGGTTTCGATCTCGGCGAGCCGGTTGACGCGGATCAGGCGCTCGGCGGCGGCGGCGCCCAGGCCCGAGGCGACATAGCCGTCCCAGCGCCGCAGCCGGCCGTCCAGGGTGACGAGCCGCTGGCCGACCGCGAGCGCCGCGCCCTCGTCGCTCCCGGCGACCGCGATCTGCCGGAGGCGGCGGAGCAAGGCGGGCGGCGCCTCGACATGGTCGGCGAGGGCGGCGAGGCCGGCGGGCAGCGCCGGATCGTCCGGCCGCGGGCTCGCCCCGGTCCAGCGGCGCGGGCCGTCGCCGGCGAGGCTCGCGTCGAGATCCTCGCCCAGCGCCGCGGCGAGCGCGCGCTCATAGCCGGGCGCGGCCCGGACATGGTTGATCGCGCGGTCGCCGCCCGAGGTCTCGACCGCCTTGATCAGCGCCTGTGCCTCGGACTGGAGCGCGGACAGAGCGGCGCGGGCGGCGGCCGCCTCGCTCTCCGCTTCGTCGCGGGCGGCGGCGGCCTGCTGGCGCGCCGCCTCGGCCTCGGCGATCGCCGCGCCGGCCCGTTCGAGCGCGGCTTCGGCCTCGCCGCGCCGCGCCCGCGCGGCCTCGCCCGCGGCGACCAGCTCGGCGTCGCCGCCGAGCCCGGTCATTTGTCCGGCGATCCGCTCCGCTTCCGCCATGGCGCGCTCGTGCTTCCGGCGCGCCGCGTCGAGGGCGGCGAGGGCGACCCGCGCCTCGGCCTGCTCGGCCGCCTGGACCGCCCGCGCCTTGCCCAAAGCGGAATCGGCGGCGCGGGCCGAGTCCTCCGCGGCGACCGAGCGGACGTCGATCGTGCGGCGCCGGCTCTCCGCGTCGGCGAGGCGGGCGGCGATCGCCGCCTGCTCCTCGTCGAGGCGCGCGATGGCGGCGGCGGCGTCGCGACGCAGCGCCTCCTCGCGCGTGCGGTCGGCGGCCATGGTCCGGCGGCGCTCGTCGAGCTCGGCGATTCGGCGCCTCAGGCCGTCGCGCTCGGCGCGCAGCGCCGCGAGCTGGTGGCCGAACTCGGAGGCGCGTTCGCGCGCCGCGGCGGCCGCCTTGCGCTGGTCGGCGAGCCCGGCCGCGGCCTGGCCTTGCCAGGCGGCGGCGGCGCGCTGCGCCTCGGCGGCGCGGACGACCGCGGCCTCGGCGGCCTCGGCGTCGGCGCGCGCGGTTTCGGCCGCCTCGGCCGCCTCGCGCCAGCGGGCGAAGATGAGCCGTGCCTCGGCGGCCCTGATCTGGTCGGAGAGCTTGCGGTAGCGCTCGGCCGCCCGCGCCTGCCGCTTCAGCGCGAGGCCGCGCATCTCCATCTCGGCCAATATCTCGTCGAGCCGGATCAGGTTCGCCTCGGTGGCGCGCAATTTCTGCTCGGCGTCCTTGCGGCGGACGTGGAGGCCGGCGATCCCCGCCGCCTCCTCGAGCATCAGCCGGCGCTCGGTCGGCTTGGCGGCGATCACCGCGCTGATCTTGCCCTGGCTGACGAGGGCGGGCGAATGGGCGCCGGTGGCGGCGTCGGCGAACAGGAGGGCGACGTCCTTCTGGCGCACGTCGCGGCCGTTGACCCGATAGGCGGAGCCGGCGCCGCGCTCGATCCGGCGGGTGATCTCGACCTCGCCCAACGGCGCGATCGTGACGTCGCCGCTGATGTCGTCGCCGTCGCGCTCGGCGAGCAGGCTCACTTCGGCGAAGTCGCGCGCGGGCCTCAGGGCGGTGCCGGCGAAGATGACGTCGTCCATGCCGCCGCCGCGCATCGATTTGGGGCTCGATTCGCCCATCACCCAGCGGATCGCCTCGAGCACGTTCGATTTGCCGCAGCCGTTCGGGCCGACGATCCCGGTCAGCCCGTCCTCGACGCGCAGCTCGGCCGGTTCGACGAAGCTCTTGAAGCCGGAAAGTTTGAGCCTCTTGACCTTCACGTCGCTGTCCGGCCCCCGCCGCTCACCCTAGCGCCCCCGCAGCAGCGGCTCGATCCCGGCCCAGGTGTTCACCTGGACCATCTGGCCGTTGATGAAGAAGGTCGGCGTTCCGTGGACCCCCGCCGCGTCGGCGGCCTGCTTCATCGCCCCGATCCGGTCGAGCCCCGCCTGGTCGGCGAGGCAGGTCCGCTGCTCGGCGGGCGACACCCCGTGCCGCGCGGCGACCGCGTCGAGCCCGAGCATGGCGACGATCCGCTGCATCGCCTGCAGCGGCGCGAGGCCGCGCAATTCGGCGCGCTGCGCGTCGGTCAGCGTCTGCATCCGGCCCATCCAGCGCGGCTGGGTGCCGAGCAATTCGTGGCTCATGCTGAAATATTCGCGCGGGCTCGCGCAGCGCGTGATGAACGCGGCGGCGAGATCGTAGCCGTTCAGCACGTAATTGCGATATTCGACGCTGACCCGGCCGCTGCGGACATAATCCTGGAACAGGCGCTCGCCCCCCTGATGCGCGAATTCGGCGCAATGCGGGCAGGTCAGCGACAGATACTCCACCAGCTTGACCCGCGCATTGGGATTGCCGACCCGGAAGCCGCCCTCGGGCGTGCGCACCGCGGTCTCCATCCAGTTGCGCCCCTCGGGCCCGTTGGACCGTCTTTCCCCGCCGCGCTGTTCGGCAGTGGTGCGCTGGGACAAGGCCGCGGCGGCGGGCAGGACGAGCGCGGCGGCGGCCAGGGCGGCGATGAAAGCGGGCGTCTTCATCTCAGCCTCCCACCGCGTTGCGCAGCAGCGGCTCGAGCCGCGACCAGCGGTCGGCGTCGGTCTTCTCGCCGTTGATGATGAAGGTCGGGGTGCCGCCGACGCCGTCCTCGGCGGTGGCGCGGCGGGTGATCTCGCCGAGCTGCTGGAGGTTGTTGGAGTCGGCGAGGCAGGAATTCATCCGCGCCTCGGGCAGGCCGCGCTGGCGGAAGAACTGGTCGAGCTGGGTGACTCGGAGCAAGGTCGCGGCCTGCTGCTGCGGGGTCATGCTGTCGAGTTGCTGGGCCTGCTCGCGGGGCATGGTCTGGAGCCGTCCGGCCCAGGTCCGCTGGTCGGCATAAAGCTGCTCGGAGACGCGGAAGAAGGCGCCCGGGCCGAGGCAGCGCAGCAGCATGAAGATGCCCGGATCGGTCGGGAAGATCATATAGGGCCGATATTCCCAGCTGACCTGGCCGGAGCGGACGTAGCGATCGCGCAGGATGGCGCCGCCCTGCTCGCTGAACTCGGCGCAGTGCGAGCAGGTGATCGAGGCATATTCGATCAGCTTCACCGGCGCGTTCGGATTGCCCATCAGGAAGCCGCCGCGCTCGGTCATCGTCACCGTCTCGGTCCAGTCGCCATTGTTGGGCGCGGCGATCTGCGGCAGCGGCGCGCTCGAGGTGCCGGTCGCGGAGGAAAGGTTGGTGCTGTTGCCGTCGCCGTCGCCGCCGCAGCCGGCCAGGGCCAGGGCGAGCGCCGCGGCGCCGATCGAAAGAGCCTGCTTCATCAATTTCGGTCTCCACCTATCTTGCCGACGACCGGGATCGCCGTCACCACCGGGATGGCGGCTTCCGCGCTCCCTTCGCCGTCGTCGAGCCCGCGCGCAAGCGATTCCAGGCAGGCGCGCAGCTCCGGATCGGCGACTTCGCGCAGGGATTCGCCCAGCTCGGCCGGGATCGGGCGCAGCGAAGGCGGCGCCGGCCTCGGCCTGGCCCGGGCCGCCTGAACGATGCCTTGCCGGAAAGAAACCCGCGCCACGGCCGGATAGCCGAAAAAGGCGTTGACCCGCTCGACGATCGCCGGCGCGACATGCTGCATCATCGGCGCGTGCGCCCCCTCGACGACCAGGGTCAGCGTGCCGTTGCTCTTCTTGCCGAACGGAAAGCGGATCGATTCCGGCGCGGAAACGGCGGCGTAGCGCGGCCCGACGATCTCCTTCCAGCGGCTGACGATCGAGGACTGGACGAAGCCGAAGCGGCGGAAGGCGGCGCCGCCGGCCTGCGGCAGCAGGTCGGCGACGGCGCGGGCCCGCTTCGAGCGCGCCGGCGCCGGCGCCCGCTTTTTCCCGGTCTCGACCGATTTCGTCATCGCGCGAAGCATGGCATAGGCGGCCCATGCCCGCCAATGCCTCGAACGCGCTTTTATGTTGGTATGCTGTGGATAAGCGGCGCCTGCCGTGGCGAGCGGAAGCCGGCGTCCGGCCCGATCCCTATCGCGTCTGGCTGAGCGAAGTGATGCTGCAGCAGACCACGGTGGCGGCCGTGAGACCCTATTTCGAGGCGTTCACCCGACGCTGGCCAAATGTCGAGGCGCTCGCCGCGGCGGCGGACGAGGAGGTAATGGCCGCCTGGGCCGGGCTCGGCTATTACGCCCGCGCCCGCAACCTCCTCGCCTGTGCCCGCGCCGTCGTCGCCGATCATCGCGGCCGCTTTCCCGAGGACGAGGCGGGGCTGCGCGCCCTCCCCGGCATCGGTCCCTACACCGCCGCGGCGATCGCCGCGATCGCGTTCGGCAGGCGCGCGGTCGCGATCGACGCCAATGTCGAGCGGGTCGTGGCGCGCCTCCATGCTGTGTCCGACAAGAAGCAGATCCACGCGCTGGCCGACGCGATGATTCCGAACGAAGGCGCCGGCGATCTCGCCCAGGCGATGATGGACCTCGGTTCGGCGATCTGCGCCCCGCGCAACCCCGATTGCCCGCGCTGCCCGATCAGCGCCTGGTGCGCGGCCTGTGCGGAGGGCGATCCCGCCCGCTACCCCGTGAAAGCGGCGAAGGCCGCCCGGCCGCGCCGCGAGGGAGTCGCCTACTGGCTGGAGCGCGACGGCAACGTCCTGCTCGTTCGCCGGCCGGCGAAGGGGCTGCTCGGCGGCATGCTCGCCTTGCCGACCGACGCCCCCGCCGACCTCGCGTGGCGCGAAGCGGGCGCGGTCGACCACGTCTTCACCCATTTCGCGCTCACCATGCGGCTGCTCTGCGCCGAAGGCGATGCGCCGGGCGACGGCATCTGGTGGCCAGTCGAGAGGATCGCCGAAGCGGGCCTGCCGACCCTGTTCGCCAAGCTCGCCCGGCGCGGCGCCGAATGGCGCGAGGCCGCATGAGCGCGCCCGGCTTCACCGGCGCCGGCCTCGACCGCGCCGACCATCTCCGGCTCGACGCCGAGCGGGTCGCCGACATGATGGCGAACGGCGACGCGCGGCTGCTCCGGCTCGCCGAGCTGGACCCGGTGCTGGACGAGGGCGGGCGCCTCGCCTGGGGCCCGCTCGACGGCGAGGGCGACTATCTCTTCCTCGGCCTCGACGCCGGCGCGCCCCTGTTCGCGCCGCTGGTGCCGACCGCGGCGATCGGGCAGCGGGCGTGGAGCGTGTTCCGGCTGCTGTCGACGATGAGCCCGAGGGACGCCGCGATCTGGGGCGCGGCGCGATCCCTGAACGAATGGCACAACCGCCACCGTTTCTGCGGCATTTGCGGCGGCGCGACGGCGAGCTACCGCGCCGGCTGGGGCCGCAAATGCCCCGGCTGCGGCGCCGAGCATTTCCCGCGCGTCGATCCGGTCGCGATCATGCTCGCCGAGCATGACGGCCGGGTCCTGCTCGCCCGCCAGCATCAATATCCGCCCGGCCGCTATTCGGCGCTCGCCGGGTTCGTCGAGCCCGGCGAATCGATCGAGGAGGCGGTCGCGCGCGAGCTGATGGAGGAAGCGGGAGTCGCCGTCTCCGACGTGCGCTACGTCGCCAGCCAGCCCTGGCCCTTTCCGGGCTCGCTGATGATCGCCTGCCTCGCACGCGCCGAATCGGACAGGGTCCGGCTCGATACGGCCGAGCTCGAGGATGCGATCTGGGCGAGCCGCGCCGAGGTTCTCGCCGCTTTGGCCGGCGATCCCGCCGCGCCATTCCAGGCGCCGCCGTCTTTTGCCATTGCCAACACGCTGCTGACGCGCTGGAGTGCGGACGAGTGATCAGGGAGGATTAGGATGCGCGCTTTGCTTCTCGCCGGGACGATGCTGCTGGCCGCGGGGTGCGCGAGCCAGCCGATGAACCAGCGCGCCACCCTCTTGGTGTCGCTGACCGGCATCCAGGAAGTGCCCGGACCGGGCGACCCCGACGGCAACGGCACGGTCGAGGTCCGCGCCGATCCGGTCAGCGGCGAGATTTGCTGGAACCTCTACGCCCGCGCGATCGAGGAGGCGACCGCCGCCCATATCCATCGCGGCCCGGCCGGCGTGGCGGGGCCGGTGGTGCTGCCGCTGACGACGCCGGACGCGGCCGGACGAAGCCAGGGCTGCGCGACCGTCGCGCCCGCCCTTGCCCGCGAGATCGCCTACCAGGCCCACGAATTCTACGTGAACGTCCACGACGGCGCTTACCCCAACGGGGCGATTCGCGGCCAGCTGCGCGGCGGGCCTAGGCGGCCGGAGCGCGGGGTGCGGGTTTCGCCGCTTTAGGCTTCTTCAACTTCTTCTTCGCCGCCCGGCGCTTCGCCTGCGGCTCGGGCTGGGGATCGTCGCCCTTGCTCCTGGCCTCGGCCTTGGCCAGCCCTTCCTCGAGGCCCGCGAGAAAGCTGCGCAGCCCGTCGAGAGCGGCGGTGCGGAACGCTTCGGCGATCCGCTCGCCGTCGATCTCGATCCGGGCGCGGCCTTCGAACCGGCGGGCGATCCTCTCGCCGATCTCGCGCACGACCGGGCCGGTGCTCGCCTTGATCGCTTTCTTCGCCTTCTTGCGGACCTGCTTGGGCAGCTTCACGCCGGCGATCTTCTTGGGAATCCTGACGGTTCTGGGCATGGCCTGTCTCCTCGTGTATTAATCTAATAATACACCGGGAGAGATTCAAGGGGGCCTATTCGACGAGGATCTCGGCGCTCATCCCGAGCAGGCGGTGGACGAGGTTCGAGCTGCGGGCAGGGTAGCGGCCCGGCGCGGCGACGAGGTCGACATAGCGCCGCTCGCCGGGCGCGAGCCGGAAGCCGCCGCGGGCGATGATGTCGCCGTCCCGCGGCCGAAGCCGCGCGGCGCGGAAGAAGGCGGGGGCGCTGAACGCCATGCCGGCGCGGCTCTGGTTGACGAAATGGAGCCGCACCGGCCGGCCGGCCGGGAGCCGGATCAGCTTGGGCTCATAGGCCCAGGGGCGCAGCAGCACGTCATATTCCTGGGCGATCCGCCATTCGGGCTCGCGCTGGGCGGCCGCCGGCGCGGCGAGGAGCAAGGCGAGGAGCGGCAGCAGCAGGCGCATCGCAGCTCCCTAGCACGTTCGCGTCAGAAGCGCAGCGCCTTGACGCGCCTGACGCCGTCGATCGCCGCGAGCCGCTGCGCCACTTCCGGCGCGATATGGCCGTCGACGGAGACCAAAGCGACCGCTTCGCCGCCCGCCTCGCGCCGGCCGAGATGGAAGGTGGCGATGTTGACGCCCTCCGCGCCGAGCGCGGTGCCGAGCCGGCCGATGAAGCCCGGCCGGTCCTCGTTGACGATGTAGATCATCTCGCCGTGCAGCTCGGCCTCGATGGCGATGCCGAACATGTCGACGAGCCGGGCCGCGGCATTGCCGAACAGGGTGCCGGCGACCGCGCGCGGGCCGTCGGGCGTGTCGACGGTGACCCGGACGAGCGTATGGTAATCGCCCTCGCGGTCGTGGCGGATCTCGCGGACGTCGAGGCCGCGCTCCTTGGCGAGGAACGGCGCGTTGACCATGTTCACCGTGTCCGAATAGACCCGCATCAGCCCGGCCAGCACCGCCCCGGTGATCGGCTTCTGGTTCAATTGCGCCGCCGCGCCCTCGACCTCGACCGCGACCCCGGTGATCCGCCGGCCCTCGACCTGGCCGACGAGGCTGCCGAGCTTCTCGGCCAGCTCCATATAGGGCCTGAGCCGCGGCGCCTCCTCGGCCGTGAGCGAGGGCATGTTGAGCGCGTTGGTGACTCCGCCGCGGATCAGGAAGTCCGACATCTGCTCGGCGACCTGGATCGCGACGTTGACCTGCGCCTCGGTCGTGGTGGCGCCGAGATGCGGCGTCGCGACCAGGCCCGGCGCACCGAACAGGGGATTGCTCGTGGCCGGCTCCAGCGCGAACACGTCGAGCGCCGCCCCGGCGACGTGGCCGCTCTCGAGCGCGTCCTTGAGCGCCGCCTCGTCGATCAGGCCGCCGCGCGCGCAATTGACGATCCGCACGCCCTTCTTGGTCTTGGCCAGATTCTCGGCCGAGAGGATGTTGCGGGTCTGGTCGGTCAGCGGCGTGTGCAGGGTGATGAAGTCGGCGCGGGCGAGCAGCTGGTCGAGCTCGGCCTTCTCCACGCCTATTTCCATCGCCCGCTCGGGCGTCAGGAACGGATCGTAGGCGATCACCTTCATCTTGAGGCCGAGCGCGCGGTCGGCGACGATCGAGCCGATATTGCCGCAGCCGATCAGGCCCAAAGTCTTCGAGGTCAGCTCGACCCCCATGAAGCGGTTCTTCTCCCACCTGCCCGCCTGGGTGGAGATGTCGGCGGCGGGCAGCTCGCGGGCGAGCGCGAACATCAGGGCGACCGCATGCTCGGCGGTGGTGATCGAATTGCCGAACGGCGTGTTCATCACGACGACGCCGCGCGCCGTCGCCGCCGGGATGTCGACATTGTCGACGCCGATGCCGGCGCGGCCGATCACCTTGAGGTTCGGCGCCGCGTCGAGCAGCTCGGCATTGATCCGGGTCGCGGAGCGGATCGCGAGGCCGTCATAATCGGCGACGATCGCCTTCAATTCGTCCTTCGACAGATCGGGCTTCTCGTCGACCTCGATCCCGTTCGCGCGGAAAATCTCGGCCGCTTTGGGATCCATCGGATCGGAGATCAGGACTCTCGGCATCTTCTTTCCTTCGTCATTCCCGCGAAAGCGGGAATCCAAGCTTAATCTGAGGGTGGCACGACCTCCGTCTGGACTCCCGCTTTCGCGGGAGTGACGGGCCGGGGGTTATTCCCTTTCCATTGCCGATTTCGCCTCGTGGAAGGCCCAGTCGAGCCAGGGTCCGAGCGCCTCGATGTCGGCGGTCTCGACGGTGGCGCCGCACCAGATGCGCAGGCCCGGCGGCGCGTCGCGATAGCCGGCGATGTCGTAGGCGGCGCCCTCGAGCTCGAGCAGGGACGCCATCTCGCCGGCGAGCGCGCGTTCCGCTTCGGCGTCGAGGTCGAGGCCGGCGAATTTCAGGCAGACGCTGGTGTTGCTGCGGCTCGCCGGATCGACCGCGAGATGCTCGATCCAGCCGGTCCGCTCGACCCAGGCCGAAAGCGCGGCGGCATTGGCGTCGGCGCGGGCGATCAGCGCGTGCAGTCCGCCCTGCATGTCCGCCCATTCCAGCGCCCAGATATAATCCTCGACCGCGAGCATCGACGGCGTGTTGATCGTCTCGCCCCGGAAGACGCCCTCGATCAGCGCGCCGCTCTTGGTCAGCCGGAAGATCTTGGGCAGCGGCCAGGCGGGCTCGTGGCTTTCGAGGCGCGCGACCGCGCGGGGCCCGAGGATCAGCATGCCGTGGCCGCCCTCGCCGCCGAGCACCTTCTGCCAGGAATAGGTGGCGACATCGATCCGGTCCCAGGGCAGGTCGACCGCGAAGGCGGCCGAGGTCGCGTCGCAGATGGTGAGCCCGGCCCGGTCTTCGGCGATCCACGCGCCGTCGGGCACGCGGACGCCCGAGGTGGTGCCGTTCCAGGTGAAGACGATATCGCTGGCGGGGTCGACGGCGGCGAGGTCGGGCAGCGCTCCATAATCGGCGCGCAGCACGGTCGCGTCGAGCTTGAGCTGCTTGACGACGTCGGTCACCCAGCCTTCGCCGAAGCTCTCCCAGGCGAGCAGGGTAACGGGGCGCGGCCCGAGCAGGCCCCACAAGGCCATTTCGACGGCGCCGGTATCGGAAGCCGGGACGATGCCGATCCGGTGGCCGGCGGGAACGCGCAGGACGTGGCGGGTCAGCTCGACCGCATGGCCGAGCCGCGCCTTGCCGAGCTTCGAGCGGTGCGAGCGGCCGAGCGAGGCGAGCGCGAGCTTTTCGGGGGCCCAGCCCGGCGGTTTCGCGCACGGGCCGGAAGAGAAATAGGGACGCGCGGGGCGCGAACCCGGCTTTGCTGCCGTCACGACAACTCTCCTTCCAGAGAGCACGCGCCGCGTTGGGACGGCGTGGCCCGCGGACGGGCTTAGAGGGGCCGGGCCCGCCGCTCAACCCTCCTTGAAAGAGAAGGGGCTTTGCGGGCAGTGTCGCGCGATGCGGCGAGGGGTGGCCTTTCTGGCGATGCTGGCGCTTGCCGGCTGCATCCCGCGCGGCGAGGAAAGGCGCGAGCCGCCGCGGGCGCGCACGCCCGAGCGGGCGGAGCGCAACTCGCCCGAGACGCTGCAATGCCATATCGACCTCGCCCGCGAGCGGATCGGCTTTCGCGCGCTGCCCGACCAGCGCTTCAGCGGCGGCTGCTCGGCCTTGGGCGCGGTCCAGCTGCTCGACATCGGCACGCCGGTCACCAATTTGAGGGCGATGACCTGCCCGCTCGCGCGCCAGTTCGCGCGCTGGGCCCGCGAGGCGGTCCAGACCGCCGCCGACCAGTGGCTCGACACCGATGTCGTGCGGATCGAGACGTTCGGCACCTATGGCTGCCGCACCGTCAATTCCCAGCCCGGCGCGCGCCTTTCCGAGCACGGCTTCGCCAATGCCGTCGACGTTTCCGGCTTCGTCCTCGGCGACGGCCGCCGCATCACCGTCGAGGCCGGTTGGAACGGCGAGGACGAGCGCGTCCGCCGCTTCCTCCGCGCGGTCCACCAGGCCGGCTGCCGCCGCTTCAACATCGGTCTTTCGCCCGATGCCGACGCCTATCATTATAACCACATGCATTTCGACATGGGCCGCGGTCCTTATTGCCGCTGAATCCTCCCCCGTCATGCCAGCGAAGGCTGGCATCCATACAGAGTCGGCATGGACCCCAGCCTTCGCTGGGGTGACGTTTGCGAGTTTGCGCTGCTAAGACCTCAAGCATGACCGACCCCAAACCCCCCAAGCGCGTCTTCCAGCCGGCCCGCGAGGAAGCCGAGACCGCCGCCCAGACGGCGCTCAGCCCGCAGACCATCGATCCCGCCTACCGGCTCGCCTTCCAGGACATGGATTTCCTGCTGCGCGAGGATCTGCGGCCGGTCCGTTTCCAGCTCGAGCTCCTGAAGCCCGAATTGCTGCTCGACGAGGCGAAGATCGCCTCGACCTTCGTCTTCTACGGCTCGGCCCGCATTCCCGAGCCCGGCAAGGCCGATGCGCTGATCGCCGCCGCCGCGACCGACGGCCAGCGCCGGATCGCCGAGCGGCTCAAGATCACTTCCAAATATTACGACGTCTCGCGCCAGCTCGCGCGGCTGGCCAGCCGGGTCGAGCCCGACGACGAGGGACGCCGCCATTTCGTCGTCTGTTCGGGTGGCGGCCCGTCGATCATGGAGGCGGCCAATCGCGGCGCGCAGGACGAGGGCAGGGAATCGATCGGGCTCAACATCGTCCTGCCGCACGAGCAGATGCCCAATCCCTATGTCACCCCGTCGCTGAGCTTCCAGTTCCACTATTTCGCCCTGAGGAAGATGCACTTCCTGCTGCGGGCGCGGGCGGTGGCGGTGTTCCCCGGCGGCTTCGGCACGTTCGACGAGGCGTTCGAGCTGCTCACCCTGATCCAGACCGGCAAGGTCAAGCCGATGCCGATCCTGTTCTTCGGCCGCGACTTCTGGGACCGGGTGATCGATTTCGAGGCGCTCGCCGACGAGGGCGTGATCTCCCCCGACGACCTCAAGCTGTTCACCTATTGCGAGACCGCCGAGGAGGCGTGGGACTGCGTCTGCCGGCATTATGCCGAGACCGGCGGCGACCCGCTCTGCGACAAGTGACCCGGAGTAACGGGGATTTCGACTTCAACAGCTTCCGCTCATCCTGAGTAGCCGGTGAGCCTGTCGAACCGGCGTATCGAAGGAATGCGCAGGTGAAGCATGCCCCCGGCATGCTTCAGGGCTGCCTGGGAGGCAGCCCGACCTGCACATCCTTCGATACGGGCCTTCGCCAGGCTCAGTCCCTGCTCAGGATGAGCGGGTTAGCTTCAGTCCAACGTAATCAGTGCCCGGCCGGGGCGGCCGCGTTCGCCGCCGGCGCCGCTTCATTGGCCGCGGCCGCATTGCCGCCCGCGGGCGCGGCGGCCTCGGCCGGCGGCGGCGGGATGGCGAGGGTGCCGCCATGCTGGTTCAGGAACAGGAGCAGGTCGGCGCGCTCCTGCGGATCGCTCAATCCGGCGAAGGTCATCTTGGTCCCCGGCGCGAACGTGCGCGGGCTGTGCAGCCAGGCGCTCATCGTCTCCCAGTCCCAGGTGCCGCCATGGTTGCGGAGCGCGTCCGAATAGGAATAATCGGCGCGGTGGGCGACCCGGTTGCCGGCGCTGCCCCACAAATTGGGGCCGAGGCCGTTGGCGCCGCCATTGTCGACATTGTGGCAGGCCTGGCACTTGCGGAACACGGCGGCGCCGCGGGCGGCGTCGGCGCTCTGGAGGTAGTGGGCGATCGGCTGCTCGGCGGGGGCGCCGTCCCCGCTCTCCTCCTGGACGCCCGCGATCGGGTAGCCCATCGGATCGGGGCGCTCGGCCTTGTAGAGCTCATGGACGACGAGGGTCGATCCGAGCAGGACGATGCCCGCCCCCAGGATCCATCCCGCAATCGTGTTGAAGCGACCGTCCATGCCGATGGGACCTTTCGTGGGGAGCGTTGCTGGCGGCTTCCTTTATGCGGGCCGCGCGCTGTCGGCAAGCCATGGAGTCGGCCCCGCCGGGGGCCTGGATTTACCCCCGTTATCCTCGTTATCCACAGGCAAATTGGTCTTGGATCGGCCCCGGTTTCGTGACAGCAAGATCGACGTGGCCGAGACGATCTTCCGGCAACGGAGGAGAGCCTTCCCAGCCACGGCCCGAGCCGAGCGGCCTTGCGTCTCACCAGGCGCGAAGCGGCGAAGCGAAGGGCAGGGCGGCTGACGAAGCCGCCGCCAGGCGGAAGCTGCGGGCTTGCCCTTTAGCGGATGCGAAAGCGGCATGCTTCGTGAAGCGCCCATCGATTTCCCGGCGGCCCTCGGGCCGGCGGGAGGTCGAGCGGGCAGGACCCCGGGACCTTCGGGTTCAGGGCCTGTCCGGCGGAAAGCGGGACTTAGGTCGGCGCGCCGCCACCGGTGGACCCTCGGGCTTCGGCCCAAGGATTTTCCGGGCAGTGAAGGGCTTCGGCCCGGCGCTGCGAAACCGGCGGACCCAGGGCTTCGGCTCAGGGACCGCCAGGCAGAACCGAGGCTTCGGCCGAGGATCCTGCCGAGAGCGGAACCGTGGCTTCGGCCGCGGAACCGCAGGGGCGGGAAGCGGGACGCAAGTCCCAAATCTGCCGAGCGGCGAACCGCCAGGGCTTCGGCCCTGTCGGGGAGCCCGCGGGGAAACCTGAAGGAGCCTTAGGCTTCGGACGGACCCCGGAGGAAGCGGCGCCGGAACCCCCGGTTCGGGCGCCGCCGACTCGAAACCGCCCAGCGCGGGACGCCTCGCCTCCCAGGCCAGGTTCCGGCAATGGGACAGTGGGGGCCGGCGGCGACGCCGGCCCCCATTAACTTTGAGTGGCGTTCGTTTCGGCTGGTTTTCGGGGCGATCGTCGCGCTGCCGCCCCGCTTCGCGGCACCGCGCTTGATCTGTCCCGCATTGCGGCGCGAAGAAACGCGCGGGCGCGGGGAGGCGCATTCCTATGTTCTCAAGCAAGCAGCCGGTCGCCGGCGCCAAGACCAGGAACGGCGGGCCGAACCTGTCCTTCATCGGCACCGAGGTCGTCGTCAGCGGCGATCTCGCCAGCGACGCCCGGCTCCAGATCGACGGCCGCGTCGACGGCAACGTCCGCTGCGCCTCGCTGAGCCAGGGCCCGGACGGGATCATCGCCGGCAACATCTTCGCCGAGGACGCGCGGCTCGCCGGCACCGTCGAGGGAATGGTCGCGGCCGGGACGATCGTCATCGAGGCGACGGCGCGGATCCTGGGCGACGTCGCCTACGACACGATCAGCATCGAGGCCGGCGCGACGATCGAGGGACGGCTCGGCCGCCGCGCCGCTCTGGGCCTCGGCGACGGCGCGCAGCCGACGCTGATCGCGACTCCGGTCTCCTTCTCGCCGCAGCGCTCCCGGGAGGCCGATTCGTCCGGCGCGTTCGCGCTGCCCGACGCCGCCCAGTGAGCCGGCACGTCGCGGAGATCGCCTGGCGGTCCGACGGCGAATTCACCAGCGGCCGCTACAGCCGGCGCCACGAAATCCGCTTCGACGGCGGCGCGGTGGTCGCCGGCTCCGCCTCGCCCGACGTCGTGCCGGCGCCGATGTCCGATCCCGCCGGCGTCGATCCCGAAGAGGCGCTGGTCGCGGCGGTCGCCGCCTGCCACATGCTGTGGTTCCTCGATCTCGCGCGGCGCGCCGGGCTCGACATCGCCTCCTATTCCGACAAAGCCGAGGGCGAGATGGGCCGGATCGCCGCCGGCAGGACGGCGATCACCCGGATCACGCTGCGGCCCGATGTCGCCTTCGCCGGCGGCGCCCCGGAGCCGGCCGCGCTCGACGCGCTGCATCATGAGGCGCACGAACGCTGCTTCATCGCCAATTCGCTGAACAGCGAGATTGTCGTCGAGCCCGTGCGCCGATAGTCTTCGCCCGCAATCGGGGGGCGGGACATGGCAGCCAAGACCGACCATGCGCTGGAGCGGCTGGTCTTTTTTTCGGACGCGGTGTTCGCGATCGCGATCACCCTGCTCGTGATCGAGATTCACGCGCCGCACCTGCCGAAAGGCTCGAGCGACGCCGCCCACCTCCAGGCGCTCGCCGACCTGATCCCGAGCTTCGTCGGCTATTTCGTGAGCTTCATGGTGGTCGGCCTGTTCTGGATGGGCCACCACCGCGCCTTCAGCCTCGCCGCCCGCTATTCCCCGCGCATCCTCGGCTGGAACATGGCGCTCCTGGGCGTGATCGCCTTCATGCCCTTCGTCACCGCCTATGTCAGCGCCAACATCACCCAGCGCGTGCCGACGATCGCCTATTGCGTCGCGATGCTGCTCGCGGCGCTGCTGAACTTCCAGACCAACCGGACCGCGACCAGCCCGCCGATGGTCGATCCCGCCGCCGACCCCCGCGACATCCGCTATATCCGCCAGCGCGGCCTGGCCGTGATCCTGGGATCGGCGACCGCGGTCGTCGTCGCGATCCTCATTCCCCGCTACGGCCAGATCGGCCTCGTCTCGATCCCGCTCTGGCGGCTGGTGCTGGTCCGGCTAGCCAAATAGGGCCTGGCGCCGCGCCAGGCTTTCCGCCGGCCACAGCGCCTTGCTGTCATAATAAGCCGCGACCGCCGGCACCCCCTCGGGCAGCCGCACCCAGGGCAGCTTCGAGCGGGTGTAGATGTGGATGTCGGGCGGCAGCGCCCCGGGCGTATCGAGCGTGCCGACGCGGACGAAGCGCAATATGTCGCTCGCGCCGCCATAATTGCTCCACAGCGCCACCTTGCAGTCGGGGCAGCGCCAGATCTGCTGGCCGCGGCCGCTCTCCGACGGCGTCATCAGCGGCTCGGCGGCGCCGGCGATCGGCTCGACCCGGCCGGACTCGATCAGCGCGTTGATCACGAAGGCGCTGCCGGTCTCCCTCTGGCAGCTCGTGCAGTGGCAGCAATGGACGAACATCGGCGCCGAATTGAGCCGGTAGCGCACGCCGCCGCAGGCGCAGCCGCCTTCGAGGCCCTGGGCCATGGTCCACCTCCTTCCCGCGCCGATGCTATCGCGCCCGCGCCGGGATCGGAAGCGATCCTGGGGTACCGAGTACGGACCCTAGTCTCGCAGGCGGCGGGCGAACGCTTCGGCGGTCCGGGCCGCCCGGCCCTGCTCGCCCTCCATGATCTCGCTCGCGCGCGGGTCGATCGCGATCAGATATTCCTTTCCAGGCTGCAGCGCCTCGAACAATTGCAGGGCGAAGAAATTGGCCGGATCGGCGAGCTTTTCCGCGACCGCGGGCAGGATCGCCGGGCCGAGCGCGACCAGCTGCTCGAACTCGGGCGATCTGCGGACGGCGGCGGGGTCCGACTGGATCCGGATCTCGGGCGCATTCCAGGATTTGCGCCATGCTTCGAACAGGCGTTCGAACCGCTCCTTCAACTCTGGTTCGAGCGCCCGCGCCGCCGCCTCGAGGCGGGCGCGCGCGGCCTCGCTGACCCGGGCGGGCATAGGCTCTCTCCTGACCGGCTTGCCGAGCACGAACAGCTTCTTGAACCACCACCAGATGCCGCGCCGGCTGTAATAGGCCACGATATGGCCATAGCTCGGCGAATCGAGTTCGTTCAATCCGTGCTGGATGCGCAGCAGGCTGCCGCATTTCGATTCCCAGCGCGGGCCGTGGCCGGGTCCGGAAACGCTGCCATGCGTCATCGCGGCGAAGCTGTCGCCCCAGGCCGCGATCGAGCCGCCGCTGGCCCGCCAGAAACCGTGCTGGTTGTAGAAGGCGTCGAAATCCTGGATCGTCGAGCCCGGCCACAGCCATGCGTTGGTCACGCCGACCGTCCAGGAGATGCAATTATAGTCGGTCGTCGCCTCGCCGGTGACCACCGCCGCGTTGACATCGAGATTGGGGAAAATTTGCTGGAACTGCTGCTTTTCCTGCGCGGTCATCGGCCGTGCCATGCTGACCTCCTGACGTCGCCCCCTTCGCCCGACTCCCTCCGCCGAGCGCGAAGTTCATCAGGAGATGGCGGCCTGGTCAATGCGAGATGGGACCGTTCTGGCGCGGCATTCAGCCGCCCGGCGCGGAATCGGAAGCGGCTTGGTGGCGCGGCCGCGCTCGGGTAAAAAGCGGCCATGGCCGCGCTGATCGAGATCGGCACCCTGCTCGCGGAGCTCGCGATGATGGCGGCCGGATTCGTCTTCGGGATTTTCGTCGCCGCCTGGCTCAGCCGCTGGGGCCGGCGCTGGCGCGAGCGGCCGGAAGCGGTGCGTCGGGTTGCTTACGAGCCCTGCTGGACCGAGGAGATTTCCAGCGATCGCCGTCACCGCTACGGACGCGCGCAATGCGTGTATGACGAGCTGATGGAGGCCGACGAGCGCATGCGCTGGGAGATGGCCAACTGGCCGAGAAGCTGAGCCGGGGGCAAGCGCGTTCGCCGTTTCCCCCAAAACAAAATGGGAGCTGGTGTCGCCACCAGCCCCCACTTGTCCCGGGTCCAACCGCGTCGCCGGTGAGGGCGGGCGTCTTTCCTGGGCGGTTCGGGTTCCGGCCGAGGTCTTGCGACCTCGGTCGGTTCCCAATCAGACCCCCGAAGGGATCCGATCCGGGTCCCCGTCGGGGCGAACCCCGACGGCTTCCCTTTCGCGGTCCGTAAGCCCGAAGGCTCCGGTGCCGCTGGACCCTCGAAGAAAGTGGGATCGGCCGAAGCCTCACGCTTCTTCTTCGAAGACCCATCCACTGCTTCCGTGGCTTGCGTCCCGAAGGACACCGCCCGCTTCCGCGGTGGCCGCGTCGCTGAACTTTCTTCCGTCGCCGGAAGTCCATCCCTCGTCGCGAAATGCCACCATGGCCATGCTTTCCGATTCGCGCAAACGCGAATCGCGCGAATCCGCCTGTGGATAACGGGGATATCGGGGGTAAGTCGGGGCGAGAGATCGAGACTGTCGGAACAATCGGGCAACGGCCCGGCCTCCGCCGATCCTTGCGGCGAAGACCGGGCCGCGCCGCCGGGAGCCACCCCGGCAGCCCCCTGGCCTGGCGAGGGTGGCGCGTCCGAGCCTCGCTCAGCGGCCCAGACTGAACCGCTTTCTGAGGAACAGGCCGATGACGAAGTCGTGGTCCTCGCTGTCGTAGGCGAGGCTGATCCCCGGAAGGAAATCCGGGTCCCCCTCGGGCGTAAGGTAGATTGGCAGCTCCAGCCGGTAATGGTCGCCGATCACGTCATAGCTGGCCTGGGGCGCGATGCCGAAGCTGCCGAGCCCGGGAATCCCGCCGATGTTACGACGATATTCAACTCCCGGCGCCAGTCGCTCGACGTTCCGCGGGGGTCCGCTTGGCGCGTTGACGCAATCGTCGTTCGGATCGGCGACCACCGGCCGGCAAAGAATCTCCTCGTCGCGCGCCTTGAAATGATTCTCGTAGGTGAGCGACAGCGAGAACAAACTGACGCCATCGGCAGGGAAATGGAAGTAGGCGGCTGTCGCGGAGAAGTTCGGCTCCGTCCTGCTGTTCTCAGCCAGCGTAAGTGGCGTGCGATATTCGAACCTGTCGAAACCCAGCTCCCCTTGGATTCCGAAGCCGTTGGCGGGACTACCCAGTGCGCGCAGAACGCGCGCCGGCGAGCCCGTATATTGTTCTGCGAAGCTTGTCTCATTCCGTGTGCGATAGGGCTCGCAATAGTCCCTCGTGCGACCCTCTCCTGGATTTTCGAGGCACCGTTGGACTGCCTCGTCCATCAGGCGCCGAAAGGCGGGGCTGTTCAGCCGTTCGGGAGCGCGCGACGTCCATCCGTACCAGCTCAGTCCGAATGTGATTGTCGGACCTTCGGCGAAGGCATCGAAGGTGCCGCTGTCGAACAGATTGTCCGCACCGCCAACTGGTAACGTCAGGCCGAGATTGAGTGTCGTGCGTGAGATTCTCACGCGCCTGCGGTTTTCGCTTGGGTCGCGGTCGTCGAACACCCAGGCGAGCGAGAAGGTCGCTTCCGATTTCTTCTCGTCGATGTTGAGCGCGAAATCGGCGCCTTCGAACAGATTCAGCGGTCCCCGGTTCGGCGCAGTGTAGATCAAAGCGTTCCGATCGGCGGTCTCCTGATCCGCTACCGCAGCGGTCAGGCCCTCGGCGGCGGGCTGCTGCGCCGAGAGGGCGGCGCCCAGGATGAGGTCCAGCATGGTCAACCTCCGATCATGAAGTAGATGTTGCTGAGAGCGAAGGTGCGTTGGAGCGGGACTTTGACTTCGAACGGCCAGGTCGCGCCGACTGGCACCACGATCGGGGGCTGGCCCTCGACATCGAAGCTCGCTTTCGCGCCCGCACCGCGCACTTCGTAAGTCAGGACGTTTTCCCCGGGATTCAGTTGGATCTCGGCTTCGCCTTCCTCGTTGAAATCTACCACCGCCTCTTCATTGATGAAGATCGCTGGCGCTGCTTCTGCGTCTTCTATCTCCACGGTGAGCTTTCGCGTGATGACCATGAGGCCCTCCCTTGTTGTGCGGGGAGGATCATGCAGCCGGCCGAGCATCGGTGGGCGTGATGGCCGTCACGCCCCCGAAATCTCTTTCCCGTCTTGCCTCCGCGCCCCCGCGCCCCCATCTCGCCTCAACCCGCGTTGACGCCCGGCGCGACCCCGATTAGACCAAGAACAAATCTGGAACGGCAGCCCGATGCTCACCCACCTTTCCGTCCGCGGCGCGCGCGAGCACAATCTCAAGGATATCGACATCGATATCCCGCGCGAGACGCTGACCGTGATCACCGGCCTGTCGGGCTCGGGCAAATCCTCGCTCGCCTTCGACACCATCTATGCCGAGGGGCAGCGGCGCTACGTCGAGTCGCTGTCGGCCTATGCGCGCCAGTTCCTCGAGATGATGCAGAAGCCCGACGTCGACCATATCGAGGGCCTCTCGCCGGCCATCTCGATCGAGCAGAAGACGACCTCGCGCAATCCGCGCTCGACGGTCGCGACGGTCACCGAGATCTACGATTATATGCGCCTCCTCTGGGCCCGGGTCGGCGTCCCCTATTCGCCCGCCACCGGCCTCCCGATCGCCGCCCAGACGGTGTCGCAAATGGTCGACCGCACCATGCAGCTGCCCGAAGGCACGCGGCTCTATCTGCTCGCCCCGGTCGTGCGCGGCCGCAAGGGCGAGTATCGCAAGGAGCTGGCCGAGTGGCAGAAGGCGGGCTTCACCCGGGTCCGCATCGACGGGGCCTTCCACGAGATCGAGGACGCGCCCGCGCTCGAGAAGAATTTCAAGCACGACATCGAGGTGGTGGTCGACCGGCTGGTGGTGCGGCCGGGGATCGAGACCCGGCTGGCGGACAGCCTCGAGACCGCGCTGAAGCTCGCCGACGGGCTGGTCTATCTCGACCCGGCCGATGCCGGGCGAGGGGACAGTCCCCCTGCGGGGACAGTCCCCGGCGACGACGCTGAGGGGACTGTCCCCGAACGGGGACTGTCCCCCGGTGACGACGCTGAGGGGACTGTCCCCGAACGGGGACTGTCCCCCGGTGACGAGCGCGAGGTGCTCGCGACCCACGCCCCGGAAGGCCGGATCACCTTCTCCGAGAAGTTCGCCTGCCCGGTCTCGGGCTTCACCATCGCCGAGATCGAGCCCAGGCTGTTCAGCTTCAACGCGCCGCAGGGCGCCTGCCCGGGCTGCGACGGGCTCGGCGAGAAGCAGCTGTTCGATCCCGAGCTGATCGTCCCCAACGAGGCGCTCTCGATCAGGAAGGGCGCGATCGTCCCCTGGGCGCGGTCGAACCCGCCCAGCCCCTATTACATGCAGGTGCTGAGCTCCCTCGCCGCCGAATTCGGCTTCAGCCTCGAGACGCCGTGGCAGGACTTGCCCGAGGAGGTCCACGATATCATCCTCTACGGGACGAAGGGCCGCCCGGTCACGCTCAGGTTCATCGACGGCCGCAAGTCCTACGAAGTGCGCAAGGCCTTCGACGGCGTGATCGGCAACCTCAACCGCCGCATGCTCCAGACCGAATCGGCATGGATGCGCGAGGAGCTTTCGAAATATCAAAGCGCCGCGCCCTGCGAGACCTGCCTCGGCGCCCGCCTCCGCCCCGAGCCGCTCGCGGTCAAGATCGCCGGCGAGCATATCAGCCAGGCGACCGCGCGCTCCGTCCGCCACGCGCTCGCCTGGTTCTCCTCGCTCTCGGAAAAGCTCAATCCGACCCAGAACGAGATCGCCCGCGCGATCTTGAAGGAGATCAACGAGCGGCTCGGCTTCCTCAACAATGTCGGGCTCGACTATCTCGACCTCAACCGCACTTCGGGCACGCTCTCGGGCGGCGAATCGCAGCGCATCCGCCTCGCCAGCCAGATCGGCAGCGGCCTGTCGGGCGTGCTCTACGTGCTCGACGAGCCTTCGATCGGCCTCCACCAGCGCGACAATGAGCGCCTCCTCGTCACCCTCAACCGCCTCCGCGACCTCGGCAACACCGTCCTCGTCGTCGAGCATGACGAGGATGCGATCCGCCACGCCGACTATATCATCGACATGGGCCCCGGCGCCGGCGACCATGGCGGCCATATCGTCTGCCACGGCAAGCTCGACGAGGTCCTCGCCTGCGAGGCGAGCCTCACCGCCGATTACCTCAGCGGCCGCCGCTCGGTGCCGATCCCGGCGACGCGCCGCAAGGGGACGGGCCGCAAGCTCACCCTTCACGGCGCCACCGCCAACAATCTCAAGTCCGTCACCGCGTCGATTCCGCTCGGCACCTTCTGCTGCATCACCGGCGTCTCGGGCTCGGGCAAGAGCAGTTTCACCGTCGACACGCTCTACGCCGCGGCGGCCCGCACCCTGAACGGCGCCCGGATGACCGCGGGCCGCCACGACAAGCTGACGGGGCTCGAATATCTCGACAAGGTGATCGACATCGACCAGTCGCCGATCGGCCGCACCCCGCGCTCGAATCCGGCGACCTATACCGGCGCCTTCACCCAGATCCGCGACTGGTTCGCCGGGCTCCCCGAAAGCCAGGCGCGCGGCTACAAGCCCGGCCGTTTCTCGTTCAACGTCAAGGGCGGCCGCTGCGAGGCCTGCGCCGGCGACGGCCTGATCAAGATCGAGATGCACTTCCTCCCCGACGTCTACGTCACCTGCGACGTCTGCCACGGGGCGCGCTACAACCGCGAGACGCTGGAGGTGAAATTCAAGGGCCACAGCATCGCCGACGTGCTGGACATGACGGTGGAAGAGGCCGCTTCCCTGTTCAAGGCCGTCCCCCCGATCCGCGACAAGATGCGGATGCTGGAGGAAGTGGGCCTCGGCTACATCAAGGTCGGCCAGCAGGCGACGACCTTGAGCGGCGGCGAGGCGCAGCGGGTGAAGCTGGCCAAGGAGCTGTCACGGCGGGCGACCGGGCAGACGCTGTACATCCTGGACGAGCCGACCACGGGCCTGCATTTCGAGGACGTGCGCAAATTGCTCGAAGTGCTCCACGCGCTGGTCGACCAGGGCAACACCGTGGTGGTGATCGAGCATAACCTCGAGGTCATCAAGACCGCGGATTGGATCCTGGACCTGGGCCCCGAAGGCGGAGACAAGGGCGGCGAAATCGTCGCCGAAGGCACCCCCGAACAGGTCGCGGACGAACCGCGCTCCTACACTGGCGGCTATCTCAAGCCGTTGCTCCAGGGACCGCGCACTGAATCCGTCGCCGCACCCAGGAAGAAAGCGCGTTCGTCCACATCGATGCGCGAGCGAGAGCCCGCTGAATGAACGGTGGTGGTGCCCGAAGGGACGGCCGTCCGGGGGACGGACGGATCGAGCATACGCGTCTGAGGGAAGTCATCAAGACAGCCGACTGGATTTTGGACCTTGGGCCCGAAGGCGGGGTACGGCGGGGAGGTGGTGGCGGAGGGGACTCCGGAGGCGGTCGCGGCGGCGAAGGGGAGTTATACGGGGGTATTTGAAGGGGATGCTGACACACCGAGACCAAGCAGCCGAATGACGATGGGCTGGAAGGGAATGTGTAGGCGAGGAGATTTATACAGGGCGTATCTCAGGCTGAAGTTGGAAAGTGCATGATGTCGATGGCGATCACAAATTAATCAGATATCATTCTGTCCCACATAAATGTCTTCAGCCTGTCGGATTGTTCCACATATGAAGTGTCTGTATCGGTGATTCTCAAAGATTGAAGTCTATGTCGAATCTCGTCCAGCCGCGAAGCGGCATTGTCTAAAGTATATGTGATCCCGTACTTATCTGCGATTTCCTCTAACAGCTTCCATTGGCCCTCAAGCGCCTTTTCGTCCCTTACTTCAAGCACCGTCTGATTAGGTATCCTCGCCCCGGGCCCCTCTTGAAACCAGTAGCCAATCACATCTTGGTCAACTGTATTAAGTATGTCTATTGAATACTCTGCTGGGGCGGGCAGGTATAGCAATGAAAATTTCACAAGATGCAGGTTCGCTCCCGCATTCCGTCCTCTGAGAGATTTGTCGAGTACGCTAATTTGATTGGCGATTTCATCGACCCAATTGTCGTAATCCATCCATGGCTTTGGAGCTAATATGTAATGATAGGGGCGCCCACGAACTAAATTCGATGCTACAATATCAATCATATAGCCAAGTGCACGATTAAAGTCGCCTATTGCCTTATCAAACGGACCAGTCTCCGGATCAAACGATAAATTATAGGCTCTGACGCGAACAGCATTAATTTCTGTAGCGACCAATTGATTCTCATCGACCTGTGTATAACGCGGTTTCCGCATAACCTCGGCAATAGCAGCATCGAAATTACTATATTTTCTGTAAAATGTCTCCAATGCAACTCTAGTATCGTCTTCGCTCTTACCGGCCGTCTCGCA
Organism: Allosphingosinicella sp.; assembly: GCA_035941735.1. GTDB lineage: Bacteria > Pseudomonadota > Alphaproteobacteria > Sphingomonadales > Sphingomonadaceae > Allosphingosinicella. Next base: position 105,959 of record DASZDS010000045.1, read on the forward strand.
AATATGTTCCAAGAGCTTAGTGGCACCTTCCTTATTCGCTAAAATCGCCTGAAATGTAGATAGCGGCCCGTCGAGAACAACGTCGTTATAGCCTGCTAAGAATGGAACTACACGTCTCTTGTCGCCAAGAGAAATCGACAAGGCGCCTGATTCAAAATTCAACCAAGGATTAGCGACGCTGTCTGGTGTGACGCACACGACACCAAAGTGGGAGTCCCGCAAATTCTCATGGAGAACGGTAATCCAGAGAACCCCGGGCTCGATACTATGGTGTGATATCCACGGAGTAAGGTCAGGAAGAACATCAATAAGAACAGAATATAGAAGTTCAGCGATTCGCCGACTCCGTACCCCAGACCAAGATATGAAAACCTTCAATTTAGTTTAGATCCTTCTTAGGCACTCACGAGTTTCCGGGTGCACCGAGCTTCCTCATGCAGGCTTTTCCACCATTCGTCCATCGCGGTCAAAATTGAATTAAAACCGGACTGGAAATGTCCCCGCGATGAAGTTTCCAATTGAGGCGTAATTGTAGTTCGCAACGCTTCTTCGTGGCCAACTTCAAAATCCTCGATGTGTGACATCAAAAATGTATAAAGAGGTGATTGGCGGGAAAGGGGGCTTTGATGCAAAACGTTGCTAAGTTTTTCGGCTATCGTTTTGACAATCCGAACTTCAGCCTGAGACGAAGCTTCAATCGCATAAATTGCGCCTGCAGCAAAGGCCTTGTTTGTATTCCTTAGGTGTTGCAACGACGTTTCAATAAAGGTACTAGTCCCAGTCGCCGCAGAGATAGTTGCAATATCCACGGAATATTCTTCGAGGATTCCAGATTGGAGCAAGTAATAGTGCGATATACCCGCCGTTCGAGAACCCTTCTCTTCTGAAATGTTTTCAATAAGGGCCGAATGCACGGTAGGCCATTCACGAAGCGACGTCCTAGCCTCTTCCAGTAGGTTTACTATTTCTCGAGGGAAAATAGAATACTGGCCAATTATATAGATCAATGCTTCTGCTTCTAGGTGTTTTAGGGATCTCGAAACAGGGTTAGATCGCTCATCTAAAGAGGAGAATTGTTGATGCATGCTCCGGTCTAGTGCGCTAAAAAAATTTTGCATAAATATCTCCTCTGCGTCACATCTTTGAGAGTGCATGAAGGATATGGGCATACCACATCCTTGTCGATTTTGAAGCTGTCAGGGAATTCCGGGGACACAAGACCTAATTCAGGCTTCCCCTCGATCTACCGCCAGCCCCCTCTCAATCAACCGCCGGATCGCCTCGGAGCGCGAGGGCTTCGGCGCGGGCTGGCGTTCGATCCAGGCGGCGAGGGCCGCCTCCATCTCTGGGTAGAGGCGCACGGAAATGACGGGACCGATGCCGGTCCGTGGGCGCCCGCGCGGTCTTTTTTCTTTGGCAGCTATTGATCGGTCCCGATTTAATGTATACAACAAATAACAACCACCAACCGCCAGTCGGGGGCGATCCATGGCTGTCCGCGAGCATAGAGTCTCGCGCCGCGTCCTGCTAGGCGCTGCGTGCGCCGCACCTGTCCTGAGCGCAGTCGAAGGGCTTGTCCGTCATCCCGGACTTGATCCGGGATCCACCTCGTTCTTATCCCAGCCTGCAAGATGGATTCCGGGTCAAGCCCGGAATGACGAAAAGCCTGTCCTGAGCCGGGCGCGGAGCGCTTCAATCCTTCCACCGACCTGCCGGCTGCGCGGGATTGCGGATCGGTCCGCGGCCGATGGCCGGGAAAGGACTTCGCGTCTTCGCGTCTTCGCGTGAACCAATCTGCCTTTCCCGCTCCGTTATCGTCCACGATGCGGCCTTCCCCGCCGGAGCGATCCGCGACCAGCTGCGCCCCCGGCGGCGCCTTCCCCGGCGGAGGTGCCCGGCGCTGCCCGCACCGAAAGCGCGAAGAAGGCGCGCGCAGGTCCGTTCGGGAGCGAAACATTCGCCCGTTCGTTGAAAGTGCGGGCAGGGCACTGCTGCTTCGGCCCCGGGCTTCAGGGGTCGAAAATGAGGAAAACGACGAGGCACCGGAGACAAGGCCATGTCTTCAAATCATGACGCCGCGGTCCATTTCGCCGAACTGGTGGACAGCTTCGAAAAGGACGGCGACCGCGAGTCCAACGAGCGTTGGGGCAGGAATGCCGCGCGCTTTGCCGCCGGGACGGCCGCAACGATTGCCGCGGGCTCGAACATCGCCGGATCTGCGGCGAGCGCGGCGGCCGGCGTCCTGGTCGACGGAAATAACGATCTCGCCAACTCGATCGGGGCGTTCACCAAGTCGTTCGGGATTCTGATGCTTGCCCAAGCAGCCGCTACCGCCATGATCCTGACCGCGCCTGTTTGGATACCGGCGCTGATCATCAAGGAGAAGTATTTCAACGACGGCTGAACTGCCTTCGCGCCTGCACGTGAACCGACCTGCCTCTCCGCTCATCCTGTGCCTGCCGAAGAACCCGCTTTCGCCTGAACCCATCCTCTTGCCAGCCGCCATGGTGGCCGGCGCGGACGGCCGCCTCGCTACCGCGGTTCGGACGTCGCAAAATTAACGTAAGTTGCTGAAAAAACCTCACAATCGCGGATTTCCGCGCTTGACGGAGCGGCGGCGGCGCCATTACCGAGCGCGGATCGCTAAATCTTTGAGATGAGAGGTTATTTCGGTGGCGAATGGAAATTCGAAGGACAGCGGCGCCAAAAGCGGCGCCGGCAAGACGACCGGGCGCATCAAGGGCGTCAATCTCGTCGGGACCGAAGGGGGCGAGGCGCTCGTCGGTGGCGAGGGCAATGACGTGCTCGACGGCCGCGGCGGAAACGATCTGCTGCTCGGCGCCGGCGGCAACGATTATCTGATCGGCCGCGACGGCGACGACCGGCTCGACGGCGGCGCGAATTACGACCAGATGGACGGCGGCGCGGGCAACGACACTTATGTCGTCGACCATGGCGGCGACCTGATCGTCGAGCGCGCCGGCGAGGGCGTCGATACCGTGCTGAGCTCGGTAAGCTATGCGCTCAACCTCGAGCTCGAGCATCTGGCCCTGACCGGGAACGGATCGATCGACGGGATCGGCAATTATCGCGACAACCAGCTCACCGGCAATGCCGCGGCCAACCGGCTCGACGGCCGCGAGGGCAACGATGCGATCGACGGCGGCCAGGGCGCGGACGTGCTGACCGGCGGCCTCGGCGCGGACGTCTTCGCCTTTACCGCGCCGCTCGGCGCCGGCAATGTCGACGCGATCCTCGACTTCGCGCCCGGCGTCGACCGGATCGCGCTCGACGACGCGACATTCGCGGGCCTCGCTCCGGGCGTTCTGCCCATCGAGGCGTTTCGCGTCGGCGCCGCGGCCGAGGACGCGGACGACCGCATCCTCTACGATCCGGCGACGGGGACCTTGAGCTTCGACGCCGACGGCATCGGCGGCCTCGACGCGGTGGCCTTCGCCACCGTCCAGCCCGCCTTGGCGATCGCCGCGAGCGACTTCGCCGTCATCTGACCCGGCGGCCGAGCTGAACGGAAAAAGGGCGCGCGCGCACCGCGCGCCTTTTTTCTTGCACGATTGTGATGCGCCCGCCCCCGTCGCCGGGCCGGGCGAGGCGCCGAAGCGGGCTAAAAAAATCGGAACGCGCCGGCTCGCCGCTTGTTCTCTGCGTAGCGCGCCGCTCCGCGCCGCATTCGGCCGCGCCCGCGGCGCGCGCAACAGGAGCTTCGCCATGAACCTTCGCATCACGCTGCCTTTGGCCGCGCTCGCGATCGCCGCCACCGCCGCCTCCCCCCAGCAGGGCGAAGGCGGCCGGCCCTACAGCGTCGCCATGACCGGCGCCGCCGAGCGGCCCGGCCCGGGCGACCCCGACGGCTCCGGCACCGCCACCTTCCGCGTCAATGCCGGCCAGGGCCGGGTCTGCTACACGCTGACCGTCGCCAATATCGATCCCGCCACCGCCGCCCATATCCATCGCGCGCCGTCGAACGCCCCCGGGCCGGTCGTCGTCGGCCTGACCCCGCCGACGAGCGGATCGAGCGAGGGCTGCGCGGATGTGACGCGCGCGCTGGCGCAGGAGCTGATCCGCGATCCCGGCGCCTTTTACGTCAACGTCCACAATGCGGCCTTCCCCGCCGGCGCGGTCCGCGGCCAGCTGAGCCGCTAGCGGCCGGCCTTCGGGGGGGGATCGGAGCCTAATCGGTGGCAGGCACGCCTGGCACCGCATTTCTGGCACAGCATTCCCGATTGCTAATCCTCCAGCGGGATCCCGAGCGTCCTCGCAAGCCGCAACGTGTCGGCGAGGGTGCTGACGCTTGCCACCTTGTCTTGGATCATGCGTCGAAGGTCGTCCGCCGTCGCGCCGTCACGTGGCGCCAGGCCCGCCGCGATGGCCATCTGCCGAAGCGCCGCAACATTGTGTGCCGTCGAAAGCTCCATGAGCCGGCTGCGGATGCGCACGCGAACGACGGCGACGGATGGCAGCTCATACCTCTCGATCTCGGTGCTCGTGAGGCCAGCCTCCTCGGAAGCTGATGTAGAAGACTTGACCTTGGCGGCCGAAGCATTGGCCGGGGTTTGCGCTTCACGAAGTTCCTCTCGGCCTGTTCCCAAGTGACGAAGCCCGGGAAACAATCCGAGGCTGAGCAGCACGACACCGACCGCGAATACGAAGAATTGCCGCAACTTGGTGGCGAGAACCGGCACATCGCCGCCGACGAGTTTTATCCCGCCCCCAACCGCGCCCGCTACGATGGCTACGACTCCTCCGGTGACGAGGATTGCGTCTGTATCCATTGAAGCTTCCCCCCATCGATGGGGTAGACCTTAGGCGAATTCGGGAACCTGCCAAAGAAGAAGATTCGCGAATGCTGCTTCTTTGAGATGCAGGATCGACCGGCCCCGATATGAGCCGCAAGGACGCGCCTTTATTCGCAGCGCCTGACCGGATCCCGGTTCCGCCAGTCCGGCTCCTGGCTGTCGCTGTCCCGGCAATCGCGCCCGCCGCGCCCGTAATTGGCGGGGTCGCGGGTGGCGCCGCTGTCGCTGTCGGTGATGCCGGTATAGTGGCTGAAGCTGCCGTCGGGGCGGCGGCGGATGGAATTGTGGGTGCGGGCGCCGCTGGTGCCCTGGCCCTGGCCGTAGGGGTCGGTCGGGTCGCCGTCGGTGATTCCGGTCTGCGGGCGCTGGCCGCGGCGGCCGCCGCCGGATGGGTCCGCGCCCGGGCCGCTGTCGCTGTCCGAATAGCCGGTCTGGCCACCCTGCGGCTGGGCCGGCTGGCCCCAGGCATTGCCGCCGGCGCCGCGGCCGTGGCCGGCATTGTCGGCATGGGCGCCGCTGTCATTGTCGGTGACGCCGGTATAGGGGCCGGTCTGCGCCGACGCCCTTGCCGTGCCGCCGATCACGCCGAGCGCGCCCGCCGCCGCCGCGCCGCCCGCCACCTGCCCGAAGAAGGAACGCCGATTGAGCTTGCGCCTGGGTGTCATCGCCATCTCCCCCGCCTGCAAACCGCCGCGATTGTCCGCCGCTTTCGAAGCCTATGCAAGCGTTTTGCGCGGGCGCCGGTCAGCGCGCCGGCGCGCCCGATTCGTCTTCCAGCCGGATCCTGAGCGCGCCGTCCCGCCGGACCAGCGGGGCCGTGTAGGAATAGGTGCGCGCCGCGCCGCCGGCCGTGGCCCCGAGGAACAGCCCCGCCACCACCACCGCGTTCGCGCCGGCGGGCTCGTAGCTGAGGTCGCGCCATTCGAACCGCGCCGGGCCGCTGCCATTGCGGCCCCGCATAGAAAGCGCGGATCGCCTCCCAGCGCTCGAACGCCTTCTCGCCATGGCCGAGCCGCCAGGCGCCGCGCCGGGGAGATCCGGGAGTGCAGCGACGACGTCCGCACCGAGGTTCCCGAAGGCACCGACCTCAACGCCTTTTGCGGCTGCGCGGTCGACCGAATGCAGACCGGCCTTCGCGAGCGCGACGCGATGGAGCAATGCGCCGCGCAAATGGGAATCCAGCCCCGCGGCCATTGAGGCAATCGGGTCGCGCCCTCAGGGGCCTGATTTCCCCCAAAGCACCAAAGGACCAAAGGGGCCGAGGCGCGCCCCAACCGTGCCCTCTCCGCCAAGCGCGTGATTGAAGGAGCGACTGCGTCGCTCAATCAAAGGTCGATCGTCGAGTCTCGGACAATCCAAGCGCCGCAGCCTCTTTGGTCCTTTGGTGCTTTGGGTGAAACAAGGGTGAGTGCCGCATTTTGCATGATGCGCTGGCGAAAGTTGCGCTTTTCCATTAGTCACCGCAAGCCGAAGGGGACAGCGCGAAGCGGATGGAACATCGGGATATCGAATGGCTCGCGAAAACCGCGATCGATTGCGGCTATCAGGTGCACGACGACATAGGACCTGGCTTGCTCGAAACGGCCTACGAAGCCTTCCTCGCGGCGCTTTTGGCAGGGCGGGGACTCCGCGTCGAAGTGCAGAAGCCCGTGCCGGTCACATATCGCGGCGTGGTGATCCGCGACGCCTTCCGCGCCGATATTCTTGTCGAGCAGAGGCTCGTCATCGAAGTGAAATCGCTGGAGCGGCTCGCGCCCGTCCATGCGAAGCAGTTGCTCACCTATCTCCGCTTGATGAACCAGCCCTTGGGGCTCCTGATGAATTTCGGCGCGGACATGTTCCGCAATGGCCTGAAGCGGGTAATCAACAACAGGAGCGACTATATCGCGCCATCAAGAGGTTGATTTCACCCAAAGCACCAAAGGACCAAAGGGGCCGAGGCGCGGCCTTGCCGTGCTCCTCCTGCTAACCGTTTGATTGAAGGAGCGACTACGTCGCTCAATCAAAGGTCGATCGTCGAGTCTCGGACAAGCCAAGCGCCGCAGCCTCTTTGGTCCTTTGGTGCTTTGGGTGAAACAGCGGCCGTGACGCGCCAACTCACATATGCAGCACCCGCCCGTAGGCGTCGAGCACGCTCTCGTGCATCATCTCGCTCAAGGTCGGGTGGGGGAACACCGTCTCCATCAGCTCGGCCTCGGTCGTCTCCAATTGCCGCGCGACGACATAGCCCTGGATCAGCTCGGTGACCTCGGCGCCGACCATATGGGCGCCCAATAATTCCCCCGTGCCCGCGTCGAACACGGTCTTCACGAAGCCCTCGGCTTCGCCGAGCGCGATCGCCTTGCCGTTGCCGATGAACGGGAATTTGCCGACCCTGACCTTGCGCCCCGCCGCCTTGGCCGCCGCCTCGGTGAAGCCCACCGACGCCACCTGCGGCCGCGAATAGGTGCAGCCCGGAATGTTCCAGGTCTCGAAGGCGTGCGGCTTGCCGCCCGCGATCGCCTCGACGCAGACCACGCCCTCGTGGCTCGCCTTGTGCGCCAGCCAGGGCGGCCCGCAAACGTCGCCGATCGCGTAGATCCCTTCGACATTGGTGCGCCCGTAGCCGTCGGTGACGATATGGCCGCGGTTGGTGTTCACCCCCAGGGCCTCGAGCCCGATCCCCTCGCTGTTGGGGACGATGCCGATGGCGACGATGGCGTGGCTGAAATCCTGGACGCCCGCGCCCTTGATCGCCGCCTTGACCCCCGTCTTCGTCGCTTCGAGCTTGTCGACCCCCGAGTCGACATGGATCTTCATTCCCTGCTTGGTCAGCGCCTTGTGGACGAAGGCGCTGACCTCCTCGTCCTCGACCGGGAGGATCCGCTCGAGCATCTCGACGATCGTCACCTCGGCACCCATGTCCGAATAGAAGCTGGCGAACTCGACCCCGATCGCGCCGGAGCCGATCACCAGCAATTTGCTGGGCATCTCCTTCGGCACCATCGCGTGGCGGTAGGTCCAGATCCGCTCGCCGTCGGCCTTGGCGAAGGGCAGGTCGCGCGCGCGGGCGCCGGTGGCGACAATGATGTGCTTGGCGGCGAGCTCGGTCTTCGCGCCGTCCCTGGTGACCGTCAGCTTGCCCTTGCCGGTGATCGCGCCGTCGCCCTCGACCACCGCCACCTTGTTCTTCTTCATCAGCCCCTTGACGCCCGCATTGAGCTGCCCCGCCACCTTGCGCGAACGCTCGACGATCTTCGCCAGGTCGAACCCCACCCTCTCGGCGCTGAGCCCGTAGGCGGCGGCATGGGTGAGGTAGTGGTTGATCTCCGAGGTGCGGAGCAGCGCCTTGGTCGGGATGCACCCCCAGTTCAAACAGATCCCGCCGAGCTTCTCCCGCTCGACGATCGCCGTCTTCAGGCCGAGCTGCGAAGCCCGGATCGCCGCGACATAGCCGCCCGGCCCCGAGCCGAGGACGATGAGGTCGTAAGTGTCAGCCATGAAGCCTCCTCAAGGACGGTCGCTCGCCGGCCGCCCCCTTCCATCCGCGCCGCATAATCGCCTCGCGCGCCGATGTCCAAGCCGGCCGAATGGAGGCGGTCACGGTGACCGCTCGTTTTTCCGATGCCGCCGGGGAGGCCGGCCGCGAGCGCGCCCCGGAAGGCCTTGAGAAGCATCCGGAACAATGCGACGCTGGCCGCGATTCCGGCGGGAGGCAGGCGTGAGGAAGATCGTTCTGGCGGCGGCACTGGCGAGCCTTCCGGCCTCGGCGGCCGCGCAGGCTCCGGCCAATCTCGCCAGCTATGTGTCGAACGACGATTATCCCGCCGCGGCGATCCTTGCCGGCGAGCAGGGCACGGTGGGCTTTTCGCTTTACGTCGGCGCGGACGGCGGCGTCGTCGATTGCACGGTCACCGCGTCGAGCGGCTCGGAGGCGCTCGACGAGACGACCTGCCGGATCATGCGCGACCGCGCACGGTTCCGGCCGGCGCGCGATGCCGCCGGGCGGCCGACGACCGACATCGTGACCGGTCGCATCCGCTGGGTGCTGCCGGACGAGGAGCCGCCGGCCGACGAGCCGCCCCCGCCCGAAGGCGGGAATTAGCGCGAAAGCGGGGACACATGCCTTTGTGTCCCCTCTATCCCAAACGACGCTAGTCGAACGCCCGCGCCACCTGCGTCTCGCCGGGCGGCAGCAGCGCCCACCAGACCAGCCCGGCGGCGGCGCCGCACAGGCCGCAGGCGGCGTAGCTGGCGAGCCAGATCTCGTCCGGCAGCCAGGTCAGGCGCAGCGGCGCCAGCACCAGGATCGCGAACAAAGGCGGCGCGGCGATCAGCCAGCCGCGATTGCGGCGGGCGTCGAGGCGCGCGAGCACCCAGTCGGCGAAGGCGAACAGGAGCGCCGCGCCGAACCCGAACGCGGCCGCCGGTCCGGCAAGGTCCTCGCGCACCCAGAGCCATGTCCGCCGATCGTGGCTCACGATCCACCAGGCGGCATCGCGGGCGAGGAAGGCGAGCGTGAAGGCGGCGGCGGCGAGGACGACGCGGACCAGGCGGCGCGGCGCGGCGCCGGGGCGGCGGCGCGCGCGATACCAGGCGAAGGCGGCCGCCGCGACCAGCGCCAGCGCCGCCGCTCCGAGCTCGGCCGCCGCGGCGGCGCGCGGGTCGGGACGGCCCTCGCCGGGAATGCCGACGAAGACCAAAGTCTCCCCCGGCCCGGTCATCGGCGGGTCAAGCCAGCATCGCCAGCGGGTTCTCGACCAGCCGCTTGAACGCCTGCATCAGCCGGGCGCCGTCGGCGCCGTCGATGGCGCGGTGGTCGAAGCTGCCGGTGGCGCTCATGATCGTCGCGATCTGCAGGCTGTCGTCGATCACATAAGGCCGCTTCTCGCCCGCGCCGATCGCCATGATCATTCCCTGCGGCGGATTGATGACGGCCTCGAACTGCTTGATCCCGTACATCCCCATATTCGACAGCGACGCCGTCCCCCCCTGATATTCGTGGGGCTGCAGCTTGCCGTCCTTGGCGCGGGCGGCGAGGTCGTGGATCTCCTTGGCGATCGCCGACAGCGACTTGGCGTCGGCGCCGGCGACGATCGGGGTGATCAGCCCGCCCGGGATCGACACCGCCACCGAAATGTCGGCGCGGCTGTACTTCAGCAATTGGTCGCCCGAGATCGAGACGTTGCATTCGGGCACCTCGATCAGGGCGACGGCGAGCGCCTTGATCAGGAGATCGTTGACGGAGAGCTTGATGCCGCGGCTCTCGAGGCCCTTGTTGAGCTCGCCCCGGAGCTTGAGCAGGGTATCGAGGCGGACGTCGACGGTCAAATAGATGTGCGGGATCGTCTGCTTGGCCTCGGTGAGCCGGCGCGCGATCGTCTTGCGCATGTTGGAGAGCTTGACCACCTCGTGCGGAATGTCGGTCTCGACGAGCGCAGGCGGCGCTGCCGGCGCGGCGGTGGCCGGAGCCGGCTTGCCGGCGGCGCCGTCGATGTCGGCCTTGACGATGCGACCGCCGGGGCCGGAGCCCGTCAGCGAAGAAAGGTCGATCCCCTGCGCCTGCGCCAGCCGCCGCGCCAGCGGACTCGCCTTGACCCTATCCTCGGCTTCAGCCGCTTTCGGAGCCGGAGCCGGAGCCGGAGCCGGAGCCGGGGCGGGCTCGGTCTTGGGCGCTTCGGGAACCGGCGCTTCGGCCTTGGGCGGAGGCGGCGGCGGGGCCGCCTTCGCGGCGGGCGCGGAGACGTCCTCGCCCTCGCCGGCGATCAGGGCGATGACGGTGCCGACCTTGACCGCGTCGGTGCCGTCGGGAACCAGGATCTTGGCGATCGTGCCTTCGTCGACCGCCTCGAACTCCATCGTCGCCTTGTCGGTCTCGATCTCGGCGAGGATGTCGCCCGATTTGACCGCGTCTCCTTCCTTGACCAGCCATTTGGCGAGCGTGCCCTCCTCCATGGTCGGCGAGAGAGCGGGCATCTTGAGTTCGATCGGCATGGCCTCTTACCTGTCAGAGCCGTTTCAGCCTCCCTTGCCGCCCTTGTGCCCCGGCGTCAAATCGCGCACCTTCCGGCACGAAAGGGGACGGGATGCCCTCCTATCTGGTGGTGATGGACGAAACCGAGGAGGCACGCGCGGCCTTGCGCTTCGCCGCGCGGCGGGCTGCGCGCTCGGGCGGCGGGGTCGAGATCCTCGCCCTGATCCCGCAGCAGGAATTCGTCCAGTGGGGCGCGGTCCAGGAGGCGATGGAGGAGGAGGCGCGGCTGCGCGCCGAGGCGATGCTCGCCGAGGCGACCGGCGCGATCGTCGAGGAAGCGGGAATCAAGCCCGCGATCACGATCCGGCACGGCGATCCGGTGAAGGCGGTCACCGAGCTGCTCGCCGAGCGCGACGATTTCTCGGCCCTCGTGCTCGGCGCGGCGGCCGAGGCCGGGCCGGGCCCGCTCGTCAGCCACTTTTCCGGCGCCGCGGCGGGCGCGCTGCCCTGTCCGCTGATCATCGTCCCCGGCGGGCTCGGCGACGAAGCGCTGGCGCGGCTGAGCTAAACGGCTTGCGAGAATTCGCTACGTCATCCTGACGAACGTCAGGACCCATGAACACGGTGGTCGCGAATTCACGCCGTCCGTGTTCATGGATCCCGAATCAAGTTCGGGATGACATGGAATGATGGCTTGGGTCGGCTCCCTAACCGCGCTCGCCCGGCGGCGGGCGGCGGGGCGGCGGGGCGGGTCTCGGCGCCGGCCGCCGGCAGACGCAGCGGGGCCGGTGGCGGGCGCGGTGGCGCACCGTCACATATTCCTCGATCACTTCCTCGCTGTAGGTCGTCGCGCCCGAGGTCGTGACCGTCTCGATCACGATCGGATAGGCATACATGCCGTAACCGTATCCGCCGCCATAGACCTGGGTGTGGCCGTAACCGCCGCCATAGCCGTAGCCGGGGCCGGGGCCGGGGCCGTACATCGGCGGGCCGCCATGGTGCATGCCGCGATGGTGCATGCCGCGATGATGGCCGTCGCCCTCGTCGTCGTCATCGTCGTCGCGGTGACGGCGGCCGCCCCGATAGGCGGGGATGCCGTCGGCCATCTCCCACTCCTCGCCGTAGCGATCCCAGTCGAGATCCTCGCGGCTGTCGCGGATCCGGCCCTCGCCGTCGATCAGATAGGCGTCGTCATAATAGCGGATCCAGCGGCCGTCGGGGCCGGGATCGGCGAAGCCGTACATCTGCCAGTTGTTGATCGAGAATTGCGGCCCCCACCAGAATTGCGGGACGATGAAGCCGCGATGCAGCCGGCGCTGAAAATGCCGGCCGCCCATCGGGCCGCCGCGGTGCATCATCATCATATTGGGGCCGTGCGCGGGCCGGCCGGTCATGCCGGGCGGCGGACCGTGAGGCCTGCCCTGGGCGAGCGCGCCGGACGGGATGAGGGCGATGCTCGCCGTCAGGAGGGAAAGGCTCAACTTGCGCATACCGGGATCCCCTGTTCGCAAATGGCTCGCGCCGTGCGAGGCGCACGGAACGGTGAACGCGCCTTTTACCCTTCGGTGGACGCCATGGCCATGCCGCCGAGCCGCCCGGAGAGGCGCTGTATCAGTTTGACACAGCCCGCTTCGTCTTCCTCACTGAAGCGCGCCTTCATGGGGCTGTCGAGATCGAGCACGCCGGCGAGCGCGCCGTCCCCGCCGAGGATCGGCACCACCAGCTCCGAACGGCTGGCGGCGTCGCAGGCGATATGGCCCGGAAAGGCGTCGACGTCGTCGATCCGCTGCGGCCGCAGGCTCGCCGCCGCGACGCCGCAGACGCCCTTGCCGAACGGGATGCGGATGCAGGCCGGCCGGCCCTGGAACGGCCCGAGCACCAGCTCGCCGCCGATGTTGCGGTAGAAGCCGGCCCAGTTCACGTCCGGCAGCGCCTCGAACAGCAGCGCCGCGACATTGGCCATGTTGGCAATGGGGTCGTCCTCGCCCGCGGTCAGCGCGTCGGCGGCCGCGACCAGCTCGCGATAGAGCAAAGGCTTGTCCGCCGCCTCGATCCTGAAGTCGTGCATATGTCCCTTCATAGGGGACAGTCCCCATGCGGGGACAGTCCCTCGTACGGAGGGGACCGTCCCTTCAGGGACTGTCCCCGGTCAGTCATGCGGGGACAGTCCCTCGTACGGAGGGGACTGTCCCTTCAGGGACTGTCCCCGGTCAGTCCAGCCTCACCTTGCCGCGCCCTTCCTTCACCGTGCCGCGCTGCTTCTTGGCATCGACCCGCTTCGCCTTGGCGGCGCGGCTGGGCCGGGTGCGCTTGCGCTTCACCGGCCGGACATGGGCCTTCGCGACCAGTTCCGCCAGCCGCGCCCGCGCGTCCTCGCGGTTCGCCTCCTGGGTGCGATGGCGGCGCGCGGTGATGACGATCTCCCCCGCCTCCGTCATCCGGCTCCCCGCCAGCGTCCTGAGCCGGTGGTAGACGTCGGGCGCGAGGCCGAGCCTGAAGACGTCGCAGCGCAGCTGGCAGGCGGTCGCGACCTTGTTGACGTTCTGCCCGCCCGGGCCGGACGCGGCGAGAAACCGTTCCTCGAGCGCGTCTTCGGGGAGCTCAAACGACATCGCCATATCCCGCATTGACGAAGGTCGGCGGCAGCGGCGCGGTCGCTTCGATCGGCGGCTTGCCGGCCCGCTCCACCGCCAGCGACAGGGCATGGAGCAGCATCGGCCCCTTGCCCGCGCCGTAGATCCGGTCGCCGACGATCGGGATGCCGAGGCCCGCGGCGGCATGGACCCGGATCTGATGGGTGCGGCCGGTCTCGGGCGTGAAGAGGACGACCGCGCGCCCGTCCCGCACCGCCGCCACCCGCCAGTGCGTCACCGCCGCCTTGCCGGCCGGATCGGGGACCATCCGCCAGCCCGCTTCGGCGGTGGAGGTCTTGCCGAGCGCCATGTCGATCGTCCCCGCTTGTGCCTCCGGCGCGCCGTCGAGCACAGCGACATAGGTCTTCGCCACCTTCTTGCCCTCGAACGCGCGCTGGAAGGCCTTCATCGCCTTGGGGTTGCGGGCGAGCAAAAGGCAGCCCGAAGTATCGCGGTCGAGCCGGTGGACCGGCAGCGGCAGCCGGGCGAATCCGAAACGAAGATGGTGAAGATAATCTTCGAGGCTCTCGGGCGTGCGCGACCCCGGATGGACGGCGAGGCCGGCCGGCTTGTCGAGCACGATCGCCTCGCCGTCGATGAAAAGAACGCGGCTTTCCCAAGACTTCATGGGCTCGCCCTGCCACTTGCGTGGCAGCCGCGCAACGCCAGCCACAAATCCAGGGATTCCATCACATTAATACCAAATTAACCTTTTGCCTTCACATCTCTAAACGTTAATGAACGTCGCGACCGGTTTCGGGCCGGGCGACAGGAGGGGCGATCCATGCGCGTGCTGCTGATCGAAGACGAGCCGACGACCGCCAAGGCGATCGAGCTCATGCTGACGAGCGAGGGCTTCAACGTCTATACGACCGATCTCGGCGAGGAGGGGTTGGATCTCGGCAAGCTCTACGATTACGACATCATCTGCCTCGATCTCAACCTGCCCGACATGCACGGCTATGACGTGCTCAAGAAGCTCCGGACCGCCAAGGTCGGCACCCCGGTCCTCATCCTGTCGGGCGTCGCCGAGCTGGACTCCAAGGTCCGCGCGCTGGGCTTCGGCGCCGACGATTACGTCACCAAGCCGTTCCACCGCGACGAGCTCGTCGCCCGCATCCACGCCATCGTCCGCCGCTCCAAGGGCCATTCGCAGTCGGTGATCAAGACCGGCAAGCTCGCGGTCAACCTCGACGCCAAGACGGTCGAGGTCGACGGCAGCCGGGTCCACCTGACCGGCAAGGAATATGCGATGCTGGAGCTGCTCTCGCTCCGCAAGGGCACGACTCTGACCAAGGAGATGTTCCTCAACCATCTTTACGGCGGCATGGACGAGCCCGAATTGAAGATCATCGACGTCTTCATCTGCAAGCTCAGGAAGAAACTCTCCCTCGCCTGCGGCGGGGACAATTATATCGAGACGGTCTGGGGCCGCGGCTATGTGCTGCGCGAGCCCGAGGAGATCGAGACCGCCAAGGTCGCGTAACCGACTTCGAGTGGGGGCGAGGACCGGCGTCCGCGGCAATGCGGGCGCCGGTTTTCCTGTGGCCCCGCTCAGATCACCACGAAATCCGACGCGGTGAGCGCCGTCCCCGGCTGCAGGGTGGCGAACAGCATTTGCGCGCCGGCGCCGCTGCCGTCGGCGTCGAAGAAGAGCTGGCCGGTGGCGCTGTTGTAGACGATCCGGTCGTCGGCGTCGCCGGCGGCGCCGCCGGCGACGAACGCACCGGCCGGAAGCGCGCCCGGCGTCAGCCCCGCGAACACCGCGTCGTCGAGCGCGATCGTATCGTCGGCGGCGAGGAAGTCGCCGAGCTGATCGACATTGCCGCCGCCCAAGGCGGTGGTGAACGCGAACGTGTCGGCGCCGCCGAAGCCGAGCATGTAATCCGCTCCGGCGCCGCCGTTCAGCACATTGGCGCCGGCATTGCCGTAAAGGCTGTTGGCGAGATTGTTGCCGGTGAGGTCGATCCCGGCCGTATCGGATTGCGAGGCGGTCGACAGGATC
>DASZDS010000046.1:0-50132 GCA_035941735.1 Allosphingosinicella sp.
GGACCGGCGCGGCCGAAGCGTCGGCCGGCGCGGGTTCGGGCGCCGGCGCCGGCGGCGGGGCCGCGGGTTGCGAGGAGGGCTGAGGCGCGGCGGCGGTGAGCGCGACCTCGTCGACGAACGAGACCTCCATCGCCTGCTGGACCGGCGAGGGCCGGGTCGCGGTCATGAGCGCGACCGAAAGGAGGGCGAGCAAAGCGCCATGGCCGGCGACCGAGACGCCGAGGCCTGCTGCCTCCGTCCGGTCCATCAGCGACGCTCGCCCGGAATGGTGACGAGCGCGACCCTGGTAAGGCCGGCGCGGTGGATCTCGCCCATCACCTGCATCACCCGGCCGTAATCGAGGCCGCGGTCGGCGCGCAGGAAGATGCGCGGCCCGCCCGGCACCCGGCTCGCCGCGGCGATCTGCTGCAGGTGGGCGTCGACGGCGTCGAGCGGCACCGGCGTCTCGTCGATGAACACCTGTCCGCGCGCGTCGATCGAGACCGTCACCGGCTCGCTGTTCTGGTCGAGCGCGGCCGCCCTGGCCTCGGGCAGGTCGACCTGGACGCCGGCGGTGAGCAGGGGCGCGGTGATCATGAAGATGATCAGCAGCACCAGCATCACGTCCACCATCGGCGTGACGTTGATCTCCGCCATCGGCGTCCGCCGCCCGCGCCGCCCGGCGCCGAGGATGGGACCCATCGCCATTAGCGCAGACCCGTCATCCCCGCGAAAGCGGGGATCCAGCTTCCTGTCCGTCCAGCCTTCGAGAAGGAAAGCTGGATTCCCGCTTTCGCGGGAATGACGAATGTGGGAGTCATCCCTCCGCCTCCAGCTCCCTCGACAGCGTGCCGTGGAAGCCGTCGGCGAAGCGCTGCAGGCGGGCCTCGATGCGGTTGATGCCGTAGGAGAAGCGGTTGTAGGCGATCACCGCCGGGATCGCCGCGAACAGGCCCAAAGCCGTGGCGAACAGCGCCTCGGCGATGCCCGGCGCGACCACCGCGAGCGAGGTGTTCTGCGCCCCGGCGATGTCGGTGAAGCTGCGCATGATCCCCCAGACCGTGCCGAACAGGCCGACGAACGGCGCCACCGAGCCGACCGTGGCGAGGATGTTGAGCCGGGAGGCGAGCTTGTCGGTCTCGGCGGCGACCGCCGAATGCATGGCGACGGCGAGGCGCGAGCGCGTCCCTTCCCGGTCCACCGACTTCCCGGCGGTCGAGCGCCGCCATTCGGCGACACCGGCGGCGAGCACCTTCGCGGAGGGCAGATCGTCCCGGCCCCTGCTTTCGTGGAAGCTGTCGATATCCCCCGACTTCCAGAAGTCGCGCTCGAACCTCTCGTTGTCGCGGCGCACGCGGCGCATCCTCAGCCACTGGGCGAGGATGATCGTCCAGGTCCAGATGCTGGCGAGCAGCAGCCCGACCATCACGATCTTGACGACGATATCGGCCTGCACGAACAGGGCGATGGGCGACATCGTCGAGCTTGTCAGAGCGGCCACCTATTCTTCCTTCCGCAGCCGCGCGAAGGCCTCGACCCAGGCGCGCGGCTGGCGCTTCGGCCGTCCGTCGCGGAGGAAGGCGGCCGTTATCGTCGCGTCGGCGAGCATGGCATGCCCGCGCATGACTCGCTGATGAATGAGGCAGGAGGCGGCCCGCACCTCCCTGACTTCGCTCAGCACGACGAGATCGTCGTCGAGCCGCGCCGGCGCGCGATATCTGATCCGCGCCTCGGCGACGACATAGACGCCCTCGCCGGCCTCGAGCGCCGCTCTTTGGTCGATCCCGGCGCAGCGCAGCATGTCCGAGCGCGCCCGCTCCATATATTTGAGATAATTGGCATAATAGACGATGCCGGCGACGTCGGTATCCTCGAAATAGACGCGCAGCGCGAAATGATGGGTGCCGCCGACGAAGGCGCCTTCATAAGGATGGTCGAGGTCGCTCACCAGGGCGCGTCTACCGGGGCGCGGCCGCCGCGGAAAGCCCGCTGAACCGCCGAAAGACGAGCGGAGCCGATTTCGGGGTTGACGGCGATGTAACGTGTAGGTTACATGTCACCTATACGTTACACCAAGGGACAAGCCATGACCAGCTCCGATATCGAAACCGCCGACCAGCTGACGCGCCGGCGCGCGCGCATGCTGCCGTTCCTCGCCCTCATCTTCGTCACCCAGCAAGTCTCCTATTTCATCGAGGCCGACGCGCGCGTGCGCATGGTCGACCATGTCAAGGTCGGCGCCTGGCTGCTGCTTTCGGTGGTGCTGCTGGCCGCGCTCGCCACCGGCGGCTTCTGGTTCAAGCCCAAGGCGGTGCGGGCGCTGATGGACGACGAGGTCACCCGCGCCAACCGCGCCGAAGCCTTCCGGATCGGCTTCCTGGTGACGATGGTCGCCGGCATCGGCCTTTATTTCCTCGACCAGTTCGCGCCGATGCGCGGCCGCGAGGCGATCCACATCCTGGTGACGATCGGCATCGCCACCGCCTTGCTCGTGTTCGGCTACCTCGAACGGCGCGCGCTCAGATATGGCTGAGCGGCTCGCCAACCGGCTGCACGAGTTGCGTGCCGAGCGCGGCCTCACCCAGGCCGCGCTCGCCGAGCTGGTCGGCGTCAGCCGCAAGACCGTCAACACCGTCGAGAACGGCGTCTTCATCCCCTCGACCCTGCTCGCGCTGAAGCTGGCGCGGGCGCTCGGGCGGCCGGTCGAGGACCTCTTCTATCTCGACATCGACGGCTAGCGCCGCCGGGCGGCCATCGCGTCGCGCTGCGCTTCGACGAGCCGGATCAGGTTGCCCTGGGCGAGGTTGACGTCGGCCAGATGGAGGCCCCAGCCCGGCTGGCGCATGCCGGCGATCGAGACGTCGCCGGGAATCTGGTCGGTGCGCGCGTCGGCGGGATCGGCGTTCACCGTCACCGCGAGATAGCCGAGCGGGCCGCGGTGAACGCAGGCCGCCGAAACCAGCCCCTCGGTGTGGAGGAAAGGCGCCGGCGGCGGGCCCTGCGACGACCAGGTGATGGCCGCCTGGAGCATCTGCGTCGTCCCCGCGAACCAGTAGGAATCGAGCGGCGCGCTCGCCTCGCCGCCCAGAGCGGCGGGGTTGGTGCAGGCGATCGTGCGCCCGGGCGCGGCGGCGCGGCCGAACAGCGCGCCCTCGGGCGGCGGCGCATCGGCGCGGAACGAGACGTAGGTGACGACGCAGCCAGTCTGGCCGACGCGGGTGCAGAGCGGCGTGGTCCGGAAGCTGCCGCCGGTCAGCTGCCCTTCGGGGACCTCGACATTGTAGCCGATCAGCAGCGCCGAAAGCATGCGCTCGGCGACCGGGCGCCCCTCGATCTCGGAGGCGAGCAGGCGGATGAGGTGGATCGTGCCCTGGCTGTGGCCGATCAGCACGAACGGCCGGCCGTTATTATGATGGGCGAGATAATGGCGCCAGGCCGCGAGCACGTCGGCATAGGCTGGCGCGAAGATCGGCGCCGGATCCCGCCCGCCGAGCATCGCGGCGATGCTGGAGACCGTCGCCTGCCGGTAGATCGGCGCGAAGGTGCGGCAGACGCCCGCGAAACGGGTGAACTGGACGATGGTCGCGGTCTGCTCCTCGGCGCCGGCGTTCATGTCGCTGTTGAACCCCGGGTCGCGCGACACGGTCGGGTAGACGTAGAAGCAGTCGATCGGCGGATCGGCCGCGCGGACGGCCTCGCTTGGGGCGCCGTAGCCGTCGGGGTTGAGCGCCATCGTCGGCAGCGGATAGGCGCAAACGTCCGTGCGGCCGGGCAGGCAGAGCCAGCTCGCCGGGTCGGCATAATCGGGCGCCGCGGGCGGCGCCGGTGCCGGGGCCGGCTGCGCCAGCGCCGGCGCGGCGACGAGGCCTACAGCCAGGAGCAGCTTGTTCATCATTCTCCCCTTCATTTCTCGTCGAACAGACCCGATTGGCCGCCTTTGGGCGGCGGCAGGCCGAGATGGGTCCAGCCCGGGCCGTTGAGGCAGCGGCCGCGCGCGGTGCGCGCCACCAGCCCCAGCTGGATCAGATAGGGCTCGATCACTTCCTCGATCGTGTCCCTCGGCTCGGAAAGGCCGGCGGCCAGCGTCTCCACGCCGACCGGCCCGCCTCTGTAGATGTCGGCGATCATCGTCAGATAGCGCCGGTCCATCGCGTCGAGGCCGAGATGGTCGACCTCCATCCGCGTCAGCGCCGCGTCGGCGACGGTCGCGCTCACCTCCGAATCGCCGGCCGACTGGGCGAAATCCCTGACCCGCCGCAGCAGCCGCCCCGCCACCCGCGGCGTTCCCCGCGCCCGGCGCGCGACCTCGCGGGCGCCGTCCTCGGTCAGCGCGAGGCCGAGCAGCCGCGCGGCGCGGCGGACAACCTGCTCGAGCTCCTCGACCGAATAGAAATTGAGCCGGACCGGAATGCCGAAGCGGTCCCGCAGGGGCGTGGTGATCAGCCCCTGCCGCGTGGTCGCCCCGACCAGGGTGAATCTGGGCAGATCGATCCTCACCGAGCGCGCCGACGGCCCCTCGCCGATCATCAGGTCGAGCGCGCGGTCCTCCATCGCCGGATAGAGGATCTCCTCGACCGGCGGCGCCAGCCGGTGGATCTCGTCGATGAACAGGACGTCGCCATCCTCGAGATTGGTGAGCAGGGCGGCAAGGTCGCCCGATTTGGCGATCACCGGCCCCGACGTGGCGCGGAAGCCGACGCCGAGCTCGCGGGCGATGATCTGCGCCAGCGTCGTCTTGCCGAGCCCCGGCGGGCCGAAGAACAGGACATGGTCGAGCGCGTCGCCGCGGCTCTTGGCGGCCTCGATGAACACGCGCAGATTCGCGCGCGCCGCCTTCTGCCCGACAAACTCGTCGAGCGTCTTCGGGCGCAGCGCCGCGTCGAGGTCCTCGGGCCGCCGCTCGGGCGTGGTGATGCGGGCGGGGTCGGTCATCGAACGCCTTAGATGCCATCCCGCGCGGTTCTGCAACAAGCTCCCTTCGCGTCCGGGCGGTCCGGCCCGCGGCGATTGACACGCAGCCGCCGCTCTTTCAGACCCGGCGCCGGGGGGGGAAATGCTCATGTCGATCTGGTTCAAGGACGTCGAGACCTATGACGGCGCCCTCGGCGCCGCCAGGAGCGGCATGTGGGCATCCCTGGCCTTCGCGGCGATGGTCGGCCTCGGGCTGGTCCTGCTGCTGACCGGCAACGGCGCGATGATCGGCGTGACGCCCCAGGATTTCGATCCCGCGGCCCGCTACGTGGCGATCGCCATGGTGCTGGCCGAGCTGGCGGTGGCCCTGCTCGCCGCCTACCGCTTCCGGCTGGGCAAGGGGCTGATCGCCGGCTCGGCCACGCTGCTGATCTTCCTGCTCGAGATCGTGATGAAGCTGCTGTCCGGGCCGTTTCTGGGCGTCTTGTGGTACATCATCTACCTCGCCGTCTTCCTGGGGCTGGTGAACGGGGTCCGGGGCGCCTGGGCGAGGCGGTCGATGGGCGACGCCGGCGCGCTCGGCGACACCTTCCAGTAAGCCGATCAGGCCTTCGCCGCTTTCTTGAGCGCGGCGCGGACCAGCAGATCGAGGCTCGCCTCCGGCCCGACTTCGGCCTCCGCCTTGGCGACGGCGGCGGCGGCCTCGGCGGGGCGGAAGCCGAGATTGGCGAGCGCCGAGAGCGCGTCCTGGGCGTGGCTGCCGGCGGGAGCGGCGAAGCCGCCCGGACCGCCGGGGCCGAGCGCGACGCCGCCCGCCTTGTCCTTGAGCTCGTGGACGATGCGCTGGGCGAGCTTGGGACCGACCCCCTGGGCGCGGGCGACCGTCGCATTGTCGCCGCCCGCCACCGCGCGATGGAGCTCGTCGACCGAAAGCGCCGAAAGGATGCCGAGCGCGACCCGGGCGCCGACGCCCTGGACCGAGATCAGCAGCCGGAACCAGTCCCGCTCGGCCGCGGTGGCGAAGCCGACGAGGCGGATGAAATCCTCGGCGACCAGCATCTCGGTGTGGAGCACCACCTCCTCGCCGATCGCCCCCAGCGCCGACAGCGTCCGGCTCGAGGCGGCGACGAGATAGCCGACGCCATGGACGTCGATCACCGCGAAATCCGCGCCGAACCCGTCCAGCAGCCCCCTCAGCTTTGCGATCATCCTGCCTCTTTAGGCGACCCGGCGCGCGGTGGCGAGATGATGGGCGTGGGTGATCGCCACGGCGAGCGCGTCGGCGGCGTCGGCGCCGGCGATCCTCGCCGCCGGCAGCAGCCGCTGGACCATCGCATGGACCTGGACCTTCTCGGCGCCGCCGGTGCCGACCACCGCCTTCTTGACCAGCCGCGGCGCATATTCGCCGACCTTGAGGCCGCGCCGGCCGGCGGCGAGCAGGACGACGCCGCGCGCCTGCCCGAGCTTCAGCGTCGACTGCGGATTTTCGTTGAGGAACACTTCCTCGACCGCCGCCTCGGCGGGGCCGTGCGCCTCGATCACGCGGCCCAGTTCCTCCTCGAGCTTCACCAGCCGGTCGGGCAGCGCCAGCTTCGGATCGGTCCGCACCTGGCCGTTGGCGATGTGGGAGAGGCGATTGCCCTCGGCGGCGATCACCCCCCAGCCGGTGCAGGCCAAGCCCGGATCGAGGCCGATGATGATCGTCCCGGTCTCGCGCATCCTAGCCCAGCTTCTCCAGCACCGCCTCGGAGACCTCGTAATTGCCCCAGACGGTCTGGACGTCGTCATCCTCCTCGAGCGCGTCGACCAGCTTCAGGAGCTGCTCGGCGTCGCCCTCGCCGACCTCGACCGAGGTCTGGGGGCGCCAGGCGAGCTTGACGCTCTCCGCTTCGCCGAGCGCGGCCTCGAGGGCGCGGGCGACGGCGTGGAGATCGTCGATGCCGGTCCAGATTTCATGGCCTTCCTCGTCCGATTCGACGTCCTCGGCGCCCGCCTCGATCGCCGCCTCGAACACCTTTTCCGCGTCGCCGGCGGCGGCGGGATATTCGATCAGGCCGAGCCGCGCGAAGCCGTGCGTCACCGAGCCCGAGGCGCCGAGATTGCCGCCATTCTTGGAGAAGGCGGTGCGCATGTTGGTGGCGGTGCGGTTGCGGTTGTCGGTCAGCGCCTCGACCACCAGGCTGACGCCGCCCGGGCCGAAGCCTTCGTAGCGTATCTCCTCGTAATTCTCGGCGTCGCCGCCCGACGCCTTGTCGATCGCGCGCTGGATATTGTCCTTGGGCATCGACTGGGCGCGCGCCGCCGTCACCGCCGCCCTGAGCCGCGGGTTGGCGTCGGGATCGGGCAGTCCCGATTTGGCGGCGACGGTGATTTCGCGCGAGAGCTTGGAGAACATCGCCGAGCGCTTCTTGTCCTGAGCGCCCTTCCTGTACATGATGTTCTTGAACTTGCTGTGGCCGGCCATGTCTCTTTCCTCAGGCGAGCCCGAGCGCCGCCTTGTAGGTGTCGAGCAGGGCCTCGGCCTCCTGGCGCGCGTGATTCTCCATCTTCCTCAGGCGCACCACGGTCCGCATCGTCTTGGGATCGTAGCCGCGCGCCTTGGCTTCGCCATAGACGTCGCGGACGTCGTCGGCGATCGCCTTCTTCTCCTCCTCGAGCCGCTCGATCCGTTCGATCAGCAGCCTGAGCTCGTCGGCCGCGATGCTTCCTTCCGCCAATTCATGCTCCTCGGGATTCGGGGTTGAGCGGCAGGCTCTACGCACAAGCGCGAGCGGCCTCAAGCGGGTTAGCGGCAGCCCGCGTGATCGCTGTCACGGTCGAACTGTACAGGAAGTCTGTAGAGGCATAGTCTGAAACGTCACGACTCGCCGAAGAAATGAACAAATAGCGGGGGGATCATGAGACAATTGAGATATGCCGCCCTCTGCGGCCTGCTGCTGACCAGCGCCGGCTGCATGCAAGTCATGGTGTCGGCGCCGGCGCCGGAGATCGCCGGCAGCCCGCACGAGGTCCGGGCGGATTCCTATGCCGGCTCCCTGGCGCAGCGGCCGGGCTTCATCCTGGCGGACCAATGCCACGGCCGCGAGCAGCTCGCCCGCGTCCTCGTCAGGCGCAGCTTCTGGCAAGGCTTCGTCGGCTGGATCAGCCTGGGGCTGATCACTCCGGCGACGGTCGTCTACGAATGTTCGAACGCCGCCGGCCAGGCCGAACTCGGCAACAGCAGCGACGGAGGCCGCTAATGGCCCTGCAACCGACCTTCGATGCCGGGAAGAAGTGGAAGAATTTCCACCAGACCTTCGAGCAGTTGAACGAGGGCACCTGGGACCTCCACTTCCCGAACACCAGCCCGCCCAAGACCGTCGTCGAGGATCTCAGGGAATCGACCCGCCAGATCCAGGGGCTGATCGGCCAGGCGCGCCAGAAGCCCGGGATGAAGCTGCGCGCCCAGGGCTCGCGCTGGTCGCTTTCCAAGGCGCCGGCGACGAGCGGCTGGGCCGTCAACACCAACCGCCTGACCGGCAAGATGAAGATCGGCCCGGCCGATATCCACGCCGACTATCCCGGCAGCGCCGACCAGAAGGCGGGCCTCTATCTCTTCCAGTGCGGCAACACCGTCGCGGACGTGAATCGCACGATCGAGGACAGGAGCCAGGGCCGGTCGCTGTTCACCTCGGGCGCGGCCAACGGCCAGACCATCGTCGGCGCCACCTCCTGCGGCACCCACGGCTCCGCGCTCGGCCATGGCGCGCTGCACGACCATATCGTCGCGATCCACGTCGTCCCCACCGCGAACAGCCATTTCTGGATCGAGCGCAAGAGCCGGCCGGTGATGACCAAGGAATGGATCGACAAGCTCGGCGCGACCGCGATGCGCGACGATGACGAGACGTTCAACGCCGCCGTCGTCTCGTTCGGCAGCTTCGGCATCATCGAATCGATCGTCATCGAGACGGTGCCGCGCTACCAGCTCAAGACCAAGCCGGGGACCGCGAAGCTCGACGAGGCGCTGTGGAAGGTGATCGGCGCGCTCGATTTCACCGCGCACGATTTCTTCAAGCCCGACGGCAAGCCCTATTTCTTCCAGGCGGTGATCAACCCGCCCACCGACGAAGTCCTGCTCATGGCCAATTACCGGCAGGATTGTCCCGCCGATTACGTGCCCACCTACAGCCTCACCCAGGATCCCAAGGCGATCGGCCCCGGCTTCGACGCGCTGTCGACGGTCGGCGTGATCCTCGACGCGTTCAAGGGGGTGATTCCGGCCTTCTCCAAGCTGGCGGCCAAGCAATTGTTCGATACGTCGTCGAAAACCGGGACGTCGGGCCAGATCTACGGCTTCAAGCCGCCGCTGCTTAAAGTCGCCAGCGGCAGCATCGCCGTCAGGCTCGCCGACGCCCGCAAGACGCTGGAGGAGCTGATCCAGCTCTACAAAGAGACCGGACCGGTCCCGATCGTGCTCGGCTGCCGCTACGTCTGGGCATCCAAGGCGCTGCTCGCCTTCAACAAGTTCGACATCGGCCTGATGATCAGCATCGACGGCGTCGACAGCCAGGGCACGCGCGCCTATTTCGCCGCCGCCGCCGACCGGCTGGAGGCCAAGGGGATCGACTACACCCAGCATTGGGGCAAGGTGAACGGCTACACCCCGACCCGGGTCAAGAAAGCCTATGGCGCGAACGTCGATGCCTGGCTGAAGGCGCGCAAGCGGTTGCTCCCCGCCGCCGCCGACCGGGCGCTGTTCGACAATGCCTATATCGACGAGCGCGGCCTCGCGGGTTGAACTGACGCGGCGAACCATTATTGCCGCCTGCATGCCGACCAAAGCGACGTCGCCCAGCCGGTTCGTCCCGCGCAGCCGCAAGGTGAGGATCCTCGCCACGCTCGGCCCCGCCTCCGACGGCCCGGCGATGATCCGCCGCCTCGCCGAGGTCGGCGCGGACGCGTTCCGGATCAATATGAGCCACGGCAGCCACGCCGACCACAAGAGGCGGATCGCCGCGATCCGCGCGCTCGAGGCCGAGCTCGACCGGCCGACGACGATCGTCGCCGACCTGCAGGGGCCGAAGCTCCGGGTCGGCCGGTTCAAGGGCGGCAAGGCCGAATTGAAGTCCGGCCAGCGCTTCGTCTTCGACCGCGACGACAGGCTCGGCGATTCGCACCGAGTCACCGTCCCCCACGGCGAGATTTTCGCGGCGGTCGAGCCGGGGACTCGGCTGCTGGTCGACGACGGCAAGCTCGTCTTCCGCGTCGTCGAGCCCGGCGCGCGCCGGATCGAGGCGCATGTCGAGACCGGCGGCACGATCGCCGACAATAAGGGCCTCAACGTTCCCGACGCGGTGCTGCCCGTGGCGGCGCTGACCGACAAGGACCGTGTCGACCTCGCCTTCGCGCTCGAGCAGCATGTCGATTGGATCGCGCTCTCCTTCGTCCAGCGGCCCGAGGACGTCGCCGAGGCGCGCCGGTTGATCGGCGGCAAGGCGAACCTGCTCGCCAAGATCGAGAAGCCGGCGGCGATCGACCGACTCGACGGCATCTTGGAGCTGGCCGACGCGGTGATGGTCGCGCGCGGCGATCTCGGCGTCGAGCTTCCGCCCGAGGAGGTGCCGCCGCTCCAGAAACGGATCGTCGAGGCGGCGCGGCGGATGGGCCGGCCGGTCGTCGTCGCCACCCAGATGCTCGAATCGATGATCGCCTCGCCTTCGCCGACCCGGGCCGAAGTCTCCGACGTCGCTACCGCCGTCTATGACGGCGCCGACGCGATCATGCTTTCGGCCGAGAGCGCGTCGGGCCAGTTCCCGTGCGAGGCGGTCGAGATGATGAACCGGATCGCGACCAGCGCCGAGGCCGACCCGACCCATTATGCCCGCGTCCATTTCACCGAGACCCTGCCCGACGCGACCACCAACGACGCGATCGCCCGGGCGGCGAGCGACATCGTCCGCACCGTCGGGGCGAGCGCGATCGTCTGCTTCACCAGCTCGGGCTCGACCGCGCGCCGGGTCGCGCGCGAGCGGCCGACCGTGCCGCTGCTTGTGCTGACGCCCTCGCTGCGGACGGCGCGCCAGCTCGGCCTGCTCTGGGGCGCGCATGCGGTCCGCACCCGCGACGTCCACAGCTTCGAGGAGATGGTCGGCAAGTCGAAGCGGATGGCGCTGCGCCACGGCGTCGCCAAAGCCGGCGACCGGATCATCGTCACCGCCGGCGTGCCCTTCGCCGTGCCCGGCTCGACCAACGTCGTCCACGTCGCCCGCCTGATCGGCGACGAGCTGGATAGGCACAAGAGCTGAAGCTCAGCGGCCTCGCGCAGAGGCGTCATGCTGAACTTGATTCAGCATCCATGAACACGGACTTCACGACGCTTCCGCCGCCTCCGTGTTCGTGGATCCTGACTTTCGTCAGGATGACGGGGTAGAATTCGACTCCAACAGCCCGGGCACCAGCTCGGCGATCTCGTCGGCGAGGAAGCCGACGCGGCCGACCCGCTCGGTCAGCATCCGCCCCGCCTCGCCGTGCAGCCAGACGCCCCACAAAGTCGCGGTCAGAACGTCGGCGCCGCGCGCGGCGAGGCCGCCGACGATCCCCGCCAGCACGTCGCCCGAGCCCGAGGTGGCGAGGCCGACGCCGCCGCCCTCGAAGCGGAACAGGCGGCCGTCCGGGGCGGCGATGTGGCTGAAGCGGCCCTTGACCAGGGCGACCGCATGATAACGCTCGGCCGCGCGCCGGACCGCGGTCGGCGGATCGATCTCCACCTCTTCCGGCGCGCAGGCGATGAGGCCGGCCATTTCCCGCGCGTGCGGGAGCAGGACGATGCCGCCGCCCCGGGCGCGCGCCTCTTCGGCCAGGTCCGGCAGGCAATCCAGCGCCGCCGCGTCGAGCACCAGCGGCAGGCCCTTGTCGCTTGCAAGCACCTCCGCGAGCAGCCGCTCGAGGTCGGGGCCCGGATCCATGCCGCAGCCGATCACCAGCGCGTCCACGCCTTCGGTCGCCCGCCCGGCCGAGCCGAAGCCGGCGATCACCCGCGCGCCGGTCGCGGCGATGGCGATCGCCGTCGCCACCGCCTCGTCGGTGACGATCCTGAGCTTGCCCGCCCCGGCCCGCATCGCCGCGTTCGCGGCGAGGATCGCCGCCCCGGGCACTTCCGGGCTGCCGGCGACGATCGCGATCCGGCCGCGATCCTCCTTGTCGCCGTCTTCCGAAAGGCGCGGCAGCGGGAAGGATTCGAGCAAGGCGGCGTCGAGCCGCATCGGACCGCTCATCGCGTCGCGACCATCGCGTCCGGCTCGGAGGTCACCGGCGCGGCCTCCTCGACCAGCGGCGCGGCGAAATTGTAGCGGGTGAGGCGCGGCACGCAGAGCTTGGAGTCGGCGGGCTCGAATTCATATTCGCAGACGCCGCAATTGACGACGTCGCCCGCCTCGTCGATCGCCAGGATGCCGGCCTCGTCGAGCTCCTCGAGAATGTAGCGCAGGCAGAGCACGACCACCTGGTGGCAGACGATCAGCACCCGCCGGTCGGCATGGTGGAGGCTGATCGTGTCGAGCGCGCTCCTTAAACGCAGGATCACGTCCGCCCAGCTCTCGCCGCCGGGCGCGCGGAAATAGAATTTGCCGAGCAGGGCGCGATGCTCGGCGAGGTCGGGATGCTTCTGGCGGATGCCGTTGGTGGTGAGCCGGTCGAACACGCCGAACTCGCGCTCGCGCAGGCGCTCGTCGACGATCGGCTGGCGCCCCGAATCGGCGACTCCGCCCGCCTCGCAGATCAGCCGGGCGGTCTGGCGGGCGCGGACATAGGGCGAGGAAAGGACGATTTCGGGCCTTTCCGACTCGCTCTGCGCGGCGAACCAGCGGCCGAGCGCGCGCGCCTGCTCGTGGCCGAGATCGGAGAGCGGCACGTCGACGTCGCGCAGCGCGATGTCGATCACGTCGAGCCCGGCCGCATGGGCGGCGTCGCGCGCGACATTGCCGGCGCTCTGCCCGTGGCGGACGATCCAGAGCTTTTCGGGCCACCTCTGTCTCACGCACCGGACAAAGCGCGAGCGGGAGCGCCGGTTCCCCTTTTCGTCATCCCGGACTTGCCTGCCCCGGCGCAGGCCGGGGATCCGGGATCCATGAACACGGACTGCGCGAAGCTGGCGCCTCGGCGTTCATGGATGCTGACTTTCGTCAGGATGACGTTGCCGGCAGCAGGCCTTCCGCCGCCAGCCGGACGCGCAGGTCCGCGGCGCCGGTGAAGAGGTGCGCCGCCATGCCGACGGCGCGCGCCGCCTCGACGTTGATCGCGCGGTCGTCGATGAACAGCGCCTCGGCCGGGCGCAGCCGGAAGCGGTCGAGCGCGAGCCAGTAGATCGCCGGGTCGGGCTTCAGGAGCCTGACCTCGCCCGACACGACGATGTCGCGGAAGCGGCCCAGGAAAGCGCGTTCGGCGGCGAAGAAGGGCGGCCAGAAATCGGCCGAGAAATTGGTGATCGCGTAGAGCGGCACGCCGCGCGCGTCGAGCGCTTCGACGATCTCGTGGACGCCCGGCACCGGCCCGGTGACGGTCTCGCCGAAGCGGTCGCTCCAGGCGGCGATCAGCTCGGCATATTGGGGGAATTTCTCATTGAGCTCGGCCGCCGCCTCGGCATAGGGCCGGCCGCCGTCGAGCGTCTCGTGCCAGCCGTAGAGGTCGACCTCCTCGATGAACCTGAGGCGCGCCGAATCGTCGGCGATCTGGCGGACCAGGAAGGCGTCGGGATCCCAGCCGTAGAGGACGTTGCCGACGTCGAAGATGACGGCTTTGATGCGCTGACTCGTCATGCTGGACTTGATCCAGCATCCATGAACCGAAGTGTCCGAGAACCCGCGATCGCCGTGTTCATGGGTCCTGACTTTCGTCAGGATGACGTTGGAGCGCGGTCAGCCCTGGCGCGCCTTGAAGCGGCGGTTGGTCTTGTTGATGACGTAGGTGCGGCCCCGGCGGCGGATCACGCGGCAGTCGCGGTGGCGCGACTTGAGGGACTTCAAGGAGTTGCGGATCTTCATGGCTCGGGACGCCTGTCTCTCAACGATTCTGTCTGCTGGAAATGCGAGGCGCCGACCTAGTGGGAGCGGGGCCGCAAGTCAAGCCGGGCGAGGCCGCCGGGAAGAGCAGATTATGCTCCGGCGGGCCGCGACCGGCCGCGAAGTTGGAAGATCCTGCCAATTCGTGCAAAGACATGGGGAATGGACCGAACCGACATCAGGATCCTCGCCATCCTCCAG
Organism: Allosphingosinicella sp.; assembly: GCA_035941735.1. GTDB lineage: Bacteria > Pseudomonadota > Alphaproteobacteria > Sphingomonadales > Sphingomonadaceae > Allosphingosinicella. The sequence continues at coordinate 14,130 of DASZDS010000046.1, forward strand.
CAGGATTCCTCGCTCCCCGTCGCCGAGGTGGCGAGCCAGGTCAACCTCTCGCAGACGCCGTGCTGGCGCCGAATCCAGAAGCTCGAGGCCCAGGGCGTGATCGAGCGGCGGGTCGCGATCCTCAATCCGGAGGCGGTCGGGCTCGGACTTTCGGTGTTCGTCGAGGTCGAGGCGCCCGATCATTCGCCGGCCTGGCTCGCCGCCTTCGCCGCCGCGGTCGAGGCGATGCCCGAGGTGATGGAGGTCCACCGCATGGCCGGCGACGTCGATTATCTGCTCCGCGTCGCGGTCGGTTCGATGGCGGAATATGACGATTTCTACCGCCGGCTGATCGCCGGGGTGCCGCTGAAGAACGTCACCTCGCGCTTCGCGATGGAGCGGGTGAAGAGCACGACCGCCTATCCGCTCAGGCTCGATTGACGACAAGGGGCTCCCGGAGCGCGCTTGCTCGGGGAGCCCAGTCGACCGCTTCAACCCAGGGAGACCTCAGCGGCCTGGAAGCTTATTGGGTGTTGCCGCCCGTCGCATTGGTGTCGGCGGCGGCGTTGCCGTTGGCGGCATTGCCGGCCTCGTTGCCGGTGAGATCGTTGGCGGTGAGGTCGTCGGGCGCGACATTGTAGGTGTCGGGAAGGGTGTCGTTGGCGGCGGTGTTGTTGGTCGCCGTGCTGCCGCAGGCGCCCAGCGCCAGCAGGCCGGCGGCGGCGAGCGCCGTGGAAAGCCTTTTCATTGCGAATCCCCCTTGTTGCGAATCGATGGAAGCGCCGATCAGACCAAAAGCGGCGGCGCGCCGCAATGACGAAGTGCGATTTTGCATCATTGCGCCACGCGGGCGCGCGCGGAGGGCAGGCTCGTGCGCCCCCGCCGCGCGGATTGGCAGATCTTTTCAGCCGCGCGCGGCGAGCCTGCGCTCCCAGGCGAGCGCGTCGGCGACGATCGTGTCGAGATCGTCGCGCCGCGGCCGCCAGTCCAGGGTGGCCAGGATCCTGCGATTGTCGGCGATCACCGCGGCCGGATCGCCCGCCCGGCGCGGCGCCGGCCGGCGCTCGACGGGGCGATCGGCGGCGCGGTCGACGGCATCGAGCACCTCGAGCACCGAAAAGCCGCGGCCATAGCCGCAATTGAGAACGAGGCTCTCGCCCGGCTCCGCGATCAGCCGCTCGAGGACGTCGACATGGGCGGCGGCGAGGTCGCTGACGTGGATATAGTCGCGCACTCCGGTGCCGTCGGGCGTGTCGAAGTCGGTGCCGTAAATGTCGACATGGTCGCGCTTGCCGCAGGCGGCCTCGACCGCGACCTTGACGAGATGGGTGGCGCCCGCGGCCGAAAGGCCGCTCCGCCCGTCGGGATCGGCGCCGGCGACGTTGAAATAGCGCAGGATGCCGACGCCCAGCGGATGCGCGGCGGCGGCGTCGAGGAGCATCCGCTCCGTCATCAGCTTCGAGGCGCCGTAGGGATTGATCGGGGCGGTCGGCGCGTCCTCGGCGACCATTACCGAATCGGGGAGGCCGTAGACGGCGGCGGTCGAAGAGAAAATGAACTTGCGTACGCCCCCCGCCACCGCGCTCGCGATCAGGGCGCGGCTCTTGACGGTGTTGTTCTCGTAATAATGGAGCGGCCGGACGACCGATTCGGGCACCACCACCGAGCCCGCGAAGTGGAGGATCGCGCCGATCTTGTGCTCGGCGATCAGGCCGGCGACGAGCGCCTGGTCGGCGACGTCGCCCCTCGCGAATGTCGCCCCCTCGGGCACCGCCCAGGCGAATCCGGTCGAGAGATCGTCGATCACCACCACCGGCCAGCCGGCATCGAGCAGCGCGAGCGCGGCGTGGCTGCCGATATAGCCGGCGCCGCCCGTCACCAGCACAGGAACCTTCGCCTCAGCCATGCACGCTCCCGCCTGTCCGATGCAGCAAAATAGGCGTAAACTCGTTACACATCCTATACAGTCTCCTTCGCCAAGGACGAGGTGGGTCATGAACAAATTCGCATCACGCTGGGGCGCGCTCGCCGCCTTTCTGCTCGTCACCGGCTGCGCCATGGAGATGGGCGGGGGGCCTTCCTCGGCCGTCTCGGTGACCCGCTTCCACCTCGGCCAGCCGATCGCGCGCGGCCCGATCGCGGTCGAGCCGGCCAACCCGGCCGACGCGAACAGCCTCGAATTCGACCGCATCGCGAGCTCGGTCGAGCGCGAGCTCGCGCGCCTCGGCTGGACCGTCCAGCCGCGCACGGGCGCCACCGAGCAGGTCGCCGTCGTCCGCCTCGACCAGGCCGAGCGGGCCGGCAGGCGCGGCGGCGGGGTCAGCATCGGCCTCGGCGTCGGCGGCGGCAGCTACGGGCGCCATGGCGGCGTCGGCGTCGGGGTCGGCGGCACCGTCCCGGTCGGCGGCTATCGCGCCAACCAGATCGTCGCGACCCAGCTCGGCGTGCGCATCCAGCGCCGCTCCGACGCCACCGTCGCCTGGGAGGGCCGGGCGGAGATGGAGGCGCGCGGCGGCACCCCCGGGGCGAGCCCGGCCGGCGCCGCGGACCGGCTCGCGGCAGCGTTGTTTCGGGACTTCCCCGGAGAGTCGGGCCGCACTATCAGGGTGCGCTGATTCCCTCTCGTTCCCAAGGAAAAGATGACTCTCTCCGTTTCGAGCGCCTGCGATGGCGGCAACATTCGTCTGGTCGCCATCGAGGGCGACCGCATCGACCTTGAAATCGTCAAGGACCACGAGTCCGATTTCTACCAATGGTTCCATTTCCGGCTGACCGGCGGCGGCGGCCGGGCGGTGACTTTGCGCATCCTCAATTGCGCGGGCGCCGCTTACCCGAAGGGCTGGGAGGATTACCGGGCCTGCGTCTCCGAAGACCGCGAGGAGTGGCGCCGAGTCGACACTTCCTATGCCGACGGCGTGCTGACGATCGCGCTGACGCCCGCCGCCGACAGCGTCTGGATCGCCTATTACGCGCCCTATACGATGGAGCGCCACCACGACCTCGTCGCCGAGATCGCGGCGCTGCCCGGCGTCGAATATCGTTCGCTCGGCCAGACGCTGGACGGCCGCGAGCTCGATTATTTCCGGCTGCCCGGCGGTCCGCTCAAGGTCTGGCTCTACGCCCGCCAGCACCCGGGCGAGACGATGGCCGAATGGTGGATGGAAGGCGCGCTGGCGCGGCTGCTCGACGAGGCCGACCCCGTCGCCCGCCGGCTGCGCGAGAGAGCGAGCTTCCACATCGTGCCCAATATGAACCCGGACGGCTCGTTTCGCGGCCATTTGCGAACCAACGCGGTCGGCACCAACCTCAATCGCGAGTGGCACGCGCCGAGCCTCGAGAAGAGCCCGGAAGTGTTCCACGTCCGCGCCGAGATGGATCGGACCGGCGTCGATTTCGCGATGGACGTCCATGGCGACGAGGCGATCGCCGCCAATTTCCTCGCCGGCTTCGAGGGCATCCCCTCGTGGAAGCAGGCGCAGCAGGATGTGTTCGACGCGTTCAGCCAGGCTTTGCTCGCGGCGACGCCCGACTTCCAGACCGACAAGGGCTATGAAGTCCCGGCGCCGGGCCAGGCCAACCTATCGATGTCGACCGCCCAGCTCGCCGAGCGCTACGGCGCGGTGTCGATGACTCTGGAAATGCCGTTCAAGGACAATGCCGACCTGCCCGACCCCGTTTACGGCTGGTCGCCCGACCGCTGCCGCCACCTCGCCGGCGCCTGCCTCGACGCCCTCCACGCGGTGATCGACAAGGTGGCGGCCTATCGGGAAAAGAAAGCGTAGGAGGCCCCGCTCCGTTCGCCCCGAGCCTGTCCTTCGATACGGCATTTCGACTTCGCTCAATGCCTACTCAGGATGAGCGGATCATAGTAGTAACCCCGCTCATCCTGAGTAGCGGCTGACCCCGGATTTGATCCGGGGGAAGCCGCGTATCGAAGGACAAGCTCAGCCCGAACGGGCTGGGGCTTTGGGAGACATTGCGCAATGCCGCAACTCGTCCTGATCCGCCACGGCCAGTCGGCCTGGAACCTCGAAAATCGCTTCACCGGCTGGTGGGACGTCGGCCTGACGCCGCAGGGGGAGGAGGAGGCGCATCGCGCGGGCGAGCTGCTCGCGGCCAGGGGGTTCGACTTCGATATCTGCTTCACCAGCGTCCAGACGCGGGCGATCGAGACGCTCCACATCGTCCTCAAGGCGATGGGCCGGCTGTGGCTGCCCGAGGAGAAGCACTGGCGCCTCAACGAGCGCCATTATGGCGGCCTCACCGGCCTCGACAAAGCCGAGACCGCGGCCAGGCACGGCGCCGAGCAGGTCAGGCTCTGGCGGCGCTCGTTCGACATCCCGCCGCCTGCCCTGGAGCCCGGCGGCGAGTTCGACCTCGCCAACGACCGCCGCTATGCCGGCGTGACGATCCCCACCCACGAGAGCCTCAAGGACACGATATCGCGCGTCCTGCCCTATTGGGAGGAGCGGATCGCGCCCGAGCTGCGCAAGGGCCGGCGCGTCCTCATTTCCGCGCACGGCAATTCGCTCCGCGCGCTGGTCAAGCACCTCTCGAACATCGCCGACGAGGAGATCGTCGCGCTCGAAATCCCGACCGGCCAGCCGATCGTCTACGATCTCGACGAGGAGTTGAACCCGGTCGAGAGGTATTTTTTGAAGGACCGCTGAGGCGGCCTCGTCATGCCAGCGTAGGCTGGCATCCATTCGGACTCCGCGTGGACCCCAGCCTGCGCTGGGGTGACGCGTTGCGTCAGAATTCCTTGACGCGCTCGCGGTTGCGGGCGGCGCGGCGGAGCACTTCCTCGACCGTGTCGCCGGGCATGATCGTCGCGCAGCTGACCCAGATCTCGATCGGCACCACCGCATGGCCGACGTCGAGCGGATGGGCGGCGATGCAGCGGGCGATCCGCTCGGCGGTGTCGAGCGCCGAATCGGCGTCGAGATGGTCGAGCAGCAGCGAGAAGGCGCCGCCGCAGCCGCGCGCGGCGACGTCGCTGGCGCGGATCAGGCTCTTCAAGAGGCGGGCGACGTGGCGGAGCGCGGCGTCGCCGGCGACCCGGCCGTGGCCGTCGTTGATCGATTTCAGGTCCTTGAGATCGACCGAGATCAGTGCCGCCGGAGTGCCGTGGCGGGCGGCCTGGCTCAGCACCCGCTCGAGCTCGCGGGCGAACTGGCGCGGGTCCATCAGGGCGGTGAGCGGGTCGCGGCCGGCGCTCTCCTCGGCCTCGCCCAGCCGGGCGCGGGCCTCGGCCAAAGCGGCGCGGAGCAGCGCATTCTCGTCGTTCAGGCGCAGCAGCGCCTCGCGCGCTTCCTTCTCGGCCGCGCTCTCGGTTGCGAGATCGTCTTTCCGCCTTGCCATGGCCGCAAATCTAGGACGCGAAGGTTAACGTTGTGCTTAGAAGGCCCCTTCCGATTGCCGGGGGCGCGGGCTAAGGCGCCTTGAGATGACGGACCCAGCCCCTCTCGTCGGGATCATCATGGGCAGCCGCTCCGACTGGGAGACGATGCGCCACGCCGCCGAGACGCTCGACGCGCTCGGCGTGCCCTACGAATCGAGGGTGGTCTCCGCCCACCGCACGCCCGATCGGCTCTACGATTATGCCGGGAGCGCCGCCGGGCGCGGTCTGAGGGCGATCATCGCCGGCGCCGGGGGCGCCGCGCATCTTCCGGGCATGGCCGCCTCGATGACCCGCCTGCCCGTGCTCGGCGTGCCGGTCGAGACCAAGGCGCTCGCCGGCCTCGACAGCCTGCTCTCGATCGTCCAGATGCCGGCCGGCATTCCCGTCGGCACGCTGGCGATCGGCAAGGCGGGCGCGGTCAATGCCGGCCTGCTCGCGGCCGCGATCCTCGCCACCACCGACGCGGCGCTCGCCGCGCGGCTCGAAGCCTGGCGCAGGGACCAGACCGACGGCGTCGCCGAACGGCCTGAATGACGATTCCGCCCGGCTCCACGATCGGCATCGTCGGCGGCGGCCAATTGGGCCGGATGCTGGCGCTGGCGGCGGCGCAGCTCGGCTATCGCTGCCATGTCTACGCGCCCGACGCCGACAGCGTCGCGGCGCAGGCGGCGGCGGCCTTCACCCGCGGCGCGTTCGACGACGAAGCCGCGCTGGCGCGCTTCGCGGCCGAGATCGACGTCGCCACCTACGAATTCGAGAACATTCCGACCGCACCGCTTCGCCGGCTCGCCGGGATCGTCGGGGTCCGTCCACCGCTCGCGGCGCTCGAGACGGCCCAGGATCGCCTCGAGGAGAAGAGCTTCGTCGAGCGCCATGGCGGCCGGCCCGCGCCCTATGCGCGAGTCGACGACCGGGCCGGACTCGACGCCGCGCTCGCCGCGATCGGCACCCCCGCCATCCTCAAGACGCGCCGTTTCGGCTATGACGGCAAGGGCCAGGTGCGGATCGACGCGCCGGGCGAGGCCGCGCGGGCCTGGGCCGACGTCCGCGGCGCCCCCTGCGTCGTCGAGGCTTTGGTCCGCTTCGACGCCGAATTCTCGATCCTGCTCTGCCGCGGCGGCGACGGCGAGACGGTGATTTGGGACGCGCCGCGCAACCGCCACGAGGGCGGACTCCTCGTCGCCTCCAGCCTGCCCGCCGGCGCGGAGCTTGCCGGTCCGATCGCCGCGGGCGCCGCGCTCGCGCGCCGGGTCGCCGACGCGCTCGATTATGTCGGGGTGATGGCGATGGAGTTCTTCGCGGTCGGCGGCGACGCCTTGTTCAACGAGATGGCGCCGCGCGTCCACAATAGCGGCCACTGGACGATCGAGGGCGCGCTGACTTCGCAGTTCGAGAACCACATAAGGGCGATTTGCGGCCTTCCGCTCGGTGCCACCGACCGGACCGCGCCGCGCGTCGAGATGGCCAATCTGGTCGGCGCCGAGGCGGACGGCTGGGCCGAGATCCTCGCCGACCCGGCCGCGCATCTCCACCTCTACGGCAAGGCCGACGCGCGGCCGGGCCGCAAGATGGGCCACGTCACGCGGCTGCTGACCTGATCCGGGGACAGTCCCCGGTCCGGGGACAGTCCCCGTTTCGCTACTGCGCCGGTATCACCTCGATCGGCAGGCCGAGCCGCTCGAGCTGCGGGCGGACTCGGGCGGCGTCGCCGACCACCACCCAGACGAAATTGTCGGGGTTGATGTAGCGCCGCGCGGTCGCGTCGAGCGTCTGCGCGGTCATGCCGCGATAGCGGCCGGCGATCGTCTCCCAATAATTGTCGGGCCGGCGGTAGAGGGCGTTGGTCCTGAGCGCGCCGAGCACCGCGGGCGAGGTCTCGAACTGGCCCGGCAGCTGGCGGGTATTGCCGAGGATCACCCGCTGCAGCTCCTCGGCGGTGACTCCGTTGGCGCCGAGGAAGCCCCGCACGTCCTCCCGGACCGCGGCGATCGACTCGCCGGTGCGGTCGGACTGGACCGGCGCCTGGATGAGATAGGGAATCTGATGCTCGCGCAGGCTGGTCGTGCCGAACGCGCCGTAGGACCAGCCGCGGCGCTCGCGCAGGTCCATGTTGATGCGGGCGAGGAAATTGCCGCCCAGCACCTCGTTGGCCGCGGTCAGGTTGAGCAGATCCTCGGTCCCCTCGGCGGGCAGCAGCTGGCCGGCGAGGATGAAGCTCTGCGGCGATTGCGGCCGGTCGATCAGCACGATGCGCGGCGCCGGCGAGACGCCGTGCGCGGGGAAGGCCTTGGTGCCGCGCGGCGCCGCCGGCGGCCGCCAGCTGCCGAAGCGGCTTTCGAGCTGGGCGACGAAATCGCGCAGCGGCAGGTCGCCGACCGCGAAGATGGTGGCATTGTCGGGCCGGATCCAGGCCTGGTGGAAGGCGACCAGCTCGTCGCGGGTCAGCGCCCGCACGACGGCGGGATCGCCGCTGCCGGTGCCCGGCTTCCCGTAGGGATGGTTGGCCCCGTAGAGCAGCCTGGGCAGCGCGCGGGCGGCGATGCCCTGGGGCTGGGTCATCTCGGTGGCGATCGCGTTCAGCTGCTGCTGGCGGAGCCGCTCGACCTCGCCCGGCGCGAAGGCCGGGTTGCGGATGACGTCGGCGAGCAGGTCGAGCGACGGCCCGAGATTCGGGGTCAAGGCGGTCAGCGAGACGGTGGTGCGGTCGAGGCTGGCGCCGGTCGTGATGTTGGCGCCGAGCCGCTCCTGCGCCTCGGCGATCTGGACCGAGTTGAGATGGGTCGTGCCCTCCTCGAGCAGGTTCAGCATCAGCGCCTGGGTGCCGAGCCGGTCGGCCGGATCGGCGGCGATGCCGGCGTTGAACTCGACCGCGATCCGGGTCACCGGGACGACGTTGCGCCGCGCGTAGACGACCTGGATGCCGTTCGAGAGGCGGGCGCGCTCGGTCGCCGGGAAGTCCAGCTGGGCGCTGCCGCTGACCTGGGGCATCGGCTCGCGCGCGGCATAAGGCGAAGGCGCGAGCGGCTGGTCGCCGGGCTGGGGCGGCGTGTAGTAGCGCGGCCGCTGGCTCGGCGCGATGGTGCCGCCGCCGGAGCCGGCGCCGGCCTGCTGGCCGTGCACGCCCGCGGCTTCCTGATAATCCTCGCGCGGGCCGGGATCGACGCGGAGCGCGAATACCGGCCGGGTCAGCCAGCGCTGCATCGCCGCGCGGACCTGCGCCGGCGTGACTCGGGCCAGCCGCTCGAGCCGGACGCGGTAGAAATTCGGGTCGTTGGCGTAGAGCATGCCTTCGGCGAGGGCGACCGCCTTGCCGTTGAAGCCGCCGACCTGCTCGAGGCCCTGGATGCGCTGCGACATCGCGCTCATCACGGTGCGGCGAACCTCGTCGGCGGTCGGCCCGGTGCGGACGAAATCGGCGATCAGCGCGTCGAGCCGGCGCGACACCGCGTCGGCGTCCTGGCCGGGCTTCACGTCGACCGTGACCTCGAGCATGCTGATCCGGTGGAAGGCCTGGACGCTGGCGGTGACGGCGACCGCGCTCTGCTCGCCGCGCACCAGCGCGTTGTCGAGCCGCGAGCTGGAGAGGCCACCGAGGATGGTGGCGCCGACCTGGAGCGGGACGACGTCGGCGGCGGTCATGCCCGGGACGACCCAGAACCGGTAGAGCCTCGTATTGGCGACGCGGTCGTGCATCACCCGGTCGATCCGGTGCGGCAGGGTCGGCACGTCGGCCGCGGCGGGCTCGTTGACCGGGCCGCGCGGAATGTCGCCGAAATAGCGCTCGACCAGCGGCCGCGCCTCGCGCGCGTTGATGTCGCCGGCGAGGACGAGGACGGCGTTGTTCGGCCCGTAATTCTCGCGGAACCAGTCCTGCACCGTCGCCAGCGTGCTCGCGTCGAGATCGGCCATCGAGCCGATCGTCGAGTGGCGATAGGGATGGCCTTCGGGGAACAGGGTCTCGAGCTGGACATATTCGACCATGCCGAACGGCTCGTTGTCGCCCTGGCGCTTCTCGTTCTGGACGACGCCGATCTGGTTGGTCAGATTCTCCTGGGTGAGCGCGCCGAGCAGATGGCCCATGCGGTCGCTCTCGAGGAACAGGGCCTGTTCGAGCGCCGGCCGCGGCACCGTCTGGAAATAATTGGTGCGGTCGAACCAGGTGGTGCCGTTGAGGTCGGTCGCGCCCATCGCGCGGGTGTAGGTGAAATAGTCGCCCGGCGCGTTTTCGGAGCCGTTGAACATGATGTGCTCGAAGAGGTGCGCGAAGCCGGTCCGCCCGGCGGGCTCGTCCTTCGAGCCGACATTGTACCAGACGCTGACCGCGACCACCGGCGCCTTGCGGTCCTCGTGGACGATGACCCTGAGGCCGTTGGCCAGGGTGAAGGTCTCGTAGGGGATCTGGACCCGGGCGAGCAGCTGCGCCGGACTGGCGGCGGCGGCGGGCGCGGCGGCGCGCGCCTGCGGGCGGTGCCGGGATTGGGCGGTGGCCGAGCCGGTGACGATGAGGCTGGCGGCGACGGCGAAGGCGGTCAGGATCTTGCGCATGGGACTCCCCGTGACGTGCGAGCCGCGGACACTAGCGCGGTGTACGGGTAACGCAATACGGTTACGCAGGAATTTCGCAGCCATTGTGCGGTCCGCTATGGCCACTACATGTCGCGCAGCTCAAAACAGGGTCGAAATCCATGAACCTGGAAAAATTCACCGATCGGGCGCGGGGCTTTCTGCAATCGGCGCAGACCGTGGCGACGCGGATGAACCATCAGCGGATCACGCCGACCCATGTCCTCAAAGCGCTGCTCGAGGACGAGCAGGGGATGGCGGCGGGGCTGATCGCGCGGTCGGGCGGCAGCGCCGAGGCGGCGCGGCGGGAGACGGACGAGGCGCTGGCGAAGATACCGGTGGTTTCGGGGAGCGGCGCCGCGAGCGCGGTGCCGAGTCTCGACGGCGAGACCATCCGAGTCCTCGATTCCGCCGAGCAGATCGCCCAGCAGGCCGGCGATTCCTACGTCGCGGTCGAGCGGCTGCTGCTCGCTCTCGTCATTTCGAAGACCGACGCCGGCAAGGCGCTCGCCGACGCCGGGCTCAAGCCCGAGGCGCTCAACGCGGCGATCAACGAGCTGCGCGGCGGCCGCACCGCCGACACCCAGAGCGCCGAGGACCGCTACGACGCGCTTCGGAAGTTCGCCCGCGACCTCACCGAGGCGGCGCGGGAGGGCAAGCTCGACCCGGTGATCGGCCGCGACGAGGAGATCCGCCGCACCGTCCAGATCCTCGCCCGGCGGACCAAGAACAATCCGGTGCTGATCGGCGATCCCGGCGTCGGCAAGACCGCGATCGCCGAAGGCCTCGCGCTTCGCATCGCCAATGGCGACGTCCCCGATTCGCTGAAGGACCGCCGGCTGATGGCGCTCGACCTCGGCAGCCTGATCGCCGGCGCCAAATATCGCGGCGAGTTCGAGGAGCGATTGAAGGGCGTGCTCGACGAGGTCAAGCAGGCCGAGGGCGACATCGTCCTGTTCATCGACGAGATGCACACGCTGATCGGCGCCGGCAAGAGCGAGGGCGCGATGGACGCCTCGAACCTCCTCAAGCCCGCCCTCGCCCGCGGCGAGCTGCACTGCATCGGCGCCACCACGCTCGACGAATATCGCAAGCATGTCGAGAAGGACCCGGCGCTGCAGCGGCGCTTCCAGCCGGTGTTCATCGGCGAGCCGACGGTCGAGGACACGATCTCGATCCTCAGGGGCCTCAAGGAGAAATACGAGCTCCACCACGGCGTCCGAATCACCGACGCCGCGCTCGTTTCGGCCGCCACCCTTTCCAACCGCTACATCACCGACCGCTTCCTCCCCGACAAGGCGATCGACCTGATGGACGAGGCGGCGTCGCGGATCCGGATGGAGGTCGAATCCAAGCCCGAGGAGATCGAGACGCTCGACCGCCGGATCATCCAGCTGAAGATCGAGCGCGAGGCGCTGAAGAAGGAGAAGGACGCCGCTTCCAAGGAGCGGCTGAAGGCGCTCGAGGCCGAGCTCGCCAATCTCGAGCAGCAATCGGCCGAGCTGACCCAGCGCTGGCAGGCCGAGAAGGACAAGATCGCCGGCGAGGCGAAGATCAAGGAGCAACTGGACGCCGCCCGGCTCGAGCTCGAGCAGGCGCAGCGCTCCGGCGACCTCGCCAAGGCGGGCGAGCTCCAATATGGCCGCATCCCCGCGCTCGAGAAGCAGCTTGGCGAGGCCGCCGCGGCCTCGGGCAGCGCGATGCTGCGCGAGGAGGTGACGGCCGAGGACATCGCCGCGGTGGTCGCGCGCTGGACCGGCATTCCGATGGAGCGGATGCTGGAGGGCGAGCGCAGCAAGCTGCTGGCGATGGAGGACGCGCTCGGCAAGCGCGTGATCGGCCAGGCGCATGCGGTGGCGGCGGTGAGCCGCGCGATCCGCCGCGCCCGCGCCGGCCTGCAGGACCCGAACCGGCCGATGGGCAGCTTCCTGTTCCTGGGGCCGACCGGGGTCGGCAAGACCGAGCTCACCAAGGCGCTGGCCGAATTCCTGTTCGACGATGCCCACGCGATGGTCCGGATCGACATGTCGGAGTTCATGGAAAAGCACAGCGTCGCCCGGCTGATCGGCGCCCCGCCCGGCTATGTCGGCTATGAGGAAGGCGGCGTGCTCACCGAGGCGGTCCGCCGCCGCCCCTATCAGGTGATCCTGTTCGACGAGGTCGAAAAGGCGCATTCGGACGTCTTCAACGTCCTCCTCCAGGTGCTCGACGACGGCCGCCTCACCGACGGCCAGGGCCGCACCGTCGATTTCACCAACACGATCATCATCCTGACCTCGAACCTCGGCAGCCATTTCCTGACCGGCCTCGCCGACGGCCAGTCGGTCGAGGAGGTCGAGCCGCAGGTGATGGAGGTGGTCCGCGCCCATTTCCGGCCCGAATTCCTGAACCGGCTCGACGAGATCATCCTGTTCCACCGGCTCGCCGCCGAGCATATGGGGCCGATCGTCGACATCCAGGTCGCCCACGTCCAGGCGCTCCTGAAGGACCGTAAGATCCTCCTCGAGCTGACCGACGGCGCGCGCGCCTGGCTCGGCCGGGTCGGCTACGATCCCGTCTACGGCGCGCGGCCGCTGAAGCGGGCCGTCCAGAAATATCTCCAGGACCCGCTCGCCGACGCGATCTTGCGCGGCGACATCCGCGACGGCCAGACCGTCAAGGTCGACGAAGGCGACGGGGCGCTCAAGCTTGCGTAAGTTCGCTGCGTCATCCTGACGAAAGCATGTCCTGAGCCTGGCGAAGGGTCAGGGCCCATGAACACGGCCTGCGAACGCTCGCCCAGTCCGTGTTCATGGGTCCCAAATCAGGTTTGGGATGACGCAGCGAGCTGGAGCTAGCGCGGCGCCGCCACGTCGAAGGCGACGGTGAGCCGCTCGCCGGCGGCGAAGGGCAGCGTCCCGTGCCACATGGTCGAGGGGAACAGGACCAGCCGCCCGGGCTTCGGCTCGACCAGCCGGATCGGCGGCAGGGGAAGGCCGAGCTCGGCCTGCGGCTCGCCGAGCGCGAGCCATCCCTCCTGCCCCGCGGCCGCCTCGGGCAAGGCGAGGTAGAAAGCCGAGCTCAGCCAGCCCTCGGGATGGAAATGGTTGGCGTGGAAGCCGGCGTCGGTCAGCCGCACCGACCAGGAGCCGGAGAAGCGCACCGGCCTGTCGCGGCGCCTGGAAAGGGTCGGATGGCCGGGGTCGGCCGCCGGCAGCTGGGCGATGTGGCGCGCCGCGGCGGCGGCGAGCAGGCGGCGCAAATCCTGGATTTCCGGCGCGATCCGCGCCAGCAAATGGCCCTCGGTCTGGGTGCCGCCGCGCACCGACTGATGGAGCGGCTCGGCGACGCCCGTGTGGAGCGCGCGCACCCGTTCGGCGAGGCCTTCGGGGAGGCCGAGATCGTAGATCCCGACCAGCCTTTCGTCGCCCTCGAGCCAGCGCCAGCGCGCCTCGTCGCTGAGCCGCCAGGCGGCCGACAGATAGGGCGCGACCTCGGGCGCGTCGCCGGCCAGCTTCGGCTCGAGCATCGCCGCCGCCGCTTCCGGCCGGCCCAGGCGCAGCGCGTTGCGGGCGCGGCGGACGATGAAATCGACCTCGTCGACCTGGGCGAGCGGCGCGAACAGCCGCTCGGCGCCTTCATGATCGCCGAGCTCGTCGAGGCACACGCCCTCGTTGGCGTCGAACGTCGCGTGCGGCCCGGCCGCCGCGCGCGCCCGCGCGATCGTCGCCAGCGCATCCTCGAAGCGGACGGCGCGGATCAGGGTGATGACCAGCTCGCGCCACAGCAGCAGGTTGCGCGGCATCGCCGCCAGCGCGCGCTCGAACGAGGCGGCGATTTGCCCGGGCTCGCCGGCGGTGCAGGCGAGCTGGGCGCGATAGGCATGGCCCTCGATCCATTCCGGATCGCCCGCCAGCATCCGGTCGAGCCGCGCCGCCGCCGCGGCCGGCCCCTGCTCCTGCTGAATCGCCTCGATCAGGCCGAGCCGGGCGGAATCGCGCTGCTCGATGCCGAGCACATGCTCGTAGAGCGCGACCGCCGGAAGGCCCGCCTCGAAGGCCACCCGGGCGCGCAAATGGGCGATTCCGAAATCGCGCGGCGCCAGCGAAGCGGCCGTCGCGCAGAGCGGGATCGCCGGCGCGAGGTCGCCCTGCGCGCGATGGAGCAGGGCGCTGACATGCCAGAGGCGGGCATCGCCCGGAAAAGCGGCGCGCGCCGCCGCCAGGTCCGCGAGCGCGGCCGCCTCGTCGCCGGTTTCGAGCGCGGCCATGCCGGCGCGATAGGCGCTGTCCGGATCGATCATGTCGAATAACCCAATCTTTCGGCCCAGGGGGCGAGGATCGGCAGCACCGGCTCGAGCTGGGCGCGATAGCGCTGCCAGCGCCCGGCCGCGCGGCGATAGACCGGCTGGGCGACCTGGGAATAGCTCGGCGTGACGATCGGCCCGCGCCGGGCGACGGTGCGCCGGTGGTCGAGCAGGGCCGCCTCCCAGGGCAGGCCGAGAAAGCCGATCAACGCGCGCATCTCCGCTTCGGTGTCGGCGACCAGATCTTCGTAGCGCACCATGTGGACCTCGAGCGGCAATATCTCGCGCGCCCTCGTCCAGAAGGAAAGGACGAGATCGTAGAGCCGGGCGGCGTCGCCGAGGTCGAGGAAATTGGCCATCGCGTCGTTCAAATCGAAATTCTGCATGAAGCAGCTCAGCACGACGTCGCAGGGGTGGCGCGCGGCGAAGATCAGCTTCGCCTCCGGGAACAGCCGGTGGATCAGCGGCGCGCCGAGGATGTTGAGCGGCAGCTTGTCGACCACCAGCCGGTCCCGCGCGGCCGGATCGAGCGCGTCGAGCTCGGCGAAATAGAGCGCGCGCAGGCTCCTCACTTCCGCGGCCTCGAGGCCGGGCAGCCGGGCGAAATCGCCGAGCGCTTCGCCGACCCGCTGCAGGATCGGCTCCTCCTCCAGCACGTGGAGGGCGGGATGGCCCATCAGCAGCGTGTCCAGCAAGGTCGTTCCGGAGCGGGGAAAGCCGACGAGGAAGACCGGCGCCCGCCGGGGACTGTCCCCCTGCCGGGGACTGTCCCCCTGCCGGGGACTGTCCCCGTGGGGGGGACTGTCCCCTCTCGACCAGCCGGCCGCGTAAGCGGGCGTCAGCATCTCGGCCAGCGCGGCGACATGGGTCCGATAGGAGGCGGCGCCCTCGGCCGAGCCGGGTTCGGCGACGAGCCGGTTCATCTCGGCATGGGCGCCGAACGCGGTGGCGGCGTCGCCGGCCTTGTCCGCGAGCCGGCCGATCAGCTGCGCGCGGCGGACGGGATCGTCGGCCGCCTCGCGCGCCTCGGCGAGCGCCTCCTCGAGCCTGCCCTCGCGCTCCAGCGCCAGCGCGCGCAGATAGGGAAGGCCGGCCACGCCCTGCGCCGCCGCCTCGTCGAGCAGGGCGGGCAGGCGATCGAGCCGGTTGCCGCGTTCGAGCATCAGCCCGCGCTCGAGAAAGGCGGCGGCGAGGCCGGGCTGGCGCGTCAGCGCCGCGCGGTAGGCCGCGTCCGCCTCGTCGAACCGGCCGAGCCCCGAGAGCGCGCGGCCGCGCTCCATCTCGACCCCGGGCATTTCGGGCGCGAGCTCGGCGGCGCGGCCGAGCGAGACCAGCGCTTCGCGATAGCGCTTGGCATGACGCAGCGCCCGGCCGAGGTCGAGCAGGGCGCCCGGATGGTCCGGCGCGAGCCGCACCGCCTCGCCCAGCGCGCGCACCGCCTCCCCGAAGCGGCCGGCCTCGGCGAGGCTGATGCCGAGATTGTAGTGGATCGCGGCGAGATCGGGGCGGATCAGGCTGGCCTGGACCAGCGCCGCGATCGCGCCCGCCGAATCGCCGGCGGCGCGGCGGGCATTGCCGAGATTGTTCCAGATCTCCCAGTCGCCCGGCTCGCGCGCGACCACCTGCTCGTAGCAGGCGATCGCCTCGGCGAGCCGCCCCTGCGTCTGCAGGGCATAGCCTTCGCGCCGCGGGTCCATCACAGGTCGTAGCCGAGCCGCTCGGCCCAGGGCGCGAGGATCGGCAGCACCGGGGCGAGCTGGTCGCGATAGCGCTGCCAGCGGCCGGCGGCGCGGCGGTAGATCGGCTCGGCGACCTGGGCGTAGCTCGCGGTGCTGATATAGTCGCGGGCGCCGGCGGCGGCGCGATTGTCGAGCACCTTCGGGTCCCAGTCGAGGCCGAGGAAGGCGAGCAGCGGCCGCATCTCCGCCTCGAGATTCTCGACCATGCGCTCGTAGCGGATCGCGTGGACCTCGAGCGGCAGCCGCTCGCGCGCGCGCGTCCAGGCGGCCATCGCCGCGTCGTAGAGCCGCGCCGCCTCCTCGATGTCGGTGAAGGCGCGCATCGCGTGGTTCAGCTGGAAATTGGCCATGAAGCAGCTGAGCACGGCGTCGCACGGGTGGCGCTCGACGAAGACGATCTTCGCGTCGGGGAAGAGCCGGTGGATCAAGGGCGCCCGCGCCATGTGGAGCGGGAATTTGTCGATCACGAGCTGACCGGGCCCCGGCGGCGCGAGCTCGTCCAGCACTTCGAAATAGCGCGCCCTCAGCCCATTCGAATCCGCCGGGGTCCGTTCCACCGCGTCGAGCACGGGCAGCTCCTCGAGCACGTGCAGCTGCGGCAGGTTCAGGAGCAAGGTGTCGAGCAGGGTCGTGCCCGAGCGGGGGAAACCGAGAATGAAAGCCGGCGACGGCCGCGCGCCTTCGACCTCGGCCGGGCGCCCGCCGTTCATGGCGGCATCGGCGACCTCGCGGCGGTAGCTCGTCCGGTCGGCGGGCGGCGCCGCCGCTTCGGCCGCCCGGTTCATCTCGGTAAAGGCGGCGAAGGCGCGCGGCGCATCGCCGAGCCGGTCGTAAATCTCGCCGAGCAGCTGCGCCCGGCGCGACGGCTCGATCGAGGCCGGCGCGCCTTGCGCCAGCGGCAGCGCCTCTTCGAAGCGGCCCTGCCGGCGCAGCAGCCAGGCCTTGAGGAAGCCGATCTCCGGGCCCGCCGGCGCGCCCTCGATCAGCCGCGCGAGGTCGTCGAGCCGGTTCTGCGTCTCGAGCAGCAGGCCGAGCTCGACATGAGCGGGCGTGAAGCCGGGCTCGGCCGCGATCGCCGCGCGATAGGCGCCCTCCGCGGCCGCGAAGTCGCGCGCCTCGGCCGCCGCGACTCCATATTCGGTCTGCGCCAAAGCGTCGTCGGGGCAGCGCAGCGCCGCCGCGCGCATCACCGCGAGCCGCTCCTCGTGCCGCTCCGCGGCGCCGAGCGCGTTTGACAGGTTGATCGCGATCCGGATCAGGTCCGGCTTCAGCCGCGCCGCCTCGCGAAACGCGCGGATCGCGCCGTCGAGGTCGCCGGCGGCGCGGCGGACGTTGCCGAGGTTGTTGACACTCTCCCAATCGCCCGGCCACGCCGCAAGCACCGCCTCATAGGCCGCCGCCGCCTCGGCCAGCCGGCCCTGCTGCTGCCAGGCATAGGCCGCAAGCCGCCGCAGCCGCGGATCCGCGCCGCCCGCGGCGGCGACCGCGCCCGCTTCGTCGAGCGCGCCGACCGAGAGCAAGGCGAGCGCGAGGTTGCAGCGCGTCGGCACGTCGTCGGGCGAGGCCTCCAGCACGCGGCGGAAATGGGGGATGGCGGCGGCCGGATCGCCGGCCTGGGCGGCGGCCAGGCCGGCGCGCAGGTGAAGGTCGAGGGTCATGACGGCCGGGCGACGTCGAACGCGACCGTCATCCGCTCGCCGGCGCCGAACGGCAACGTGCCGTGCCACATGGTCGAGGGGAACAGCACCAGCCGCCCCGGCTTCGGCTCGATCAGCCGGAACGGCTCGAGGTCGAGGCCGAGCTCGGCCTGCGGCTCGCCGAGCTTCAGCCAGCCTTCGTGGCCGCGGCCCATCTCCGGCAGCGTCACGTAGAAGGCCGAGCTCAGCCAGCCGGCGGGGTGGATGTGGTTGGCATGGAAGCCGGCGCCGGGCAGCCGCACCGACCAGGAGCCCGAGAAGCGCACCGGCGCGCGCTTGGCGATCAGCGTCGGATGGCCCGGCTCGGGCGGCGGCAGTTGCGCGATGTGGCGCTCGACCGCGGCGACGATCGCGCCGCGCAGCGCCCGGATCTCCGGCTCGATCCGGGAGAAGAGCGGCCCGTCGGTCTGGGTGCCGCCGCGGACGGATTGCTCGAGTGGCTGGTGGAGATCGTGATGCAGGTCTCGCAGGATGTCGGCGAGGGCGGGGAGGTCCACGTCGAGATCGTAGGTGCCGACCAGGCGCGGCTCGCCCTCCAGCCATTGCCAGCGCGGATCGCCGGTCAGCCGCCAGGCGGCGGCGACATAGGGCCAGAGCAGGTCGGCCTCCGGCGCCTCGAGCCAGGGCTCGGCGAAGGCGACCGCCTCGGCCGGACGGCCGGCGCGCAGCAAATGGCGGAGGTAGCGCGCCGCCATCGTGACATGGGCGATCGGCCCCAACGCGGCGAACAGGGCGTCGGCCTTCTCGATCTCGCCTTTCTCGGCGACCGCGACCGTCTCGAGCGCGTCGAACAGGAGGTTCCCGCCCGCCGCCCGCCGCCCGCCGGCGACCACCGCCAGCGCCGCGTCATAGCGGCCGGCCTGCATCAGCGTGTCGGCCCATTCGCGCCAGATCGCGACCTCGCGCGGCGCCGCCGCCGCCGCCGCCTCGAAGCTCGCGGTGAAGCGCTCGCGCTCGCCCGCGAGCCAGCGCAGCCGGCAGAGCGTCGCGTGGCCCGGCAGCCAGCCGGGATTGCGCCCCACCTGCCCCTCCAGCCCGGCGATCGCCTCGGCGATCCGGCCTTCGGCGAGCTGGGCGGCGGCGCGGCCGAGCAGCACCGAGCCGTCGTTCGGGGCGAGCGCGAGGGCGCGCTCGTAGAGGCCGATCGCCGGCATCCCCGCCTCCAGCGCCGAGCGGGCGAGGCTGTGGGCGATGAGCGCGTCGCCCGGCGCCAGCGCGGCCGCCTTCTCGAACGCCGCGACCGCGGGCGCCAGATCCTCGAGCTTGCGTTGGGCGAGGCCGAGCACCTGCCAGACCCGGGCGTCGCCCGGATGCTTCTCGACCGCCCGTTCGAGCAAGGGCAGAGCCGCGGCCTCGAGCCCGCTCTTGACCGCCTTCGCGCCGGCCGCGAACACCGCGTCGGCATCGCCGGCGCTGACGGAGCGGAGCGCCGTCTCGCTGATCACAGCCCCTCCATCGGCTCGGCCGCGTCGGTCGCCGCCAGCATGGCCGCCACCGCGGCCCGCTCGGCGCCGGACAGATCGGGGTGCCAGGTGTCGATGATGAAGATCACCCGGAGCGCCGCGCTCGGGTTCAGCGCCTCATGCTCGATCGTGTCGTCGAATATCCAGGCCTTGCCGGCCTCCCACGCCCGAGTCTCGGCGCCGACCCGGAACCAGCAGCCCGGCGGCACGATCAGCGGCAAATGGCAGACCAGCCTTGTATTGGCGACGCCGGTATGGGGCGGGATATGGGCGCCCGGCGCCAGCAGCGAGAACATCGCATTGGGGCCGCGCCGGGCGATCCGGGGCTGGTCGAGCCGGCCGAGCAAAGCCATCGCCGCCGGGCAATGGCGGGCATTGGCGTCGATCGTGACGCCGTTGCGGACGAGGTGGATCGCGGTCCAGGCGGGGTTGCGGTTGAGCTCGGCCCATTGCCTCAGAGGCACGTCGTCCGGATATTGGATATAGGGGACGAGCTCGGCACGCTCGGCCGCCATCACCCGCTCGAAATCGGCGCGGATCGCGTCGGTCGCCGCTTCCAGCGCCTCGAGCCAGGCGAAATCCTCGCGGTCGTGGAACTCGCGCTCGCGAAGGCCCGGATAATGGAAATGGGTCGGCTCGGAATGATAGGGCCTGGTCTGGCGCAGCGCGTTGGACTGGAAGCGCGCGAAGCGGCCCTGCTCGCGCGCGTCGAGCGCGGCGACGGCGGGAGCGGCCGCCTCGGCGAGGCGGGCGGCGGCGGCGGCGACATGGCCGGCGTGGCGGCGGCGCGCCTCCTCGACCATCGCTTCGAGGTGCGGCGGCACCGCCTCGGGGAGCTGGGCGAGGGCATAGCCGTAGGTCTCGCCCGCCGCCGCCTGCCGGCCCAGCCGGTCGAGCAGATTGGCCTTCAGCAGCAACGGCACGAAATCGAGCGGATCGATCCTGAGCGCGCCGGTCACGGCGGCGAGCGCGCCTTCGAGGTCGCTGGTGGCGCGGCACATCGCGGCGAGCTTCAGCCAGGCCTCGCCGCGGCCCGGATCGAGCCGGGTCGCCTGCTCGAGCAGCGCCCGCGCGCCGGCCGCGTCGCCGCCGCGGGCGGCGCGGTCGGCCTCGGCTTCGAGCATGTCGGCGCTTCTCGGCTGGTCCATGCGCGTCTCTCTAGCGCGACTGTTCCCCAAAAGAAAACGGCGGGCCGAAGCCCGCCGTCTGAGTCTGAGGTCGTTTCCCCGGCTTAGAAGTCGAGGGTGATGCCGGCGAAGATATAGCGGCCGAGCGCATCGTAGACCTGGGTGTAGGTATTGCCGTTGCAGATGCCGGCCGGGCAGGCGTTGCTGCCGACGATCGGCGGATCGCGGTCGAAGATGTTGTTGACGCCCAGCCGGAAATTATAGTGGTCGCCGATCCGGGCGGTCAGGGTCAGGTCGAAATATTGCTGCGACGGGATGCGCGCATCGCCCGGGCGGATCTGGCCGCCGCTGACGCTCGAGCCGTCATTGTCGACGCCCGAGAAGTAGCGCCACCGAGTCGCCAGGCCGATGCCCGACGGGTGGACATAGTTAAGGTGCAGCGTGTGCCTCCACTCGGGATTCGGCGTGCCGCAGATCGCGCCGAACTGGGCGACGCATTCGCGCGACGTGATCCCGTTGTCGGTGATCAGCCGGTCGAGCCAGGTGCCGACGAAGCTGGCGCTGAGGTTGCCGAGGCCGCCCAGCTCCATCGAGTAGCTCGCCTGGACGTCGATGCCGCGGGTCTTCAGCGAGCCGATGTTGATCGACAGATCGCTGACGAAGCCGTTGCCGGTCCGCCACAGCGAGCCGAACTGGTCGCGATGGACGAGGCCGCAGAACACCGGATTGAGCGTCAGCCGGCACTGGTCGAGTATCTCGTCCGCGCCGACGCCCTGGATGGCGCCGTCGAGGGTGATGTCGAACCAGTCGACGGTGATCGCCAGCCGCGGGATGAAGCTCGGCTGCAGCACGATGCCGACCGTGTAGGTGTCGGCGACCTCGGGATCGAGGTTCGGGTTGCCGCCGATCAGGCCGTTATACTGCGAGGCCGGATTGGGCTGGATCGTGCCGTATTGCGCGGCGCTGACGCCCATCGCCTGACAGGCGGCGAGCGAAGCGGTCGGCGCGGCGCCCGCGCACGGATCGGTGCTGCCGTCGAGGACGACGCGCTGCGGCGCGAACAGCTCCTGGATGTTCGGCGCCCGGACCGCGCGGTTGTAGGTGGCGCGGAAGCGGATGTCGCGGATCGGCGCGAAGTCGATCGCCACCTTGTAGGTGTCGGTGCTGATCGAGCGGCTGCCGATGCCGTAATCCGAATAGCGATAGCCGCCTTCGAGCGAGAGGTTGTAGATGAAATTCTCCTCGACGATCGGAATACGGACCTCGACGAACGCTTCCTTGACGTCGAAGTCGCCGGCGACCGGGAGCGTGGGCGCGCCCTGACCGGCAAGGTCGGACGAGGGCAGCGTCGAGAAGGCCTGGTCGACCAGCAGCTCGAGGGTCTCGCGGCGATACTCGACGCCGAGCGCGATGCCGACGCCGTTATTCGCCCACGGGAACTTGATCCCCCAGGAGCCGAGGTCGCCGGTCAGCGCCGCGTTGGCGATGCTCTGCTGGGTGACGCCGCGCTGCAGGCCCGGGGTCTGCAGGTAGGTGAGCGCGTTCGGGCTGACCGCATTGAGCGCGAACACGTCCCAGGGGACGCAGCTCGTGTCGGTTCCCGCCAGCACCGCGCGGCAGATCGGATCGACGCCCGCGGTCCGCGGATCGTCGATCACGTCGAGCGCGAGGCCGAGCCGCCGGACCGAGAAGTCGTTCGTATAGGTCTCGGCGAAGTTGGTCTGGCCGAACTGATAGTACATGTCGTACGACCAGGCGTCGTTCAGCTGGCCGTTCATGCCGACGACGAGCCGGTAGCTGGTGTGCTGCAGGTCGTCGCGGCGGCCGCCGCCTTCGACGTTGCGCCGCAGGATCTGGAGCAGCGCCTGGTTGTACGGCGTGCCCGTCGTCGGATCGATGAACACCGCCGGCGGGGGAGGCGGCACGCCCGGCCCGCGATTGGCGTTGACGGTGCTGCCGTCGGCCGCGATCAGATTGCCCGGCTGGCAGACGATCGCCCGCTGCTGGGCCGAAAGGAGCGGGTTGTCGCAGTTGATCAGGAAGGTGTTGCCGAAGTCGCCCGACGGAGCGATCTGGGCGACCGTGCGGTCGTCCATGAACATCACCTCGAGATACGGGCGCAGCGAATCGCTGATCTCGTAATTGGCGAACGCGCCGAGCGTGTAGCGCTCGTCGGGACGCTGGTAATAATTGGTCGGCGCGAAGTTGTACGGCGTCGAGCCGGGAATGAAGGTCCGGTTCGGGCCGACCTGGAAGGTGCCGACGTTGGTGAAGAAGGTGCCGTTGGCGGAAGTGGCCGAGCCGCCGCAGGTGAAGTCGGTGGTGCCGAGGGCGCCGCCGGTGCCCGGGCCCGCGGCGATCTGGGCGGCGGTGCGCGCGGTCAGCGCGCAGGCGCTGTAGGCGCGCCGCGCCTGGGTGACCGCGTTGGTGCGGCGATAGCCGGCATAAGCGACGACGTGGCCGCGATTGTCGTCGAACGCGGCGCCGATCGCCACGTTCGCGTCCCAGGTGCCGCCGTCGGCGACGACGCCGGTCGGATAGCCGTAGGCGCGGTTCGGCGCGTTGAGCGCGGCGAGGATCGAGGCACGGGTGCCGCTATTGTCGTGCTGGAAGAAGCTGTACTGCGAATCCAGCCGGACGCCGGTGAAATTGGTGTCCATGATGAAGTTGACGACGCCGGCGACGGCATCCGAGCCGTAGACCGACGAGGCGCCGCCGGTCAGCACGTCGACGCGCTGGATCATCATGCCGGGGATGACGTTGATGTCGGCGGCCGAGGAATTGGGGTCGCCCGGGACCAGCCGGCGGCCGTTGACCAGCACCAGGGTCCGCTGCGAGCCGAGGCCGCGCAGGTTCAGGGTCGCGGTGCCCGACGCGCCGTTCGAGACGGTGCTGCTCTGGCCGGCGAAGACCTGCGGCAGCGAGTTCAGAAGATCCTCGGCGCGGACCGTGCCGGTGGTGCGCACTTCGGCGCTGTTGACGACCGTGACCGGGCTGGTCGCGGTGAGGTTGGGCTGCGGAATGCGGGAACCGGTGATCGTGATCACCTCTTCGTCGGCGGCAGCGCCTTCGGCCGGGCCGGCCTGGGGCTGCTGATCGTCCTGCGCGAAGGCGGGCGTCGCCATGCCGAGCGCGCCACAGAAGACAGTGGTGGCCAGCAGATTGCTCAGAAACTGATTCTTGTACCTCATGTCGGTCCCCTTAGATCGGCCGCAGCCGTGATTCGCGCACCAGCTCGAGGCTGGTGGAACAGATTGCGTTTACGGGATGAAACGAATCTGACGCAATTGCCAGAACTTGGGTTCGCCCCCATTTTTGCGGTGCGTGGCAAAATTACCACAATGAGGCGTGGGCCGTTCGAGCGCCCGCAGTTCGGACCACGGGCTTGCGCAACGCGCCCGCGGTCCGCCATAGCGGCGCTGGGATCATTTCGGACTGGACGCGTATCATGACTCGCAAGCCCCTATTGCTCGCCGCCCTCCTGCTCGGCCTCGTCTCGGCGGCCTTCGCCCAGCGCGCCGACCGGCGCGAGCAGCGCCGCCAGCAGGAGCAGCCGGAACTGTTCCAGGCGCTGGTCCGCTGCCGCGCCCTCACCGACGACGCGGCGCGGCTGCGCTGCTTCGACGCGGCCTCGGCGGCGCTCGCTTCGGCGGCCGAGCGCCGCGAGCTGGTGGTCATCTCGCGCGAGCAGGTCCGCGAGAGCCGGCGCCGGCTGTTCGGCCTCGCCCTGCCGCGGCTGCCGATCTTCGGCGGCGGCGGCGACGACGATCGCCCGGACGAGGAGGAGATCGATCATATCGAAAGCACGGTCGCCTCGGCGAGCCAGGACGGCTACGGCCACTGGGCGGTGCGCCTGCAGGACGGCAGCCTCTGGGTCCAGACCGACAACAACGTGCTGGCGCTGCGGCCGCGGCCGGGCCATCCGGTGGTCGTCCAGCGGGCCGCGCTCGGCTCCTACATGATGCGGGTCAATCGCCAGCCCGGCATCCGCGTGCGGCGCCAGCTCTAGCGCGAGGGCGTTCGCGATTATTGCACGTCATCCCGGACTTGATCCGGGACCCATGAACACGGAATGGGGATGTTCTCGCATTCCGTGTTCATGGGTCCTGACTTTCGTCAGGATGACGTGGAATAATCACTGGGGCTGTACCACCGCCGCTGGATCGATCCGGGCGCCGTTCCAGACCAGGCTCCAGTGAAGGTGCGGGCCGGTCGCTCGGCCGGTGGCGCCGACCCGGCCGATCGGCTGGCCCCGGCGCACCGCCTCGCCGGGCCGGACCAGAGCCGCGGAGAGGTGGAGGAAGGCGCTCGACAGCCCCATGCCGTGATCGACGATCACGAGATTGCCCTCGAGGCTGAAGCGCGGCGGCGGCGCCAGCGTCACCAATCCGTCGGCGGGCGCGACGACGATCGTCCCGGCGCGGGCGGCGAGGTCGACGCCGCTGTGATAGGCGGCCGGGACGCCGCCGCGATAGATTCGCTGCGCCCCGAACGGACCGCTGACGCGCGCGCCGACCGGCCAGATGAAGCGCTGCGCCCAGCCGAGGCTCTGCGCCCGCTGCGCCCGCGCCGCCCCGATCAGCCGCAGCTCGCCCTCGCGGAGGCGCTGATATTCAGGCGTCGGCCCGCCGCTCGGGCGCGCCATGTTGACATGCTGGATCCGCCAGGCGCGCGGCGCGACCGACAGCGTCTCGCGCAGCTCCGTGCCGTCGGCCAGGCGCGCGACGAGCGCGGCGCCCGCCGGCGCGTCGCGGTCGAAGCCGAGCAGGAAGCGGCCGTCCGGCGCGAGCGGCACCGCGCGCCCGTCGAGGGCCAGCGCCACCGTCCCGGCCGGCGCGCGGCCGCGGACCAGCGCTCCCTGGGCCGCCTCGCCCTCGAACGAAAAGGCCGGTGCCGGCGCGGCGAACTGCAGCAGCAGGGCCGCCCAGGCGGCGATCATCCGATCACCCGCACCGCCGCCCGCTCCGCCTCGGTCAGGAGCGGGTTCCAGACGTCGAGGATGAAGACCGCGCGCGGCTCGTCGCTCTCGTTCCAGGCCTCGTGCTCGATCGTGTCGTCGAACGCCCAGGCCTCGCCCTCCCGCGGCGTGCGGGTCTCCGCGCCGACCCTGAGGCCGCATCCCGCCGGCACCACCAGCGGCAGATGGACGGTGGCGCGGACGTTGTTGGAGCCGGTATGGGGCGGAATCCGCGTCCGCGGCTCGAGGATCGAGAACATCGCCGTCGGCCCCTTGCCGGGCAGGTCGAGCAGCGGCAGCCGCTCGAGCAGGGCCGCGGTGGCCGGGCAGCGCGCGCAATTCTCGTCCTGGCGCGCCCCGTCCCGCCAGAAGAACCACGCGCTCCAGCGGCGCGAGTTGTTGAGCTCCTGCCACTGGTTGACCGGCTGGGTCGGGCCGAAGGCGACGTAGGGGCGAAAGCCCTCATCGTCGCGCGCGAGCAGCGCCAGCAGCTCGGCGCGGATTTCGGCGCTGTGCGCCTCGAGCTCGGCGAACCAGGGAAAATGGTCGCGCGCGAAGAATTCGATCGCGGGCAGATAGGGGAAATGGCCGTCGATCGGCTGCTGCGCATAGACCTTGCGGCGTCCGGTGCGCTGCTCGGCATAGGCCAAAGCGCGGCCGAACTCCGCCTGCGGGTAAGCGGCGCGGACCTCGGCGAGCGGCCGCTCCAGCGCGGCGGCGCGGCGCTCGTCGTCGGCCCTGACCGCCGCCACCCCCTCGGCGAGCGCTCGGCGCGCGGGCTCGGGCAGGCTTTCGGGGCGCGGGCCGGTGGCGAGGATCGCGCGGAACATCGCCAGCGACTCCGCCGCACGGCCGAGCCGCGCCAGTAGCGCCGCCTTGGCGAGGATCGCCGGCACGTAATAGGGATCGATCGCCAGCGCCTCATCGAGGCTGGCGAGGCCCCGTTCGAGGTCGCCGGCCATCTCGAAGGCCTGGAACAGGTTGAACCGGATCGCCGCCGCCTCGGGTTCGGCCGCGGCGGCGCGCTCGAGCCAAAGAAGGGCGGCCCGGGCGTCGCCGCGGTTGAGCGCGATCATCGCGAGCGTGTTGAGCGCGGCGACGTGGCGTGGCTCGGCCGCGATCAGCCGCCGCAGCAGGTCGGCCGCTTCCTCCTGCCTGCCCTCGCCCCACGCCGCCGAGGCGCTGGCGAACAGGTCCGGCGCATCTGCCGCCATCAGCCGCCGCGTTCCGCCTCGAGCGAGGCGGCGGCCGAGGCATAGGCCTCCTGGCGCTCGACGCTCCAATATTTGAGCTCGGCAAGGGGGATCGGCTGGCGGGTGATCGCGCACAGCACATGGTCGCCATGGGAGAGCACGCGGAAGGTGCCGGGGAGATAATGGAGCCGGGCGAGCCGGCCGGTCTGCGTCATCAGCATCGAGAGGTCCGCCTAAAGCAATTTCGGCTGATCGGCCTTGGCCTTGCCATAAGCCGGGCGCCGCGGCCGCTCAACCGCCGCGTCGAGGCTGCCGTCGCCGAAATGGAGCCGAAGCAGCCGCGCCTCGTCCGCCGCCGCCGCGCTGGTCAGGGTGCGGCCGTCGCGGCTCGCGACCCGCGCATAGCCGCGCGCCAGCGGCCGCTCGGGATGGGCGAGCTCGGCGACCCGCCACAAGGCGTCGAGCCGCTCGCGGGCGCGCGCCAGCGCCGCGCCGAGCAGGCCGGGCCGCAGCGCGCCGGCCGCCTGGCCGAGCTCGGCCCGGGCCCGGTCGAGCCGCCCCCGGAGCGCCCGCGGCAGCCGTTCGCCGAGCTCGTCGAGCCGCTGCCGCTGCGGCGCGAGCAAGGCGCCCGGCGCCGGCCAGTGCCGCAGCAGCGCCTGCATTTGCTCCTGCGACCGCTCCGCCGTCCGCCGCGCGCAGCGCTCGCCGCGGGTGCCGAGCGCGCGCACCAAAGCGAGCAGCTCGGCGCGCACCGGCACCGCCATCTCGGCCGCGGCGCTCGGCGTCGGCGCGCGCCGGTCGGCGGCGAAATCGGTCAGGGTGGTGTCGGTCTCGTGGCCGACCGCCGAGATGATCGGGATCGCCGAGCCGGCGACCGCGCGCACCACCGCCTCCTCGTTGAACGCCCAGAGATCCTCGATCGAGCCGCCGCCGCGGGCGACGATGATCAGGTCCGGCGGGTCGGCGAGCGCGTTGAGGCCCGCCACCGCCGCCGCGATCTTCGCCGCCGCCCCCTCGCCCTGGACCGGCACCGGCCAAAGCAGGACATGGGTCGGGAAACGGTCCTCGAGCCGGTGAATGATGTCGCGGATCACCGCCCCGGCGGCCGAGCTCACCACCCCGATCAGCCGCGGCGCGAACGGCAGCTTCTTCTTGCGCGCCTCGTCGAACAGCCCCTCGGCGGCGAGCGCGCGGCGGCGCTTGTCGAGCAAGGCCATCAGCGCGCCCTGGCCGGCGAGCTCGAGCCGCTCGACGACGATCTGGTAGCGCGAGCGCGCCGGATAGGTGGTGAGCCTGCCGGTCGCGATCACCTCGATCCCGTCCTCGGGGGCGAACCGGATCCCCGCCGCCTGGCCGCGCCAGATCACCGCGTCGATGCAGGCCGAATCGTCCTTCAGGGTGAAATAGCAATGGCCCGAGGCGACCCGCTTGAAGCCGGAAATCTCGCCGCGCACGCGGACATGGTCGAACGTCCCCTCGAGCGTGCGCTTCAGCGCCGCCGACAGCTCGGACACGGAGAGCGCGGGCGCGTTGTCGCCCGGCGCCTCGGTTGCTAGGAGCCCGGCTTCGCTTGAGGTGTCGTCGGTCATGAACGTGTTGCTCTTGGGATCTGGCGGGCGCGAACATGCGCTGGCCTGGAAGCTCGCGCAATCGCCGCTGCTCGGCAAGCTTTATGCGGCACCCGGCAATCCGGGCATCGCCGAGACCGCCGAGCTCGTCGATCTCGACGCCGCCGATCATCGCGCGGTGATCGACTTCTGCCGCCGCCATGGCGTGGGCCTCGCCGTGATCGGCCCCGAGGCGCCGCTCGTCGACGGCCTCGCCGACAATCTCAGGACGATGGGAATTCCGGTGTTCGGGCCGAACCGGATCCCGGCCCAGCTCGAAGGCTCGAAGGGCTTCACCAAGGATCTGTGCGCGAGGCACGGCATCCCGACCGCGCGCTATGCCCGCGCCACCGACCGGCTCGCGGCCGAGGCCGCATTGGGCGATTTCGGCCTGCCGGTGGTGATCAAGGCCGACGGTCTCGCCGCCGGCAAGGGCGTGATCGTCGCCGAGACCGAGGCCGAGGCCGAAGCCGCGCTCGCGACGATGTTCGACGGCGGCTTCGGCGGCGCCGGCGAGGCGGTGGTGATCGAGGAGTTCATGCAGGGCGAGGAGGTCAGCTTCTTCGCGCTCGTCGACGGCGAGACCGTCGTCCCGTTCGGCTCGGCCCAGGACCATAAGAGGGTCGGCGACGGCGACACCGGTCCCAATACCGGCGGCATGGGCGCCTACAGCCCCGCCTCGATCTTCACCGCCAGGCTCCAGCGCCGCGTGCTCGACGAGATCGTCCGCCCCACCGCCCGCGCGCTGGCCGAAGCGGGCACGCCCTTTTCGGGCATCCTCTATGCCGGCCTGATGCTGACCGCCGAGGGGCCCAAGCTGGTCGAATACAATGTCCGCTTCGGCGACCCCGAATGCCAGGCGCTGATGCTGCGCCTGGAAAGCGATCTGCTCGCCCTGATGCTGGCCTGCGCCAATGGCGAGCTCGCCGCCGCCAGGCCGCCCCGCTTCTCGAAGGACGCCGCCCTGGTGGTGGTGATCGCCGCCCAGGGTTATCCCGGCCCGGCGAGGAAAGGCGGCGCGATCGCCGGCCTCGACCAGCCGGGCGCCGCCATCTTCCACGCCGGCACCGCGCGCAAGGGCGCGAAGCTGGTCGCCGCCGGCGGCCGCGTGCTCGGCGTCGCCGCCCGCGGCAGGAATGTCGCCGAGGCGCAGCGCGCCGCCTATCGCGCGGTCGACGCGATCGACTTCCCGACCGGCTTTTGCCGCCGCGATATCGGCTGGCGCGAAATCGCGCGTTTGGGCTAAGAACGGGGCCGATGCCTCGCCTGGTCAAATTCCTGATCGGCCTCGCCGTCGCGCTCGGCGCCGGCTGGGTCGGCCACGGCCCGCTCGGCCAGGGGCAGGCCTTCGTCGACCGGCTCGACGCCTTGGCCAAGGCGGAGATCGCCGCGGCCGAGCTGTCGTCGGTCCACGTCCGCTTCGATCGCGCGCCGCTCCGCCGCGAGGCGATCCTGTCCGGCCAGGCGAACCAGTTCCAGCGCGAAGGCATGGGCCAGCTCAAGGGAATCAACGGCCGCGTCGGATCGGTCCCGGGCGTGTCGGGCGTGCGCTGGGAGGGCGAATGAGATGCCGCTGCTCGCCGAGACCCTGATCCTCGTCGCTTTGGCCTATCTGGCCGGCATCGGCGCCGGCTGGCTGCTGTTCGGCCGGCGCCGCCGCACCTCCTTCCTCGACGGCCGGTGACGCGATGCTCGCTTTGGCTCAGTTCAACCTCGTCAGCCTCGGCGTCGCCTTCCTGATCGGAATCGCGACGGCGCGCTGGATGTTCAATCGCCCGCCGGAGGGACCGCCCGCGCCATGATTCTCGACACCAACAGCCTCATCATCATCGGCGCCGTCCTGGCGGTCGTCCTGCTGGCTTTCCTCCTGCTTCGCGCCGGCCGCGGCGCGCCCCGAGTCGAGCGCCGGCCGGACGGCGAAAGCCGCTATGTCGCGACCAGGGAGCGGCCCTATATGAAGCGGCAGGAGGGAAGGGGCGTCGCCGACGAGGCCGCGGCGGCGACCAACGATCTCGCCGGCGAGGTGCTCGGCGTGCCGCCCCGCCATGCGCCGGCGGGCCCCGCCGACAATCTCTCCCGCCTCAAGGGCGTCGGCCCGAAGTTCGTCGCCCGGCTGAACGAGCTCGGAATCTTCCGCTACGACCAGCTCGCCGGATTGAACGCCAACGAGGCCGCCCATCTCGACGAGCGCATGGGCCCCTTCCAGGGCCGCCTCGCGCGCGACCGGGTCGTCGAGCAGGCGGACTATCTCGCCCGCGGCGACCTTGACGGCTTCGAGGAGAGATTCGGAAAACTGACGCCGTAGGCGAAAGCTATCCGCGCCGCCCCTGCTTGATCTCCGAAGCGAACAATTTGTCGATCTTCCTCCCGTCCATGTCGGCGATCTCGAAGCGCCAGCCGCGATAGGTGAAGCGCTCGCCGACCTCGGGGATGTGCTTCAGCACCGACAGGGCGAAGCCCGCCACGGTGCCGTAGTCGCGGTCGTCGGGCAGGCTGACGCAGAGGGCGTCGGCCATCGCGTCGGCCGACAGCGAGCCCGACACCCACCAGCTGCCGTCGTCGCGCTCGACCAGGGGCGGGTCGTTGTCGAGGTCGGAGGAGGAGAGGAACTTGCCGGCGAGCGCGGTCAAGAGGTTGCCGGGCGTCACCAGCCCCTCGAAATGGCCATATTCGTCGTGGACGAAGGCCATCGGCACCTCGCTGTCCCTGAGCACCGTCATCGCGTCCATCGCGTCGATCTGGTCGGGGACGATCGGCGCCGGCTTCATCAGCGCGCGCAGGTCGATCGGCCGGTCGGTCAACAGGCACGAGACGATGTCGCGCGCCTGGACGACCCCGATCAGCCGGTCGACCGAGCCCTCGGCGACCGGAATGCGGTTGTGCGGCGCCTCGATCAGCTTCTTGCGGATGGTCTCGTCGTCGGCGTCGGCGTCGATCCAGGCGACCTCGGTGCGCGGCGTCATGACCTCGCGAATCGGCCGGTCGGCGAGCCGGACGACGCTCGAGATCAGCGCCCGCTCGCTCTCCTCGAGCACGCCCGCGGTCGCCGCCTCGGCGACGACCAGCTGCAGCTCCTCGGCGGTGACATGGTCCTCGCTCTCGCGGTTCAGCCTGATCAGCCGGAAGACGAGGCTGCTCGACCGGTCGAGCAGCCAGACGAACGGCGCCATCATCCTGGCGAGCCAGCGCATCGGCCTTGCCACCACCACCGCGATCGGCTCGGGCGAGCGCAGCGCGATCTGCTTGGGCACCAGCTCGCCGACCACCAGCGAGGCGTAGGTGGTGAGGATGATGACCAGCGCGAAGCCGAGATTCGCCGCGGTTTCGGCGGGCACGCCGAGCAGGGCGATGCGCTGCCCGACCGGCGCGCCGAGCACCGCCCCGGAAAAGGCGCCGGAAATCACCGCGATCAGGGTGATGCCGCTCTGGACGGTCGACAGGAAGCGGCCGGGATCGGCGGCGAGCTCGAGCGCGGTCTGGGCGCCGCGCCGGCCGGCGCGGGCCATCGCCTTGAGGCGCGGCCGGCGCGACGAGACGATCGCCAGCTCGGACATGGCGAGCAGGCCGTTCAAGATCACCAACAGCAGGATGATGATCACATCCCACCAGGGAAAGGGTCCGAGCGGAGGGGAAGGCGGCATAGGCGTCCGCGCGTTTCTAGCCGGTTAGGCGCGGCGGCATCAACGCCTTTCCCGAAAGAACGTCCGAAGCAGCGCGCCCGCTTCCTCCTCGCCGATGCCGGGATAGACTTCGGGGGCGTGGTGGCAGGTCGGCTGGGCGAACAGGCGCGGCCCGTGGAGGATTGCGCCGCCCTTGGGATCGGCGGCGCCGAAATAGAGCCGGCGGATCCGCGCCAGCGCGATCGCCCCGGCGCACATCGCGCAGGGCTCGAGCGTCACCCAGAGGTCGCAGCCGTCGAGCCGGGCGGCGCCGAGCTTCGCCGCGGCGGCGCGCAGCGCCACCATCTCGGCATGGGCGGTGGGATCCATCGCGTCGCGCATCCGGTTGCGGGCGACGCTCAGCACGTCGCCGTCGCGGCTCACCACCGCCCCGACCGGCACCTCGCCGTCCCGCGCCGCGGCGGCCGCCTCGTCGAGCGCGAGGCGCATCGGCTCCGGGAACGGGAACGCCTTTATTGGCTATTGC
The DNA here is from genome assembly GCA_035941735.1 of Allosphingosinicella sp. GTDB lineage: Bacteria > Pseudomonadota > Alphaproteobacteria > Sphingomonadales > Sphingomonadaceae > Allosphingosinicella. Next base: position 46,287 of record DASZDS010000046.1, read on the forward strand.
CCTGGCCGTTGGTGACGGCGACGCTCGGCACCTCGACCTGGCGGGTTTCGGTCTTGACCACCGGCACCTGCACGTTGGCGGTGGTGGTGCCGACCTCGACGTCCTTGGTCTGGATCGAGACCGAGCCGTCGGCATTGCGGTTGAGATTGATGTAGCCGGTATAGACCAGGGCCACGACGATCACGACGACGAATGCGATCAGGAGGAGGAGTGTGCGGAACATGGCCGGCCTCGCTGCTTTGCCCGGCTGGGCGGTGAGAGAAGAGGATGACAGATCGGCCGCCTCTCCGCAACGACCGCCGGAACTGTCGGTGCGGAGACTTGCGTTTTCGAAAGTTCTAGTGCACGGCTCAACGAATTCCGTGGAGCACTTGATGGCGGATTTCAGCGTGCGCTCGACGACGTTGCGGACCAACGAGCGGGTCAAGCACGCTGTCGGCGTCCTGACCGCTGCCGGGAACGCACTGCTGATCGCCGCATTTGCCAAGGTGTGGATAGAGGCGAGCCTCGACCTCGATAGCCTGACTTGGTTCTTCGTCGCCGCGTTGCTGCTTTGGCTGTCATCCAATATGCTGAAATTGTTGGACGCGGAGGAAAGTGATGATTGATTGGACCGGGTTGGCGCCTGCCATCGGGGGCCTCGTCCTCGGTCTTGTGGGATGGCTTTGGGTGCGGCGCATTCACGCGAATGCGCGGCGTGAGCGCGATCGGGCAAGGTTGGAGCGGGAAGGACACATTTCCTCCTGACCCGGGCTGCCGCGGCGGTTGACGAATCCCCGCGATGCCGCTATCCGCGCCCCCTTTCCGGGGTGCGAGCAGCCCCCATTCCAGGAAGAGATTGAAATGTCGCGCATTTGCGAGCTGACCGGCAAGGGCCGGCTGGTGGGCAACAACGTTTCCCACGCCAACAACAAGACCAAGCGCACGTTCCTGCCCAATCTGCAGAACGTCACGCTGATTTCCGACACGCTCGCGCGCGGCGTCAAGCTGCGCGTGTCGATGAGCGGCCTGAGGTCGGTCGAGCATGTCGGCGGCCTCGACAATTGGCTCTTGAAGACCAGCGACGACAAATTGAGCCTCAAGGTCCGCCGCCTCAAGCGCGAGATCGCGAAGAAGCGGGCGGAGAGCGCCGCGGCGGCGTAGCTCCCTTTCGTCATTCCCGCTAAAGCGGGAATCCAGCTTTCTTTCCCATAGCCCGGCCCAGCTGGACCCCCGCTTTCGCGGGGGTGACGGGTTGCGGTGTCACTCGATCAGCTCGAACTTCAGCAGCAGGGTCCGCTGGAGCGGGAAGAAATTGTCGTCCGAGGCGAGCCAGACGATCGTCCGGCCCCGCTCGACGGTGACGCTCAGCGCCTCCATATTGTCGACGCTGGCCGGCGGCCGCAGCACCGCCAGCGCGCGCCCCTCGATCGTCGCGCCTTCGCCGAGCCCGCCCGTCCCGGCCACCGTCACCACCGCCGAAAAGCCTTCGAGCCAGGCGAAGCGCCGGTTGAGGAGGATCAGCCGCCCGTCGGGCAGCACGCCGGCGTCGGTCACCCGATAGCCCGGCACCCGCCGGTAGCGCAAAGGCGAGGCGCGCGTGCCGGGGTCGGCCGGATCGCCGTCGAACAGCACCGCCGCGCTGGTCGGCCGGCCGTCATTGGCGCCCTCGGCGAGCACCAGGAAGCGGCCGTCCGCCAGCCGCGCCATCGCCTCGGGGCCGCCATTGCTCCGCCAGCCCCGCATCGGCTCGGGCGCCGCCCGCGCGGTCGCCGCCAGGTCCGAGCGCCGGTAGCGCCAGATCATGTTGTGGCGCTCGAACCCCGCCCACAGCCAGGGCCCGCGGACCAGCATCGATTCGGTGTCGCGGTTGGACTTGCGCGTCGCCGGGCCGGGCCCGTCCGGCAGCGGCACCAGCCGGACCGGCGCGCGGCCCCGGCCGGTGGGCAGCGCGAAGCGGATCAGGATGCCGGCGTCGCTCAGCGCGATCGCCTCGCCGCCCTCGACGTGCAGCGCCGAAATGCCGCCGAAGCGCGGGCTGTCGCCGACGATCTCCCAGCCGCCCCGATAGACGAGCGCGCCGAGCCGCCGGCGGGCGGGGTCGCCGGGATCGAGCGGCACCGGCGCGAAGCCCAGCATCGCGAGCGCCGGCCTCGGCGGCGGCGACGGCGGCGGGCGCGGCACGATCGTCGCCAGGGCGAGGTAGGCGATCAGGAGGAAGGCCACGCGCCGCGGCCGCGAGCGCCAAATCTGTTCAGGAAGACCCCCTAGATTCATGAACGAAGCCTGACGGGCGCATTCAGAACCGGCTCAACCGAATCGGTGCAAAAGGACCTCACAGACCAAGGAGTTAGCACCATGTTGAAGAGACTCGCCCTTTCCACCGCGCTCGCCGCTTCGGCGCTGACCGCTTTCCCCGCCGCCGCCGAGGCCCAGAGCCGCTACGGCTATTATGACGGCTACGGCAATGGCTATTATCAGGGTTACGACCAGCGCAACGACCGGCGCTATTACAATCAGCGCCGCTCCAACCAGCGCTACTACAACCAGCGCTACGGCCGCCATTACGGCACGCGCTGCTCGTCGGGCTCGACCGGCACCATCATCGGCGCGATCGCCGGCGGCCTGCTCGGCCGCGAGATCGCCGGCCGCGGCGACCGCACCGTCGGCGCGATCGTCGGCGCCGGCGCCGGCGCCCTCGCCGGCCGCGCGATCGACCGCGGCGACTGCCGCCGCTACCGGTAACCCAGGCAAAAAAAGGGGGACAGTCACGCGACTGTCCCCTTTTTCAATCCTTGTCGAACAGGGCGGCGAGCTGCTCGACCATCGTCCCGCCCAATTGTTCGGCGTCCATGATCGTGACCGCCTTCTGATAATAGCGGGTGACGTCGTGGCCGATGCCGATCGCGATTAGCTCGACGCTCGAGCGCGCCTCGATCCAGCCGATCACCTGCCTCAGATGGCGCTCGAGATAGGTGCCCGAATTGACCGACAGCGTCGAATCGTCGACCGGCGCGCCGTCCGAGATCACCATCAATATCTTGCGCTCCTCGACCCGCCCGATCAGCCGGTCGTGCGCCCATAACAGGGCTTCGCCGTCGATATTCTCCTTGAGCAGCCCCTCGCGCATCATCAGCCCGAGATTGCGGCGCGCCCGCCGCCACGGCTCGTCGGCCTGCTTGTAGACGATGTGCCTGAGATCGTTGAGCCGGCCGGGATGGGGCGGGCGGCCGTCGGCGAGCCATTTCTCGCGGGACTGGCCGCCCTTCCAGGCGCGGGTGGTGAAGCCGAGCACCTCCACCTTGACGCCGCAGCGCTCGAGCGTGCGGGCGAGGATGTCGGCGCTGATCGCCGCGATCGAGATCGGCCGGCCGCGCATCGATCCACTATTGTCGAGAAGCAGGGTGACGACCGTGTCCTTAAACTCGGTCTCCTTCTCGATCTTGTAGGACAGCGAGTGCATCGGATTGACGACGACCCGCGCGAGTCGGGCTGCATCGAGCATGCCCTCCTCCTGATCGAAATCCCACGAGCGCGACTGCTGCGCCATCAGCCGGCGCTGGAGGCGGTTGGCGAGCTTGGTGACGGCGCTCTGGAGATGGACGAGCTGCTGGTCGAGATAGGCGCGAAGCCGCCCCAATTCCTCCTCGTCGCAGAGCTCGGCCGCTTCCACCTCCTCGTCATATTGCCCGGTGAAGATCCGATAGCCGAAGCTCGGCGGCAGGTCGGCAAGCGGCCGGTTCGGGCGGACCGGAAGGATGCCCTCCTCGCCTTCCTCGCCGAGCCCGTCCGAGGAATCGGACATTTCCTCCTCGGACCACTGGCTCTCCTCGGCTTCGTCGCCGGCATTTTCCTGCTGGCCGCGGA
>DASZDS010000047.1:0-52445 GCA_035941735.1 Allosphingosinicella sp.
CTTCGACGGCCACATGGCGGGCGCCCTCTCCAGCGCCGCGAGCGCCGTCGCCAATGCCGGCGCCCGCACCCTGATCGACGGCTCCGACTTCGGCGACAATCTGCTCGCCGCGCTGCCCGACGTGATCGGATCGACGATCGGCAACATGATAGCGGGCGCCGTCCAGGGCAGCGGCAGCCGGAGCAAGCCGGACGAGATCGCCGAGGGTCGCCAGAGGGAGCCATATCCGGGCGCCGACGCCTATGACGGCGACGGCACTGTCGATAGATTCGAAGAATGGGATTCGGGCCGGAATTGGACCGGGGGTTCACTGATCCTCGATCCGAGTGAATTCAGGCTGGACTCGGAGGGGCAGTGGCTTGGCGGAGCGCGGCTACAGCTCGCAAGCCAAGAAGGCTGGGTAAATCCGGACGAAGATCCGCGCCTCGGCGGACGACGCCCGACTCGGCCGAACTTGCTTGATGAAGATCCAAGCGTAGACCCCCGCGAACTCATGGACCCGTCTCGGTATACGAGGGGGCTGCGGCCGGGCCAGCCAATATCGGTTTCAGCTGCCAATCTACTGCAGACCATGTGGTGGTTAAATTCCGATAAGCCGATCTTCATTGGCGGTGGCGGAGACGGATACACGTTCGGATTGACAAACATAGTTGGCCCTTACGCGAGGAATCGAGAGGGCGGCGGGAACTTCCTGCTGCATTCGAGCTACGAGCAGGGACGAGCAGCCATTGAGGTCGCCTATGCGTTGCACAAGCCGATAGTCATAGTTGGTCACAGCTGGGGCGCATATACGGCGATGTATCTGGCGGAATATGCGATCTCCAGAGGCATCCGCGTGGACCTCCTCGCAACCATGGATCCGGTGGTGGGAGGCGGGTCGCTGCCCATGACCCGACAGCAAATGTCGAGGATCAATTCGGGCGTCCGCGATTGGATAAACGTTCGCGCCACAGGCTATCAGACTCCTCCGGGTGGCAGCGGGGATACGATCGCCTCGATCGGAGTCAGGATGGACACCGGCTTGCAGCGGATGGCACGTCACTATTATGAAGCACCGGTCCCTCACGCATACTTCGAGCCTATGATGCAGAGAGGCAACGTGGAGGCGAGAATCAGAGAGATTTATGCTGGACGGCGACGTCGATGACGGTCGAAGGGGCATGAGGGCGCGAGCGCTGACATGGCTTGCGGCAATCCTCTTCACGATATCATGCAGCAATCTAGACGTGACGATCGAAGACGGGAAGATCGCACGCCCCGAGCACGTGCCTGAGCTCGATCAGGATGGCTGGGTCGTCCGAGTTCCGGTATCAGCCTCCGAATATTCCAAGCTCAGGGACGGCGCTTATCTGTTTGCCTCCGATTGCCGATCCTACGAGCCGTCGATCGAAGTGGGCTTCGCAATCGGAACCACCACGGCGCCCCGCATGGCGGACGGGCGGCACGAATTAAGGTTCGTGCTCGCCCGGAACCGGCCGAACCATCAGATCGCGGAAAACTGGGCGGCGAATCTGCGGTGCGTCTACGTTCGGACTACGCACAACTACAGCATCTTCAAGTATCGATCGAACATTGTCAGATTGAGGTGATCACCCCCCAGGCCGAGTTGCCGGCGGGCGAGGCGACAGCCCTCCTCTGACGGTCCGACTCGCCCGCGCGGCGTCCCGCTCCGGAAGCCCGGCGCGGGTGGCAGCGCGCTGGCCGAGGGGCCGGCGCACGGCGTCGGCGCCCTCGTTCCCTGTGGAAGCGCTGCAAGACGCGAGGGAGCCGGCGCGCTGCCGCCGCAAGCCTATTGCAATTCCGGCCGGCCGCGCAATCCACCACCAACAGCTCGGCTATGACGGCGATGACCCTGCCCTGAGCGCCTGCTTGCAGGCAGCCGAAGGGGACACGCTCGACACCGATTATTTGACCTCGATCGACAATCGGATGCGCACGCCGCCGACCAACCCCAACGCGTTCCTGTTCGGCAGCTCGACCTCGGTCTCCTGCGCCGACTTCAGCCGGGCGCGCCATTCGCGGGATGCCGTGTCGCCGAAACGGCGGCGCCGAGTCAGGGCTCTTCGCCCGGGTCGCGCGCGGCCCATTCCCGGCTCATGCTTTCGAGCCGGCGCAATTGCCTGCGCAACCTGATATTGTCCCGTATGAAATAGATGGCGGCCAACAGCACGACCGTCCCAACGAATATTTTTATAGGAGCCTTGTTGTATAGCTTGCGAAGCAATTCCGCGGCAGTGAGGCCGAGAGCAAGCTTCCCGAGCAAGATCGTCACAATTCCGGCCGGGGCCGCAAAATAAATAGAGGCCGTGGACAAATTTATTTCGGCCCGAACGTTTTCGATCGCCTTTTCGAAGAAGACGCGGGGGTCGTCGGTGGCGATCGCCTGCGCGGCCCTCGTAAGCTGGTGACGCCTCCAGGCCAGCCAGAGGCAGACCGCCGCGAGCGAAAAATAGCCGAACTTGACCTCCAGCGAGGCCGGATGCTTCCACAGGATGAAGCTGGCGGCGGCGACGAAGCTGAGCGACAACGAGACGTCGAGCAGCCTCTTCCGCCCGGCGGTGCGCCCGATCTTGCTCGCCATCGCCTGCAGCTCGGCCAGCTCCTGCGGCTCGATCTGCTCCTGCCACAGCCGGGCATATTGGCGGAAATCGTCCGGCATCATGAGAGCTTGTCCGTGGCGGCCTTCAGCGCCGCCCTGGCGCGATGGCAGCGCATCTGCGCCGCATGCGCCGAAATCCCCATCGTCTCGCCGATCTCCTTGAAGGTGAAATCCTCGAGGCAGAGGATGATCGCCTGCTTCTGCGCGAGCGGCAGCGTCTGGACGACCTCCAGCATCCGCTTCTTGAGCTGGTTGCGGGACGCGACCTCGTCGGGGAGCGGGTCGGCGCTGACGAGCGTGTCCGGGAGCGGCGCCGATTTCGGCCGCCGGGCGGCGCGCGAGACGTGGGAGATCGACCTTTTATAGGCGATTCCGGCGACGAAGGTCTTGAGCGAGGAATCGCCCCGGAACCGGGGCAGGCCGCGCCAGACGGCGAGCAGGATCTCCTGCACCAGCTCGCGCCGAAGCGCCGGATCGGCCTCATAGGCCAAGGCGATGCGCGTGATCATGGGGGTGTGGCGGGCGACGACCAGATCGAACAGGGCCGCCGGCGCGAGGTCCTCGCTGGCCGCGTCGCGGCTGCCGGCTTTGCCTTTGCTGCCCTCGTCCATGCCTCGTTCCACCCGGACCGAAGCAGGGTGCGGGACCACAAACAAGCCGCTCAGGCCCGAAGGCCATCTTCCTGAGTCCCGAATCGGGATAAGTTCTCATGGGGCAAGCGTCCGCCGGCAAACGCCATTTTCGGACCGCTGAAAAAAAAGTTTAGCTAATGCGTGACGTTTGCCGCGCGCCGAAGACTAAACACCTGCTGATCGGCGCGGGAGACGCCGACGGCGTGGATGTCAACTCTGGGAGTTTGTGGTTTTTTCGTCAGGTGACTCGGGGGGTCCCGGGGGTTTCACATAATGTCGAAGTCAAGCGGCGGTGCAGCAAGCCGCGCCTGAATGCGGGCGCGGCCTGGGGACTCGTTGCGTCGACAAAATGTCGGAGCCCCAAAGTCGTCTCGGGAGGGGAGTACTTAAAATCATGGGCGCTGATCAGGCGCTGGAGTTGATGAATCAGCTCCTGTGGAACTCTTTGCTTGTCGCCGGCCCGGTGCTGGTCGCGGCCCTCGCCGTCGGCCTGGTGATCAGCGTCCTCCAGGTCGCCACGCAGCTCCAGGAAATGACCCTGAGCTACGTGCCCAAGCTGCTGGTCGCGGTGTTCATGCTGATCGCGCTCGGGCCGTGGATGATCCACCAGATCACCCAGTTCGCGATCGCCTCGATCCGCATGATCCCGGAGCTCGGCTGAGCATGGCCGGGGGCGCGCCGATCGGCTGGGCCGTTTCCGCGCTGCTGCTCAGCCTGCGCGTCGCGCCGGTCTTCGCCTTCGCGCCGCCCTTCACCCTGGTCAGGATGCCGCGCACGTTCCGGATGCTGCTCAGCCTCGGCATCGCCGCCTGCCTCGTCGCCGCCCATCCCGCCGCCGCGGCGCTGACCGACGCCGGCGCCGGCGCCCTCGTCCTGATCGGAGTCAAGGAGCTGCTGCTCGGCACGATCTTCCTGGTCGCCTTCCAGCTGACCTTCGCGGCGCTGCAGGTCGCCGGCCGCGCGATCGACATCCAGGCCGGCTTCGGCCTGTCGCTGCTGATCGACCCGACCACCCGCGGCAGCGTGCCCCTGGTCGGCACTTTGTTCGTCTACGCCGCCGCCGCGGTCTTCTTCGCCGAGGGCGGCCATTTCGAATTGCTGCGCCTGTTCGCCGCCTCGCTCGACGCGGCGCCGCTCGGCGGCTGGCAGCTGCCGGCCTCGCCCGGCCATCTGATCGCCTTCATCTCGGCGGTGTTCGTCACCGCCTTCGGAGTCGCCGCCGGGGCGATGCTGGCCCTGTTCGTCGCCGATCTCGCGATCGCGATGCTGTCGCGCACGGTGCCGCAGATGAACGTGCTGATCCTCGGCTTCCAGGTGAAGACGATCGTCCTCCTGCTCGTGCTGCCGATCACGTTCGGCACCGCCGGCGCGCTGCTCGCGCGGATGACCCGGCTCACCCTCGAAGCGCTGCCGGGGATGCTCTGACCATGCAGCAGTCGGCCGAACAGGACAAATCGGAGCAGGCGACCCCGTTCAAGCTGACGCGGGCGCGGCGCAAGGGCACCGTGGCGCGCGGCGCCGATCTGGGATTCCTGGCCGCGCTCGGCGCCTTCCTCCTCTATCTGTGGATCGCCGGCGCCGGCCTCGGCGACAGCCTCGCCCATGCCGGCCGCGACGCGATCGTCACCGCCCCCTCGGTGGTGGACGGGCCGGGCGCGCTGATCGCGCTCACGGGCCATGTGTTCGGCGCGATGCTCCGGCCGCTCGCCTTCCTCGCCGTCGCCATCTTCGTCACCGTGCTGCTGTTCGAGCTGGTCCAGACCGGCTTCGTGTTCAGCGCCCAGCCGCTCAAGCCCGATTTCTCGCGGCTCAACCCGGCCAAGGGGCTGAAGCGGCTCTTCTCGAAGCGGCTGCTGATCGAAACCGCCAAGAACGTCGTCAAGTTCGTCGTCTATGTCGGCATCGCCTGGCTGGTCGGAAAGCGCGCGCTCGCCGCCGCGTCGACGTCGGTGGGCGACGCGGGCGCCCTGGCGCGGGCGCTGTTCGACGCCGGCCTGCGCCTCGTCGCCTGGTTCGCGCTGGCCGCTCTGGCCTTCGCCGCGATCGACCAGATCATCACCCGCAAGGACTTCATGAAGAACATGCGGATGAGCCGGCGCGAGCTCAGGCGCGAGGTGCGCGAGCGCGAGGGCGAGCCGCGCCTCAAGCAGAAGCGCCGCCAGCTCCACGCCGATTTCGCCAGCGCCGGCAAGAGCCTGCGCGGCGTCCGCAATGCCGACGTCGTCGTCACCAATCCCGTCCATTACGCGGTCGCCCTGCGCTACGACGCGGCGAGCATGGCGGCGCCGCTGGTGGTGTCGCGCGGCGCCCACGGCCTCGCCCAGCGGCTGCGGCGGCTCGCCTTCCGCCACGGCATCGTCATCGTCGAGGACCGGGCGCTGGCGCGGGCGCTCTATCGCGGCTCCACGCTCGACGCGCCGGTCCCGGAATCGCTCTACCGGGACGTGGCACGGCTCTACATGACGCTGAGGGAGGCGGCCTGATGTTCGCCCGCGCCTTCGGCCGCAATCAGGACCTGGTGCTGGTCGGCGCCGTCATCTCGATCCTGCTGATCCTGTTCGCGCCGATCCCGAGCCTCCTGCTCGACCTCCTCATCATCTTCAACTTCGCGTTCGCGCTGACGCTGCTGCTCCTGACCTTCTACGTCCAGCGGCCGGTCGAATTCTCGACCTTCCCGTCGCTGCTCCTGGTCGCGACTTTGTTCCGGCTGTCGCTGAACGTCGCCGCGACCCGCCTCATCCTCACCAACGCCAGCGCCGGCGACGTGATCAACGCGATCGGCACCTTCGCCGTGCAGGGCAGCTTCGTCATCGGCCTCGTCGTCTTCTTCATCCTCGTCGTCGTCCAATATGTGGTGGTGACCTCGGGCGCGCAGCGCGTCTCGGAGGTCGCGGCGCGGTTCGTGCTCGATTCCATGCCCGGCCAGCAGATGAGCATCGACGCCGACCTCAACATGGGCCTGATCGACCAGGAGGAGGCCAAGCAGCGCCGCAAGGACCTCGAAAAGGAGGCGGCCTTCTACGGATCGATGGACGGCGCCTCGAAGTTCGTGAAGGGCGACGCCGTCGCCGGCATCATCATCCTCCTGATCAACATCTTCGCCGGCTGGACGATCGGCGTCGCCCAGATGGGGATGGACTGGTCGGGCGCGCTTCGGACCTTTACCCTGCTCACCATCGGCGACGGCATCGTCACCCAGGTGCCGGCCCTGATCATCTCGGTCGCGACCGGGATCATCGTCACCCGTTCCTCGGCCGACCGCCAGCTCTCGACCGAAGTGTTCAGCCAGCTCGCGGCCTTCCCGAAGATCCTGCTGATCGTGCTCGCCGCCATCTTCGTCCTGCTCGGGCTGCCGGGCATGCCGAAATGGCCGATCGCGGTCCTCGCCGTGATTTCGCTGACCGCCTGGGCGGCGGCGCGGCGGCGCGCCCGCGCGCAGGCGGCGGAGCAGGCCGGCGAGGCCGGAGCGGAAGGCGGCGAGGCCCGCGAGGGCGGACCGGCGCCGATCGAGGTGCTGCTCGGCAGCGACATCGGCGCCGCCTGGCAGGGAATGAAGCCGCTGCTCGGCGAGCGCGTCGGCGCGCTGCGCACCCAGCAGGAAAGACTCAGCGGCCTTTCGATCCCGCCGGTGCTGTTCGTCGACGGCCCCCAGCTCGGCGCCTCGGCCTACGAAATCCACCTGTTCGGCGCCCGCCATGCGAAGGGCGAGCTGCGCCCGGACCGGATCCTCGCGATCGGCACCGTCCATGCCGGCGATCGCCTCGCCGGGATCGAGACCCGCGATCCCGCCTTCGGCCTGCCCGCGCTCTGGCTCGACGCCGCGCTCCGCGACGAGGCCCAGCGCGCCGGCTACACTCTGGTCGATCCGGTGACGGTGCTGATGACCCATCTGGGCGAGGTGCTGCGCAACGAGGCCGCCCAGCTCATCACCCGCGCCGACGTCGTCGCCCTGCTCGAGGGCGTCCGCGCCCGCCAGCCGGGGCTGGTCGAGGAGCTGATCCCCAACGTGATGACGGTCTCCGACGTCCAGCGGGTGCTGCAGAACCTGCTCGCCGAGGAAGTCTCGATCCGCAACGTGGATCTGATCGCCGAGGCCCTGTGCGACGTCGGCCGCGGCTGCAAGGACCATTTCGACCTCACCGAGCTGGTCCGCCAGCGGCTCGCCCACGTCATCTGCCACGGGTTGCGCGCCGGGCGCGACCAGCTCGAGGTGCTGAGCCTTCATCCGCGGATCGAGGGGCAGATCGCCGAGCAGCTGCGAACCGGCCCCGCCAGCGGCGCGTTCGTGATCGAGCCGCGGCTCGCCGAGCAGCTGATCCGCGGCCTCGCGCCGCTGGTCGAATCGATGATGCAGGCGGGCCTGGCGCCGGTGCTGCTCTGCGGCCCCGAGGTCCGCCGGCACCTGAGGACCTTCACCCGGCGGACCATGCCGCGCCTCGCGATCCTGTCGGTGAACGAGGTCCCGCCCGCGGTCGAGCTCAAGTCCTTCGCGGTCCTTTCTCCGGAAGAGAGCGGCCAGGCGAAGCTGCCGGTGCCGAGCTGAGGAGAAGAGCATGCAGATCCCCGAAATCGCCGCCCAGATCCTCTCGCGCGCCGAGCAGCGCGCCGAGGTCGCGGCCCAGAACATCACCAACGCCTCGACCCCGGGCTACCGGCGCCGGGTGAGCTTCTCCGAGCTGGTCGCGGCCCGCCCGGGCGAGCAGCGCGTCGCCACCGCGGCCGATTTCACCGCCGGCCAGCTCACCCAGACCGGCGCCGCCACCGACCTCGCGATCGCGGGCGCGGGCTTCTTCGCGGTCCGCTCCGAGGAAGCGACCTTCTACACCCGCCAGGGCCAGTTCCGCCGCGATGCGGACGGCCGGCTGGTGACTCCGCGGGGGCTCGCGCTGCAGAGCGTCGACGGCGGCGACATCCAGGTCGGCGACGCGCCGTTCGAGGTCGCGGCCGACGGCATTGTCACGCGGGCCGGAGTCCCGCTCGCGCGCATCGCCCTGGTCGATTTCGACGAGCGCGGCGCCCTCGTTCCGGACGAGGGCGGCGCCTTCTCCGCCGGCGCGGCCGTGCCGCACCCGGTCGCGGCGCCGGCGATCCGGCAGGGCATGCTCGAAGGTTCAAACGTCAACACGGGAGATGAAATGGTGGCGATGATGGAAGCGGTGCGCCGCGCCGAGACCGGCCAGCGGCTGGTGACGACCTATGACGATCTGATGGGCCGCGCCCTCAACCTGTTCGGAGCGCAGTGAGATGAACGGCGTCTTCCAGATCGGCGCGACCGGCCTCCACGCGCAGGACCGGGCGCTCAACATCGTCGCCAACAACATCACCAACATGAACACGCCCGGCTTCAAGCGCGGCGAGGTGCGCTTTTCCGAGCTGGTCGGGCCGCGCGCGGAGGGCGCCGCCGCCGCGATCGCGCCGGACGACGCGGCCTTGCTGTTCGGGGTTTCCGCGCGCGCGGCCGACCGGCTGTTCCAGCAGGGCGAGCTGCGGCCGACCGGCAATTCGCTCGACATCGCCATCCAGGGCGAGGGCTTCATCGAGCTGGCCGGGCCCGACGGCCAGACGCTGCTCTGGCGGGGCGGCACCTTGAGGGTCAACGAGGACGGCTTCCTCGCCGGACCGGGCGGGCTGCCCTTGAAGGCGATGATCTCGGTCCCCGAGGGCGCGACCGGCCTTGCCATCGACGCCTCGGGCGAGGTCAGCGCGATCGCCCCCGGCGAGACCGCGGCCACCTCGATCGGGCGGATCGAGCTGGCGCTGGCCCGCGACACGTCCGGGCTCACCGACATGGCGGGCGGCCTCTACCGCGTTTCGAACGGGAGCGATCTCGTCTCCGCCGAGGCGGGCGATCGCGCCGGCACCTTCGTCCAGGGCTCGATCGAGCTCTCCAACGTCGAGCTGACCGACGAGATGGTGGCGCTGATGATGATGCAGCGCGCTTATGCGGCGAGCGCCCAGGTGGTCCAGGCCGGCGACCAGCTGGCCGCGATCGCCAACGGGCTGAAGCGCTGACATGGCCGCGACCGCCCTCGCCTGCCTGGCCGCGCTGGCGGCGATCCCGGCCGGCGCCACGCCGGTGCGCACCGATTTCGCGGCGGCGCCATGTTCCGCCGAAGTCCGGCCGGCGCTGCGCTACGAGCCCGCGACCGGCGCGGTGCGGGCGGTGCGCGACATCGCCGCGGGCGAGACGATCGCCGCGCCGCCCGCCTCCGCTCTGCCCGACGTGCGCGCCGGCGCGCCTTTGTACCTGGTCGCGAGGGCGGGCACGGCGCTGGTCGAGCGCGCGGTGACCGCGGCGCAGCCGGGCCGGGCCGGCCAGCCGATCTTCGTGCGCACCCCCGAAGGCCGGGTGTTCGCGGCCGCCTTGAGCGACGATCTCTACCGCCAGGACAATTGGGCCGCCTTGGCCTCGGACCGGCGGGCGAGCGCGGTCGGCGACATCCTCACCGTCGTCGTCCTCGAAAACTCGACCGCGGCCCACAGCGCCCAGATCGGCACGCGGCGGGGCAACCGGCTGAGCGGCGACATTTCCGCGGGAACCGCGCTCAACGAATCCGCCACGCTGGGGCTCAGCGGCCAGTTCGACGGCACCGGCCAGATGAGCCGTTCGGGGCGGATGATCGCGCAGATCAGCGTCCGCGTCGACCAGGTCTACCCGAACGGCGACCTCGGCATTTCCGGCGCGCAGGTGCTCAACATCAGCGGCGAGCGGACCAACATCCGCATCCGCGGCCGAGTCCGCCCGGCCGACATCGCCGGCAACAACACCGTGCCCTCGGCGCGGATCGCCGAGGCGGTGATCGACTATGACGGCACCGGCTTCGTCAGCCGCAGCGCCCGGCCCGGCCTCGTCCAGCGCATCTTCCGCTTCCTGGGGCTGATGTGATGGTCGGGAAGCTGCTCGCCCTCCTCATCCTGCTCGTGCCCGCGCCGGCCATGGCCGACGAGGTCCGGATCCGCGACCTCGGCCGCTTCCTCGGCCAGCGCGACAACGCCCTGGTCGGCTACGGCATCGTCACCGGCCTCGCCGGCTCGGGCGACAGCCCGCGCAGCGAGGTGACCCGCCAGGCGCTGCGCAACGCCTTGAGCCGATTGGGCGCCAACGTCCTGCCCGAGCAGCTCCAGAGCCGCAACGTCGCCGCGGTGATCGTCACCGCGACGCTGCCGCCGGCGGCCAATGTCGGCGACCGGATCGACGTCACCGTCTCCTCGATCGGCGACGCCCGCAGCCTCGCCGGCGGCACCCTCCTGATGACGCCCCTGCTCGGCCCGAACCAGCGGCCCTACGCGCTGGCGCAGGGCGCGCTGGTGGTCGGCGGCCATCGTTTCGACGCCCAGCTCAACTCGAACCAGCGCAACTATCCGACCACCGGCACCGTCGCCGGCGGCGCCACCGTCGAGGCGCCGGTCCAGCCGGCCCTGGTCGGCGCGGGCGAACTGACCTTCATCCTGCGCGACCCCGATTTCAGCACCGCCGAGCGGGTCGCCGACGGCATCAACCAGGCGCTCGGCCGGCGCGCGGCGCGGGTCCGGGGCGCCGACGCGGTCGCGATCGCCGCCGAGGCCGGCGAGGTGACCGGGCTGATCGCCGCGGTCGAGAATGTGCGGGTGACCCCGTCCGAGCTGGCGCGGATCGTGATCAACGAGCGCACCGGCACTGTCGTCGCCGGCGAGGCGGTGCGGATTTCGAGCGTGGTAATCTCGCAGGGCGACATCCGCGTCGCCGTCACCGCCGACACGCAGGCCTCCCAGCCGCAATATTATTCCGGCCTCGGCGAGGGCGTTCAGAGCCTGGTCGTCACCAATACCAGGCTCGACGTCGCGAACGGCCGCGACGCCGTCGTCCGCCTGCCCCACACCAGCGTCGGCGATCTCGTCGAGGCGCTGAACCGGGCGCGGGTCGACACGCGCGGCATCATCGCCGTGCTCCAGGCGGTCCGCGCCGCCGGCGCGCTGCACGCCGAGATCATCGTCCAATAGGAGACCGACACCGTGGCCGAAATCACCTCCGCTCTCATCGTCAAGGCGCTGGACGGCCTCGCCGTCCGCCAGGTCGCGACCGCCGAGAATATCGCCAATGCCGCCTCGCCGGGCTTCCGTCCCTTGCGGGTCAGCTTCGAGGAAGCACTCTCCGCTGCGCGCGGCAGCGAGGCAAGCATTCGCGCCGTCCGGCCCCACATCGGGCTCGCCCCGGCCGGCGAGACGGTGCGCCCCGACCTCGAGCTCGCCACCGCCCAGGCCACGACCGGGCGCTACGGCGCGCTCACCGACCTGCTCAACCGCCAGCTGCAACTGGAATCGCTGGCGATCACGGGGGAACGCTGACATGAACGCCATGGAGATCAGCCGCACCGCATTGGACGTCGAATGGCGCCGGCTCGAGATCATCGCCCAGAATATCGCCAATGCCGGCACCACCCGCACCGCCTCGGGCGCGCCCTACCGGCCGCTCCGGCTCGTCTCCGGGCCGCGCACCAATTTCGCCGCCTATCTCGGCGGCCAGGGAGAGCCGGCCGGGGTCGAGGTCTACAGCATCGAGGCTTCCAACCAGCCCGCGCGCCGCGTCCACGAGCCGTCCCATCCCGACGCCGACGCCGAGGGCTTCGTCTCCTACCCGGCGTTCGACCATGCCGGCGAGATGACGCGGCTGGTGACCACCGCGCGCATCTACGAGGCCAATCTCGTCGCGATGAGCATCGCCCGGCAGATGTACGCCAAGGCGGTCGAGATCGGGAGGCGCGGATGAGCATCCCCCCGATCCCGGCCGTCGCCGCCGCCCTCGCCTCGCCGGACCTGCTCGCCGCCGCCCGCGCCGCGGCGCCGCCGGCCGGCGCTTCCTTTTCGCAGATCCTGCTCGACGGCATGGAGGCGGTGAACCGGCGCGTCGTCCAGGCCGACGCGATGGTCCGCGCCTTCGCCGTCGACGATTCGGTGCCGCTTCACCAGGTGACCTTCGCGCTCGAGGAAGCGCGGCTGTCGGTCGAGCTGATGATGCAGGTCCGCGCGCGGCTGGTCGAAAGCTACCAGCGCATGATGGAAATGCAGCTCTAAGATGCTGCAGTCGTTCAGATCCGCGCCGCCCTCGCGCCAGCTGCTGCTGAGCGGGCTCACCGTCGCCTTGCTGTGCGCGCTGCTCGCCGGCGCCTATTTCCTGTGGTTCCGGACCAGCTATTCGGTTCTGTTCAGCAACCTGCGCGAAGCGGATGCGGGGACGATCGTCGCCGAGCTCGAGCGCGGCCATGTGGATTATCGGCTGCGCGACGGCGGGCGTACGATCCTGGTCCCCGCCGGCTCGGTCGACTCCACCCGGCTCCACATCGCCGGCCAGGATCTGCCGCTGCAGGGAACGGTCGGCTTCGAGCTGTTCAACAGTTCGAGCATCGGCCTCACCGAATTCGCCCAGCGGATCAATCTGCAACGGGCGCTGCAGGGCGAGCTCACCCGGACCATCATGAACATCGAGGGGGTGGAATCGGCCCGAGTCCACCTCTCGCTCGGCGAGCAGAGCATCTTCCGCGGCGACCGCCGGCCGCCGCGCGCGTCGGTCGCGGTCCGCACCCGGGTCGGCCGCCGGCTCAACCCCAATGCCGTGCGCGGCATCCAGCGGCTGGTGGCGGGCGCGGTGCCCGAGCTCGAGCCGGGCAATGTCGCCGTGCTCAACGATCGCGGCGTCCTCGTCAGCGCCGAGCTGCCGGCCGAGGCCGCGGCGGGCAGCGCGGAGGAGCGCAATGTCGAGCGCTTCTTCGAAACCCGGATCCGCCGCGCCGTCGAAGCGCGCTACCCGGCCGACGCGGTCGAGGTGACGGTCTGGGCCGCGCTCGCCGGCGGCGCGGCGCCGAGCGAGCAGGAGCTGGCGACCGGGCGCGACTTCCGGCTCCGCGCCACCGTCGCGATCGCCTCGCCGCTCGCCGCGGCCGCCCGCGAATCGGTCGCCCAGTCGGTCCGCGATGCGATCGGCTTCGACGCGGCGCTCGGCGACGTCGTCACCGTCACCGACACGCCCCCCGTCCCGGCCGCGAGCGACTGGGATGCCGGGCTCGCCCAGCCCGACCGGAACCTGAACCTCGCCGAGGATCCGCTGCCGCAGCCCCGCGCCTCCTCCTGGTCGGGTTCGCTGTGGACGCCGCTCGTCCTGCTCGCTTTGGCGGGGGCGATCCTCTTCGTCCTGCGCCGCCGCGCCGCCGCCGGCGGCCTGATGAGCGAGCAGGACCGGCTCGCCTACGCGACCCAATTGAAGGCGCTGCTCGCGCAGCGTGACGCCGATGCCGCGCCGACGGCCTGACCGCGCCCTCAAGCGCGCCGTCCGCGGCCTCGCCCGGCTCCACCCGGACGATGTCGAGGCGATCCTCGGCGCGCTCGACCCCGGCGACCGCGCGCGCGTCGACGCGATGGTCGCGGGCTTCGCCGGCCGTCCGCTCCCGGTCGCGGCGGCGCCCGAGCCGGAGCAGCCCGAATGGGCCTATGAAAGCGTCTCGCCCTGGCTGCTGGCGCGGATCGATCCCGACGACCGCCGCGCCGCCCGCGAGTTCGTGCTGATGACCGAGACCGGCCGCGAGGCGCTGCGCGCCGCCGCCGAGCCCTTCCGCAAGCCGGTCTCCGCGCCCGGCGCCGGCAAGGCGCGCTCGCTGCTCGACCAGGCCTGGCGCCTGGTCGCCGGGGCAAGGCCATGACCGGCCTCATCAAATCCGGCTCGGCGGGCCTGCGCGAGCGGGTGCGGCCGCTGGCCGGCTTCGCGGTTGCGGTCGCCGATCCCGAGCGCGAGCGGCTGGCGGCGGAGCTGGCGACGCTCGCCGCTGCCTTGTCCGAGCGCGAGGAAGCGGCCCTCCTTCACGCGGAGGAACTGGAAGCCGCTTATGCCGAGGGCCGCGAGGCGGGCAGGAAGGAGGCCGCCGACGACGGCGCCGAGGCGCTGGCGAGGATCGAGGCGGCGGCGGAGCGGGCGCTCGCCTTGTTCGCCGACGAGTTGGGAGAGATGGAGACGCTCGCCGCCCTGCTCGCCCGGACCTGCCTCGAGCGGCTGCTGCTCGCGACCGAGGCGCGCGCGGTCCTGGTCCGCGAGCTGATCGCCGGCCAGGCCAAAGCGCTCGACGCCGAAGCGATCGTCCGGGTGAGCGTATCGGCGGCCGATTTTCCGCGGGCGGAGGGTCTGGAGGCGGTGGCCGCGTCGCTCGGCAGCCGACGCTGCGAGATTATCGCCGCCGACGAGCTCGACAGCGGCGACTGCCGGATCGCGCTTCGGCTCGGGACGCTCGAAATCGGCCTCGGCCAGCAATGGGGCCGCCTGCGCGCCGTCCTCGACGACGCGATCGGCGCGGAGGCGGAGATATGAGCCATCCGCTTGCCGAGCGCCTGCAGCTGGTCGATCCGGTGGCGCGGACGGGGCGGGTGACGCGCATCCTCCCCACCCATATCGAGGCCGACGGGCCAAGCCTTCCGCTCGGCGCCCTGTGCGCCGTCGAGACCGGCAACGGCGCCGGCGCGGTGATCGCCGCCATCGCCAGGGTCGACCGCGCCTCGGTTTCGCTGGTGCCGTTCGAGGACCGGCCGGACACCTTCTCCGGCGCCCGGGTCACCGCCTGCGCGGAGGACGATTGCGTGCCCGTCGGCGACGCCTTTCTCGGCCGCGCGGTCGACGCGCTGGCGCGGCCGATCGACGGCGGCAAGCCGGTGGACACGATTGCCCGCGGCCGGCTGCGCGGGCTCGACATTCCGGCGCTCGACCGGGTCTCGCCGCGCAAGCGCCTCGAAACCGGCGTCCGCGCGCTCGATGCCTTGCTCACCATCGGCCGCGGCCAGCGGATCGGCCTGTTCGCGGCGAGCGGCGTCGGCAAGACCAGCCTGATGGCGCAGCTCGCCCGCCAGGTCGAGGCCGATCGCTGCGTCATCTGCCTCGTCGGCGAGCGCGGCCGCGAGGTCGAATCGCTCTGGCATGACGGCCTCTCCGAGGACAGCCGCGAAAAGACGGTGATGGTCGCGGCGACCTCCGACCAGGCGGCGGCGATGCGGGTCCGCGCCTGCGACCTCGCGCTCGCGCTCGCCGACCATTGGCGGGGCCAGGGCCTGCATGTCGTGCTGCTGCTCGATTCGGTGACGCGGCTCGCGATGGCGATGCGCGAGGTCGGCCTCGCCGCCGGCGAGCCGCCGACCGTGCGCGCCTACACGCCGAGCGTGTTCGCGGCGATCCCGAAGCTGGTCGAGCGCTGCGGCGCGCTGCGCTCGGGGGGCGCGATCACGGCGTTGATGACGGTGCTCAGCGAAACCGACGATGTCGACGACCCGGTCTGCGAGATGATGAAGTCGCTGCTCGACGGCCATATCATCCTGTCGCGCGGGCTCGCCGAGCAGGGACATTTCCCGGCGATAGACGTGCCGCGCAGCATCAGCCGCCTCGCCGCCGGCCTCTGCTCGCCCGCCGAACGCGCCATGGCGGAAAGGGCGATCGCGCTCCTTTCCACCTACGACCAGTCGCGCATCCTGATCGAATCGGGCGTCTATGCGGCCGGCAGCAATGCCGAGATCGACGAGGCGATCGCCCGGCGGCCGGCGCTCACCGCCTTCCTGCGCCAGCGCCAGGACGAGCGCGTCGCGCACGCCGACGCCGGCGCGGCGCTGGCCAGGCTGCTTGGAAAGGGAGGCTGAGATGGCCCGCGCGCGCGTCCGGGCCGAGGCCCTTGCGGTAATCGCCGAGATACGCGGCCTGCAAAGCCGCGCCGCCGAGCTCGAGGCCGCGCGCGCCGCCGGCGAGCGCCGCGCCGCCGAGGAAAGCTGCGCCGAATGCCGGGAGCGGCTGGCCGGGACCGAGGCGGGCTGGACCGCGACCATCGAGGAGGGGGCCCTCGACCCCGAGCTCGCCCGCCACTGGTTCGCCGCGCTCGAGGCCGGCCGTGCCGAGCAGCACCGGCTCGACGAAGAGGCGGCCGCGGCCGAAGACGCGCTCGTCCGGAGCCGCGCGGCCTGGCAGGCCGCCTCGGCGCGCACCGATGCCGCCCGCGAGCAATCCGGCATCGCCGCCCGGCGCGCCGGTCGCCGCCGCGAAGAGGCCCGGCTCGCCGCGGTCGAGGACCGCGCCGCCGCGGCGCCGAGGCAGGCATGAAGATCGGCCCCCTCCCGCCGCCCGCGCCGGTCGCGCGCGCCCCCGCCGCGGCCGAGCCCGCGCGGCCGTTCGAGGAGTTTTTCGACGCGGCCTATGCCTTCACCGAGCTCGGCATGTTCGGGCATGGCGGCGGCAAGGATGCGCCCCCCGGTCCCGGCACCTGCCGCGGCCCGGCCGTCGAGGAGCCGGCGGCCGCCCCGCCGGCGACTCCGGAGATCCTCGAACGGACGATCGAGCCGGCCATGATCCCACACGCGCGGGCGCTCTCCCGTCACCCCGCCCCGGCCGAGGTGCGCCCGATCGGCCGGAGCCGCGCCGCCACGCCGGCGCGGGCGAAGCCGCTCATGCCGGCGGGCGAGCTGCCGCCGCCGGAGCCGGCGCCGGAGGGTCCGGAGCGGGAGGCCGAGGCGCGGACGCGGCGGACCGGGCGCCGGCCGCCGACGCCACGGTCGGACGTCAGCCTGATCGTCACCGAAAAGGACGGCCGGGTCGAGCTCGTCGCCGCCGCGCCCAGGCTCGATCCGGAAACGCGCGCCGCGCTGCGCCGGCTGGTCCGCGACATCCTCGCCCGGAGCGGCCTCAGCCTCGCCTACTTTCAGCTAAACGGCGCCCCCGTCGCGACGGATTCACTAGACTCCACAGGAGGTTCCCATGGCACTCGCTCCCGTTAGCGCGACCAATCAGGCGAACAGCGCATTCGGCCTCGATTTCCAGTCGCTGCTGCGCATCATCCTGACCCAGCTTACCTATCAGGACCCGCTGAAGCCGATGGACAATTTCCAGTTCGTCTCGCAGCTCGCCCAGTTCTCGCAGCTTCAGCAGAGCCAGTCGCTCAACGATCAGATCACCAACCTGCTCGCCGCGCAGGCGGCGATGCAGGGCACAAGCCTGCTCGGCCGCACCGTCGATTTCACCAACAGCACGGGCGTGATCGCGAGCGGCCTGGTGAAGGCGGTGTCGTTCGCGAGCGGCGGGCCCCAAGTCACCGTCCAGACCGCCGCCGGCGAAACCATCGCCAATATCGCCATCGCCAACATCACCCAGGTCCGCTGACCCAAACAGGGGGGAATTCCAATGCTCGGTTCCATCTATATCGGCCTGAGCGGCCTTACCGCTTACTCCAAGGGCCTTCAGACGATCAGCAACAACGTCACCAACCTCAACACGCCGGGCTTCAAGGCGACCTCCTTCACCTTCGCCGATTCGTTCAGCTATGGCGGCCTCGGCGCGAGCTTTTCGCGCTACGTCGGCGGCCAGCAGCTCGGCTCGGGAGTCCGCTACGGCGCCGAGAAAATCGATTTCCGCCAGGGCGACCTGCGCCAGTCGGGGGGCGATCTCGATCTCGCGCTCCAGGGCAGCGGCATGCTCGTCCTGCTCGACGGCCAGCGCACCTTCTATACCCGCACCGGCCAGTTCGGCGTCGACAAGGACGGCTACATCTCGGACACCGCCAGCGGCTACCGGCTGGCGATCCTCAACGATGCCGGCCAGGCGGTCGGCGTCAGCGTCGACGCCAACAGCACCAGCCCCCCCACGGCGACCTCGAAGATCAATTTCTCGGGCAACCTCTCCTCGACCGCGACCGAGGCCTCGGTCGCCGACATGGCGGTCTACGATTCGCGCGGCACCAAGCATGTCTGGCAGGCGCGGTTCGCGCCGGTGGGCGCGACCGCGCCGGGCGAATGGACGGTGACGATCACCGACGAAACCAACGCCCAGGTCGGCCAGGCCACGCTCAAGTTCATCGGCAGCGCGGTCGATCCGGCGACGGCCCATCTGACCATCGCCACCACTCCGGCGGGCGCCGATCCGCTGTCGGTCGAGCTGAATTTCTCCGCGGGGGTCACTTCCTTCTCGTCCGGGACCCTGTCGACGCTGCGCGCCGGGCAGGTAGACGGCAACGGGCTCGGCACTTTGAGCGCGGTGACCGTCGACATCGACGGCAACATCAAGCTCACTTATTCCAACCAGAAGACCGAATTGCTGGGCCCGGTCGCGATCGCCGACTTCCGCGATCCGCAGCAGCTCGAGCGGATCGGCGCCGGCCTGTTCGTCGACAAGGGCGGGGCCAATGTCCGGCTGCTGGCGAGCGGCCAGGACGGCATTGGCAAGCTGGTGCCGCGCCAGATCGAGGCGTCCAATGTCGACCTGTCGCAGCAGTTCGGCGACCTGATCCTCGTCCAGCGCGGCTTCCAGGCCTCCTCGCAGGTGATCAGCATCTCCAACGACATGATCCAGCAGCTGTTCGGCATCAGGGGCCAGGGATGAGCGGCGTCGCCCGCGACTGGCTTCCCGTGGCGGCGCTCGACGCGCCGGCGGTTCGCCGCGCCCTCGGCGACGCGGTCGAATCCTGGTCGGACCGGTGGTTCCCGGGCGCGCGGCTGACCGCCGCCGGCTTCGCGGCGCGGACTCGCGGCGGGGCCCTCCCCGCGCTCGCCTGGCGGCAGTACGGGACTGCGGCGGCACTGGCCGGCGACACGCTGCGGCTGGCCGGCCTCGCGCTCGGCACCAGGCCCGAAGGCCTCGTCCTGTCCGAGGTCGACCGCGACATTATCGGCCGCTTCGCGACGCGCATCCTCGCCGACCTCGCCTGCGCGCTCGATCGCGCGATCGGCCGCGATCCGCCCGCCGACGAGCCCGAAACGCCGGCCGGCGATCCGCTGCCGGACGGCGGCCTCGCCTTCGCGGTCGCCGACGGCGCCGGCGCGCCGGTGCTGCACGGTGCGGTGCCGCTGGCCGCCCTGGTCCCGTTCCGCAAGTCGCTGCTGGGCCCCGGGCACCGCCCGCGGCGGCCCGCGCTCGCCCGGCTCGGCCGCGCGGTCGGAGTCACGCCGGTGCGGCTCGAGGCGCGCCTCGGCGCCGCCGCGGTGGCGCTCGGCGAGCTCGCCGCGCTCGCCCCCGGCGACGTGCTGATCCTCGACCGCGCGATCGGCGAGGGCGCGAGCCTCGCCTTGCCCGGCTCGGGCCGCTGCCTCGCCCGCGCCGCGATCGCCGAGCGCGGCGCCGGCATCTCGCTCACCCTTTCTTCCCCCTCCGGAGACCTTTGATGGATAACATGGCCCCCGCCGCCGGCGATGCCGGCACCGCCGCCCTTGATCAGTCCGACCCGCCGTCCGCCGCGCCGGGCGACGGCGAGCCGCTGCTCGCCCCCGATTCCGCGCTGCTCAGGGAAGTCGAGGTGACGCTGCAGGCGCGGCTCGGCGCGCTCGTCATGCCGGTGGCCGAGCTGATGGAGTTGCGCCAGGGCTCGGTGCTCGGCCTCGCCGCCCGGCTGGA
This sequence comes from Allosphingosinicella sp., assembly GCA_035941735.1. Taxonomy (GTDB): domain Bacteria; phylum Pseudomonadota; class Alphaproteobacteria; order Sphingomonadales; family Sphingomonadaceae; genus Allosphingosinicella. The sequence continues at coordinate 19,601 of DASZDS010000047.1, forward strand.
CGATCCGATCGACCTGTTGCTCAACGACGCGCTGGTCGCCCGCGGCGAGATCGTCGCGGTCGACGACCGGTTCGGGGTGCGGATCGTCGAGATCGCGCCCAAATGAGGCCTGGCCGCCGCCTCGCCCGCATCGCCCTGGCCGGGGCGCTGCTGCTTGCCGCGGCGCCGGCGCTCGCCCAGCGCCTCGGCCAGGGAACCGGCACCGAGGTGCCGATCTGGCGGGTGCTCGGGGCGCTCTTCCTGTGCCTGGCGCTGGCGGTGGCCGCGGCCTTCCTGCTCAGGCGGCGGCTGGCCGGCGGCGCCCGGCCGCTCGCCTTCGGCGGCCCCCGCCGGCTGCAGCTGGTCGAAAGCCTGCGGCTCAGCCACCAGGTCGACCTGTGCGTGGTGAGCTGCGACGGCGGCGAGTTCCTGATCGCCGCTACCCCGCACGGCGCGACCCTGATCGATCCGCATCTGCCGCGGCCCGCGCCAGCGAAAGACCTCGCATGACCGCGCTTCGATTCGCGCTCGCGTCGCTGCTGCTGCTCGCGCCCGGCGCCGCGGCGGCGGCGACCGCCGCCGGCGGGCCGACCTCGAACGTCGTCCGCATCGCCCTCATCCTGACGATGATGGCGCTGATCCCGGCGCTGCTGGTCTGCATGACCTCGTTCGTTCGGATCGTCGTCGTCCTGTCGATGATCCGCCACGCCTTCGGCATGCCGGAGACGCCGCCCAACCAGGTGCTGGTCAGCCTCGCCTTGCTGCTCACCGCTTTTTCGATGGCGCCGACCTTCACCGCCCTCAACCAGAGCGCGCTCCAGCCCTTCCTCGCCGGGACCGCGACCGCCCAGCAGAGCCTCGACAGCGGCGCCGCGCCGCTGCGCCAGTTCATGCTGCGGCAGGTGCGCGACCAGGATCTCGCCACGGTCTACGCCATTTCCCGAACGCCGCTCCCGGATACGTCCGCCCAGGTCGGCCTGATGCCGCTGACCACCGCGTTCATGCTCAACGAGCTGCGCGTCGCCTTCAAGATCGGCTTCGTCATCCTGCTCCCGTTCCTGCTCATCGATCTGGTCGTGTCGAGCATCCTGCTCGCGCTCGGCATGCTGATGGTGCCGCCGACGACGCTGTCGCTGCCGATCAAGGTGCTGATGTTCGTGCTGATCGACGGCTGGAGCCTCGTCCTCGAAGGCGTGCTCGGGAGCTTCCGCTAGCGCGATGGCCGGCGCCGCGCCCCTCCTGGCCGACCGGGCCGCCGGCGAGGACGCGCTCTGGCACGCGCTCAGGCACGAAGGCTCGGCCGCGGCCCGCGACCGCCTGTTCTCGCTCTATTTGCCGTTCGCGCGGTCGCTGGCCGGCCGCCAGTTCAGGAGCAGGAGCGGCGGCGATATCGAATATCAGGATCTGCTCCAGCTCGGCTGCGCCGGGCTGCTCGAGGCGATCGACCGCTTCGATCCCGGCCTCGGCGTGCCGTTCAAGGGATTCGCGGTGCGGCGGATCAACGGTTCGATGATCGACGGGCTCGCCAAGATGAGCGAGGTGCGCGAGCAGATCAGCTACCGCAACCGCGTGCGGCGGGACCGGCTGCGCTCGCTCGCCGCCGACGCCGACGCGCCGCCCCCCCAGGGCCAGGCGATGGAGGCGCTGATCGACCTCGCCGTCGGGCTCGCCCTGGGCTTCATGCTGGAAGGGACGACGCTCTATCAGGGCGAAGCCCAGGCCGCGGCCCAGCCGAGCGCCTATGACAGCCTCGCCTGGCGGGAGCTGGTGAAGCGCGTCGCCGCCGAGCTGGCCCGCCTGCCCGAACGGGACCGGCGCATCATCGAGCTCCATTATCTGGAGGAGGTGAATTTCGATCAGATCGCGAGGCTCTACGGGCTCACCAAGGGCCGGATCTCGCAGCTGCACAAGGCGGCGCTGGTCGTGCTTCGAAAACGGGTCGCCGGAGGCGGCGGTTTCCGCCTCGAACGATGATCGGGTAAGGGGAGAAGGACATGGAGCAATTTTGTCCCGACGAGCGGCTCGCCGAAGCCGTCGAGCTGGTGGGCAGCGACGATGCGGCGGGGCTCGCGCGCGTCGCCGCCTTGCTGGACGACCATCCCCAGGATCCCCGGCTGCACTTCCTTTACGGGTCGCTGCTGGCCGGCGGCGGCCGTTTCGAGGCTGCGCATGGCGCGATGGCCCGGGCCGTCGAGATCGCGCCCGATTATGCGATCGCCCGCTTCCAGCTCGGCCTGCTCGAGCTGAGCTCGGGCGACGCGGCGGCCGCCTGCGCCACTCTCGATCCGCTCGCCGGGGACGAGGACGAGGCGGCGCTGCCGCTGTTCGCGCGCGGCCTGCAGAGCCTCGCCCGCGACGAGCTCGGCGCGGCCCGCGCGCTGCTGCGCCGCGGCATCGCCGTCAATCGCGAGCATCCGCTGGTCAGCCGGGACATGGAGCTGATCCTCGCCCGCATCGACGAGACGGCTTCGACCGGCGGCGAGACGGAGCACGACGTTTCCGCCGCCGATTTCCTGCTGCGGCAAGCCGCCGCCAAGTCGACCAAGCATTAGAAAGGCCGTCGCGCATCATGGACCCCGTCGCCAACGCCAATCGACTCGCGATGCTGCTGCGCCAGCGACTGGACGAACGGTCGCGCGCCGGCGCCGCCGCGCGCGGCGGCCGCAAGGAGGCGAAGGGGACGGGCGACGTCGCCGGCCGGGGCGCCCTGCGCGGCGCCGATGCCGTCGAGGCGCTCGACGACCGCAAGCTCAAGCGGGTGATGATCGAGCATATCCTGGTCGACCAGTTCGGCCCCGGCCTGGTCAACGATGCCGGCTTCCAGCAGCTGGTCGATCAGGTGACCGAGGCGATCGAAGCCGACCCGAACGGGGCGCTCACGCTTTCGCAGGCGCTGGCCGAGGTCCGCGCGCGCCCCTGACGGCGATTGTCCGGGGACTGTCCCCTACCGGGGACTGTCCCCCTTCCGCGCGGCGAGGCTGCGGGCAATCGTCCGTCCGGCCGCGCCGATCGGGAAGTTGAGCGCCGCCTCGCGGACCTTTTGCGCCGCCTTCGCCTTGCCCTCGCCCTCCAGCAGCAGGCTCCTGGCGAGCGCGGCGCCGAAGCAGTTGCGGTCGAGCCGCAGCGCGATGTCGGCGCGCCGCTTCGCCCCTTCCCGGTCGTCCGCGGCGAGGTCGAGCACCGCGAGCCCGCCATGGGTTTCGGCGAAGGTGTCGTCGAGCGCGAGCGCGGTTTCGAAGCGCTCACGGCTCGTGGCGAGATCGCCCTGGAGATAATGCGCCCAGCCGGCCGCGACCCACGAGCCGAGATGGTCCTCGAACCGCGCCGCGGCCGCGTCGAGCCGGCCGGCCGCGCCTTCGGTATCGCCGCGGGCGAGGCGGGCGAGGCCGTCGCCGAGCAGCGCCCGCGGATTGCCGGCGTCGGCGGCGAGAATGCGCTCGAACAGGGCCGCCGATTCGTCGACCCGGCTGTCGTCGAGCAGCAGCAGCCCCATCGTCGCCAGGCCGTCATGATGGGTGCCGGCCCGCTCGGCATAATGGCGGGCGAGATCGGGCTGTTCCGCGTCGAGCGCGGCGCTCGCCAGCGCGCCCATCAGGCCCCGGTCCCCGGGACAGGCCTCGGCCCATCGGGCGCCGCATTCGAGCGCCTCGTCGAGCCGCTCGAGATGGTGCAGCAGCTGGACCTTGAGCGCGGCGCCGCGCGGGCCGGCGGCGATCGCTTCGTCGTCGAGCAGCGCCAGCGCCGCCTCATGATCCTTCGCCATCGCCAGCGCCCAGGCATGGTTGAAGCGCAGCGCGGGCGCGTCCTCGCCGGCCTCGCGCAGCGCCGCGAACGCCGCCGCCGCGTCCGCGAACCGCCCCTCGCCCATCGCCGCGACGCCCTTGAGGTTGAGCAAAGCCGGCGGCAAGGGCGCGTGCGCGGCGTAGCGGTCGATCAGCGCCAGCGCCGAAGCCGGATCGGCCTCGTCGACGGCGGCGCCGGCCGCGTCGGCAAGCAGCGGCAGATTGTCCGGATCATGGTCCAGGAAAGCGAGCAACTGGCCCAGCCTGCTCATCTCTTCGATCCGCTTCCCTGCTGCGCTCACGCCCGGTCCTCCTGTCGCATAGCACAGGATTAGTCGGCCGAGTCAGGCGGAAGTTTAGGCTTTCCGACCTGGTGCGGGGTTCGAAAAGATTTGATCGACTTGGCGGAAAGTTGCGTTCCGCGTTGCCGTAATTTCCGTATATCATGCGGGACATGATCGGGACGGATCGAAATGGCGGCGGCGCGGCGTCGGACGAAAATGTCTGCCGCTTATTGTGCGGCGTCTTCGATTGCTCGATCGAACTTGCGGGCCATATCCTCGTGCGCGGCCGGCGCCGCCAATTTCATGCGCGCGCGACGATCGTGCGGCGCGGCGACCGCGTCTCGACGCTTTATGTGGTGATCAGCGGCCGCGCCCATGCCATCGTCTATTCGCTCGACGGCCAGGCCGTGCTTCTCCACGAATATCGCGAAGGCGACTTTTTCGGCCCGGTCAGCCCGCCTTATTCGATGACCCACGACGCCGATGTCGTCGCGGTCGAGGCGGTGAGCGCCTTCCTGCTCGAGGGCGGGGTGCTGGCCCTGCTCGCCGAGCAGCACGGCTGCATCGGCCTGGCCCTCCTGAAGGTCATGGTCGACCGGCTCCAGCAGACGGCGGCGCGGATGTACGAGCATGTCGCCTTGTCCGCGGTCGGCCGGGTGCACGCGGAATTGCTGCGCCAGGCGCGGCAGAACGAGGACCTGACGATCCGGCCGAGCCCGGTGCTGGCCGATCTCGCGCTGCAGGTCTCGACGACGCGCGAAACCGCCTCGCGCGCGGTCAATGCGCTCGAGCGGCGCGGCATCATCCGCCGCGAGCCCGACAAGTTGACCGTGGTCGCCCCGCACCGGCTCGAAGAGCTGGTGCTATGAGGCGGCCGCGCCCGTGTTGAGCGCATAGAGGCCGATCGCCGAGCCGCCGTCGAGCGCGCTCAACTCGCCGATCCAGCAGGCCTCGCCCGGGGCGCCGCCGGCCGCCAGCACCGCCGCGAAATCGTCCGAGACGCAGACCGAGCCGGGCGGAATGGCGCCGGCGATCGCCTCGGCGATGTCGGCGCCGCTTCCGGTCGGCCGGACCGCCGCCGAAAAGGGATCGCGCACGCGATCGATCAGCCCGTAATGGCCGGCGACCTGCAGCGGAACGCGGCCGCGCAGCCCGGCATGGACGGCGCGCGCGGCGGCGGCCGCGGCCGCGCAATCGGCATAGCCGGCGAGGATGGTTTCGCCGTTGAGGTGGGGCGCGAGCGCCGGGCTGCCCGCGCCGGCGAGCGCGTCGCGGAGCTCGCCGAGGCGGGTCTCGAAGCCGGGCTCGGCGGCGGGGCCGACGCGGATCGCGAGCAAAGCGAGCCCCTGCGTCTCCTCGCCCCGCTCGGGCCGCGATCGCACCGCCTCCCCCATCAGCCGACGCGCGTTGAGCAGGGCCGCGCCCCATGCCACGGTGTCGGCCAGCGCGACCAAGGCGGCGTCGGGCGGGCGATGCAGCGGGCGGACGTGGCGGACGCTCTCGGCCGCGGCCAAGGCGGCGTCGAAGCGCTGCCGCCAGGCCTCGCCGTGCGGATCGACGAAGCACGCCGCGAAGCTCTCGGCGTCGCCCGGCAGGATGACGTGGAGCTCGGCGCCGCGCGCGAGCAGCGCCTCGGCGGTTTCGAGCTCGAAACCGGCGGCGAGCGCGCCGAAGCCGAAGCCGATATCGGCGTCGGGCGGCGCCGCTCCCGCCTCCCCCCCCGCATAATGGAGCGAGCGCGGCGGCCGCAGCAGGGCGAGCCAGGCGGTGTCGCCGCCGAGCTCGTCCTGGATGGCGAGGAACTGGCGCAGCGTCGAGCCATGGTCCTCCCAGGCCCGCGGCGCCGCCGCCACCGCCGCCGCCAGCGCCGCCTGCGCCTCGTCCCGCCGGCCGAGCAGCAGCAGCGCCTCGGCCTCGGTCGCGGCGCGCCAATAAGGCGTCTCGGGCTCGTCGGGCTCGCGCGCGATCCGCTCCAGCACCTCGCGGGCGATCTCCTCCGCCAAAGCGGGGCTGCCGGAGAGCAGCGAGAGGGTCGCCGCGTTGATCAAGGGGTAGGTCCCCGGCTGCAGCGCCGCGGCACAGCGGTAGCAAATGGCCGACTGGAGGTAGAAGCGGCGGCGCTCTCCCTCGTCCACCGCGCGCAGCGCATAGTCCTTGAGCAGCCGCCCCTTGACGGTGAGCGCCGCCGGATCGACGTCGTCGCGATCATAGCCGGCCGCGACGAACTGCCCCCAGGCATGATCCAGCGCCCCGGCGCGCGCGAGGGCGATGATGGTGGAGAGGGGGGTGTCAGTCATTATCGGATTGCGAGCATAGACATTCAAAACGTCCAAGCCCAGAAGCCACGCGCGTCCTAGGGCTCGCCCGAGCCACCGGGATAACGGATGTCCGGATCGATCGTGATCGGCAGCCGCCGTCGCGTCCCCTGGTACAACAAGTCGACGTGCAGATTGATCGAGTGCCCATTATAGTTTCCAGAGTTTTCGTTGTCGGCAATGAAATAGGCGACTATCGATTCATCCTTCGCCGGCGTGCCGTCTTTGATCTTCCTTGCCACGCCATCCTTATCAAACCGACGAGCTTCAAAATACCTGCCCGAATCGGCCGCCTTCTTACCCAGCGTGATTGGAGCGAAGTCACGACAGAACTGCCATCGCTTGTTGTCTGACAACCTGTAAATCACGTACACGTATTTCTTATTGCCCAGCGACAAGCGAGATTCGAACGGATCGCGCGGCTCTTTTTGCGCGTTATTACCGTAACCGAATGCGTTGTCCCTGATGTCTCTAAGCAATGTATTGAGATCTACGCTTATCGGAACAGAGAAATCAGCTCGCGAAAAGAAAAAATCCAGCTCCTTGCCGTCCTCGCTGATCTCAAAATCGATTTCTCGAACGGTCGCCTCCGTTGGCCTCCGTGTATATTCTTCGTCGTAATCATTTACTTCATAGACCGGCATCGAAGTAATGTATGCCTTATCCTCTTCGGACATTACCGTCCTCCTTGATTGATCTCTTGGGCAATTCGGCGTTGCCATTGCTCCCAATTCGCATTTTGGGGATCCCAGGCATGCAGCTGCGCGGCGGTTCGGGCAGCGTCGGCCAGGCGGGCCCGCGCCTCCCGGCGCTCGCCGTGCGCCGCCAGTTGTCGACCGAAGCCGACCTGCGAGTTCATCCAGATGTCGCGATAGTTGAGGTTGGCGGGGTCGCTGCGGATCAGCGCCTGGACCAGCGCCTCGTGCCAGGCGCGATGAAGGAGGGCGCGATCCCAGCGCCCATTGGCGTTCCACGCATCGACCATATAGGCGTGCCGGTTCGCCAGGTCCTCGATCACGCCTGGATCCCCCCGCCGGACACGCCAAACCTGCCGCATTCGCGCGAGTGCGATCGAGCAGGAACGGAGCTTCCTGGCCGGACTTGCCTGGATCAGGTCCAACGAGCAGAGATTGCCCTCCGCATAGGCCGCCTCTCTCACCCACTCGGAGTTGCCCGCGTCGATTTCCAGCAGGCGATGGGTCAACGACCTGTATCGTTCGAACCTCGCCCGAGCCGAAGCCAGCTCGCCTTGCCCGTAGGCGAAGAAGCCGAGCCAGAATTCGCTTTGCGCGTGAGCGAAGATGATGGTCGCGTCGTTCGGCGCGCGGGCAATGAGCGAGGAGGTAGTCTGATAGGCTTCACGGAAATCGGCCAGCGCGCCCGGGCGGTTGCCCCGCGCCAGCAGGTCCTCGCCGATTGCATGCTTGATGCGCGCGCGCATGGCGGAATCCGCCGGACGACGGCTCTGCGCGAGTTGCGCGTCGTAATAGCGCAGCGCGCGCCGGTTGACTGCGGTCATGATCTGAAGCCGGCCGACTCCCCTCAGTCCGTAGCGCAAATCGGTCAGCATGAATTCGATCAGTCCTTGCGCTTCGGCGCGCTGCCGCTCCGCCTCGACGCGAGCCCGGTAGGCAGCCACGGCCAGTGCCGCGGTGATTAACAGCGCCACCACCGCGGCCACCGTGACCGCCATCACGCGGCGCACGCGGCGGCTCGCGTCGCGCTGGACCAGCGCGTCGAGCCCCACCCCCGTGATCCCCGCGACCAGCTTCAGCAGCCCCAGCCGCATGCCGTCGCGGTGCGGCCGCAGGTCGGTGGCGAGCGGCTCGTGCCAGGTGCCGTCCTGACCGAAGGCGCGCAGCGCCGGCGGGAAGCAGTCGGGCGGATCGCCGTCGAGCACCGCCGCCAGGATCGGCCGGTCCGGATGGAGCTCGCGGAACACCCTGATCTCCTCGGCGACCCAGAGCGAGCCGGCGGCGTGCGGCGAGCACAGGATGACCAGCGCGCCCGAGCGGGCGAGCGCCTCGCGCACCGTCTCGCTCAGATCGGTGGCGGCGGGCAGCTCGTCGCGGTCGCGGAAGATCGGCGCCAGCCGCTCGGGCACCGGCCCGCGCGCGGTTTCCAGCCCGACCAGCCGGCGCGGCATGCGATAGGTTTCGAGCCGGCGGTGGAGCCGCCCGGCGGCGGCGGCGTCCTTGTGGCTGTAGCTGAGGAAGGCCGTGTAGCGAAGCTCGTCGGATGCCCGCTCCCCCATCGCTCCTCCCGGCCGAGCCGGCGTGGCCAGTCCCGAACTCGACAAACTAAAGGTGACAGAATTCATCGGCCCGCGCAACAATTCGCCAAGTCGATCCGTGGACTTCGCGCCGGCATTGGCGAAGCCGGCGCAGTCCCGCTCGCGCTGCCCGGACGGGCGCGGCCCGGCGCGCGCCGGGCGGCCCGCTCCGGATCAAATCGCCGTTCACCAATTTTTGAGGAGTCAAGGCGCCTTACTCTTGCTATGTGACGCCAACGGAATGGGGAATCTGCATCGGATTCGAGCGGGGGGCCGCGCGAAGGAGCGATGTGTGAACGACCTTTCCACCCGCGATTTTCTCGATCGCCGGCAGCTTGTCGGCGCGCTCCGAAGCTTTCGCCGCGGCGACTTCAGCGTGCGCCTGCCCGACGACCTCCCCGGCACCGACGGCGAGATCGCCGAGCTGTTCAACGAGGTGGTCAGCCTCGAGGAGCAGATGACCGGCGAGTTCGAGCGGCTCTCCAGGGTCGTCGGCAAGGAAGGCAAGATCAGCCAGCGCGGCCGAGTCCGCGGCGCCACCGGCGGCTGGGAGGCCAAGCTCCGGTCGATCAACGAGTTGATCGAGGACATGGTCCAGCCGACCGCCGAGGTCGCGCGCGTGATCGGCGCGGTCGCCAAGGGCGATCTTTCGCAGGCGATGACGGTCGAGATCGACGGCCGGCCGCTGCGGGGGGAGTTCCTCAGGATCGGCAAGATCGTCAACACGATGGTCGAGCAGCTCGCCTCCTTCGCCTCGGAGGTGACGCGCGTCGCCCGCGAGGTCGGCACCGAGGGCAAGTTGGGCGGCCAGGCGAACGTCAAGGGCGTCGCCGGCACCTGGAAGGACCTCACCGACAACGTCAACGCGATGGCGACCAATTTGACCGGCCAGGTCCGCAACATCGCCGAGGTGACGACCGCGGTCGCCTCGGGCGACCTTTCCAAGAAGATCACCGTCGAGGTGAAGGGCGAGATCCTCGAACTGAAGAACACGATCAACGTGATGGTCGACCAGCTCAATTCGTTCGCTTCGGAAGTGACCCGCGTCGCCCGCGAGGTCGGCACCGAAGGTAAATTGGGCGGCCAGGCCCGGGTCGAGGGCGTCGGCGGCACCTGGAAGGACCTCACCGACAACGTCAATCTGATGGCCGAGAACCTGACCGGCCAGGTCCGCAACATCGCCGAGGTCACCACCGCGGTCGCCTCGGGCGACCTTTCCAAGAAGATCACGGTCGACGTGAAGGGCGAGATTCTCGAGCTCAAGAACACGATCAACGTGATGGTCGACCAGCTCAACGCCTTCGCCTCGGAGGTGACGCGCGTCGCCCGCGAGGTCGGCACCGAGGGCAAGTTGGGCGGCCAGGCGCAGGTGCCCGGGGTCGGCGGCACCTGGAAGGACCTCACCGACAACGTCAACCTGATGGCCGACAATCTGACCGGCCAGGTCCGCAACATCGCCGAAGTGACGACCGCCGTCGCGCGCGGCGACCTCTCCAAGAAGATCACCGTCGACGTGAAGGGCGAGATCCTCGCCCTCAAGGACACGATCAACGTCATGGTCGATCAGCTGAACTCGTTCGCCTCGGAGGTCACCCGCGTCGCCCGCGAGGTCGGCACCGAAGGCAAATTGGGCGGCCAGGCGCAGGTCCCCGGCGTCGCCGGCACCTGGGCCGACCTCACCGACAACGTCAACCTGATGGCCGCCAACCTGACCGGCCAGGTCCGCAACATCGCCGAGGTGACGACCGCCGTGGCGCGCGGCGACCTCTCCAAGAAGATCACCGTCGACGTGAAGGGCGAGATCCTCGAATTGAAGAACACGATCAACGTGATGGTCGATCAGCTCAATTCCTTCGCCTCCGAGGTGACGCGCGTCGCCCGCGAGGTCGGCTCGGAAGGCAAACTGGGCGGCCAGGCGCGGGTCGAGGGCGTCGCCGGCACCTGGGCCGATTTGACCGACAACGTCAACGCGATGGCCGGCAACCTCACCGGCCAGGTCCGCAACATCGCCGAGGTGACGACCGCGGTCGCCTCGGGCGACCTTTCCAAGAAGATCACGGTCGAGGTGAAGGGCGAGATCCTGGAGCTCAAGAACACGATCAACGTGATGGTCGACCAGCTCAACAGCTTCGCCTCCGAGGTCAGCCGCGTCGCCCGCGAGGTCGGCTCGGAAGGCAAGTTGGGCGGCCAGGCCAAGGTCGAGGGCGTCGGCGGCACCTGGAAGGACCTGACCGACAACGTCAACGAGCTCGCCGCCAACCTGACCGGCCAGGTCCGCAACATCGCCGAGGTCACCACCGCGGTGGCATTGGGCGACCTTTCCAAGAAGATCACCGTCGACGTGCGCGGCGAGATCCTCGAGCTCAAGAACACGATCAACGTCATGGTCGACCAGCTGAACGGCTTCGCCTCGGAGGTGACGCGCGTGGCCCGCGAGGTCGGAACCGAGGGCAAGCTGGGCGGCCAGGCGCAGGTGCCGGGCGTCGCCGGCACCTGGAAGGACCTCACCGACAACGTCAACCTGATGGCCGAGAATCTGACCGGCCAGGTCCGCAACATCGCCGACGTCACCACCGCGGTCGCGCGCGGCGACCTCTCCAAGAAGATCACCGTCGACGTCAAGGGCGAGATCCTCGCCCTCAAGGACACGATCAACGTCATGGTCGATCAGCTGAACGGCTTCGCCTCGGAGGTGACGCGCGTCGCCCGCGAGGTCGGCACCGAGGGCAAGCTGGGCGGCCAGGCGCAGGTGCCCGGGGTCGGCGGCACCTGGAAGGACCTGACCGACAACGTCAACCTGATGGCGACCAACCTCACCAACCAGGTGCGCGGCATCGCCGACGTCGTCACCGCCGTCGCCCAGGGCAACCTCAAGCGCAAGCTGACCGTCGACGCCAAGGGCGAGATCGCCGCGCTCGCCGAGACGATCAACTTCATGATCGAGACCCTGTCGACCTTCGGCGACCAGGTCACCAACATGGCGCGCGAGGTCGGCATCGAGGGCAAGCTCGGCGGCCAGGCGCGGGTCCCCGGCGCCGCCGGCCTGTGGCGCGACCTCACCGACAACGTCAACCAGCTCGCCGCGAACCTGACGAACCAGGTCCGCTCGATCGCCGACGTCGCGACCGCGGTGACCAAGGGCGACCTCACCCGCTCGATCGCGGTCGAGGCGTCGGGCGAGATGGCCGCCTTGAAGGACAATATCAACGAGATGATCCGCAACCTCAAGGAGCAGACGCTCAAGAATGCGGAGCAGGACTGGCTCAAGACCAACCTCGCCCGCTTCTCGCGCATGCTCCAGGGCGAGCGCGACCTCGCGACCGTCTCGAACCTGATCATGTCCGAGCTGGCGCCGCTGGTGAACGCCCAATATGGCGTCTTCTACGTTACCACCCGCGAGGAGGACGAAACCAGGCTCGAGCTGGTCGCCAGCTACGGCGCCGAAAGCCACGACGCGCTGAAGCGCCAGTTCAACCTGCGCGAGGGCCTGGTCGGCCAGGCCGCCGCCGACAAGCGCCCGATCCTCCTCCAGGACGTCCCCGGCGACTTCATCCGGATCGGCTCCGGGCTCGGCGACGCCCCGCCCGCCAACATCAACATCCTGCCGGCCCTGTTCGAGGACGACGTCAAGGCGGTGATCGAGCTGGCCTCGTTCAGCGACTTCAACGAGACCCATCAGAGCTTCCTCGACCAGCTGATGGAATCGATCGGCATCGTCTTGAACACGATCGCAGCGACGATGCGCACCGAGGGCCTGCTCAAGCAGTCGCAGCTGCTCACCCAGGAGCTGCAGGCGCGCCAGACCGAGCTCACCACCAAGCAGGAGGAGCTGCACGCCACCAACGAGGAGCTTCAGGAAAAGGCCCAGCTGCTCGAGAACGAGAAGAAGCAGGTCGAAGCGAAGAATCTCGAGATCGACATGGCCCGCCGCGCGGTCGAGGAGAAGGCCGAGCAGCTCGCCCTCACCTCCAAGTACAAGTCCGAGTTCCTCGCCAACATGTCGCACGAGCTGCGGACGCCCCTGAATTCGCTGCTGATCCTCTCGAAGCTGCTGGCGGACAATCCGCAGGGCAACCTCAACGAGAAGCAGACCGAGTTCGCGCGCACGATCCACTCGGCGGGCTCCGACCTCCTGAGCCTGATCAACGACATCCTCGATCTCTCGAAGATCGAATCGGGCACCGTCTCGATCGAGCTGGGCGACATGCCGATGGCGAGCCTCAAGCGGAACATGGAGCGGACCTTCCGCCAGCTCGCCACCGACAAGGCGCTCAACTTCGAGGTCGTGTTCGACGACAGCCTTCCGGCCGCGATCCGCACCGACGAGAAGCGGCTGCAGCAGGTGGTTCTGAACCTCCTCTCCAACGCCTTCAAGTTCACCTCCCAGGGCGGCGTCACGCTCGCCGTGCGCTGCGCCGAGAGCGGCTGGAGCAGCAACAATCCGGTGCTCCGCAACGTCGACAAGGCGATCGAGATCGCCGTCACCGACACCGGCATCGGCATCCCCGAGGACAAGCAGAAGCTGATCTTCGAGGCGTTCCAGCAGGCCGACGGCACCACCAGCCGCAAATATGGCGGCACCGGCCTCGGCCTGTCGATCAGCCGCGAGATCGCGCGCCTGCTCGGCGGCGAGCTGCAGGTGCGCTCGCAGCCCGGCGAAGGCTCGACCTTCACCCTGTTCGTGCCGCTGGAGGCGGCCGCGGTCGCCGCTCCGGAAGGCCATGCGACGATGGCGCGCTACGAGAATAGCGGCGCCACCATCCCCTCGGCGCTGCCGGCGACGCTCGAGATCGGCGACGATCGCGACAGTCTCGGCAGCGATCCGTTCGTGCTGATCGTCGAGGACGACGTCACCTTCGCCTCGATCCTGCTCGATCTGGCGCGCGAGGCCGGCCTCAAGGGAGTCGTCTCGACCGCCGGCGCGGGGACTCTGGCGATGGCCCGCAAGTTGCGGCCCGACGCGATCACCCTCGATCTCGGCCTCGACGACATCAACGGCTTCGTCCTTTTGGACCTGCTCAAGCACGACGGCGAAACCGGCGAGATCCCGATCCACGTCGTCTCCGGCGCCGCCGAAGCCGACGACGTCACCCGGATGGGGGCCTATGGCGTGACCGGCAAGCCCGCGGACCACGAGGCGCTCGCCAAGCTGTTCGGCCGGATCCGCGACCAGGCGAAGGCGGCGCGGCGGCGGCCGGCGCGCTCGAAGCCGCGCCGCTCGGCGACGCCCAAGCCGAACAGCCTGCCGGAGCTGGCCGGCGCCCGGATCCTGATCGTCGACGACGACATCCGCAACATCTACTCGCTGACCAGCGTGCTCGAGAGCTACGACGTCGAGGTGCTCCACGCCGAGCGCGGCCGCGACGGCATCCTGATTCTCGAACAGACCCCCGGCATCGACCTCGCCCTGATCGACATCATGATGCCCGAAATGGACGGCTACGAGACGATGCGGACGATCCGCGACCAGCCGGACCTGGCCGACCTGCCGCTGATCGCCGTCACCGCCAAGGCGATGAAGGGCGATCGCCAGAAATGCCTCGACGCCGGCGCCTCGGACTATATCGCCAAGCCGGTCGACATCGAGCTGCTGCTGGCCCTGCTCAGGGTCTGGATCGGCAAGGTGCGCGGCCGCGCCGCCGCCGCGCCGCTCGCCCAGACGGCGGCGGCGGAATAGGCGGAAAGGACGCATGAACGCCGCCCGTCCCGCCCCCGCTGCCGCGGATTCGCTGCCCGAGACGGGCCGGCTCGCCCGCGTGCTCGTCGTCGACGACGACGAGCACAATCTGCTGGCGATCCGCAACGTGCTCGAGGACCTAGCCGAGGTCGAGGTCGCAGGCTCGGGCGACGAGGCGCTGCGCCACCTCCTCAAGGGCGAGTTCGCGGTGATCCTGCTCGACGTCTACATGCCCGGCATGGACGGCTACGAGACCGCCCGAATCATCCGCGAGCGCGAGCAGACCAAGCGCATTCCGATCGTTTTCCTCTCCGCGGTCAACAAGGAGAAAGAGCATCTGATGCGCGGCTATGCGATGGGCGCGGTCGATTATGTGTTCAAGCCGGTGGAGCCGGTAGTGCTGCGCTCCAAGGTCGCGGTGTTCGTCGATCTCTACACGATGACGCAGGAGATCCAGCGCAAGGCGGCGCAGGAGCAGCAGCTGCTCCAGGAGCTCCGCCTCGCCGAGAAGCAATTGCTGCAGGCGCGCAAGATGGATGCGATCGGCAAGCTGACCGGCGGCATCGCCCACGATTTCAACAACCTGCTCGCCGCGGTGCTCGGCGGCCTCGGCATGATCGAGAGGCGGCTGCAGCTGGACGACGAGCAGAGCCGGATCGTCGGCATGACCCGCCGCGCCGCCGAGCAGGGCTCGGAGCTGGTCGGCCGGCTGCTCGCCTTCGCCCGGCGGCAGCAGCTGCAGCCGGCCGCGGTCGACATCGACAAGCTGTCGGCGACCGTGCGCGAGCTGCTCGCGCACACGCTCGGCGGCCTGGTCGAGGTCGACTGGCGCACCGAGAGCGGGATCTGGTGCGCCTGGGCCGACAGCGCCCAGCTCGAGCTCGCGCTGATGAACCTGATCATCAACGCGCGCGACGCGCTGCCGGAGGGCGGGACGATCGTCGTCACCTGCGCCAATGCGAGCGCCGGCGGCGGCCATCCCCTGGGCCTGCCGGCCGGCGATTATGTCGTGCTCGCCGTCGCCGACACCGGCGGCGGCATCCCGGCCGACATATTGGAGCAGGTGACCGAGCCCTTCTTCACCACCAAGGATGTCGGCAAGGGCACGGGCCTGGGCCTGTCGATGGTCTACGGCTTCGCCAGCCAGTCGGGCGGCGCGCTCCATATCGACAGCAAGGTCGGCGAAGGGACGCGGGTGGAGATCTGGCTGCCGCGGGCGCCCGCCGGGCGGGAGGGGCCGGAAGCGGCGCCGATCTTCGCGAACGATGCCGGCGAGGGCGCGCGGCGGCTGCGCATCCTCCTCGTCGACGATCACGAGGCGGTGCGCGAGACCACCGCCGGCATGCTGAGCGACCTCGGCCACAAGGTCGCGGCGGCCGCGGACGGCCCGGCCATGCTCGACCTGTTCCGCGAGGCCCCCGGCGATTACGACCTCATCATCACCGATTATGCGATGCCGCTCATGTCGGGCGGCGACATGCTCAATCAGGCAAGGGAGATCCGCCCCGACATGCCCGGCATCATCATCAGCGGCTATGCCGACGGCCAGTCGATCGGCCGCAAGCCGCGCGAGGTGGTGGTGCTGACCAAGCCGTTCACGCTCGACCAGATGAAGGCGGCGATCGGCACGGTCATGCCGCCCGCGGCCGAGGCCGGCGGCGCGACGCTAGCGCGCTGAATCCAGCGCCCGGATCAGCCGCGCCATGTTGGCGATGTAGGTCGCGGTCGAGATTCCGGTGACGGGATGGTCGGCGAGGTAGGGCGAGGTGTCGCTGGCGTCGCCGACGCGGGTGGTGCGGTAGTCGCCGGGGACGGGCGTCGCCGGCCCGGGCCCCCGATAGGGGTTGCTGGTCGCCGCCAGCGGGGTCGGCCACCAGCCCTGGGCGTTCAGCGTCCGGACCAGGTCGGCGGGCGTGCCGCCGGCCGCGGCGTTGAGGTCCGAGCCGGCGTCGAGATCGGTGACGAAGTAGCGCGGCAGCGGCGCACGGCCGGGCGCGCCGAGCCCGGGGCCCGGCCGCAGGTTCGCGAGCTCGCGCCGCAACGCCGAAATGTCGATCGCGCGCCAGGCCGAATAATGGCCGAGCGGCGCTTCCGGGCTGTAATCCACATAATAAGCGCCGTTGACGACGTTCGAGCCGCGGCGGTGGACGTAGAGCGGCCGGTTGGTGCCGATCTCGATGAAGGTGGGAAAGTCGCGCCCGCGTCGCGCCGGATCGGGCGGCAGCCGCACCGTTTCGAGCCAGTCGAGCGCCTCCGGAATCCGCGCCAGGAACCTTCGCTCGCCGGTCAGCCGGTAGAAATTCATCAGCTGGCGGATGTTGGCGGCGGTGGTGTGGGTGACGAGCGCGCGCGGCTCGTAGCTGCGCGCGCCGGCGACGCGCAGGTCTAGCGTATATTGGAGCCCCCAGCCCGACTGCGGCGGCGGCTGCTGGGTCAGCAGGAAGACGTTCATCGCCCGCAGGATCGCCGGCCTGGGTCGGCGCCCTGTTCGGGGTCGCGACCGGCTTCACCAGCCAGATCGCCCATGCCGGCGGGCCGCCGTTCCAGATGTGGGTGATGGCGCGCCGGCTGCCGCGCGACGCCTTCATCGGCACCACCGCGATCTTCTTCGCGGCGCTGAACTGGATCAAGGTGCCGGCCTATGCCGCGCTCGGCCAGTTCACCCCGGCCAATCTCGCCGCGACTTTCGTGCTGCTGCCGTTCGCGATCGCCGGCGCCCTCGCCGGCATATGGCTGATCCGCAAGGTCGCGCCCGAGCGCTTCTACACCCTGGTCTACGCTTTGATGGTGCTCGCCGGCGCCAAGCTGCTCTGGGACGGGCTCGGCTTGTAGTTCGCGAAGTATAAGTTTTTGCTGGAAAAATCAGGAGTTTGCCACTAATCCGGCGCCGCCGCGGCGGGCCGTCCGCGCGGTTGATGGGGAGCGGGGCGTGTCCAGCGATCTTGTGCAGCGCAACCGGGCTGTCACTCCTTCCGGGCAGGAGCTCCAGGTCGGCGGGCCGGGAGACGACGTCTTTTACGTGAACGATTCGAACGAGGTGGTGCAGGATTCCAGCAGCGTCGATCAGGACGTCGTCTATGCCAGCGTCAATTGGGTGATGACCGCGGGCAGCCGCCTGGAAATTCTCTCGGCTTCCTCCCAGGCCGGCACCACCCCCCTCCAGCTGATCGGCAACGAGTTCGGCCAGGAGATTTACGGCAATGCCGGCGCCAATTATCTCGACGGCGGCTCGGGCAACGACACCCTGGTCGGGTTCGGCGGCGACGATTCCTACGTGGTCGACGACGCCAGTGATTTTGTCGCCGAGTTCGCCGGCGGCGGCAACGACATCGTCTACGTGCGCGGCAACTTCACGCTGGGTTCGGGCCAGGAGGTCGAGACGCTGGCGGCATTGAGCCAGGCCGGGACGGCGCCGATCGTGATCGTCGGCAACGAGTTCAACCAGACCCTCTACGGCAATGCCGGCGCCAATTATCTCGACGGCGGCTCGGGCAACGACACCCTGGTCGGGTTCGGCGGCGACGACAGCTATGTGGTCGACGACGCCAACGACTATGTCGCCGAGTCCGCCGGCGGCGGCAACGACATCGTCTATGTGCGCGGCTCCTTCTCGCTGGGTTCGGGCCAGGAGGTCGAGACTCTGGCGGCGCTGAGCCAGGCGGGGACGGCGCCGATCGTCATCGTCGGCAACGAGTTCAGCCAGACCCTCTACGGCAATGCCGGCGCCAATTATCTCGACGGCGGCTCGGGCAACGACACCCTGGTCGGGTTCGGCGGCGACGATTCCTATGTGGTCGACGACGCCAGTGATTTTGTCGCCGAGTTCGCCGGCGGCGGCAACGACATCGTCTATGTGCGCGGCTCCTTCTCGCTCGGGGCGAGCCAGGAGGTCGAGACGCTGGCGGCATTGAGCCAGGCGGGGACGGCGGCGATCGTCATCGTCGGCAACGGCATCGACCAGCGCCTCTATGGCAACAATGGCGACAATTATCTCGACGGCGGCGGCGGC
Organism: Allosphingosinicella sp.; assembly: GCA_035941735.1. Classification (GTDB taxonomy): domain Bacteria; phylum Pseudomonadota; class Alphaproteobacteria; order Sphingomonadales; family Sphingomonadaceae; genus Allosphingosinicella. Next base: position 37,919 of record DASZDS010000047.1, read on the forward strand.
ACCGACATTCTCCAGGGCTTTGCGGGCAACGACACCTATGTCGTCGACGGCTCGAGCGACTATGTCGTCGAGGGCGCCGGCGAGGGCACCGACATCGTCTATGCCCGCTCGAGCTACGCGCTGGCGGCGGGCCAGGAAGTCGAGCTGCTCTCCGCCATCTCCCAGGGGTCGACCAATGCGATGGACCTCGCCGGCAACGAGCTTGCCAACCAGATCTACGGCAATGCCGGCGCCAACGTTCTGAACGGCGGCGCCGGCGCGGACTATCTCGCGGGCGGAGAGGGCGACGACAGCCTGAACGGCGGCGCGGGCGTCGACACTCTCGAGGGCGGCGACGGCCACGATTTCTATTATGTCGACGATGCCGGCGATGTGGTGATCGAAGGCGTCGGCGGCGGCTACGACAAGGTCTATGCGAGCGTCAGCTATGCTTTGTCCGCATCGGCGCGAGTCGAGCTGCTGGCGGCGGCGGACCCGGCCAGCCAGGCCGCGCTCAACCTCACCGGCAACAGCTTTACCGACGAGCTCCGCGGCAATGCCGGCGCCAACGTGATCACCGGCGGCTCCAGCTCCGAATCCATCTACGGCGGCGGCGGCGCCGACACGATATCCGGCGGGGCCGGCAACGACCGCTTCATCTTCGACAGCCCGCTCGGCGGCGGCAATGTCGACGCCCTCCTCGACTTCGAATCGGCCCTCGACAAGATCTTGCTGGACGGCAATGCCGGCGGCGCCTTTGCGGCGCTCGCCCGCGGCCAAGTCAGCTCCAACTGCTTCGTGGTCGGCCCGGCGGCGCTCGAGGCCAACGACTATCTCATCTACAACATTACCACCGGCGCCCTGCTCTACGACGCCGACGGCAACGGCGCCGGCGCCGCCGTCCAGTTCGCGACGATACAGGCCGGCCTCGCCGGATTGACTTCGGGCATGTTCGAAGTGCTGGGCCCGTTCATCAACCATGCGCCGACGATGACTTCGGCGACGGTGGCCAGCGTCGCCGAGAACAGCCCGGCGAGCACGATCGTCTATCAGGCCGCGGCGACCGACGCGGACGGCGACCGAATCACCTATGCCCTGACCGGCGCCGACGCGGCGCTGCTCGACATCGACGCCGCGACCGGCGCCGTGCGGCTGAAGAACCCGGCCGATTTCGAGACCAAGAGCAGCTATTCGTTCAGGGTCACGGCCGTGGATTCCAGCCCCACCGGCCAGGCCGACGGACCCAATTACAAGGACGTCGTCCTCACCATCCTCAACGTCGCCGACAATACGCCGACGCCGGTGATCGCCGAGACGAGCGCCGCCAACGACAGCATCGCGACGGCGCAGGCGATCGATCGCAACGGGCTCGCTCTGGGCAACAGCCCGAACCTTCCCGACGCGAGCCTCCCCTCGGCCACCATCCAGGGCGGCATCGCGAACCCGGCCGACAAGGATTTCTTCTCGATCACCCTCAAGGCGGGCGAGCTGCTGATCCTCGACGTCGACAATAGCGGCGGCAATCTCGATGCCTATCTGCGGCTCTACGCGCCGAACGGCAATGACGAGATCGCGGCGAACGACGACCTGGTCGTCGGCGATCCGGGTTCGGATCCGCACCCGGAATATGGCCACAACACCGATTCGTTCCTGCGCTTCCGCGCGCCGCGCGACGGCGTCTATTATTTCTCGATCGAATCCTTCCAGGATCCGGAGCATCCGACCTCGGGCTCGTACGAGCTCAACGTCAGCGTCGGTCCCGCGCTCAGCGCCGCCCAGCTCTTCGAGGAAGACATCCAGGCGATGCTCAGCGGCAGCAGCTGGAACCACACCAATCTGACCTACGGCTTCCCGACCAGCGCGGGCCAATATCCCCCGGGGATCGAGGAGACCGACCAGCCGGGCGAGTTCGCGCCGTTCACCGCCGCGCAGCAGAGCGCGACCGTGCAGATGCTCCAATTGATCTCGAACGTCGCCAACCTCAGCTTCGCGCCGGACAGCGCGTCGCCCGGCAATGCCGACCTGCGCTACGCGATGAGCGACGAGGCCGAGGTCGCCTACGCCTACTACCCGACCAACGGCGGCCCCGGCAGCCTCGGCGGCTCCGCCTGGTTCAACAAGGTCAACTTCAACAATCCGGTCAAGGGCAATTATGCCTGGATGGGCATCCTCCACGAGACCGGGCACGCGCTCGGGCTCAAGCACGGCCACGAGGATCCCGCCGTCAGCGCGATCCACGACACGCTCGAATATACGGTGATGACCTATCGCAGCCACGTCTTCTCGCCGGTCAACGACGCCGACGGCGGCTATACCAACGAGGAATGGAGCTATCCGCAGTCGCTGATGATGCTCGACATCGCCGCGCTGCAGCGGCTCTACGGCGCGAACTTCAACTTCCACGCCGAGGACAGCGTCTACACGGTCAACCTCCAGAACGCCGAGCTCTTGATCAACGGCGTCGGTCAGGGCGCGCCGGGCGGCCAGCGCATGTTCCTCACCATCTGGGACGGCGGCGGCACCGACACCTACGACTTCTCGAACCTCGGCGGCGGCCTCACCATCGACCTGCGCCCGGGCCAATGGACGACGGTCTCGCAGCCCTTGCTCGCCAGTCTCGGCAACGGCAACCTCGCCGCCGGCAATATCGCCAACGCCCTGCTCTTCAACGACGACCCCCGCTCGTTGATCGAGAATGTGATCGGCAGCGGCGGCCAGGACCTGATCATCGCCAACCAGGCGAAGAACGTGCTGAGCGGCGGCGGCGGCGGCGACACCTATATGTGGCAGGCGGTCGGCGATTGCGGCCTCGGCAGCCAGGCGGACATTGTCGAGGATCTCGGCCAGAGCTTCTTCAACCTGATCCTGATCGACGCGAACAGCACCACGCCCGGCGACGAGGCCTTCACCTTCATCGGCACCAGCGCCTTCCACAACGTCGCCGGCGAGCTTCGCTACCAGGTCGAAGGCTCATCGGTGCGCGTCCAGGGCGATGTCGACGGCAACGGCATCGCCGACATGGAGTTCGTCGTGAATCACACGACCGTCCTGTCCGGCTTCGAGTTCTACCTGTAGCGCAAAAGGGGCGGCGCCCGCGGACGCCGCCCCGTTCACGCAAACTGGGTCCAAATGCGCCGCCTAGTCGTTCGGCGGCCGGACCTGGGTGGTGGTGACCACGTCGCCCGAGATGCTGAGCGTGCCCGGGCGGACCGGGATCGTGCGGTGGCCGTTCGCGCTGGCGATCAGCACCGAGCGGACGCTGCCGTCGGCGCCGCGGTTGACGCGCCGGATCGTGCCGAGCGTGGTTCCGCCGGAGGTGCGGACGGTGAGGCCCGCGCGCAGCGCCGAAAGGTCGGTCCGCGGCGGCCGGACGGTGCCGTGCAGCACGCTGCTGTCGTCGGCGCGCTCGATCGCCCGGTCGGACGCGTGGGCCGGGCCCTGGCTGTGGACTCGGGCGTCGGTGCGGACGTCGAGGCCGCGGCCCATCTGGGCGCCCAGGCTGCCGTGCGCGCTCGCGCCGCCATGGTCGCCGCCATGGCCGCCGCCATGGCCGCCGCCGCGCCCCTGGGCGAGCGCCTGCCCGCCCGCGATCAGGGTCGCGCCGGCGAGCGTGAGCAAAATGGTTCTGCTGTTCATGACTGGTCTCCGATTCGGGGTTTCGGTGCGCGGCGCAACGCGAATGCGCTGCCGCCCCGCGCAGAGACTCGACCAACGGAGCGCCGGGGCGCCCGTTCCGGGCGAGTCATCGGGGGTTCAGGCAGGCGCGGCTGGCGGTGCCTTGCCCGGGACCGGCGCCACCCGCCGAACATGAATCGGCGCCCGGGCGTGGAATTGCCGTAGCAACCCGGGCGAGCGTCAAGTATCCGTTACGGGGGCGGCAGGACCGGCCGCAGAACGAATGGGCGCAGCGTGACCACAGGGAAAGAAACGGAAAGGCGCGGCCGGCGCCGCTCGCGGGTCCTGCTTTCCGCGCTCTTCGCGACTCCGGCGGGAGACGCGTTCGCGGGCAAGCTGCGCGACTTTTCCTGCACCGGCGCGCAGGTCGAGACCGACGCGGTCCCCGCGGTCGGCGTCGAGCTGGTGATGCACCGCGGCGAGGCCCGCATCGCCGGGCGCGTGGTCTGGGCGAGGCAGAGCCGCTTCGGCTTCGAGTTCCTCGAGCCCATCGACGAGGCCGAGCTTCTCGTCCACATCAGCGGTCCGAAATGAAACGCGGTGCTAGGCCGATTGCGAGGGGGTCCCGCCCATCGCCTTGAACAGGTCGATGGCCGCCTCGAGCCGCTCCTGGAGCGCGATCGCGCGCGCATCCTCGGCTTCGGTGAGCCTCTGCTCGGCATCGAGCACCCGCTGGAGGTCGGCCTCGCCCTCCATATATTGGAGCCGCGCCAGCCGCGCCGTCAGCCGCGCCTCCTCGACCACCGCGATCAGCAGCGCCTCGCGCGCCTGCGCGCGCTCGACCGCCGACAGCGCGTCCTCGACCTCCGCGAGCGAGGTCAGCAGCACCTGGCGGTAGAGCTCGACGCTCTCGACCTGGCGGCCGGCCATGAATTCGAGATTGGCGCGCAGCCGCCCGCGGTTGAAGATCGGCGCGAGCAGGTCGGCGCCGATCGAAAAGGTGCTGCTGAGCGGGCCCGACAGGCTCGCGGCCTGGCCGAGCGCGCTCGCGCTCAGGCGGATGCGGGGGAAGAAGGCGGCGCGGGCCTGGGCGACATCGCCGCCCGCCGCGTCGATGCGCGCCTCGGCGGCGCGGATGTCGGGCCGGCGCGTGAGCAGCAGGCTGGGCTGGACGATTTCGAGCCGGGGCGGGACCAAAGTGTCGAGCTGGGCGGGCGTGAGCTGGAAGCGCGGAGCCTCGGCGCCGGTCAGGACCGCGAGCGCGGTCCGGGTCCGATCGAGCGCCTGGTCGAGCCGCAGCCGCTCGGTCTGAAGCTGGCGGACCTGGATCGTCTGCAGGCCGAGGTCGACGCGGGTCGCGTCGCCGGCGTTGAAGCGGGTGCGGATGATCCGCTCCAGCTCCACCGCCTGCTCGATGTTGCGGTCGAGCAAGGCGATCCGCGCCGCCAGGGTCGCGCGCTGGACGAACGCGCGGGCGACGTCGGACTGGACGACGAGCAGCGCCGCCTCGCTGTCGAACTCCGCCGCGCGCAGCCGGTGGCGCGCCGCCCGGCGCTCGGCCCGGCCGGCGCCGAACAGGTCGAGATCGAACGAAATGTCGACGCCGCCGAAGGCGTCGCTGAAATCGAACGGGTCGCCGGTGGCGCGCTCGGTCCGGGTGCCGCTGAGGCCGGCCGACGCGTTGATCACCGGCAGCATCGCCCCGCGCGCGGCGCCGAACAGAGCGCGCGCCTGGCGGACCCGGGCGCGGGCGACGCCGACGTCGGTATTGGCTTCGCGCGCCCGCGCGATCAGCCCCGCCAGCTCGCCGGACCCCAGCGCGACGCCGAGATCGGCGGCGGGAGAAGCGAGGCTCGGCTCGGCGGGAGCCGCTACCGGTCCGGGCCGGCTCCACTCGGTGGAAACGAGGTCGGGAACGACCGCGAGCCGGGCCTGCGGAACGCAGCCGGCCGCGGCCAGCGGCACGAGCAACAGCGGAATCCTGCGACGATTTTCCATCGTGCCGGCCCTAGCGGCTTTCGGTTAACATTGGCTAAGCCGTCGCCGCGGGGCGTCCCGCCCCGGGATGGTTGGAGGGCGATTAACCGGCTTTTTATGTGTTCGCGCTAACAGCCGCCGCTCCAGCGAACGGCCGCGGCGGGGCATGAACAAGCAACTTTTCCGAATGGAGGTCATCGACGCGAGCCGCGATCGCCTCGCCGGGACGGTGGTGGCCGCGGTGCCGCCCTCGTCGCGCCTCTATACCCGGCTGGTGGTCGCCGTCGCCGCGATCATCGTCGCCATCCTCGTCTTCGGCAGCTATGCGACCAGCGCCCGGGTGCGGGGCATCGTCGCCTATGATGCCGGCATCGCCCGGGTCTATCCCTCGACCCCGGCCGAGATCCGCCAGATCCATGTCCGCGAAGGCCAGATCGTCGCCGCCGGCACGCCGCTGGTGACATTGTCGATCGCGCAGGGCCGCGACGGCGTCGCCGCCCAGCTCTCCCAGCTCGGCAACCAGGATGTCGAGCTCGGCCGCCAGGTCGACCTCGCCGGCGCGATCGGCTCCGCCGAAGCGATCGGGCTCGCCCAGCAGCGCCAGAGCCTCGCCGCCGCGATCCAGTCGCTCGAACGCCAGCGCGGCATCGCCGCCGGCCAGATCCGGCTCGCGGAAGCCGCCACCCAGCGCGCCGTCCAGCTCGCCCGGGAAGGCGCCGGAACCCAGCGCCAGGTCGAGGACAGCCGCTCGGCCCTGCTCGCCCGGCGCGCCGAGCTCGAATCCTTTTCCGAGCGCCTGATCGCCCAGCGCGAGGCGCTGCGCACGACCGAGGCCCAGATCGCGCAGCGCGCGCTCGAGACCGACCGCACCCGCTCGGTGCTGCTCGCCCAGCGGGCGGCGCTCGCCGAGCAGCGGGCGGAGCTGTTGCGCACCGACCAGCTCGTCCTCACAGCGCCGATCGGCGGCGAGGTCGGCGACGTCAGCGTCGAGGTCGGCCAGCGGGCGCGGCCGGATCGGTCGCTGGTCTCCATCGTCCCGCGCGGCAGCCGGCTCGAAGTCTGGGTGTACGCGCCTTCGCGCGCGGTCGGATTCGCCCGGCCCGGCCAGCAGGTCCGGTTGTTCTTCGACGCCTTTCCCTATCAGAAATACGGCGCGGGGCGCGGAACGGTGACGGCCGTGGCGCGGGTTCCGACCGAGCCGACCAACATCGATTCGAACCTGGGCATCGAGGAGCCGGTCTTCCGCATCCGAGTCCGCATCGACGAGATGGCGCCGCGCGTGCCGGCGGATCAGCGGGCGATGCGGCCCGGCATGACTTTGAGCGCCAATCTCGTGCTCGAACGGCGCAGCCTTTGGGAAGTGCTGTTCGGCCCGATCCGGTCGGCGGTGGGCCGATGAGCGCGATCGAATGGCCCTGGTCGCAGCGCATGCGGCCGCTGCTCCAGTCGGAGGCGGCCGAGTGCGGCCTCGCCGCGCTGGCGATGGTCGCGGTCCATCATGGGCATCGCATCAACCTGCCCGGCCTGCGCCAGCGCTATCCGACCTCGATCAAGGGCGTCACGCTCGAGGAATTGATGGGAATCGCCTCCGATCTCGAGCTAGCGCCGCGCGCGCTCCGGCTCGAGCTGGACGAGCTCGACAAGCTGCGCAAGCCCGCGATCCTGCACTGGGACCTCAACCATTTCGTCGTCCTTGAAAGCGCGACTCCGCGCCAGGTGACAATCCTCGATCCGGCGCGCGGCAGGCGGCGGATGTCGCTCGCTTTGTTCGGCCGCCATTTCACCGGCGTCGCGCTCGAGCTCACCCCGACCGCCGACTTCAAGCCGATCGAGGCGCGGACCCGCACCAGGCTCAGCGACCTGTGGAGCCGCCTCGGCAATTTCGGCGGGCCCTTCACCCAGATCCTGGTGCTCTCGCTGCTGATCCAGCTGACCACGCTCGTCACCCCCTTCTACATCCAGCTCACCGTGGACGAGGCGATCGGCCAGGGCGACGGCAGCCTGCTCACCGTGCTGCTGATCGGCTTCATGGTGGTCTACGGCCTGGCGGCGGCGACCCGGGCGCTGCGCGACTGGGTGGTGCTGACGCTCGGCCAGTCGCTCTCCTACCAGCTCGGCGGCAATGTCGTGCGGCATCTGGTCCGGCTGCCGCTCGGCTATTTCGAGCGCCGCCATGTCGGCGACCTCTTGTCGCGGATCGGCTCGATCCAGCCGATCCAGTCGCTGCTGACCAAGGGCATCGTCAACATCCTGATCGATTCGGCGCTGCTGGTGACGACGCTGGTGGTGATGACCCTGATCAGCCCGGCCTTGACCGGGATCGTGCTCGCGCTCACCCTCATCTACCTCGCCGTCACCCAGCTTCTCTATCCGGGCCTCAGGCGCCGGACCGAGGAGGAGATCATGGCGCGCGCCAATGAGGAAACCTACCTCATGGAGACGATGCGCGCGATCCGGGCGATCAAGCTGCACGGCCACGAGGCGCTGCGCGAGAACGGCTGGCGCAACCGCTACGCCGAGGTCATCTCGGCCGGCTACAAGGCGCGGATCTTCGACATAAGGATCGACCTCGCGGAGAACGTGCTGTTCGGCCTCTCCTTCCTGCTCACCGTCTATTTCGGCGCGCTCGCGGTGATGGACCAGCGCCTCACCGTGGGCCTGCTGCTCGCCTTCCTGGCCTATCGCAGCAGCTTCACCTCGAGCGCCAGCTCGCTCGTCTCCCAGTTCCAGAAATGGCGCCTGCTCAGCGTCCATCTCGACCGGCTTTCCGACATCGTCGGCGAGAAGAAGGAGGAAATCCGCCTGGGCGGCCCGCGCCAGTCGCTGATGCCCGGTCCCGGCATCCGGGTCGAGAATCTGACCTTCGCCTACGGGCCGGCCGAGGCGCCGATCCTCGACAAGGTCGATTTCGAGATTCCGGCGGGCAGCTTCGTCGCCGTCATCGGTCCCTCGGGCTCGGGCAAGACGACCTTGATGCGCGTGCTGCTGGGCCTGCTCCAGCCGGTCTCGGGCAAGCTCCATGTCGACGGCGTGCCGATCGGCCCGGCGACGATGGCGGCCTGGCGCGGACGGATCGCCGCGGTGATGCAGGACGATTATCTGCTGAGCGGCACGCTCGCCGACAATATCGCCTTCTTCGATCCGTTTCCGGACCGGCAGATGATCGAGCATGTCGCCCGGCTCGCGCGGATCCACGAAGAGATCATGAAGATGCCGATGGCCTATCACAGCCTGATCAGCGACATGGGCGCGGCGCTCTCGTCCGGCCAGCGCCAGCGCATCCTGCTCGCCCGCGCGCTCTACCGCGACCCCGACGTGCTGTTCCTCGACGAGGGCACCGCCAATCTCGACCCCGCCACCGAGGACCGGATCGCGGCGATGATCGCGGGGCTGGAGATCACCCGGATCGTGATCGCCCACCGGCCGGCCCTGGTCGAGAAGGCCGACATCGTCTTCAGGGTGGAGGGCGGCGCGATCGTCGAGGTCCGCCGCGGCCGCGCCGAGCCGGGCGGCGCCGAGGTCACCAATCCGTCGCTGTTGACGACCTGACCTTCAGCTCGACCTCGATCTGGGTCTCCATCGGCAGCGTCGCCAGCGTCCTGGCCAGCCGCGGATCGAAGAAGTCCCGCAGGATCGGCGGGCGTTTCGAAGCGAAGTAGAATTCCGGATCGGCGGCGACGTCGCCGTCGGCGGTCAGCTTGAGCTCGTCCTTGCGGGTGACCTCCTCGACGATGCAATAGGCATGGCTGAAGCCGAGGCTGCGCAGCGCATAGGCGCGGTGGTAGCCGTTCTGCAGCAGGATCCGCGAGTTGCTGCGAATGCCGCTCATGAAATTGGATCCGAAGCCGATCATCAGCCCGACCATCGCCGCGACCGGGCCGATGCTGTCGATCCCCGCCAGCTCCTCGGGCCGAAGCAGCCGCGGATGGTGGGCCCGAAAGTCGGTCGACGGGCAGGAAAAGACGAAGCGGTCGCCGGTCAGGCGCTGCACCCTGACCGGCGGCATCGCCCGCTCGAGCGGCAGGCAGAAGCGGAACAGGCTGGGCGCGTCGGGTGTGGCGCCGAGCGCCGCCCCGATCGCGTCGGTGAAGCCGCGCTCGACATGGTTCTGGGAGATCACCAGCTTGTCGAGCTCGACCCGCGCGAACTGGACCGGCAGATTGTCGAACGAATCGCGGAACCAGGGATTGGCGCGCACCGCGTCCGCCAGCGGCTCGAGCGCCCGGTCGATCGGCTCGCAGCCGATCGCGTCGGCGATTCCGGCCTCGCTCTCTTCGAACTCGTAATAAAGGTCGTTGGCGGCGCGCCATTCGTCGGCCAGCTTGCGCGGATCCACCTCGCGGCCGCCGACGGTCTTGCCGGCGACGAATTCGAGATAGTCGCCGAGATGGGGCTGGCCGAGCAGCCAGACGAGGTCGGCGCCTCTGGCCTGAGTCGCGATCGGCTTGTGCTTCAAATCACCCTCCCGGCGGTCGGCCGCGATCGGGCGGCGCGACCGGGATTAGCCGAAATATCTTGCTGAAAGGTGTGAGAAACGGCGCCGGGGCCGCGATGCGGCCCCGGCGAGGAAGTCAGCAGCCGCGACGCCGCGACCTCGACTTCGACTTCTTGCTCTTGCTCTTGCACTTCCTGGACCGGCTCTTGCGGGATTTGCTGCCGCCGGAGCCGCAGCTGCCGCCGCTGCGGCCACGTCCGCCGGCGCCGTAGACCTGGCCCAGCTCTTCGGTTTTGAGATCACGCATCGAAGATACTCCCCGTTGATGTGCGGCGAGAAACGCCGTCGCTCCAAATATCATCGCGCGGCAGGCGCCGCCCCCACGAAATTTCGGCCGGCGTTTCAAATTGGGATTCGGGCCATTCACCCAAATTTCACGGCGATTTGCTAGGCGGCCTCGTGATGGAATTGCCGCGGCCGATCCCTGCGCTGCTGATCAGCGCCGTTCCGAACGGCGCCGGCCAGGGTCGGTGCCGGCTGCTGGCGGGCCAGTCCGCCGCCACGAACGAGACGCCGGTCCGGGTCAGCCGGCTGACCGCGCGCGGCTGCCTCATCGCCGATTGCCCGGCGGCGCCCGCCGCCGGCGCCCAGACCTGGCTCAAGCTGCCGGGCAGGGAGGCGGTCGGCATCGGCATCGAGCCCGGGCCCGAAGGCGGGCTCGCCTGCGCCTTCTTTCACCCGCTCTACCCGGCCGAGCTGGAGGCGCTGCTGGCGCCGGACCCGCCCGAGCCGCGGCGCCACGACCGCCCGAAAGCGCGCTGCACGATATTCTGAATCGGCGGGGCCGACGGGGCTTCGGCGAACGGGGAAATGGCGGAGAGGGAGGAAACCGCACCGCCGTCCTAACATATTGTCTGTTATTTAGCCTTGGGCGCCTGGCCAAGGTGGTGCCCCCAAGAATGCCCCCGCGTATGATGCCGGCTGTTGATCGGAGGCATTGTCTGCGACCCTTGAGTGCTGAACCCTTGCCATGGGAAGCCATCGGTCCGACTGGTGGAGCCCGATCCCCCAATTGCTCCCACAAAATCCACTCAAACGGGAGGTAAAGCTGCAGGCCCGCAGCGCCCAATAGTGTGTAAGCTCGAATACGCCCACTGCCCGGTCCGATCTTCACGAGATCTAAATCTACATCCCGAGCAAATCGCCCGCTGAGGACCCAATGCACTAAGCTCGCCTTTTCACTTGGAACCCTCAAGATCGTAGGGCCGCACTCGCGCCGCCAATTGCGCTTCATACCGTTCGACAATTACTTGATCTTCTTCCGCTACCGCAAGGACGTGCTTGAGACCGTCACGATCCTAGAAAGCCATCGCGACGTCGGCGCCTATTTCAAGCGGAGCCAATTCTTAATCCCACCATTTCGGTGACAATTCTTTACGCGGCCCCCATCGACAGCCTCTCGCAACTGACGCAACTTCCCGTCAATGTACTGATTCGCGGCTACGTTGACGGGGAAGCCGATGAATAGGAAGATTCGCGCAGGCCTGATTGTCGCTATGCTGGGCGGGCTCTTTGCAGTCGCGGCCTGGGCGAGCGAAACCATCACCTACACCTATGATGCCCGCGGCCGGCTGGTGAAGGTGGTCCGCGCCGGCAGCGTCAATAATAACGTCACCGCCAATTACAGCTACGACAAGGCCGACAACCGCACCAACGTCAACGTCGCCTCGCCCAATTCGCCGCCCTAGGACAGGCGATATGACGAGGCCGATCCAAGGCGGAGTGCCAGGGAGATGAGGGCGGCGCATCTCCGCGCGGCCGCGCTCGCTTTGGCGGCGATGCTCGCCGCGCCCGGCCGGGGGGCGGAGCCGGCGGCCGGCGCCACGATGACTCCGCCGGCCGAACGGCTGGTGACCACCCCGACCGGCGTCGACATGCGCTCGGGCCAATATGCGGGAAGCGCAACCGACCTTTCGATCGGCGAGGACAATGAGACCGGCGGGCTTGCGCTGACCCGGACGATGAACCCGAACGCGCCCGTGACCGACCATCCGTTCGCGAACTTCTCCCACAATTGGCAGATCATGATCTGGGAGAAGCATATCGACATCGACGCGGGCGATTACACCAGCGGGCCGGACATTCGGATGTCGGTCGCGTTCGGCGGCCGCTCCGAATCGTTCGAGGCCAGGGCCGAAGAAATTGCCTATCATCAGGTCTCGAACAACCCGATGGCCCGGCTGACCTTCACCGGCACGCTGGGCAGCCCGAGCGCGATCAATACCTATCACGCGACCGACGGCACGATCGCGGTGTTCCGCCCGCTCGGCAACGGCGACTGCGGGACCGGATTCTCCTGCGCCTATGTGTCGCAGGTCACCCATCCCGACGGCACCAGGTTCGATTTCGAATATGATCCGGGGACCGGGCCGACCCGGCTGCGCAGCGTGACCAGCAATCGCGGCTATGCTTTGCTCTTCCAATATGGCAGCGGCGCCGACGCCAACCACGTCGTGTCCGCCTGCGTCCTCAACCTCGCGCTCCAGCCCAGGCCCGCCAACAATGTCTGTCCCGGCACTCCGCAGGGCGCGGCCGGCTATGCCTATACGACGTTCGAATCGCAGCGGCGGCTGGCGAGCGCGACCGACGCCGGCGGCGCCGTCTCCGGCTTCACTTATGCCCGCGTCGCCGGGGTGCTGAGGATGGGCTTCCTGCGGCCGGGCGACGCCGGCGCCTGGCAGACGCATTCGCTGAGCCAGACGGTCGACAATGAGGGCGTCGCCAAGGAGCTGGTCGACGCGCAGGACTATGTCGACGGCAGCAACTGGACCTATTGGTGGGAACATGCGCCGCAGGTCGAGGGCGAGGTCGCCCAGGTCGCGGGCGGCCGCTACCGCGATCCGGCCGGCGCCGTCACCGAGGTCAATTGGGGTTTCCTGCCGGCGCCGAGGCCGCCCAATGCCGCGCCGCCGCTCAATGTCGGCGACATTTTCTGGCAGGTCAGCGCCGGCCCGGCCGAAATCGTCGATCCGCTCGGGCGGCGGACGGCGATGGCCTATTGCTGGGCGGTGCAGGTGCCGAACGGCTGCCTGATCGGCCCGGTGCAAAGCTTCACCGATCCGGAGGGCGCGGTCACCGAGCTCAGCTATGACGGCTGGACGACGCGCAACGTCACCCAAGTCCGGCGCCGGCCGCGGCCGGGCTCGAATCTGGCCGACATCCTCACCTACGCCACCTACGACTGCAGCTACGCGGTCAACTGCGCGAGGCCGATTTCGGCGACCGACGCGCGCGGCCACACCACCAACTATGTCTACGACAATGTCCATGGCGGGCTTTTGAGCGAAACCGGCCCGGCGCCCACGACAGGCGCGCCGCGCCCGCAGACCCGCAACAGCTACGCGCAGCGCTACGCCTGGGTCTCGAACGGCGCCGGCGGCTACGTCCAGGCCGCGAGCCCGATCTGGGTACGGGTGTCGACCAGCTCCTGCCGGACCTCGGCCGCGACCGGCAATCCGGCCGCGCCCTGCGCCACGGCGGGCGACGAGGTGCTCACCCAATATGATTACGGGCCCGATTCGGGGCCCAACACGCTGCTGCTGCGCGGCCAAACCGTCACCGCAACCGACAACGGCGTCGCGACCACCCTGCGCACCTGCTACACCTACGACGCGCGCGGCCGCCGGATCGGCGAGACCCGGCCCAATGCGAACCTTTCGAGCTGCCCGGCATCGCAGACGGGCGCGCAGCCCTTCACCTCCAACCAGCGCTACGACGCGATGGGGCGGGTGACCGGGACGATCTCGGCCGATCCCGATACGGTCGGCGCCGACAATCCGCTGCTCGCGGTGCGCAACAGCTATGACGGCGCCGGACGGCTGATCAAGGTCGAAACCGGCTCGCTGGCGGCCTGGCAAAGCGAGGCGGTGGCGCCGGCGGACTGGAGCGGGTTCACCGTCTACCGCACGCTCGAGACGCTCTACGATCCGATGGGCCGCAAGATTCGCGACACGCTGCGCGAGGGCGCGGCGGGGCCGATCCTCACCCTGAACCAGTACGGCTACGACAATATGGGCCGGCTCGAATGCACCGCCCTTCGCATGAACCCGGCGCTGTTCGGCGCGCTGCCAAGCTCCGCCTGCGCGCTGGGGACGCCCGGCAGCGAGGGGCCGGACCGGATCGCGCGCAATATCTATGACGCGGCGGGGCAGCGGCTTCAGGCGCGCGAGGGCGTCGGGACCGCCGACGAGGCGGCCGAGGCCACCTGGGATTACAATCCCAACGGCCAGATCACCACATTGATCGACGGTAACGGTAACCGCGCCGAGCTGCGCTATGACGGCCATGGCCGTCAGAGCTGCTGGCTGTTCCCCTCGCCGGCCCGCCCGCCGGCGTTTGACGCCAGCACGCCCGCGCTGGCGCTTGCCAGTGCCGGCAGCGTGAACGGCAATTGCCTCGATCAGGGCGATTTCGAACGCTACAGCTACGACGCCAATTCCAACCGTACCGAGCTGCGCCGGC
>DASZDS010000048.1:0-19816 GCA_035941735.1 Allosphingosinicella sp.
GTCCGGGCGACGCCCCCGGCCCGCGCGTCCGAGCCGCCGGCGCGGAGCCGGAGCGGGCGCGCCGCGCCGCCGGCCAACCCGGCGCGCCACTGGGTCCAGCTCGCCCATGCCGGCGCGCAATCGGTGCTGCCGCGCGAATTCGCCGAGGCGCGGGCCGAGGCGCCGGCCTTGCTCGGCAGCCGCAGCGCCTATGTCGCGCTCACCAACCGCGTCCACCGGCTGCTGGTCGGACCGTTCGACACGCCGGCCGCCGCCCGCGCCTTCGTCGGCCAGCTCGAGCGCCGCCATGTCGAGGCAATTGCCTGGACAAGCCCGGCGGGCCAGGAGATAGAGCGGCTCCGGATCGCCAATGAACCCCGCGCCGCCCGCAACCAGCCCGCAACCGAGCAACGCACCGCCGTCCGCGGCGGCCGCGGCCGATCCGACGGTGCCGCGCCCACCTCGAACGGGCGAACCGCGTCCCGCACCCAGCGGAGCCGGGCCGAACCCGAGCGGGAGCCTCGCTCATCTCGCAGCCGATCCCGCGAAGAGCCGCGGGCGGCGACACGCGGAAGACGATCGGGCTGAGCGCGGCCCGCGCGACGCCTTCCAGCGCGACCGCGATCGAATCATCCATTCGATCCCGTTCCGCCGCCTCAGGCACAAGACCCAGGTGTTCGTCGCCCCCGACGGCGACCATTACCGGGTCCGGCTCACCCACAGCCTCGAAGTCGCCCAGATCGCGCGGGCGCTGGCGCGGGCGCTCGGCCTCAACGAGGATCTGACCGAGGCGCTCGCGCTCGCCCACGATATCGGCCACCCGCCCTTCGGCCATGCCGGCGAGGACGTGCTCCAGGCGGCGATGGCGCCGGCCGGCGGCTTCGACCACAATGCCCATACGATCCGCCTGCTGACCCGGCTGGAAACGCCCTATCCGCGCTGGGCCGGGCTCAACCTCAGCTGGGAAACGCTCGAAGGCCTCGCCAAGCATAACGGGCCGGTCGCGAAGCCGCCCTGGGCGCTGGCCGAGGCCGACGCGGAATGGCCGCTCGAGCTGGACAGCTGGCCCGGGCTCGAGGCGCAGGTGGCGGCGATCGCCGACGACATCGCCTACGACAATCACGATATCGACGACGGTCTCAGGGCGGGCCTGTTCACGCTCGAGGAGCTGCTCGACGTGCCGCTGGCCGCGCGCGCCTGGGCTGGAGTGAAGGCGCGCCATCCCGGCCTCGCCGACGCGCGGCTGGTGCCCGAGCTGGTCCGCGACCTGATCGGCGCGATGGTCAACGACGTGCTTGCCGAGACGAGGGCGCGCGCGGCGGGCATCGAATCGCCCGGAGAGGTGCGCGCCGCCGGGCGCCCGCTCGCCGGCTTTTCGGACAGGATGGCCGCCGAGGAACGGGCGCTCAAGGCCTTTCTCCACGCCCGCATGTACGAGGCGCCCCAGGTCCGGGCGGTCCGCGCCGAGGCCCAGCGCCTCCTCGCCGGCCTGTTCGAGGCCTATCGCGCGGACCCCGAATTGCTGCCGCCCGAATGGCGCCCGCAAGGCGAGCTCCTGCGCGCGATCGGCGACTTCATCGCCGGCATGACCGACCGCTACGCGGTGCGGCGCTACGAGGAGCTGGTGGGGCCCAGCGGCCTGCCCGAAAATTACGGACCCTAGAGCGCGTTCCCCTCCGCCGCATTGGTCTCGTTGCCGGCCGGGGCGGCCGCGTCCGGTTCTTCGACGGGGCAGGTGATCTCGGCCTGGTCGCGATTCCCCTCGCCGTCGACGACGGTGATCGAGGCATCCGTCGGGCAACGGCCGACCTCGAACGACAGCGCCCGATCGTCGCCCTGGCGCACCTGCGAATCCTGGGGCCGGCTCTCGACCGTCAGCAGGCTGATGAAGGGGGCAGCGCCGCCCGAAATCTCGACCGAAATGCGGCCGGCCTCATAGGCCGGCTCGCTCAGCGACGGCGGCGTCCCGGACTGTTCGTCCGCGGCGCCGAAATAGAAGCCGATGATCGTCCCGAAGATGCCGGCGAAGACCAGGAAGATCTCACGCGCGTGCGCGAAATTCTCCTTGTCGACATCCTCGTCGAAGGCCTTGAAGATCATCAGCCCGCCGAAGCCGAGCATCGCGATGATCAGGGTGAAGACGAGCACCGGCCGGGTCGCCTCGATGGTCGAATAACGCTCCGGGCCGAGGCCCCAGAAATAGGCCCACATGGTCGCCATGCACAGCACCATGGCAATCGCCAGCAGCCAGAATCGCCACTTCAGCCTGTCCTTATCGTCCTTACGGGCCCCACCGGCATTACCCGCGTTACCAGCGTTATCGGCGTTATCGTCCTTGTCCATGAGAAGCCCCCCGTCGCCCACCGGCCCCGCCGGTCCCGCCGCGATTTTTAGCCAAGGACGGGGCGCCTGACAAATTTCGCCACAGCGGCCGTCCGCCGGGGGGTTTGATCCGCGCCTGATTCCCTTCTAGAGCCGCGCCTTCCCGTCGCTTTGGAAGTGCCCGTGACGCTCTACGCCCGCTTTGCCGCGCAGCTCGACGCGATCCTCGACGCCCTTGAGGCCGAAGGCGCGCTCGCGCCCGGGATCGACCGGGCGGCGGTCGCGGTCGAGCCGCCGCGTGATCCGGCGCACGGCGATCTCGCCACCAATGCGGCGATGGTGCTGGCCAAGCGCGCCGGCACCAATCCGCGCTCGCTCGCCGAGGCGATCGTGCCCAGGCTGGCCGCGCTCGACCAGGTGGAGGGCGCGGAGGTGGCGGGGCCGGGCTTCATCAACATCCGGCTCGGCCGCTCGGTCTGGGAAGAGGAGCTGCGGACGATCCTGGCCGAGGGCGACGGCTACGGCCGCTCGGCGATGGGCGCGGGCCGCACCGTCAACGTCGAATATGTCTCCGCCAACCCGACCGGGCCGATGCACATGGGCCATTGCCGGGGCGCGGTGGTCGGCGACGCGCTCGCCGCCCTGCTCGAATATTCCGGCCACGAGGTGATCCGCGAATATTATGTCAACGATGCGGGCGCGCAGGTCGACGTCCTCGCCCGCTCGGCGCACCTGCGCTACCTGGCGGCGCTCGGGCGCGAGATCGGGGAGATTCCGGAGGGCCTCTATCCGGGCGACTATCTGAAGCCGGTCGGCGAGGCGCTCGCCGCCGAGTTCGGCGATCAATATGCCGACGCGCCGGAAGCCGTCTGGCTCGAAACGTTTCGGCGCCGCACGGTCGCGGCGATGCTCGAGCTGATCAAGGCGGATCTCGCCGGACTCGGCGTCCATCACGATCTGTTCGCCTCCGAATATGAGGTGCAGCAATCGGGCGCGGTCGACCGGGCGCTCGCCCTGCTCGCCGAAAAGGGGCTGGTCTACAAAGGCACGTTGCCGCCGCCCAAGGGCAAGGTGGCCGAGGATTGGGAGCCGGTCGAGCTGCTGCTGTTCCGCTCGACCGCGTTCGGCGACGACCAGGACCGGCCGATCCGCAAATCGGACGGCAGCTGGACCTATTTCGCCGCCGACACCGCCTATCACATGCAAAAGCTCGAACAGGCCGACGAGCTGATCAACATCTGGGGCGCCGACCATACCGGCACGGTCAAGCGGACCCAGGCCGCGGTCGCGGCGCTGGCGGGGCGGGCCGCGCTCGACGTCAAGATCGTGCAGATGGTGCGGCTGCTGCGGGCCGGCGAGCTGGTCAAGATGTCGAAGCGCTCGGGCAGCTTCGTCACCCTGGCCGAGGTGGTGGACGAGGTCGGCCGCGACGTCGTCCGCTTCACCATGCTGACCCGCAAGAACGACGCGCAGATGGATTTCGACTTCGCCAGGGTGGTCGAGGCCTCGAAGGACAATCCGGTCTTCTACGTCCAATATGCCCATGCCCGGATCCGCTCGCTGCACCGCCGCGCGAAGGAGGCGGGCCCCGATTTGCCCGCCGCGGCCGACCTCTCACTGCTCGACGAGGAGGAGCTGGCGCTGGTCAGGCTCGCGGCCCAGTTCCCGCGCGTGATCGAAGGCGCGGCCGCGGCCCACGAGCCGCACCGGATCGCCTTCTATCTCGGCGACCTCGCGGCCGCGTTCCACGCTTTGTGGAACAAGGGCAACGATGCGCCCGAAAAGCGTTTCCTGGTGGCACAGAATCCCGATTTGACACGCGCGCGGCTGGCATTGGCCGACGCGATCGGGCAAGTTGTCAGGAACGGCCTTCGCGTCATGGGCGTGACCGCGGCCGAGGAGATGCTCTGATGCCGCGACGGCGGGCCGACCAAGAGGATGGAGCGATGAGCGACGATCGGGCCAGTGACGAACCTGAAGAGCTCGAAGTGGGCGACGAGGACCGCTTGCCCTGGCTCGAGGCGGTCGAGGACGAGGATGGCGGCGACGGGCCGTCGGCGGCCAAGCTCGTCGCCTGGATCGTGATCGGCCTGGTCACGATCGGCATCGTCGTCGGCGGCCTGTTCTGGCTCGGCAATCGCGGCGGCCCGGATGCCGGCAACGATCTGATCGCCGCGCCCGAGGGCGATTACAAGGTCCGGCCGGAGAATCCGGGCGGGATGAACGTCTCCGGCGAAGGCGACGTCTCCGCCGCCGCCAGCGCGGGGGCCCAGCCGCAGGGGAATCTCAACGTCAACGCCGTCCCGGAAACGCCGGTCACCCAGGCGCCGCCACGTCCCGCCCCGAACCCGGCGCCCGCGCCGCCCCGGCCAGCGCCCACGCCCACGCCGCCGCGGCCCGCGCCCGCGCCCGCCCGCCCGGCGCCGCCGGCGGTGGCCGGGGCGACGATCCAGCTCGGCGCGTTCGGCTCGCAGGCCGGGGCGACGCGCGCCTGGACCGCGCTCGCCGCCCGCTTCCGCTATCTGGCGCCCTTGAGCCACAATGTCGTCCCGACCCAGGTCGGCGGCCGCACGCTCTACCGGCTGCGCGCCAGCGGCGCCGACGCGGCCAGCGTCTGCCGCCGCCTCCAGGTCGCCGGCGAGGCCTGTTCGGTCGTCGACTAAAGCGCGTATGACGGGCCGATGCTGCCCGCCATCCTCGCTTTCTCCGGCCCGACGCTCAGCGAGGACGAGCGCGCCTTCTTCCGCGCCGCCGATCCGGCCGGCTACGTTCTGTTCGCCCGCAACGTCGCGGATCGGGCGCAGCTTCGCGCGCTGACCGATTCGCTACGCGACCTTTCCGGCCGCGCCGATCTGCCGATCCTGATCGATCAGGAGGGCGGCCGGGTGGCGCGCCTCCAGCCGCCCGAATGGCCGGCCTTTCCCGCCTCCCTTCGCTTCGCCGAGCTCTACGAGAAGGCGCCGATCAGCGCGATCGAGGCGGCGCGGGCGAACGGCGAGGCGCTCGGCCTCATTCTCGCCGAAGTCGGCATCAACGTCGATTGCCTGCCCGTGCTCGACGTCGCCCAGCCCGGCGCGCACATTGTGATCGGCGACCGCGCCCTGGGCGCCGAGCCGATGCGGGTGGCGGCGCTCGGCCGAGCGCTGCTCGACGGGCTCGCGGCGGCCGGAATCTGCGGCGTCGTCAAGCACATCCCCGGCCACGGCCGCGCCCGCGCCGACAGCCACGAGGCGCTGCCGGTGGTCGAGGCGGGCGAAGACGAGCTGGCCATCGACATCGCCCCCTTCCGCGCCCTCAACGACGCCCCGATGGCGATGACGGCGCACGTCCTCTACCCCGCCTGGGACTCGGAACGGCCGGCGACGGTGTCGCCGATCGTGATCGGCGAGGTGATCCGCGGCGAGATCGGCTTCGACGGCCTGCTGATGAGCGACGACCTCGCGATGGCGGCGCTGTCGGGCACGCTCGCCGAGCGCACGGCGGCGGCGCTCGCCGCGGGCTGCGACGTCGCGCTGCACTGCTCGGGCGTGCTGGCGGAGAGCGAAGAAGTGGCCGCCGCGGCCGGGGAGATGAGCGAGGCCGCGTCCCGGCGGCTCGAACGGGCGCTGGCGGGGGTGGCGGGCAAGGCTTCGGCGCTGACCTACGAGGAACTGGCGGAGAAACGGGATGCGCTGCTGGCCCTTGCCTGACGGCGGCGGAGGTTGAAGCGGCCGCGCCGACATGGCAGGTGGGAGGGGCCGCGAAACGGGAGGCGCAGATGAGAGCGATCGTGATGCTGATGCTGGCGGTGCAGGCCGGGATTTTCCTCGCCACCATCTGGGCGGTGCTGTTCGCGCGCGGCGGGCCGGGGCGGCCGCGGCCTCTCTGGTCGAGCTTCGCCATCTCGCTGGTGATCGTCGCCGCCACCTCGTGGAACATCGCCGAAGGCCATGCCGGCCAGCCCGGCGCCGACCTCCTCGCTTATGATGCGCCTTTGCTGCTCGGCATGGGGATCATGTGCGCGCTGCTGCTGATCCGCCGGCGGCGCGGGCTGGACGGGCCCGCCTGAATTCCCCTCGCGCCCCGTTGACACGGGTCCGCCGCGCTCCTAAATGCGCCTCATCCCGTTAACCGGCTCTCCGGCGGCGCATTCGTGCGCCCGTCGGCTTTGCCTGTTTTCGGGACCCGCAAGCGCTGAGATAGGCCGCGCGCCAACGCGGCCTGTGGAGCAGGAGAACAAAAGCTTATGGCACGTATTGCCGGGGTCAATATTCCCGCCAACAAGCGCGTCGAGATCGCGCTGACCTACATCCACGGCATCGGCCGCACCAAGGCGAAGCAGATCGCCGACAAGCTCGGCATCCCCGCCGAGCGCCGAGTCCAGGACCTGACCGACCAGGAGGTGCTGCACCTCAGGGAGACGATCGACGCCGACCATATGGTCGAGGGCGACCTCCGCCGCGAGACCGCGATCAACATCAAGCGGCTGATGGACCTCGCCTGCTATCGCGGCCTCAGGCACAGGAAGGGCCTGCCGGTCCGCGGCCAGCGCACCCACACCAACGCGCGCACCCGCAAGGGCAAGGCCAAGCCGATCGCGGGGAAGAAGAAGTAGCGGGCTTCGACAGGCTCAGCCCGAACGGTCTTCTTGGATTTTTAGGTAGGAAACGAATTTATGGCACGCGAACCTCAGCGCCTCAGGCGGCGCGAGCGCAAGAACATCACCGCCGGCGTCGCCCATGTCAACGCCAGCTTCAACAACACGATGATCACGATCACCGACGCCCAGGGCAATGCGATCGCCTGGTCCAGCGCCGGCATGATGGGCTTCAAGGGGTCGCGCAAGTCGACCCCCTATGCGGCCCAGGTCGCCGCCGAGGATGCCGGCAAGAAGGCCGCCGAGCATGGCGTCCGCACCCTCGAGGTCGAGGTGAAGGGGCCCGGCTCGGGCCGCGAATCGGCGCTTCGCGCGCTCCAGGCGGTCGGCTTCCAGATCACCTCGATCCGCGACGTCACCCCGATCCCGCACAACGGCGTCCGCCCGTCCAAGCGGCGCCGCGTGTGACCTCGTCCGCGCCCGACGGCGCGGCCGGGCAGAAGAAGTAAGTTTCATATTGGGAAGAGATCAGCCTTCCCCAAGGACCAAGGGAAAATCCATGGCCGTCAATGCAAAGAACTGGCAGGAAATGAAGAAGCCCAACAGCCTCGAGAAGAAGGCGGTCGGCGACGCCCGCCGCAAGGCGACCTTCGTCGCCGAGCCGCTCGAGCGCGGCTTCGGGCTGACGCTCGGCAACTCCTTGCGGCGCGTGCTCCTCTCGTCGCTCCAGGGCGCCGCCGTCACCGCGATCAAGATCGAGGGCGTGCTCCACGAATTCTCTTCGCTGGCGGGCGTGCGCGAGGACGTCACCGACATCGTTTTGAACGTCAAGCAGGTCGCCCTGCGGATGGAAGGCGAGGGGCCCAAGCGGCTCCAGCTCGCCGCCACCGGCCCCGGCGAGATCACCGCCGGCCAGATCGCCACCACCGGCGACATCGAGGTGATGAACCCCGACCTCGTCATCTGCCACCTCGACGAGGGCGCGACCCTGAACATGGAGCTGACCGCCGAGACCGGGAAAGGCTATGTGCCGGCCGCCGCCAACCGCCCGGCCGACGCGCCGATCGGGCTGATCCCCGTGGACGCGCTCTACTCGCCGGTCCGCCAGGTCAGCTACAAGGTCGAGAATACCCGCGTCGGCCAGGAGCTCGACTACGACAAGCTCACCCTCACCGTCGACACCGACGGCACGATCTCGCCCGACGACGCGATCGCCTATGCGGCGCGGATCCTGCAGGACCAGCTCCAGCTCTTCGTCCACTTCGACGAGGGCCTGGTCCAGGTGCCGACCATGGCCGGCATGGCCGCGCCCAGCCAGGCCGAGACCGAGGCGGACGCGAACCAGCTCAACCGCTATCTGCTCAAGAAGGTGGACGAGCTGGAGCTCAGCGTGCGCAGCGCCAACTGCCTCAAGAACGACAACATCATCTATATCGGCGATCTGGTCCAGAAGACCGAAGCGGAGATGCTCAGGACGCCGAACTTCGGGCGCAAGAGCCTGAACGAGATCAAGGAGGTGCTGGCGAGCATGGGGCTCAGGCTCGGGATGGACATTCCTGGGTGGCCGCCGGAGAATATCGAGGAAATGGCGAAAAAGCTGGAGCAGGAGCTGCTTGGCTAGCGGGTGGCCGCCGGAGAGTTCGGGTCAAAAGCCGATCGACGCGGGGCGTCGATCGGGACCCGGACCGAGGAGATGGCGAAAAAGCTGGAGCAGGAGCTGCTGGGCTGATCGCTGCTCAGCGAGGCACGCAGGAAGGGTCGCCGCGAGGATTGGTTATGCGTCTGCGCGCAAAAGAGCTCCGATAAAGCCCACCGCAGCATCGGCCCCGGCTTTCATGAGTGGCTCGGGTTCGGGATAGAGGGCTGCCTCCCGTTCAAGCGCCCAATGGAACTGAGTGGCATGCTCAATGTCCGCCTCGCCGTGGATGTCCACGTACCGCATATTGTCATTGCCGAGTCGCTTCGAGATGGCTCCCAGCCAAGGGATGTAATCGAGCGACACATTCTCAAGCGTCCCCACTAGGGAGATGATGAAGACACCGGACATTTTCGACACTTCGGCCTGGATGCGGCGAGCTTCAACTTGTGCGTAGCGATAGTCGGCCGTCTCCGGCTCAGCCCCTGAGAGCTTCGCAAAGTCGCGCAACATGCCCGGATGATCGTCTTGGATTTCGATATACGCATTTTCGGCAGTGGCGTAGCGCGCTTCCAACGACCGGCAGCTAACTGTTCCCGCGGCTAGCCAGTTGACGAAATTTCCGCCCACGCCGGCGGTGTATCGCCTGATGATCCTTCGACATGCATCATCCGAAAGATCGTTGATCGAGACGAGGCGCGTTCGAATTTCGTCGCGGGCAGCATCGAACAACACGCTAGGCGCGTCGGCCGGAGCCGCCCGGCGGAGGGCTGCTTCGATCTTACTCATGATTTTTCGGCCCCTTCTTCTCGCGGAGCTCGTCCGGAAAATCGGGCACGCTCTTGATGCGGTCCCAAATTCGCCTCCAGCTTTGCTCCTCATGATAATCCCTTAGGCCAGCGTCGAATAGCCAAGCACGCACCACTCGGCGCCAAGCGTCTATCCGATTGATCTGGGCACCGTTCACAACGGTACTGGCTTTTTCCAAGACCTCCTCCGTTTCAGAGAGGATGCGGCTGAGACGTTCACATAGCTCCCGATACTGATCGGCGAGGAATTCACGATTGCCGCGCACGAATATCCGCCACGCGTCCTCGAGATAAGGGTGCCACGTGTCGTTCATCACCCGCTTCACGGCGAGCGCCAAGTTGTAGCGAGGGTGTATCGCAATCAAGGAGCCGGCGCGCTCCCAGCGGGGAGCGCTTTCGCCCGCAATCAGGTGCGGCAGGCCAAGTTGTCGTAGACTATCCGGCTCGTCAGCGAGCATCTCGCTAACCAGCCAATTGTGGACCTTGAGCAGCATCAGCTCGTCACTGACGACCACCGGGATGTGTTTTCGTTCACCGCTCGCCCATTCTTTGCAGCGCTGAAGCAATTCGCGACCGAAGGAATCCGGCCCGTAGGGCTGGAGCGCGATCCGATGCTTCGGGATTCCAAGCACGTGTTGCGCGAAGCCGTAGACGGCCTGACCGTCGTTCATTATCGGCTCGATAGCTTCCACGTCGAACCGGCCGCTTTTGACGGGAATCCCCCGCTCGGCCTTTTCGAACGTCAGCAAGTTCATACCCATTTCGACCGGAGTTCCGATGAACCGCAGATCCCTCAGCCGTCCCGGCGTTTCCCAAAGCCCGGCAGCGAGATCCACTTCGCCGCTCGCGAGCGCGGTGGTGAGTTCAGCAAAGTTGATCGGCTTGGGGTCCGTACGGAAACCGCAGAATGCGCCGAAGGCGCAGATCACCGCTTCGAAGAATCGGTCGACCGCGTCGTCATCGTATCGGACAATCCCGATCGAAATCGTTTCACCGCGCTGCGCGCGTTCAAGCGGCTCTAACGGCGGAAGCTTAATGCCCGCTGCCTTATACAACTGTTCGCGGTAGCCCGCGGCCCTTCCGTCATCACCTAGGCTGAGCGCAGTTGCGAGGGTATCGAGCTGCTTTTGCCGCGGCAGCTGTTTTGCCTGAAACCACGAGGAGACTGCGGAGGCCGCCACTCCGGCACCTTCCGCAATCATTGCGCGGGTAAGAGTAAACCCCGCAGCTTTTGCTTCCGCCTCCATGCGCAGCAGTGCGCTCGATACGGCTGTCTTTGGGTCTGACGAGTTCCTCGCCATCAAAAGGGGCCTAGATCGCGGCACGCCGGAATTCTGGTTGCATTCATTTTAGATGCACTTTATATGTTGAAAGGAACGCATGGCCCCCGATGAATCACGTGCGGCACCATAACCTCAAATGTGCCGGTACGCCAGAGTGTTAGTGTAGCGTTGCGTCTCAGTGCCCCTGCGATGCGAGTCGCCCGCCGGGGAAACCGAGAAGCCGGGATAAAACGGCGATAGAGGGCGACTCCTTTGAGGAGAAGTGGCGTGACAATAGTTGGATCCACTATCAGCCGTCGCCTGTGTCTCGTGGCGGCAATGTGCCTAGCGACACCCGCGATTGCGCAAGCGCCTCCCGTCGAGGCTACAGTTGCCTCGCCGGCAACAGATGCTGAGCTCGAGCAAGCACGTGGGGGCCTGGTCTGGGCCGTGGTGCTCGTCGGGCTGCGTGCCGGCCAAGTTGCCATTCGAATCTGCGGCTCGCGCGCAGATTCCTGTGTGAGAGGCGCGGCAGCGGTTTTCACCTCGGCAGCGGCGGCTCGCCAGTGGGCGTGCCGGCGGTACGGCCGGTTCTGCTAGTGAGACGAGTGGCAGTAGGCGCCGCGATGGCCCTCGCCGTCGCGGCGCTTCGGCCCGACATGGCCTTGGCGCGGGTAGAAATCGAGCGACAATCTCGGGATGATGACTGTGGCCCTGCGGCGCTCGCGCTCTTAATGAGAGCGGCTGGAATAGAGGTACGCGAGCGCGACCTCCTCCGTCTCACAGGCAGGCGCTCTCGTGAACCGGGAATGTCGGCCGGGGATCTGGTCAGGATGGTGGCCGCAAGCGGCACTCAGGTAGAGCTGAGAGCGGACTGGATTCCCGTTGAGAATTTGGCTGCCGTCATCAATCGCGAACCTTCAATCGTATTGCTCTACGAAGCGCGCGACCAGCGCGGTACACAGGCACAGGTTCTGGGGCACTTTGTTGTGCTTGAAGCCTGGTCGGAGCGACGCGGCTTTCTTGTGGCAGACCCCGCGATCGGTCGGCGCGCCTTTATGCAGCATTCGCAGGTCGCCGAAACCGCTCATGTTCGCGAGCGCACTGGGCGACGTGAAGTTTTGCTTCTTCGCCTATGGCGCAATGGCAATCCGGCTGTAGCATCGGAATCGGTTAGCCCGGGAGAAGAGGCCGACCTAAGAGACCTATTGGAACTACGTCAACTCCCGTACGGGGTTCCCGCGGGACGAACGATGCTGACTCTGAGTGTGACGAATTTCCGATCAACGAACCCTCTCGCTGCCGATGACCCTCTTGCGCTGGGCATCGCTACAAACGGTGTCACGCTGTCTGCTGAACATGGGATCGGGAATGGCGCATCCGTCGCCGTTACAATTGGGGGAACGGCAACTTCTACGAGGTTGTATTTTCCGGGAAGCGGTAGCTTCTCAATCGGTCGAAGCGAGGGTTTCGGCGCAGTGCATGTGGGCGTCACGTCGCCGGTAGAAATTGGCCTACCTGCGAATACCTCCACACTAGTTTCTCTTGGGACATCGTTCCGAAGTCTTTCAATTCCAGCGGGTATTAACGCCGGAATCGTAACTCAGTTTCAGCATGGCAAGACAACTTTTATAGCAACTGCTAACATGTCGCTTAGCCGCGTTGGAGCGGATTGGTGGATCGACCTCAGTCCCTCCGTCGCGGTCGCGCGATCGTTTGGGCGCAGATGGACAGCCGGACTGGCAATTCTGGGCCATGTGCCGATCCAAAGCAGAAGGCCGGAGGGCGAAATAGCAATTTTCGCTGATTTTGTCTTGTCGAGCAACTGGGCGATGGGCGTTTATGTTAGCCGAGGTATTTTTGAGCGCACCGACACACACTCACAAGCCTTCGGTTTCTCTATCACCTACGCCATACCACGCCGAATCCATTAAGAAACGTAACAGACCTCGTCATCTGCCACCTCGACGAGGGCGCGACCTTGAACATGGAGCTGACCGCCGAGACCGGCAAGGGCTACGTTCCCGCCGCCGCCAACCGCCCGGCCGACGCGCCGATCGGGCTGATCCCGGTCGACGTGATGGAGGTCGTCCTGTCCCCCGGACAGGACTGAAGCCGCCGGGGGCGGCTTCACCTGCATCACTACAGCCCGGTCCGCCAGGATGGTCAGGTCGCCCTGTCCCCCGGACAGGGCTGGACGTCGCGGGGCGACGTCCCCCTGACCAGCTACAAGGTCGAGAATACCCGCGTCGGCCAGGAGCTCGATTACGACAAGCTCACTTTGACGGTCGACACCGACGGCAATGAGCGGGTCGCCATGTCCCCCGGACATGGCTGCGGACCGCGGGGCGGTCCGCACCCGCTCATCTCGCCCGACGACGCGATCGCCTATGCGGCGCGGACGGCTGCTGCGCAGCCGCTGCGCGGTCGGCACGATGCCCCGCACCGCGCCTCGCCATGCTCGCCTCCAGGACCAGCTCCAGCTCTTCGTCCACTTCGACGAAGGCCTGGTCCAGGTGCCGACCATGGCCGGCATGGCCGCGCCGAGCCAGGCCGAGACCGAGGCGGACGCCAACCAGCTCAACCGCTATTTGCTCAAGAAGGTGGACGAGCTGGAGCTCAGCGTGCGCAGCGGCGAGGCGGCCCTTTTTCTTTAGCCGTATGTCCGGTGGCGTCGTCGTTCCAGCGCCGGGCACCGTGATCAGAATTGAGAATACCGCCCGGACTCCCGATCTCTCATTGTCCGCTCACCCCTCCCCGCCGGGCGCCGGCTCCTCGGGAGGGGACGCAGTGGCCTTGCCGTCGCCGGGCTTGGTCTGACCGGCCTTGGCCGCCTCCTTGGTGGCCTCGAGCATCTTGACGAGCAGAGTCTGCAGCTCGGCCAGCTCCTTGTCGACGTCCTTGCCCGAATCCTTGCCCGGCAGCAGCGCCGTCGCCAGCGCCGCGCCGTAGGTGGTGACGAGGCTGTTCGTCACGGCGTCGGTGGGCGGGGCGACGCCGGTCGCCCAGACCGCGGTCGGCAGCGTCGCGAAGGGGAGCGTCCCGGCCGGGAACAAAGGCGATTCGACCGGCGCGCGGAGCTGGGCGGCGGTGCCGCAGGCGGGGCAGGGCGAATCCTTCCAGTTCCAGTAGACCTCGCGGTCGATCTTCTCGCAGGCCGAGCAGCGGCCGAGCGCGGCGTCGGCGAAGATGCCCGGAGTCGGCAGCGTCAGCAGCTGCTCGGCGACGATCGGCTCGCCGGCATAGGGGACATAGTCGCCGCCAGCCTTGGGGAAGGCGACGTGGCAACCCATCACCCCGACCGGCTCGGGGAGGACGAGGTCGGCAAGGCTGATCTTGTCCGGACCGCAGACGATCTTGTCGAAGCGGCAGAAGCGCTCGTTCGGGTCCTCGAGCAGCCAGAGCAACGAATTGTAATAGAGCTTGTGGCAGTTCAAGTGGGCGAGCAGGCGGTCGGCGCAGTCCTTGTCGGTCGCCGTCCAGGCGACGCTCCCCGGCGCGGACTGGCCCTGCCCGGTCTGGCCGGAGGAGGCCGGCGGATCGTAGGAGGCGGGAATCAGCGATTCGAAGGGCGCGTTCTTGGCGCCCACGGTGCCGGTGCCCAAGGTCACCCACTGACCGGTCACCTTGTCCTTGATCGAAATCCTGTAGAGGGTGATCTCGACGTAGTACATTCCCGCCCATTGGCTGATGCCGACCTGGCTGATCTTCGCGGGATCGAATTCGACCGTCTTCAGGACATAGGAATAACTCTGATGCGGCGTCCAGGTATCCTGGTTGCCGACCGGAAAGCTGATCGGCATGGTGGACGGATTGACGATCAGCTTGAGATTCTGGGCGGGGAAATTCCAGGTCGTCGATTGTCCGGTCTGAATGTCGATCTTGAATTCGCTGGCGGGCTCCGTCGCGGGGCCGGCGGGCGGCGCCGGAGCGGACGCCGGACCGGGCGTCGCGCCCAATTTGGCATAGCATTCGGCCAGCCCGGCATCGAGCAGATAGGGCAGCAGCGTGGTTTTCGCGCACAGGACCATGTGCAGGTCGAAATCCTTGACCTCATAGGGGACGAAATAGACCTCGCGATGGCCGAGCATCTTCGTCGTGACGCGATAATTGTTGAGCACCTCGTGGTAGAAGATGTTTAGCACGTGGCAGTGGTTGTTGTTGCAGACGGTGCGCTGGGAGACCTGCTGGTCCTCGGTCTCGGACTGCTCCATGACGACCACCTGGTGGTCGCGCCGCCAGGCTTCGGACGATTGCTGGATCTTGTCGGTAAAGTCGCGGGTCGCGTTCGACGCGAATTTGGTGCGGTCGTAGGAGCCGCCGCCGCTCACCCCCAGTGAGATTTTCTTCAGCACGACTCCCGCCTTGACGCCCCATTGGTGATGGTTGCTGGCCGAGGCCGCGTTCAACGTTTCGGACAGCGCGTTCTGCCGGAAATAGGCGGCGCTGCGCTTTTCTTCGCTGACGCTTTCCTGCTCGGCGCGCGCCTGCTGGCGCTGCTCCCAGTGCGAAATCGCCAGCGTCACCGACTCGCACGGCGCGAGCGGCAGGCTGTAGAGCAGGTCGCCGAACGAATAGCCGAGCCGCACGCATTTGACCTGCAAGTCGATCAGCTCGCCTTCGTGCAGGTGGATGTTGCCATTGACGCCGCCCTGTTCGACCAAGCCCCCGCAATTGCGGCAGCCGCTATCGGTCGCGGTCAGGCAGGTGACGACGTCCTTGGCGGTGCGAACCAGCCGGCTGTGATCGGCGATTCGGACGGTGAGATCGCTGGGCACCAGGCGCCCGCAATAATCGTCGCCGAACTCGAGGTCGTCGAGATCGGGGAACAGGCCCGGGATCGCCCAGACATCGTCCGGCTCGAGCCCGTCGTCGTGCCAGCGCCCCGGCACGACGGCGAGCTCGCGCCAGGGACCCTCGGGCAGCGCGTAGCTCGCATATTGGCTGCCGGCCGCCGCCGCGGCGCGGTCGAGAGGATAGGTCAGCTCGGCGCGTTCGGCGAAGCGGACGGCGAGATCGCCGCCGCCGCGGGCGGCCGCCGGCAAGGCGCCGAGCGAGAAGATCGCGAAGCCGTCGCGGCTGGTGGTGAGGGCGCGCAGCGCGACGGTCCCGGCGGCGACGGCCTTCCGGTCGCTCCGTGATTCGCGCGCGCCGGCCGCCACCAGCTCGACCCTCATGCCGGCAATCGGTTTGCCGGCCTCGTCGACCGCGCGGACCCTTAGCTTGCCCGCGATTTCACGGTTCTCCAACTCGGCCACAATAGTCTTCTCCAAGCAATTGGAGGTTCGAATAAGAATTGTGGAGAGTCAATTTCAGAGTGAGAACTAGGCAGACAACTTAGACCGAATCGGATGTTTAGCTCCAGCCCGGACAGTTTGCTGACCGTTACATCGAGAGGATTTGGAGAGCACGGCCGGGTCACCGCGGCCGGGCCAGCGGCCGACAGGCGAGGCCGCGGAATTCCGGCCGAAACCAGATTTATCGACGATCTCGAAGGGGCGAGACGCGGGCCGAGGCGCTCGTCAATGTCGAGGACGCGATGGGCTGCTGGATCGAGGCGGGGCGGGAGACCGGAAGGGCGATTCCCCAACCGCGATTTTATCAGGACTCCCGCCCAGTTTCGGACCGGGGACAGTCCCCCCATCCTTCCCCAAGGCCGGGCGCAAGCCCGGCTGAGGGGCGAGAGGGGGACAGTCCCCCCGCCGGGGACAGTCCCCCGGGTGGGGACAGTCCCCCTATTCCTCTCCGCGAGAGAGGGGACAGTCCCCGGCCGGGGACAGTCCCCCTCCTAAATTCCCTATATCTCCGGATCGGATCAATCTGTTCTGATTTTGTTCTTGCAAAATAGGGAATCTGCCGTCAACTGAAAGGGCTCGATGGGCGGAATCGGGCGACTCAATTAATGGCGCAGCGCAAGACGGCGGGGCAGTGGCAGACGTTCCGGCGCTGGCTGGCGCGTACGGGCAATGCCCGGCTGGCGGCGCGCCAGGCCGGGATGAACGTCGGCACCGCCTACGATCGCCGGGCCGTCGACGATGCGTTCGCGGCGAAATGGGCGGCGGCTCTCGCGGAGGCGAAGGCGAATCCGCCTTCGCGCAAGGCTTCGGCGGATAAAGGCCCGGGGCTGGTCGTGCGCAAGACGAAGCGCGGCGACCAGCTGGTCGCGGCGGCGCCGGGGCGGTGGAGCGCGCGCAGGGAGGCCGTGTTCTTCGCCGAACTTCGGCGGACCGGCAACGTGCGGCGCGCGGCCGCGGCCTGCGGACTTTCGACCAGCGCGCTTTATTACCGGCGCAACAGATATCCCGATTTCGCGGCGGGCTGGGCGCGGATGCTGGAGGAGGCCAGGCAGCGCATCCCCGAGCTGCTCGACGCCGCCGCCATCGCCAGCCTCGATCCCGAAGCGGCCGATCCGGACCTGCCGCCCGTCGACGTCAAGGACGCGATCGCGATCTGCCGGATGAGAGGGTGGGGCGCCTCGCCTTCGCCCGGGCCGGGCGGTCGACGCGGCCGAATCGTGCGCCCCGAGCCGACGATCGAGGAGGTGCGCGACGAAATCCTGCGGCGCCTCGCGGCGATCCGCCGGCACCGGAACGGGGAGGATGGCGGAGAATGAAGCCGGGCAGGGAAAGCGTCGAGGCGCTGCTCGCGGCCGACGAGGAGGAGGCCGAGCGGATCGTGCGCGAGCTGGGCTTCGAGGACGCGCTGCGCCTTCTCGTCGAGTGGCCGGCCTGGGTCCATGTCGGCCAGGAGCCGCCGGAAGGCGAGGACTGGCGGGTCTGCCTGATGCTGGGCGGGCGCAGCTACGGCAAGACCCGGGCCGGGGCGGAGTGGATCTCGCAGCTCGCCCGCGACCATCCCGGCGCCCAGATCGCCCTGGTCGCGGCCAATGTCGACGAGGCGCGCCGGGTGATGGTCGAGGGCCCGCGGAGCGGGCTGCTGGCGGTGGCGCGGCCCGGCGAGGCGCTGATCTGGGAGCCCAGCCGGAAGCGCCTGGAGTTCGCGAGCGGGGCGGTGGCGAGCCTGTTTTCGGGCGCGCATGCCGACGGCCTGCGCGGCTTCGAGCATCATTTCGCCTGGTGCGACGAGCTCGCCAAATGGAGGCAGGCGCAGGGCGCCTGGGACAATCTGATGTTCGGGCTCAGGCTCGGCGACAACCCGCGCGCGCTGGTGACGACGACGCCCAAGCCGATCGCGGCCTTGAGGGAGATCGTCGGCGGCGAGGGGACGGTGCGGGCCGGCGGGCCGAGCGCGGCCAATCCGCACAACGGCAGGGTGTGGCTGGGGGCGATGAAGCGCCAGCACGAAGGCACCAGGCTCGGCCGGCAGGAGCTGGGCGGCGAGCTGATCGAGGATCTGGAAGGGGCATTGTGGGAGCGCGAGATGATCGAGAAGAGGCGGGTGGGGAGGCTCGCATGCGACCGTCCCCTGACGACGGTGGTGGTCGGGGTCGATCCGCCGGCCTCGGTGGAAGGGACGTGCGGGATCGCGGTCTGCGGGCTCGATCCCGAGGGGCTCGGCCATGTGCTCGCCGACTGCAGCGTTTCCGGGCTGTCGCCGGAGGGCTGGGCGAGGAAGGTCGCCGCCGCCGCCGAGGCGTGGCGCGCCGACCGCGTCGTGGCCGAAGCGAACAATGGCGGCAAGATGGTCGAGGCGGTGCTGCGGGGCGCGGACGTGAACCTGCCGGTCAGGCTGGTCCACGCCGCGGAAGGCAAGGTGGCGCGGGCGGCCCCGGTCGCGGCCTTGTTCGAGAGCGGCCGCGCCTGGTTCGCCGGGCGCTTTCCGGCGCTCGAGGACGAATTGTGCGGGCTCACCTGGGACGGGCGCTATCACGGGCCGGGGACCAGCCCCGACCGCGCCGATGCGATGATCTGGGCGATGACCGAGCTGATGCTCGGCCCCGCCTGCGCCGAGCCGCGCATCCGCAGGCTGTGAGGCGCCCCCCCCGCGTCAGCCCAGCAGGGCGATGTCGATCGCCTTGATCGCGAGCAGCGCGTCGTCCTCGGCGAGCTTCGCCTCGACGGCGACTTCGAGCGCGGCCGCGAAGGGCGGCAGCCGCGCCTCGACGACGAGCTCGATCGCCTCTCCCGACTGCGCCGGCATCGCCACGTCGTGCCGCATGCCGGCGACGATCAGGGTCACCTTGGGGGCGAGGCCGCCGCCGCCTTCGTCCCAGCGGCCGTAGAGCTCGGCGCGCACCGCCCGGCCGCGGGCGCCGGGCGACAAAGCGATCAGCAGCGCGCGCCGCTCGGGCCGCGCCGAGCCGGCGCTGCCGGCGCCCGTGCCCGGGCTCGCGCCCGGGGCGGCTCCGCCCAGCACGAAATCGTCGAAGAGGATGCCGACGGCGGAGCGATCGGGCGAGACGGTGAAGCTGCAGCCGGTGGCCATGACCAGGCCCTCGAACCGGGCCGGGCCGCGTCTGGCCGGAAACAGGCCCTCGAACGGGCGGCGCCGGAAGCGGGACATCACAATCGCGGCCTCCCCTTCCAGCCGGGCGGTGGCCGCGCATTATTCTTCAATCCGGCGGCCGAGTCCATCGCCCGCCGGGCGCCGGCCTCAGCCGCAGCCGCGCGCGCAGACCGTCCAGACGACCACCAGGGCCAGCCAGAGCAGGGCCGGCGGCGCCGCGAGCAGCAGCCAGAGAGCGCGGCGGCGGTAGAGAAGGAGGCCGAGCCCGAACAGGGCGAACCAGGCGAGCATCGCGACCAGGGCGGGGGTCTGGTAGCCGTGGACGCCGCCGATCCGGAACGGCAGCCACAGCGCGAGGCCGGCCGCGACGAAGGCGGCGGCGAGGAACCAGCGGAAGGGCGGCTTCGGCATCGGCCGCATGCTAGCACGGCGGCGCTCCGCCAAGATGAGCTCATGTCCAGGTCGGGAGGGCGGCAAGATGGCGGAATAAATATGGCCGGGCGGGCAAAGTCAAAGCGGAGCGCGGGCGCGCGCTGGCGAAAAATGCGGGATGATCTATGTTTGGCCCGGGTCGAGGGCGATTCGGGGGGACGGGCGATGCGGCGTTTCGCGATACTGGCGCTGGCCTCGGCGGCGCTCGCCGGATGCGACACCAACATGGCCGCCAACAACGCGGTGGCGGTGGAGGAAGCGGGTCCGGCCGCCGCCAACGCCGCCGAGGCGAGCGGGCGCGACGTCCCGGCCGACGCCGCCGCTCCGGCCGGCAACGAAGCCGCCGCGGCCCCGCCGCCGCCCGCGCCGCCGCCGCCGCCTCCGCCTCCGCCTC
>DASZDS010000049.1:0-33140 GCA_035941735.1 Allosphingosinicella sp.
GGGGGGGGGGAAGGCCCCCCGCCGCCGCGGCCGTCCGACATGAATGTGGCATTAATGTAACACCTCCGGCCATAACCGAAAGCCGGAGGGAAACGGCGCATTTCCTTTTGCTCACAAGCCGATAATGTTCCCTCACCAAAACCTGCACTTTTGGGGGAATATTCGTATGCGCCGCATCAACGCTCGTATCCTGGGCACCGCCTCTTTCGCCGCTCTCGCCATCGCCGGTTTCGCTTCGCCCGCAGCGGCGCAGGACCCCCCCGCCGACACGCAGGACCGCTGCGCCAACCTTCCGACCCAGGCCGAGCGCGATGCCTGCCGGGGCGGCGAGGTCGCGCTCGAAACCACGCAGGCGCCCGTGGAAAGCGGCGCGATCCTCGTCACCGGCACGCGCATCCGTCGTCCCAATCTGGAATCGACGGTTCCGATCACCTCGGTCGGCATCCAGGAGCTGACCGACACCGGCGACGTCTCGCTCGGCGACAACCTCAACGACCTGCCGTCGCTGCGCTCCTCGTTCAGCCAGGGCAACTCGACCCGATTTATCGGCACCGCGGGCCTGAACCTGCTCGACCTTCGCGGTCTCGGCACCGCCCGCACCCTCGTGCTGGTCAACAACCGCCGCCACATCACCGCCTCGCCGGGCGATTATCTGGTCGACGTCAACACGATCCCGATCACCCTGGTCGAGCGGGTCGACATCGTCACCGGCGGCAACTCGGCGATCTACGGCTCGGACGCCGTCGCCGGCGTCGTCAACTTCATCCTGCGCCGCGACTTCGACGGCCTGCGCTTCCGCGCCCAGGCGGGCGTTTCGGACGAGGGCGACCGCGGCCAGTATTTCGCCGGTCTCGTCTGGGGCCGCAACTTCGCGGAAGACCGCGGCAACGTCGCGGTCGCGCTCGAATATACCAAGGCGACTCCGCTCTATTTCGTCGACCGCCCCGAGCTGACCGGCGCCTATGACGGCCGCTGCCAGTTCAACCTCGCCGAGCCGCAGGGCGCGGCCGGCGGCGAAACCGGGCTGAGTGCCAGCGACGGCATTCCGGATAACCTGTTCTTCTGCGGCGTCCGCAACAACGGCATTTCGAACGGCGGCACGATCGGCACGCTCGGCAACGGCCAGGCGCTCCGCTTCGACCCGAACGGCAACCTGTTCCTCGACACGCCGGACGTGAACTTCGCGCCGTTCGGCTCGGGCAACGTCCAGGGCGGCTGCTGCGGCGCCACCCTGCGCGACACCGGCCAGCTCGCCGCCGGCCTGCAGCGTTACTCCGCTAATTTGCTGGCCCGCTTCGAAGTCACCCGCGGCTTCCAGCCCTTCCTCGAGGCCAAATATGTCCATATCGACGCGCGCCAGGAAGGCCAGCCGAGCTTCGCGCAAGGCACCAACACCGCCTTCTTCACGTCGTTCGTGACGCCGCCGCCGCCGCCGGCGGCGCTCGGTTCGAACATCGACGCGCCGGGCATCCGCAACCTGCGCTGCAACAACCCGTTCCTGACCGCCCAGGCGCTCGCGACGCTGCAATCGTTCGGCATCTGCGGCAACGTCGCGACCGGCACCTTCAGCATGGCCCGCTTCAACGTCGATTTCGGCGGCCGCGGCGAGCTGCACGATCGCGACACCTATCGGGTGGTGGCGGGCATCGAAGGCGACTTCTTCGACGACTGGCACTATGAGATCGCCTTCAACTACGGGCATCTCAAGACGCGCCTGCGCTCGCTGAACAACCTCCATCTCTTCACCCCGACCGTGTTCGAGGTCGGCGACGCCAACAACAACGGCATCGCGGGCGAGCCGCTGCGCTGGAGGCCGGACGGCTACCTGCTCGCGGTCGACGCGCAGCGCAACGGCGCCGGCCAGATCGTCTGCGGCATCAACGCCGACGCCGATCCGACCAACGACCGGCCCGACTGCGTGCCGATCAACATCTTCGGCGCCGGCCGGCCGAGCCAGGCCGCGCTGGACTTCGTCAACACCACCGGCCGCCGCCGCGAAAGCGCCAGCGAGATCCAGGCGACCGCGTTCGTCTCCGGCGATCTCTCGCAGGTGTTCGAGCTGCCCGGCGGCCCGATCGGCTTCGCGCTCGGCGTCGAATATCGGCGTGAGACGGCCTTTTCGGACTGGGACGACCTGACTCAGAACAACGGCACCTTCCTGAACGCCATCAAGACGTTCGATCCGCCGGCGCTCGAGATCAAGGAAGTCTACGGCGAAATCCGGCTGCCGCTGCTGCGCGATCTTCCGCTCGCCCAGGAGCTCACCGTGGAAGCCGCGGCGCGCTATTCCGACTATAATCTGGGCAACACCAACCACACCTTCGCCTACAATCTGGGCGGCACCTGGGCGCCGATCCGCGACATCAGGTTCCGGGGCAATTACTCGCAGTCGGTCAGGGCCCCGACCCAGTCCGACCTGTTCTCGCCTTTCTCCCAGAACTTCGCGGCGGTCACGGATCCGTGCTCGGTGGCGAGCGTCAACAACAACCCGAACCGGCGCGCGAACTGCATCGCCTTCGGGCTGGCCTCGTCGGGCGGCGCCAATCCGTTCCCGGTCAACACGGCCGCGACCCAGGCCGCCTGCGCCGGCTCCGCCTTCCCGGCGCCGGCCGGTCAGCCGTTCGTGAACTGCAACGCGCTGTCCTTCACGACCGGCTTCCTCTCCGGCGGCAATCCGGACCTCGAGGAAGAGACCGCGCGCAGCTATACGCTCGGCGTGGTGATCGAGCCGCGCTTCCTGCCCGGCTTCTCGATGACCGCGGACTATTACCACATCAACGTGAAGAACCTGATCGCGGTGCTCTCGGCGCAGACGATCATCAACAACTGCTTCGATGCGCCGCAGGGGATCAACAATCCGTTCTGCACCACGGTCAACCGCGATGCGGCCACGGGCCTGTTCATCAACCCGGCGGTGTTGTCGTCGGGCACCAACTTCGCGCGTCAGATCA
Organism: Allosphingosinicella sp.; assembly: GCA_035941735.1. Taxonomy (GTDB): domain Bacteria; phylum Pseudomonadota; class Alphaproteobacteria; order Sphingomonadales; family Sphingomonadaceae; genus Allosphingosinicella. The sequence goes on from DASZDS010000049.1 coordinate 2,952, forward strand.
CCGAGGGCCTCGACGTCGAGATCGCCTATCGCCGGACCTTCGGCAACGGCCATCGGCTCAGCGCGCGGGCGATCGGAACCTACGTCTTCACGCTCGACAATTATACCGATCCGACGCGGGGCGACATTCCGAACCGCCAGCGCTCCGAGCTCGGCGATCCGGTGTTCGCGGCGAACTTCAACCTGAACTACGATTTCGGCGCGCTCGATATCACCTACAACCTCAGGTATATCGGCAAGCAGACGATCGGCACCTACGAGGCGCAGAACAGCTTCCAGGGCGTGTGCACGACACCCTATGCGGCCGCGCCGCCGGCCGGCATCGGCTGCACCCTCGATACGATCACGACGCTGCCGCCGCTCAACGCGGACCAGTTCCCGCAGGTCTATTATCCGGACGTGTTCTACCACAGCGTGCGGATCGGCTATCAGGTGAACGAGCAGTTCAGCTTCTACGGCGGCATCGACAACATCGCCGACCGCCGGCCGCCGCTCGGCCTGCTCGGCACCGCCGGCGGCGATCCGTTCGACTCGGTCGGCCGTTACTTCTACGCCGGCGTGAACGTGAACTTCCGCTAAAGCGCGCCGGATCGAACATCCTCGGGGCGGGCCTTCGGGTCCGCCCCTTTCTTTTCGCCCCGCTTCCGCACTAGACAGACGGGATGACCCTTTCCCCCCTGCTCGCGGCCCTGATCGCGCTCGTCGCGGGCGCGTGGCTGGCGGTCGCGGTCTGGGCCGGGATCAGGGGGGCGCGGCGCGAGGCGGCGGCACGCGCTCTGATCGACGACAATGTCCGGCTCGCCGCCTTGCTCCAGGCCGGGCCGGCGATGCCGCTGGCGGTGGCGGCGGACGGCACGATCAGCGGCCCCGAGAGGCTCGCCGGCGCGCTCGGCCTCGATGCGCTGCCGCCGCGCTGGCTGGCCCTGTTCGGCGAGGAGGCGCCGTTCCCGCTCGACGCGGCGGCCGAGCTCGGGCGGCTGGTCGGCGAGGCGGCCGCCGGCGGCCGGGTCGGCACCGTGGTGCGGCCGGCCGGATCGGCGCGGATCTTCCGGATCGAGGCGGGCCCGGCCCCGGCCGGCTTCGCCGAACGCTCGGCCCTGCTCTGGTTCGTCGACGTCACCGCGGCGGAGGAGGATGCGGCGCGCCTCTCCGACCAGCTCGAGCGGCGGTCGGAGGCGCTCGACGCGCTGACCGGGCTGATCGAGGCGGCGCCCTTCCCAATGTGGCACCGCGGACCGGACTTGAGGCTGGTGATGGTCAACGGCGCCTATGTCGAGGCGGTCGAGGGCGGCGATGCCGCGGCGGTCGTCGCCGAGGGGACCGAGCTGATCGACGAGGCCGACGGCCGCAGCCCGCTCGCCGACGCGGCCGAGGTGCGCGACCGCCAGGAAGCCTCCTTCCGGACCGTCCCGGCGACGGTCGCCGGCGAGCGGCGGATGATGCAGGTGGTCGAGATCCCCTTGGGGCCGAACGGCGTCGCCGGCTATGCGATCGACGTCGAGGACCAGGAGCAGGCGCGGGCCGAGCTGAACCGCTTCGTCCGCGCCCAGCGCGACATGCTCGACCGGCTGTCGGCGGGCGTCGCCCAGTTCGGCCGCGACCGCAGCCTGATCTTCTTCAACCAGCCGTTCGCGCGCCTGTTCTCGCTGACCGCCGATTTCCTCGCCGACCGCCCCGAGTTCGACCGGGTCATCGATGCGATGCGCGAGGCGGGCAATCTGCCCGAAGTGCGCGACTTTCCGGACTGGAAGGCGGCGCACCGCGAATGGTTCACCAGCGGCCTCGCCGCCGACGAGGAGGATTGGCTGCTGCCCGGCGGCAAGCATCTTCGCGTCGTCGCCCAGCCGCTGCCCGACGGCGGCCTCCTCACCATCTTCGAGGACCGCACCGAGCAGATCCAGCTCGCCTCGGCGCGCGACACGTTGCTCAGGGTGCGCACCGCCACCTTCGACAATCTGTTCGAGGCGGTCGGCGTGTTCGCCTCGGACGGCCGCCTCAACCTCTGGAACAACCGCTTCAAGGAGCTCTGGGGGTTCGACGAGGAGCAGCTCGCCGGCCATCCGCGCGTCGACGCGCTGGCGCCGCATCTGTCGGCGCGGCTGAAGCGCGCCAGCCATGCCGGCCTGGTCCGCGAGCTGGTGCGCAGCGCCACCGTCGAGCGCAAGCAGAGGTCGGGCCGGGTGACGATGCTCGACGGGCGCGAGTTCGAGTTCGCCGCGGTGCCGCTGCCCGACGGCAACGCGCTCTTCACGATGCTCGACATTTCCGACAGCCGGAAGGTCGAGGCGGCGCTGCGCGACCGCAACGAGGCGCTCGAGGAAGCCGACCGGCTCAAGACCGCCTTCGTCTCCAACATGAGCTACGAATTGCGCACGCCGCTGACCTCGATCGGCGGCTTCGCGGAGATGATGGCGGAGGGATATGCGGGCGAGCTGACGCCGATGGCGAGCGAATATGTCGCGGCGATCCTCGACAGCGTCGCCCGATTGGGCGCGCTGATCGACAACGTCCTCGACCTGACCCAGAGCGACACCGGCAGCCTGCTGCTCGCCGAGGAAGAGGTGGTGCTCGCGGATCTCTGCGGCGAGCTGGCCGAGGAGGTACGGGCGCTGGCCGAGCGCCAGGGCGTCGAGCTCGCGGTGCAGGTGAAGCCCTCGGTCGGCATCGTCACCGGCGACCGCCGGCGGCTCAACCAGGCGGTCGGCAACGTGCTCAGGAACGCGCTTCTCTACACCGATGCGGGCGGGCGGGTGCTGCTGCGCGCCGAGGGCGGGCGCGACGCGGCGCGGATCATCGTCTCCGACAATGGCCGCGGCATCGCCCCGGCCGACCAGGCGCGGGTGTTCGACCGCTTCCAGCGCACCGCCGAGGGCCGCGGCGAGGAGCAGGCGGCGGTCGGGCTCGGCCTGCCGCTCGCCCGCCAGTTCGTCGAGGCGCATGGTGGCACCATCCAGCTCCAGTCCAAGGAGGGGGAGGGGACGACCGTCACCATCCGCCTGCCGCGCACCGCCGAGCAGCGCGCCGATTACGCCGCGGCGCGCGTCGCCGAATGATCCGTTTGGCCGATGTCGCGGCGACCGAGGCGTTCGGCGCGGCGCTGGGGAAGGCGCTGCGCGAAGATGACGTGATCGCCCTTTACGGCGCGCTCGGGGCGGGCAAGACGACGCTGGCGCGCGGGCTGCTGCGCGGGCTCGGCCACGAGGGCGACGTCGCCAGCCCGACCTTCCCGATCGTCCAGGCCTATGCGCCGCCCGATACCCGCATTCCGCTCTGGCACGTCGATCTCTACCGGATCGAGCGGGCGGCGGAGCTCGACGAGATCGGCCTCGACGACGCCCGCGACGCGGCCGCGCTGGTGATCGAATGGCCGGAACGGTTGCCGCGGCTGTGGCCCGACGCGCTGCGCCTGACGCTCGCGGTCGACGGCGGGAGCCGCGTCTTGACAGCCCAGGTGCCGCCCGCTTGGGGGGAGCGATGGCCGCCCCGATGATTCCGCCCGCCGAGGCGCCCGATTTCCTCGCCGCCCATGGCTGGCAGGGGTGCGAGATCCGGCCGCTGGCGGGCGACGCCAGCTTCCGCCGCTATTTCCGCGTCGTCGACGGCGACCGGCGGGCGGTGCTGATGGACGCGCCGCCGCCGCACGAGGATCCGCGGCCGTTCATCGCCGTCGCCCAATGGCTGCTCGGCACCGGCCTGTCGGCGCCGTCGATCCTCGCCCACGACCTCGACCGCGGCCTGCTCTTGATCGACGATTTCGGCGACGAGCGCCTGCGTGAGGCGCTCGACGCGGTCCCGGCCCGGGAAGCCGAGCTCTACGCGCTCGCCGTCGACCTGCTCGTCCATCTCCACCGCCACCCGCCGATGCCGGGCCTCAGGCCGCACGGGCTCGACCAGTGGCTCGAGGAGCTGCAGCTGTTCCCCGACTGGTATTGTCCCGCGCTCGGGCTCGACGTCGACATGGATTCCTGGCGGGGCGCGTGGCGGGCCGCGCTGGCGCCGGTCGCCGCCGACGGCCTCGGCCCGGTCACCGTGCTGCGCGACTATCATGCCGAGAATATCATGCTGGTCGCCGGCCGCGGCGGCATCCGCCATTTCGGCCTGCTCGACTTCCAGGACGCGGTCGCCGGCCATCCCGCCTACGATCTCGTCTCGGTGCTCGAGGATGCGCGCCGCGACGTCACTCCGGCGGTCGAGCGGGCGATGCTCGACCGCTACCGCGACGCCACCGGCCAGGGGGCGGCCTTCGAAAGCGCCTATTGGGCGCTCGCGGCGCAGCGCAACACCCGCATCCTCGGCGTCTTCACCCGGCTCTGGAAGCGCGACGGCAAGCCGCACTACACCCAGTTCCAGCCGCGCATGTGGGGCCTGCTCGAGCGCAATCTCGCCGCGCCCGCGCTGGCGCCGGTCAAGGCCTGGTTCGACGCCAACGTGCCGGCGGGCGGCCGCGCGGCGGCCTGGTCGTGAGCCGCTACAGAAAGCCGCTGGCGCTGAGGCCCGATCCGGTCGCGGCGGTGCCGAGGACGGCGATGGTGATGGCGGCCGGGCTCGGCAAGAGGATGCGGCCGCTGACCGCGACCCGGCCGAAGCCGCTGATCGAGGTGGCCGGGCGCGCGCTGATCGACCATTGCCTCGGCCGGCTGCGCGCGGCCGGCGTCGAAAAGGCGGTCGTCAACGTCCATTATCTCGCGAGCGCGCTCGAAGCGCATCTCAAGAACCGATCCGAAGATATTGAGATCGCTGTGTCCGATGAGCGCAGCCTGTTGCTCGAAACCGGCGGCGGGCTCAGCCATGCGCTGCCCCTGATCGATGCCGATCCGTTCCTCGCGGTCAACAGCGACAACCTCTGGATCGACGGGCCGGTCGATACGCTGCGGCTGCTCGCGTCGGGCTGGGACGAGGCGCGGATGGATGCCCTGCTGTTGCTCGTGCCGCTCGCCCGCGCTTATTGCCACAACGGCCGCGGCGACTTCCATATGAGCGCCGCCGGCGCGCTCAAGCGGCGCAAGCGCAACGGGGTGGCGCCGTTCGTCTTCACCGGCATCCAGATGCTCTCGAAGCGATTGTTCGAGGGTGCGCTGCCCGCGGGGCCGTTCTCGACCAACGTCCTCTGGGACCGGGCGATCGCGGCCGGCCGCTGCTTCGGCGCGGTCCACCAGGGCCTCTGGTTCGACATCGGCCGCCCCGAAAGCATCGCCGGGGCCGAAGCGATCCTGAGCGGCGCCTGAAGAAAAGGCCCATTCCTTCCCCTTGGCGGCAGCGCTAGGCTTCCCGCCGTGCATCCCAAGGTCTTCACCATTCCGCCGCACCGCGCCTTCGCCGACGCGCTCGCGGCCGGGCTGATCGCGCGGTTCGGGCGGGAAAGGACCGGGCTCGCGCGGGGAATCCTGCTCCTCCCGAACAACCGCGCGGCGCGGGCGATCCAGGACGCCTTCGTGCGGCGTTCGGGCGGCGGGCTGCTGCTGCCGCGGCTGGTCCCGGTCGGCGACCCCGAGCTGGACGAGCGGATCGGGGCGATGCTGGAGCCGCTCGAGCCGCAACCGGCGCCGGTGCCGCCGGCGATCGAGCCGGAATTGCGGCTGATGCTGCTCGCGCGGCTGGTCCAGACCCACCTCGGCGCGGACGCGGCCGAGGCGCTGCGGCTCGCCGGCGAGCTGGCGCGGACGCTCGATCAATTGCTGATCGAGGAGATCGAGCCCGGCCGTCTCGCCGGCTTCGCCGCCGACCTGCCCGAGCTGTCGCTGCACTGGCAGAAGTCGCTCGACCAGTTGCGGCTGATCCTGCTCGACTGGCCCGAGGTGCTGCGCGACCGCGGCGTGATCGACCTCGCCGACCGTCGCAACCGGCTGCTGCGGGCGGTCGCGCGGCGCTGGCGCGATCGGCCGCCGGCCGGCTTCGTCTGCGCGGCGGGCATCACCACCGCCGCCCCGGCGGTGGCGCGGCTGCTCGGGGTCGTGGCGCGGCTCGACGCCGGATTGGTGGTGCTGCCGGCGCTCGATCTCGAGCTGCCCGAGGAGGAATGGGAAGCGCTCGGCCCGCATCAGCCCGACGAGAATGGCCGGCGCCGGCCGGCGATCGAGACCCATCCGCAATTCCCGCTGAAGCTGCTGCTCGACCGGATGGGGGTCGCCCGGGCCGAGGTCGCGCGCTGGCGCTGGGGCAGCGGCCGCGACGCGCCGGCGGCGCGCAGCCGGGCGATCGCCAACGCCATGGCGCCGGCCCAGTTCACCGAGAAATGGCAGCGCCTGAAGCCGGCCGAGCGGCGGCTGCCCGGGGTCCGCGCGCTCGAGCTCGCCGATCCGGCCGAGGAGGCGCAGGCGATCGCGCTGGCGCTCCGCGAGGCGCTGGAAGAGCCCGGGCGGACCGCCGCTTTGGTGACGCCGGACCGGGCGCTGGCGCGGCGCGTCTCGGCGCATCTGAAGCGCTGGGGGGTCGAGGCCGACGACAGCGCCGGCCGGCCGCTCTCGCAGACCCCGCCGGGGACGCTGCTGCTCGCCGCCGCCGCCGCGGCCGCCGAGCGGTTCGCGCCGGTGCCGCTGCTCGCCTTGCTCAAGCATCCGCTGGTGGGCGGCGGCCCGGACCGGCTCGACTGGCTGGACGGCGCGCGCCTGCTCGACCTCGCCCTGCGCGGGCCGCGCCCGCCGGCCGGGCTCGCCGGCATCGCCGAACGGCTCGAAGGGAAAGCGGCGGGCTGGTGGGACGGCGCCGCCGCGCTGCTGGCGCCGCTGGAAGCCGCGTTCGAGGCCGGCAAGGACCTGCCGGCGCTGCTGGCGGCGCTGCGAAGCACGGCGTCTCGCCTCGCCGGCGATGCGGCCTGGTCGGGGCCGGCCGGCCGGGCCGCCGCCGAGCTGCTGGCCGGGCTCGAGGCGGCGGCGGGGCAGGGGCCGGAGCGGGTCAGCGCCCGCCATTTGCCGGCGATGCTCGAGCGGCTGATGGCGGCGGCGGCGGTGCGGCCGCCCTACGGCCAGCATCCGCGCCTCGCCATCTGGGGCCTGATCGAGGCGCGGCTCCAGCATGCCGACCTGCTCGTGCTCGGCGGCCTCAACGAAGGCGTCTGGCCGGCTTTGCCCGCGCCCGACCCCTGGCTGGCGCCGCGGCTGCGCGCCGAGCTCGGCCTGCCCTCGCTGGAGCGGCGGATCGGGCTCGCCGCGCACGATTTCGCCTGCGCGCTGGGGGCGCGGCAGGTGCTGGTGACTCGGGCGCGGCGCGACGCGCGCGCGCCCGCCATCGCCTCGCGCTTCTGGCTGCGGCTCGAGGCGATCACCGGCGGCGTCACCCGCGCGCCGCACCTGCGCAAATGGGCGGCGGCGCTCGACCGGCCCGAATCCTACCGCCCGGCGCCGCGGCCGGCGCCGTCGCCGGCCGCCGACCGGCGCCCGCGGACGATCTCGGTGACCGAGGTCGATCGGCTGAAGGCCGATCCCTACGCCTTTTACGCGCGCAAGATGCTCGGCCTGAGGGCGCTCGACCCGGTCGATGCCGACCCCAGCGCCGCCTGGCGCGGCAGCGCCGTCCACGCGGTGCTCGAAGCCTGGATGAAGGAGGACGATTGCGATCCGGCCAGGCTGCGCGCCCGGGCCGACGCGCTGCTCACCTCGCAGGAGGCGCATCCGCTGATGCGCGCGCTCTGGCAGCCGCGGCTCACCGAGGCGATCGACTTCATCGCCGCCCAGGTCGAGGCCAACCGCGCCGCTGGGCGGCGGCCGCTGGCGGCCGAGGCGAAGGGCGCCTGCGATCTCGCCGGGGTCCGCCTGCGCGGCGTCGCCGACCGGATCGACCGGCTCGCCGACGGCGGCCTCGCCATCGTCGACTACAAGACCGGAACGCCGCCGAGCGGGCGGGCGGTGCGCGACGGCTTCTCGCTGCAATTGGGGCTGCTCGGCCTGATCGCCGACCATGGCGGCTTCGACGGCATCGAGGGCGCCGCCGCCTGCTTCGAATATTGGAGCCTGGCGCGCGCCCCAACCGGCGCATTGGGCTACGTCAAGAGCCCGGTCGGCGGCCGCAGCGGGATCGACGCCGCGGAATTCACCGCCATGGCCGAACGCAACTTCGCCTTCGCCGCGGGTGAGTGGCTGACCGGCGCGGCGCCCTTCACCGCCAAGCTCCACCCCGAATATGCGCCTTATGGCGACTATGACCAGCTGATGCGCCGCGACGAATGGTACGGCCGCGAATGAGGGCGGGGACTGTCCCCGGATGAGGGCGGGGACAGTCCCCGGGGGTGGGACTGTCCCCGGGGGTGGGACTGTCCCCGGCAGGGGGACTGTCCCCCTCTAGGGGGCGGGAGGGAAAAGAGGGACTGTCCCTGTTTTCCAACTGCCTCTGTTTTCTAGGCGAGCGCCTTCCAGATGCCGTAGGCGCTGGTCACGACCAGCACCGTGCCGACCATGATCAGCAGCGCCCGCCCGGGGATGCGCTTGGCGAAATAGCCGCCGAGCGGCGCGGCCGCGAGGCCGCCGATCAGCAGCCCCGCCATCGCCATCGTGAAGGCCTCGAAGCCGAGGGAGGCGATGAAGGTCGCCGAAATGGTGACCGACAGGAAGAATTCGGCGGTGTTGACGGTGCCAATGACCTTCCTCGGGTGCGCGCCCTGGACGAGCAGGTTCGAGGTCACGACCGGACCCCAGCCGCCGCCGCCGGCGGCGTCGAGGAAGCCGCCGATGAAGCCGAGCGGCTCGACGATGCGCGGCTTTCTTTCCTGATGGCCGTGGCGGATGCCGCGCCACAACAGGTAGAGCCCGATCGCGACCAGATAGGCGAGCACGAACGGCCGCGCGCTGTCCATCGCCAAGGTGAGCCCATAGGCCCCGATGATGCCGCCGATGACGCCGGGGATGACGATCCGCCGGAACAGCTTCCAGTTGACGTTCTTGTGGAGCACGTGGCTGATCCCGGAAGCGCCGGTGGTGAAGACCTCGACCGCGTGGACGCTGGCCGAGGCGGCCGCCGGATTGATGCCGAGGGTGATCAGCAGGGTGCTCGAAATCACCCCGAACGCCATGCCGAGCGCGCCGTCGACGAGCTGGGCGGCGAAGCCCACCAGGATGAACGGCACGAGGTCGGCGAAGTTGACGGCACTCAAGTCCACACAGGAGCTCCCGGCGGCAGCGCGCGGGCGCTCCCCGATCCGCACATAGCGCCCTCTCAGGCGTCTGCAAATGCCGTCGCGAAGGGGTCCGAGGTTAGCAATTCGTTAACGTTGCAGGCGGAGAATACCGGGGCCGGCGGGTGAAGGCCGGCGGTTTGTGAGAGTCAGCGTGGAAACGATCTATTCGCTGTCCGGCGAGGTGCCGATAGCCGAGGCCGGCCTGGAAGGCGACGAAGAGTCCGCCCTCAGGCCGGGCGCGCTCATCTCGGGCAGCATGCGCCAGGCCTGCGCGGTCCGCAAGCTGAGCGCCGGCGGCGCCATCCTCCATTGCGACCACGACGTCGAGATCGGCCAGCGGCTCGAGCTCGAGCTGGTCAATGGCGAGCAGCTCGCCGGCCATGTCGCCTGGCGGCGCGGCGGCGAGGTCGGCCTTTCGTTCGACACCCAGGTCGACGTCTTCGCGTTCATCGCCCAGGATATCGTCAGCCAGCCCGGCGAGCGCCGCCGCATGCCGCGCGTCGAGCTGATCTGCTCGGCCCTGCTCGAAGCCGAAGGCTGGACCGAGCTGGTGACCAGCCGCGACGTCTCGCAGGGCGGGGTCAAGCTCGACGTGCCGTTCGCGCTCAAGCCCGAGCTCAGGGTGACCGTCACGCTCGAGGGGATGCGCCCGGTCGAGGGCGTGGTGCGCTGGACCCAGGGCCGGCTCGCCGGCATCGCCTTCCTGCCGGAATTGAGCTGGCAGGAGCTGATGCTCTGGCTGAAGGAGCGGCGCCGGAGCCATTTCGCGCAGGCCGGCGCGCCGTTCGCGCCGCCGCCCGAGCCGCCGGCCGAAAATGGGGCCGAGCCGGGCGGGGAGGGGATCGCGCTCAACCTGCCGGCACGGGTACGCGAGGGGACTCGGCGCTGGACGATCGAGGTGGCGTCGATCACCACCCGCTCGGTCGCGTTCGATTGCTTCGCCGCCTTGCGGGTCGGCGCGCTGCTCTGGATCGTGCTGCCCGGGCTCGAAGGCTGGCCGGCGCGGATCGTCGCGGTCGACGGCTATCGATTCACCTGCGAATTCACCCAGCCGCTCCACCCGGCGGTGCTGGAACGGATCCTCGCGCTGGCGGCGGCCGAACCGACCTGAAAATAGTGACAGTCACTATTTTCGTTTGCGCGAGCGGTTGGCGTAGAGCAGGGCCGCGACCAGAGCGGCGGAGCCGATCCCGATCGCGGCGCCGGTGACGAGATGCTTGGTGCGGGCCGAAGCCGGCTTCTTCTCTTCCGGCACCGGCGCGCCCGCGCCCGCGCCCGGCGCGACCGGCGCGTCGTCGGGATAGGAAGGTTCTCGGGCCATGGTTTCCCGTCCTTAAAGACTCGGCGGTCAAAACAGAAGGGACGGCGGGCGTGCCGCCGTCCCCCGAAGCGCGTTCGCGCCGGCTAGTGGTGCCGGCCGCGTCCGCAGCGCGCCGGATCGGCCCAGCGCCCGGTGTCGCTGTCGGTGAGGCCGCTGCAGCGGCGGCCGCGGCGGCCGCGGCCGTCGCCGGCCGGATCGGCGTTGCCGCCCGAATCGCCGTCGGTGATGCCGGTGCGCCGCCGCCCGCGGCCGTTGCCGGCGGGATCGGCATAGCGGCCGGTGTCATGGTCGGTGATGCCGCTGGTGCGCGATCCGCGCCCGCGGCCCGGCGGGTCGGAATTGGGACCGCTGTCGCTGTCGCTGTAGCCGCTGCCGCGGCCGCGGCCGGGCGGATCGGAATTGGGGCCGCTGTCGCTGTCGCTGACGCCGTTGCCGCGGCCGCGGCCGGGCGGGTCGGAATTGGGGCCGCTGTCGCTGTCGCTGACCTGCGCCTCGGCCGGGGTGCCGAGCACGGTCAGCGCCGCGCCGCCGGCGATCGCCCCGCCCGCGACGCGTCCGAGGAACGAGCGCCGGCTCAGTTTACGCGTGGGTTTCATTGTTGCTCTCCCCTGACAGAGCAGGCCCCCGACCGAGGCAGCCATTTCAGTGTCGGTGCTCCATCGATCGGCCGAGAGTAAAGGAGGGGGCCGCGCTGTCAAGAATGACCGCAAAAAGCGGGACGCCAGCGCGATCCGGATCGGCTAGGATCGCGGCATGGCCAGGTTGAGCTACGCCTTCTTCGATACGGCGCTCGGTCTTTGCGCGATCGTCTGGGACGCGCGCGGAATCGCCGGCACCCAGCTGCCCGAATCGGGCCGCGGCGCGGCGGTGCGGCGCCTGCAGCGGCGCTTTCCCGACGCGCACAACAGCCCGCCGACGCCGGCGATCGAAGGCGCGATGGCGCGGATCGAGGCGGCGCTGGCCGGCGCCGCGGACGATTTCGACGATCTCGTGCTCGACTGGCGACGAGTCAGCGCCTTCGAGCGCGCGGTCTATCTCGCGGCGCGGGCGATTCCGCGCGGCCGGACCACCACCTACGGCGCGCTCGCCGAGCGACTCGGCGATCCCGGCCAGGCGCGGGCGGTGGGCCAGGCGCTGGGCCGCAATCCCTGGCCGATCGTCGTGCCCTGCCACCGGATCACCGCGGCCGACGGCGGCATGGGCGGCTTCTCCGCGCCCGGCGGCCGCGCGACCAAGCTCAGGCTGCTCGAGATCGAGGGCGCGCTCGGCGCCGAGACCCTGCCCTTGTTCGGCGCCCGCACCCAATCCTGATCGGACCGGCTTTCGCTTGACTCGGCCGCGGCGCGGGTGACCAATTCGCCGCGGGGGGAAGTCCTATGGCGCGCAAGCTGATCGTCTGCCTCGACGGCACCGGCAACGAGATCGGGGTCAACCTTTCCAATGTGCTGAAGCTCTATCGGGTGATCGAGAAGAGCGACGCGCAGCTCGTCTATTACGATCCCGGCGTCGGCACGATCGGCCAGCCGGGCTGGTGGCGGCAGCTGGCGGTCAAGGTCCAGGGCGTGCTCGGCCTCGCCCTCGGCCTCGGCCTCGACGACAATGTCCTCGGCGCCTATTCCTGGCTGTGCCGCACCTGGCGGGAAGGCGACGAAATCTATCTGTTCGGCTTCAGCCGCGGCGCCTACACCGCCCGCGTCCTCGCCGGCTTCATCCGCCTGCTCGGCCTGCTCGATGCGGAGCAGCTCAATCTGTGCGGCTACGCGCTCGTCGCCTACAAGAAGTCCGGCGACACCGGCGACTTCAAGATCGGCGGCGATTTCGCCCGCGTCGCCAAGAGCCGGCTCGCCACCATCCGCTTCATCGGCGTCTGGGATACCGTCTCCTCGGTCCTGACCCCCAACGCCAAATTCTTCTTCCTGCCCTGGCCGCTCACGCTTCCCTTCACGCGCCGGAACAGCCGCGTCGAGATTTTCCGCCACGCCATCTCGGTCGACGAGCGGCGGCGGATGTTCCGGCTCAACCACTGGCAGGATCCGCAGCCGTTCAAGCCGGATCCCGACGATCCGTCGAAGAACCGCGACCAGGACATCCGCCAGGTCTGGTTCGCCGGCGTCCATTCCGACGTCGGCGGCGGCTATCCGGAGGTCGAGAGCGGGCTCTCCAAATATCCGTTGCTGTGGATGGCCGAAGAGGCGGCCAAGGCGGGGCTCGCGCTCGACCTGCCTTTGCTCGCGCATCTCGGCGCGGGCGGCCCTCCGCCGAGCCCGGAGCATCGCTTCGACTATGTCCCGCCGAGCCCGACGGCGCAGCTTCACAAGTCGCTGACCGGCGCCTGGTGGATCTTCGAGTTCGTGCCCAAGCTCGCCCGGCTGAAGGAATGGCCGCGGCGGCTCGCTTTTCTCGGCCTCTATATCCCCTGGGCCGAGCCGCGGCCGATCCCCAACCGCCCGCAGAATCTGGCCGACTCGGGACCGGCCGTCGTCCACAGCTCGCTGCTCGCCCGGATCGACGCGCTTCCCGCCTACCGGCCCGTGAACCTGCCGGCGCAGTTCGAGGTGGAGACCGAGGCGGGGCCGCCGCCGCCGCAGATCCCGCCGCCGCCCTACCGGTCGCCCGGCGTGCTGGCGCGGCTGCGCGGCCTGTTTTCAACCATACCGGGCCTTGCATCCTGGGCAAAGGTGCTGGGGCTGCTGGCGGGTCTGCTCGCTCTGTCCTGGCTGCTCGACCGGCTCGGCCTCATCCCCTGGCAGCCCGACCTCGCCTTCCTGCTCGGCATCGGCGCGCTCGCCGCGCTCGGCACGGCGCTGACCGAAGAGACCCTGTTCCGCGGCATCCTCCTGAAGCCGCCCGCGGACGGCGCGAGCGGCCTCGGGCCGGAGCTGCTGTCGGCGCTCCTGTTCGCGCTCTGGCATCCCCTCCAGACCTATTTCTACGCTCCGCTCTGGGCGCCCTATGCCTGGTCCTGGTGGTTCCTCGCCGGCACCTTCGTGCTCGGCTTCCTCTGCGCCCGCCTCACCTTGTCCACCCGCTCGATCTGGCCGGCGATCGCGCTTCACTGGCTGGTCGCGCTCGGCTGGAAGGCCCTTTACGGCATCCCCTCTTGCGGACTGGCGCCATGTGTATTATCTAACTAATACACTCGGTGCAAGCCAGGAGGACGAGATGGACCTGAGCAGGATACAGCCGCGCGACTGGATGATCGCGGTCGTTGCCTTCGTCGCGGGGGCGTGGATTTTCTGAATTCGCGGCGAGGGTGACGCGGCGGGCGGAGAGCGCTAGCCTTCGCCGCCGATGCCCAACCGCCTCCGCCCGCTCGCCCTGCTCGAAGGCGACCAGCTGCGCGCCTCGCATCCGCGCGACCATGCGGCGCTGTCCGCCTCGGCCGGGACCGGCAAGACCCATGTGCTGACCGCGCGGGTGCTGAGGCTGCTGCTCGCCGGCGTCGATCCCGCCTCGATCCTCTGCCTCACCTTCACCAAGGCGGGCGCCGCCGAGATGGCGGGGCGAATCCACAAGCGCCTCGCGCATTGGGTGCGGCTCAAGGATACCGATCTCGGCCACGAGCTGGTGATGCTCGGCGAGGATCCCGGCCCCGAGACTCGGGCGCGGGCGCGGACCCTGTTCGCGCGAGTCCTCGATTCGCCGGGCGGGGGCCTGCGCATCCAGACCATCCACGCCTTCGCCCAGAGCCTGCTCGCGGCCTTCCCGTCCGAAGCCGGGCTCGCGCCGGGCTTCCGCCCGCTCGAGGGCCGCGAGGAGCAATTGCTGGCCCGCGCCACCCTCGCCGATCTGCTGGTCCGCGCCGAGGAGCAGGGCGATGCCGGCCTGATCCGGGACCTGCAGGCGCTCAGCCTCAGGCTCGGCGAAAGCGGCGCCGAGCGCTTCCTCAGGGCCTGCGCGGCCGCGCCCGCGGCGATGGCGTGGCTCGGCCCGCGCCCGGGCATCGAGGCGCGGCTCCGGCTCGGCTTCGGCCTGCCGCTCGGCGACATCGGCGAGGCGATCGCCGCCGAATGCGAGGCGTTCGACTCGGACTTGCTCGCCGCCGTCGCCGCCGCCAACCGCGGCTGGGGCACCGCGACCGGGCTGCAATGCTGCGACGCGATCGCGGCCTGGCTGGCCAGGGACGGCGCGGGCCGGGCCGCGGGCCTCGCCGATCTCGCCGGCGTCGTGCTCACCAAATCGGGCGATCCGCGCAGGGCCGCCGCCGGCCTGCTGAGGGCGGAGCCGGGCTACGAGGCGCTGGCGGCGAGGCTCGCCGAGGCCTGCGCCGGGCTGCTGGCGAGGGTCGGGCTCGCCGCCATGGTCGGCGTGCTCGCCGCCGGCCTCCGCGCCGGGCAGGCGTTCGCGCTCGCTTATGCGGACGCCAAGCGTGCTGCCGGCGTGGTCGATTTCGACGATTTGATCCGCGAGGCCGAGCGGCTGCTGCTTACCTCAGGCATGGGCGAGTGGGTGCGCTACAAGCTCGACCGCCGGACCGGCCATATCCTCGTCGACGAGGCGCAGGACACCAACGCGAGCCAGTGGAACATCGTCGATGCGTTAGTCGCCGAGTTCTTCGCAGGCGAGGGCGCGAGCGGGCACCATCGCACGATCTTCACGGTCGGTGACTTCAAACAGGCGATCTTCGGCTTTCAGGGAACGGACCCAGCCGAATTCGAGCGGGCGCGCGGCTATTTTCAGGCCAAGGCGACTTTGATCAGGGAGGCGGCAATCGAAGCGGGGATGCCGGCGGACCAATTGCCGCCGGCATTTCTCGACCTGTCGATGGACAGGAGCTTCCGCTCGCCGCCGCCGGTCCTGGCCGTCGTCGACCGGGTGATCGGCGATCTCGGCCACGAGGCCTTCGGCCTGCCGCGGCGGCCCAATCCGCACGAGAGCCACCATGCGGACCGGCCCGGCTCGGTCGCCCTGTGGCGCGCTTATGCCGAAGAGGCGGACGAGGACCTCGGCGAGGAAGGTTGGCTCGGCGAAGCGGTGCGCGCTTATGCCCGCAAGCTGGCGCGGCAGGTCCGCGCCTGGCTCGACGATCCGTTCCACCTCGACAGCCGCGGCCGGGCGCTGAAGCCCGAGGACATCCTCATCCTGGTGCGGCGGCGGGGCGAGCTCGCCGCGCTGCTGGTCGCGCGGCTCCATGCCGAGGGCGTGCCGGTGGCGGGGGTGGACCGGCTGCTGCTGTCAGCGCCGCTGGCGGTGCAGGACCTGCTCGCCGCGGCGCGCTTCGCCGCCCAGCCGCTCGACGACCTCAACCTCGCCGCCCTGCTCGTCTCGCCCTTGTTCGGCTGGAGCCAGGAGCAGCTGTTCGCCGCCGCGCATGGCCGCGAGGGCCCGCTCTGGCCGCATATCCGGGCGCGGGCGCCGGAAGGGCTCGGCGCGATCCTCGCCATGGCCGATTATGCAACCCCGCACGGTTTCTTCGAGACGATCCTGTCGGGGCCCCTCGAGGGCCGGCGCAAGCTGCTCGAGCGGCTCGGCACCGAGGCGCGCGACCCGATCGAGGAGCTGCTCTCCTCGGCGCTCGAGTTCGAGGGCCAGGCCTCGGCCTCGCTCCAGGCCTTTCTCGACTGGTTCGCGCGCGGCGACGTCGAGATCGTCCGCGACCCGTCGGCGCCGCTCGACGCGGTGCGGGTGATGACCGTCCACGGCGCCAAGGGGCTGCAGGCGCCGGTGGTGATCCTGGCGGACGCCTGCGCCAATCCGGACAATGCCGGCCCCGGCGGCGCGATCGCCGGGCTCCGGCTCGAGGCGGGCGCGCCGGCAATTCCCGTCTTCCGGCCGCGCCGTGACGAGCTGGCCGAGCCGCTCAAGAGCCAGATCGAGCAGCAGGACCGGCTCGACCGCGAGGAGCATTGGCGGCTGCTCTACGTCGCGCTCACCCGCGCCGAGGAGCGGCTCTATATCGGCGGCGCCCTCGGCGCGCGCGACCGCGCCGGGCCGGCCGCGGCGAGCTGGTATCGCATCGTCGAAACCGCTCTCGCCGGGCTCGGCGCCGATTGGGCCGACTCCGCCCGCTGGGGGCGGGAGTTGCGGTTCGGATCGCTCGAAAGTCGTGCGAAAGTCGTACGGAAAATCTCTGAAAGAGAACAGAATCTTCCGCCATGGCTGCACCGGGCGGCCCCGGCCGAGGAGCGGCCGCCGCGCCCGCTCACGCCCTCGTCCTTGGGCGAGGACGACGTCGCCGATCCGCCGCCGGGGCCGGAGCAGCGCCAGGCGGCGCTGCGCGGTCGGCTGCTCCATGCCTTGTTCGAGCGGCTGCCGGGCGTGGCCGCCGAACTGCGGCCGGCCGCGGCCGAACGCTGGCTGGCGCAATCGGCGGGCATTGCCGATCCGGGCCTGCGGACCGCGCTCGCGGCCGACGCCTGCCGGGTCATCGCCGACCCCGCTTTCGCCGAGCTGTTCGGGCCGGACGCGCTCGCCGAGGCGCCGATCGCGGCGGTGGTGGCGGGCGGAATCGTGGTCGCCGGCACGGTCGACCGGCTGCTGGTCCGCGACGACCGCATCTTCGTCGCCGACTTCAAGACCGGGCGTCGGGCGCCGGCCGCGCTCGCCGACATTCCCGCCCCGCACCTGCGCCAGATGGCCGCCTATCGCGCCGCGTTGCGGACGATCTTCCCGGGCCGGCCGGTCGAGTCGGCGCTCGTCTACACCGCCGCGCCGGTGCTGCACGCGCTCCCCGACGCCCTGCTCGACGCCTACGCGCCTTGAGCCGGGCCGCGGCGCGCCCTACATGGCGGGTCAACGCCGACCAGGAGATCCCCATGGCCCTCGCTTCCGTCACCGATTCATCCTTCCAGGCCGACGTGCTCGACGCGTCCGGGCCGGTGCTCGTCGATTTCTGGGCGGAATGGTGCGGCCCGTGCCGGATGATCGCGCCCTCGCTCGAGGAGCTGGGCAGGGAGCTCGGCGACCGGGTCAGCATCGTCAAGCTGAACATCGACGAGAATCCGGTGGCGCCCGGCAAATATGGCGTGCGCGGCATCCCGACGATGATCCTGTTCAGGAACGGCGCCCCGGCAGCGACCAAGGTCGGCGCCGAGCCCAAGAGCCGAATCCAGGCCTGGCTCGAGGGCGCGCTCGCCAGCTCGGCCGGAGTCGCGCAGGCGGGATGAGCGCGGGCATCGTCCGCATCGTCACCGATGCGAGCTTTGCACGCGACGTGCTCGAGCGCGGCCGCCTCATCCTCGTCGCGTTCGGCGCCCCCTGGTGCGGCCCCTGCGGGCTGATGAGCCCCGGCCTGCGCGCGCTCGCCGCGCAGCAAAGGGACCGGCTGATCGTCGCCAAGCTCGACGTCGACGCCAATCCGGCGACGGCCGACCGCTACGGGGTCGAGACCTATCCCACCTGCATCCTGTTCCGGGCGGGCGAGGAGGCGGCGCGGCTCGACGGCTACATGCCGCTGCGCAAGCTTGAGGCCGCGCTCAGGCCGCATCTCGACGCCGCCTGAGCCCTCCTCCGTCAATTGGGCGGCTCGGTTCCGTCGAGGCCGCGCGTATCTGGGCGGAAGCGGTCGTGGCGGGGCAGATCGTCCACGGTCTCGAACCAGGCGATCTTGCTGCCGCGGAAGATGTGGAAGCCGGGCGCGAGCGCATCCGGATCGTCGAGCGTCGCGACGGTGAAGTCGATCGTCTCGGGCTGGTAATCGACCGCGATGGTGAGCGGCGTGCCGCAGCGCGTGCAGAAGCGGCGCCGGCCGAATGGGGTGAGCGCCACGATTCCGACCGCGCCTTCACCGGCGATCAGGACGAAATCCTCCGCCGGGACGGTGGAAAAGGCCATCGCCGGGGCGCCCGAGACCAGCTGGCAGAGCCGGCAGTGGCACCAGCCGGTGTCGAACGGCGCGCTCGCGAGGCGGTAGCGGACGGCGCCGCAGGCGCAGCCGCCTTCAAGGGACGTTTTCATGCCGGGCGCGCTAGGCCGCGAAGCCCAATTTTTCAACGAAAGCATGGACGTTCGAGCGTGGCGCCACTATGTCGCAGGCGCGATGGAATTCCTGCTCATCCTCTCGGCGATGCTGAGCGCGGTCACCGGCGCCTTCGCCGGCGTCCGCCCGCCCGAGGCGCGGCTGCACCATGCGGCCGCCGTCCAGGCCGAGGCGCCGTGCCTGAAGCAGGTCCAGCTCGTGGCGCGCCGCGAGGCGCCCGTCGCCGCCGCTCCGCCGCGCATCGCCGCGGTCTTCGCGCCGCCCCGGTTCGACCTCGCGGCCGCGATTCCCCTCTATGCGGACCGGCTGATCGAGTGAGGGCCCGCGCTTCGGCGCCGCTTTGCCTCCCCGTTCGTTTTCGCTTCGGCCGCGGCCGGAGCCACGCTGCATAGATCAGGATTCCGCCATGCTCGCTGGATTTGCCAAAGCCATTTTCGGGTCGTCGAACGACCGCTACGTCCGTTCGCTCCGCAAGACCGTCGACAAGATCAACGCCTTCGAGCCGGCGATGCAGGCGCTGTCCGACGAGGAATTGAAGGGCCAGACCGACCGCTTCAAGGCCCGGCTCGAAGAAGGCGAGACGCTCACCGACCTGCTCCCGGAAGCCTTCGCCACCGTCCGCGAGGCGGCGGTGCGCACCCTGGGCCAGCGCCATTACGACGTCCAGCTGATCGGCGGCATCGTCCTCCACCGCGGCGAGATCGCCGAGATGAAGACCGGCGAGGGCAAGACCCTGGTGGCGACGCTCGCGGTCTATCTGAACGCGCTCGAAGGCAAGGGCGTCCACGTCGTCACCGTCAACGACTATCTCGCCAATCGCGACGCCGAATGGATGGGCCGGATCTACTCGTTCCTCGGCCTCACCGTCGGCGTGATCGTCCCCAATCTCAGCGATCCCCAGCGCCGCGACGCCTATCATGCCGACATCACCTACGGCACCAACAACGAGCTTGGCTTCGACTATCTGCGCGACAACATGAAGTACGACCGGCAGCAGATGGTGCAGCGGCCGTTCAATTTCGGCATCGTCGACGAGGTCGATTCGATCCTGATCGACGAGGCGCGCACGCCCTTGATCATCTCCGGCCCGACCGACGACAAGTCCGAGCTCTACATGGCGCTCGACCGGATCGTGAAGGAGACCGCGCCCGACGATTACGAATATGACGAGAAGGACAAGCGCGTCCTCCTGACCGAGGACGGCACCGAGCGGATGGAACGGCTGCTCGAGGCGGAAGGGCTGCTGGAAGGCTCCAACCTCTACGATTACGAGAACACCCAGGTCGTCCACCACCTCAACCAGGCGCTGAAGGCGAACGTCGCGTTCAAGCGCGACATCGATTATATCGTCAAGGACGGCAAGATCGTCATCATCGACCCGTTCACCGGGCGGATGATGGACGGCAGGCGCTGGTCCGAGGGCCTCCACCAGGCGGTCGAGGCCAAGGAAAACGTCCAGATCGAGCCCGAGAACCAGACCCTCGCCTCGATCACCTTCCAGAACTATTTCCGCATGTATCCCAAGCTCTCGGGCATGACCGGCACCGCCGCGACCGAGGCCGCGGAATTCTACGACATCTACAAGATGAACGTGGTCTCGATCCCGACCCACATGCCGGTCCGCCGCGCCGACGACGACGACGAATTCTACAAGAACCAGGACGACAAGTTCGGCGCGATCGTCGAGGCGATCAAGGAGAAGCAGAAGACCGGCCAGCCGATCCTGGTCGGCACCGTCTCGATCGAGAAATCCGAATTGCTCTCGGACTGGCTCAAGAAGGCGAAGATCAGGCACGAGGTGCTGAACGCCCGCGAGCACGAGCGCGAGGCCCATATCGTCGCCCAGGCCGGGCGGCCCGGCGCGGTCACCGTCGCCACCAACATGGCCGGCCGCGGCACCGACATCCAGCTGGGCGGCAATATCGACTTCCGAATCGCCGACGAGCTCGGCGGGATGGAGCCCGGCCCGGCGCGCGACAAGGCCGAGGAGAAGATCCGTGCCGAGGTCGCCGAGGAGAAGGAACGGGTGATCGCCGCCGGCGGCCTGTTCGTGCTCGGCACCGAGCGCCACGAGAGCCGGCGCATCGACAACCAGCTGCGCGGCCGCTCCGGCCGCCAGGGCGATCCCGGCCTCAGCCGCTTCTATCTGTCGCTGGACGACGACCTTTTGCGCATCTTCGGCCCGCAGACCATGTTCGCGCGGCTGATGAACAAGAATCTCGCCGACGGCGAGGCGATCATCTCGCCCTGGATCTCCAAGGCGATCGAGACCGCGCAGAAGAAGGTCGAGGCGCGCAATTACGACATCCGCAAGCAGGTCGTCGAATATGACGACGTGATGAACGACCAGCGCAAGGTGATCTACGAGCAGCGCGCCGACATCATGGACGCCGACACGGTCGGCGAGGTCGTCCACGACATGCGCGCGGAGACGGTCAACACGATCGTCGGCGAGGCGATCCCGCCCAATTCCTATCCCGAGCAGTGGGACATCGAATTGCTCACGCAGCGCGTCGACGCGGTGTTCGCGCTGGCGCCGCCGTTCGACGAGTGGGTGAAGGAGGAAGCGGTCGAGCCCGAAATGTTCGTCGAGCGCCTCCAGGCGCTGGCCGACGCCCAGGTCGAGGAGAAGGCGCGCGAAATCCCCGCGGAGAGCTGGATCCAGATCGAGAAGGAGATATTGCTCCAGTCGCTCGACCATCACTGGAAGGAGCATCTCTCGATGCTCGACGCGCTCCGCCAGGTCGTCCACCTGCGCGCCTACGCCCAGAAGAAGCCGATCGACGAATATAAGCACGAGGCGTTCGCGATGTTCGAGCGGATGCTCGGCCTGATCCGCGAGGACGTCACAAGGACGCTGGCGCTCGCGCGCTTCTCGATGGGGCCGATGGATATGCCGCCGATGCCCGATTTCGTCACCCACCATATCGATCCGTTCACCGGCGACGACGACACCTGGGACATCGACGCCGACACCGGCACCATCCTGTCGCGGCTGCCGCCGCTGCAGACGGCGCCGTCGGCGATCCCGATGGGCGAGGTGACCGCACCCGCGAGCCGCAACGCGCCCTGTCCCTGCGGCTCGGGCCGCAAGTTCAAGCATTGTCACGGCGCGGTGGCCTAGCGACTATCTCCCCTCCCCTTGATGGGGAGGGGCTTTGAGGGAAAGTCTAAGCGAGCTTCATCCCCTCCCGCGCCATCGCCGCGCTGAGCTTCGCGTTCTGCTCGTCGGTGAGGGCGGCGCGGAAGGCGGGGAAGACCTGGTCCTCCTCCATCCTGATATGCTCCTCGAGCATCGCGCGGAAGGCGCGGGCGCGCTCGAGCCAGGCGGGCCCGGCCTTGGGCATGTTGTCGAGCTCGTAGAGGAAGGTCTTGACATAGCCGTGCTCGGCATTGAGCGCGTCGGCGTCGTGCGCCTGATTGGCTTCGCGCAGCGCCGGGTAGACGACATTCTCCTCTTCGAGCGCGTGCCTGCCGAGCGCGTTCCTGATCCTGGTCAGGGTATGGGCGCGGATCCAGGTCTGCTCGTCGCCGGTCGTCTCGAGCCTGTCGAACAGGGCGAGCACCGCCTGGTGCTCGGCGGCGAGCGCCTCGGTCCAGTCGCCGGCCATGTTCTGGGCGACGATCTTGCGCCCGTAATTGGCGGCGAGGCCGACGGCGGCGCCGGCCATCGCCGCGGCGGCGAGCACGCCGGCCTGGCCGAGGCCGCTGCCGCCATTGCCGCCGCTCGACTGGGAGCGGGTACGAGTTGCCATTTTCGCCTCCTATTCCGGTGCCTGGCCAACCGATCGCGGTCCGCCGGGGTTCCTGCCCGCCGGCTCCATTCACCGCGCCTGGGCTTCATGCTAAGCGAAAGCGGGGGAGGGCCGGCCATGGCCGACGTCTTCATTTCCTATGCGAAGACCGACGGCGCCGCGGTGCGCCGGCTCGCCGAGGCCGTGCGGCAACAGGGCTACAGCGTCTGGTGGGACGAGGAGCTGCCGCCGCATCTCTCCTACAGCGACGTCATCGCCGAGCAGATCGGCGCGGCGAAGGCGGCGATCGTGGTCTGGTCCGAAAGCGCGGCGCGCTCGCAATGGGTGCGCGCCGAGGCCGACCTCGCCCGCAACCAGGCGAAGCTGATCCAGGCCTCGGTCGACGGGCGGATGCCGCCGATGCCGTTCAACCAGATCCAGTTCGCGGCGATCGGCGACTGGGGCGGCGAGGAGGACCATCAGGGCTGGCTGAAGATCAAGGCGAGCCTCGCGGTTTTGGCCGGCCCGCGCCAGGCCGCCGCCGCGCCGCCGCCGCCGATCGAAGCGCCGGCCGCGCCGCACAAATGGCATCGGGTGCTGATCGCAATGATCGCGGCGGCCTTCCTGTTCATCGCCGCCGCCGGCCTCTACGCCTGGCTGCGCGGCCGCGCTCCGGCGCCGGCACCGCCTCCGCAGGCGGCGCGTCCGCCCGAAACGCCCGCGCCCGCGCCTCCGGCGGAGCAGCGGCGCGCCGAGCCGGCGCCGCGGCCCAGGGCGGCGACGCGGCCGCCCCGCCAGGATGTCAAGCCGGAAGGGGCACAGGTTTCGCCGCGGCTCGCCGAGATTCGGCGCGCGCGGCTGAGGGCGCGTGACGGGCGGCGGCGTTGAGGGAAGTGCCGAATGGCTCCCCGGGCCGGATTCGAACCAGCGACCATTCGATTAACAGTCGAACGCTCTACCACTGAGCTACCGGGGATCAGCCGCTTCGGCGAGCGGCGCCTATAGCAGCGGGGTTTCCGCAAGCGCAAGGCGTTTGGAATGGGTCTGCGGCCTCCGTTCGCACTGAGCCTGTCCTTCGATACGGGCCCTCGACCTCGCTCGGTCCCTACTCAGGACGGGGGAAGACGCGTATCGAAGGATTTCAGACCGCGAACTGCTCCATCGCGATGCGCTCGTCGAGTGCGTGCTCGGGGTCGAACAGCAAGGTGAGCACGTCGTTCTTGTCGACTCCGACCTCGACCGTGGCGACGTCGCGGACCTCGACCTGGTCGGCGACCGCCGATACCGGCCTCTTCTTGGGGTCGAGCACGCGAAACGAGATCCTGAGGTCGTCGGGGATCAGCGCGCCGCGCCAGCGGCGCGGCCGGAACGGGCTGATCGGGGTCAGCGCCACCAGCTTCGAGCCCAAGGGCAGGATCGGCCCGTTGGCGGAAAGGTTGTAGGCGGTCGAGCCGGCCGGGGTCGCCGCCAGCACGCCGTCGCAGACCAGCTCGGGCATCACCACCCGGCCGTTGACCGATATCTCGATCCACGCCGTCTCGCGGGTTTCGCGCAGCAGCGAGACTTCGTTGATCGCATGGTGGCTGACCGCCTCGCCCTCGACCGTCACCGCCCTCATCTCGAGCGGCGACACCGTGAACGCCTTGGCGCGGCCGAGCCGCTCGATCAGCCCGTCGATCCGCCATTCGTTCATCAGGAAGCCGACCGTGCCGCGGTTCATCCCGAATACCGGGCAGACCTCGCCGAGGCTGAGCCGCTCCCGGAGCGTGTGCAGCAGGAAGCCGTCGCCGCCCAGGGCGACGATCAGCTTGGCCTCCTCCATCGGCACGAAGTCGTAGCGCGCGCGCAGCATCGCCTCCGCCGCCTGCGCGGATTCGGCGTTGGAGGCGACCAGCGCCATCTTCCTCGGAGGCTCGGCCATGAAGCCTGCTACGGGGCCGGGCCCGTCCCCGTCAATGCGCCCGGCCTTTAATCGGCCGCCGCTTCGTGGCAGGCTCGCGCCGATCGGGACGCATGATCATGCCGCACCACCTTCTTTTCGCCAGCACCGGCTCGCTCGCCGACCCGCCCGGCGCGAGCGTGCTGATCGCGGCCGTTTCCTGGCTCGAGGCGACCCTGCTGGGCACGGTCGCCACCACCGTCGCGATCATCGCCGTCGCCTCGGTCGGATTGATGATGCTGATGGGGCGGGTGAACGTCCGCTACGGGCTCACCGTGATCGCGGGCAGCTTCCTCCTGTTCGGCGCGTCGGCGATCGTCGCCGGCATCCAGGCCTCGCTCGGCGCCGGCGATTTCGCGGCGATCCCGCCGACGCCCCGCGCCGCCGAAGCGCCCGCCCCCGCCCGGCCGCCGCCGCCCCCGGCCGGCTACGACCCCTATGCCGGCGCCTCGGTGCCGGCGCGCTAGCGGCGGCCCCGCGCTTCTGTCCCCGAACGGGATGCCGTGGCGACAGGCGATTGGCGCGGGCGGCGGGCCGGGCTAAGCCCGCGCGATGGGGGCGCCTTTGTTCATCCTCTCCTTCCGCCATCGCGACGAGCTTTCCCGGCTCGCCGAGGGCGCCGGCTGGCAGCCGATCGCGGCGCGGCGCGCCGACAATGCCGAGGCGCGGTTCGTCGCCTCGGGGGCGGCGGTGGCGGTGGTCGACGCGCGCGGCGCGCTCGCCGAGGGGCAGGAAGCGGTGCGGGCGATCGCCGACGCCGCCGAGGCCAATGCGGCGGCCCTGCTGGTGCTGCTCTCGCGCGGCGACGCGGCCGCGCTCGAGGCCTTCCACCAATATGGCGCGACCCATTTCCTGGTGAGCCCGTTCAGCGAGGGGCAGCTGCTCCACGCCTTCCAGTTCGCCCGGCGCCATGCCGAGCGCGTCGGCGGCGGCCTGCGCACGGTCCGCCGCGCCGGCGAGGAGGCCGATTCCGCCTCGTGGCGCTGGCAGCCGGGCTCGCGCACCGTCGAGCTGTCGCCGGCGCTCGCCCGGGCGGCCGGGCTCGGCGAGGAGGAGGGGCGGCGGATCAGCCTGATGGAATTGTTCCGCAAGCTCGACCCCGCGGGCCGGCGCGCGGCGCGCGACGCGATCGACCGGCTGCTCGCCACCGGCGAGGCGACCGCCTTCGCCCATGGCGAGGACAGCGCCCGGACCGCCCACCATCTGCGCCGGATCAGGGGCGAGGTGATCGGGCGCGCCGAGCCGATCCAGGGCGACGGCGAGGGCCGCGACCCCCTGACCGGCCTGCGCGACGGCCGCGCCGTTCGGACCTGGCTCGCGGGCCGGCTCGAAAAGGGCGAGGAACCGGTCGTGCTGCTGGTCTCGGTCAGCCGCTACGACGCGATCAACGCCGCGTTCGGCCGCGCCACCGGCGACGCGGTGCTGCAGGCGGTGGCGCGGCGGATCGAGCGCCAGGCCGGCGCCGACGCCCGGCCCAAGCTGGTGGCGCGGATGGCGGGCGCCGAGTTCGCGGTGCTGCTGGCGCCGCCGGCGAGCCTCGGCGACGGCCGCTTCCTCGCCGGCGCGCTGGTCGAGGCGATCGGCCGCCCGTTCGCGTCCGGCGACCATGTCATCGCCATCGCCAGCCGCGCCGGAGTCGCCGCGGCCGAGCCCGGCGACGATCCCGCGAGCCTGCTCAGGCGGGCCAGCGCGGCGCTCGCCGAAGCGGGCGGCGAGGGCGCCCCGGTGCACGTGCTCGAGGCCGGCGCCGAGAGCGCGACCGCGCGCGGCGACCGGCTCGAGATCGACCTGAGGCGGGCGCTCGACCAGGACGAGATCGAGATCCGCTTCCAGCCGCAGGTGTCGGTGACCAGCCGCAGAATCGTCGGCGTCGAGGCGCTCGCCCGCTGGCAGCATCCCCAATATGGCGAGCTGGGCGCGGCCACCCTGTTCGGAGTCGCCGAAGGCTCGGACTATCTCGCCCAGCTCTCGGACCACGTCCAGCGCAAGGCGATCGCCGCCGCCGCCGCCTGGCCGGCCGGGCTCGGCGGCCTGCGCCTGTCGGTCAACATCACCGCCGCCGACATCGTCCGGCCGGGCTTCGCCGCGCAATTCGTGGCGATGGTGGCGGGCGGCGGCTTCGCGCCCGAGCGGCTGACCGTCGAGGTCACCGAAAGCGGGCTGATCGAGGACCTCGCTTCCGCCGCCGGCCTGCTCGCCGAGCTGCGCGGCGGCGGCCTCAGGGTCGCGATCGACGATTTCGGCACCGGCTATTCGAGCCTCGCTTATTTGAAGGCGCTGCCGCTCGATTACCTCAAGATCGACAAGCGCCTCTGCCAGGACATTGCCGGGTCGATGCGCGACCGGATCGTGGTCAGGAGCGTGATCGACATGGCCCGCTCGCTCGGCCTCGACGTGATCGCCGAGGGGGTGGAAACCGAGGAGCAATTGAGCCTGCTCGCCGAGGAAGGGGTGACGCTCTACCAGGGCTTCCTCTGCGCCCCGCCGCTGACCAGCGAGGAGCTGGCGGCGCTGGTCGCGGCCTAGCGCAAGGGGGACAGTCCCCGGGGGTGGGACTGTCCCCGGGGGTGGGACAGTCCCCGGGGGTGGGACAGTCCCCGGTTCAGGCGAGGATCTTGGCCAGCCCCTTCGAGAGCTGCAGCGCGCCGTTGAGGCGCGCCTCGGGGTCGGGCCAGGCGCGGGTGATGACGAGCTTGCTGTCGGGGCGCAATTTCGCGGTGCCCCTGAGCCGCTCGACATAGGCGAGCAGGCCCGGCAGGTCGGGGAAGCTGTCCTGGTGGAAGTGGACGAGCGCGCCCTTCGGGCCGACGTCGAGCTTGGCGACCATCGCCCGCTTCGCGTTCAGCTTGATCTCGATGATCTTTAAAAGGTTCGCGGTCGCCGCCGGGAGCGGGCCGAAGCGGTCGATCAGCTCGGCGGCGAACGGGTCGATCTCCTCCTGCGCGGCGAGCTCGTTGAGCCGCCGGTAGAGGCCCATGCGGAGGTCGAGGTCGGGCACGTAATCGTCGGGGATCAGGATCGGGGCGTCGACGCTGATCTGCGGCGAGAAGGCTTCCGGCCGCGCCGCGAGCCCGCCCGCCTTGGCCTCGAGGATCGCCTCCTCGAGCATCGACTGGTAGAGCTCGAAGCCGACCTCCTTGATATGGCCGGACTGCTCGTCGCCGAGCAGGTTGCCGGCGCCGCGTATGTCGAGATCGTGGGTGGCGAGCTGGAAGCCGGCGCCGAGGCTGTCCAGGGCGGCGAGCACGCGGAGGCGCTTGTCGGCGGTCTCGGTGACGAGCCGGTCGGGCGGGGTGGTGAAATAGGAATAGGCGCGGGTCTTGGCGCGGCCGACGCGGCCCCTCAGCTGGTAGAGCTGGGCGAGCCCGAACCGGTCGGCGCGGTGGACGATGAGGGTGTTGGCCGAGGGGATGTCGAGGCCGCTCTCGACGATCGTGGTCGAGACCAGCACCTCGTATTTGCGGTCGTAGAAGGCGGCCATCCTTTCCTCGACCTCGGTCGGCGCCATCTGGCCGTGGGCGACGACGTAGCGGACCTCGGGCACCTCCTCGCGCAGGAAGGTCTCGACGTCGGGCAGATCCTTGATCCGCGGCACCACGAAGAAGCTCTGGCCGCCGCGATAATGTTCGCGCAGCAGCGCCTCGCGCACCACCACCGGATCCCAGGGCATGACGTAGGTCCGGACCGCGAGCCGGTCGATCGGCGGCGTCTGGATCACGCTCAGCTCGCGCAGGCCCGACATCGCCATCTGCAGCGTGCGCGGGATCGGAGTCGCGGTCAAAGTCAGCACGTGGACGTCGGCGCGCAGCGCCTTCAAACGCTCCTTGTGGGCGACTCCGAAGCGCTGCTCCTCGTCGACGATGACGAGGCCGAGATTGCGGAACTCGACGCTCTTCGCCAGCACCGCGTGGGTGCCGATGACGATGTCGACCCGGCCCGATTTCACGCGTTCCTTGGTCTCCTTCGCCTCGCGGGCGGGGACCAGGCGGGAGAGGCGGCCGATCTCGATCGGAAAGCCCTGGAAGCGCTCCCTGAAGGTGGTGAAATGCTGGCGCGCGAGCAGCGTGGTCGGCGCGATCAAGGCGACCTGGAGGCCCGCCATGGCGGCGATGAAGGCGGCGCGCAGCGCGACCTCGGTCTTGCCGAAGCCGACGTCGCCGCAGACGAGGCGGTCCATCGGCCTGCCGACGCCGAGATCGGCGACGACGTCGGCGATGGCGCGGTCCTGGTCGTCGGTCTCCTCATAGGGGAAGCGGTCGGCGAAGGCGGCATAGCCGGTGTCGGGCTCGGCGACCGCGCCGGGCCTCAGCGCCCGCTCGGCCGCGACCTTGATGAGGTCGCCGGCGATGGCGCGGATCCGCTCCTTCATCCGCGACTTGCGCCGCTGCCAGGCCTCGCCGCCGAGCCGGTCGAGCGCCACGCCCTCGCTGTCCGAGCCGTAGCGCGAGAGGATGTCGATATTCTCGACCGGAACGTAGAGCCGGTCGCCGCCCGCATATTGGAGCGCGACGCAATCGTGCGGCGCCTTCTGGACCGGGATCCGGGTCAGGCCCTCGTAGCGGCCGATGCCGTGATCGGCGTGGACGACGAGGTCGCCCGGCGACAGCGTCGCGAGCTCCGAGAGGAAGGCGTCGGCCCCCTTGCGATGCTTGCGGCGCCGGACGAGGCGGTCGCCGAGCATGTCCTGCTCGGTCAGGAGGGCGACGTCGCCGCCGGTGAAGCCATGGTCGAGCTGGATCACGGCCAGAGCGGGGGCGTCGGCGCCGAGCGCCTGCTGCCAGGTTTCGGCCTCCACGATCCTGGCCAGGCCATGCTCCGCGAGCAGCCCCTTGAGCCGCTCGCGCGAGCCCTGCGAATAGCTCGCCAGCACCACCTTGCGCCTGTCGCGGCGCAGCGCGGCGATATGGGCGACCACCGCTTCGTAGACATTGGCGCCCTGCGCCCGCTCGGGCGCGAAATCGCGCGCCGCCGCCATGCCGAAGTCGACCACCGAGACGCTGTCCGGCTCGTGGAACGGGGTTACCAGGTGCATCGGCCGCTTCGCGACGAGGCCGTCCCATTCCTCGCGGGAAAGATAGAGCGTTTCCGGCGCCAGCGGCCGGTAGCTGCCCGGGTCCCCGCTCTCGGCGCGCCGCCTATTCTCGTAATAATCGGCGACCGCCTCGAACCGCGCCTCGGCGGCGCCGGCATCGCCCGGATCGCGGACGATCAGGTCCTCCTCGCCGAGATGGTCGAGCAAGGTCGCCAGCCGTTCCTCGAACAGGGGCAGCCAATGGTCGATGCCGGCAATTCGGCGGCCGTCCGACACCGCCTGGTAGAGCGGATCGCCGGTCGCGGCGGCGCCGAACAATTCGCGCCAGGCGGAGCGAAAGCGCCGGACGCTGTCCGGATCGAGCAGGGTCTCGGACGCCGGCAGCAGGGTGAAGCCGTCGATCCGGTCGATGCTGCGCTGGCTGACGGGATCGAAGCGGCGCACGCTCTCGATCAAGTCGCCGAAGAAATCGAGCCTCAGCGCATGCTCTTCCCCGGCCGGGAAGAGGTCGACGAGGCCGCCGCGGACCGCGAACTCGCCCGGGTCGCGCACCGTCTCGGTGCGGCCGTAGCCGTTGGCCTGGAGGAGCGCGGCGAG
Organism: Allosphingosinicella sp.; assembly: GCA_035941735.1. Taxonomy (GTDB): domain Bacteria; phylum Pseudomonadota; class Alphaproteobacteria; order Sphingomonadales; family Sphingomonadaceae; genus Allosphingosinicella. The sequence continues at coordinate 32,598 of DASZDS010000049.1, forward strand.
CCGGTCGCGGTCGATCCGCTCGCCCGGGGCCAGGCGGGCGACCAGCTGGCGGACGCGGAACGGGGTCAGGGTGCGCTGGGTCGCCGCGTTGACGGTGGTGACGAGCAGCTGCGGCTTCTTCGTCGCGCGCTGCAGCGCGTGCAGCGTGGCGAGCCGCTCCGAGGTCGCGCGCAGCGAGGGCGAGCTGCGGTCGTAGGGCAGGCAATCCCAGGCCGGGAAGGTCAGCACCTCGAGCTCGGGCGCGAAATAGGTCGCCGCGTCGGCGAGCGCCCGCATCGCCGCCTCGTCGGGCGCGACGAACACGGCGCGGCCTTTCGCCGCGCGCGCCAGGTCGGCGGCGAGCCACGGCATGAACCCGCCGGGCACGCCGGCGAGCGTCATCGGCTTTTCGGCCGTCAGGATTTTCTCGAGGTAGCCGCTCATAAACCCTCCCCCTTGGGGGGGAGGGCAGGGAGAGGGGGTCGGGCGTCGGGGACTATTCTCGGCGGCCGTGGGGGGGGGGGCGCCCCCCCCCCCCCCCCCCCCCCCCCCCCGCGGGGGGGG
>DASZDS010000050.1:0-109154 GCA_035941735.1 Allosphingosinicella sp.
CGGCGGCTGGCGCGCCGCCGCCGCGCCGCCGCCGCGCGCCGCCGCGCCGCGCCCGGCGCCGCGCGCCGAGGTGATCGTCGTCGACATGCCGGGCGCGGGCCAGGCGGCGGTCGCGGTCGCGCGCAACGGCCTTTCCCGCCGCGATCCGCTCTTCTACCGCGCGCTCGTCGCCAATGCCGTGCTCGGCGGCGGCTACAGCGCGCGCCTGAACCAGGAGATCCGGATCCGGCGCGGCCTCTCCTACGGCTCGGGCAGCAGCCTCGACGCGCGCCGCGAGCCCGGGCCGTTCCTGGCCGCGACCCAGACCCGCAACGACGCCGCCGCCGAAGTGCTCGGCCTGATCCTCGGCGAGATGCGGCGATTGGGGGCGGAGCCGATCCCGGCCGCCGAGCTCGACGCCCGGCGCGCCTCGCTGACCGGCGATTTCGGCCGCGACGTCGAGACCACGGCGGGCCTCGCCCAGCTGGTCTCCTCCTACGTCCTGCGCGGCATCGATCCCGGCGAGCTCACCCGCTACCAGGGCGCGGTAATGGCGGTGACTCCGGCCGAGGCGCAGGCCGCCGCGGCCGGGCTGCTGCGGCCCGAGGGCGCGACCATCGTCATCGTCGGCGAGGCCGCGCGATTCCTCGAGCGGCTGCGGCAGAGCCAGGCGAACGTCACCGTCATCCCGATCGCCGACTTGAACCTCGACCGCCCGTCGCTGCGCTGAAGGGGGACAGTCCCCGGGGCGGGGACAGTCCCCGGGGGTGGGACAGTCCCCGGGGGTGGGACAGTCCCCGGGGGTGGGACAGTCCCCGGGGGTGGGACAGTCCCCGGGGGTGGGACAGTCCACGGGGGTGGGACAGTCCCCCGGTCAGCCGCCGCGGGCGAAGGCGAGGCGGCGGCGGATGTCGGAATCGGACGGGGCGCCGCGCGCCGCCCGCTGGAGCAGGACCAGGCCCTCGGTGCGGCGGCCGCTCCGGAACAGCAGCCAGCCCAGCGTGTCGGCGGTCGCCGGATTGTCGCGGTCGAGCGCCCAGGCGCGGCGCGCGAGCGGCAGCGCGCGCTCGTCGTCGCCTGTTTCCGAATAGGCCCAGGCGAGGTTGTTGAGGAGGGTCGCGTCATTATTGCCGATCCGGGCGCGAAGCCCCTCGTAGATCGCGATCGCGAACAGCCAGTTGCGCTCCTGCATCGCCCGCCCGCCGATCAGGATCAGGCCGGGGACGCTGCGGGGATTCTGCTGGACGAACAGGTTGAGGACATTGTCGGCGGCCGCCGCCTGGCCGGAGCGCTGCAGCGAATCGATCAGCCGCATCGCCACGCTCTCCGAAAAGGCGAGGTTGGCGGCGCGGCGATATTGCTCGGCCGCCGCCGCATAATCGCCGCCGACGCCGAGCGAGTCGCCGACCAGGATATGGACTTCGGGCACGCCGGGATTGGCGGCCTGGAGGCGGCGGGCGCGGGCCAGCGCCTCGCCGCCCTGGCCGCGCGCGAGCAGCGCCGAGATCAGGCGGACCTGCGCCGGCCCGTCGCCCGGCGCGTCCTCGGCGGCGCGGCGCACGTCGGCGAAATCGCTTTCGCTGAGCGGATCGAGCGCGGCGAGCGCGCCCGGCTGCGGCCGCGCGGCGCGGGCGAGGTACATCGAAGCGCCCGCCGGATCGCCGAGCCGGATCAGGGCGCGGCCGATCAGCGCCAGGCTGTAGGCGTCGGCGTCGGGCATGTCGGCGATCGGGCGCAGGGTCGCCGCGGTCGCGGCGGCGTCGCCCATCCGCCACTGGGCGGCGGCGAGCAGGCGGCGGGCGCGGCGGTTGCTCGGCTGGTCGGCGACGAGCCCGGCGAGGCGGCGCGCGGCCTGCTCCTCGTTGCCGGTCTCGAAATCGATCGCGGAGAGCAGGAGGCGGCCGGCCGGCGCGTCGTCGAACGCGCCGCGGGTCCGCTCCCAGAGGCTGCGCGCGAGCGCGAAATTGCGGGCGCGGGCGGCGAGCACCGCCTCGAGATAATAAGCGGTCGGGTGGCCGCCGGTGAGGCGGTGGACCTCGCGCGCGTCGGCGAGCATGTCGCTCGCCCGGCCGACCTCGCCATAGGTGATCGCCCGTTCGAGCAGCGCCTCGACATTACCGCCGTCGATCGCGAGCGCGCGGTCGAACCAGGGCAGGGCGGCGGCGAGGCCGTATTGGCCGCGGGTGAGCACGCCGCGCAGCACCAGCGCCTCGGCGTTGCGCGGGCGCGCGGCGACGGCGCGGTCGGCCGCCTCGAGCGCGCCGGCGACGTCGCCGTTCGAGCGGCGGAAGCGGGCGACGTCGGTCCAGACGCCGCTGTCCTCGGGCGCGAGGACGAGCGCGCGGTCGAAGGCGGCGAGCGCGTTGCCGCCCTCGCCGAGCGCCATATAGGCGCGGCCGCGGATGCGCGCGGCATAGGCTTCGTGCTCGGCCGCGGCGCCGGCGGCCTCGGCGAGCGCGGCGCGGGCGTCGCCCTGGAGCAATTCGGCATGGGCGAGGAGATGGGCGGTCTCGGCGGCGGCGACTCCCGACCGGCGGGCGCGCTGGATCTCCGATTCGGCGGCGACGCCGTCGCCGAGCGCGAGGTCGACCCGCGCCTGCATCACCCGCGCCGCCTTGTCCTCGGGATCGGCCTGGAGCGCGTTCAGGAGCTCGACCCGGGCGGTGCGCACGTCGCCCGCATTGAACGCGGCGAGCCCGCGTTCATAGGCGGTGCCCGTGCGGCCCGAGCAGGCGGCGAGCAGCGCCAGGGCAAGAAGCGGGGTGGCGAATTTCATGCCTGCAGTCCGTATTGCTTCAGGAGGTCGTAGAGCGTCGGCCGGCTGATGCCGAGCAGCTTCGCGGCGCCCGAGATGTTGCCGTCGGTCTGGGCCAGCGCCTTGCGGATCACCTGGCGGTCGGCGCTCTCGCGGGCGGCCTTGAGGTTGACCGGCAGAGCGTCCGCGGCGGGCGCCGAGAGGTCGAGATCCTCGGCCGTCACCAGCTTGCCGTCGGCCATGATCACCGCGCGCTTGAGCCTGTTCTCGAGCTCGCGGACGTTGCCGGGCCAGGCCCAGCGCTCGATCGCGGCCAGCGCGCCCGGCGCGAAGCCCTTGACGGCGGGGTTCATCTCGCGGGCGAAGCGGGCGAGGAAATGCTTCGCGAGCAGGGCCGCGTCGCCGTGCCGCTCGGCGAGCGACGGGATCCGCACCACGATCTCGGCGAGCCGGTAGTAAAGATCCTCGCGGAACGTGCCGGCGGCGATCATCTCCTCGAGATTCTGGTGGGTGGCGCAGACGATCCTGGTGTCGACCGCGATTGGGCGGCGGCCGCCGATCCGCTCGATCACCCGCTCCTGCAGGAAGCGCAGCAGCTTGACCTGCAGGGGCAGCGGAATGTCGCCGACCTCGTCGAGGAACAGGGTGCCGCCATGGGCGAGCTCGATCTTGCCCTCGGTGGTCCGGATCGCGCCGGTGAAGGCGCCTTTCTCATAGCCGAACAATTCCGCCTCGAGCAGGTTCTCGGGGATCGCCGCGCAGTTGATCGCGACGAAGCCGCCGGCGCGGCGCCGGCTGGTGCGGTGGACGCCGCGGGCGAGCAACTCCTTGCCGGTGCCCGAGGCGCCGAGCAGCATCACCGAGACGTCGGTGTTGGCGACCCGCTCGATGGTCCGCGCGACCTTGGTCATTTCCGGCGCGGCGGTGACCATCGAGCCCAGCACGGTGCGGTCGTCGCCGACCCGGCTTTCGAGCCGGCGATTCTCGTCCTCGAGGCCGTGGAGCTGGAAGGCGCGGCGGACGATCAGGCCGAGCTGGTCGATGTCGACCGGCTTCTGGTAGAAATCATAGGCGCCGGACGCGATCGCCCTGAGCGCGCTTTCGCGGGCGCCGTGGCCCGAGGCGACGATCACCTTGGTGTCGGGCTTCAGAGTCAAGATCATTTCCAGAGCGGCGAACCCCTCGGACACCCCGTCGGGATCGGGCGGCAGGCCGAGGTCGAGCGTCACCACCGCGGGCTCCGCGGATCGGAGCAGATCGACGGCGGCATTGCGGTCCGAGGCGACCAGCACCTCGTAATCGTCATAGGCCCAGCGCAGCTGGCGCTGGAGCCCCTCGTCGTCCTCGACGATCAGCAATTTGGGCTTGAAGTGAGCGTTCATGCGCGCATCCGTTCGTAATGGAGGCCGGACCGGTCGTGATCGGCCGGCAGGTAGATCGTGAATCGCGTCCCATCGCCTTCGGCGCTTTCGACGTCGAGCCGTCCGCCCATGGCGAGGATCAGGCTGCGCGCCTCATAGGCGCCGATGCCGAAGCCGGATTCCTTGGTCGAGACGAAGGGCTGGAACAGGCGGTCGCGGACAAAGGCGGGCGACATGCCGGCGCCGCGGTCGACCACCTCGATGGCGACGTCGCCGCCGCTTTCGAAGCAACTCAACTCGACCGGCTCGCCCTCGCCGCTCGCCTCGATCGCATTCTGGACGAGGTGGCCGAGCGCCTGTTCGAGCCCGGCCGGATCCGCCTTTGCGACCAGGGACGAATCGCCGCCGACCCGGACCGGATGGACCCGGCGCCGGGCGGCGGCGAGCGCGTCGAGCAGCGGGCCGATTGCGACCGGCCGCGCCGGCTCGGCCTCGCGCGCGGCGCCGGGCGAGAGGCGGGCGAGCAGCTCGTTCATCTTCCTCACCGAGCTTTGCAGGGTCGCGATCATGTCGGCGCGGAAATCGGGATTGTCGGCGTGGCGCTCGGCGTTGCGGGCGACGAGGCTCAATTGGCTCACCAGATTCTTGATGTCGTGCATGATGAAGGCGAAGCGGCGGTTGAACTCGTCGAAGCGCCGGGCGTCGGCGAGCGCCTGATGGCTGCGCGCCTCGGCGATATAGGAGGCGGCCTGGATGCCGGCGGTGCGGAACAGGTCGAAATCCTCCCAGTCGAGCGCGCGGCGGAAGCTCGGATGCTCGAGGATGACGAGGCCGGCGAGCCTGCCGCCATGGATGAGCGGGATGCCGGCCCAGGCGGGCGCCAGCGTCGCGAGCCAGGCCGGGACCGGGATTCGGGCGTCGCCCCGGACCAGCCAGCCGCGGCGGATCGCGTCGAAATCGATCACGAAGCCGCTGCCCTCGACATAGCGCAGCAGGGCTTCCGCGCCCTCGCCGGCCGGCAGCGGACCGGCCCAGTTCCAGCGCCCGCCCGGCGACAGCCGCCCGCTTTCGTCCGCGAGCAGCAGCAGGCCGGCGGGCGAGCCGGCGATGTCGGCGAGCGCCTTGACCACCCGCTCCTCGAGCGAGGCGCCGGTCTCGCTCTGGCGGCCGACCGTGTCGGTGAAGCGCAGCCATTCGCCGCGATAATCGTAGCGATGCTCGAACAGATGCTTGGTGAGGACGACGCGCAGCCAGGCGCGCAGCTTCGCCGAAGGGAGCAGGACGAGCGCGCCCAGAGTCGTCACGAAGACGATGCCGACCTGGCCGATCCGCGCCCAATCGCCGCCGACGATCTCCATCGCCCGGGCGGCCAGCATCATCACCACCAGATAGAAGAGGATGACGACCAGCGAGACCGACTGGAAGGTCGCCGCCCGCGAAATCTGGATCTTCCAGCTCGCATTGCGCACGCCGAGCGCGAACGGCAAAGCGAGCGCGGCGAGCGCCAGCCCGCGCAGCGCGAACAGCTCGAGGCCGGGGACTCGGGTGAAATAGGCGATGGTGTAGAGGTGGAGGTCGTAGGCCCACATCCCGGCCAGCGCGAGCATCGGGAAACGCAGCGCCGAACGCGAGCCGGGCGCCGCCTGGCCGTAGAGATTGTGGACGAGGATCAGCGCGCCGGCGGCGATGACGAGGCCGATGACCTGGCTGGTCGAGGCCAGGGTCAGAAGCACCAGCGGCACCCGCGCGAATTCCGGCATCACGCCGCCGACGACGATCTGCAGCCCGATCACCGCCGCCACCGCGGCGAACACCGCCTTCACCGCGCGCTGGCTGCCGCCCTCCTCGGCGCCGGCCAGAAGGCCGTACATGAAGGCGAGGAAGGCGAGGTTGCGGCCGCTCTCGGCGAGCTGGGCGAGGAAATTATAGGGGCCGAGCAAGGCGAGGAAGATCGTCCAGACCGACATCGCCGCGAAGGCGGTGATCAGCGGCCGGCCCTGCGCGTCGCCGTGCCAGCGGCGCAGCTGGTGGACCGCGAGCGCGCCGTAGAGCGCGGCGGCGAGCAAATGGCTCCACAAGGCGACGAAGCCGGTCACCGCGCCCCCTCCGGCCAGATCACCACCCGCACCGTCTGGAGGAGGATCAGCAGGTCGAGAAACGGGGAATAGTTTTTGGCATAATAGAGGTCGAGCTCGAGCTTCTCGCGGGCGTCCTCGACCGAGGCGCCGTAGGGATAGTTGATCTGCGCCCAGCCGGTGATGCCGGGCTTCACGACATGGCGCTCGGCATAATAAGGCAGCCGCGCCTCGAGATCGGCGACGAACTGGGGCCGCTCCGGGCGCGGGCCGACGAAGCTCATCTCGCCCTTGAGGACGCTCCACGCCTGCGGCAGCTCGTCGATCCTCAATTTGCGGATGATCCGGCCGACCCGGGTGACGCGCGGATCGTCCTTCTGCGCCCAGACCGCCTTGCCGCCAACCTCGGCGTCGACGCGCATCGAGCGCAGCTTCAGAAGGTCGAACGGCACCCCGTACAGGCCGACCCGGCGCTGGCGGAAGAAAGCGGGGCCGCGGCTCTCCAGCCGCACCGCCAGCGCGGTCGCCGCGATCAGCGGCAAAGTGAGCGCGAGCAGCGCGAGGCTGGCGAGGATGTCGAACAGCCGCTTGGCGATGCTCGAGGCGCGGCGGCCGGCCGAGAAGCCGTCGGAGAAGATCAGCCAGGAGGGATTGAGCGAATCGAGGTCGACCCGGCCGGTCTCGCGCTCGAGGAAGGAGGAGAAGTCGTAGACCTGGACGCCGGTCGTCTTGATCTTCAGGAGGTCGTTCAGCGGCAGCGCGTTGCGCCGCTCCTCGAGCGCGAGCACGACCTCGCCGGCGCCGAGGCGGAGCAGGCGCGCGGGCAGGCCGGCGCTGTCGTTCATGTCGACCAGGCCGACGACGGCGAAGCCGGCGCCGCTCTGGGCGGCCAGCGCCTCGATCCGCTTCGCCCGGGCGCCGGTGCCGAGCACCATCACCCGCCGCTTGAACCGCGCGCCGCCGAGCACGTCGCGCAACAGGATTCGGACCGCGATCAGCCCGGCGAGCGCGAACCAGGTCGCGTAGAGCAGGCTCGAGCGCCAGAAGCTGACCGGCGGGGCGAGGAAGAAGATGAGGGAGAGGCCGATGATGCCGAGCATGACCGCGACCAGCAGGCGCGCCACTCCGAACCGGACCGATCGGATCGCCTGCACCCCGTAAACCCCGACCGCCACCATCGCCGCCTGCAGCGTCGCGGCGAAGGCGAGCATGTTGGGGAGCCGCGCCGCGTCCGGATCGAACCGGCCGGCCACCTGCCACAGCCTGACCGCCCAGCCGGCCTCGGCCGCCGCCAGCAGCAGCACGCAGTCGATCGCGCCGAGCAGCAGCACCGCATAAGGCACATAATGCTTGAACAGCCGGATCACGCTGGGTCCGCCCGCCGCGCAGAGGGAAGTGTAAGCTTCTCCGACATCGGCGCAGTGTCGGATAAATTGACAAAGTTTCGGTAAAGATGGGGTTGGCCGGCTCTGCGTCAGTCCGCCAGGCCCAGGAACACGGCGAGCGCGCGGTCGGTGCGCTCCATATCGGCGGCGCTGAGGCGTCCCACCACCTTCCCGACCTTCTGCCGGCGCGCGGTCACCAGAATATCGACCATCAACTCGGAGGGCGCGATCAAGCCGTTCTTCTCATCGGGCTCGAAGCTGGGCCGTACGTTGCCGACATCGTTATCCGTGGAAGTGAAGAGCGCGAGCACCACGGTCGACAAATCGTCGAACAGGTCGGACTGGATGACGAGGGCCGGCCTGGGCTTGCCGCCGAAGCCGGCGCCAAGCGCGACAGTTACGACATCGCCTCGCCTCAAGCGTCCTCGCGTCCCTCTTCCGGCCAAAATTGCAGCGCCTCGGCAAAGGCGAGGTCGTCGCTGTCGGCCATCCTCTTGGCGATGATCCGGGACTGCCGGCGCGCCTCGGCGATGAATTCCGGCGAACGGACGTCGGGGACCCAGATCTGCCTGGGACGCAAGCCCTGCGCGCGCAGGGCGGCGCGATGCTTCGCGACGCGCTCGCGATTGGTGAGGGGTTGATGCTTGCCCATCGCGGCCTCCGTTACATGTAACGTATGCCGGAGCGGGCGCGAAGGCAAGGGAGGAGCGCCTTTCGATCGTCGAGGGAATGGGAGGTGCCGGGCACGGCAGCTCGTCTTCGGGGCCATGCCCTCGCCCGAACCGGGAGCAATGCGAGGAAGGAGGGGCTTCGTTTCGCCACGTAACCAGCGGAACTCTTATGGCTTTTTTTCTTGCTTTTTAGTCGGGTAGCGGGTTTTGTCCCACTTTGGGCGGCCGTGGGGGGCGCCGATAGCGGGAGAATCCTCTCCCGCCAGAAGGGGGAAATCAAAGTGAGCCGAATCATCGTTGGCGCGGCCATCGCCGCGCTCGTCACCACGCCTTTGTCCGCGCAGGAGGCGACCGCGCCGGCGCCGGCCGCCGAAGCGCAAACCGCCGAAGCCCAGGCTCCGGCCGCTCCGGAAGCCGGATTGCTGACCCTGGCCGCCGGCGTCCCGGTCACGCTGGCCGTGGCCCGGGAAGTGAACAGCAGCACGCACCACGCGGGCGACACCTTTCCCCTGACCGTGCTGAACGACGTGCGGATCGGCGACACGATCGTCATCCCGCGCGGCACCCCGGCCCAGGGCGAGATCACCTGGCGGACCGGCAAGGGCGCGTTCGGCAAGTCCGGCAAGCTGGAATTGTCGCTGCGCTACATCGATCTGGGCGGCCAGCACATCCCGGTCTCCGGGGACTTTCGCCAGGAAGGCGAAGGCAACACGATCGCGACCGGCGTGGGAGTCATTGCCGCCGGCCTTATCGGCGGCCTCGTCATCACCGGCCATCGCGCCCGGCTCCCCGTCGGCCGCGAGCTGATGTCGCAGATCGCCCAGCCCGTGCAGTTCACCGCCGACGGTCACCTGGCGCCTTCCTACGACGCCGCGGCCGCGATGGCGGCGGCGGAGGCGAACACGCCCATGGGCCAGTGTCGGGCCCAGGCCCGCGCTCTGGCTCAGCGGGAGCAGGAGCGCGCGCTGCGCAATTGCTTCCGCGAGCGCATGGAATGATCTGAAGGGCCGCGGGGTCGCCAAGCTCCGCCGCCAGTGGTGATGAAAAGGAAGGGGGCGGCCCGGCGACATGCGGGGCCGCCCTTTTCCGTTCGTCGACTTTCGATGCAACCGCAGGCGCCCGCGCCGCGTTGAGGCGGGCAAGTGTTTGCAAAGGAGCCGATGTATGGCGACGACGATGAACGTGCTCGAGGCCCGCGGCGGCAGCCTCGTCCCGCCGGTGGCGCAGCGGGGCTATCACATCTTCTACCGCGACGAGGAAACCAATCACTGCCCGGGCTGCGGGCGGACCCATTGGTATATCGGCCGGATCATGGCCGAATGCGCCTTTTGCGGCACCGCGCTGCCGCTCGAGAGCGCGCCGCTGACCGGCGGCGGCCAGATCGTGCGCACCGTGCGGCGGCGCTTCATCGTCGACCCGCAGCCCTACGCGGCCTGAGCTTTCGCCCGCCTGCGCTCGGAGTGCTTTTGAGTCAGGTTCGGCGTCCGGCGCCCGTCGAAGCTGGTCTTCGGCGGGCGCTTCGCACGCGGCGTTAACCCGCTATTTGCCGGACCCGTGCTATGCATCGCCCCCGATGGCGGCTTCGGACAACATCGTCTGGTTCGCGGTGGGGCTGATCGGCCTCGCCTTGCTGACGCCCTCGCTCGGGCCGGAGGCGGCGGCGCCGCCGCCCGACGCGCCGAAGCGGCCCTTCGCCGCTCCGTCCCGGTCCGCGCCGGCGCCCGCCGGCAACGGCCTGGCGCGCCGCGAGATCGCGCGCAGCCCCGACGGCCATTTCTATCTCGACGCCCAGGTCAACGGCGCGCAGGTACGCTTCCTCGTCGACACCGGCGCCTCGGTGGTCGCGCTGACTGCGGCCGACGCCCAGCGCGCCGGAATCGTCCTGCCGAGCGAGCGCGCGACCGCGCAGGGCGCCGGCGGCGATGTCGAGGTGATGCCGGTGACGATCGAGCGGATCGCGGCGGGCCCCCTGGCGGCGCGCGACGTCCCGGCCGCGATCGCGCCCGAGCTCGCCGTCTCGCTGCTCGGCCAGAGCTTCCTCGAACGCGTCGGCAGCGTCGAGATCAGCGGCGACACGATGGTGCTCAGGTAGAAGCTAGCCGGCCGCGACCAGCTCGAAATCGTCGAGGTCGATCCGCCGCGTCCGCCGGCGCCAGGCGATGGTGGAATGGGGCCAGTTGTTGGTGATCTTGCCGCGCTCGGTCATGTACCAGTTGCGGCAGCCCGTCTTCCACACCGAGCCGCCGAGATCGGCCTGCAGCCTTTCATTATAGGCCTTCATGGCGGCCGGCCGCACCGCGACCGAGCGGAGCCCGCGGCGGAACAGGGTCTCGACGAGGCGCATCATGTGGGCGACCTGCTGCTCGACCATGAAGATGATCGAATTGTGGCCGAGATTGGTGTTGGGGCCGTAGAGAATGAACATGTTGGGAAAGCCGGCGACGGTGGTGCCGCAATAGGCTTCGGCGCCTCCCTCCCAGCGCTGGCTCAGACTCGCTCCCGCCGCTCCCGTGATCTCGATCGGAGCGACGAACTCGGTGCTCCTGAAGCCGGTGCCGTAGACGATGACGTCGACTTCGTGGCTGGTGCCGCCCGCGGTGACGATCCCTCTCGGCGTGATCCGGGCGATCGCATCGGTTTCGAGCGTCACATTCTCGCGCTGCAGAGTCGGCAGGAAATCGTCGGAGACGATGATGCGCTTGCAGCCCGGCGGATAATCCGGCGTCAGCCGCTCCCGGAGCTTCGGATCCGCAACCTGGCGCTCGAGGATCTTGCGGACCGTCCGGTCGAGGAAGCGCGCGGCGAACGAGCCCTGGCGGAAGCCCGCGTAGAGCGATTCCCGCTGCAGGTAGATGAAGGCGCGGTGCATCCGCGCATAGCCCGGCAGGTGGCGGAACAGGAACCGCTCGAGCGGGCCATAGGGCCGGTCGCCGCGCGGGTAGAACCAGTTGGGCGTGCGCTGGAAGACGACCAGCTTCGCCACGTCCGGCGCGATCGCCGGCACGATCTGGGCGGACGAAGGCCCGTTGCCGATCACGGCCACGCGCTTGCCGGTCAGGTCCATATTCTCGTCCCACTGGGCCGAATGGAAGGCCGCCCCTTCGAACAGCTCCGCTCCCTCGATCCGCGGGATGGCCGGCCGGCTGAGCTGGCCGGTGGCGAGGATGAGAATGCGCGCGCTGAGCGCGGCGCCGTCCGCCATGGTCACGGTCCAGCAGCCCGCCGCCTCGTCATAGGCGGCGCCCGCCACTTCGGCGCCGAACCGGATCAGCGGGCGCAGGCCGTAGCTGTCCGCCACCCGCCCGAAATAGGTGAGGATCTCGCTCTGTTGCGGATAGGCGCGCGTCCAATCCGGATTGGGCGCGAACGAATAGGAATAGAAATGCGAGGGGATGTCGCACGCGCAGCCGGGATAGCGATTGCTCCACCAGGTGCCGCCGAGGCCTTCGCTCTTCTCCAGGATCTGGAGCTTGCCGAGCCCCGCCTGCTTCAGCCGGATCGCCGCGAGCAGGCCGGACATGCCGGCGCCCACGATCAGCACGTCGAGCACGGCGCCGTCGCTCTTCGAAACCACCATTTCGCCCACCGTCATCCTGGTCATGCAATACCCCTTTTTTGTGGGGACCGTCGGCGGTCCCGATGGGCGTTACCGGCGGGCCGCCGGGATTGGATGCAGGCAGGCGCAAAAAAATGTGGAAGCCGCTCGCGCCTGCATCCGGATCGGCCGGATCGGGCGTATAGGTAGCGATTCGAAACGTTGGACAGCTTTCCCCGATGCGGGCATAGCGACCAAAGTCCGGCCAACGGGGTTCATGGTACGATGCGGTTGAACAGGTCCTCGAAAGGCAATGCAGAGCGCCCGGTCGGCGCGCGCGCGCTCGACGAGGCGCTCGCGCCGATCGCCATCGCCTTTCCGGAACGGCGGCCGTCGCCGGATCTGTGGCGGCGGATCGAGGCGGCGCTCGATGCGGCGGCGCCCGCGGCCGTCGTCAACCTTCGCCGGGACGAGGGATGGCGGCAATATACGCGCGACGTCCAGATCAAGCGGCTATGGGACGAAAACACCTTCCTGCTGCGCTGCGGCCCCGGCGGGGTGCTGCCGGCGCATGCGCATCCCCGCTTCGAGCATTGCGTGATCATCGAAGGCGACATGATCGTCGACGGCGAAACCTACCGAAGCGGCGACTATCACGGCGTGCCCGCGCATATCGCCCACAACGAGATTACCTCCCGAACCGGACTGTTGATGCTGGTACGCTACCAATAGCGGGGCCTCACTTCTCACCGACGGCCTTCTTGACGGCGGCGCCGCCGCGGCGGACCCAGGACTTCACCGTCCCCAGCGGGGCCGCCAGAGCCGTTGCGATCTCGGCATGGGTGAGCCCGTAGACGTACATGAGGACGAGCGCCCGCCGGTGCATTTCCGGAAGCGCATCGAGGGCGCGGGCGAGGCCGGGATGGAGCATGTCGGTCTCGGGCCGCTCGCACGCTATCTCGACGAACTCGGCCGAGGGGCTGCGCGGCCGAAGGTCGAAAGCCGCGCGCCTGACGATGGTCACCACCCAGGCCAGCGCCGATCCGCGGGCGCGGTCGAACTTGCCCGCATTGCGCCAGATCTTCACGAACGCTTCCTGGAGAGCGTCCTCGGCGAGCCCCGAATCGCGCAGGATGCGGGAGGCGATGCCGTAGAGGCGGGCGCCGAACCGGTCGTAGAGCTGCTTCAGGGCGGAGCGGTCGCCGGCGGCGATGGCTTCGACGATGGCGGCCAGATCGGCCTCGCCCCCCGGTGCCGGAGGCGGCCCTCGCGCAGCCGCTTGTTTGTCGTCCGTCACCTGCTCCCCTGTCCGCAGCGACCTGCCTCGGTTTCTACACCCGCTCCCGCTGCGCATCCATATCGCCCCGCGCGGCAGGGTGGTGCTGCGCTAGCAGGCCCGGATCAGCATCGCGCCGGCCGGCGGCCGTGCCCGGGCGGATCGGCATATTGGCCCTGATCGGTGTCGGTGATGTTCCGCAGACGGTGCACCGAGGGGCGGCGGCTGCACGAGTAGCGCCGGCCGTGGTTGACCGGGTCGCCGCCGGCGGGATCAAGGATTCGATCGGTGTCGTTGAAATGCGCGAGCCGCCCGGCCCGGCCGACCGGGTCGCTGTTGCGCCCGACATCGGTGTCGGAATAGGGGAATTGCCCCCCGCTTCGATTGCGGCCGCGGCCGACCCCGTCGGTCGGATCGTTGTCGGAATAGGGGTGGGCACGGGCGCCGCCCGCAAGCCCGGCCAGGGCCCCGGCCGCCACGCCGCCCGCGACCCGGCCGAGGAAGGACCGCCTGGTCAGCTTTCGCGCGCGCACGCCCATCGCCTGCCTCCCCTCGCTACCGCGCCGCCACCAAATCGCGGTGCCGGTGATACTTCCTGTTTTCGGCAGGGAGCGCAAGATATCATCCCGCGCCAAGTTGCCGCTTTGGCTAGAATATTATCAAGGACGCGGCTGAACTATGCTACCCATCCGAATCGGCGGCGGCTGCAATAAGCCGCAAGCGAGGGGGAGCCAATGAGGCGCAGCTTTGCGACGGGACGGTGGCCGCTGATCGTCCTCGCCTGCGCGTCCGCCCCGGCGACCGCGAGCGCGCCCGCGCATGTCGCCGCGGGCCCCGGTCAGCGGACCGCGTTTTGCGAGCGGCTGATGGACGTCACCACCGAGGAGGTCTGCGCCGACGTCAACGCCAGAATGGGCCAGCTGCCGACCGGAACGGGAAGGCTCGCGCCGCCGACGATTGTCTATCGCGACAACGCGGTCTGGGTTCATTTCGAGGTGGCGCGCGCCGGCGCCCAGACCAGCCTGGACGCCGGCGAGGCCGTGCAAACCTATCCGAGGATCCAGCTTTCACGCTATATGAGCGCGGTCTTGATCGGCGAGGGATTCCGCATCGATCCGGCGCCGCCCGCCGGCCAGAGCGGCGGCCCGCCGCAGCCGTTCGGGGCGAACGGCACCATGATGTGGCGCTGGCACGTCACCGCGCTCGATGCGCCGCAGCACAATTTGCGGCTCGAGGTCTATGTGCATATTCCGGTCAAGAACAAGGACGGATCCGACAATTATTCGATCTCGCCGGTGCTCACCCGGCGGGTTGCCATTCCGGTGTCGACCACCTTGGGGCAGCGTTTCGACGATGCCATTCAGTGGGTCGGTCGCGGCACGAGCGGCGTCGAGCGGTTGACCGCGCTGCTCGTCGCGATCGGCGCGTTGCTCGGCGCCTGGTACGGGCTGGCGAGGATCAGGCGCCGGAGGGGGCAGGCAAAGGCATCGGCCGGCGGCGCCCGGGGCGCGCGCTCCCGCCACGCCGCGCCCGCCGCCAAGGCGCCGCGCGGCCGCGCGCCGAAGGTCAGCCCGCCGCCCGACGTCTGACGGGCACGTTGACGTTGCAGACGTCGACGCCGCCCTGGGGCACCCGGAAGAACTGGCCGCCGCGATTGGCGCGGCCGCGGACATAGGCGGCGAAGGTCGCGGTGTCGGTGCGCATCACCTCGAATTGCGGACGCTCGGCCTCGGTCAGGTCGGCGGCGACGCGGACCGCGCGGATCGGGATCGGCACCTCGCCCCGCTCGGTCTGGTAGAAGCCGAGCGGGCCGGAGCCGCGCGGCCGCGCCGAGAGGAGGGCGATCCCCTCGATCACCCGGCCGACATTGGCGATGTTGCGGTCGAGCGGGCGCGGCGCATGGCCGATCACCGCGTAGAGCTCGCCGCCGGTGCCGGTCGAGGGCGCGAGGTCGCGGCCGACGCCGACCGAGGCGTAGCAATGGGTGAGCCAGGCCATGCGGCGGCGCGGGTCCCAGGCGACCGGCCAGCCGTTCACATGGCCCGTTACCGGCGCGTAGCTGTCCGGGAAGCCGAGCGGGCGGAGCGCGAGGCCGGCCGCGGGGCGCTCATATTCGGGGGGCGGCTGGGCGACGACGCCGTCGGGCATCGCCACCTGGGCGTCGCCATTGCCCCATTGCGCGACATAATTGTCCTGCACCCGGTAGATGGTCGCCGCGTTCCACCAGCCGGCGCGGGCGAAGCGGCGCATGTTGGCGACGTGGACGGGGGCGAAATCGGGGGCGAGCTCGATGATCACCCGGCCGCCGTCGGCAAGGTCCATGACGAGCAGGTTCTCGGGATCGATCGGCCGCCAGTCCGAAGCGGCCGAATGGGCGACCACCTCGGCGGGCTCGGTGGCGTCGGCGATCGGGCGCGGACGCCAGGCGCCGGGCTGGGCGAAGGCGGCGGCTGCGGCGGTGAGGAGGGCGACGGCGGCGGCGATGGAGCGCATATCTGAAATCCCCTTGGCTGGCGCCACTCAAGCCGTCCCGCCCCCGGCGGTCAAGCCGGCCCCGCGCAGGAACAGGGCGCGGCGCGAACCGTTTTCAGGACCGCGCAACAGCCGAGGAGCAAGGATCATGTCCGGCAGAGACGACATAAGGGAGCATATGGAGGTGATCGGCGCCGACGGCGTCCATCTCGGTACCGTCGACAAGGTCGAGGAGGGCCGGATCAAGCTGACCAAGGCCGACAGCGGCATGGGCAGCCACGAGGGCCACCATCATTATATCCCGATCGGCTTGGTCGCCGAGGTCGAGGGCGACACGGTCCGCCTCTCCGCCAATGCCGCGGTCGCGGTGACCTTCGAGGAAGAAGAGAACGAGGCTTCGTAGGCATCCGGCCGTCATGCTGAACTTGATTCAGCATCCATGAACACGGACAATGCGGGCGTGCATGGATCCTGACTTCGTCAGGATGACGGGAGGAGGGGCGCATGGGCAGAAAGTTGCTGGCGCTGGCGGCGCTGCTGTCCCTGCCGGCGGCCGCGCAGGCCCAGGTCGACGATCCGCGCGCCTTCGTCGCGCGCAGCTATGCCGCTTATGCGCGCGCCGCGAACGACCCGCCGGCGGAGCAGCCCCGCGCTTATTCGCCGCGGCTGCGCGCCCTGTTCGCCGGCTATGAAAGCTGGGCGCGGGCGCATGACGATCTCGTCGGCTCGCTCGACTTCGACTGGTGGGTGAACGCGCAGGACTGGGAGATTTCCCGGGTGGCGGTCACCCAGGCGCCGTCCGGCCGCGGCCGCCGCACCGTCGCCGCCCGCTGGACCAATTACGGCCGCGTGGACAGGAGCCGCTTCCTGTTCGTCCGGATCGGCGGCCGCTGGTATCTCGACGACGTCGTCAACGGCAACGGGCGCGAGCCCGACGGCTGGACGCTGTCGGCGCTGCTCAGGCAGCGGCCCTAGGGGACAGTCCCGGTGGGGGACTGTCCCCGTTTCGGCTACCAGATATGCACCCTTTGCTCGGGCGGCAGATAGAGCCGGTCGCCGGGCCGGACGTTGAAGGCGCGGTACCAGGCGTCGACGTTGCGGACCACCCCGTTGACCCGGAATTCGGGCGGGCTGTGCGGGTCGGTCAGCACCTGCTGGCGCAGCGCATTCTCGCGGACATTGTTGCGCCAGGCCTGGGCGAAGGCGAGGAAGAAGCGCTGGTCGCCGGTGAGGCCGCCGATCGTCCGCGCCCGGCCGTGCCGCGCCTGGTAGCGCTGATAGGCGGCATAGGCCATTTCCAGCCCGCCAAGATCGCCGATATTCTCGCCCATCGTGAGCTGGCCGTTGACGTGCTGGCCGGCGACCTCGAACGCGTCATATTGCGCCTTGAGCCGCGTCGTGAGCGCGGTGAAGCGCTCGGCCGACTGCGCCGTCCACCAGTCGCGCAGCCGCCCGTCGGGCGCGAAGCGGCGCCCCTGATCGTCGAAGCCGTGGCCGATTTCGTGGCCGATCACCGCGCCGATCGCGCCGTAATTGACCGCCGCGTCGGCGCTGGGGTTGAAGAAGGGCGGCTGCAGGATCGCGGCCGGGAAGGTGATCTGGTTGGTGAGCGGGCTGTAATAGGCGTTGATCGTCTGCGGAGTCATCGCCCAGAGCGAGCGGTCGACCGGATTGGGATAGCGCGAAAGCTGCAGGTTCCACTGGAATTCGGCCGCCCGCAGCACGTTGCCGAGCAGATCGTCGGGCTCGACCCTGAGCGAGGAATAGTCGATCCAGCGGACCGGATTGCCGATGCGCGGATCGAACGCGTCGAGCTTGGCGAGCGCCGCCTGGCGGGTCGCTTCGTCCATCCAGGCGTTGGCGCGAAGCCGGTCGCCGAGCGCGCCGCGCAGATCGTTGACGAGCTCGGTCATCTGCCGGCGGCTGGTGTCGGGGAAGTGGCGTTCGACATAGATCTTGCCGAGCGCCTCGCCGAGCGTGCCGTCGAGCAGGCCGAGGCCGCGCTTCCAGCGGTCGCGCTGCCGCTCCTGGCCGCGCAGGGTGTGCGAATAGAATTCGAAATTGGCCTCGTCGAAGGCGCGCGGCAGATACTGGGCGTTGGCGCGGATGAAGTGGAAGGCGAGCCAATCCCGCCAGGTCTGCAGCGGCACCTCCTCGAACAGCCGCCCCTCGGCCTGGATCGCCGAAGGCTGGCGGACGATGATCGTCTGGACGTTGGTGAGGCGCAGCTGCTCCAGCGCCATCGGCCAGTTCCACTGCGGCGCCAGCTCGGCGAGCTGGGCCGGAGTCATCGGGTTGATCGATTGGGTGACGTCGCGGCTGCGCTCGGGCGTCCAGTGGGCCTCGGCGATGCGGCGCTCGAGCGCGATGATCGCGTCGGCCTTGGCCTCCGGATCCGGAATGCCGGCGAGCCGCTGCATGGTGACCACATAATTGCGGTAGGCGGCGCGATAGGCGTCGAACTGGGGCCCCTCGCGCAGATAATAATCGCGGTTCGGCATGCCGAGCCCGGCCTGGGTGGTGCCGACCACATAATGGGTCGGATCGGCGGGATTGGGGGTGATGCCGAGGCCGATCGGCGAAGGGAAGCCGGGCCGGGCGAACAGCCGGATGAGGTCGTCGCGGGTCTGGGCGGCGGCGATCTGGTCGAGATAGGGGCGCAGCACCGCGGCGCCGCGCGCCTCGATCCCGGCCTCGTCCATCCAGCTCGCATACATGGCGGCGACCTGCCGGCTGGTCGGGTCGGTGCCGCGATTGGCGGTCTCGACGATGTCGCGCAATTGCGCCTCGACGTCCTCGGAAAGGACGGTGCCGACGCCCCAGGCGGCGCGGTCGGCCGGGATCGGGTTGGTCTGGAACCAGCTGTTGTTGGCGTAGCGCCAGAAATCGTCGCCCGGCTTGATCGAAAGGTCGCGCGCGGCGAGGTCGACGCCCCACGGCGCATAGCGCGAGGCGGCGGAAGGGCGTTGCGCGGCGCTGCCGGCGGGCTGCGCCAGGATCGGCGCGGCGCCGGCGAGCAGGAGCGCCGAAACCAGCGCGAGGCGATTGGTCTTCATCGAAAAAATCCTCCCAGGCGGCGCGGCGGCGGGGGCCGGACCGCTCCCGATAGATGTCCCTGGCAAGCCCTTCGGGCTGAAAGCGATTCGCGCAAGCCCTTTTTCGACGAAACGCTTGATCGCTCTTGCGAAATTCAGGGGATCCGGGCCCTCGAGGCGGCCCGCGCCGCGACCGTGCGGACCCGGCGGTTCCCGCTCCAGACCTCGATCACGCCCGCTTCGGCCCGCTCTTTGGCGAGCCGCACCGCCTCGGCATCGTCGGCCGCCTCGATTTCGTCGCGGCCGATCAGGCGATTATTCTCAAGATGGTAGAGACGATAACGCGCCACTCCACAGCCCTCCCCCGAGTCCGTGGCGCCCAGTTTAGCGCGCACGGCCGCCGTCGTCCTTAACCTGCCCTAAGTACGCGCTCTTCCCGCGCATCGGTGGGAGCGAGCTGGTCGAAATGGAGATAGATTTCGCTGAAGCCGGCGATCCGGCGCGATTCCTCCCAATCGGGAATGCCGATGAACCTCCTGGCGCGCGTGATCAGCCCCTCGCGCTCGAGCCCGCGCAGCACCCGGTTGACGTGGACCGGGGTCAGGCCGGTGGCGTCGGCGAGCTGCTCCTGGGTCATCGGCAGTTCGTATTGCATCTCCTCGGCGAGCCCGGCCGCCTCGAGCCGGCGGGCGAACTCGCAGAGCAGATGGGCGAGCCGGCTGCGCGCGTCGCGGCGGCCGACATTGACGACCCATTCGCGAAAGATCGAGCCGTCGATCAGCGTGTCGACCCATAAGGCCGCGCCGACTCGCGGGTGCGACAGGATCAGCGCCTGGATGGCGCCGCGCGGGACGAGGGCGATCTCGCTGCGGGTCAGCGTCTGGACGTTGTGATCGGCGACGTTCAGCAGCGCCGCAGAGAGATCGACGAAATCGCCGGGAATGTGGACGCTGACGATCTGGCGCGCGCCCTCGACGGTGAGCTTGTGGCGAAAGACGAAGCCGGAGACGACCAGCGCGCAATGGGTCGGCCGCTCGCCTTCGCGCAGCATATAGGCGGCGGGCTCCAGAATCTGCAGGCGATAGGGCAGGCCGAGCAAAGCGGCGCGGTCGCCGGCGTCGAGCGGCGCGCGCGTTTCGAGCTTGCGCAGCATCGCTTCGAGAATCGGGGGAGTCGGGGTCATGGCGCGCTCGACGGCAACAGGGCGGGAGCGCGGGTCTCTCAGCCGCCGGAGCCCGGAAATTCCGTCCAGCGATGGAGTTCCATAGCATGGTTGGCGGGGACTTCCTATCTTATGTTGGCGCCGGGCTCTTACATAGATCAGGAAGCTTCAGCGGCGAATCTCGACGGTGAGGCTCCCCGGCGCTCAGCGCGTCCGGCGTTCGAGATAGAGATAGGCGGGGTCGAACTCGGCGAGCCGCTCGAGCCCGGGCAAATCGAGGATCGTCACCCGCCGGCTTCGGAAACGGGCGAGGCCAAGCTCGCGCAGCCGGCGCAGCGTCCGGTTGACGTGGACCGCGGTCAGGCCGACGCATTCGGCGAGCTCGATCTGGGTCAGGCCGAGCGCGAAGCCGGTTTCGTCGGCGAGCCCGACGATGCCGAGGCGCAGGCGCAGCTCGCAAAACAGATGGGCGGTGCGCGCCGGCGCCGACCGCCGGCCGAGCGAGAGCACCCATTCGCGGTGGATCGCGGCGTCGAGATTGGTGAGAAACCAGAACAGGCGGGTGAGGTGCGGATGCTCGCGCGTGATCTGCGTCAGCCGCTCGTGCGGGACGATCGCGATCCGGCAGTCGGTCAGGGCCATGACATTGTGGTCGAGCCGCTTGAGGGTGAAGCTGTGCAGGTCGGCGAAATCGCCGGGCACGTGCAGCTCGGTGATCTGGCGCTGGCCGCCGCGCAGATCCTTGTAGCGGCCGAGCAACCCCGAGAGCAGCAGCGTGCTGACCGAAAGCTCCTCGCCGGCGCGGACGATGGTCGCGCAGGCTGGCACGTCGCGAATCTCGGCGACGGCGCCGCGGATCGCGCGCTCTTCCTCGTCCGATATTTCGTCGCGCGCCCTCAGCTTCCGCAGGTGAACGTCGATCATTTCGTGCCCCGTTGCAGGCCGATCAACGGCGCGGCGGCGGCAAGTGTTCCGCCTGCGTTTCGAAGACTTTACCCATGTTGTGGGTT
Organism: Allosphingosinicella sp.; assembly: GCA_035941735.1. GTDB lineage: Bacteria > Pseudomonadota > Alphaproteobacteria > Sphingomonadales > Sphingomonadaceae > Allosphingosinicella. The sequence continues at coordinate 20,717 of DASZDS010000050.1, forward strand.
TTGAGCCGCGCCCGCTTTATGGTTCGGCTCCTGGCCGAGTCGGGAAGGGAACTTGATGGGCCTCTATCGGGTGTACAGCTGGCACGGCGCGCAGCTGATCGACGCCGGCGAGATCGACGCCGCCGGCGATGCCGAGGCGATCCGGATCGCGCGCGAACGCGGCGCCGGCGACCATAGCGAGATCTGGCAGGAGGGCCGCCGGGTGCGGACCGTCCGCACCGCCCGGGCCGCAATGCCGCGGCTCTAGCGCGGCACTTCGGCGATGCCCTCCGGGGTGACCGCGAACAGCCGCTGGGGATCGCCGGCGACGACCACCAAGGGATGGCCGGTCCAGATCGCCAGATAGACGTGGATCTCGGTCGGCAGCGGATCCAGCAAATGGGTGACCGCGAGCGGCGCGGGCTGCGCGCCGGCGGCGGGCGCGGCCGCCTCCACGTCCAGACAGGCGCTGGTGAAGCCGCGCTGGGCGGCGACGCTGCCGTCGGCCGCGATCGTCGACTTGAAATGGCCGCCGAACGGATAATGGCCGCGCTGGGTCTGCGGGCTGATCTGGTAGACGTCGATCGCCGCGTCGGGAGCCGCCGGCGGGACGACGAGCACGTTGAAATCCTCGCCGCCGCAGGGTCGGTGGTCGAGCGCCTCGGTGGCACGCCGCGCCGCCGCCATCCGCGCGAGATGGGCGCCGAGCGGCGGCCGGCTGCCGGCGAGGAAGACCTCGCGCGAGGTCACCCGGCCGCCGAGGATGCTGACCCGGTAGACCGCGGCCGCCGGCGCCCCGGTCGCGCCGTCGGCGTAGAAGGTGACGGTGACCGCATTGCCTTCGGGCTCGGCGAGCCAGCCCGAAATGCCGGCGCCGGCGGGATCGGAGACCCGGCTCAGCATGTCCTGGGTGGCGATCCGGCCGGCGCGGTCGATGGCGGCGAGCAGCCGGCCGCGCTGCGCGGCGGCGTCGAGCGCGGCGCGCTGGGCGCGGGTCAGCGGCGCGAGCGGCCCGGCCGGCGGCGGTGGCGGCGGCGGGGGAGGCGGCGGAGGAGCGGGCGCCGGGGCGGCGGGCGGGGCCGGAACTTCGGCCGGCGGCGGCTGGTCCTGGAGCTGGTTGACCGTATCCTCGAGCCCCCGCAGGCCGCCCTGCCTGGCGGGCGGCTCGGCCGGCGGCCGGGTCTCCTGGGCGGCCACCGTGGCGGCGAGGGCGACGGCACTGGCGCCGAGCAGGGCTTTGGTGAGACGCATGAACCTTCCTCTTGTTCGCCCCGTTCGCCGCCCCGGTGCCCCCATAAGGCGGGAATTGGGGACAGTCACTAGCAACTGTCCCCCTGCCATTCACGGCGCAGGATCGACATCAGCCAGACGTCGCGATAGCCGCCGTCGGCGGCGCGGTGATGCTCGCGCATGACGCCCTCGGCGGTGAAGCCGGCGCGCTCATAGGCGCGCTTCGCCCGGTCGTTGCCGACATAGACGTCGAGATCGAGCCGATTGGTCTCGCTCCCGGCGAAGACCGCGTCGATCACGCCGCGCAGCAGCCGCGCGCCCGCGCCCCCGCCGGGCTCGGCGACCGCGATCCGCTGCAAATGCGCGCGCCGGTCCGGATCGTCGAGGCCGAGCACGATCGCGAAGCCGGCGAGCGCCCCGCCCTCGCGCAGCGCGAAATAGCGGACCGAGGGATCGGCCATCTCGGCGCGATGCCTGTCCTCTGCCCAGCGCCCGACCAGCGCCTCGTAGCCGGGCCGGCGCTCGATTCCCATGATCGCCGCGATATCCTCCGGGTCGGCGGGGCCGACGCTCACGCCTTCGTTCACAGGGCGATGGCGACGGTCTTGAGCTCGGTATAGGTCTCGATCCCGTAGCGCCCGGATTCGCGGCCGAAGCCCGATTGCTTGTAGCCGCCGAACGGCAGCGCCGGATCGGGCGCCATCGGGCAATTGCCCCAGACCATGCCGGCGCGCAGCTTCGCCGCGAGCTTGTGCATGGCGCTGAGGTCGCGGGTCCAGACCGAGGCGGCGAGGCCGTAGCTGGTGTCGTTCGCCGCTTTGGCGACCTCGTCGAGATCCTCGTAGCGCTGGGCGGCGAGCACGGGCCCGAAAATCTCCTCGCGCATCACCTTCATCTCGGGCTTGACGTCGACGAGCACGGTCGGGTTGACGAAATAGCCGTCGCCGCCGGGCGCGTCGCCGCCGCAGAGAACCGACGCGCCCTCCTTCCTTCCCGCCTCGATATAGGAGAGCACCCGCTCGTGCTGCTCGGTCGAGACCAGCGGCCCCATCATCGTGTCCGGGGCGAGGCTGGGGCCGACCTTCCAATGGGCGGCGCTGGCGGCCACCGCCTCGAGCAATTGATCGAAAATGTCCTTGTGGGCGAACAGCCGCGAGCCGGCGATGCAGACCTGGCCGGAATTGGCGAAGATCGCGGTTGCGGCGCCCTGCGCGGTCGCGCCGATGTCGACGTCGGGAAGCACGATCACCGGCGATTTGCCGCCGAGCTCGAGGGTGACGCGCTTCAGCGTGGCGGTGGCGTTCCTGTTGATGATCTTGCCGACCTCGGTCGAGCCGGTGAAGGCGATCTTGTCGACGTCCGGCGAGCGGACCAGGCGGTCGCCGGCGGTCTCGCCCATGCCGGTGACGAGGTTGAACACGCCCGCGGGCACGCCCGCCTCGGCGACGAGATCGGCGAGGCGGAGCGCGGTCAGCGGGGTCTGCTCGGCGGGCTTGAGGATGACGGTGCAGCCCGCGGCGAGCGCCGGCGCGATCTTCTGCACCGCCATCATCAGCGGGAAGTTCCACGGCACGATCTGGGCGCAGACCCCGACCGGCTCGCGCCGGACATAAGCGTGGAAGGCGCCCGCCGGGGCGTTGGAGGGCTCGACATGGTCGCCGGTCAATTTGGTCGCCATGCCGGCCATGTAGCGCAGCATCCGGACCGAGGAGGGGAGGTCGATGCCGAGGCTCGCCGTCCTGGGCTTGCCGTTGTCGATCGATTCCAATTCGGCGAGCTCCGGGGTCGCCGCCTCGATCAGGTCGGCGAGCTTCATCAGGACGCGCTCGCGCTTGTAGGAGGGCAACCCGCTCCAGCGCCCGTCGTCGAACGCGCGCCGCGCCGCCGCCACCGCGCGGTCGATGTCGGCGTCCGAAGCGTCGGCGATCCGCGCGATCTCGCGCCCCGTCGAGGGATCGTAGACCGGGATCGTCTTGCCGCCGGTCGAATCGACCCAGGCGCCGTCGATGAACAATTGCGGCTTGCGCTTCAGCACCGCGTCGATCGTCTCGCTGTAGGCGGGCTGGGTGGAAATGCGGGTCATCTCGTTCATGGCGGCGAGTCTCCTTGGGAGAACCTATAACCCTTCCCGTCATCCTTCGTCATCCCGGACTTGATCCGGGATCCAGGAACACGGATTGCGCGCTCTCGGCACGTCCGTGTTCATGGGTCCTGACTTTCGTCAGGATGACGGGGGGTTAGCTACACCAGCATCGTCCGCGCCTTCTCGACGAGCGCTTCGGCATCCTCCGGGCGCGGCGGTACCGCGAGGCCGCGCTGGACCGCGGGGCGGGCGGCGATGAGTTCGAGCCAGCGCCGGAGATGGTCGAGGCCGTCGATGCTCACCCCCGGCCATTCGTGCGTCCGCGCCCAGCAGAAATTGGCGATGTCGGCGATCGAATAGTCGCCGGCGAGATATTCGTGGCCGGCGAGCCGCGCGTCGAGCACCTCCAGCAGCCGCCGGCTCTCGCGCCGGTAGCGCTCGATCGCCGGCGGGATCACTTCGGGGAAATAGCGGGCGAAGACGTTGGCCTGGCCCATCATCGGCCCGAGCCCGCCCATCTGGAACATCAGCCACTGGATCACGCGGCTGCGGTCCTTCGCGTCGTGGGGGAGCAGCCGGCCGCTCCGCTCGGCGAGGTAGAGCATGATCGCGCCCGATTCGAACACCGGAAAGTCGCCATTGCCCCTGTCGACGATCGCCGGGATTCGGCCATTGGGGTTGATCGCGGTGAACCACGGCTCCTTCTGTGCGCCGCTCGAAAGATCGATGGCGTGAACGGTGTAGGGAAGCGCCAGCTCTTCGAGCAGGATCGAGATCTTGTACCCGTTGGGCGTGGGCGAAGTGTAGAGATCGATCATCGGCGGGTGTCCCCCCAAATCGTCATGCTGAACTTGATTCAGCATCCATGAACATTGTCCAAGTCGGTGTTCATGGACCCCGGATCAAGTCCGGGGTGACGATCGAGCTTTAGCCGATCGTCATCTCGCAGCCGAAATTGAGCCCCAGCCGGCCGTCGCGGATCCAGCGGACGAAGGCGTAGATCGGGCTGCAGCCCTCGAAGCGGATGACGACGCTTTCGCCGAGCCGCGGCTCCAATGCGCTTTCGATCATCGTCCCGCGGCTGGAGATGTTGACCACCGGCACCGGATATTCGGCGCCGCGGAAGATCAGGACGGCGCGCTCGACCAGGCCTTCGTGGCGCGGCTCGGACCGCTGTTCGACGAACTCGGACCGCAGCTGCGTCGCCATGACTGTTGCCTCCCCATGGACGAGGCTGACACACAGACCTTACCGAATTGCTACCGAGTCACCCCAGTATGAGCTCGGTGCCGAAGCCGAGGCCGATGCGGCCGTTCTTGACCCAGCGCACCGCCGCGTAGATCGGGCTGCAGCCCTCGAAGCGGATGATCACGCTTTCGCCGATCCGGGGAACCAGGCCCGATTCGATCATCGCCCCGCGGGTCGAGATGTTGACCACCGGCACGACATGGACGCCGCCGCGGAAGAAGAGCGTGCTGCAATCGACGACATTTTCGCGGCGCGGCTCGGAGCGCTGGTCGACGGTCCGCCGCTCGCACCGCGCCACCATCTCGCCGCACAGTTTCTGCCTGGCCATGGGCCGGCCAAGTACAGGAAAAGGCTTACCGGATGGTGAGCGTCAGTCCTCCTCCCGCCCCGTCGTCACCGCCGGGGTGCCGGCGCCGCCGTCCTGCTCCCAGAAATAGGGCTGGCGCACGCGGTTGCCGGTCACCGTCTCGTTCAGGGTGGCGGCGTCGTAGAGGCGGCCGTTCAGCATCACCTGGTGGATATGGTCGGTGTTACGGATGTCCTGGGTCGGGTCGGCGTCGAGGATGACGAGGTCGGCGAGCTTGCCGGGCTCGAGCGTGCCGAGATCGGAAAAGCCGTAGAGCCGCGCCGGATCGACGGTGCCGTGGCGCAGCGCCTCGATCGGGGTGGCGCCGCCGCGGACGTGGCTCCACAGCTCCCAATGCTCGGCGATGCCCGGCTGCTGGCCGTGGCCGCCGATCGCGATCAGCACGCCGCGCTGGGCGAGCCGGTGCGATTCGCGGGCGCTGTACTGGTCGACGAACTGGTCGGGCGGCGCGGTCGTCGCCCGCACCCGGCCGGCGAGCTCGGCGGGCGGGGTGTGGCGGGTCAGGAGCGGATGGTTCCAGACCTGCGTCGCCTGGCTCCAATAGGGATCGCCGGCGAGGCCGCCATAGGTGACGACCAGGGTCGGGTTGTTGCCGACCTGGGTCTGCGACCAGAGGCTGACGACGTCCTCGTAGAAGCGCTGCTGCGGGATATTGTGCTCGACCGTCGAATTGCCGTCCTGGATGAGGGTGATGTCCATCTGGAACAGCGAGCCGCCCTCGGGGACGACGAGGATGTTCTCGGCGCGGGCCGCGGCGGCGACCTGCTGGCGCTGGTTGCGCCGCGGCTGGTTGTAGTTCTTGATCGAATGGGCGCCCTGGATGCGCAGCCGCCGGACGTGCTCCAGCGCGTCGGCATAATTGTCGACGAGCGCGAAGCGGCTCGGCGAGCGGGCGCCGTAGACGATCTCGCCCGACGAGAAGGTACGCGGCGCGATCAGGATGCCGGCGCGCTGCATCTCGGCGGCGGCGAAGATCTCGCTCGCCGTGCTCGACGGGTCGTGGACGGTGGTGACGCCCATCGCGAGGTGCGACATCGCCGACCAGTTCTGCTGGGGAATGAGGTCGTCCTCGCCCTGGCTGCCATGGGCGTGGCCGTCGATCAGGCCGGGGATGATCGTCTTGCCGCTGACATCGACGGTCCGCGCGCCCGCCGGGATCGTAACCGAGCCGCGCGGCCCGACGGCGCGGATCCGGTTGCCGTCGATCAGGATGATGCCGTCGTCGATGATGCCGCCGGCCTCGTTCGCCATGGTGACGATCCGCGCCCCGACCAGAGCGGTCAGGCCGGCCGGCGCGTCGGCGGGGACGGTGATCGAGAGCGAGGTGCCGCTCGCCGGCGGGGCGTAGGCGGGGCCGCCCGGGGCGCTGCGGATCAGGTCCGAGACGGCGGCGCTGTAGAGGGTCGGCCCGAGGCTCCAGGAGAGCCGGCCGTTGGTCGTCCACGAAGGATAGGTGCCGCCATTGCCGGTGACCCGGGTCAGCGGCAGGCCGGTGCCGCGGGCGCTGATCTCGAGCGGGTGGACGCCGCCGTAAAAGGGCGTCGCGAACAGGTTGTAATCCTCGCGGAACATCAGGGTGCGGCCGTCGGGCGACAGCTCATATTGGGTGACCATCTCGCCCGACGCATGGTCGCGGCGGTTGCCGCCGTTCAAGTCGACGCTGATCAATTTCTGCTTCTGCTGCTCGCTGACCTCGACGAAGACCCGGGTCGGGTCGGCGCCGAATTGCGGGTTGCCGCCGTCGGCGAGGATCCGGGTCGAGGGGCCGCCGTTCGCGGGGACCCGGAAGATGCCGGTCGCGACGGCCCAGCGGTTCGAGGTCAGGCCCTGGCTGCCGCTCGCCTCGTAGACGATCGTGCCGCCATCGGGCGAGAAGCGCGGGCGGCGGTAATGGCCGGGATTCTGGGTGATCGTGCGCATGTCCGAGCCGTCCGCGGCGACGGTGCGGATTTCGCCGAGCCGCTGGTCGTTCCACGAGACGAAGGCGATGCGCGAGCCGTCGCGCGACCAGGTCGGGAAGAGCTGGAAGTCGCCGTCCCGGGCGGTCAGCGGGCGCGGCGCGCCAGCGCCGGCGAGGTCGCGGATGTAGAGCCGGCCGAGCGTCTCGAACACGACCCGGCCGCCGTCCGGCGAGATCGCGGCGAAGCGCGGCATCCGGGTGGTGATCGTCGCCGGCGCCGCTTCGACCTGCGGCCGCGGCGGATCGATGACGACTCGGCTGTCGCTGACCTGGAACGGGATCTCGGCGGCGCCCGATCCGTCGCGATTGACGCGCCGGATCCTGCCGCCCGCCCAGAAGACGATGCTCGCCGAATCGGGCGTCCAGGCCATGTTGGGATAGACGCCGTGGACCGCCCAGGTCTCCTGCAAATCCTGGTCGAGATCGGCATAGACCTGGCGCGTCTCGCCCGAGCGCAAATCCTTGACCCAGAGGCGCGAGCGGCCGCCGGTGCGGTGGACGTAGGCGAGATAATGACCGTCGGGCGAGGGCGTCGGCCGGACCGCGCCGCCGGGGCCGCCGGCCACCTGCGAGCGTTCGCCGGTCGCCATGTCGTAGCGCTCGATCGCGAACACCTGCTGGTTCGAATCCTGGGCATATTCGAAAATGTCGCCCGGCGTGGTGTTGCGGCTGAAGAAGATCGCCTGGCCGTCGGCGGCGAAGGCGGGCTCGCCCAATTCCTTCTGGAAGCGCGGATTGGGGCGCTCGACCAGGGGCACGCCGTCGCCCACGCCCGAGACGTGGTAGAGCCAGATCTCGCCGGTGCCGAGCGAGCGCGTGGTGGTGAAATGCTTGCGCGCGGCGATATACTGGCCGTCGCGGCTCCAGGTCGGCGCGTTCAAGAGGCGGAAGCTCTCGCGGGTGATCGCGCGCGCGCCCGAACCGTCGGCGTTCATCACCCAGATATTGTCGCCCCCGCCGCGATCCGAGGTGAAGGCGATCAGGCGCCCGTCGGGCGAGAAGCGCGGCTGCATGTCGAAGGCGAGGCCCGAGCTGATCCGGGTCGGCGCGCCGCCGGCGATCGGCATCGTGTAGATGTCGCCGAGCAGGTCGAAGGCGATCGTCCGCCCGTCCGGGCTGACGTCGACGTTCATCCAGGTGCCCTCGCTGACGTTGATCGGCACCTGCCTCAGGCGCGCCCCCGGCGGCGCGTTGACGTCCCAGGCCGGCGGCTCGCCGCCGCCGCCGCGCCCCGGCCGTGCCTGGGCGAGCGCCGTGGTCGAGACGAGCAGAAGCGAAAGCGCGGCGAAGCTGCGGATCATGTGCGGAAAACCCCTTCAGGCGATGGTGGCGAGCCCGGCGCGGTGGTGCACTATTCCCGCAATACAGGCAAGCGGGTCGCTACCGCCGCGCCCGGGCCGCCGCGACCATCTGCGCGATTCCCGCTCGCCAGTGCGCCCGCTGCGCCTGCATCGCCTGCGCCGCGCGCTCGGCGCCCATGTGGCGGACGAGTGCCGCCCGGATCGGCGCTTCCCGCGCCGCGCAGCCGGCGAGCGCGCGCTGGACGATCTGCGCCGCGGTCGCCCGCGTCGGCGCATCGCGGCGGACGATGCCGCCATGGCATTGCGCCAGCGCCGCCCCGAGCCGCTGCAGCCGCGCCCGTTCCTGCGGCGAGACCTGCTGGGCGGGCGCGGCGGTGGCGAGGAGCAGGAGGGGGAGGAGGGCGATTGTCCGGTTCATGGCTGATCCTCGCGAAATTGGTGGCTGTCACTATTTTGCGCGGCGAGGCGCTCGGCTTCGGCCAGGAGGCGTTCGATCGACGCTCTGCCCTCCGAGGTCAATGGCAGGCTCACTTCGGACGCGCGCCGGCGGATCCCTTCGAGCCGCACATCGGCCACAGGCGTGCTCGTGAAGTCGTCCCAGTCCCAATCGCCGCCGCTTCCGTCCAGGAAATCGCGAAGGGCGGTGGCGACCTCGGCGGCCGAAGATTTGGCCGGCCGCTCGAAAGGCAGGACCAAGAGCTTCGCGACGATCGCGACCGGGACGAGGACGACCGCCGCCATGAAGCCGAGGCCGTTGCGCAGCGGCCCATGGCCCCTGCTCATGAGCCCGACGTGGATTGGCCGGCGGCCGGTCATCTATTCCTCGAACGCCGCCTTCAGTTCCTCCAGCCACGGCCCGGCATTGCCGTCGCTCGGCGCGCGCCAGTCGCCGCGCGGGGAAAGCGCGCCGCCGGCCGAGACCTTGGGGGCGTTGGGGAGGGCGCTGCGCTTGTACTGGGCGAGCTGGAAGAAGCGGAAGAGGAAGACCTCGAGCCATTTGCGGATCGTGGCGAGGTCGTATTCGCGCTTGAGCGCGTCGGGATAGTCGAGCGGCCAGGAGCCCGCCTTCGCGTCCCGCCACGCCTGCCAGGCGAGGAAGGCGACCTTCGACGGCGGCAGGCCGTGGCGCAATATGTGGAACAGGAAGAAATCGTGCAGCTCGTAGGGGCCGATCCTTTCCTCGGTCGACTGTATGCCGCTCTTGGCGTCGGCGGGGACGAGCTCGGGCGAGATCTTGGTGTCGAGGATCGCCTGCAGCACCTTGTTCGCCGCCTCGTCGAACTGGCCCGACTTGATCGCCCAGCGGATCAGATACTGGATCAGGGTCTTCGGCACGCCGGCATTGACGTTGTAATGGCTCATCTGGTCGCCGACGCCGTAGGTCGACCAGCCGAGCGCGGTTTCGGATAGGTCGCCGGTGCCGACGACGAAGCCGCCGTGGCGGTTGGCTAAGCGGAAAAGATAATCGGTGCGAAGGCCGGCCTGGACGTTCTCGAAGGTGACGTCGTAGAGCGGCTCGCCCGCGGCGAAGGGATGGCCGATGTCGCCGAGCATCTGCCGGGCGGCCGGGCGGATGTCGATCTCCTCGCCGACCACGCCGAGCGCGTTCATCAGCGACCAGGCATTGCCCTTGGTCTCCTCGCCGGTCGCGAAGCCCGGCATGGTGAAGCCGAGGATCGTCGAGCGCGGCAGCTTCAAATCGTCGCAGGCGCGGGCGGCGACGATCAGGGCATGGGTCGAATCGAGCCCGCCCGAGACGCCGATCACGAGATGCTTGCCGCTGGTCGCCCGGAAGCGGCGGACGAGGCCCTGGACCTGGATGTTGAACGCCTCGTAGCAATCCTGATCGAGCTGCTCCGGCCGGTTGGGCACGTAGGGGAAGCGGCGCAGTTTCCGCTCGAAGCCGATGTCGGCGAAGTCGGGCCCGTGCGCGAAGCCGATCCGGCGGAAGCGGGTCTCGGGATGGCCGGCGGCGCGGGCATTGTCGTTGAAGGTGCCGTTGCGCATCCGCTCGAGCCGGAGGCGCTGGACGTCGATGTCGGCCACCGCAAGCTCGGAGGCCCAGTCGAAGCGGCCGGTCTCGGCGAGCAATTCGCCGAGCTCGTAGATCGAGCCCTGCCCGTCCCAGGCGAGGTCGGTGGTGCTCTCGCCCGGCCCGGCGGCCGAGAAGACGTAGCCGGCGATGCAGCGGCTCGCCTGGCTGGCGCAGAGCAATTTGCGCTCGTCGGCCTTGCCGATCGTGATGTTCGAGGCCGAGAGGTTGGTGAGGATGAGCGCGCCGGCCATCGCGCCGGCGGTCGAGGGCGGCTGCGGCGCCCAATAATCCTCGCAAATCTCGATGTGGAAGACGAAGTCGGCAAGGTCGTCGGCGGCGAAGACGAGGTCCGGCCCGAACGGCACGATCCGGCCGGCGACCTCGGTCTTCAGCCCGGCGAGGTCGACCCCGGAGGCGAACCAGCGCTTCTCGTAATATTCGCGGTAATTGGGAAGGAAGCTTTTGGGCACCGCGCCGAGGATGCGGCCGCGCGCGATCGCCAGCCCGCAATTGTAGAGCCGGCCGTTGCGCCTGAGCGGCGCGCCGACGACGAGCACGGTCCGCAACCCGGCGGTCGCCTCGGCGAGGCGGCCGATCCCGGCCTCGACCGAGTCGAGGAAGGCGTCCTGCAGGAACAGATCGTCGACCGCGTAGGAGGAGAGGTTGAGTTCGGGGAAGACGGCGAGATCGACGCCCCGCGCATCCGCTTCCCCGGCGAGCTTCAGCGTCCCCTCGACGTTGAAGGCGACGTCGCCGGTCGAGGCGCGCGGGCTCGCCGCGGCGACGCGGACGAAGCCGTGGCGGTGGATCGCGCCGAACGGCCCGGGGACAGTCCCCGTTCGGGGACAGTCCCCTTCCGCAGGGACTGGCCCCGCAGGGGACTGTCCCCCTTTTCCAGCCTTCTGCTTCGCCATCTACAGCATCTCCGTCATCATCTCGACCGCCACCTCCAGCGCCGCGATCCGGACCTCGCCGCGGCCGATGCCGCCGAAATGTTCCTCGCGATGGGCGGTTATACGGCCCTGCCGCGCGCATGCGAAGTGGACGAGCCCGGGCTCGTCGCCGGAATCGGCGAAGCCGGTGATGGCGAGCGCGATATGGGCGCGGGAGCGCTCCAGCGCGCCCTCGGCCATCGCCACCGCGACCTCCTTCGAGACGGCGCCCTTGCCGGCGATCAGCGCGGCCGGGACGCCGAGCAATTCGGTCTTCGACTCCTCGCTGTAGGTGACGAAGCCGCGGTCGAAGGCGTGGGCGACGCCCTTCACGTCGGTGAGCAGGGAGGCGAGCATGCCGCCGGTGCAGCTCTCCGCCGTCGCCAGCACGAGCTCGCGCTCGCTGGCCTTGGCGAGCAGCCGCCGGGTCGCTTCCTCGACCCGGTTCGGCAGCACCGGCGAAAGGGTCTCGGTCTCGTTCACGCCTTTCGTCCTAACCTTGGGCAAGAGCGGGAACCGGCCCCTTGCTCCGATTGTTCCTCGCCCGCAATCAAGGAGAAACAGAAATGGCCGCCAATAACGAGACCCAGAACGGGCTCCAGCTGCTCGCCGCCGACCATCGCAAGGTCGAGGGCCTGTTCGCCGCTTTCGAGAAAGCGAGCGGGACGGCCGCCAAGGAGAAGCTGGTCCGCCAGATCTGCACCGAGTTGAAGGTCCACTCGATGATCGAGGAGGAGATTTACTATCCGGCGATCCGCGGCAAGGTCGAGGAGGACGCGCTCGACGAGGCCTATGTCGAGCATGACAGCGCCAAGTTGCTGATCAACGAGCTCGAGGCGGCCGAGCCCGACGAGGGCTTTTACGACGCCAAGGTCAAGGTGCTCTCCGAGCTGATCGAGCATCATGTCGGCGAGGAGGAGAAGCAGCGCGACAACCTCTTCCAGCAGACCCGCGCCGCCGACATCGACCTCCTGGCGCTCGGCGCCCGGCTGGCGGCGCGCAAGGCCGAGCTGCTCGACAAGGCGGAAAGCGAGGGCCTGCCGCCGGCCGAGCCCGCCACCCTGCAGCACGAGCAGATCTGAACATGGCCTGGAGCCGCAACCGCACCATCATGGCCGCGGCCGGGGCGGCGCTGGCCGGCTTCGCCGCGATCCTGTTCGGCCGCCGCTGGCGCGCGCAGGGCGCCGGCGAGCAGCCCGCGCCCGCGCTCGAGCGCGGCAAGACCGCGCCCGGCCCGGTCGGCCAGTCGGGCGCGGCCCGCTCGGCGGGTCCCGAGGCGATGCGCGACCCGCCCGCCGACTGGGAACGGGTCGACCAGGCCTCGGACGAAAGCTTCCCGGCCAGCGACCCGCCCGCGGTCAGCCCCCACGTCGATTAATCAGGGACAGTCCCTATTTAGCGGCGTCCCTGTCCGGCCCCGCGGCGAAGATCGTCTCGCGGGCGGCGAGCAATTCGCGCATCCCTTCGGCGGTCGACCAGCCCCAGCTGAAATGGGCGGCGAGCATCACCGCGTTGCGGCGCAGCGGATGCCGGGTCGCGGGCTTCAGCACGTCGAAGGCCGGGATCCAGCCCATGTAGCTCGCCAGCCAGATGCCGCCGCCGGCGAGCGCGCCGCCGACCCGGCCGAGCCGGGGATTCGCCGCGGCGATCAGCGCGCCGCAGCCGGCGCCGTAGGCGAAATGGGCGATCAGGGTGAGATCGGGCGCCAGCGCGGGCGGCGGACTCAGCGTCTCGTCGACGATCTCGCGCGGGGTCAGCGGATAGCGCTCCCTGGCCGGCAGCCGCCGGTGCAGCCGCCGCATCGCCGCCGTCATCGCCATCGTCGCGACGAAGCCGGCGATGCCGCCGATCGCCAGCCGCGTGCCGAAGCCGATCTCCCTGTTCGCCGCCATCCCGTCCTAAATAGCGGGAGCCGCCTAAAGCTCCACCCCGCTGGCGATTTCCTCGAGCTTCCGGAGGCGCTCGCGCATCGCGGCGAGCTCGATGCGGACGCCGACATCGGCGTCGGGCGCTTCCGCCTCGCTCCGCGCCGCCAGTTCGAGCCGCTTCAGTTCGAGCCAGCCGCGCCAGGCGCGGGAGGCGGCGAGGCAGAGCATCGCGGTGATCGCGAGCGCGGCGGCGGCGTAGATCAGCGGCGCGGTCATGGCGGTCGGACCTATTCGTAGCGCAAGGCGTGGATCGGATTGGCGCGGGCGACCTTGAAAGCGTGGCCGGCGATCGTGCCGATCGCGATCGCCAGCGCGAGCGCGCTCGCGAGGACGAAGGGCAGCGGCCCCAGATCGATCCGAGCGTCGAAGCTGTTGAGCCAGCTGCGCATCAGGAGCCAGGCGAAGAACCAGCCGAACAGGCTCGCGATCAGCACCGGCTTGGAGAATTGCCAGGCGAGCAGGCCGACGATGTCGCGGGTGCGCGCGCCGAGCACCTTGCGGATGCCGATCTCCTTGGTGCGGCGCTCGGCGGTGAAGGCCGCCAGACCGAACAGGCCGAGGCAGGCGACGATCACCGCGAGGATGGCGAAGCCGGCGAACACCTTCGCCCGCGCCTGCTCGGCGGTGTAGAGTTCGAGGATCTTGTCCTCGCTGAACACGCCGTCATAGGGCACGTCCGGGGCGAGCCGGCGCCAGGCGCGCTCGACATTGGCGCGCGCCGTCGCCGGATCGCGCGGGTCGTAGCGGACCAGCAGGGTGTTGGCGAAGGTCCGGTCGAGGCGGAACATGATCGGATCGATCGGCTCGCGGATCGAGCGGAATCGCGAATCCGGGACGACGCCGATGATGTGGACCGGCACGACCCCGTCCTCGGGATCGAAATAGCCGACCCCGATCGTCTTGCCGACCGCCTCGGCCGGGCTTCGGAAGCCCATCCGCTGGGCGGCGAGCTCGTTGATGACGACGTTGACTCCCCGCGCCACCAGCGCCCGCTCCTGCGCGTCGACCACGGCCCGGCTCGCCGGATCGGCCGACGCCAGGGCGACCGTCGAATCGTCGCCCGGGCGGTTGCGGTCGAACAGCCGGCCGGCGACGGGGCGGATGCCCATCGTCCGGAAGAAGTCGACGTCGACCGAATAGTTGCCGATGTTCACCGGCTCGGTCTGGCCGGGCACCTGGACGCTGCTGTTGTTGTTGTTGTCGGTGGCGACGCCGATGCCCGAGCGGCCGACCGAGACGACGCCGGGGACGCGCGCCATTTCCTCGGTGATCGCGTCGGAGCGGTCGATCAGCTGGCGCCGGCCGAGATTCTCGATCTGGATCAGGCCGTCGCGATGATAGCCGGGATCGACCGTCCGCGCGTAGACCGTCTGCGCGTAGACCACCGCGGTGCAGATGATGAGCCCGATCGAAACCGAGAATTGGGCGACGACCAGGATGTTGCGCAGGATGCCCGAACCGGAGGCCTCGGCCGAGGATTTGTTGGCTTTCAGGACCTGCGCCGGCTGGAAGCGCGAGAGATAGAAGGCCGGATAGACGCCGCCGGCGGCGCCGACGATCAGGGTCAGGGCGACGATCGGCAGCAGCATCCCGTCCCAGCCGAAATAGCGCATCGCGAGATCCGCATCGAGGAAATGGGCGAGCGAGGGCAGCAGCAATTCGACCATCGCCAGCGCGACCAGCATCGCGATCGCCGCGATCAGCACCGATTCGGCGAGGAACTGGGTGATCAGCTGCTTGCGGTTGGCGCCGAGCACCTTCCTCAGCGCGACCTCGCGGGCGCGCTGGCTGGCGCGGGCGGTGGCGAGGTTGGTGAAGTTGACGCAGGCCATGCCGAGAATGAGGAAGGCGATGATCGTGAAGGTGACGATCGTCTGGCGGTCGTTGCCCGGCTTCATCGTCCCGTCCTGGGCGATGCCGAGATGGACGTCGCGGACGTTGGTCACCCGCCAATCCTCTTCCTCGCCCTGGTTGGTGGTCTGGTTGCCCAGCGTCTCGTTCGGGATGTTGCGGCGCTCCCAGGCGGGCAGCGCCGCCTGGATCGCGGCCGGATCGCTGCCCGGGCGCAGGGTGAAGTAGACCCAGCCCGACTGGCAGCCCCAGCAGGTCAGGAAATTGGGCGAATCGTCGAACCAGCGGGCCATGTCGATTCGGGCGACGATGGTGAAGCGGACGTGGCTGTTGCGCGGCAGATCGCGGACGACGCCGGTGACTCGATAGTCGACGGTGCGGCCGCGCGAGATCATCGTCAGCGTCCGGCCGAGCACGTTCTCGGTGCCGAACACGCGCCGCGCCTCGCTCTGGGTGAGGACGACGTTGTTGGCCTGGGCGAGCGCGGTGCGCGGGTCGCCGGCGGCGAACGGGAACTGGAGGACGTCGAAGAACAGATTGTCGACCAGCAGCACGTTCTCGGTGGAGAGCGATTCGGCGCCGCGGCGGATCACCGGCTCCGCGCCGAGCGCGTAGACCATATGCTCGATCTGCGGGAAATCGGCCTTGAGCCGCTGGCCCGAGACATAGGCGGCCATCTGCAGGTCGGCCTCCTCGCCGGTCTGCTTGGAGCGGTAGTGGGTCTGGAACTGGTAGGTGTTCTCCGCATTGGGGAGCGTCGCGTCATAGCTGGTCTCGTAGCGGACGTAGAGGAGCAGCAGCAGGCAGGCGGCGAGGCCGATCGCCAGGCCGAAGATGTTGATGAAGGCATAGGTCTTGTTCTTGACCAGCGCCCGGACGCCCACCGTCATGTAATTGCGCCACATCTTCCTTCGCTCCTCTTCCTTCTTTCCCTCTCCCCTCCGGGGAGAGGGAGATTCACGTCACGCCGCGCGGCGGTGCTCGACCAGGATCCGGCCGTCGAGCATGTTGACGACCCGGCCCGCATAATCGGCATGGGCCGGCGAGTGGGTGACCATGACGATGGTCGAGCCCTCCGCGTTCAGCGCCTGCAGCATCTTCATCACCTCCTCGCCATGGGCGGTGTCGAGATTGCCGGTCGGCTCGTCGGCGAGGATCAGCTTTGGGCTGGCGACAAGGGCCCGGGCGACGGCGACACGCTGTTGCTGGCCGCCTGACAACTGGCTCGGCCGGTGCTTGGCCCGGTGGGCGATGCCCACCTTGTCCATCACCTCGTCGACCCGGGTGCGCCGCTCGCCCGCGGGGACGTTGTGGTAGAGCAGCGCAAGCTCGATATTCTCGCGGACGGAGAGCTCGTCGACGAGATTGAACGATTGGAAGATGAAGCCGATGTTCCGCTTGCGGAAGTCGGCGAGCCGGGATTCCGAGAGCCCGGCGACCTCGGTGCCGTTGAACATGTAGGAGCCCGAAGTCGGCGAATCGAGCATGCCGATGACGTTGAGCAGGGTCGATTTGCCGCAGCCCGACGGCCCCATGATCGCGACGAACTCGCCGTCGGCGACGTCGAGGAAGATGCCGTCGAGGGCGGTCGTCTCGACCGTGTCGGTGCGATAGACCCGCGAAACTTCACGCATGCTCAGCATCTTTTGGCTCCTTCATTGCCCACTGAGGGTCAGCCGATCGCGCTCGACGAAACCCGTATACGGAGAGGTGATGACGCGCTCGCCCGGGTCGAGCCCTTCGAGCACCTCGATGAAGTCGTTGTTGCGGCGGCCGAGGCGGACGTTGCGCTTCGCCGCCGAGCGGCCGTCGGGCGCGACCACGAACACCCAGGCGCCGCCGGTGTCGTTGTAGAAGCTGCCATTGGGGATCATCCGCGCCTGGCTCGGCGCGCCGAGGATCAGCCGGGTCTGCACGGTCTGGCCGCGCTGGAGGTCGGCGGGCTCGGCGTCGACGAACCTAAGGTCGATCCCGAACGCGCCGTTGCGCACCTGCGGGTAGATCTTGCTGACCCGCATCCGATAGTGGCGGCCGCCGACCTCGGCGTCGGCGACCTGGCCGACGGCGACCCGGCCGAGATAGAATTCGTCGACCTCGGCGCGCAATTTGTTGTGGCCGGCGCTGTCGATCTGGCCGAGCCGCTCGCCGCGCTGCAGCGATTGGCCGATCTGGATGTCGAACGAGGTGAGCTGGCCCGAGACCGGCGCGCGCAGGTTCAGCGCGTCGAGGCTCAGCCGGGCGATTTCGAGGCTCTGGTTCATCGCGCTCGTCGACGAGCGGAGCTGGGCGAGCTGGCTCGACTGCAGCCTTTCGTCCTCGGCCTGCTGGCGGCGCACCACCTCGGACCGGCGGCGATTGGCCTCATAGGTGTCGCGGCTGTCGGCGAAGGTGCGGCCGGCGATGAAGCCGCGCTGGGCCAAAGGCCGCTGCATCTCGTACTGGCGGCGCGCGGTCTCGGTGGCGAGGTCGGCCTCGATCCGCGCCCGCTCGTTGGCGAGCCGGGTCTGGTTCAGCGCGAGCTCCTGGCTGCGCATCGAATTGAGCTGCTGGGTGACCTCGGTCTGGCGGGCGAGCACGTTCAGCTGCAGCTCGGGGTTGGAGAGGACGGCGAGCAGCTGGCCCTGCTGGACCATCGCCCCGTCCTCGACCACCACCCGCTCGACCCGGCCGCCCTCGACCGCGTCGAGGAAGACGGTGAGCGAGGGCTCGACCCGGGCGCGCAGCGGCAGGAAATCGTCGAACCGGCCCTGGCTCACCGTCGAGATGGTGAGCCGCGCGGCCGGCACGGTCTGGCTGTTGGCGCTGGGCGCGAAATAATAGAAGACCGCGAGCAGGACGAGCAGGCCGATCGCGCCGAGGCCGATCTTGACCTTGGTCGGCAGCCCCTTCTTCTCGACGACGCGGTCCATGCCGCCGCCGCTCTGGGGGCACTCGCTCTGCTTCATGCGGATGACGCTCATCGAAAGAGGCGGCCCTGGCAAGGCGGCGGCGGCGCAGACTGTCCGTATCCGGACAGAAACTGTCCGCCACCGCACATTGTCACGGGCTCAGGCGATCGGCGCCGAGGCGGCGAAGGCCAGAAAGCCGGTGGCCAAGAAGCCGAACGCGAAGGCGAGAGCCTCGAACTTTGCCATTTTCATTCTCCCTGAACGCGGAAAACCCCTGATGCCGGGAGAGGAGCATGAGCCGTGCCAAGTGCCGAAAGCGGCGGAAATCCGCGATTTCCCGAGCCCGGGCTTGCGCCCGGCGCCGCCGCCGCGCGTCCGGGCGCGGACACTGGCACGGTCCTTGATTGTCCGTTATCGAACATCACGGGAGGCTCTCCAGTGAACCAGGGCAAGCGCTTCGGCCGCTGCATCGTCATCGACGACGATCCCGACATCCTGCTGTCGGCGCGGCTGCTGCTGCGCGACCTGTTCGCCGAGGTCGCCGCCTTCCAGGATCCGAACGAGGCGCTGGCGGCGATGGACGCCGAGCTTCCCGACGTCATCCTCCTCGACGCCAATTTCGGCCGCGGCGCGACCGACGCCGCCGAGGGCTTCCGCTGGCTCGGCGAGATATTGAAGCGCGACGCCGAGGCGGTGGTGGTGATGATCACCGCCCATGCCGGGATCGGCGTCGCGGTCGAGGCGATGAAGCGCGGCGCCACCGATTTCGTTTCCAAGCCCTGGTCGAACGAGCGGCTGCTCGCCACCGTCCGCACCGCCGCCTCGCTGCGGACCTCGCGCGAGGAGGCGGTGACCGAGCGCAAGCGCGCGCGCGTGGTCGCCGCGCCGGCCGCCGGCGGCGAGACTCCCCTGCTCGGCAATTCGCCGGCGATGGCGCGGATCTGGTCGCTGATCGAGCGGGCCGGGCCGACCGACGCCAACGTCCTCATCCTCGGCGAGAACGGCACCGGCAAGGAGCTGGTCGCGCGCGAGCTGCACCGGCGTTCGCGACGGGCCGACCAGCTCCTGGTTTCCGTCGACCTCGGCGCGGTCGCCGAGAATCTGTTCGAAAGCGAATTGTTCGGCCATGTCAAAGGCGCGTTCACCGACGCCCGCGCCGACCGGATCGGCCGGCTGCAGGCGGCCGACAAGGGCACGCTCTTCCTCGACGAGATCGGCAATCTGCCGCTCCACCTCCAGCCCAAATTGCTGACCGCGCTGGAGCAGCGCAAGGTGGTGCCGGTCGGCGCCAATAAGCCGGTGCCGATCGACGTGCGCGTCATCGCCGCGACCAATTGCCCGCCCGAGCAGCTCTCCGACGAGAGCCGCTTCCGCCAGGACCTCCTGTTCCGCCTGAACACGGTCGAGATCGACCTGCCCCCCTTGCGCGAGCGTCGCGAGGACATCGTCGATCTCGCCGGCCATTTCATCGCCCAATATGCGAAGAAATACGGCAAGCCCGCCCGCGCGCTTCCCGCCGACGTCGCCGCCGCGCTCGAAGCCTATGACTGGCCCGGCAACGTCCGCGCATTGCGCCACGCCTGCGAGCGGGCGGTGATCCTGTCGGACGGCGCCGCCTTCCGCCAGGAGGATTTCTCGCTGTCGCGCGGCCTCGCCCCGTCGCGCGCCGCGCCCGCGCCGGCTCCGGCCCTGGGCCCGCGCCACGACCTCAACCTCGAGCGCGCCGAAAAGCAGATGGTCGAGGAGGCGCTGAAGAAGCACAGCTACAACATCTCGCTCGCCGCCGCCGAGCTCGGCCTGACCCGCGCCTCGCTCTACCGGCGGATGGAGAAGCATGGGCTGTGAGACGGTGAAGCAGCGATCCTCTCTAGCCCCCTCTCCCCAATGGGGAGAGGGTCGGGGAGAGGGGGTTCGGCCTCCGCGAATAATCTCCGCCGCGGAACCCCCTCTCCCAACCCTCCCCCCGCCGGGGGGAGGGCTATAATGAGCGTCTTCGGGCATCGCTTCCTGTTCGGCCTCGCCTGGCGGCTGGGGCTGCTGCTCGCCGCCGCCTTCGCCTTCGCCGCCTCGCTCGCCCGGCCCGATCTCGGCGCCGCCCGGATCGTCGCCGGGCTGCTCGTGCTCGGCGCCGCGGCCCTGCTCTGGCGCCACGTCCAGCGCACCAACATGGAGCTGTCGCGCTTCATCGACGCGGTGAAGTTCGGCGATTTCAGCCAGGGCTTCTCGCATCGCGGCCAGGGCTCGGGCTTCGCCGAGCTTTCCGGCACGCTCGACGAGGCGATCAGGCGGCTGCGCGACGAGCGCCACAAATTGATCGACGCCAACCGCTTCTACGAGGCGGTGCTCGACGACGCGCCGACCGCCCTGCTCACGGTCGACGCCGACGGCAAGGTCGAGCTCGCCAACAAGGCCGCCCGCCGCCTGCTGATCCGCCACAAGGGAGTGAGGGTCGAGGACTTCCGCGAATATGGCGAGGCGTTCGCGGCGGCGCTCGAGGGCGGCGCGGTCAACCGGCCGCGGCTGGTGCCGCTCCTGAGCGACGGAGTCCCGCAGACGATGCTGGTCGGCGCGGCGATCGTCCACCGGCTCGGCGGGCTCGTCCGGGTGGTCGCGGTCCAGCCGATCCAGGGTGAATTGAACGCGATCGAGATCGCCGCGCAATCGGACCTGATCCGGGTCCTCACCCACGAGATCATGAACTCGATGACGCCGGTCACCAGCCTCGCCCACAGCGCGGTCGATTTGATGCGCGCCGCCGACGAGGGCGGGAACGCCGACGTCGCCGACGCCCGGGTCGCGGTCGAGACGCTCGCGCGCCGCGCCGACGGGGTGATGCATTTCGTCGAATCCTACCGCCAGATCAGCCGCGCGCCCGAAATCCGCCCCCGCCCGATCGACGTCGCCGCCTGGGGCCGCGAGCTCGAATCGCTGTTCCGGGCCAGCGAGCGGGCGGTCGGGATCGGCTTCAGCCTCGCCGTCGAGGCGGGCCTGACCCTCGACGCCGATCCGGACCTGATGAGCCAGGTGCTGATCAACCTCATTCGCAATGCCGGCCAGGCCGCCCGCGCCCACGCGCCGGCGCCCCATGTCTGGCTCGATTTCGCGCGCACCCGCTCCGGCCGCACCCAGATCGAGGTCGCCGACAACGGCCCCGGCGTGCCCGAGAGCCTGAGGCAGGACATCTTCCTCCCCTTCTTCACCACCAAGGCGGAAGGGACCGGCGTCGGCCTCAGCCTCGCCCGCCAGGTCGTGCTCGCCCACAAGGGCTCGATCAGCGTCGGCGACCGCAAGGGCGGCGGCGCCCTGTTCCGGATCGTGATCTGATCCTTCCCCCGTCATGCCAGCGAAAGCTGGCATCCAAGCGGAGTCGGCATGGACCCCAGCCTTCGCTGGGGTGACGGCTAGGAGGCAGCGGCAATCCGCTCGGCGACCCGCGCCGCCTGGGTGCGGATGTCGGGGACGGCGACGCTCTCCCAGAAGGTGCCGCGGGTGACCGGGCCGATCGCGTAGAGGCTGTCGGAAGCCTTGCCCTCGGCGTCGAGCGTGCGGCAGTCGCGGTCGACGTCGATGCCGATCTTCAGCGGATCCGGCCGGATCCGGCCGGCGGTCACGAGCGCGAGCAGCAGGGGCTCGCCCGAGCGGACGATATGCAGCTCCGGCCCGGTGCAGTTGACGATCCGCGCTACCCTGAGCGTCTCGACATCGTCGCGTCCGCGGGCGCGGAAGCGGACGACGGCGCGGCCGCCCCCGGCTTCGGCGGAGACGAGCTTGCCCGCCGCCACCGACAGCTTCGCCGCCCCCTGCATCGCCTCGATCGCCGCCCCCACCGCGGGCGCGATCTTGTGGCGGTGGACGTCCCACCAGGGGCGCAAATGCCTGAGGAACCGGCGCCGCTCCGCCTCTCCCGCCGCGCCCCACAGCGCCGAGGTGACGGTGCGCAATTCGTGGACGGCGCTGCGCCAGCCGATCTCCCCGGCGCGCGCCCGCACCCGCCGCAGCATCGCCGTACAGCCCGCCGGCAGCTCCTCGCAGGGCGCCACCATCGGCTCGCGCGGCCCGTGCGCGCGCGGGGCGAGGCCGCGCCGCGACAAGGCGACGATCCGGCCCGGAAATCCGGCGGCCTCGAGCGTAAGCGCCGCGTCGACCGCGGTGAGCCCGGTGCCGAGCAGCAGCACGACGTCGCCGCGCCCGAGCCCGTCCGCGATCCCTTCCGCCCAGGGATCGTCGAACCAGAGCGCCCCGAGCGCCTCGGGATCGATTCCGGGCGGCGTCGCCGGCTTGAGATTGCCCGGCGCGAGCACGATCCGGTCCGCCGCGATCGTGCCGCCGCCGGCGAGGACGACTGCGCCATCCGCAAGGTCGACCGCCTCGCCCCGCAGCGCCTCGATCCCGGCCTCGGCGAGCAGCCCGGCGAGATAGTCGCCGTAGAGCATGCGCGGCGCGAAATCCTCCTCGCCGCCGCCGGCGCGCGCGGCGAACCAGCGGGTGAAATGGTCGGGATCGTCGGCGAGCGCGCTCATCCTTCGCGCCGGCACGTTGAGCAGATGCTCGGGCCGGCTGGTCGAATAAGCGACGCCGCGCCCGGGCGCCCGCGCGCGCTCGATCAGGACGATGTCGGCGATTCCGGCCCGCTTGAGATGCAGCGCCTGGAGCGCGCCCGCGGCGCCGCCGCCGACGACCGCGACCCTTGTCACGGGGCCGGCTCGATCGGCACCGGATCGGCGAGGCTGAGCCCGTCGAGGATGCGCGCGGTCTCGTCGCGCACCATCAGCATCGCCCGATGGAGCCGGCACTTGTCCTCGCTGATGCAATTCTTGCACTGCTCGTAGGCGAGCCGGCTGGCGCAGGGGAGCAGGCCCAGCGAGCCGCGCGTCAGCCGGACGATCTCGCCATAGCTGATCTCATGGGGCGGCCGCGCCAGCCAATAGCCGCCCTCGCGGCCGCGCATCGTCTCGACCAGGCCGGCGCGGCGCATCTGCGAGAGGATCACGGTCAGGAACTTGGGCGGCAGATTCTGTGCCTCGGCGATCTCGCCGAGCTGGACCGGGCCCTCGCCGAAGCGGTCGGCGAGGTGGAGCAGGGCCCGGATTGTGTACCGCGTCCGTTGAGAAAGCATGGCTCCCCATGGACTCGGCGGCCCCGCTTGGCAACACCCGGCGCCGAGGCGGCGCCCCGGGGCGGGTCGGGCGGAAACATGGGCCGCGCCGGAGGAAAGGCCGCGCCGGCGCGGGCGCGCGAACGGCCGGAGCGAATGAGAATGCCCGCCCGCCTGATTGCTAATGGATTAGCACAGTGCTAATGGGTTAGCATGATGCTCAAAAGCGTTGCCCTCGTTGCCGCGTTCGCGCTGCTCGCGACTTCGCAGAACGGGGCAATCCGGGCGCGGCCCGCCGCCGCCCCCCAGGGGCCTGCCGCCGCCGCCCCCCAGGGGCCTGCCGCCGTCGCCGCCCAGGGGCCTGCCGCCGTCGCCGCCCAGAGGCCTGCCGTCGTCGCCGCCCCGGGGCGTGCCGTCGTCGCCGCCCAAGGGCCTGCCGCCGCGACCGCGCCGCCGCCGTCCGCCGCCTCCGCCGAGGCGCTGATCGGGCTTTGGGCCTATCGCGCCGATTTCGGGCCGGCGCCGCGCGGGACGCTGACGATCCGGCGGTCGGGGCGAGGCTGGCGCGCGGCGATCGGCGGCCTCGAGGCGCCGGCCATCGTAACCGGCGACTCGATTCGGGTGACGTTCGGAACGCTCGCCGGCTTTCGCGGCCGCCTCGGCCGCGGCACGATCCGGGGCTTCTGGCTGCAGCCCTCGGGCGCGACCGCGGACCGGCGCGATCCCGGCGGCTCGGGCCAGGCGTTCGCGACTCCGGTCGCGTTTCGCCGCATCGGCGCCGGTGTCTGGCGCGGCACGGCGGCTCCGCTCGACGACCATTTCACCCTCTATCTCAGCATCTTCCGCGCCGCCGACGGCGCCCTCATGGCCGCGTTCCGCAACCCCGAGCTCAACAGCAACGGCGGCGCTTCCCGATTCCTCGTGACCCGCGACGGGGACTCGGTCCGCTTCAACCTGCGCTACGAGGGCGGCGAGATCGATCATCGGGCGACCCTCGTTCACGCCCCCGAGCGGCTGCGCATCCGCTGGCGCGATCTCGGCCGCGAGATCGAGCTCGCCCGCATCGATCCCGCCCGCGCCGCGAGCTTCTTCCCGCGCCTTCCCGGCGCGCCGGCCTACGCCTATCGCGCGCCGCCCGAGACGGGCGACGGCTGGCGCACCGCGCCCGCCCGCGCGCTCGGCGCGGACGAAGCCGCGCTCGCCCGTATCGTCCAGGGCATCGCCGCCGGCGACCCGACCGCCCGGCCGCCGATCCTGATCCATTCGCTGCTGGTCGCCTATCGCGGCCGGCTGGTGCTCGAGGAATATTTCTTCGGCCACGACCGCGACACGCCGCACGACATGCGCTCCGCCGGCAAGACCTTTTCCTCGGTGATGCTGGGCGCGGCGATGGTGCAAGGCGTCGTGATCTCGCCGGAGACGCCTGTCGCGCCTTTGCTCGCGGCGATGGGGCCGTTCGCCAATCCCGACCCGCGCAAGCAGAGGATCACGCTCGCCCAGCTGATGACGCATAGCGCCGGCCTCGCCTGCAACGACAATGACGAGGCCTCGCCCGGCAACGAAGACCGGATGCAGAGCCAGCGCGGCGAGCCCAATTGGTGGAGATATACGCTCGACCTGCCGATGGCGCACGATCCCGGCGTCCGCTACGCTTATTGCTCCGCGAACATCAACCTGGTCGGCGGCGCCCTCACCGCGGCGACGCGGACCTGGCTGCCCGAATATTTCGAGCGCACCGTCGCCGGGCCGCTCCGCTTCGGCCGCTGGCACTGGAATCTGATGGCGAACGGCGAAGGCTATCTCGGCGGCGGCGCCTTCCTGCGGCCGCGCGACCTGTTGAAGGTCGGCCAGGCCTATCTGGCGGGCGGCGTCTGGAACGGGCGCCGGATCGTCACCGCGGGCTGGGTCGCCGAATCGACCGCGCCCCGGATCGAGATCAGCCCGGCGACGACCGGCTACAGCGAGGAGGAGTTCGGCAATTATTACGGCCGCGGCCGGGACGGGCTCGCCTGGCACCTCGGCGCGCTCACCGTCGGCGGCCGCGAAGTGCCCACTTATGCCGCGGGCGGCAATGGCGGCCAGGTGCTGCTGGTCGTTCCCGCCTACGATCTCGTCGTCGTCTTCACCGGCGGCAATTACGGCCAGGGCGGCGTCTGGGGCCGCTGGGGCCAGACGATCGTCGCCGACCGCATCATCCCCGCGCTCGGGCGCTAGCCGCCCCTTTCGTTACGGCGGCGGCTGAACCGTCGCTGACAGACGCGTTCAGCGCGCGATAAACCCAGTGATGGCAAAGGGATCGGGAGCCCGGAAGGCGCCGTCGCGCCCCGGGCTCCTGTGCAAACGGAATCCCTCGTGTTGCGTATCGAGGGAGGGGCCGGCGCCTCCGCAGGGGCGTCGGCCCCACTATTTCCTCCAGGTCGGCGAGCAGCGCCGCATCGCGGCCCATTGCGGCGATCCGGCCCCTCCCCTCCGGACTCCATTCGCCGCAGGCGAAATTGCGACGAAACGAGGCTTGAGCGCGCAATTACCATATTGCATCTCGCCCCAGATGAGGCACAATGGATAGTGGCGCTCGAACGGGGGAGCCGCTAGCGGTTGTGGCGCCGCACCGGAATGCCTATCTGCTTCCGGGCGCGCCGGCATGTCCGCTGTGGATATCGGGGACAAGCCGAAATTAGCCCGCCTTTCCCCTTTCGATTCGCCTAGAACGGGCGCAACGCCTATATAGAACGTATTGGGAACGAGGATCGAGAAAATGGACTTGTCCGGCAGCAGCGAGGTGAGCGCGAGCGACGTGGCCGATAGGGCGGCCGAGGCGCCGCCGAAGAAGGCCAAGACGAGAACGAGCGAGGCCAAGCCCGCCGGGCCGAAGCGATTCGACGTCGCGATCGACCATGGCCGCGATTCGCTGCTGACCGATTTCGGCAAGGACACGCTCCAGGACCGCTATCTGCTGCCCGGCGAATCCTATCAGGACCTGTTCGTCCGGGTCGCCTCGGCCTATGCCGACGACCAGGCCCACGCCCAGCGGCTCTACGATTACATCTCGAAGCTCTGGTTCATGCCGGCGACGCCGGTCCTCTCCAACGGCGGCACCGGGCGCGGGCTGCCGATCTCCTGCTATCTGAACAGCGTCGACGACAGCCTCGAGGGGATCGTCGGCACCTGGAACGAGAATGTCTGGCTGGCCGCGCGCGGCGGCGGCATCGGCACCTATTGGGGCAATGTCCGCGGCATCGGCGAGGCGGTCGGCCTCAACGGCAAGACCAGCGGCATCATCCCGTTCGTGCGGGTGATGGATTCGCTGACCCTGGCGATCTCGCAGGGCTCGCTCCGGCGCGGCTCGGCCGCCTGCTATCTCGACATCTCGCATCCCGAGATCGAGGAGTTCCTCGAGATCCGCAAGCCCTCGGGCGACTTCAATCGCAAGGCGCTCAATCTCCACCACGGCGTGCTCGTCAGCGACGCGTTCATGGAGGCGGTGCGCGACGGCACCGAATGGCTGCTGCAGAGCCCGAAGGACGGCTCGGAGCGGGGCAGCGTCGACGCCCGCGCCTTGTTCCAGAAATTGGTCGAGACCAGGCTCGCGACCGGCGAGCCCTACATCATCTTCATCGACCAGGTGAACCGGTCGATGCCCAGGCACCAGCGCGAGGTCGGCCTCAAGGTCACCACCTCGAACCTGTGCTCGGAAATCACCCTGCCGACCGGCCGCGACCAGCACGGCCAGGACCGGACCGCGGTCTGCTGCCTCTCCAGCCTCAACCTCGACACCTGGGACGAGTGGCACGGCGAGAAGATGTTCATCGAGGACGTGATGCGCTTCCTCGACAACGTGCTGCAGGACTATATCGACCGCGCGCCCGAGGAGATGGCGCGGGCCAGATATTCGGCGATGCGCGAGCGCAGCGTCGGCCTCGGCGTGATGGGCTTCCACTCCTTCCTGCAGGCGCGCGGCCTTCCCTTCGAGGGGGCGATGGCGAAGAGCTGGAACCTCAAGATCTTCAAGCATATCCGCGCTCAGGTCGACGAGGCCTCGATGATGCTCGCGCAGGAGCGCGGGCCCTGCCCGGACGCGGCCGACATGGGGGTGATGGAGCGCTTCTCGTGCAAGATGGCGATCGCGCCGACCGCGAGCATCTCGATCATCACCGGCGGCACCTCGGCCTGCATCGAGCCGATCCCGGCCAATATCTACACCCACAAGACCCTGTCGGGCTCGACCTCGATCCGCAATCCGCACCTCGAGCGGCTGCTCACCGCCAAGGCCAAGAACAGCGAGGGCGTGTGGTCGACGATCCTCGAGCGCGGCGGCTCGGTCCAGCATCTCGATTTCCTCACGCCCGAGGAAAAGGACGTGTTCAAGACCAGCTTCGAGATCGACCAGCGCTGGCTCTTGGAGCTCGCCGCCGACCGCACCCCCTATATCGACCAAGCCCAGTCGCTGAACCTGTTCATCCCGGCCGACGTCGACAAATGGGATTTGCTGATGCTCCACTATCGCGCCTGGGAGCTCGGCATCAAATCGCTTTACTATCTGCGCTCCAAGTCGGTGCAGCGCGCCGGCTTCGCCGGCGGCGTCGAGGCCGACAACACCCCCGATCTGCGCGAGATCGAGCTGCAGAGCACGGATTACGACGAATGTCTGGCCTGCCAATGAGCCGCGCCCGGGCCGCGCTCGCCGCCCTCGCCGCCTTGTCCGCCTGCGCCCACCAGAGCGCGGCCGCGGTCGCGCCGGCCGCGCCCGGCTTCCTGTTCGGCCTCTGGCACGGCTTCATCTTCCCGGTCGCCTGGGTCATCTCCCTGTTCGCGCCCGAGGTCGCGGTCTACCAGGTGCCCAACAACGGCGGCTGGTACGATTTCGGCTATTTCCTCGGCATCGTCGTGTTCGGCGTCGGCGCCCGCAAGACGACCAAGGTGGTCTATCGCGACCGCGTGATCCGCGAGCGCGCCGTCCCCGGCAGCCACCGCGTCGTCCGCGAGGAGGAGGGATGAGCGGCTGGCTCTTCCTCGCCATCGGCGCCTTCGTCACCCTCGCCGATTGCGCCGTCGGGCTCTACCTGCTGCGGCGCGGCGCCGACGCGCCGGCGCTCTACGCCGACGCCGGGGCGCTCGATGCCGCGGCCTCCGCCCGCGCCGGGCGCCTGATCCTGCTCGTCTCGCCGCTCTTCTTCCTCGTCTTCGCCGCGCTCGCCTTCGGCCTGATCCCGATCGAGGCGATCGAGCCGATCCGCCTGGGTGCGACATGAGCATGCCCGCGCCCGAGGCCGCGCCGCTCTGGCCGCTCGCCGGAATCGCCGGCTTCTTCCTCCTCGCCGGCGCCGCGATCGTCGCCTGGCCGCGCCCGCTGATCCGCTGCTACATCGCCCTGCTGCGGCCGATGCGCGGCCTGTTCGGCCGGCTGATCGACTGGGAGATCGGCCTGCTCGAGGGCAGGGCGGCGCCGGTCGTCGTCCGCCTGTTCGGCGCCTTCGTCATCCTCGCCGGCGCCTCGGTCATTTTCTATCGGGTCGCCGGGCAATGAACGGCCACCTTCACCGAGTTCGGCAGCATCCCCATATCGTGATTCACCCGGAGTAAGATCGATGCCCCTCCTTCAGGCCCGCAAGCAGTACAAGCCCTTCGAATATCCCTGGGCGTTCGATTTCTGGAAGCGCCAGCAGCAGATCCACTGGATGCCCGAGGAGGTGCCGCTGGGCGAGGATTGCCGCGACTGGGCGCAGAAGCTGACCGAGCACGAGCGCAACCTGCTCACCCAGATCTTCCGCTTCTTCACCCAGGCCGACGTCGAGGTCCAGGATTGCTACCACGACAAATATGGCCGCGTGTTCAAGCCGACCGAGATCAAGATGATGCTGACCGCGTTCAGCAACATGGAGACGGTCCATATCGCCGCCTACTCGCACCTCCTGGACACGATCGGCATGCCCGAGAGCGAGTATAGCGCCTTCCTCCAGTACAAGGAGATGAAGGACAAGCACGATTATCTCGCCACCTTCAGCGTCGACACCGACGAGGACATCGCCCGAACGCTCGCCATGTTCGGCGGCTTCACCGAGGGGCTGCAGCTCTTCGCCAGCTTCGCGATGCTGATGAACTTTCCGCGCTTCAACAAGATGAAGGGGATGGGCCAGATCGTCAGCTGGAGCGTGCGCGACGAGAGCCTCCATTGCGAGGGCATCACCCGCCTGTTCCACGCCTTCGTCAAGGAGCGCGACTGCCTGACGCCCGCGGTCAGGAAGGACATACGCGACGTCTGCCACCACACGGTCGACCTCGAGGACGCGTTCATCGACCTCGCCTTCGAGATGGGCCCGGTCCCCGGCATGACGCCCAAGGAGATCAAGAAATATATCCGCTACATCGCCGACTGGCGCCTCGGCCAACTGGGCCTGCGGCCGATGTTCATGGTCGACGAGCACCCGCTCCCCTGGCTCGCGCCTTTGCTCAACGGCGTCGAGCACGCCAATTTCTTCGAGCAGCGCGCGACCGAATATTCGAAAGCCGCGACCAAGGGCAATTGGGGCGAGGTCTGGGACAATTTCGACAAGCGGCAGCAGGCGAAGGCGGCGAACGACGGCGCGGGCGCCGAGGCCCCGGCGAAGGGCGAGGACGACATGTTCACGCGGGCCGGGGTGGCGGCGGAGTAACGTCGATGGCAACGGAGTCTTGAGGCTTCGCTATGATCCTAGAGGGCAGCTTCCTAGTTGGCATCGTAACCATTGGGAAGCTGCTAGATTTATACTCTACAGATGCTGCCAAGTCAAAAATCGGTGGTTCTATTGAGCAGGCCCGCAATCTTGACTGGCACAATTTTGTAGCTCAGCGAGCATGGCTGATATATTGTAAGATTTTTGGCTCACATAGCGCATCTTGGAAATTCTTTCTAAGATCGTTCGGTGCCTATCTTATCATATGCCTCGCATCGCTGGTTTTTTTGCTTATATTTTTTCGAAGCACCTTCTCGATGGTCACGTCGGTGTGGCAATTTGGGACCGCACTTGAGCAGCTCTTTTGGCTTCTATGCTTGTTGGGGGGAAGCGCACTATACGTTCTCGCTAACGCTCAGACATTATATTTCCTTGAGATACTTAAAACTGCTCCGAACTTTTTCAAGTTTTTCTTGGTCGCCTACGCAGACTTCCTCATCACGGCCTCGATTACGTTATTCGGAGTACCCGTTGTCCTCACCGCATATACGGCTAGCGTTGTTAGCACGGGACAGACCGCCCTATCCATTGAAGTGGATTTTACAGCTCTCGACTATGATCCGATTCGCGCTCTGGGAGGGGCATCGCCACCCGAAGCCCGGTCCCAGGTATTGGCGGGAGAGCCAATCGGAACTGGCGCCTACGTCCGATTCAGATTCGTTGACCGCGCAACGGGTCTCGCCGCAGCTCAGGCAGATTTTGATGCCGTCCTCGAAGAAGCGAGACGGGGCCGATTGAAGGGACAGATGTCACCCAATGGTCAAGGGTTCGTGATAAATAACGACCGGGGCCAGATGATTGCGCTCGTTCCAGCACCACAATCTTACGAAGGCCACGTACAAGATTATTTTGGTGATGGCGGTACACGGGCTCAAGCTCGCGCAAATTTTTGCGCTAGGTTCGCACGAGGCCCCCGGTACCCCTCCACTGCGCATACGGCCTCCTCGCGGCCGGCGGAGGTGGTGACAGAACTTCACAGAGCGTGCCTCGGCGCATCGCGACTCACCATTACGCTTCCAGTTCGGATCAACGCCAGAAACGTGGATTGGGGGTTTGTATACAAGAGGAATCTATTTTTGACTCTGAATGAGCTGGTGAACTCAATGCTGACGGGATTTGGAACCTATTTAACCGAACCTGCTTATGGAGTGTTCGCACCGACTCTTGGCTCACCGGCTTTGGATGTGTGGAAAGAATCGACGCCAATGGATGATTTCATGAGGGGTGGCGGCCGCCATTTCGATGAAATGCTATTTAATGCATATTTGTACTATCATGGAGCCAATAATGTGGTTGCGAACCGGGGGTTCGCTGGCGGATCTGTCGTGTTTGCCATCATGAGCACGGCCGCGATAAATGTAGCTGTGATGGCGATTTTCTTTCTGCTATTTCCTGTGGTCAAAATCATCGAAAAACAGGACGCTATCAAGAAGTATGTTGCCTTTCAGTCGTCACCATTTACAATTCTGTCGTTCGTCGTTGCGATTTGGATTGGTATTGGGATGTTCATATTCGAAATATTTTGAAATGAGCTTCGCAGCCCCAGACTACGGTGACAGTGCGTTAAATTAGATCAGCGCCATGCGGTCACTTTAGATGACCGCGAGCCAGTCGCCATCTCGGCGACGGCGTCCGGAGCGGCGGCGGGAGGGCAGCGCCGGCGTCCGGACCGATGTCCAGGAAGCGGACGCCTGCCGCCTCGTACGCTCGGCGGAGGGCGGCGACCAGCTCGGGCTTGATATCGCGGTGGTCGTTCTCGAAGCGCAAGATGGTGCGGCGGCTGACGTCGTCGGCGGCGCCGGCCTGCTCCAGCGACCATTGCAGCGCCGCCCGCGCCATCCGCGACTGTGCAGGCGTGAGCACGGGACCTTCCAGAACAACTCTTGACGCCACGCATGTAGCGCCATATTTGTAACTACATGGCGTGGCGGTGGGACCCGGCGAAGGACGAGGCCAATCGCGCGCGGCACGGACTGTCCTTCGCCACGGCCAGCCTGGTGTTCGACGATCCGCTGGCGCTGTCGCAGCCCGATCCGCATCCTGGCGGCGATCGCTGGCAGACTTTGGGCGCGGTCGGCGGCGTCATCCTGTTCGTCGTCCACACCTGGCCGGACGACGAGGATGGGGACGGCGGCCGGATCATCAGCGCGCGCAAGGCGACCGCGCACGAAAGGCGAGCTTATGAGGAAGAATGACAGGCAGGATGCGAAGCATACGCGGGCCGAGCTGGCCGCGCTCGCCGCGCGGCCCGACGCGCGCATCGACACGTCCGACATGCCCGAAGTGCGCGACTGGAGCCGGGCCGAGCGCGGCAAATTCTACCGCCCGGTCAAGCAGCAGCTGACGCTGCGGCTCGATGCCGACGTGGTCGACTGGTTCCGCCGCAATCCCGGGCCGGACCGGGGCTATCAGACGCGGATCAACCGGGCGCTGCGCGAATATGTCGAGCGCGAAACCGGCGATTGAGCCGGCGCATCATCAGGCGGCCTGCGCCACCGAATGGTCGACGGCGCGGGCGCCGTAGGCGAGGCAGGCGAGGACGTCCTCGCGGCTGAGATAGGGGAGCCGCGCAACCCCTCCGCCCGCCAGTTCGTTGTTCCCCGGTCTCGCCCCCTGATGGGGCCAGGAGCCATGCCATGAAGACCTTCCTCCTCGCCGCGGCGACGCTCGCCGTCGCCTTGCCCGCGCTCCCCGCCGCCGCCGATCCGCCGCCCTGGGCGCCGGCGCACGGCCGCCGCGCCCACGATGCCGCGCGGATGTACGACGGCTCCGGCCGCTATTATGCGCCGCGCCCGCTCGGCTATTCCGACAGCGTCTGGCGCGGCCGCGACGGCCGCTATTATTGCCGCCGCGAGAACGGGACGACCGGGCTCATCGTCGGCGCCGCGGTCGGCGCCCTGCTCGGCCGCCAGCTCGACCGCGGCCGGCACCGGACGCTGGGCACGCTCGCCGGCGCCGCCGGCGGCGCGCTGATCGGCCGCGAGCTCGACCGCGGCGGCCTGCGCTGCCGCTGAGCCCGGCGCCGGCCCCCCGCCCCTATTACTGGCCGGGGCCGGGGAGGCCGCGGTCCTCGATCAGCTGGCCGGCCGCGCGCGCGCCGGAATAATAGGCGCCCGCGATCGTGCCGTAATTCTCGACCCAATTGGCCTCGCCGGCGAAATAGGCGCGCTCCTGGGGGTCGACGATCCACTCCCGGGCGGCGAGCGGCACGGGGTCGTCGGGGCGGCCGCCGTCGTAAACCGTGTAGGAATAGGCGCCGCGAATATACATCGTCCTGGTCCAGTTGCTGATCGCGACCTCCGGCGCCTGGTCCGGCCCGAGCTTGGGGGTGAAATCGCCGTTCGCATGCGCCCGCTTGAGCAGCTGGAGCAGGCCGGCCAGCACGACATCGTCCGCCGTCCAGTCCAGCCGCGCCGCGAAATTGCCGGACGCGAGGCAGACCAGCACGGTGGGATCGGTCGGCAGCCAGGAATATTGCCAGGAGCCGCCGAGCGCCGGGTCGTAAATGTAGTAATTCGTGTCCGCCTCGATCGCATCGCCGCCGGTGGGCGGGGTTTTCGGGCGAAACCCGACCTTCTTGTAGGAGCCGAGCTTGAGGTTGCGATAGGCGACGATCTGCCGGTAGCTGAGCGGCGGCGTGAAGGCGATCAGCGGAAGCGAGCTCACCGGCGCGGTGACGATGCAATAGTCCGATGCGACCGGATCCTCGCCGCTCAGCGCCAGCTTGCCGGTTTCGCAATCGACCCGCTCGACGTCGGCGTTCAGCTGAATCCGCAGGCGCTCCTTATATTGGGTCTGTAACCAAGCCGCATATTTGGTAACGAGGCCGCCGATGCCGCCCGTGGGGAATTTGGGCGGTTGATCGTCTTCGGGCCCCTCCTGCTCCTGGCGGTACATGTCGGCGGCGACGAATTGCCACGGCTCGGCCGATTCCTTGATCGACGCGAGCGCGCTCGAGCTCAGGGCGAGCGAGACCATCTGGGGCGAGAGCTCGCCCCAGCCGTGGAGCGAACCGATGACGGGCAGGTTCGGGCTTTCGCGATGCCGCGTGTAGCTGGCGTCGAGCGTGGCCATGACCTGCTTGATGTCCGGCGTGTCCGCCTCGCTCGACCAGGTGCCCTTCTCGAAGACCCGGTAGATCGTATTCGGGCTGGCGCTGGTCAGATCGACCTTGAGCGTCTTGGCGATCTTGAGCCAGGGATTGCTGCCGGCCTGCTCGATCGCCTCCGCGCCGAGATCGACGGGCAAGGTGGGCGAATAGGTCCAGGTGCGGCCGCCGACCCGGCCGAGCGCTTCGAAAATCCAGACATTGGCGTTCGACTTCTCGAGCAGGGTGGCGGCGGCGCCCAGCCCGGCGCAGCCCGCGCCCACGATCGCGACATTGGTCATGTTCCCAAATCCCTCTTTCCCGCCGGACCGGCGCGAGCCCAGGGGCAGGCGGCGGCGACGGATCATGAGCCTAGGCCTCCGATGGCGACCCTGAAGCAGCGCGCACGCTCGCGCTTGGCGGATCTCGCCAAAGATGCGGTGGATTCGCGCAAGAATGCGGCGGAATCGGCGATTGCGCGGCGGGACCGCCGCGCGCGCATGGCTAGGCGCGGGCGGCGCCGGCTGCCATCATGGCGCCGTCACCGAGGAGAGCCGCCATGTCGCAAGAAAACGTCGCCCTGGTCCGCGCCATCTACGACGCCTTCGCCGCCGGCGACATTGCCGGCGTGCTCGGCCGGATGAGCCCGGACATAATCTGGAACGAGGCCGAGAATTTCCCTTATGCCGATCGCAACCCCTATGTCGGGCCGGAGGCGGTGCTCGCGGGCGTGTTCGCGCGGATCGGCGCCGAATGGGACGGGTTCGAGGCGATCGCCGAGGAATTGATCGACGGCGGCGACACGGTGGTCGCGCTCGGCCGCTATCGCGGCACCTGCAGGGCGACCGGCCGCGCGGTCGACGCGCAGCTCGCCCATGTCTGGCGGATCGAAGGCGGCAAGGCGGCCGCCTTCCAGCAATATGCCGACACGCTGCAGGTGGCGCGGGCGACCGGGGCCGCCTAGCCGTTGCCCTTGTCGTGCTCGGTGCGCTGCATCTCCTCCATCTTCTTGCGGAGGCTCAGCGGGCGCATGTCGGTCCAGACCTCCTCGATCCAGGCGAGCACTTCGCCCTTCGGGCCGGTCTTGCCGGCGTCCTTCCAGCCGAGCGGCAGCTCGCGGTCCGCCGGCCAGATCGAATATTGCTCCTCGTCATTGACCACCGCCCTGTAGATGGTGGTGTCCTCGTGCTCGTCGTTCCAGCCCATCGCTCGTCTCCCTTCCTCGTCCAGGCTTCAAAACCATTCGGGCGCCGCGCCCGTCTCGTAAACGTGGCGGTCATAGCCGAAGCCGCGATAGGGCAGATGCGCCTCGATCGGCCGGAAGAGACCGTGCAACGCGGCGCTCGGCAGCCGCAGCGCCGCGACCAGGGCGACGCCGTGCGGCGCGCCGACCGGGACGCCGCTGCGCGGGACTCCGGCGACGATATCGCCCTCGACCTCGTAGCGCTGGCCGTCGACGGCGGCGGCCGCGTAGGCGCGGGCGAAGTCGGCGTCGCCGGCGCGCGGGGCGCCGAACGTGACGGCCTTGATCGTCGCCCCCGGCCAGGCCCGGCGCGCGCGGACCGCGGCGAGATTGGCGAGCGCGCCGCCCTTGCTGTGGCCGGTGAAATAGAGGCGCGGCGCGGGATCGGGGCCGCGCAGCCGGTCGATCGCGGCGGCCACCCCGTCCCACAGCCGGACCAGCGAGCCGGCAAAGCCCGCATGAACCCGGCCGGGCAGGATCTCGCCGGCCACTTCGATGCCGCGGCGGGGGATCGCGTTCGCATCGTTCCCCCAGTCGGCGACGATCCGCGGCACGGCGGCGAGGCCGGGGGGAAGGATGCGGCGGCCGTCGGGGCTGAGATCGAGCGGGGGCAGGGTGCCGCGAAAGGCGGCGACGATGCCTTCGGCGAACCGGCCGACCAGGGCGAAGTCGATCCCCGGCGCGTCGATCCGGGCCGGCGGCGATCCCGTCCAGCGCGCCGGCGCGCCGCTGTAGAGCGGGCCGTCCGGATGATAGGTCTCCACCGCCGCATGGAGCAGGTGGCGTCTGAGGCAGGTCTGATCGGACATCGCGCGTCCCCCGGCGCGCATCCTAGGCCTGCCGGCCGGCGAGGGCCAGCCGCCACCGCCGCCCCGGCGATTCGCGCCGCTTGTTCTTGCACTTCGGCGCGCCATCGTCATCATGGCGGCAAGGCAAAGGAGGGGGCAATGCGGCGATATCGGGCAATCGCGGGGGCGCTGCTGGCGCTGGCGGCGTGCGGGCGGGGCGGCGACGAGGCGAACCGCCAGGCGGCGCCGGGCGCGGCGCAGCCGCCGGCCAACATCACCGTGACGACGCCGGAGGGCCGGGCCGAAGTCCGCACCGGCGGCGCCGCGCCGGGCGCGATCGCCGCGGGCATCCCCGCTTATCCGGGCGCGACCGTCGCCGGCACCGTCGACGTCACCGGCGCCTCGGCGGAAGGGACCGGCCATGTCGTCGCCTTCACCACCGCCGACCCGCCCGCCCAGGTGATCGGCTTCTACCGGCAGGCGGCGGAGGCCGCCGGCTATCGAGTCGCCCAGCAGATGAACATGGGCCCGACGGCGATGCTGACGGCCGCGCGCGGCGAGAGCGAGGGAGTGACGGTCACGGCCACCCGGGCCGGCGGCACCACCCAGGTCCAGCTGGTCGTGGGGCAGGGCCGTTAACTATAGATCGCGCTGAACTTGCACGCGTTAAGAATAACTATTTACCAATCGAAATATAGTTCTTGGCCGGTAAAGAAAAAAGCTTTCCGGTAGCGGAACTATATTGGTCGAAATCGGTTCTTGTCGCGGTTCGAGGGAGCAGCGACATGCTGACGCGTTTGACGAGCCGGGTGCTGGACCTGCCCGCCAGATTGCCGGGCGATCTCGAGCGGCGCCGCGGGCGGCGGATCCACACCGTCCTGCGGGTCGCCAAGGTCCGCCGCGCCCACGATGCCGGCCTCTGGCGGGTGTGCAACATGTCGGACGGCGGCATGATGATGGCGACGAGCGTTCCGGTCGCCGCCGGCGAGCGCCTCGCGATCGCCCTGTCGGACCGGGTGACGCTCGCGGCCACGCTGCGCTGGTGGGACGGCGCCCATTGCGGGGTCGCGTTCGACCGCCCGGTCGATTGCGCCGCCTTGCTCCACGCGCTCGTCGCCGAGCAGCGGGCGCCGTTCTACCGACCGCCGCGGCTGCCGGTCTCGAGCCGCGCCATCGTCTATTGCGACAAGGGGCTGTACAGCGTCCGCCTGCTCAACCTGTCGCAGCACGGCGCCGGCTTCGCCCATGCCGGCCGGCTGCTGCCGGGCATGGCCGCCAAGCTGCTGTTCGAGGACGGCGACGAGCATCGCGGCGTCGTCCGCTGGTCGCGCGACGGCCGCGCCGGCATGTATCTGGTCGAACCCTTCCCCTGTGCCCGCCTCGAAAGCGCCTGCCGGCTCTAGCCGCCGAACCCGCCGGCGAAGCGCTGGGTGTTGACGAAGCCGAGCCGGGTGACGCCGGCGCGGCGGATCGCGGCGAGCAGCTCGTCGACCCGCTCGTAGCGCGCTTCGTCGGCGGCATCGAGCAGCAGCGCCGGGCGGGCCGGATCGGCGGCGAGGGCGGCGAGCCGCGCCGGAAGCGCCGCGCCGGCGAGCGGCGCCCCGTCCCAGGCGAGCGCGCCCGCCGCGTCGACGGCGAGCCGGTGCGAGGGCGGCGGCGTCCCCGGGACCGGCGGCGGCAGGTCGAGCGGCACCTTGTGGGTGGTCATCGGGATCGCGACGATCAGCATGATCAGGATCACCAGCATCATGTCGATCAGCGGCGTCGTGTTGATCGCCGCGATCGGCGCATAATCGCCCTTGGGCGCGTAGAAATGGGTGCGGATCGGGCGTCGCCTGGCGGTGCGGACCATCGTTCCTCTCCTTGCTTGTCGGCTTAATGTTATACTATTACATTGGGGCTGGAAAGCCTCTTTGTGGCTTTCCCCGAACGGCGCCGCGTTGACAGGCCCCGGCGCTCGGCGCACGATGGCCCGAGCGTTCCTGTGCCCCCTCCCGCGACGGAGCCGGCGATGACCGACACCCTCGAGCACAGCCCCGCCTCCAGGCTCAGGCAGGCCTATCGGGCATGGTCGGAAAGCAAGGGCGCCGACCATGGCTGGCTCGACCTGCTCGCCGACGACGTCGAGATGCGCTCGGTGCTCGCGCCCGAGCTGCCCGACGATTTCGCGGCGCCGCCGCGGCGCGGCAAGGCCGCGGCGATGGAATATGTCCAGACGCTGGGCCGCGACTGGGAGATGATCCACTTCACCCCCGAGCGGTTCATCGACGGCGGCGACGACGTCGTCATGGTCGGCAGCTGCGCCTGGCGCAACCGGGCGACGGGGCGGATCGTCGACACCCCCAAGGTCGACGTCTGGCATTTCGAGGGCGGCCGGGCGGTGAGCTTCCTCGAAATGTTCGACAGCCTCGCCTTCATGCGCGCGATCCCGTTCGGCGATTCGATGGGCCTTGGCTGACGATTCATGCGTTTGGGGCTCCCGAGGAGGAGCCCCGATGAGCCGTGCTTTCGTGAAGGAGGATGACGACGCGCCGCCGCCGCCGCCGCTCGGGCGGACGGTGAGCAGCGCCCCCAACCGGGTCACCGCCCGCGGCCTCCGCCTGATCGACGAGGAAATCGCGCGGATCGAGGCGGCGCTCGGCGCCGGCCAGGATGCGGAGGTGGAGGCGCGGCTGCGCCGGGACCTGCGCTATTGGGGACTGCGCCGGGCCACGGCCCAGCCGGTCACCCCCGATCCGGCCCCGCGCGCGGCGGGCTTCGGCGCCAAGGTGACGATCCGGCGCGGCAGCGCGATCCAGGTGGTCGAGATCGTCGGCGAGGACGAGGCCGATCCCGCCCAGGGGCGGATCGGCTGGACCTCGCCGCTCGCCCGCGCCCTCGACGGCGCCGCGCCGGGCGAGACGGTCGAGCTCGGCGCCGAGCCGGTCGAGGTGCTCGCGGTCGCCCCCGGGGAAGGCGGCTGACGATGCCGTCGGCGGTGATCCGCTCGGCCCGTTACGATCCCGAGCGCGAGCTGCTCGACATCGTCTTCACCACCGGGCGGCGCTACCTCTACCACCGCGTGCCCTCCGCCGAGGCGGACGCCTTCCGCGCCGCGTTCAGCAAGGGCCGCTATTTCAACGCCCATATCCGCGACAGCTACGACCATACCGAGGTCACGACCTAGACCCAGGATGAACGGCGGGTAGTTTCCGGTTCACGAAACCTCGCCGCGCGCGCTTCGTTCTTTACGGGTCCCCCACAGGTTCGGGGTCCCACCCAGAGGAGTGTAAGATGCGTAAGCTGATTCTTGCCGCCGCGATGACCGCCGTCGCCATGCCGATCGCGGTCGCGCCGACAGCGGCCGACGCCCAGAGCGGCTACAACACCCGCCGCGAGATGCGCGAATGCCGGCGCGAGCTGCGCAATTCGCAGACCCGCCGCGAATATCTGCGCGAGCGCCGCGAGTGCGAGCGCGAAATCGCCCGCGCCCGTGCCCGCGACTGGCGCCAGTACAACCGCTACGATTGGAACCGGCCGGCGGCCGGCGGCTATTATTACGCCGACGATTATTATCGGGACGGCCGCTACTATCGTGAGCGCCAGCTGAGCTACAACGACCGCATCTATCGCGGCCGCGACGGGCGCTATTATTGCCGCCGCGACGACGGCACGACCGGCCTCATCATCGGCGCCGGCGTCGGCGCGCTGATCGGCAACTCGCTCGACAATGGCCGTTCCAGCGTGCTCGGCACCATTATCGGCGCCGCCGCCGGTGGCGCGATCGGCCGCGAGATCGACCGCAGCAACAACCGCTACGATCTGCGCTGCCGCTAGGTGCAGCGCCGGATTGCGAGGAAGGGGCGCCCCCGGTCGGGGCGCCCCTTTCGCATCTCCCCGGCCCATATCAGCCGGCCTAATATTGCGCCCACGAAACTCTCCAGCGCTCCGCTTCGTTCTATGCGCGTCTCCCGGAAAATTCCGGGACCAATCCAAAAGGAGTGTTTCTATGCGCAAGCTGATCCTTGCTGCCGCCGTGGCGGCCATCGCCCTGCCGATGGCGGCCGCGCCCGCCGACGCTCAGGGGCGCAACGAGCGCCGCGAAGCGCGCGAATGCCAGCGCGAGCTGAGCAACGCCGACAACCGGCGCGAATATCGTCAGGAGCGGCGCGAATGCGAACGCGAGCTGAGCCAGGCCCGCGCCCGCGATTGGCGGCAGTATAACCGCTACGACTATAACCGGCCCCCGCCCGGCGGCGCCTATTATGCCGACGATTATTATCGCGACGGCCGCTATTATCGCGAGCGCCAGCTGACCTATAACGACCGCGTCTATGCCGGCCGCGACGGGCGCTATTATTGCCGCCGCGACGACGGCACGACCGGTCTCATCATCGGCGCCGGCGTCGGCGCATTGGTCGGCCACTCCCTCGACGACGGCCGTTCCAGCGTGCTCGGCACCATTCTCGGCGCCGCCGCCGGCGGTGCGATCGGCCGCGAGATCGACCGCAACGACGGCCGCCGCAACCTGCGCTGCCGCTAGTCGGATCGTCTGTTTCGAGAAAGGGCGCCCTTCGGGGCGCCCATTTTTGCCTAAACGCCGGCTGAACCGGACGTAGTTCTGGGTTCATGCAACAGCTGCATAATCTGTTCGTTCCGACTCCGCGTCCGCGGGTTCGGACGGAAAGGAGTGTTTGCCATGCGTTTCCTCATCCTCGCGGCGGCGGCCGCCGCCGTGCTTCCGGCCGGCGCCGCCAGCGCCCAATATTATGGCGGCTACGGCAATGGTTACGGCTACGGCTACGGCCGCAACGATCGCGTCCGCCAGGAAGTGCGCGAGTGCCGCCGCGAATTGCGCCGGGCCGACAGCCGCCGCGAATATCGCCGCGAGCTGCGCGAATGCCAGCGCGAGATCGCCCGGGCCCGGCGGGGCTACGGCTACGGCTACGGCTACGGCTACGGCTATGGCCGCGACCGCTACCGCTATTGGGACGGCTATCGCTACCGGGGCCGCGGCTACTGAGCCAGGACCGGCGGGCGGGCAAATGTCCGCCCGCAGTCCGTTCCGGCGCAATAATGATTGACTCGCCGCGCCATTGATGCGGAACTCCTGCCTTCGACTCTCATAGCGCAGGGGGAATGCGTCGATGGCCGGATCCTTATTCTCGATGGGCAACCTCGCGCGGATCGCGAAGGTGATCGCGCTGCTGCTGTTCGTGTTGCCCTGGGTGACCATATCCTGCGCCGAGCAGCCGCTGATCACGATGAGCGGGGTCGATCTCGCCACCGGCCACGTGATGATGCACAATCCGATGACCGGCGCGACCGAGAGCCCGCCGGGCGCGAACGGCGGCGACATCTGGGTGATCCTCGCCGCCGTGCTGATCCTCGCGGGGCTTGCCGCGACCTTCATCCTCAAGGGGAAGAAAGGCCTGATCGCCGACATGGCCGGAGCCGCGCTGGCCGCGGCCGCGCTCGCCTATACCGTGCTCGTCCGCATCCCGCAGGAGGCCCATGCCGGCACCGCCGGGACGGGCGCCGGCGGCCCGGCCGCCTCGGGAGGTCCGAGCCCGGAGCAGATCGCGCAAATGATCCATATCGACGTGCAGATCGGCTTCTGGCTGACTCTGCTGGCGCTGGTCGCGGCGATCGTGTTCGATTTCCTGGCGATGAAGAAGGCGGCGCCCGCGGCCTATGCCGCGACCCCGGCCCCGCCGCCGCCGGCCGAACCGCCGCCGCCGTCTCCGCCGGACGCCTGACCGCTTGACCCGCGCGCCCTCCCGTGTATTAGCACACTAATACACGGGAGGGGGCCCACCCATGCTCATCGCCGCCGCGCTGTCGCTGGCCGCGCCGGATTCGCCGGCCCTGCCCGAGGGCGCCGCGCTGACCGAGGCGATCCGGGCGCGCGACGCCGAGCTGTTCAGCATTCTGTTCGAGCGCTGCGAGCCGGAACGGATGCGCGCGCTGGTCACGGCGGACATCGAATTCTACCACGACCGCGACGGCGTCGTCCGTTCGGCCGACGCCTTCGTCGCCGATTATGCGCGCTTCTGCCGCGAACGGCAGGCCCCGGACGCCTGGCGTGCGCGGCGCGAGCTCGTCGCCGCCAGCCTCAACGTCCATCCCGTCCCCGGCTACGGCGCGATCGAGGATGGCGAGCATCTCTTCTACGAGCGCCGCGGCGATGGGCCCGAGCGTCTGGTCGGCCGCGCCCGCTTCACCCAGGCCTGGCAGCTCACCGCCGACGGCTGGCGGCTCGCCCGGGTGTTCAGCTACGCCCACGCCGCCGCGGGCGAAAGCGACTAGGGAGCGGCGATCAGCCCAATTCATTTCCGCTCATCCTGAGGAGGGACTGAGCTTGGCGAAGGCCCGTCTCGAAGGACCGTCCTTCGAGACGCCGTTTCGACAAGCTCAACGGCTCCTCAGGATGAGCGGACCGGGAGGGCCAGCCTCGCCTCCGCCTTCGCCAGCGCGGCGGGGTCGTCGACGTCGAGCCAGAACAGGCCGGTGGCGTCGAGCGTGGCGGCCATGCCGCGGTCGGCGAGTCGCTGGACCCCTTCGGAGAGGCTGCCGCCGCCTTCGCCGATCGCCGCGGCCAGCGCCGGCGTCGCCCGGAACAGGCCTGTGTCGACGGCGTCGAACCGCGCCAGATTCTTGCCGACCCTGAGGATCGCGCCCGCCTCGGTTTCGACCTTGGTGGCGTCGTCCATGTCGGTCAGCGGGTTGGCGAGGTCGCGATCCACCGCCAGCGTCAGCGCCGCCGGCGGCGCCGCGATCAGCCGACGGACGATCGCCGGGTCGAACAGATGGTCGCTCATCGCCAGCAGATAGTCGCCGGCGATCGCCTCGGCGCCGGCGAGAACCGAATGGCCGTTGGGCAGGTCCCAGTCCGCGATCCGCACCGTGCGGACGGGCATTGCGAGCGTGGCGAGGAAGGCCTCGAGCCGCTCAGCCTCGTGGCCGGTGACGATCGTGAAGGCGCTGGCGCCGCCCGCGGCGGCGGCGCGGATGACATGCTCGATCAGCGGCATGCCGGCGACCGGCGTCAACGGCTTGGAAGGAGAGATCGGGCGCAGCCGGCTGCCGTGGCCGGCGGCGATGATCAGGCAGTTCACTCGGCGGCCAAGGCGTCGCCGGCGATGAACTCCTCGGTCAGTTGGGCGGCGACATCGTCGCTGAACTGCTGCGGCGGATGCTTGCAGAAGAAGGCCGACGGGCCGGTCAGCACGCCGCCGACGCCGCGGTCGAGCGCGACCTTGCAGCAGCGGATCGCATCGACCACCACCGCCGCCGAATTGGGGCTGTCCTCGACGCTCAGCCTGAGCTCAAGGTTCATCGGCACCTCGCCGAACAGATTGCCCTCGGCGCGCAGGAAGCACAATTTGTTGTCGTTGAGGAACGGGATGTAGTCCGACGGGCCGATATGGATGTCCTCGGCCTCGAGCCGGTCGACCAGCGCCGACTGCACCGCCTCGGTCTTCGACTCCTTCTTGGAGGCGAGCCGGCCGCGGTCGAGCATGTTCATGAAGTCGGTATTGCCGCCGGTGTTGAGCTGGTAGGTGCGGGTCATCGCGACGCCGCGGGCGCGGAACAGGCTGGAAAGGACGCGGTGGACGATGGTCGCGCCCAATTGCGCCTTGATGTCGTCGCCGACGATCGGCAGGTTCTTGTCGCGGAAGCGCTTCTCCCACCGGGGATCCGAGGCGATGAAGACCGGCATGCAATTGACCACGGCGAGGCCCGCCTTGAGCGCGCACTCCATGTAGAAGCGGGTCGCCTCCTCCGAGCCTACCGGAAGATAATTGACCAGGATCTCGGCGCCCGATTCCTTCAGCGCGGCGACGATTTCGGCTTCGTCCGCCTCCGGCTCCTCGGCGCGGATGAAGCCGCGCTCGCCATAGTCCATCATGTGCGGCGCCATGCCGTCGAGCACCCTGCCCATCCGCACGGTGACGCCGGTCTGCGGGATCTCGCTCTGGAACACATGGGTGCAATTGGGCTTGGCGAAGATCGCCTCGGCGAGGTCCCGGCCGACCTTGCGGGCGTCGGTGTCGAACGCGGCCACCACCTCGATGTCCGCCACCTCGTAGCCGCCGAGCCGCTCGTGCATCAGCCCGGCCGGGGTCTTGCGCCCCGCATAGAAATAGAGCCCCTGCACGAGCGAGCTCGCGCAATTGCCGACCCCGACCAGCGCCACCTTGATCTTGTTCATGCGTCTCCGGTTCTTCTGGCCGGGCCCTGGGCGCCCGCTGGTGGTCATATGCTCGTCACAAACTCCGGGGAAGTCAATAATCTATGCTGCATTGCGGAATCCCGGGCCCGGCCGCGGCAGCAGCACCGAGGCGATCACGTAGGGCAGCCAGATCGTCCCGACGCCCGCATAGATCCACAAGGCGGTCCGCTCGAGGCCGGCGATGATCAGGGCCATGTAGAGGAAGGCGAAGCAGTCGCGGCTGGTGAGGGTCTGGACGGTCCAGTAGACGAGGTCGACGATCCCGCCGATGCGGCCCGAGCGCTTCAACAGGTCGAAGCCGAGCGGCCCGCCCCCGGCGCGCACCTGCCGGGCGATCAGCATCCCGCCGACGATCGAGAGCGTCACCGCCCAGGCCCCGACCCAGAAGATGATGTCGCGGTCGCGCAGCCCGAGATGGATGGTGAGGGCGGTCACGAACAGCAAATTGGTGGCGATGTCGACGGCGCTGTCCAGCGTCGCGCCCCGCTTCGAGGCGCGGAAGGTCGCGCGCGCCATCTCGCCGTCGACGCCGTCGAGCACCGAGGCGGTCTGGAACAGGATGCCGCCGAGCACGAGCCCGGCCTCGCCGCCGCCCAGCGTCACCGCGAACATGACCAGCGCCAGCGCCGCGTTGGCGATGGTGACGTGGATCGGCCGCGCGCCCGGAACGGCGAGCATGACCAGGGTGAGGCGCTGCGAGATCGGCCGGTTCAGCCAGCGCGAGACGAGGCCGTCGCCGGGCTTGCCGGTGGCGCGGACGATCTCCCAGGCCGACGGCAGGGGGAGGGCGGGGCCGTCGCCGCGCTCGATCGTCACCTCCGCCTGCCCGCGAAGCCGCTCGATATCCGCGATCGTCGCCGGCGCCGGCGGCGCGCCGTCGCCGATCCGGAGCGCGATCGCAAGGGCGCCCTCGTCGGCGCGCGCCTTCACCGCCCGCGCCGCCGCGGCGACCCCGGCGATACGGGCGTCCGCCTGCCGCGCGGAAGCGAAGGCAATTGAGGA
The DNA here is from genome assembly GCA_035941735.1 of Allosphingosinicella sp. GTDB lineage: Bacteria > Pseudomonadota > Alphaproteobacteria > Sphingomonadales > Sphingomonadaceae > Allosphingosinicella. The sequence goes on from DASZDS010000050.1 coordinate 65,659, forward strand.
TTTTTCGCTTCCCATCGGACGGCTCCTTACCGCAAGGAACGGCGCAAGCCCGCTTGTCGACCAGAAAGGAGGCCGGATCATGGCAACGGCGCGCGCCGATCCGATCCGGCCCCAGAGCCGGCCGGCCGAGCTCGAGGACCCGCTCAACCGGTTCGTCTATCATCCGCTCGCCGCGCGGCTGGCGCGGCTGCTGGCGCCGACCGGCGTCTCGCCTCACTGGGTGTCGGTCGGCAGCGCGCTGTGCCTGCTCGCGGCGACCTGGTCGTTCGTGATGCTGGCGCCGCCGGCCAATTGGTCGGTCGGGCTCGGCTTCATGCTGCTCTGGCACGTCGTCGACGGCGCCGACGGCGACCTCGCCCGGATGACCGGGCGCGCGTCCGCGACCGGCGAGCTGGTCGACGGCGTCTGCGACATTTTCGGCAATACGGTGATGTATTTCGCCTTCGCCTTCTGGCTCGAGGCGACGATGGGCGGCTGGGCCTGGGCGCTGGCGTGGAGCGCGGGCGCCAGCCACGTCCTGCAGCTCAACCATTCGGAAACGCAGCGGCGACTCTATCAGTGGCGGGTCTACGGCAGGCCGTGGCTCGGCATGGCCGCGGAAAGCGGGGACGCGGTGTTCCGCCGGGAGAGCTGGTTCAGCCGCTATTTCTCCTTCTGGGCGGTCGGCTATGTCTGGCTGTCGAAGCGCATGGTCGGCGCCGCGAGCCCGATCGACGAGGCGCTCGCCGCCGCCGGGCCGGACGAGCGCGAGCGCATCCGCGCCGTCGTCCGCCGCCGGGCCGGCCTTTCGCTCCTCCTCGAAAAGGCGCTGGGCGGCAATCCCAAGACCTTCATCATCGCCGCCAGCGTCGCGCTCGGCGGGCCCCTTCTCTATTTCCTGACCACGCTGCTGCCGCTGAACCTCGTCCTGCTGGTCTCGCTCGTCCACCACAAGAGGATGGAGGGCCGGATCATCGCCGAAATCCGGGGCGGCTGAGCCGGGCCGCGAGGAAGGCCTCGATCTTCTCCGCGCGCCGGTCCCAGGTCAGCTCCCCGGCCCGCGCGAGCGCGCCGGCCGCCAGCCTCGCCGCCAGCGCCTTATCCTCGAGCAGCCGGTCGAGCGCCCGCGCCGCCAGCTCCGGTTCCCCGGGCGGCACCAGCAGCGCATTCTCGCCGTCCGCGAGCAGCTCCGCGGTGTCGGGCATGATCGGGGCGAGGATCGGCCGGCCGGCGGCGAGATAGGCGAACGTCTTCATCGGCAGCACGCAGGTCCGGAACTGCTCGAGCGGCGCCCGCGACGGCGGGATCAGCAGCACGTCGGCGGCCGCGAGCCAGGCGGGCAGGTCCGCCGGCGCCTGCCACGGCACGATCCGGACATTGGCGCGGGCCGCCGCCGCCGCCTCGATCGGGCCCTCGCCCTCCGATCCGACCAGCACGAACAGGACGCCCGGACGCAGATCGGCCAAGGCGAGAATCTGGTCGAGGCCCTTCTGCGCATTCAGCCGGCCCGCATAGAGCGCGACCGGCCGACCCTCGGCCGGCTCGAGCGCGCGTTCGCCGGCCGGCTGGGGATCGGCGCCGTTATGGGCGACGAGGATCCTGTCCTCGGGCACTCCGGCGCGGCGATAGGAATCCGCCGCATAATAAGAATGGAGGACGAGGCCGAGGCAGCGCGGATGCCGGGCGGTGCGCCGGACCAGCGGCCGGATCCAGCGCCAGTCGTCGGGCCAGGGCCGGTAATGGTCGCCGGCGAAGGGGATGGGCGCGCGCCGGCCGACGCCGAGCATCGCCGGGATCCGCGAATAAAGCACGTCGGCCTCGCCGAGCAGCGGGTCGCGGAAGATTTGCCTGAGCCACATCAACGTCCGCCCCAGCGCCTCGCCCGCCCAGCGGCTTTCCCGCTGGACCACCCGGAAATCGCCCTCGACGGCGAAATAGGCGCGCAGGTCGTCCGCCGTCACCGCCGGGTCGCCGGCTCCCCGGGGCAGCAGCAAGCTGACCTCGACTCCGCGCCGGGCGAGCGCCGCGGCGGTATTGACCGATTGCGCGCGGTCCGCCTTGCGGTCGGGCCGCGACCAGAGCAGGGGATAGACGAGCCGCATCGCCCCTTGGTCTTCGGTCTCGAGCGCCGATACAAGGGGCCATGGCCGCACCGCCTCATTACGATGTGCTGATCGTCGGCGCCGGCCATGGCGGCGCCCAGGCGGCGATCGCGCTCCGGCAATCGGGATTCGCCGGCAGCCTCGCCATGATCGGCGCGGAGCCCGATCCGCCCTACGAGCGGCCGCCTTTGTCCAAGGACTATCTCGCCGGCGAGAAGGATTTCGAACGGATGCTGATCCGCCCGGCCGCCTTCTGGGCCGAGCGCGAGGTGACCTTGCTGCCCGGCCGGACGGTGACCGAGGTCGACGCCGCCGCCCATCGCGTCGCCTGCGCCGACGGCTCCGCCTTCGCCTACGCCAAGCTGATCTGGGCCGCCGGCGGCGTGCCCCGGCGCCTTCCCGGCGGCGGCCATCTCATCCGCGGCCGCGCCGACGTCGACCGGCTGATCGCCGCGCTGCCGGCGGCAAAAAGCGTGGCGATCGTCGGCGGCGGCTATATCGGCCTCGAGGCGGCGGCGGTGCTCAACAAGCTCGGCAAGGAGGTGACCGTCATCGAGTTGCTCGACCGGGTGCTGGCGCGAGTCGCCGGTGAACCCTTGTCGCGCTTCTACGAAGCCGAACATCGCGCCCGCGGCGTCGACATCCGCCTGGGCGGTGGCGCCGTCGATGCCGATCTCACCATCGTCGCGATCGGCATCGATCCAGCGGTCGCGCCGCTGCGCGCGGCCGGCGCCGCCGGCGACAACGGCGTCGACGTCGACGAACATTGCCGGACCAGCCTCGCCGACGTCTACGCCCTCGGCGATTGCGCCGCGCACGTCAGCCGCTTCGCCGGCGGCGCCCGCATCCGGATCGAATCGGTCCAGAACGCGCACGACCAGGCGAATACCGCCGCGAAGCACATCGCGGGCCGCCCCGAGCCCTATGACGCGATCCCCTGGTTCTGGTCGAATCAATACGATCTCAGGCTGCAGACGGTCGGGCTGCTCCACGGCCATGACGACCTCGTCGTCCGCGGCGATCCCGCGCGGCGCAGCTTCTCGATCGTCTATCTGCGCGAAGGCCGAGTCGTCGCGCTCGACTGCGTCAACGCGGTCAGGGACTATGTCCAGGGCCGCAAGCTGATCTTGGGCGGGCGGCCGCTGGACAAAGCGAGGCTCGCCGACGCATCACTTCCGCTCAAGGAGCTGGGTTGAATGGCGATCGCCTGCGCCGCCGATTTCCGGACCGAAGCGAGGAAGCGCCTGCCGCGCTTCCTGTTCGATTATATCGACGGCGGCGCCTATGCCGAGATCACGCTCCGGCGCAACGTCGCCGACCTCGCCGACATCGCGCTGCGCCAGCGCGTCCTCGTCGACGTCTCGAAGATCGACCTCACCACCCGCCTGTTCGGCCGCGACCTCGCCATGCCGGTGGCGCTCGGCCCGGTCGGCCTCACCGGCATGTACGCAAGGCGGGGCGAGGCGCAGGCGGCGCGCGCCGCCTCGGCCAGGGGCATCCCGGCCTGCCTTTCCAGCCTCTCGGTCTGCGGCCTCCGGGAGGTCGCCGCGGCGAGCGGGGCGCCGATCTGGTTCCAGCTCTACGTGATCAAGGACCGCGGCTACATGGCCGAATTGCTGGCGGTGGCCAAAGAGGTGGGCTGCAGCGCCCTGGTCTTCACGGTCGACCTGCCGGTGCCGGGCGCGCGCTATCGCGACGCCCATTCCGGCCTGACCGGCCCGAACGCGCGCTGGCGCCGGCTCGGCCAGGCGCTGACCCACCCGCGCTGGCTGTGGGACGTGGCGCTGAAGGGCCGCCCGCACAGCCTCGGCAATTTCGAGCCGGTGCTGGGCAAGGCGAGCGGGCTCGACGATTATGTCGGCTGGATCGGCCGCAATTTCGACGCCGGCATCGCCTGGAAGGACATCGCCTGGATCCGGTCGCTCTGGCAGGGGCCGCTGGTCGTCAAGGGCGTGCTCGACCCGGACGACGCGCGCGAAGCGGTCCGGCTCGGCGCCGACGGCATCGTCGTTTCGAACCATGGCGGCCGCCAGCTCGACGGAGTCCTTTCCACCGCCCGGGCGCTGCCCGGAGTCGCCGATGCGGTCGGCGGCGACCTGACCGTGCTCGTCGACGGCGGAGTCCGCTCGGGCCTCGACGTGCTGCGCATGCTGGCGCTCGGCGCCAGGGGCGTCCTGCTCGGCCGCGCCTGGGCGTTCGCGCTGGCGGCGCGCGGCGAGGCCGGGGTCGCCCAGTTGCTCGACATCATCGAGGCCGAGCTGCGCGTCGCGATGCAGCTCACCGGCGTCACCGCGATCGACCGCGTCGGCCGCGACATCCTCGCCTGACCGGTCTCGTCGCCATTTGACTCCGCGGCCGCCGGTCGCCGATAGATGAGCCGAAGCGATCGGGAGGGGAGGATAAAGGCGCCATCACCTTATCCGCCGCGGCGGCTCCGCCAGGGGCTGCTGCTGGTCTGCCTCGCCGCCTGGGCCGTGCTGCTCGCGGGCGGCTCCTGGCTCAACCTTCCCGCTTATTGCGGCGCCTCCGCCCGCTTCATCGCGCCCGGCTGGGCGGGGCTGGAGCTGGCGTTGGCGCTCAATCCGCCGGGCGGCCTGGCCGCCGCCTGGCTGGTGATGCTGCTGGCGATGATGGCGCCGCTGCTCGATCGGCCGCTGGCCGCGCTGCTCGACGGCGGCGGCGCCCGCCCCCGGCTGGGGCCGGCGGGCCTGTTCCTGCTCGGCTACGGGGCCGCGTGGATGGCGGCGGGGGCGCTGCTGGTGGCGCTCGCCATCGGCCTGCGCGCCGCGCTGCCGGGGCCGGCCGCGCCGGTCATCGCTCTGCTCGCGGCGCTCGGCTGGCAGGTTTCGCCATGGAAGCGGCATTGCCTCAACCGCTGCCGCGGCCTCGCCGGCGATCAGGACGCGCTGCGCTTCGGCCTCACGCATGGCGGCTGGTGCGTCGGCTCCGGCTGGGCATTGATGGCGCTGCCGCTGACGATCGAGACGGGCCATCATGCCGCGATGGCGCTGGTCACCCTGCTGCTGGTCGCCGAGCGGCACGGGCTGGTCGAGCCGAGGCTCATTCGCGCCGCACGGTGATCGACGAGGCGACGGCGCCCTTCTTGGCGCCCTTAATTGGCGCAGGCCTCCAGGGGCCCGGCCGCCGCGGTTTCCGTCGCGAACGGGGCGCGCAGGCAGGCGGCGAATTCGGCCATCGTCGCCTCGACGTTGCGCCGCCAGACCATCGCCCGGCCGCGGCCATAGGCGTTTCGCGCCATCCGCTCGCGCAGCGCATCGTCGCCGAGCAGCCGGCTGACGGCGGCGGCGAAGGCGTCCGCATCGCCGGCGTCGGCGAGGATGCCGTTGTCCGGCCCGATGATCTCGGCGGCATGATGATAGGGCGTCGACACCACCGGCTTGCCGAGCGCGACCGCGTAGGAAAGGGTTCCGGAGGTGATCTGGGTGAGGTCGAGATAGGGCGTGACGTAAATGTCCGCGGCCGCGATCAGGTCGAGCAGGCTCTCCTGATCGAGGAATCTGTCGATCCAGCGGAGACGGGCGCCCACCCCCAGCCGCTCGGCGCGCCGCTTCAGGCTGTTGCGGTAGAGCTCGCCGTCCCGGGCCAGCAGATGCGGATGGGTGGCGCCGGCGATCACATAATCGGTGTCGGGATGGTCGGCGAGGATCGCCGGCATCGCCTCGATCATCGTCTCGATGCCCTTGTTCGGCGACAACAGGCCGAAGGTCAGCAGGACCTTGCGGCCGGCGAGGCCGAACGCCGGCTTGGCCAAAGCCGGGGGACAATAAGGCCGGTCGGGGACGCCGTGGGGAATCACCGCGATCTTGTGGTCCGGGGCGCCGTAGACGGCGCGCAGGATCGAGCGCCCCTTTTCGGCCATGACGATCAGCCGGTCCGAGAGCCGGATCAGCCGGTCCATCACCGCCCGCTGGTCCGCGCTGGGCTGGTCGAGGACGCTGTGCAGCGCGATCGCGATCGGCACGGTCAGCCGCTCGAGCAGCGGCAGCAGCCGCGATCCCGCCGGTCCGCCGAAAATGCCGAATTCGTGCTGGACCCAGACCAGCTCGGCACCGCTCGCCTCGATCCGGCGGGCGGTGCGCAGATAATCGTCGAGCGCCTCCTCGCGAATCACGCCGGTCACGGACGACGGATAATCGTACCAGCCGCCGGGATCGTTCATCGCGTAATAATCGACCTTCAGCGCCGGATAGCGGTCGCGCAGCGCCTCGAAGACGTGGCTGGTATAGGTCGCCAGGCCGCACCGGCGCGGCAGGGCGTTTCCGATCAATGCGATACGCGACAACGGAGCCCGCCCCGCCGATCCAATCCATCCGTCCATGTCATTTAAACGCAGATACATCGGAATTTGCTCCATTTTTCGATGACGGCAAAAGCGCCATTGTTGCCGACGCGCAATGTCGCGTAGAGCCGCGCTTCTGCCTGTCGAGAACGACCGCGAGTCCCCGCGATCGTGTAGACCAGTTGCCCGCCGCGGAGAGCGCATTGACCGGACCGGAAACCATTTCACCGCCGCGATATCCGGGCTTTGCCGCGATCGAGCGGCTGGCCGATGCGACCGGCATCATGCAGCACAGCCGCCATTCGGTCCCGGATCCGGATCACGGCTATTGCGTCGATGACAATGCCCGGGCGCTGATATTGATGCATCGCCGCACCGATCTTCCCGACGCCGTACACGATCCCTGGGTCGCTGTCTTCGCGAACTTCGTCGGCCGCGCCTGGAATCCCGAGCGGGGGCGCTTTCGCAATTTCATGAGCTTCGAGGGCGCCTGGCTCGAGGAGGAGGGATCGGACGACAGTTCCGGCCGCGCCTTGTGGTCGCTCGGCGCGACCGCGGCGGAAGCGCGCGGTCCGGCCCTTCGCGCCTGGGGCGCGCAGCTGTTCGAGGAAGCCGCGGGCCCGATGCTCGGCGTGCGCTCGCCGCGCGCGATGGCCTTTTGCATGCTGGGGGCGACGGCCGCGGGGAACGGGGATATCGCTCTCGAATTCGCGCATCGTCTTGCCCGGCTGGTCTCGACCCAGGCACGGCCCGGCTGGACCTGGTTTGAGCCGGTGCTGGCCTACGATAATTGCCGGCTCCCCGAGGCGCTGCTTCGCGCCGGCCTCATGCTGCAACGGAACGACCTCATCGATATCGGCCTCGAAACCCTGGCCTGGATCGCGGCGAAGCAGACCGCGCCGGCGGGCCATTTCCGCGCGGTCGGCAGCGAGAGCTTCGGCCGTGCCTATGGCGAGCCCGCGCGCTTCGACCAGCAGCCGCTGGAGGCGCAGGCGACGGTGGAGGCCTGCGCGGCGGCGTTCGCGGCGACCGGGGATGCCGGCTGGATCGCGCGGGCGCGCACGGCCTTCGCCTGGTTTCACGGCGCCAATGACGGCGGCGTCGCGCTTTGCGATCCGGCCAGCGGCGAATGCTATGACGGGCTGACCCCGACCGGCGCCAACCTCAATCGCGGCGCCGAATCGGTGCTCGCCTACCAGCTCGCCGCCATCGCCATGGCGCGGCTCGACGGGGCGGATGCGGCGGCATGATCTTTCGCCATCCGCTGCGCCTTCACGCCGATCCCGCCCGGGTGGTGATCCGCCCTTTCCACCTCGCCTGGCAGGCCCAGGACGCCGAGCCGGGAAGGGCGCGCCGGCTGGTCGAGGCGGTGATGGCGCTCGACACCCGCAACGTGCGGGCGGAGCTCGGCCTGGTGTTCCGGGACTTCGAGACGCGCCACTGGCAGACGCGCGAGGTGTTCCTCGCCAGGTTCGAGGAGGTCGCGGCCCAGGTCGGGCTCCAGCCGGGCGCGATCGGCGATGCGCGCAAGCAGCTGATCGGGGCCTATTTCTGCCACGAATACAGCTATGCCGCGGCGGCGCTGATGAATCCGAGCATCGTCCCCCATCCCGACCAGTCGGGCATGACGAACGGCGCCAGGCGCATCATCCTGTCGCTGCGCGCGGTCGGCGAGGGCCACATTTCGACGGTGGCGTTCCGCGAGGGCGTGCTCACCCCCAAGCGCGAGTTCGAGCTGATGCCGCAGCCGCCCTTCGCGACCGCCGCGACCTGCAGCGCCAATTGCGCGAGCAGCGGCGAGACGCCGGTGGCCGTCCGCCGCCACCCCAAATCGACCCTGTCGGGGACGGTGATCTTCCCGGTCACCGAGCCGCAGCGCCACGGGCTCGAGGATCTGCGGCTGGTCCAGTTCGGCGACGAGGAGGGCGGCCGCGAATGGCTCGGCACCTATACCGCCTATAGCGGCCGCGGCATCCGCTCCGAGATGATGCGCACCAAGGACTTCAAGACCTTCCGGCTGGTCCCGCTGACGGGCGAGGCGGCGGGCAACAAGGGCATGGCCCTGTTCCCGCGCCGGATCGGCGGCCGCTATGCGATGATCGGCCGCCAGGACGGCGAGAACATCTTCCTCCATTTCTCCGACCGGCTCGACCATTGGGAGGCGGGCCAGCTGCTGCTGAAGCCGCATTATCCCTGGGAGCTCGTCCAGATCGGCAATTGCGGCTCGCCGGTCGAGCTCGACGAGGGCTGGCTGGTGCTCACCCACGGCGTCGGCGCGATGCGCAAATATTCGATCGGCGCGGTGCTGCTCGACAAGGACGATCCCTCGCGCGTGCTCGGCCGCACGCCGGACCCGATCCTGTCCTCGCTCGACCACGAGCGCGAGGGCTATGTTCCCAACGTTGTTTACTCCTGCGGCGCAACCCGGATCGCCGACGACATCTTCCTGCCTTACGGCGTCGCCGACAGTTCGGTCGCCTTCGCCTTCATGTCGATCAGGGAGCTGCTCGCGGGCCTGCGCTGAGCAGGCGGCCGGCATTGGAGGTGAGGATGCGCCGTTGGCAGAAGACGCTCGTGTCGATCGCGGCGACCACGCTCGCCCTGCCGTTCCTCCTCCTGCTGCTCGGCTATTTGTCGCTGGAGTGCGGCGAGCTCGATCCCTGCAGGACCGGCGGCTCGATGCCGCACGCCCCGCTCGCCCTCGTCCTTCTTGTCGCGACCGCCGGCGCGTACGCGGCGTTCCTCGCCATGATCTGGCGCGGCATCCCCGAAAAGCAGGACTAGCGCCGGCTTCCGCATATCCAGAGGGCGCGAAGCCCGGTAGGATAAGGCGTCCCATGCCCGCACTCGCCGCGCTCTTCTTTCTCACCGCCTTGCTCTATGGCGCGGCCGGCTTCGGCGGCGGATCGACCTATAATGCGCTGCTGGTGCTGGCCGGGACCGATTATCGGGCGGTGCCGGTGATCGCGCTCGCCTGCAACATCCTGGTCGTGACGGTGGGGAGCTGGCGGTTCGCGCGCTCGGGCCATGTCGACTGGCGGCGGAGCTGGCCCCTGTTCGTCCTCTCCATCCCCTGCGCCTGGATCGGCGGGCGGCTGGTGGTGGCGGAAATCGTCTTCGTCGGGCTGCTCGCCGTCTCGCTCCTTATCGCCGGCCTGCTGATGCTGTGGCAGCCTTTGTGGGAAAAGGAGGCGCCGGCCGCCATCCGCGCGCGCTGGCTCGAGCCGGTGGCGGGCGGCGCGCTCGGCTTCCTCGCCGGAATCGTCGGGATCGGCGGCGGCATCTTCCTCGCGCCCTTGCTCTACATGCTGCGCTGGGGGCCGCCCAAGGCGATCGCGGGGACGAGCGCCGTCTTCATCCTCGCCAATTCGCTGGCGGGCCTCGCCGGCCAGCTCGCCAAGGGCAGCGGCGGCGCGGCCGGCCAGGCGCTCGCCACCTACTGGCCGCTCCTTCCGGCCGTCCTGATCGGCGGCCTGATCGGCTCGACGCTCGGCAGCGGCCGGCTCGACGCAAAATATGTCCGCATCCTCACCGCCCTGCTCATTTTATATGTGGCAGTCCGGCTCGCGATCCGCTTCTATGGCGAGACTGTGGGAGCTTAGCGGATGATCGACCCGTTCGGGCGGACAATCAGCTATTTGCGGCTGTCGGTGACCGACCGCTGCGATTTGCGCTGCACTTATTGCATGCCCGAGCGGATGAATTTCCTGCCGCGCGCCGAAATGCTGGACTTGAGCGAGCTCGACCGGCTCGCGGCGGCGTTCATCCGCAAGGGGGTGCGCAAGCTCCGGCTGACCGGGGGCGAGCCGCTGGTGCGCCGGAACATCCTCGACCTGATCGGCGGGCTGTCGCGCTTCCTGCGCTCGGGCGCGCTCGACGAGCTGACCCTGACCACCAACGGCACCCGGCTGGCCGGGCACGCGGCCGAGCTCGCCCGCCGCGGGGTCCGGCGCGTCAACGTCTCGCTCGACAGCCTCGACCCCGAAACCTACGCCCGGATCACGCGCGGCGGCCGGCTCGACCGGGTCGTCGAGGGCATCGACGCCGCTATCGCCGCCGGCCTTAAGGTCAAGATCAACGCCGTCGCGCTGCGCGGGGACAATCTCGACGACCTCGTCGGGCTCGCCGAATGGGCCCATGATCGGGGCGCCGCTTTGACCGTGATCGAGGTGATGCCGATGGGCTCGGTCGAGGCGGACCGGATCGACCAGCACGTGCCGATGACCGAGGTCCGGCGGCGCTTCGCGCAGCGCTGGATGCTGACCGACCTCGCCCGGCGCACCGGCGGGCCCGCGCGCTACGTCCGCACCGACGAGGGCGGAACGATCGGCTTCATCACGCCCTTGAGCCGCAATTTCTGCGACGGCTGCAACCGGGTGCGGGTGACCTGCACCGGCCAGCTGTACCTCTGCCTCGGCCAGGCCGCGCGCGCCGACCTTCGCGTCCCGCTCCGCGCCTCGCCGGACGACGCCCCGCTCGACGCCGCGATCGACGCGGCGATCTCCCGCAAGCCCCGGGGCCACGACTTCGTCATCCGCGCCGGCGCCGCGCCCGCCGTCGCGCGTCACATGTCGGTGACGGGCGGATGAAGATCCTCTTCTTCGGCCGCCTCCGCGACGGCGCGCCTCCCGATCCGGTGCCGCCCGAGATCCGCGACACCGGCGCGCTCAGGGCCTGGCTCGGCCGCGGCCGCCCCGAGCTGCTCGACGCCTCCGTCCGGATCGCCGTCAACGACGAGATGATCCTCGGCAATCGGGCGCTGGACGAGGGCGACGAAGTGGCCTTCCTGCCGCCGATGAGCGGCGGATGATCGCGCTCCAGGCCGAGCCGTTCGACGCCGCCGCCTTGCTCGCGGACTTTTCGGCGCGCGCGGCCGGCGCCGGCGCGATCGCCTCGTTCACCGGGCTGGTGCGCAGCGAGAATGACGGCGCCGCCGTCGCCGGGCTCGAGCTCGACCATCATCCGCGGCTCACCGAACCGGCGCTCGCCCAGATCGAGGCCGATGCCGCGGCGCGCTTCGCTTTGACCGACATCGCCATCGTCCACCGCCACGGCGCGCTGGCGCCGGGCGAGGCGATCGTGTTCGTCGCCGCCGCCGCCGCGCATCGCCGCGCCGCGTTCGACGCGGTCGACTATGTGATGGACCGGCTCAAGACCGACGCCCCGTTCTGGAAGCGCGAGCGGCGCGGCGACGGCGCCCATTGGCTGGAAGCGCGCGACTCGGATCGGGAAGCGAGGGCGCGATGGGGCTGACCTCGGGGGGCGCTTTCGTAGCCGTGCGCATCGCGGTGCTGACTGTATCCGACACTCGAACCGCTGAGACCGACAGCTCCGGCACCTGGCTCGCGGGCGCGATCGAGGGCGCGGGCCATGTCGTCGCCGCGCGGGCGATCGTCCCCGACGACGAAGCGAAAATCCGCGCCGCCGTCCAGGCCTGGATCGACGATCCGCAGATCGACGCGGTGATCTCTACCGGCGGCACCGGCCTCACCGGCCGCGACGTCACGCCCGAAGCGGTGGCGCCCCTGTTCGACAAGGTCATCGAGGGGTTCGCGGTGGTGTTCCACAATGTCAGCTTCGAGTCGGTCGGCCTGTCGACGATCCAGTCGCGCGCCTGCGCGGGCCTCGCGAACGGGACCTTCGTCTTCTGCCTGCCGGGCTCGGGCGGCGCGGTCCGCGACGGCTGGGAGAGGGTGATCGCTCCCCAGCTCGACGCGCGCACCCGGCCCTGCAATTTGGTCGAGATCATGCCCCGGCTGGGCGAGCGCTGATGGCCGGCAAGCTGACCCATTTCGACGAGGACGGCCGCCCCCGCATGGTCGACGTTTCGGCCAAGCCCGAGACCGACCGCTTCGCGGCGGCGCGCGGGCTGGTGCGGATGGACGAAGCGACCTTGGCCCTGGTCCTGGCGGGGAGCGCCGCGAAGGGCGACGTCGCCCGAATCGCCGAGCTGGCGGGGACGATGGCGGCGAAAAGGACCGGCGATCTCATTCCGCTCTGCCACCCGCTGCCGCTGACCGCGGTGGCGGTCAGGGTCGAGTCGGACGAGGCCCTGCCGGGCCTCGCCGTCACCGCCGAGGTCCGGACGACGGGCCGGACCGGGGTGGAGATGGAGGCGCTGACCGCGGTCGCGGTCGCCTGCCTGACGGTCTACGACATGCTGAAATCCGGCGCGCGCGGCATCGCGATCGAGCGGATCGAGCTTGTCGAGAAGAGCGGCGGCGCTTCGGGCGACTGGCGGCGGCAATGATTTCGCTCGACGAGGCGCGCGCGCTGCTCCTCGCGGACGTCGCGCCGGTCGAGGCCGAGACGCTGCCGATCGCGGAATGCGGGGGGCGCACGCTCGCGGTCGATATCGTCGCAGATCGCGACCAGCCGCCCGATCCGGTGTCGGCGATGGACGGCTATGCCGTGCGCGAAGCCGACGCGGTGGCGGGCGCGAGCCTGAGGGTGATCGGCGATGCCCCGGCCGGGGCGCCGTTCGGCGGCAGCGTCGCGCCGGGGACGGCGGTGCGGATCGCGACCGGCGGCGTCGTCCCGGCGGGCGCCGACCGGATCGTGATCCAGGAGCTTGTCGAGCGCGGCGGCGATCGGGTCCGCATCCTCGCCGCGCCCGGCCCGGCGCATTATGTCCGCCCCGCCGGCTGCGACTTCGCGGCCGGGCAAAAGCTGGCCCGCGCGGGCGAGCTGCTGACGCCCGCCCGCCTCGGCCTCGCCGCCGCCGCCAACCAGGGCACGCTCCGGGTCCGCCGCCGGCCGCGCGTCGCCATCTTCGCCTCCGGCGACGAGCTGCGTGAGCCGGGTTCGGCGCTGGCGCCCGGCGTGATCGTCAATTCGGCCGCTTTTGCGCTGGCCGAGCTGGTCGCGGGCTGGGGCGGCGCCCCGATCCGGCACGAAATATTGTCAGACGACCAGGAAAGATGCGCGGCGCAGATGAGCGGGGCGGAACTCGACGCCGACATCATCCTGCCGCTGGGCGGCGCCTCGGTCGGCGAGCGCGACGTGCTGCGGCCGGTGCTGCTGGGCTTCGGCGCGCAGATGATCTTCGAACGGATCGCGGTGCAGCCGGGCAAGCCCTGCTGGCACGCGCGCTTCGCCGACGGCCGGCTGGTGCTGGGGCTGCCGGGCAATCCCGCTTCGGCGTTCGTTTGCGCCCATTTGCTGCTGAAGCCGCTGATATTCGCGTTGCTGGGCCGCGCCGAGCCCGACCGGCTGGTTCCCGCCGTGCTGGCGCAGGCCATGCCCCAGGGCGCCGACCGCGAAGTCTATTGGCGCGCCCGGCTTCGCGCCGACGGCGGGGGCCGTCTCGAGGTCACCCCGGACGAGCGGCAGGATTCGAGCCTGCAGACGCCGCTGGCGTCGGCGAACGCCCTGATCCGCCGCCTGCCGAACGCCCCGGCCGCGGCGGCGGGCGAGCTCGTCGACGTGCTGATGATTGGCGGGCTTTAATCGGAGTCCCCTCTCCCCGCCGGGGAGTCCCCGCGCGGCGACCGCTCTTGTTTCACCCAAAGCACCAAAGGACCAACGGGGGCTGGCGCGGGTGATTTGGTCCCCAGCGCTTCAACGATCGCTGATGCAATGGGAGCGACTATGTCGCTCAGGTGGCTTGCGACAGTCGAGCCCGGCCTACGCCCCGCCGCCTTTGGTCCTTTGGTGCTTTGGGTGAGACGACGCGCGGTCAACATCCGCGCGCGGGCGGGGAGCCAGCCTAGATCCCCGCATACCATTGGTAGCCGGCGCGATCCTCCCAATAGCCGCCTTTGCCGCCGCCGATCCCCGCCAGGCTCTCGACCGCCTCGATCCGCATCACGAACTTGGCGTGCTTGTAGCCGAGCTGGCGCTCGACCCGGAGGCGGAGCGGGGCGCCGTGGCCGACTTCGAGCGGACGGTCGTTCATCGCCCAGGCGAGGATGGTCTGCGGGTGGAAGGCGTCGATAAGGTCGATGCTCTCATAATAAGGCACGCCGCGGAAATCGTCGGCGCAGTGGAAGACGATGTAGCGCGCCTCGGGCCGCAGCCCGGCGCCCCGCAGCAACAGGCGCAACGGCACGCCGGTCCATTTGCCGATCGCGCTCCAGCCCTCGACGCAGTCGTGCCGGGTGATCTGGGTGCGCGCGGGAAGCCGCCGGATCCGATCGAGCGGCAGCGCCAGCGGCCGGGTCACCAGCCCGTCGACGACGAGCCGCCAGCCGGCGAAGCCCGAGGCGAGATGCGCCTGATAGGCGGACGATGACGGCATGACATTGCCGTTGGTGCGGAACACGGGCGACATCTCCGCTTCGTCATATTCGCGGGCCAGCGCGTCGCGGCCGATTACCAGCCGCTGCGCGCCCATGGTCAGATCCTCGGCGGCCGATTGCGCCCACCGGAAGCCCGCCGATCGGCCGATCCGGTCGCAGCCCGACAGCAGCAGCCCGCCGGCGCCGGCGCCCAGCGAGGCGATCATCCGGCGGCGGCTGATCCGCTCGATCATGGCCTTTCCTTCGGCAGGCGATAGCGGCCGGTGATCATCGCGCGGATCTCGTTGATCGGCCCGGCCAGCACCACCATCACCAGGTGGACGAGGATGAACGCGGCGATCAGGGCGGCGGCGATGAAGTGGAGCGAGCGCGCCGATTGCCGCCCGCCGAACAGGTCGAGCAGCCACGGCCAAGCCGCGTCCATGCCCGGCGACATGGTGAGCCCGGTGAGCACGATCAGCGGCAGCAGCAGGAACAGCACGCCGAGATAGCTCGCCTTCTGCAGGACGTTGTAGTGGCGCGCCGCGGCGCCGGTGGGGAAGCGCAGCCGGGCGTGGTTCGCGATGTCGCGCCAGATGTGCCGCGGCGAAAGCTCCTCCCGCCGCGGCGCGAGATCGCGCTGGATGTGACGGTTCAGGAAGCTCCATCCCCAGTAGAGGAGGCCGGGGACGACGAGCAGCCAGGCGAACAGGAAATGCCAGGAGCGGGCGCCGGCGAGGTCGTAGCCGGCGGGAATCGTCGCCCAGCCGGGAAAGGCGCGGTTGCTGATATTGCCGTTGGGCTCGCGCCAATGGCCGAGCACGCCCGTGGTCGGAATCTGGAGGCTGCCGATCCGGACGAAGCCGCGCTCGCGATTGCCGCCGATCTGCAGCCATGCGTGGTCGTGGTTCGCGCCATATTCGCCCCAATAGAGGCGCGGATGGGCGTTGAAGATCATCATCCCGCTCATCAGCATCACGAACACGGTCAGCGCGTTGAGCCAGTGCCAGATCCGCGTCGAGGCGCGATGGCGATAGACGAAGTCGCCGCCTTGCGGCTCCGCCGTGCCTGTGGCGTCCGGGTCCGATCCGGTCATCGCCGCGAGCCTAGCCCGGCTTGCGCGCTTTCCCAAGCGGCATGAAGTCGTTTTGCTTCCGACAGGCCTTCCGCCGCCGGTCGTGCGCGCTATGCTGCGGGGGCGAAGGGGGCGCCGATGACCGAACCTGAACAAGTCGGCCTGCTCGAGCGGCGGTTCGAGCTCGGCGCGCGGGGCAGCGACCTGCGCACCGAGATCCTCGCCGGCGTCACCACCTTTCTCACCATGGCCTATATCGTGCTGGTCAATCCGGCGATCCTCGGCCAGGCCGGCATGCCCATAGCGGCGGTGGCGGCGGCGACCTGCCTCGCCGCCGGCTTCGCCTCGATCCTGATGGGGCTCACCGCCAACGTGCCGCTCGCGCTGGCGCCGGGGATGGGGCTCAACGCCTATTTCAGCTTCACCGTCGTCCAGCAGATGGGCGTGCCCTGGCCGGTGGCTTTGGGCTGCGTCTTCCTCTCGGGCGTGGCCTTCCTGGTGCTGACCTTCGCCGGCGTGCGCCAGCTGATCATCGCCGCCATCCCGCCGCATCTGTTCGCCGCGGTGGCGGGCGGGATCGGCCTGTTCATCGCTTTGATCGGCCTCAAGAATGCCGGCATCGTCGTCACCAGCCCGGCGACCTCGGTGACGCTCGGCGACCTGCACGCGCCCGGCGCCGCGCTCGCTCTGTTCGGGCTGGTCGCGACCGCCGCGCTGGCGGCGTGGAAGGTGCGGGGCGCGATCCTGATCGGCATCCTCGCCACCACGCTCGCCGGCTGGGCGCTCGGCTTCGTCGCGTTCGCGCCGCAGCCTTACGACCTGGCCGCGATCGCGCAGACCGCCTTCCAACTCGACCTGGCCGGGGTCTTTTCCGGCCGCTACGGGATCGGGCTGTTCGAGATTTTGTTCGTGTTCCTGTTCGTCGACCTGTTCGACAATATCGGCACCCTGGTCGGCGTCACCCGCCGCGCCGGGCTGATCGGCGAGGACGGGCGCATCCCGAAGCTCAACCGAATCCTGTTCACCGATTCGATCGCCACCATCTTCGGCAGCCTCGCCGGCACCAGCACCGTCACCTCCTATGTCGAGAGCGCCGCCGGCGTGCAGGCGGGCGGGCGCACCGGGATCACCGCGATCGTCACCGGGCTCCTGTTCCTGGCTGTGATGTTCGTGGCGCCCTACGCCCAGCTCGTGCCGCTCGCCGCCACCGCGCCCGCTCTGGTCCTGGTCGGCGCGCTGATGATGGCGCCGCTCGCCGAGATCGCCTGGGACGATCCCGAGATCGCGATCCCGGCCTTCCTCACCTTGGCGATGATCCCATTGACCTTCTCGATCGCCAACGGCCTCGCCTTCGGCATCACCGCTTATGCCCTGCTCAAGCTGGTGCGCGGCAGGATCGCGTGGAGCGACTGGCTGCTGCTCCTGCTCGCGGCTCTGTTCGTCGCGCGCTTCCTATGGCTGTCGGCGGGGTGACGGACCGGTCGGATTCGCCGACCTTCCGAATTTTTTGTCGCGACAATCTCTTCCCACTCTGGACACTTGCCGCGCCGCGAGTCACTTTGCTCCTCCAGGCAGTGCCGGAGGGACGAGTCGCTTCGCGTGGAAGTCCAGGACGGGAACGCGTCGCTTCGCTTTTTCAGGCGCTGCATAACGGAATTAGATCGGGAGCGGCCGCGCCAGCATCATTCCAGCCCTAGCTCTGTTTTCGCGGGAAATGCGGGTGCGCGTCGTGCCGGGTCGTCCAGGAGGGGGAGGGATTCGACGTGACGACGATAACCGGCACCAGCGGGAACGACACGATCACCGGCGGCAACGGCGTCGACATTATCTTCGGCGGCGACGGCGACGACATCCTCTCCGGCGGCAACGGCATCGACGCGCTGTTCGGCGAAAGCGGCAACGACCAGCTCTCCGGCGACAACGGCGCCGACAATCTCACCGGCGGCGACGGCGACGACCTGATCGACGGCAAGAACGGCATCGACACCGCTTATTATCGCGGCCTGATCGAGGAATATGCCTTCGTCGCCAGCGCCGGCTATCTCCACGTCCTGCATCTCGGCGGCGCCGGCGCCGACGGCCACGACCAGCTGATCAACGTCGAACGGCTGGTCTTCGCCGACCGAGTCATCAACATCGGCAGCGGCACCAACGTGCCCGTGGCCGGCGACGACCATGTCTTCATCGACGAGGATACGAACGTCTACACCAGCGGCGCCGGCGGCGTGCTGGCCAACGACTACGATTTCGACGGCGACCCGCTCACGGTGACCGGCGGCACCTTCACCGGCAGCTACGGCACGCTGACGCTCAATGCGGACGGCACCTACAGCTACACCTTGTTCGCCTCCGACCAGGCGCTGGCCGAGGGCGAGAACGTCGCCGACAGCTTCAACTACACCGTCTCCGACAATGACGGCAGCGACACCGGCACGCTCGTCTTCCACATCGCCGGCGTCAACGACGCCCCCACCGCCAACCCCGATACGGCGACGACCGGCGAGAACCAGATCGTCCTGATCGACGTGCTCGCCAATGACGACGACGTCGACAACGGCGCCGTCCTCACCGTGATGGACGCCTCGGCGCCGCCCGGCCAGGGCACCGCCTCGGTCGTCGGCAACCAGGTCCAGTTCGATCCGGGCACCGACTTCGACTATCTCGGCGAGGGCGAGACCGCCGAAGTGATCGTCGACTACACGATCGAGGACGAGCATGGCGCCCAGTCCGTCTCCACCGTCACGATCACGGTCGAGGGCGAGGACGACCCGGGCGCCGTGATCGTCGGCACCCCCGGGGACGACAATCTGACCGGCACCGCCGGCGACGACATCATCACCGCGCTCGGCGGCGACGACAGCGCCTTCGGGCTGGGCGGCGCCGACCTCATCGACGGCGGCGACGGCGCCGACTTCCTGAGCGGCGACGCCGGCAACGACACCGTCACCGGCGGCAATGACGACGACATCGTGACGGGCGGCGACGGCACCGACCAGCTGTCCGGCCAGGCCGGCAACGACAGCCTCTCGGGCGACAGTGGCAACGACCAGCTGGCGGGCGGCGACGGCTTCGACTCCATGAGCGGCGAGGCCGGCAACGACGTTCTCGCGGGCGGCAATGACGGCGACTTCCTGTCGGGCGGCGACGGCAACGACCAATTGTCCGGCGAGGCGGGCAACGATGTCGTCATCGGCGAGAGCGGCGACGACCAATTGTCCGGCGGCGGCGGCGACGACAGCCTCGACGGCGGCGCGGGCGACGACAATCTCGACGGCGGCGACGGCCAGGATTCCCTGTCGGGCGGCCTCGGCACCAACGTCCTGAACGGCGGCCTCGGCAACGACCAGATCACCGCCGATTCCACCGACGGAGCCCAGACGATCGACGGCGGCGACGGCGACGACACGATCATCCATTATTACCGCAGCGCCGGGAGCACGATCACCACCGGCCTCGGCCGCGACACGATCCAGCTCGCTTATGCGAACATCGGCGCCGCCGCGATCACCGTCACCGACTTCACCGCCGGCTCCGGCGGCGACATCTTCCAGCTCGAGGGCGGCGACGGGGCGCTGCTGGACCTGCTCTCGGGTTGGGACGGCAGCTCCAACCCGTTCGGCTCGGCCGGCTTCCTCCGGCTGCAGCAGAGCGGCTCCGACACCGTGCTCCAATGGGACCAGGACGGCACCGCCGGCGGCGCGAACTGGGAGACTCTGGTCGTCTTCCAGAACACCATATCCGGCAATTTCACCGACTCGAACTTCGTGCCGGGCTATCCGCCCGATGGATCCGCGCCGGCGGGCCAGACGATCACCGGCACCAATAACGGCGAGACCCTGATCGGGACGATCGGCGACGACACGATCAATGCGCTCGGCGGCAGCGACAACGTCTCCGGCCGGGCCGGCGCCGACCTGATCGACGGCGGCGACGGTGGCGACATCCTCAACGGCGAGGGCGGCGACGACATCATCGCCGGCGGCAATGACGGCGACCAGCTGTCGGGCGGCGACGGCAACGACGATCTGTCCGGCCAGGCCGGCGTCGACAGCCTCTTCGGCGACAATGGCGACGACGAGCTGTCGGGCGGCGCCGACTCCGACAATCTGAGCGGCGACGCCGGCAACGACGTGGTCGCGGGCGACGCCGGCGACGACGTCCTGGCGGGCGGCGAGGGCGACGACAGCCTCGACGGCGGCGACGGCGCGGATATCCTGTCCGACTTCATCGGGACCAACAGCTTTGCCGGCGGGATCGGCAACGACCAGATCACCGCGGGCTCCTCCGACGGAGAGCAGACGATCGACGGCGGCGACGGCGACGACACGATCATCCATTATTATCGCACGAACGCGGGCACGATCGCCACCGGCCTCGGCAGCGACACGATCGAGCTCGCTTATGCGAACATCGGCGCCGCGGCGCTGGTGATCACCGACTTCACGACCGGCGGCGGCGGCGACATGTTCCGGCTCGACGGCGCCGACGGGGCATTGCTGGACCAGCTCTCGGGCTGGGACGGCAGCTCCAACCCGTTCGGCGAGTTCCTCAGGCTCCAGCAGAGCGGCTCCGACACCGTGCTCCAGTGGGACCCGGACGGCGCCACCGGCGGCGAGAACTGGGAGACGCTGGTGATCTTCGTGAACACCACGGTCGGCGACTTCACCGAGGCCAATTTCGAGCCCGGCTACGATCCCGACGGAACCGCGCCGGCGGGCGAGACGATCAACGGCACGGCCGGCGACGACTTCCTGGAGGGCACGATCGGCGGCGACACGATCAATGCCTTCGCCGGCGCGGACTCCGCCTTCGGCATGGCCGGCGACGACTTCATCTATGGCGGCGACGGCGTGGACAATCTGTACGGCAATGAGGACGACGACTATATCGACGGCGGCAATCAGGACGACCAGCTGTCGGGCGGCGACGGCAACGACCAACTGCTCGGCCAGGCCGGCGACGACATCGTCTTCGGCGAGAATGGCGACGACCAATTGTCCGGCGGCGACGGCCTCGACAATCTGACCGGAGAAGCCGGCGCCGACGTCATCGCGGGCGGCAATGACGACGATGTCCTGTCGGGCGGCGAGGACAATGACAGCCTCGACGGCGGCGCCGGCAACGATCTCCTGACGGGCGGCACCGGCGCCGACCTGCTGACCGGCGGCGGCGGCGTCGACACCTTCTCCTTCCAGCTTCCCTCCGAGGGGCCGGACGAGATCACCGACTTCGTCAGCGGCAGCGATCTGATCCAGATCCTGGCCAGCGGCTTCGGCGGCGGCCTGGTCGAAGGCGGATCGGTTTCGCTGGTCTCGGGATCGGATCCGACGGCGACGGATGCGAGCGGCCAGTTCCTTTACGACACCGACGACGGGAACCTGTACTGGGACGAGGACGGAACCGGGGCCAACGCCGCGGTCCTCATCGCGACGCTCAGCAACGTCCCGACGCTCACCACTTCGGACTTCGTCGTGATCTAGGGCCGGGCGCCACCGCGATCGTCACCGGCCTGCTGTTCCTGGCTGTGATGCTCGCCGACATCGGTGCCAGGCACGTGCCTGGCACCGAATCGTCCGACCGGAAGCGGGCGCGCTGCTTCCCGTCAAGGACTTGCCGGCCCGGCCCGCTTGCGGGAGCTATCGCCCGTCCGGACCCGGCGCCCGCGGCGCCGCGAGGCGCTCGGAATGCTCCATCGCCACTCCCAGCAGGCTCGAGCGATGGGACGCACCGGGAAGAAAGGTCAGGCTGGGCGGAGGGACGCCGCTTTCCTCCCCGGCGACGACCTGCTCGATCCCGGCGCGCATGTCCGCCCACGCGATATCGTCGATTCCATTGCCGATGGAGCCGAGGACGATCACGCTCTCGATCGGATCAAGTCTTTGGAGTTCGCCTACCAGCCGGCCGATCGTCCGGCCCGTCGCCAGGCAAAGGGCGGCCGGCACCCGCCTCTCTTCGCCATCGCCCTCTCCCTGCTCGACAGCGGCCGGCCGTCCCGCATCCCGAAACACCTTATATGACAGCGCCGGGCCGATCAGGCTCGTCTCGGAAGGAGCCTTTCGGGATCCGTCATCGATGTGCAGATAGGAATATTCGTTGAACCGGTCACGATTATATCCATCGTCGCCAATGTACGAAATTGCCGAATAGGTTCCAAACCGTATGGCAAGGACCCGCGTCGAAATGCGGCCAACCAGCCCGCCATCGTAGCGCGCTGCCGCTCGCGAGGCATAAATTCCGGTGGCACAGGAATCGTTCATTACGAAATATTTCCCGGTCCCATCCCGGGCGCAATCTTCGCAGAGGCGCCGCAAGGGGCCATCCTGCAGCTCCAACAATATGCGTGATACCCTCGCATCCTGATTGAAGGCCACGCGTCCGCGGAAAACCGGCTCGGCGATCGATACGGACAGCCTGTAATCGCTGCCATCCGACGGGATGGGCGGAATTCCAAAATCGCGCGTGCATCCATCGATAAATCGCATGATATCGTTCACGTCCAGGAGTTGATCGGTCCGTATTCGTCGGGTGTGCGTGAGGGCATAGCCATCGGCCGAGACGTCGATCAGCCCGAAGGCAGTCATGTTATGCCCGATATTCATCGAACAATGCTTTCCGGGAAGGAAGGGCCTGGTCATTGGCATGACGGGGCGCGGCGGGCCGGGAGGCCGGACGGAGCTGACGGGATCGCGCCGCTCGATGTCTATCGAGACGGGATGGCCGCGTATGCGCGACACGAGATCCTGGGTCGAGCCAATGCCCAGCCGTTCGTTCAGCGCCCTTGCGATGGCATCGCCAAAGCGCTCGGAGCCTATGCGGCTGTTGTGCGAAACACGTACCCGGTCGGCCCCTATGACCGCCACGGCATTGTTCACGCATAGCGCGATGTGGTTGATCAGGCGGTCGTCATCGCCGGAAGCCGCGCAGGAATGCAGCTCTTCATGCACGACCTTCGATTCCAGGATAAGCTCGATAAATATGCTTGAGTCATCGCCAGTGTGGCGCGACCGGCCCGCGAGATCATCACCACTATCGGATTCCGCTTCATTACCAGGCGCCACTGAGATTGCCCCAGGGCAGCCTGTAGCTGGTGTCGCGAATTCTCTGCCAATAGATGTCGGGCCCTTTTTCGCTCTCGATGGCAAATTCCGTAACAAGCAATGCCGCTGTTACTATGCGCTCCCTTTCTATTCCCGCGTTGACCAGCGCCAGGACCGTCTCCGACAGCAGATCTCCCGTGATGACGGCTGAATCCACTATCAACACTCGGCCGGCCTTGTTTTTCGCTATCTCGCGCGAAATGCCGACCGCGAACTTGCTGGTCCGAACAACGATGAGTCCGGCCTTGTCCGGATCGCTGCTCGCATCCAGCCTTATGCTGCGATATTCAGCCTTTGGCGACAATGTGTGGATCATCATCAGGCTCGAGATAATTTGGCCTGGGATGGACAAGGTCAGAATGGCGTCAGGCGCGCCCTGGCGATTGATCTTTCTCAGTAACACGCGAACGCCGGCGTCGATGTCCTCCCACGTAAACGTACGAAGAAGCCGCTCGAGGCGCGTCGACTTCAGCCCATAATAAAATGTCCCGATCAGGCCCAATATGGCCATGGCGTATGAGGAATACTCGAAAAATTGCCTCCAAGTCATTCCAGCCACCATTCCAGCCCGTGGATCGGCATTCGATCGAATTGGCGCCGACGTCCGGCTGCCGCCAAGTGTAGCTAGGCTGCGGCCGGATTGTAAATGAGCCGCCGCCGCTTTGGCGCGTTCCCCCCTTCAAGGGCCGCCCGCGGCGGAAGAGAGCGGGTGACTGCGCCTATCGACCCACCCTTATCTCGTCGGCGGACTTCAACTCGACCTCCTCGCAATTGTCCCCGGGTCCGGCGCGGTCGATGACGAGGAAGTCGGTGTCGGGGTCGAGGACGAGCAGGAAGTGGTGCCAGGTGCCCTTGTCATAGTGGACGCCCTGGTGGCCCTCGGCGCGGAACAGGCGGATCCGGGCGGGGTCGAAATCGCCCGCCGGGGCGACCGCGACGAGATAGGGACGGGCGCTCAGCGGGATGAAAGTCTGGCTGCCGAGGGGGTGGCGCTCGAAGACCTTCAGCACGGGGTCGGCGAGCGGACGGGCGCGGAACAGGCTGATCGCGCCGACCCCGCCCTCGTCCGCGACGTCGATCTCGGCGAGGCGGTCGTAGCGGATGGCGTGGCCCTGGTTGATGTCCAGCTTCACCGCCGCGTCCGAGGCCTCGATCACGCGGCCGAACGGGGCGAAGCCTTCGGCGGTCAGCGGCTCCGGGGTCAGCTCGCGCATAAGTCATCCTTTTCTGCGGCCCGCGCCAAACGTGAATCGTCACCCCGGGCTTGACCCGGGGTCCACCTTCTTCCTAGCCGTTTCGGAAGTAAAGGTGGATGCCGGGTCAAGCCCGGCATGACGAGATGATGCGGATTTGGCGCACGAGCGTCCAGCGGGCCTGACAGGCGGTGCATTTGACTGAGGATAGCTACCCCCGCGATCTCACCGGTTACGGCCGAACGCCGCCGCATGCGGCCTGGCCGGGCGGCGCGCGGATCGCCGTCCAGTGCGTGCTCAACTATGAGGAGGGCGCCGAGGCCAATGTCCTCGACGGGGATGCGGGCGCGGAAGTCTTCCTTTCCGACATCGCCAATGCGGCGCCGGTGCCGGGCGCGCGGCATATGAGCATGGAGCAGATCTACGAATATGGCGCGCGCGCCGGGGTCTGGCGGCTGCTCAGGCTGTTCGCGCGCTACGATATCCCGGTGACGGTGTTCGGCGTCGCGCTGGCGATGCAGCGCAATCCGGCCGTGGTGGAGGCCTTCCTCGAGGCCGGGCACGAAATCGCCTCGCACGGCTGGCGATGGATCAATTATCAGTTCGTGCCGGAAGCCGACGAGCGCGCGGACCTTCAGCGCGCGATCGAGGCGCACCGGCGATTGACCGGCGAACGGCCGCTCGGCTGGTACACCGGCCGCACCAGCCCGAACACGCGCCGGATCGTGGCGGAGGAAGGCGGCTTTCTCTACGACGCCGACGATTATTCGGACGATCTGCCGTTCTGGACGAAGGTAGGGGGGAAGAGCCACCTCATCGTCCCCTATTCGCTCGAGACGAACGACATGCGCTTCGCCAGCGCGAACATGCAGACCGGCGACCAGTTCTTCCACTATCTGCGCGACACGTTCGACACGCTCTATGCGGAAGGGCTGGAGCGGCCGAAGATGATGTCGGTCGGGCTCCACTGCCGGCTCGCCGGCCGGCCGGGCAAGCTCGCCGGGCTCGAGCGGTTCCTGAAGCACGCGCTCGGCCACCAGGACGTCTGGTTCTGTCGGCGCATCGAGATCGCGCGTCACTGGCGCGCCGTGCACCCCGATGTTTGAGGAACTGCGCCGGCATCATGTGAACCTGGCCCAGCCCCGGCTCGGGGCCGAGGTGACCTATGCGACCGACGATTTCTTCGCCGACAAGGCGCGGCTGATCGACCCCGCCGAGCCCGTCTTCGTGCCCGACAAATATGACGGGAACGGCAAGTGGATGGATGGCTGGGAGAGCCGGCGCAAACGCACCCCCGGCCATGACTGGTGCGTGGTCCGCCTGGGCGTGCCGGGGACCGTCGCCGGCTTCGAGATCGACACCCGGCATTTCACCGGCAATTACCCGCCGGGCGCGGAGATCGAGGTCTGCCGCAGCGAGGACGCGGTCCCGGAGACGGGCTGGACGAGGGTCACGGAGCGGCTCGCGCTCAGGGGAGACGACCGCGTCTACGTCGCGATCGAGCATGATGAGCCGGTGACGCATGTCCGCCTCCACATCTTCCCCGACGGCGGCGTCGCGCGGCTGCGCGTCTGGGGCCGGGTCGCCAAGGACTGGTCGAAGGTCGGCGCGGACGAACGCATCGACCTGCTGGCGATGGAGAATGGCGGCCGCGGCATCATCGCCAGTGACGAGCATTACGGCCGCATCGAGAATCTCACCGCGCCGGGGCGGGGCGCGAACATGGGCGACGGCTGGGAGACGAGGCGGCGGCGCGAGCCCGGGCACGACTGGGCGGTGCTGGAGCTGGGCGCGCCGGGGGTCATCGAGGAGGTCGTCGTCGATACCGGGCATTTCAAGGGCAATTATCCGGACCGCTGCTTCCTCCAGGCGGCGCTCGAAGCGGCCGGATCGCCCGAGGGGATCGCCGCGGCGTCCGAAAGCTGGCCGGTGCTGCTGCCCGAGATGAAGCTCGAGGCGGACAAGGTCCACGTCTTCCGGGACGGCCTCGCCGATCTCGGCGCTGTCCGCTTCGTGCGGCTCAACATCGTCCCCGACGGCGGCGTCAGCCGGCTGCGGCTGATCGGGCGGGTGGCGCGATGACGGCCTTGTTCGAACATTCGCCGTGGGTCGAGGAACGGGCCGATGCGCGGCCCTCGTCCGGCGACCGGCATGCCGATCTCATGGCCGTCGTCCGCGGCGCCGCACGCAAGGAGCAGCTCGCCCTGATCCGCGCCCACCCCGAGCTTGCGGGCAAAGCCGCCGTCGACGGCACGCTCACCGAGGCGAGCGCGGCCGAGCAGGCCGGCGCCGGGCTCGACCGGCTCACCCAGGCGGAGCTCGACCGGCTTCGCGCCCTCAACTTGATCTATCGGGAGAAATTCGGCTTCCCCTTCGTCATCTGCGTGCGCCGGACCGACAAAGCGGGCATCTTCGCGGCGATGGAACGCCGGCTCATGAACGACCGCAATACCGAGATCGCCGCCGCGCTCGACGAGATCGGCGAGATCGTCCGGCTGCGACTGGAGTCGACCCAATGAACACGCTCAGCACCCATGTCCTCGATACCATGCACGGCCGGCCCGCTGCCGGTCTCGCGGTGGCCCTGAGCGGCCCGGACGGCGCGATCTCGCGGGGCACGACCAATGAAGACGGCCGTCTGGCACCGGCCGAGCTGCCGCCGGGGCGCTACACTCTGCGCTTTGCCGTGGCGGACTATTTTCGCGGCCTCGGCGTCGCCCTCGCCGATCCGCCCTTCCTCGACGAGGTGACGGTGGAGTTCGGCGTCGCGGCGGACGGCGGGCATTATCATGTGCCCTTGCTCGTCTCGCCCTACGCCTATTCGACCTATCGGGGCAGCTGAACGATGGCGGTCGACTGGTCCGAATGGCTCAACCTCGCGCTCAGGTGGCTGCATCTGACCGCGGGCATCGCCTGGATCGGCTCGTCCTTCTACTTCGTCTGGCTCGACAATCATCTGAGGAAGCCCGAGGCGGGCGACGCCTCGGGCGAATTGTGGTCGGTCCATGGCGGCGGCTTCTATCACAACCAGAAATACCAGGTCGCGCCGAGGGCGATGCCCGGCGAGCTGCACTGGTTCAAATGGGAGGCTTATTTCACCTGGATCAGCGGCTTTTCGCTGCTCGTGCTGATCTATTATGTCGGCGCGACAAGCTTCCTGATCGATCCGGCCAAGGCGGCGCTGAGCCCGGCCGCGGCGATCGCCATCGGCCTGGCGGCGCAGGCGCTCGGCTGGCTGGTCTATGACGGGCTGTGCCGCTCGCCGGTGGGGTCGAGCAACCTCGCGCTCGGCCTCTTCTGGTTCGCCGCCCTGCTCTGGGCCGCTTCCCTGCTCGACGGCCTGTTCAATGCGCGCGCGGCCTATCTGCATATCGGGGCGATGATCGGCACCGCGATGGTCGCCAACGTCTTCTTCGTCATCATCCCGAACCAGCGCAAGGTCGTCGCCGACCTGGTCGCCGGGCGCACCCCCGAGCCGGCGCTGGGCGCGGCCGCCAAGCAGCGCTCGCTGCACAACAATTACATGACGCTGCCGGTGCTGTTCATCATGATCAGCCAGCATTATCCGATGACCTACGGCGCCGAACGGCCGTGGCTGGTGCTCGGCCTGCTCGGCCTCACCGGCGTGGCGGTCCGTCATATCTTCAACCTGCGCGGGCGCGGGCAGCCGACGGGCTGGGCGATCGTCGTCGCGGGGGCGCTCGCCTTCGCCAGCGTCACCTATGTCACGCTGGAGAAGGGCCGAGTCGCTTCGGGGCCGGTCCAGCATGTTACTTATGCCGAGATCGCGCCGATCCTGACCGTCCATTGCGCGGGCTGCCACAACGTGGAATCGCCGCCGCGCGGCGTGACGCTGGACAGCTGGGAGCATGTCAGCGCCGCCTCCGCACGGATCAAGGCGGTGGCGGTCGATACCCAGGTGATGCCGCTGGGCAATCACACCGGCATGACCCAGGCCGAGCGGCAGCGGCTCGGCGCCTGGATCGCGGCGGGGAGCCCGCGATGATCCGCTTCCTCCTCGACGGCGAAGCGATCGAGGTCGCGGACCCCGATCCCACCGGCACCGTGCTCGACTATCTCCGCTACACCTTGCGCCGCACGGGCACCAAGGAGGGCTGCGCCGAGGGCGATTGCGGCGCCTGCACCGTGCTGGTCGGCGAGCTCGACGGCGACGCCATCAGGTGGCGCGCGGTCAATGCCTGCATCCTCTTCCTGCCGATGCTCGACGGCAAGGCGCTGAGGACGGTCGAGAGCCTCGGCGGCGCCCATCCCGTCCAGCGGGCGATGGCCGACGGCCACGGTTCGCAATGCGGCTTCTGCACGCCGGGCTTCGTGATGTCGCTCTACGGCCGAAGCATCGGCGCGCTCGGCACCGAGGGAACGCCGGTCAAGGACGTCATCGCCGGCAATCTCTGCCGCTGCACCGGCTACGGCCCGATCCTCGACGCCGGCGAGGCCAACCCGCCCCGGGCCGACGACGACGGCGAAACCGTCGCGGCGCTGCGCGCGCTGCGGCCCGCTTACGGCCATCCGGCCAGCGCCGACGAACTGGCCGACCTCCTCGTCGCGCATCCGGAGACCCGCATCGTCGCCGGCGCCACCGATGTCGGGCTGTGGGTGACCAAGGGCCTCCAGGATCTCGGCCCGATCGTCTTCATCGGCGACATCGCCGACCTGCGGCGGATCGAGGAGGGGCCGGACGGCCTCACGATCGGCGCCGCCGTGCGCTATACCGAGGCGAAGGACGCGCTCGAGCGCCTCCACCCGGACCTGGGCGAGCTGGTCCGCCGCATCGGCGGCCTGCAGGTCCGCAACGCGGGCACGATCGGCGGCAATATCGCCAACGGCTCGCCGATCGGCGACATGCCCCCGGCGCTGATCGCGCTCGGCACCGAGCTCACCTTGAGGCGGGGCAATGAGCGACGCACCATGCCGCTCGAAGCCTTCTTCCTGTCCTACGGCAAGCAGGACCGCGGGCCCGGCGAGTTCGTCGAGAGCGTCCGCATCCCCCGCCCCGCCCCCGGCGCGCGCATCCGCGTCGTCAAGCTCTCCAAGCGCTTCGACAGCGACATTTCGAGCGTCTGCGGCGCCTTCGCCATCCGTGTCGAAGACGGCCGTGTCGCCGAGGCCCGGATCGCCTTCGGCGGCATGGCCGCCATCCCCGCGCGCGCCCGCGCCTGCGAGGCCGCGCTCATCGGCAGGCCCTGGTCCGAGGAGGTGATCGAAGCCGCCGCCGGGGCGCTGGCGCGGGATTACCGGCCGCTCAGCGACCTCCGCGGCTCGGCCGAATACCGCCTCGCCGCCGCCGCCAATGTCGTGCGCGACCTGTGGCTCGAGCCCGAGAGCCTGCTCGATGTCTGACGCCGTCCATCAGCCGCTCCGCCACGACAGCGCCGAGGGCCATGTCTCCGGCGGCGCGCTCTATGTCGACGACCTGCCCGACTTGCCCGGCACCCTCCACCTCGCCTTCGGCCTCGCCGCCGACGGCCATGCGCGGCTGACCGGGCTCGATCTCGCCCAGGTCCGCGCCGCCCCGGGTGTGGTCGCGGTCTTCACGGCCGCCGACATACCGGGCGAGAACAATGTCGGCCCGGTCTTCCACGACGACAAGCTCTTCGCCGAGGACGAGATCCTCTATCCCGGCCAGCCCTTGTTCGTCGTCGCCGCGACGAGCAATCGCGCCGCCCGCGTCGCCGCGCGGCTGGCCGGAGTCGAAGCCGAGCCGCTCCCCGCCCTCGTCACCATCGCCGAGGCGATGGCGGCCGATTCGAAGCTGGAAGAGGCGCAGATCATGGCCCGCGGCGACGCCCAGGCCGCGCTCGCCGCCGCGCCGCACCGCCTTCAGGGCGCGGTCGAGATGGGCGGGCAGGAGCATTTCTACCTCGAAGGCCAGGCCGCGTTCGCGACGCCGGGCGAGGGCGGCCAGCTCCATGTCGTCAGCTCGACCCAGCATCCGAGCGAGGTCCAGCACCTGATCGCGGCCCTGCTCGGCCTCAGGAGCGCCGACGTGACCGTCGAGGTTCGCCGGATGGGCGGCGCCTTCGGCGGCAAGGAGACCCAGGCGGCCGCTTATGCCGTTGCCTGCGCCCTGGTCGCCGCGAAGACAGGGCGCCCGGCCCGGATCCGCGCCGACCGCGACGACGACATGGCGATGACCGGCAAGCGCCACGATTTCACCGCGCATTACGATGTCGGCTTCGACGATGCGGGCCGGATCGAGGGCATCCGGATCGAGCTGGCGTCGCGCTGCGGCGCCACCTTCGACCTCAGCCTTGCGATCAACGACCGGGCGATGTTCCACGCCGACAATTGCTATTACCTCCCCGCGGTCGAGATCGTCTCGCACCGGCTCAAGACCCACAGCGTCTCCAACACCGCCTTTCGCGGCTTCGGCGGGCCGCAGGGGATGATGGCGATCGAGCGGACGATCGACGCCATCGCCGCGCATCTCGGGCGCGATCCGCTCGCCGTGCGCCAGGCCAATCTCTACGGCCCCGGCCGCGACGTGACGCCCTATCACATGAAGGTCGGGGACAATGTCGCGCCCGAGATCATCGCCGAGCTGGCGGAGAGCGCCGGCTATGCCGCCCGGCGCGAGGCGGTCGCCCGGTTCAATGCGACCCATCGCATCCTCAGGAAGGGGCTCGCGCTCACGCCCGTCAAGTTCGGGATCAGCTTCACCACCACCCATCTGAACCAGGCCGGCGCGCTGGTGCTGGTCTATGCCGACGGCTCGATCCACTTGAACCATGGCGGCACCGAGATGGGCCAGGGGCTGATGATCAAGGTCGCCCAGGTGGTGGCCGACGTCTTCGCCGTGCCGATCGAAAGCGTGAAGATCAGCGCCACCCGGACCGACAAGGTCCCCAACACCTCGGCCACCGCCGCTTCTTCGGGCGCGGACCTGAACGGCATGGCCGCCAGGATCGCCGCCGAGAAGATCAAGCAGCGCCTCGACGATTTCGCCGCGACCGAGCCCGACTCCGCGAGCTGGACCTTCGCGGAGCTCTGCCGCCGCGCCCATCTCGCGCGCATCTCGCTCGCCGCGACCGGCTATTACGCCACCCCCAAGATCCATTACGACCGCAAGGCCCATCGCGGCCGCCCCTTCCTCTATTTCGCTTATGGCGCTGCGCTCAGCGAGGTCGTGATCGACACGCTGACCGGCGAGCATCGCGTGGTCGCGGTCGACATCCTCCACGACGTCGGCAGCTCGCTCAATCCGGCGATCGACATGGGGCAGATCGAGGGCGGCTTCGTCCAGGGCATGGGCTGGCTGACCACCGAGGAATTGGTGTTCGACGAGCGCGGCCGCCTGCTCACCCACGCGCCCTCGACCTACAAGATCCCGACCGCGAGCGACCGCCCGGCGCGGATGGAGATGAAGATCTGGGAGCGCGGCGAGAATGTCGAGGCGACGATCCACCGCTCCAAGGCGGTCGGCGAGCCGCCCTTGATGCTCGCCATCTCGGTCTTCTCGGCTTTGACCCAAGCCGTCGCCGCCGCCGCGCCCGGCAAGGGGCTGCCGAAGCTCGACGCGCCCGCCACGCCCGAGCGCATCCTCGCCGCGATCGCCGAGCTCAGGGCCCGCAATGGCTGACTGGACTGCCCAGGCCCGCGAGGCGCTGCGCCGGGGTCCGGCGGCGCTCGTCACCATCCTCGCCACCGAGGGCTCCGCTCCCCGCGGGCCGGGCGCGCGCATGGTCGTCACGGCAAGCGGCCTTGCCGGCACGGTCGGCGGCGGCAGGCTCGAATATCTGGCGACCGAGCAGGCGCGCAAGATGCTCGCGCTCGCGCCGGGAAGCTGGCGCGTCCAGGATTATCCGCTCGGTCCGCTGCTCGGCCAGTGCTGCGGCGGGCGGGTCCGGCTCATGGTCGAGCATCTGGAGAGCGTGCCCGAAAGCGAAGGCCCCTTCGCGGTGACGCTGCGCGAGAAGGTCCGGCGCGAGCCCGGGCAGGACGGCGAGAGGCTGGGCGCCCGCGGCCCCCTGCCCGTTTCCGGCACCTGCTTCGTCGAGCCCGCCGAAACCGAAATGCTGCCGGTCACCATGTTCGGCGCCGGCCATGTCGGCCGGGCGATCGCCGCCCGGGCCCCCGGCCTGCCGCTCCACTTGGCCTGGCACGACAGCCGTCCGGAAGCGGCCGAAACCCCGGGCGTCGTGCTCGCCGACGAGGACGCGATGGTCGCCTGCGCGGCCGCAGCGCCCGAGGATGCGGCCGTGGTCATCCTCACCCATGATCACGGGCTGGACTACCGCCTCACCGCCGCCGCGCTCGGCAGTCGCGCCCGCTTCGTCGGGTTGATCGGATCGCAAACCAAGCGCGCCCGCTTCGTCTCGCGGCTCGGGAAGGACGGCGTCGACCACGCCCGCCTGACCTGCCCGATCGGTTTGCCGGGCATAAGCGGCAAGGAACCCGAGGTGATCGCCATCGCCACGCTCGCGCAGCTGCTGGCGTTGCGGAGCCCGGCATGAAGGCGTTTCGGGGCGAAATCCTGAGCGTCCCCGACCCGGAGGACATCCGCCATTTCGAGGACGGCCTGCTCGTGGTGGAGGACGGTCTGGTGGCCTATTGCGGCCCCTATACCGACGACTTCGCCGACGTCGACACCGAGCAGCTCGACGGCCTGATCGTCCCCGGCTTCGTCGACGCCCATGTCCATTATCCGCAGATCGAGCGCATCGCCTCGCACGGCGAGCAGCTCATGCAATGGCTCGAACGCCACATCTTCCCGGCGGAGAAGGCTTTCGCCGACCGCGGCCATGCCGACCGCGTGGCCGCCTTCTTCCTCGACGAGATGCTCCGCCACGGCACCACCAGCGCGCTCGTCTTCGCCACCGTCCACATGGGCTCGGTCGACGCTCTGTTCGAGGCCGCGCTGGCGCGCGACATGCGGATCGTCTCCGGCAAGGTGCTGATGGACCTGGGGCCGGAGGGCCTCAGCGACAGCGTCGCCTCGGGGCGCGCCGAGACCGAGGCCCTGATCGCCCGCTGGCGCGGCCGCGGCCGGCTGGGCTATGCGGTGACGCCGCGCTTCGCGCCCACCTCCAGCGCCGAGCAGCTCGCCGACGCCGGCGCGCTCCTCGCCGCGCACCCGGACGTGCTGCTCCACACCCACCTTTCCGAGAATCCGGGCGAGATCGCGTTCGTCGCCGAACGCTTTCCCGAGGCGGCCGACTATCTCGACGTCTACGACCGGTTCGGCCTGGTCGGGCCGCGGTCGATTTTCGCCCATTGCGTCCACATGAGCGACCGCGCGCTCGCGCGCATGGCCGGGGCAGGGGCCGGCATCGCCTTCTGCCCGACCAGCAACATGTTCCTCGGATCGGGCCTGTTCGATCTGGCCCAGGCCGATCGCCACGACGTCAGGATCGGGATCGGCACCGATATCGGCGCGGGCACGACGCTTTCCATCCTCCACACGCTCGGCGAGGCCTACCGGACCTGCCAGCTCCGGGGGAGCAGCCTCGATCCCTTCCGCGCGCTCCATCTCGCCACCGCCGGCGGCGCCCGCGTGATCGGCATCGCGACCCAAGTCGGCGCCCTGCTGCCGGGCCAGGAGGCCGACTTCGTCCTCCTCGACGAGCGCGCCACGCCCCTGCTCGCCCGCCGCTGCGCCGGCGCCTCGCTGCACGACCGGCTGTTCGCCCTCCAGGTGCTGGGCGACGACCGCGCCGTCGCCGCCACGTTCTTGCGCGGCCGTCGCGTCCAGACTCGGCCGAGGGATTCGAAATCCCGGTCGTAACCGGTTTTTTCGCTAAACCTGGGCGGGACTAGCCCGATCTGTCTCTGGACGGGGCTTAACATCTGCGCCGTCGATCGATCGATGGGGTGGTTCAATGGTCGCGATTATTACCGGCAAGAGCGTCGGCCTGGAGCGCAGTTCGGCCTGGGTATTGGGATCGAACGGACAGATCGGCCCGCCGTCCCAGGGCCGCGCGGGCGAGGACGTCTTCGTCAACGCGGCGACCGGCAACCTCGTCATCACCCGCCAGGACGAATTCCTGATCGGCCGCGGCCCGGACGTCTCGATCGACCGGACCTACAACAGCCAGGGCGACCTTTCCGACGACAATGGCGACAATTGGCGGATGGGCGTCTACCGCAAGGTCACCGGCCTTTCCGGTACCTACGGCGCCTCCGGCACGACCGTGAAGCGGATCGACTGGGACGGATCCGACACGCTCTACACGTGGAACGCGACCTATATCGATGCCACCCACGGCGCTTATGTCGCGACCGACGGCAAAGGCGCGTACGACATGCTGGTGCGCGCTTCGGGCGTGTGGACCTGGACCGACGGCACCACCCAGATCACCGAATCCTACGACGACAACAATGGCGGCCGGATCACGGCCCGGACGGACACCGACGGCAACGGCCTCACCTACAGCTATACCGGCAATCTGATCACCCGAGTCACCAACTCCAACGGCGCTGCGACCGACGATTATACCGACTTGGTCTACGGCGGCACCGGCGGCAACCAGCTGCTCAAGCTCGAGACCCATGCCGGCGGCACGCTGACCCGGATCTATTATACCTACGACGCCTACAACCGGCTGTCTCAGGTCAAGGTCAACCTCAACCCCACCGACAATAGCGACACCAGCGGGACCAACTACACCACCACCTACACCTATGCCGACACCACCGGTAAGCGCGTCGCCTCGATCACCCAATCCGACGGGTCGCTGATCCAGGTTTCCTACGTCCTGGTCGGCTCGACCTACAAGGTTTCGGCGCTGAGCCAGCGGGCGGGCTGGGGCTTCGACCGGGTGACGACCTTCACCTACCAGACCGACAGCACGGTCGTCACCGACGCGTTCGGCCAGCGGACCACCCTCTATTACGACGCCAACAAGAACCTCACCCGGATCGCCCTTCCCGCCGATGCGGCGGGCACGCCGCGGACGCACTCCTTCAGCTACACTTGGAATGGTGATCTCTTCCAGGCCTCGCTCGGGCCGAACGACCTGATGACCTATTCGTACGACGCGCATGGGAACCTGCTCACGCAGAACGACCGTGCCGGCAATTATGTGGTCCGAACCTACGACAGCAAAAACCGCATGCTGACCGAGCGGCGCTACGTCACTCCCTATACGTCGACCGGCGAGACGGGCACGCCGATGACGACCCGCTATGCCTACGACTCGCTCGGTCACCTGCGCTACGTCGTCACTCCGGAAGGCTTCGTCACCGAACATAGATATGAGACCAACCCGGCCAATCTTGGCCACGGCCAGCGGATCGCGACGATCGATTATGCCGCGAACGCCTATAACGTCTCCGGCCTCGCCTACAACGCCACCATCTCGGAAAGCGCGCTCAACACCTGGGTCGCCGGGATCGGCGACAAGAGCACGACGAGGCGGACCCAGTTCGAATATGATTATCGCGGCAACCTCGCGGCGGAGAAGAGCTATTCGAAGCTGCTGTCGACCGGCCTGTTCGACACCAGCTCCGAGCTCAGCCAGACCACCTATGTCTACGACCAGGCCGGCAATCTGCTCAGCAAGCTGGTCAACGGCTCGACCGCGACCGAGACCTTCCTCTACGACGGCCTCAACCGGATCGTCTCGTCGACCGACTTCAACAATGTGACGACGACGGTCGCGTTCAACGACGCGGCGCGCACCACGATCGTCTCGCTCGCCAACGGCCTCGTCCAGACCTCGCTGTTCGGCTATGCCGGCGAGCAGCTCACCTATACCGAGTCCGGAACCGGGATCAGCGCCGGCAACTCCTTCATCTACGACGCCCTCAGCCGGCTCGTGGTGAAGTACGACGCCCTCTGGCAGCCGGAGATCTACTTCTACGACGCGCTCGGACAGAAGGTCGCTTCGGTCGATTCCGACGGCTCGGTCACCGAATATCGCTACGACGCCCGGGGCGACCTCACCAGCACCACCGCTTACGCCACCAGGCTGAGCGCGGAGATGGTGGCATATCTGGCGGACGATCCGACCGCCTATCCCCTGGTAGAGGTCATTCCGCTCGCCAGCACGGACGACCGCTGGACCTGGAACGTCTATGACGATGCCCATCGCCTGGTCCAGACGATCGACGGCACCGGGGCGACGACGATGTACGCCTACGACGCCGCCTCCCGCCTGATCTCGACGAAGCAATATGCGACGCCTCTGTCCCAGTCGGTGGTGGCCGGCCTCAAGGCGGACGCCGTCCCCCAGAACATCCTGACGATCGAGGACGAGGAAGATTGGGGTTGGAGCGCGCCCGGCCTTACCGTCGCCAGCGCGGGATGGATAGACGGCTACGCCGCCTACAAATTCACCGGCAACGGCTCTTACGACGCCGTCGACACGATCGACGATATCCCCGCTTATACCGGCGACATCCTCACCATGTCGGCGTCGATGATGGCCGTCGGCACCAACACCACCCACGATTTCGGGATCTGGACCGACTGGGAAGCTCCGTACGAATGGGCTTTCCCGATCGACGTCACCATCCTCTCCGGGCCCGGAACCCTGACCAAGCTGTCGGGCGGCCAATATCGGATAAGCGGCCTTTCCACCACCGAGGCGACGCGTATCGCGATGGTCCGGACGTTCGACTCGAATCTGGCCATCCGGCCGCGCTTCTGGCTCGCCGAATGGAACGCCCAGCAGATGCAGCACTACACCGGCGGCCTGTCGATGATTCTGGCCGGGCCGGTAATGACGCGGACGCGGGTAGGAGTCACCTACGTTCCCGCCACCGACGCCGCCAACGACCGCGTCTCGCGCAATTTCTACGACCGGGACGGCCGGCTGACCGGGACCCTCGACGCCGAGGGCTATCTGACCCAGATCGTCTACGACAAGGCCGGGCGGAAGATCCAGACGATCGCCTATTCGGGCGCCACCGGCACGACCTACCGCGCGAGCGGAACCTTCGCCCAGCTGCTCGGCAGCGTCACCGTCGATAATGCCAAAGACATCCGCAAATACTGCGTCTACGACGCTCGCGGCATGCTCCGCGCCGAGATCGACGGCGAGGGCGGCCTCACCCGCTACGCCTATACGCCGCTCGGCGACGTCAGCGAAATCGTCACCGGGCAGAAGCTCGATCCGGCGACCCTGCTGACCACGCCGCCGACTTTCGCCAATCTGCCTTCGGCGCCGTCCGGCACGGTCCTCGAAACGACCGCCTTTACCCGCAACCATTACGGCCAGCCGCTCACCGAGACGAAGAGCCTGACCGGCAGCACCAGCACGGTCACCACCTACGTCTACGACGCCATGCGCCGGCTGGTATCGACCATCACCCAGTCCGGCGGTCCCGACGCCAGGATCGAAAGCCGGCGCTACGACCTGCGCGGCCGCCTCACGCGCGAGCTTTCGGGAATCGGCAGCGCCCTGCTGGCGGCGCTCGGCCCCAATCCCGACGAGGAGCTTTCCGAGCCGATCTGGACCGAATATGCGACCCTCTACGGCTATGACGCCGCCGACCGGCGGGTCGCGCGGGTCGACGCCAACGGCGCCCGCACGCTTTATTATTACGACGCCGACGACCGGCTCGCTTATCAGGTCGACGCCCTAGGCGGGGTCGTCGAATATCGTTACGACGCCTTCGGCGCCCGCACCGAGACGATCGTCTACGCGGCGCGGATCGACATCGAGACGTTCGTGGAAATGACCGGCGGAGCCGCTGCGGACGTCGCCGGCATCGTCGCGGCGCTGGCCAACCCCCTCCTCGATCAAAGGTCGACCGCCTTGCTCGACCTCGCCGGCCGGACCCGCGCGTCGCGCGATCCAATCGGCAACGTGACGCTCTACGCCTATAACAGCTTCGGCGAGATCGTCAGCGAGACCGCGCCGCTGGAGAGCGGCATCGCCGCTCCCGCCATCGTCACCCCGGATTTCTCGTTCGAGGCGCCCGAGACCGGCACCGGCGCGACCTACAATCCCACCGTGTCGGGCGTCACCTTCGCGTCGAAGTCGGGCGTCGTCGGCAATGGCAGCAGCTGGGGCTTCGCGGCCGCGCCCGACGGCGATCAGGTCGCCTTCGTGCAAAGCAATTCGACCGGGACCGGCGCGATCTCGATGACCGTGACCGGCCTCAACGCCGGCACCGTCTACCAATTTTCCTTCATGGTGGCGAAGCGCGCCAGCGTCGCCGCCAACCCGCTCCTGGTGACGGTCGACGGCCAGGTCCTCGGCTATATGACCCCCAGCTCGACCAGCTTCACGCAGATCAATCTGGGCCCGTTCCAGGCCACGTCGGGTTCGGCCACGATCACCTTCTCCGGCACCCAGTCGAGCAGCGAGAAGATGTCGGCGATCGACAAGGTGATCGTGACCCAGGCCCCCATCGTGCCGCACACCTCCTTCGAGGTGCCCGAGGTCGGCACCGGCAGCCAGTACAATCCCTCGATCGGCATGGCGACCTTCGAGTCGAAGGCGGGCGTGGCCGGCAACGGCAGCAGCTGGGGCTTCGCGGCCGCGCCCGACGGCGACCAGGTCGCCTTCCTGCAAAGCAATTCGAGCGGGACCGGCTCGATCTCGGAGAAGCTGACCAACCTGATTCCGGGCCGCTCCTACCAATTGTCCTTCTATCTGGCGAAGCGGTCGAGCGCGAACGCCAATCCGGTCACGGTGTCGGTCGACGGCGTCGTGCTGGGCACCTTCACGCCCGGCTCAACCAGCTTCGCGCAGTTCACCGCGTCGGCCTTTCAGGCCACCGGCACCACCGCGACGCTCACCTTCAGCGGCGCCGCCTCCGCCACCGAGAAGGTCTCGGCGCTCGACAAGCTGGCCCTCGTACAGCTGGCGTCGAACAGCCTGCTGACCAGCTATTCCTACGACCGCCGCGGCCAGGTGAAGATCCAGATCGTCGACGCCGCCGCGGGCGGCAAGGCGATCACCACGACCTACGGCTATGACGCGTTCGGCCGCGCCGTTCAGCTGACCGATCCGGCCGGCGAGGTCACCGCCACCGCCTACGACCGGGCGGGCCGCGTCCTCAGCACCACCGACGCGCTCGACGGCGTCAATTCGTTCACCTACGACGCGCGCGGCAACCTCGTCGCGGTCACCGACGCGCTGAGCCACGTCACCCGCTACGTCTACGACAATGCCGGCCGCCGGATCTTCGCGGTCGACGCGCTCGGCGGCGTCGTCGAGACCAGCTATGACGGCGACGGCCGGGTCGTCGCCACCCGCGCTTATGCGAATCCGATCTTCGTCTCCGGCCTCGAGCTCGCCGCCGCCGACATCACCGCGCAACTGGTTGCGGACTCGGGCGACCGGGTCACCCGCAACGCCTACGACAAGGACGGCCGCCTGCGCTTCACCGTCGACGGCACCCTCGGGCTGACCGAATATCGCTATGACGATGCCGGCAACAGGGTCCGGACGATCCGCCACACCTGGTCGGTGCAATCCTCGACCTACACGATGGACGACCTCCAGGCCGA
Organism: Allosphingosinicella sp.; assembly: GCA_035941735.1. Taxonomy (GTDB): domain Bacteria; phylum Pseudomonadota; class Alphaproteobacteria; order Sphingomonadales; family Sphingomonadaceae; genus Allosphingosinicella. The sequence continues at coordinate 105,048 of DASZDS010000050.1, forward strand.
GGTCGACGCGCATGAGAGCGATCCCAAGCGGGTGTCGCGCGCGATCTACGACGCCGCCGGCCGGATGACCTTCACCATCGATCCGGTCGGCAACGTGGTCGCGTTCAGCCACGACAGCGCCGGCCGGGTCACCAAGCAGGTCGCGTTCGTCACCGCCTATCAGGGCGGCGAAGACCCGCTCGACGACGCCATGCAAAGCTGGGCGGCCGGCAGCGGCAATGCCGGCGACCGGGTCAGCCGCGCCGTCTACGACCGCAAGGGCCGGCTGGTCTACAGCATCGACGCCGAGGGGTTCGTCACCGAATATCGCTACAACAAGCGCGACAGCGTGGTGAAGGAGATCCGCTACGCCGATCCCTATGCGGTCGCCGACGGCGCCACCCCGGCGAGCCTGGCGGCGCAGATCGGTACGCTGCCCTGGTCGGCGATCGTCACCGACTTCGTCTACGACAGCGCCGGCCGGCTCAGCGAAACGGTCGACGGGCTCGCCAACCGGACCGTGATGACGCTCGACCAGCGCGGCCAGATCCTTTCGTCCACAATCGCCTACGGCACCGGCGACGCGGTCACCACCACCTTCGTCTACGACGAGCTCGGCCGGACCCTGAGCGAGACCCATGCCGCCGGCACCGCCGAGGAGCAGACCACCACCTACATCTACGACGCGCTCGGCGAGCTGGTGTCGACCACCCACGCCGCCGGCACCGCGGCGGAATGGATCACGACGCAAAGCTATGACGCGCTCGGCCGGCTCAAGCGCGAAATGTCCGGGATCGGCAGCGCCCTGCTCGCCGCGCTCGGCCCCAATCCCGACGCGGAGCTCGCCGATCCGATCTGGGCCGAATACGCCATCCAATACGGCTACGATACGGCCGGCCGCCTGGTCGCGCGGTCCGACGAGAGGGGCGGGCGCACCCTGTATTATTACGACGCCGCCGACCGGCTCGCTTTCGAGGTCGACGCCCTCGGCGACGTCCTCGAGCATCGCTACAACGCGCTCGGCGACTGTATCGAAATCATCCGCTACGCCGCGCGAATCGACGGCCAGACCTTCTCGGAAATGGTCGGAGGCGATGTCGCCGACATCGCCGGCATCGTCGCCGCGCTCGCCGACGCCTCGCTCGACCAGGCCGGCCATTTCGAGTTCAACCTCGACGGCACGATCCAGCGGTCGACCGATCCGCTCGGCGCGCAGACCACCTACGTCTATAATTCCTTCGGCGAGATCGCCCTGCGGTCGGATCCGTTCAACACCGGCACGACCATCCAGACCAGCTTCGACTATGACCGCCGCGGGCACCTCATCACCCAGATCGTCGACGCCGCCGCGGGCGGCAAGGCGATCACCACGACCTACGGCCATGACGCGTTCGGGCGCCCGTTCCTGCTCATCGATCCCAACGACCAGTACACAATCACCAACTACGACCAGAACGGCCGCGTCGTCGCGACGATCGACGCGTTGGATAACTCGACCTATTTCACCTATGACGCGCGCGGCAATCTGGTGGCGGTCGAAGACCCGATGGGCCAGGTCACCCGCTACGTCTACGACCATGCCGACCGCCGGATCTTCGCGGTCGACGCGCTCGGCGGCGTCGTCGAGACCAGCTACGACGAGGCCGGCCGCGCCGTGGCCACCCGCGCTTATGCGACCGCGATCCCGGTCTACGGCCTAAGCTACGAGATCGCCGCCGCCGACGTCACCGAGCAATTGATCGCGGATGCGGGCGACCGGATCACCCGCAACGCCTACGACAAGGACGGGCGGCTGCGCTTCACCGTCGACGGCGCCGCCGGCCTCACCGAATATCGCTATGACGATGCCGGCAACAGGGTCCGGACGATCCGCTACGATTGGGCGGTCTCGCCGGCCTCCACCTATACGATGGACGACCTCCAGGCTCAGGTCGACGCGCACGCGGCCGATCCGATGCGGGTCACCCGCGCCGTCCATGACGCCCTCGGCCGGGTCGCCTTCGCGATCGACGCGACCGGCAACGTCACCGCCTTCGCCTATGATTCCGCCGGCCGCGTCATCAAGCAGACCGCCCTCGCCACCGTCTATGAGGGCGGCGAAGACCCGCTCGCCGATGTCATGCGGGACTGGGTTGCCGCCAATCCCCATCCCGACGACCGGGTCGGCCGCGCCGTCTACGACCGCAAGGGCCGGCTGGTCTACAGCATCGACGGCGAGGGCTTCGTCACCGAATATCGCTACGACAAGCGCGACAATATGGTGAAGGAGGTCCGCTACGCCGATCCCTACACCGTCGCCGACGACGCCACCCCGGCGGCCATGGCGGCTTTGCTCCCGTCGTCCGTCCCGGCGAGCGCGATCGTTACCGACTTCGTCTACGACAGCGCCGGCCGCCTCGCCGAAATGGTCGACGGGCTCGGCCATCGCACGGTCATGACGCTCGACCAGCGCGGCCAAATCCTGTCGTCCACGATCGCCTACGGCACCGGCGACGCCGTGACCACCAGCCGATCCTACGACGCGTTGGGACGGCTCGAGAGCGAGACCCGCGCCGACGGCACCGCCGAGGAGCAGACCACCATTTACGCCTACGACGTGCTCGGCGACCTGGTGTCGATCACCCATGCCGCCGGCACCGCGGCGGAATGGACGACGGCGCGCAGCTATGACGCGCTCGGCCGGCTCAAGCGCGAGATGTCCGGAATCGGCAGCGCCCTGCTCGCCTCGCTCGGTCCTTGGCCCGACCCCGAGCTGGCCGATCCGATCTGGGCCGAATATGCCACCCAGTTCGGCTACGACACGGCGGGCCGAATGGTGGCGCGGTCCGACGCCGTCGGCGCCCGTACCCTCTATTATTACGACACCGTCGGCCGGCTCGTTTACGAGGTCGACGCGAAGGGCGTCGTCGTCGAATATCGCTACAACCCGCTCGGCGACCGCACCGACGCGATCCGCTACGCGGCACGGATCGACGCCGAGACCTTCTCGGAAATGGTCGGAGGCGACGCCGTCGACATCGCCGGCGCCGTCAACGCGCTCGCCGATGCGGCGCTCGATGAGAGGATGACCGCGACCTTCGATTCCGCCGGCCGGGTGATCCTGAACGCGGGCCAGCTCGGCGCCTATACCGCTTATTCCTACAACAGCTTCGGGGAGGTCGAGCTGCGCAGGGTGGCCCTCGGCGAATCGGCGACTCCGGGGGTGGCGACCGAGATCGAGACCAGCTTCGCCTACGATCGAAGAGGCAAGCTCGAGACCCAGATCGTCGATGCCGCGGCGGGCGGCAAGGCGATCACGACGAGTCACGCCTACGATGCCTTCGGCCGCGAGATCGTGCTGACCGACCCTGAAAACCACCCCCTCACCACCGATTACGACCAGGCGGGCCGCGTCCTCAGCACCACGGACGCGCTCGAGAACACGACCTATTTCACCTATGACGCGCGCGGCAACCTGGTCGCCGTCAAGGACGCGCTGAACAATGTCACCCGCTACGTCTACGATCATGCCGACCGCCGGATCTTCACGGTCGACGCGCTCGGCGGGGTCGTCGAAACCAGCTATGACGGCGACGATCATGTGCTCGTCACCCGCGCCTATGCGGGGTCGATCTCGACCAGCGGCCTCGATCTCCAGATCACCGCCGCCGAGGTCACCGCGCAGCTGATCCCGGGCTCGTCCGACCGGATCACCCGCAACGCCTACGACAAGGACGGCCGGCTGCGCTTCACCGTCGACGGCGTCGCGGGCCTCACCGAATATCGCTATGACGATGTCGGCAGGGTGATCCGGACGATCCGCTACGATTGGGCGGTCTCGCACGCCTCCACCTATTCGATGGAGGACCTCCAGGCCGAGGTCGATGCGCATGCGGCCGATCCGATGCGGATCATCCGCGCCGTCCATGACGCCACCGGCCGGGTCGCCTTCGCGATCGACGCCACCGGCAACGTCACCGCCTTCGCCCACGATTCCGCCGGCCGGGTCATCAAGCAGACCGCCCTCGCTACCGCCTATGAGGGCGGCGAAGACCCGCTCGCCGACGTCATGCGGGACTGGGCCGCCGCCAATCCGCATCCCGACGACCGGGTCAGCCGCGCCGTCTACGACCGCGAGGGCCGGCTGGT
>DASZDS010000051.1:0-3126 GCA_035941735.1 Allosphingosinicella sp.
GCCCGGGAGGCGACGGCGCGGCTGGAGGGCGAGGTGGTGGCCCTGCGGGCCGCTGTCCGAACTGGCAGTTCGGACGAGAATCACGGACATTCTGCGCGCCGGGTAGGGCATGTGGCGGCGAGCCTGGTGGAAGCAGACCGCAGGGCTTCTCGTGGATAGCAATCCCTTTTCTCTCATTCCGCGGTTGAGCGGAGCAACCGTGGGGCAACAATGACTGGCACCGACATTCGCGAGCTGAGGGCGCGCATTATCGTGTTCGGGGTCGGCGGCGCCGGCGGCAATGCCGTCAACAACATGATCGACGCCGGGCTTGAGGGCGTCGAATTCATCGTCGCCAATACCGATGCCCAGGCGCTCACCAGTTCCAAGGCCAGGCGCGTCATCCAGATGGGCACGCAGGTGACCGGGGGCCTTGGCGCCGGCGCCCAGCCCGATGTCGGGCGCGCGGCGGCGGAAGAGACCACCGACGAGATCCGCGATCATCTGACCGGCGCGCACATGGTGTTCATCACCGCCGGCATGGGCGGCGGCACCGGCACCGGCGCCGCGCCAATCATCGCCAAGGCCGCGCGCGACCGCGGCATCCTCACCGTCGGCGTCGTCACCAAGCCGTTCAGCTTCGAAGGCGCGCGGCGCGGCCGCGCCGCCGATGCCGGCATTTCCGAGCTGCAGCAGCATGTCGACACCCTGATCGTCATCCCGAACCAGAATTTGTTCCGCATCGCCAACCCGAACACGACCTTCAAGGAAGCGTTCATGATGGCCGACGAGGTGCTCCAGCAGGGCGTGCGCGGGATCACCGACCTGATGGTCATGCCGGGCCTGATCAACCTCGACTTCGCCGACGTCCGCTCGGTCATGTCCGAGATGGGCAAGGCGATGATGGGCACCGGCGAGGGCTTCGGCGACAATCGCGCGATCGAAGCCGCCGAGCAGGCGATCGCCAACCCCTTGCTCGACGGGGTCAGCATGAAGGGCGCCAAGGGGGTGATCATCTCGATCACCGGCGGCGAGGACATGCGGCTGATGGAGGTCGACGAGGCCGCCAACCATATCCGCGAGCTGGTCGACCCCGACGCCAACATCATCTGGGGCTCGGCGTTCAACAACGACCTCGAGGGCAAGATCCGGGTCTCGGTGGTCGCCACCGGCATCGGCGCCGAAGAGGTGATGCCGATCCCGCAGCCGGCCAAGGTGTTCGCCTTCCCCGCCGCCCGCGCCGCCGAGCCGCCGCGCACCGAGGTCGCGCCCGAGCCGGAAGTGCCGCCGCTCACCCTGACCCCGCCCGAAGGCATGGCCGAAGAAGCGCCGACGGCGCTCGCCGAGGAAGCCCCGCCGGCGATGATGGAGGCTCCGGCGGCGGAAATGCCGGCGGCGGAGATCGCGGCCGAGGAGGACGAGCTGCTGCTCGACAGCATCGACATGACCGCCGAGGAGGAGATGGCCGGGCCCGAGGCGGTGGAGCCGCCGGCCGCGGCCACCCGCTCCTGGCTGACCCGCGAGGAAAATGCGGGCGAGCCGGAGGCCAAGCCGCGCGAGGGCGGCACCCTGTTCGAGCGGATGTCGAACATCGCCCGCGGCGCCGCCAAGGCGCAGGTCGAGGAAGCCGAGGAGGGGGACGAGGCGGCGCCGCGCCTGCGCGCCGGCGCCCGCGACCCGCTCGACATTCCGCGTTTCCTCAACCGCCAGAACAATCAGTAGAAAAGGGGGACAGTCCCCATTCGGGGACAGTCCCCCCGGGGACTGTCCCCCAACTCACCGCCCGCCAGCCCCGCTCCGCCGCAGCGCGTCGTTTCCGGTCATTGCCGGTACAGCCGAACCGCTGTCTACGGGGACCATGATTTCATCGGCGATGCGGGGGGTTCGCCGCGGCATCTTGCTGGCGGCGACCGGGATCATCATGGCCGCGGGGCCCGCCCGCGCGCAGGAAATGGACGAGGCGCCCCCGCCGAGCCGGCTGCCGCCGGGCGCGATCGTGCAGCCGCTCGACACCGGCCCGGGCGCCGAGCTGCGCCGCAACCTCACCACGCTGGCCGACAATCCGCGCAGCCTCGAGGCGCTGATCGGCGCCGGCCGCGCCGCCAGCCAGATGGGCGACGGCGAGGCGGCCCTGGGCTTCTTCGCCCGCGCCGACGAGATTTCCCCCGGCAACGCGCGGGTCAAGGCCGGCATGGGCTCGGCGCTGGTCCAGATGGAGCGGCCAGACCAGGCGCTCCAGCTCTTCGCCCAGGCGACCGCGCTCGGCGCGCCCGAGATCGAGATCGCCGGCGACCGCGGCCTCGCTTACGACATGATCGGCGATCCGCGCCGCGCCCAGCAGGATTACACCCTGGTGCTGCGGCGGCGGTCCGAGCCCGAGGTCGAGCGGCGGCTGGCGCTGTCGCTGGCGATCAGCGGCCAGCGCGACGCCGCTTTGAGGGTGATCGAGGGACAGCTCCGCCGTCACGATCGCTCCGCCTGGCGCACCCAGGCCTTCGTGCTCGCGCTGACCGGCGACGCGCGCGGCGCCGAGGATACGGCGGCGCGGATGATGCCGGCGGCGAACGCGCAGGAGATGGCGCCTTTCTTCGCCCGGCTCGCCGCCCTGAGCCCGGCGCAAAAGGCGGCGGCGGTCCATTTCGGCCGCTTTCCCAGCAACGGCCGCGGCACGCAAATGGCCGCCAATACCGACACCCGCGCCGACCCCGGCGCGCTCGCTCTGGCCCAGGGCGCCCCGGCGGCGCAGCCGAGCCGGCCGCGGCCGCAGCCGGCCGAGCCGCTCAACGGCCCCGGGCGCCGCCGCCCCGGCGCCGACGACGGTCCGGTCGCGACCCTGGTCCGCACGCCGCGCCGCGAGGAGGCGCCGCCGGTCGAGCCGCGCCGGCCGGTCGAGCTCGCCCAGAACGACGGCGGCCGCTTCGCCCCGCCGCAACCGGAGCCGGAACCGGAGGAGGACAAGCCGGCCGAGCCGCAGCGCGAGGCGCCCGCCTTCACGCCGGGCGCCACCTTCACGCTGGAGCCGGGCGGCGAACGGGCGGCGCCGGCGCCCGCGCGGCCCGCGCCGGCCCGCCGCTCGGATTTCGGCGACGTCGCCGCGCTGGTCCAGGCCTTGCCCGACGAGACCGCCGCCCGGCCCGCGCCGGCGCG
>DASZDS010000052.1:0-1562 GCA_035941735.1 Allosphingosinicella sp.
TACGACTCGGCCGGCGCGATGACCCGCCGCTACGTCCACTGGGACGGCGATGACGTGCCCGTCATCAGCTACCCGGGTGCCGGCCTCACCGCGCCCTCCTACCTCCACCCCGACCACCAGGGCTCGATAATCGCCATCTCGGGCCCATCGGGCGTCACCCAGATCAACCGCTACGACGAATACGGCATCCCCGCCGCGACCAATCGCGGCCGGTTCCAGTATACCGGCCAAACCTGGCTCGAGGAGCTCGGCCTCTACCACTACAAGGCCCGCCTCTACTCGCCGACGCTGGGGCGGTTCCTGCAGACCGACCCGATCGGCTACGACGACCAGTTCAACCTCTACGAATATGTCGGCGACGATCCGGTCAATCATTCAGACCCGGATGGGCGTGAATCCTACAATTGGACCAGCCAGGGCCTGCGCGGCATGGAAGCGCATGCGCGGGAACATCCATTGAGCGAGGAGGAACGGCGCTACGTGGAAACGGCCGTTCGATTAGCTCCTCTAACCGGTCCTATGATCCGCATCTCGGAAGTCATCGCCAGCATAACTGGCTCGAATTCCGGGGGGCCGGCTGGTGTCGATTCTATGGTCCCAGGGAGGGCTTCTACCTTGCGTCCCGGGCCTCATGCACGAGAGTCAATTCCCGGTCATTCTGGTCCGGCACGCGCGGCCGAACGGCGTGAGACAAACGGCTTGGGAGATAGAGACGGCTGCCATACCTGCGGCGCCCCGGAATCTGGTCGTCCCAGTGGGAATTGGACTCCAGACCATCAGCCTCCCTCAGGCCTAAATTCGAACGGCGGGCCTCAGCGCTTCTATCCTCAATGCAGGAGATGTAGTGACAGACAGGGAGGGGAAGTAACCCAAGCCAATCGCCGCGACCGAGCCCCTCCTCCGCCGCGCCAACGAGAGCCAGAGTAAAGGGGACAAAATGAGAATTCATATTCAGGTATCCCTCGAGTATGGAATCCTCTTCCTGCATGATGGGTATGGCGAAGTGGAGTTCCCACCGGATACCGGCGCTGGCCCAATTACGTTTACCGACACTTGCGTCTGTTTTCAGGTAGCGCATTATGTTGACGGCGATGCTGATGTGACGCTGAGTGACCAGCCGTTTGATGATTCGACTCCTCCAACATTTTTCAAGATAATACAGATTCCACAAAAATACATTTCCCTGACAGACGTCCCCGTTAATTACTATTTTCTACACCACCTCAAGTCAGATTTCTCCCAAATAAAAATATGGAATTACACTGAGAAAGGTCAAGAAAAGTCTTGGGTTCAGATAAGCGAACTCGATCTGTTCTAACTAGAGTTTTGACCGCGCCCCGCGTTGCCCGCATCCGCCTGCACGCCGGGAATCGCGGGCGGCGACGGGCCGGACCGGATCGCGCGCAACGTCTACGACGCCACCGGCCAGCGCGTGCAGCTGCGCGAAGGGGTCGGCACGAGCGACGAGGCGGCCGAGGCGACCTGGGCCTATAATGCGAGCGGCCAGGTCGTCGCCTTGATCGACGGCAACGGCAACCGCGCGGAACTGGGCTATGACGGCC
>DASZDS010000053.1:0-35964 GCA_035941735.1 Allosphingosinicella sp.
TACGACTCGGCCGGCGCGATGACCCGCCGCTACGTCCACTGGGACGGCGATGACGTGCCCGTCATCAGCTACCCGGGTGCCGGCCTCACCGCGCCCTCCTACCTCCACCCCGACCACCAGGGCTCGATAATCGCCATCTCGACCGCGTCGGGCGTCGGCCAGATCAACCGCTACGACGAATACGGCATCCCCGCGGCGACCAACCGCGGCCGGTTCCAGTATACCGGCCAAGCCTGGCTCGAGGAGCTCGGCCTCTACCACTACAAGGCGAGGATTTACTCGCCGACGCTGGGGCGGTTCCTGCAGGTCGATCCCGTGGGGTATGACGGCGGGATAAACCTCTACGCCTACGTCGCTGACGATCCGGTGAACATGAGCGATCCGGACGGCCAGAATCCTGCCATCGACGGGCGAGTTGCAGGGCTGATGTCACTCTCGCCCCCCGAGCGGCTGGAGGCACTGGGCTACATCGGCGGCGCCCTGACAATCTGGCTGCCCGGGCCCGAGGATGTGCTGCTGGGCGCATGGCTCGGGCGGACATTCGGAAGATCGCTGGGACCGGGGCGGGCGGGACCTGCTGCAACTCGAGTCTGGCGCCCCGGCCAAAGTCCCCATGCGCTCACTCGCGCTGGCAACGCTCCGTCGCGGCGTACGGTGACGCGTCGAGAATGGCGGAATGAGGCGCATCGCCCGACTCGGCGCTTCACCGCGGAGCATATGGAGCGTATGAGGAGAGGAGAACCGCCGCAACGCATCAACCCGAACAATCCGAGGAATGGCGGGTTGGAGAGCATGGAGCGGGCTCACGAACCGGTTCCGCGGCGCGACGGAGGCACTGTAACTCGACCACTTTGGCCGCCGGAGCATGAAGCTCGCGATCCCTGCCGATTTACAGGCTATTGCAAACGATGACCGTCGAATTTCCCTGGCTTCAAGATCTCTTCGTGAAACACAGAGGTCAGCCGCTCTATGTGAATGGTCAACAGATCATCCAAATGGACCGGATTGAAATTCCGTCCCGAGCCCTAATAAAATTGAAGTTTTTGGGAGATAAAATATTCGAGGGAAATGCCGCCGTAATCGCAGTAGATAAGCCAGACAAGATATTTCTTTGCGATGGCTCTACGGCCACTGCTGTAGCAATCTGGGATGAACCCGGCCTACCTCGAGAAGTTACACATTTAGTGGATTCCAAAAAATGCAATCTCAAAGTATATAACAAGTATTATATTACTTTTAGTGATGGATTTGTTGTAGAAGAAAGTTTCACCGGAAACGCTGGGATGCATGTCGTCAAAATTTCGGAAAATGTGCGCCGATATGAATGTAGCAACGCAGTCGGGCCCGTTTGCCTAAACGATCTTGTTTTTGAGCTCTGCTGGGAGCCAGCAACGGCTGAAACAGAGGAGCAATGGGCTAAGTCCTGTTGACCAGTTACGTATCGCCGTTCGATTTCATCGAGCGGCCTGCCCGGCTCGCAGAGCCGCTGCGACGGCGCCTCGACCTGGGTCTCGCGCGACGGGGTGGGGCGGCTGAACGGCCTCGGCCATTATCAAATTGCGGTAACAGAGCCCTTAATTGACCATCGCCGTATCGGCAGGCTTTCCTTCATGAGCCGCCGTCATTAAGGTGCAGGCACACCAGGCCAATGGAAGGGGGCAGTCACCGAGGCTGCCCCCTTTTTGGTTCGACAGTCTCAGCCGGCTAACTCTGAAGGCCATCCCGAGTCGGCGACCGCCAGCCCTACGCCCGCTTCGGCGGCGCGGCCGGGCCGGTGAAGCGGACGATTCGGCCGCGCGGTCCGCATCGGACGATTCATCGGATTTGACCGCCCGTGGCGCGGCGGGCTAGTATCGGTCAGGAAGGCGCGAGCCGAAGCGGAAGGGATCAAATTGGTGCAGTATCGCCGAAAATCGGACTTTCCTTGGCGCGCCGCTTCGCCTAATGATCGCCCCCACCAGGCCAATGGCGAATTCTGACAGATGAGCTTCGGCAAGCGCCTTGCCGACGAGCGCAAGCGACTCGACCTCAAGCAGGCCGAGTTCGCGGCGCTGGTCGGCACCAACGTCCCCAAGCAGAGCCTCTACGAAAACGACAAGCGCGAGCTGCGCGCGGACTATCTGGCGCGGCTCCCCGCGGCCGGCGTCGACGTGATCTACATCCTGACCGGCCGGCGCGGCGAGGGCGGCGGGCTCGACCAGGGCGCGAGCGACCTGCTCACCGCCCATCTCGCGCTGCCGAGCGATCTGCAGCGGGCGCTGGAGGAGCTCGCCCGGGCGCTCAGGGAACGCTTCCCGCGCCCGGCGCGGCCGCCCGACCGGGCCGGGAATCGCCAGCGCCCGTGACGCCTTGGGGCGGCGCGTCCGCCGCCGGAGGCGCCGGGACCCGCGGGATCCGAGTGGAGGCCCGAGCCGGAATCGAACCGGCGTGCAAGGATTTGCAGTCCTCTGCGTAACCACTCCGCCATCGGGCCGCCGCCGGGCGAGATGGGCGGGATCGGCTTGGCTGTCAACCTGTGCCGGGCTAGGCTCGCCTCATGCAGCTCGCCGCGTCGCTGGCGCAAAGCGCCCTCGGGCCGATCCTCGATTTCGCGCTGCCGCCGCGCTGCCCGGGCTGCGCGCGGATCATCAGCGCGCCGCACCGTTTCTGCCTCGATTGCTGGTCGGCGCTGGCCTTCCTCGGGCCGCCCTGCTGCGCGCGCTGCGCGCTGCCGTTCGACTATGGCGACGGCGCCGATATCCTGTGCGGCCAGTGCCTGGCCCGGCCGCCCGCCTACGACCGGATGCGCGCGGCGGTGGCCTATGGCGAGATCTCGCGGACCGTCGCGCTCAAGCTCAAATATGGCGGCCGGCCCGGCCTCGCGGAGACGCTCGCGCGGCTGATGCAGCGCCATCTCGACGCCGCCGGCGCGCCGCTGCTGGCGCCGGTGCCGCTGCATCGCTGGCGGATCTGGCGGCGCGGCTACAACCAGGCGGCGCTGATCGCGGCGGCGCTGGCGCGGCGGGCCGGGCTCGAGGCGCGGCTCGACCTGATCGCCCGGGTCAAGGCGACGCCGGCGCTGCGCGGCATGGGCCCGCACGCGCGCGCCGAGGCGGTGCGCGGCGCCTTTCGCGTCGAGGAGAGGCAGCGCGCGGCGGTGCGGGGGCGGACGATCGTGCTGATCGACGACGTCTATACGAGCGGCGCCACCGCCAATGCCTGCGCGCGCGCGCTGAAGCGCGCCGGCGCGGCCCGGGTCGAGATCCTCTGCTGGGCGCGGGTCGTGAAGCCGGAGCAGGAGCCGGGCTGAGCGACGCTTCCCCTTGTCTGGCGCGGCCGCTTGCGGCACCGTGCGGATTTGTCCGGATCGGGGAAAAGCGGCGATGAATGCAGACCAGCTGGCCGAACGGATCCGCGAGGAGCTCGGCCGCCGCCGCGCCACCCGCCTGTGGCTCGCCGACGAGGCGCGGATCAGCCTGTCGACGCTCGAAAAGGGGCTGGCCGGGCAGCGCCGCTTCACCACCGCGACCCTGGTCCGGATCGAGGCCGCGCTCGGCATCGCGCTCAGGCCCGACCGGCGCGGCGAGGCGGAACGCGGCGGCATCGCGCCGGCCGAGCTCGGCGCCTATGCGCGGCCCGCCGTGCAATGGCTGGAGGGCGAATATCTGACGGTGCGCCCCGCCTTCGGCGCCGACGACGCGCTTTACGCCTTCCGCACCGCGATCCTGTGGGACGAGGCGCAATCGCACCTCGTCTTTCGAGAATCCGAGCGCGCCGACGCCGCTTATGCCCAGCGCGGCGACGTCGCGCTGCCGCACCAATCGGGCCACATCTACCTGGTGACTCGCGAGGCCGGCCAGTTCCGGCTCGCGATCCTGAGCCGGCCGACCATCGCCGGGGCGCTCCGCGGCATCCTCGCCACCCTGCAGGCGGGCGGCGGCGCGCGGCTGCTGCCGGTGTCCTGCCCGATCGCGCTGCAGCCGATCGCGCCCGGCGCGGCGCCGCGCTTCGGCTTCCTGCGTGCGGGCGAGCCCGGCTATGGCGAGCTGGCGGCGATGCTCGCGCAGGTCGAGGCCGAGGGCTTCGCCCGGCTCGTCGGCGCGCCGGCGGCCGGCGAGGGATGAACCTCCCCGCCAGCGCGCGCCGGGTCGATGTGCCTTGCCGGGGGCTGGTCGTGCGCCCGGACTTTTGAATTAGGGCCAGCGATATTCCCTGATCTCGCCGCCCGCCGCGAAAAGCGGGTCGATCTTCTTCAGCACCGGGTCGATCAGGGTCCGGGCCATGGCCGCGTATCTCGCCCCCGGGGCGCGATGGAGGTCAAGCTTCTGGCGCTCGATCGCCATCAGATCCTCGATCATCGCCGGATCCGGCGGGTTTTGCTCGAGCAGGTGGACAAGCTTGGCGAGGATCACCAGCGACAGCTTGATCTGAACCATCTCGCGCGTCCGGTCGGTCACCAGGCCCTCCCGGTTGAGGCCGTAAATGTCGATCGACTGCCGCGCGCGGCGCGCCGCCAGGCTTTCCTCCCCGTCCTCCTTCGGGATGACCACCGACGCCTGATCCTTTTCGACGAACCTCAGATAGTCGCGCGGATCGTCGTCGCACGGATTCAGGAGCAACGGCTGCTCGCCGGCATGCTGGCCTTCGGCGCCGGCGCGGACATTCTCGTCGTCGATCGGGAAGCGATCGCCCTTGCCCATGGGCATTTCGGTGCCGTCATAGAGCCGCAGGTTTTCCGGCCGGTTGCAGCGTATGCAGGACGGCAGAAGATTGTCCCAGTCGGACGCCAGCCACCAATAGCCCGGCAGCTTGCCATTGGGCGAGTCGATCCGTCCCTTGGGGCGGTAATGTTCGACGTCGGCGGGCTGTCCGGCGTCGTAATAATATTCGCAATAGGCGCATTTGCCCCCGCTGAGCTTCGACAGCGCCTCTTTCACCTCGGGATCGGAATAGACCGAGAATTCGAACTTGCCGGCCTTCGACGGCGGCCCGAAATGATCTCGCGCGCGGTCCAGCTCGGTCCTCAACGGCTCGTTCTTGTCCTTGGCGTTGGTCCTGCCGAGCTTGTCCAGCCTGGCCGGACGCGGAACCGATTGGCGATCGAGCGGCACCATGTTCCGTCAGCCCTGCGCGACCCCGCCGCCGGCGCTGCGTTCCCAAATCTCCTGGAGACGATCGAGCGTGGCTTGCTTGAGCTCGGACCGTTCGAGCTCCTCGAGAGCGCTCGATTCCCGTGCGATGTAGAGGTCCGCGGCCTCCAGCAGCAACTGCTCGCGCTGGTCGCGCCCCATCACCCTTTTGTCGGCCAGCAGGGTCTTCAGCTCTTCGAGCCGGCCCCGGTGCGACGCATCTTCCGGAAGCGACTGGAGGTAATAATATTCGTTGAACTGGGCTTCGAGGTCCGGATCGAGCGTGCTGCTCAGCCCGAAATGGCGGGAGGTCAGGAGCTGGTCGACCGGCATCCCCTCGATCGGCGGCAGATTCTGCTCGATCTCGACCCGGGGCTCCTCATCCGCCGCCCGCACCGCCGCGACGATGGGATCCTCGACGCTTTCGAACGGCTCCAGCGGATAGCGCCGCAGCAGCGCGACCTCGCCATCCTTCAGCCCGCGAAGCACCAGCGGATCGTGCGTGCTGGCGATGAACTGCACCGCCGGAAATGCCTCGCGGAGCGACTTGACGATCCGCATCTTCCATCGCGGGTGGAGATGGGCGTCGATTTCGTCGATCAGAACGATCGCGGCGGCGTCAAACAGCGAGTTCCACCTCTCGAACAGCATCCGGATGATGTCGACGGTCATGCCGACCATCGCCTGATAGCCGGCGGAAAGCTCGGACAGCGGACGCTTGTGGCCGGCGAATTCGAAATAGACCCGCTTGCGGGGACGGATCATCGTCCCGTCGAGGCCGACGGGCAGGACCTGGCGCAGCGCCGAGGCGACGATGTCGAACTTTTCCGTGTCGAGGCGCGCGAGCCAGGCGGCGGGATGCGGTATCCTCGCGACCGGCCCGACGAGCGGGCCCAGCCGCGTGAATCGCGCCTCGCGGCGGGCCGGCCGGCCATAGGCCCTGCGCGCCGGATAGCGCAGGGCGCCGTAGCCGAGCATGATCGCCGAGGGCGGCCTGGTCCCGCCAAATCCGCGATCGCCGGCCCGGAAGGTGAGCGTCGCCGGCTCGTCCGTGTCCCAGAAGCGCAGCTCGACGGAGCCTTCGGTCTCATTGTGGGTGAGGAGCTGGTGGGGGATGGCCCAGCGTTCCGCTTCGTTGGCGCCCGCGAGCGCGAGGCCGATTCCCTGGAGGATGCTGCTCTTGCCGACCGCGTTCTCGCCGAGCAGCATCAGCCAGGGCGCCTTGCCGCTGGAAGGCTCGGGGAAGGTCAGGGTCAGGTCGCGCAGGATCCGGAAGTTCCGGAACGTCGCGGAATGCAGCGGGCGCGCGGCCAGCCGGAACTCCTCGGCCGTGGTGTCGCTCTCGATCAGGTCGGACAGGGGTTGGCTCGGCGTCGGGGCCACGGCGGGCGTCCTGGCTTTGACGCCGGCCGACCGCTGCTGGGCGACGAAGGCTCTTGCCACGGCTGCGTGCCGCGCGTCGCTCCTGGTTCTGTCGCGGATGAGGCTGGCCTCGGGCAGATTCTCGGTGCCCGCATTGGCGAGCATCGTCCACGCGGTGGCGGTTCCGGCCCAAATGTCGGCGCGTTCCTGCACGAGATGCGGGCGGTTCAGGTTGAGAATCTTGATCGTCGCTTCACCGCGCGGCGAGAGGGGGAATACCGAGCCGCTCTTGGCAAACCGCAGATGAGCCTCGGGATCGTCGAAGGCGGGATCGAGCAGCATCGCCACTTCGGTCTTGCGAAGCATTGCGATGGGGGTGAATGGAATCCCGCGCTCGCCCTGCACAGGAAAGTACTGGCGCTTGGCGCGGTTACACGCCTTGCACGTACTGTACGTATTCTCCATTTCCAGGGCCAGCCAACCGTAATGCTCCGGGCTGGCATGGCCATCGAGTTCGCTTGCCCCCGTAAGAGGGCGGAAGTGGTCTATTTCCATGTCTGTGGGTGCGATTCCGGTTTCACAATAGTCGCACTTGCCACGGAATACGCTGAGCAGTTGCTTCTTGATCCGATGAGCATGCTTCATCCACAGGTCTCGGGCCGGGCTGTGGCGCTGATGGCGCGGACTTTCGTCAAGCGCGTAATAGGATTCCATTACTGACCTGAACGAGGCCAACTGGTCGGGCGGCACTGGCGGCGAAGTGAAGTGGCGCTCGATGCGGATCATTTCTGCCTCCTCCGTAACCGCAATACTACCGCCCCGCGCCGATGGGAACCGAAGGGTGAACATCGCGGCGCCGGCACGCGTTGTCCGCGGCGAGGACTCGCACTAGGAGGAGCGAATGGCGCGCGTCGAAATCTACACCAAGGCCTTCTGCTCCTATTGCGCGCGGGCCAAGCGGCTGCTCGACGAGAAGGGCACCGCCTACGAGGAGTTCGACATCACGTTCGGCGGCGAGAAGCGCGCCGAGATGCTGCAGCGCGCCAACGGCCGCACCACCGTGCCTCAGATCTTCATCGACGGCCGCCATGTCGGCGGCTCGGACGACCTTCACGCGCTCGACCGCGACGGGGGGCTCGATCCCCTGCTCGCGCGATGAGGATCGCGCTCTATCAGGCGCGGACCGGGATCGACCCGACCGCCAATGCCGAGGCGCTGACCGGGCGGATCGCCGCCGCCGCGGCCGGCGGCGCGGCGATGCTGTTCACCCCCGAGATGAGCGGGCTGCTCGACCGCGACCGCGAGCGCGCCGCCGCGCATCTGCGCGAAGAAGCGGAAGATCCGGTGCTGGCCGCGGTGCGCGAGGCGGCGGCGCGGGCCGGCATCTGGGTCCATCTCGGCTCGCTCGCGCTCAAGGGCGCGCCCGGCAACCTGCTCGTCAATCGCGGCTTCGTGATCGACGGCGCGGGCGAAATCCGGGCGCGCTACGACAAGATCCATCTGTTCGACGTCGACCTGCCGACCGGCGAGAGCTGGCGCGAATCCGCCTCCTATCGCGGTGGCGAGCATGCGGTGCTGGTCGATACGCCGCTGGGGCCGCTCGGCCTTTCCATCTGCTACGACCTGCGCTTCGCCGATCTCTATTCGGCGCTCAGCAATGAGGGCGCGACCCTGTTCAGCATCCCCGCCGCCTTCACCGTGCCGACCGGCGAGGCGCACTGGCACGTGCTGCTGCGGGCGCGGGCGATCGAGGCGGCGGCGTTCGTCATCGCCGCCGCGCAGGTCGGGCGGCACGAAGACGGCCGGACCACCTACGGCCATTCGCTGGTCGTCGATCCCTGGGGCAGGGTGCTGCTCGACATGGGAGGAGAGGCGCCGGGGCTGGGCTTCGCCGAGCTCGATCCGGCGGCGGTCGCGGAAGTGCGCTCCCGCCTGCCCGCGATCCATCACCGCCGGCCGATCCCGGTGCCGGAGCATGTTTCCCGATGATCATCTTCGATCTCAAATGCGCCCCCGCGGGCCATGTGTTCGAAGCCTGGTTCGGCTCGAACGAGGATTATCGCGCGCAGCGGGCGCGCGGCCTCGTCGCCTGCCCGATCTGCGGCTCGGCGGAAGTCGACAAGGCGCCGATGGCGCCGCGCGTCGGCGCGAAGGGCGGCGGCGGCGAGCTTGCCCCCGACGCGATCAAGGCGGCGCTGGCCGGCATGGCGGAGGCGCAGAAGAAGATGCTCGAAGCGAGCGAGCATGTCGGCGACCGCTTCCCGGACGAGGCGCGCGCCATCCATCTCGGCGAGGCCGAGGGCCGCGCGATCCACGGCCGGGCCACGCCGCAGCAGGCGGAGGACTTGCGCGACGAGGGGATTCCGGTCGCGCCCTTGCCCTTCCCGGTGGTTCCGCCCGAGAGCGAGAACTGAGCTAGTAGATTCCCGGCATCAGCCGGTAGCGGACGCTCGCCACATAATCGCGATAGGCGGGATCGTGCGAGAGCATCTCCTCCTCCTCGCCGATCCGCAGCAGCAGCATGCCCCAGGCGATGGCGTAGACGGTGGCGTTCAGGAGCGAGGGATTGGCGAGCAGGAAGCCCAATTGGGTGATGACGTAGCCGGTATACATCGGATGGCGAACGAGCCGGTAGGGACCCTCGCGGCGGACGCCCCGGCAAGCGGCGACGATGCCGAAGCTGCGCCGCAGGAAGAGCTTGGCCGCGAGGCTCACGAACAGGCCGAAGGTCATCAGCAAGGCCGCCCACCAGATCGGGATGAAGCCGCCGTCGACCGGGCGTACCAGCAGCGGCGCGCAGGTGCCGATGATCGCGATCGCCCAGGCGTAGAAGCTGGTCGCCATCCGCCCCGGCCGGCGGATCAGCACCAGCACGGCGGTGAGCGTTTCGGAGGCGAGGATCAGCAGGTTGTAGGGCTGGCCGGCGACGCTCGGCACGATCTGGGAGAGGAACCAGCCGTAGAAGACCATGAGCAGCACGCGCTCGCCGATGTCGACCGCGCGCTCCTCCTGGGAGCGGCGGCGCGCGGGCGCGGAAAGGGCATGGCTGGCCGGCATCAGGGGGGTCTCCTCCGCCGCCGATCTAGCGGGGAATGGTTAAAATGGGGTGTGAACCGGCCCCGAGCCGGGCCCGAGAATTGACCGCCCGGAGCGCTTGCGCCAAACCGCGCGACACGGCCCCGTAGCTCAGCAGGATAGAGCGACTGATTCCTAATCAGTAGGTCACAGGTTCGAATCCTGTCGGGGTCGCCAACCTTCGTCGCCCGCCAAGAATCGCAACGAGTCCGGACGAGCGGTGCCTGGCCCGCAGGATTTTTCCCTGGTGCCAGGCACGTGCCTGGCACCAGGTTCAGCCGGCAGCCGGCCTGTTCTCGTCGGCCGCGGCGAAATGCGCCAATTGATCGGCGCGCGCCTGGTTGAATGCGGGGCGGCCGGTCACGCGGGCCACATAGGCATTGGTCGCGGGCCGATCGCCGAAAGCTCGGACTTTCGGGATGCGCAGGACATCCGCCATCAGCAAATCCGCGGCGGTGAAGCGATCGGCCGCCAGCCATTCCCGCGCGGCCAGGACATCCTCGAGCTGGCCGAGGCGCTTTTCCACCCAGCCGGCCAGGCCGTTCTCCTTCGCGCCGGACAGGCCGAGGAACCACCAGGGAACGGTCACCATCTCGATCGAGTTGAGCGCGGCGATCATCCATTGAACCGTTTCCGCTTCCCCGACCGGATCGCGCGGCATCAGCTTTTCGCTCTTCCGGGCCAGATGCAGCAGCCCGGCACCGCTTTCGAACATCTCCAGCTCGCCATCGCTCAGGAAGGGAACCTGGCCGAAGGGCTGGCGCGACAGGTGATTGGTCTCCCGTCCGTCGAAGGGGATCGTGCGTACGGAATAAGCAAGTCCGGCTTCCTCGCACGCCCACCTCAGCCTTAGATCGCGTACGAAGCCACGGGGACCCTCGGGCACCCAATCGTAGGTCCAGATGATCAGTTCGCCCATATTGCCTGGCCCATTTTCGAAGATCGTCAGAAGTCGGCCTTGCCGAACCGCGCCACGCCCTGGTTGCGGCCGGGGGGATCGAGGACGGCGAGGTCGAGCTCGACCGGCGCGCCGATCCAGTGCGCGAGGCTGGTGTGATCGGCGAGATCGTCGTCGGTGAGGGGGTGGACCAGCGCCCGCAGACCCGAGCCTTCGATCGCGGCGACGACGCCGGCGAGCGACCGTTCGGGGAAATGAATCTCGTATTGCGGGATCGGGTGAGGGCCCGCCTTGCCGTCGGTCATCCGCCCGACGAAGAGGACAGAGGGCGCATCCCCGGTCGCTGCGAGGCGGAGGAAGGTCTCGCGCAGCGCCTCGGCGGCCGCGCGTTGCCCGGCCAGGTAGTAGATATGGGCATGATAGGGTGCTTCGCCTTCGGCCATCGGGCGATCATCCCTCCCGGCGCGCGCCATGGCAAGTCCGGCGCGGTCACAGAGCGTTCATTTCCGCTGCGTCACGAGGGTGCGACGCGCGACTCGGCGCGCGGTTGCGAAGGGGACGCGCGATGACACCGATCCGCAAGCTCAGCAGGCGCTCGTTCCTCGGCCGGGTCGGCGCCGGCGCGGTCGGGGCGGGCTCGTTCCTCGCGCTGACCGGCTGCGTCGGTTACCCTTATGGCTATTCCGATGCCGACCCCTATGATCCGGCCGGGCGCGGCGGCTATGGCGGCTGGCGGCGGCGGCCGCCCAACGGCTGCACCGATGCCGACCGCGGTCCGGGCGCCGACCCCGCCGGCCGCGGCCGCGACTGCCGCGGCGGGGGCGGCTATACCGACAGCGACGGCGGCGCCTATGCCGATCCGCCGGGCGGGGGCCGGGGCGGCGGTGGCGGATATACGGACAGCGATTCCGGTCCCAATGCGGACCCGGCGGGTCGCGGGCGTGGCGGTGGCGGCAGCGGCAACACGGACAGCGACACCGGCCCCAATGCGGATCCCGCCGGGCGCGGTCGGCGCGGCGGCAGCGGCGGCTACAGCGACAGCGACAGCGGGCCGAATGCGGACCCGGCCGGGCGCGGGCGGCGCGGCGGCGGCTACAGCGACAGCGACAGCGGGCCCAATGCGGATCCGGCCGGGCGCGGCCGGCGCGGCGGCGGCACCGGCTGCTCCGACAGCGACGGCGGGCCGCGCGCCGACCCCGGCGGGCGCGGACGCCGCTGCAGCACCTGAGCGGAGTTTCCCTTACCAGTCCCGCCGTGTATTCGCGCCCGAAAGGAGCGAAGCATGGCAGCTGGCAATGGCGATCCCGAAGACGGCGACCTGGTGCGCGAAGCGCCGCCGGTGACCGTTCCGCGCGAAGTCGAGGAAGCGGTCCGCACCCTGATCCGCTGGGCCGGCGACGATCCCGACCGGGAGGGCCTGCTCGACACCCCGCGGCGGGTCGCCCGCGCCTGGCGCGAATATGCGATCGGCTATCGCGAGGACCCCGCCCACCATCTCGACCGCACCTTCGAGGAGGTCGGCGGCTATGACGAGATCGTGCTCCTGAAGGATATTCCGTTCCAGTCGCATTGCGAGCATCACATGGCGCCGATCATCGGCAAGGCGGCGATCGCCTATCTGCCCGCCGACCGCGTCGTCGGCATCTCCAAGCTCGCCCGGGTGCTGCACGGCTTCGCCCGCCGGCTCCAGGTCCAGGAGCGGCTCACCGCCCAGGTCGCCGACTGCATCTGGGACGAGCTTCAGCCCCAGGGCGTCGCCGTGGTGATCGAGGCGAGCCACGCCTGCATGACCGCGCGCGGGGTCGGCACGCCGGGGGTGATGATGACCACCAGCCGGATGATGGGCGTGTTCCGCGAGGACGAGCGCAGCCGCCGCGAGGTGCTCGCCCTGATGGGCTATTGATGCGGCGGTCGATCGCGATCCTGACGCTGCTCGCGGCCGCGGGCTGCGGCGAGCGCGGCCCGGTGGGCGAGGATCGCGGGGTCAGCGCGAACCAGATCGAGCGGCTGTCGACCCCGCAGGTCGAGAATCCCGACCCGCAGGCGGCGGCGCGGCCGCAGCCGCTGAGGCGCGCCGATCTCGATCTGGCGGGACTCGTGGCGCCGGCCTGCGCGTTCGGTCGCGACGGCCGCATGCTGCTCGCGGTCAGCCCGGGCGATGCGATCGCCCGCGTCGCCGGCACGCTCCATCACCTCGCCCTGTCGAGCCCGGCCGGGCCGACCGGCGGCTTTTTCGAGGACCGCCAGATCAGCATCAGCGTCGGCCGCATCGGCGAAGTGCCGCCGGGCGAGGGCGCGGCGGGCCGCTGGCCGGGGCGGATCACGGTCACCAACCGTCGCGCCGAGGCGCAGGTCGAACTGGACGGCGTCTGGCAGTGCGGCATTTGAAGGAGGGCGTGAATTGGCGGAGCGAGAGGTGACGCCGCTGCGGCGGGTGGTGATGGCGAGCCTGATCGGCACGACCATCGAATGGTATGACTTCTTCCTCTACGGCTCGGCCGCCTCGCTGGTGTTCAAGCAGCTGTTCTTCCCGCAATTCGACCCGCTGACGGGGACGATGCTGTCGTTCGCGACCTATGCGGTGGGATTTTTCGCCCGGCCCGTCGGCGGCATCGTGTTCGGCCATTATGGCGACCGGATCGGGCGCAAGCGCCTGCTGATGCTGAGCCTGGTGATGATGGGCGTCGCGACCGTGCTGATCGGGCTGCTGCCCACTTACGATCAGGTCGGCATCTGGGCGCCGGTCGGGCTGGTCGCGCTGCGGCTGGTCCAGGGCTTTGCCGTCGGCGGCGAGTGGGGCGGCGCGGTCCTGATGGCGGCCGAGCATGGCGATGCCGCGCGCCGCGGGTTCTGGGCGAGCTGGCCGCAGGCGGGAGTGGCCGCGGGCTTCATCCTCGCCGCCGGGATGCTGGCGTTGATGGCCGCCGTGCAGGACGATGCCGCCTTCCTTGCCTGGGGATGGCGGGTGCCGTTTCTGCTCTCGGTCGCGCTGGTCGCGGTCGGCTGGTACATCCGCAATCGGGTCGGCGAGAGCCGCGCCTTTCAAAAGGCGCTCGACGAGGCGGAGATGCCGCCCAGACTGCCGGCAATGGACGTGGTCCGCGAGCGGCCGCTGGCGATCCTGCTTGGTGCCGGCCTCAGGGTCGGCGAGAATATCTCCTATTACGTGCTCACCGTCTATTCGCTCACCTATCTTGTGGATCGATTGGGTCACAGCAAGAGCTTCGCGCTCAACGCGCTGCTGATCGCCGCCGGGTTCCAGTTCTTCGCTATTCCTCTGTTCGGCGCCCTGTCCGACCGCCTCGGCCGGCGCTGGGTCTATGCCTTTGGCGGACTGGGGCTGGCAGCCTGGAGCTTCGCCTTGTTTCCGTTGCTGGGAAGCGGCGATACGGCCTGGATCGTTCTCGCTCTCGTCGTCGGCCTCGTCCTTCACGGCGCCATGTACGGGCCGCAGGCGGCGATGATCGCCGAATTGTTCCCGACGCGGATCCGCTATTCCGGCGCCTCGATCGCCTATCAGCTGACCGCGATCGTCGCCGGGTCGCTGGCGCCGATCATCGCGGTCAAGCTCGTCGCCGTCTATGGATCGGCGTTTCCGGTGGCGATCTACGTCGGCGCCGCCTGCGCGATCAGCGGCGTCAGCGCCTTGCTGGCGCGCGAGACGAAAGGCGTGGAGCTGGCCGAGATTCGCTAATTGAGCGTATCGCAGCGGATCGGGCGCGTGACCGTCGTGCCATCCCGCCGCCAGTCGGTCCGACTGCAGCGGATCGGACGGTAGCGGCGACCGTCATAGGCCAGCCGGACGATCCAGCATTTGAAGGCGTTGCACCCGGTAGTTTCAATATCGTTCAGGCCGTGGTGGAGACGCGGATAGACGGCGAAAAAGTCGCCGCCATTGCGAAAGACCAGCCGGTATCGCCGCGACGTCCGGCCCAGCCTCTCCTCGACCAGGAAATAGCGAAACAGGTGGGCGCCGTAGAGCGCGTGGCACCAGAGCGGTCCATGCGAAGGGCGCACGAACCAGAGGCGGCGGCCGGGGCCGGCCCCGATCCGCACGGCGCGAAGCAATGCTCCATAGTCGCCGGCCCCCAGCCCGTTCTCGGCGATGCACTCGGCAAGCGTCCGGGCATCTTCCCGATCGAGCGCATTCAGGACGAACCGGATCAATGGCAGAGCCGGGCGCATCTCGCCCGGCACGGCCTGCTCCGAGCCAGCTCTAAACAACGGCCTTTCTGCCGCGGCGGCGGAGCAGCCGACTGCCAGCATCATCGCCGGGATTACGCGCACCTCAGGGCGTGTCCCCCCAGCGGCGCAGCAGATTGGCCTGGACGAGCTGGAGCCGCGCGAAATTGTCCTTGTCCATCCTGAGCCCTTCGAGCGCGGCGATCTCGTTCAGCTCGTAGAGCATCTCGCGCTTGAGCGGGTCGGCGATGCGGCTCTGGATGAAGGTGATCGCGACGAAACGCTCGCCCTTGGTCACCGGCTCGACCTCGTGGAGCTTGTCGGACGGGTAGACGATCGCGCTGCCGGGCGCGCCCTTGAAGGAGAGGCTGCGCGTGCCGAGATGGATGGTGAGGGCGCCGCCCTCGTAGCCGGCGGGATCGCCGAGGAAGATGGTGCAGCTCAAATCCGAGCGCAGCGGGTGCGGACCGAGCTGGAGGTAGGCGGCGTCGGCATGGGCGCCGTAGCGCATCTCGCTCGTATAGCGGGTCATCAGCGGCGGCAGGATCGCGACCGGGAAGGCGAAGTTGCGGAAGTCCTCATGGGCGAACATCGCCTGCAGCATCAGCTGCGAGGAGGCCTGATAGGCTTTATCGTCGTCGAGCTGGAGGTTGTTCTTCACCGTCGAATGCGGATTGGAGATGCGGCCGTCGACGAAGCGCGCGGACCCCGCGATGCGGGTCAGCTCCGCGACCTGGGCGGAGGTCAGCAGATCCGGGATTTCCTTGAACATCAGGCCTCCCCTCGCGCCCGCCGAATCGCCTGCGCGACGGCAGGATAGCGGCTTTCGAGCCCCGCTAGCCAGTTCAGCGCGTCGCTTATGGCGGCACCATGGCGGCGGCGCGCGTCGGCGAGGATCTCGCGCCGCAATTGCGGGCTGTATTCATAGTCGAGCGCCTTGGAATAGCGGCGCATCAGCGGCCCCTCGCAGATCGCCCGGGCGACCGCCTCGTCCGCTTCGTGCCGGAAATGGGCGGCGAGGGCCATGAAATGGCGCGTCGGATCGGCGAGAAAGACGTCGAAATCCAGCCACAGCACGGTCTCGGGCGGCAGCTTCGCGGCGGCCGCTTCGAGCGAGGTCATCTCGCAGGCCCAGCCGAGCGCCGCCTTGAGCCCGTCGTGCATGGCCGAAAGGTCCGCCTCGAGGCCGGGGCAGCGGCGCTGCAGCCGGGCGAGGCGGAGGCCGCTCAGCGCCTGCAGCGTCTGCCAGCTGTTCTCGCCGGCGAGGATGTTTTCGAGATAATGGTCGGGGGTCGCGTAGAGGAACAGCGCCCGCGAGCCCGGCTGGATCAGGCGGTCGGCGATCTCGCTGGTGAAGCTGGTCGCCTTGACCATCGCCCGCTGCCCGGGGCGGAAAGTGCGCGAAAAAAGCGCCGCCAGCGTCTCGAACTGGCCCTCGGTCGCGGTCCTGAGCAGTTGCGGCTCGCGCAAGGCGAACACGGTCGGCAGCTCGCCGAGCAGCCGCGAGATCAGCGTCGAGCCGACATTGCCGATATGGAAGATGTAATCGGCATCACGACGCGCGTCGGCGGGCAAGGCCGGCCATTCGGACTGGCGGAACCGGGAATCGGGGCGGAGCGCGCGCGAATCGAGGAAGCTCGCCGCGCGATAATCGGCCTCGGTCATGCGCAGCCAGTCGACTCGGCCGGTGGCCGGATCGAGCTGGAAGGGCAGCCATTCGGGCGTTTCGATCATGTCGGCGCGTGCGATAGCAAAGAAAAGGGCCGCCGGCCCATGCGAACCGACGGCCCTTTTCTGATTTTCGAAGGCTCAGGCTTCTTCGGCGGTCTCGCCGGCCTCGGCTTGCGGCGCTTCCTCGGCCTGTGCTTCCTCGGCCTGTGCTTCCTCGGCGGCAGCCTCGTCGGCAGGGGCCGCAGCTTCCTCGGCCGGAGCCGCCTCGACCTCCGGCTCCGGCGCGATCTCGCCCGGCTCGAGCGTCTCGTCGCGCTCCTCGATGAAGCCGGCGACGTCCTTCTCGAACATCTCGGCCATCACGTCCTTGCCGGCCGCCTGCAGCTCGGCCTCTTCGGGCGAGCGGGCGACGTTGACGATGATCGTGACCGCCACCTCGGGATGAAGCGCGATCTTCACCTCCTGGACGCCGATCGACTTGATCGGCCGGTCGAGCACGATCTGGTGCTTGGCGACCTTGTGGCCCTGGGCCTCCAGCGCCTCGGCGAGGTCGCGGGCCGACACCGAGCCGTAGAGGTGGCCGGCATTCGAGGCCTGGCGGATCAGCTGGATCTTGGCGCCCTCGACCTTGCTGGCGTCCGCCTCGGCATGGCTGCGGCGCTCGGCGTTCTGGGCCTCGATCTTCTCGCGATTGGCCTCGAACACCTTGCGGTTGGATTCGTTGGCGCGCAGCGCCTTGCCGCGGGGAAGGAGGAAGTTGCGGGCATAGCCGTTCTTCACCTTCACCACGTCGCCGATCGAACCCAATTTCTCGATGCGCTCGAGCAGAATGACGTCCATCGCTCGGCCTCCTTATTTCACGACATAGGGCAGCAGGCCGAGATGGCGGGCGCGCTTGATCGCCTGGGCCAGCTCGCGCTGCTTCTTGGTGGAGACCGCGGTGATGCGGCTCGGGACGATCTTGCCCCGCTCGGAGACGAAGCCCTGGAGCAGGCGGACGTCCTTATAGTCGATGCGCGGCGCGTCCTTGCCGGAGAAGGGGCAGGACTTGCGGCGGCGGAAGAATGGGCGTGCCATCGTGTCGTGCCTCCTTAGATGTCGTAATCGTCGCGGCCGCGGCCGCGGCCGTTGCCGCCGCGCTCGTCGTCGCCGCGGCGCTTGTCGCGCTCGCCGCGCCGCATCATCGCGCTCGGGCCCTGCTCGTGGGCGTCGACGCGGACTGTGAGGTAGCGGATGACGTCCTCGTTGATCTGGGTCTGGCGCTCCAGCTCGGCGACGACCGGCGCCGGCGCGTCGAAATCGAGCAGCACGTAATGGGCCTTGCGGTTCTTGGCGATCCGGTAGGCGATGTTCCTGAGGCCCCAGGTCTCGGTCTTGACGACCTTGCCGCCATTGTCCTCGATGATCTTGGTGGCGTTTTCCGCCAGCGCGTCCACCTGGGCCTGGGCCAGGTCCTGACGCGCCAGAAAGACATGCTCGTAAAGCGGCATGACAGCGCATTTCCTTCTCTTGGCCGATCGCTGACGCCGCCCGTTGCGGACGCCCCTCCGGCTGTCGTCTCGAAAATCAGACCGGGGCTGAAGGCATGGCCTTGAGCCCCGGGCTGGCGGCCTCATAGCAGAGCGGGGCCGTTTGGCAAGCTATTGCGGGGTCGGCGCCGGCCGGGCGCTCTCGGCATTGTAGTTGACGGTGGCATGGACCTGGCCGGGCGGGGCGGTGAGCTCGACGAGCGGCGGCGTGCGGTGGTTCGTGCCGATCGCGATGATGATCTCCTTCGCCCGCTCGTAGCTCGGCCAATCCGTGAGCACCGTCAGGAGCTCGACCTTGCGCGGCCCGCTCAGCGTCAGCCAGACCGGCCGCCTGATCCCGCGGCGTTCCGCTTCCGCCACGCCGTTGAGATGGAACAGCCCCTCGAACTGGAAGAACACGCCGTGGCCGGCGAGCATGAAGGCGTAGCGCGCCGCCGGAAAGCCGGCATGATCGCCGCGCCAGCCGAGCGCGATCACCTCGTAGCTTCCGACGCGGAACGTCTCGATCCGGCAATAGGGGCGCGGGTCGAGCGCCGGATGCGGCAGGGTCCGCGCCGTATCGAGAAAATAGACCGACAGCGCGGTCCCGATCATGGCCGAGATCGCCGGTCCGGGATCGATCGGCTCGCCCGTGCCGGCGCGATCGATCGTGCCGCATTCGGGAAGGTCCCGGGGAAATCGCGGCGCGAGGGCGCGTAGCTCCGCGGTAAGCGGCGCTCCGGGCCATTGGATCCCGGTCATCGCCGCGCGGCCCGCCGCCTCGATCTCCGGGCGCCGCTCGGCCGGGCCGGAGATCCGGACCACCACCGCCCACAGGCCGATATTGCGGTACCACAGGCCCTGCACCTCGTTCTGGCCGCCGCGGCGGTAGGCGCGCAGGCGCATCCGTGCGTTGGGCTGGGCGGCCTGCCCCCACAGGATGCGCTCGTCGGCGAGGACTTCGGGCTGGCCCTCGACGTCGGGAAACTCGGTGTCGCCTACGACGCGGATGAGCGACCAGTTGCGCTCGATCGCGTCGGTGCCCGGCATCGCCACGCCGCGCACGTCGACGCGCAGCTGGATCAGGATTCCCATCCGGACGCCGTCGGCGCGCCGGTAATGGGCCATGACGCTGGCGCCGTCGGGCCGGGACGAGGTGAAATGGGTGCGCTCGAAATCTCGCCAGCGGGCGGGAAGGATGAAGCCGAGATCGGTCTGGACGGCGTCGCCGTTCGCCTCCATCCGCCAGAGCGGCGCCGGCGGCGTATCGAGCTGCTCCGCGTGAGCTGGCGCCGAGAAGCAAGCCAGCGCCAGCAAGGCGAGCAGCAGCCTGATCGGATAAGTCACGAAAATTCCTTCCCATTTCCGCCTCTAGCGGCAAATGGCCCGGCGTGGAAGGCCGCGCCGCTTGCACTCCGGCCCCGCGCTGGCCTACCAGCCGCGCGCGAAACAGGAGGCACTGCATGCGCGCTTTCATCTTCCCGGGGCAGGGGAGCCAGTCGGTCGGCATGGGCGCGGCTCTGGCCGGGGCGAGCAAGGAGGCCCGCGCCGTGTTCGAGGAGGTCGACGAGGCGCTGGGCCAGAAGCTGTCGCGGCTGATGGCGGAAGGGCCGGCCGAGGAGCTGACGCTGACCGAGAACGCCCAGCCGGCGATCATGGCCAATGCGGTGGCGACATTGCGCGCGTCGGGCATCGACCTTGCCGACCGGGCCGATTTCGTCGCCGGCCACAGCCTGGGCGAATATTCGGCCCTGTGCGCGGCGGGCACGTTCGATCTCGCCACCACCGCGCGCCTCCTGAAGCTGCGCGGCCGGGCGATGCAGGCGGCGGTGCCGGTCGGCGAGGGGGCGATGGCCGCTTTGCTCGGCACCGACCTCGCCACCGCCCAGGCGATCGCCGACGAGGCGGCCGAGGGTGAGGTCTGCACCATCGCCAACGACAACGACCCTTCCCAGGTCGTCATTTCCGGCCACCGGGCCGCGGTCGAGCGGGCGCTGGAGATTGCCAAGGCGAAGGGGGCCAAAAGGGCGATCCTGCTGCCCGTCTCGGCGCCGTTCCACTGCGCGCTGATGCAGCCCGCCGCCGACGCGATGGCGGCGGCGCTGGCGGACGCGGCGATGGATCCGCCGGCGGTGTCGCTCTACGCCAACGTCACCGCCGCTCCGGTCGACAATCCCGACCGGATCCGCGAACTGCTGGTCGAGCAGGTGACCGGGCGGGTGCGCTGGCGCGAGAGCGTCGCGGCGATGGCCGAGGCGGGCGTCGTCCATT
Organism: Allosphingosinicella sp.; assembly: GCA_035941735.1. Lineage (GTDB taxonomy): Bacteria > Pseudomonadota > Alphaproteobacteria > Sphingomonadales > Sphingomonadaceae > Allosphingosinicella. Next base: position 20,076 of record DASZDS010000053.1, read on the forward strand.
TCGTCGAGTTCGGCGGCAAGGTGCTCGGCCCGATGGTCAAGCGCATCGCCCCCGACGCGGCCGTGACCAGCGTCGTCTCGATGGACGATATCGACGCTCTGATTAAGGAGATCTAGCGAAGGTTCCCCTGCCGCCGCCGGCGCCATCCCGACAGGAAGATCGGACGGTCGATCGAGCCCTGCGACCAGGGCGACTGGACGCGGCGGGTGGCGCGGATGACATCGCCGGTGGTCAGCGAGATGATGTCGTCGAGGCTGACCTGGTCGCGGATGTGGCGGGCGAGCGCCTGGGCGAACGGGCTGTTGCGGCTGTCGGGCCGGGCGCCGTCGAACGCGACGTTGGCGGGGTCGGTCGAAAAGACGATCTTGACCCCGCTTCCCTGCAGGGAGAAGGCGCGCAGCCGGCTCGGCGGATCGAACGAGCCGCCGCGCAGCTCGGCGAGGCTCACCGTCTGGAGGCTCACGCCCTGCTGGCCCAGCGAGACGGCCCGCGAAACCCGTCCCCCGGCCGCGGCGAGCCGGTCGAACGGGTTGTTGCGGCAGGCGTCGAGGAACAGGATGGTGACCCCGGCGCGCTGCTGCAGCACCTGGACCAGGGCCTGCAGGCTGAGAAAGGCGGTGCCGCCCTCGAGCATCAGCAGATTCTCGCCGGCGATCTCCAGGCCGTGCCCCGCCAGGTAGACGAGGGCGATGGTATTGGCGTCGACGCCGGCGAGATAGGCGGCGATGCGCGCGACGGTTTCGCTCGCGAGGCCGTCATTGTGCACCGTGACCCGATCGAAGCGCAGCCGCTGGAACGTCTGCGCGATCAACGCCGCGTCGCGGGCCGTGTTGGCGAGCGCGAATTGGGGCGTGCTCCGATAGCTCTGGCTGAGGACCAACGCCTCGATCCGCGCCGGCTGTTCGGCGGTCTGGCTCGGCGGCTGCGTCGCCGCGTCGCGCCGCTCGCTGACCCGGGACTGCACCCGGCTGCCGGTAGCGCCCGCATTCCCGAGCGGCGCCACCGCCGGGCCGGAGGCCGGACCGGGCCCCGCCGCCGGCGGCTGCGCGCGGGCGATGGCGGGCGCGATCAGCCCGGCAAGGCCGCCCAGAACCACCCGACGCCGATCGATCATGCCCGTCCCCCCGAAATGGCCGCGCTTCAGCTTATCAGCGCGCTTCGAAGGATGAAACGGAGCTTGCGAAAAGGGTGGCACGGCCGATTTGGAAATGGCATCGCTCCGCCGGGACGAAGGAGAAGCTCATGTTCGACCTGGCAGGAATGACCGCCCTCGTGACCGGCGCCTCGGGCGGGATCGGCTCGGCGATCGCCCGGGGGCTCGCGGCGCAGGGCGCGCGGCTCGCTTTGTCCGGCTCCAATGTCGAGAAGCTCGAAGCCTTTCGCGCCGGGCTCGGCGGCGATCATGTCGCTTTGGCCTGCGACCTCGCCGACGGCGCCGCGGTCGACGCGCTGGTGCCGCGGGCGCTCGAGGCGCTCGGCAAGCTCGACATCCTGGTCAACAATGCGGGCGTCACCCGCGACAATCTGGCGATGCGGATGAAGGACGAGGAATGGTCTGACGTCATCCGCATCAACCTCGAGGCCGCCTTCCGGCTCGCCCGCGCGGCGCTCAAGCCGATGATGCGGGCGCGCTTCGGGCGGATCGTCTCGGTGACCTCGGTGGTCGGAGTCACCGGCAATCCGGGCCAGGCCAATTACGCCGCGTCCAAGGCGGGCCTGATCGGCATGTCCAAGGCGCTCGCCCAGGAAGTCGCGAGCCGCGGCATCACCGTCAATTGCGTCGCCCCCGGCTTCATCCGCTCGGCGATGACCGACGTCCTGCCCGAGGCGCAGAAGGAGGCGCTGCTCGCCCGCATCCCCATCGGCGATCTCGGCAGCGGCGAGGACATCGCCGCGGCGTGCGTCTACCTTGCCAGCCGGGAAGCAGGGTATATGACGGGTCAGACCCTGCATGTGAACGGTGGGATGGCGATGTTGTGAGACTGTTGGCCGCAGCCTGCGCCGCGGCGCTGCTGGCACCGCCCGCGCCGGCGGGAGCGGCCGACGTCGCCCGGCTGGATTGCCCGCTGAACGGCCTGACGCCGGCGCAGCAGGCTGCGATCGTGCCGCTGGCGACCAATCCGAGGCCGGGGGCCACCGATCCAGCCGTGGGCGCACTCCACGCGGCCGCGCAACGGTGTGCGGCGGAGTTCGCCTGGAACGACGCCGAGAAGGAGGCGGCGCTGTGGTACAGCGCCAGCTGGATAATCCAGTCCGCGATGCGCCGCCAACTTTCCAGCGACGGCATCGACGTCGCCGAGATCGAGCAACTGATCCTGACCGACAGCCAGCTGGCCGCCGCGCTGCGCTCGCCGCAACCCGCCTTCGAGCCGATTAGCGACTTCATGACCCGCCACGGGGGCTTGTTCGCGCGGATGCTGGAAGCCCGTGCCGGCCATCCGGACCATGCCCGCCACCTCGGCGCGTTCGTGAGCTCCCGGATATCGATGGAGGCCGCGCGGTTCCGGTTCGCGGGAAACTGACGGCGGAGCGCCGCCACTTGCCATTTGCGGGTCCGAGCGGGTAGGGCGGGTGCCAACAAGAAACACCGCTAGGGAAAGGTGGATTATGAGCGAGACTTCCGACCGCGTTAAGAAGATCGTCGTCGAGCATCTGGGCGTCGAAGCCGACAAGGTCACCGAGGAAGCGAGCTTCATCGACGATCTCGGCGCCGACAGCCTCGACATCGTCGAGCTGGTCATGGCGTTCGAGGAGGAGTTCGGGGTCGAGATCCCGGACGACGCCGCCGAGAAGATCACGACGGTCAAGGACGCGATCGACTATATCGACCAGAACAAGGCTTAACTCCTTCCGTTCGCCCTGAGCTTGTGCTTCGATACGGCATTTCGACTTCGCTCAATGCCTACTCAGCATGAGCGGAAAATGTTTAGAAGATCGCTCATCCTGAGTAGCGGCTGAGCCTGTCGAAGCCGCGTATCGAAGGACAGGCTCAGCCCGAACGGGTCTGGGCCTGTTTGTTGTTTGGAGACTGAAACATGCGCCGCGTCGTCGTCACCGGTCTGGGCCTCGTCACGCCGCTCGGCGGCGACGTCGAGACGAGCTGGAACAACATCCTCGCCGCGAAGAGCGGCGCCGGGCGGATCACCAGGTTCGATTCCGAGGATTATGCCTGCAGGATCGCCTGCGAGGTGAAGCCGGCCGATCATGAATGGGGGTTCGATCCCAACAGGCGCGTCGACCACAAGGTCCAGCGCCAGGTCGATCCGTTCATCATCTACGGCATCGACGCCGCCGGCCAGGCGATCGAGGATGCCGGCCTCGCCGAAATGAGCGAGGAGGAGCGCCTTCGCGCCGGCGTCTCGATCGGATCGGGGATCGGCGGCCTGCCGGGGATCGAGAGCGAATCGCTGGTGCTCGAGCATAGGGGGCCGCGCCGCGTCTCCCCGCACTTCGTCCACGGCCGGCTGATCAACCTCATCTCCGGCCAGGTCTCGATCAAATACGGCCTGATGGGCCCGAACCACGCGGTCGTCACCGCCTGCTCGACCGGCGCCCATTCGATCGGCGACGCGGCGCGGATGATCGCCATGGACGATGCCGACGTCATGCTCGCCGGCGGCGCCGAGGCGGCGATCTGCCCGATCGGCATTGCCGGCTTCGCCCAGGCCCGGGCCCTCTCCACCAATTTCAACGACGAGCCCGAGCGCGCCAGCCGGCCCTATGACAAGGACCGCGACGGCTTCGTCATGGGCGAGGGCGCCGGCGTCGTCGTGCTCGAGGAATATGAGCGCGCCAAGGCGCGCGGCGCCAGGATCTACGCCGAGGTGGTCGGCTACGGCCTGTCCGGCGACGCCTATCACGTCACCGCGCCGCACCCGGAAGGATCGGGCGCCTACCGGTCGATGCAGATGGCGATGAAGAAGTCCGGCCTCGACCTCGCCGATATCGATTATATCAACGCCCACGGCACCTCGACGCCGCTCGGCGACGAGCTCGAGCTGGGCGCGGTCCGGCGGCTGTTCGGCAACAATATCGGCCATCTGTCGATGAGTTCGACCAAGTCGGCGATCGGCCATCTGCTCGGCGGCGCCGGCGCCGTCGAATCGATCTTCTGCATCCTCGCCTTGCGCGACCAGGTCGTGCCGCCGACGCTCAACCTCGACAATCCGAGCGAGGGCTGCGAAGGCGTCGACCTCGTCCCGCACGTCGCCAAAAAGCGCGAGGTCAAGGCGGTCCTCAACAACAGCTTCGGCTTCGGCGGGACCAACGCCAGCCTGGTGATGAAGGCGGTGTGAGCCTGCCTCCGAAGCGGCTGCTGCTGATCTTCCTGCCCGGGATCGCGATCCTCGCCGCCGGCATCGCCTTCTGGCTGCTCTGGGCGGGGCCGGGGCCGGCCGCGCAACCGAAGACGATCATCGTCGCCCAGGGCGCGAGCCTCGCGCGCGTCGCCGGCCAGCTCGAGCGGGCGGGGGCGATCCGCGGCGGGGCGGGGACGTTCCGGATCTTGGCGCGGGTGTTCGGCTCGTCGGATCCGGTCCAGGCCGGCGAGTTCCTGATTCCCGCCCGGCTCAGCGCCGACGGCATTCTGAACCTGCTCCAGCACGGCCGGCCGGTCCAGCGGCTCGTCACCATTCCCGAGGGGATGCCGTCGGTGCTGGTCCAGGAGCGGCTGATGCGGATCCCCTTCCTCACCGGGCCGGTGGCGGTCCCCGCGGAAGGGTCCGTCCTGCCCAATTCCTATTCCTACCGGCGCGGCGAGGCGCGGGCGGCGGTGCTCGGGCGGATGCAGGCGGCGATGCGGCGCGAGCTGGCGGCTTTGTGGGCGCGGCGGCGGCCGGGCAGCGCGGTGGCGACGCCGGAGCAGGCGATCATCCTCGCCTCGATCGTCGAGAAGGAGACCGGCAAGCCCGCCGAGCGGCGGATGGTGGCCGGAGTCTATGCCAATCGGCTGCGGCGCGGAATGCCGCTCCAGGCCGATCCCACCGTCATCTATCCGGTGACGCAGGGGCGGCCGCTCGGGCGGCGCATCCGCCAGTCCGAGCTCGGCGCGGACAATGGCTACAACACCTATGCCCGCGCCGGCCTGCCGGTCGGGCCGATCGCCAATCCCGGCCGGGCGTCGATCGCGGCCGTGCTCGACCCGGCGCCGACCGACGCGCTCTATTTCGTCGCCGACGGCACCGGCGGCCACATCTTCGCCGCGACGCTCGCCGAGCACCAGGCCAATGTCGAGCGCTGGTACGCGATCCGCCGCGCGCGCGGCGAGATGTAGGCGCCTAGCTCAGCCAGCCTTTCTTGTCGGCCGAGTAAGCCAGCCAGACCAGCAGGATGGCGACCAGGAGCACGCAGGCGGTCACCGCCATTTCAGCGGTCGGCATGGTGCCGCCAAGCCCCGAGAGCACGAACATCCACAGGTCCATGGCCAGCACGCCGAGCAGCGAAAGCAGCAGCAGCAGCTTGCACCAGCGCTTGAGCATCAACAGGCCGATGCAGCCGAGCGCGCCGCCGAAGACGGCGATCGCGAAGGCGCCGGTCACCCATGCGGGCATCGCGCCCGCCGCGGCCGCGTCCGCGCCGCCGACCACGCCGACCGTCTTGAGATATTCATAGACGCCGTACAGATTCCACAGCAGCCCGAGCGCCGCGACGATGCGCAGCCAGGCCGGTGCGGGCGCGCCGATCACATTGTTCATTCTTATCCTCCCCCTCTGGAGGCGGGGAGACTGCTCGTTCCGGCCGCGAAATGCAATCGTTCAAAGCGGCAGCCGGCGGCGCTGCCCCGGATGGAGCGCCGCGGGCTCGACGGTGACCTTGCCGGCGGCGGCGCTGGCGTGGATCATCATCAGATCGTCGATCATCAGCCCGGCGCCGCCGTCGAACAGGACGAGGTCGCCGCGGCGGGCCGGAGCGGACGCCGGCAACGGGCTTCCGAACGCCGCGAGCTGGTCGGGCAGGCGCGGCGCCGAGAGCCCGCACAAAGTCAGTGCGAGCTGGACGAGGCCGGCGGCATCGATGCCTTCCTGGCTGCGCCCGCCGTCCCGCCACGGCGTGCCGATCAGCCGCTCCGCGACCACCACCGGGTCGGCCTCGGGATCGTCGATCCGCCGCAAATGGCTCAGCGCGACGCAGCCATATTCGGTCGCGAGGCAGCCGCCCGATTCGTGGCCGTGGAGGCGGGCGGCCATGGGGAGGGTGGCGATGATCGCGGCGGAGATGTCGTCGGTCGCGGCGACCGGAGCGCTTTTCTCGCAGACGATGTGGGTGGGCGCGATCGGATCGACCAGCGCGATCGCCTCGACATAGCCGACCATATGGTCGGCCGCGCAGAAGCCCCAGGCCCAGCCGCCGGCATATTCGAGGACCGCGAACTCCTCGCCCGGCAGCAGCTCCGAGACCACCGCGCTTTCCGCCGCGGGGGCGGCGCGGAGCGGGGCCGCGTGCGAGCCGCAGCCGCGCGGCAGCGGCCGCGCATAATGCGGCGCGAAGATTCGGCCCGCCAGCGCGATGTCGGCCAGGTCCTTGCGCCAGGCGTGGATGCGCTCGTCGATCGGCCGCGACGGTCCGTCGAGCCGGAATGCCTCATCCGTGCTGGAGGATGAATCCGTTCTCGCTGGGGGCGCGGCGCTCCGTGCCCGAAGGTTCGAGGTACCGGTTGAAGCCTTCAAGAAAATCCTGTCCCGTGCTGGTCTTCGCGACGAAGACGTTGCGCCTGTCGGCCTCGTCGCGGACGCGGCGCAGATAGCCGAGCCCGCCGAGCGTGTTCAAGGCGCGCGTGATCACGGGCTTGGAGACGCCGAGCCGCTGGGCGAGGCCGCGCACGGTATGCGGCCCCGGATTGAGGTAGACCAGCAGCATCAGCGCCATCTGCCGGTTGGTGAGATCGGGCTGGCCCGACCGCACATAGCTGATCAGGGTTTGCATCCAGCTCCTGAGGGCCTGGTCCGCCACGGCTGCTGCTCCAAATGAGGAATGGATCGGTTTCGCGGCTAGAACAGATCAGGGACCGTTTCGTTTCCTCAATTGTCGCAAAGGCGAGCCGTTTCGGCGGTGAAGCGTTACGGCCCATAGCGGCTCTTCAGCATGTCCCAGGCGGCGCGCAGGCCGAGCGCGTCGCCGCCTTTGGGCCGTCCCGGCTTGGCCGCCGGGCGCCAGGCGAAGGTGTCGAGATGCGCCCAGGAGGTGCCGGGCGGGACGAACTTCTGCAGGAACAGGGCGGCGGTCACCGCGCCCGCGAGCGGCGCCTCGGCCATGTTGCCGACGTCGGCGATGTCGGAGGCGAGCATCTCGTCATAGCCCGCCCAGAGCGGCATCCGCCAGAGCGGGTCGGCGACGGCGCTGCCCGCGGCGAGCAGGTCGTCGGCGAGCCGGTCGTCATTGGCGAACAGCGCCGGAAGATCCGGGCCGAGCGCGACCCGGGCGGCGCCGGTGAGGGTGGCGAAATCGAGGATCAGCTCGGGCTCGGCCTCGCCTGCTCTGGCGAGCGCGTCGCCGAGGATCAGTCGCCCCTCGGCGTCGGTGTTGCCGATCTCGACCGATAGGCCCTTGCGGCTCCGCAGGATGTCGCCCGGCCGGAAGGCGGCGCCCGAAACCGCATTCTCGACCGCCGGAATGAGCAGATGGAGGCGCACCGGCAGCCGGCTTTTGATGACCAGCCGGGCGAGCGCGAGCGCGTGCGCGGCGCCGCCCATGTCCTTCTTCATCAGCCGCATGCCGCTCGCCGGCTTGAGGTCGAGGCCGCCGGAATCGAAGCAGACGCCCTTGCCGACGATCGCGACCTTCGGGTGGCGGCGGTCGCCATGCTCGAGCTCGATCAGCCGCGGCTCGCGGCCCGGCGCGGCCGCCGCGCCGACCGCGGCGACCATCGGATAGCCCTCCGCGAGCGCCTCGCCGGCGGTGACGCTGACCCTGGCGCCGCATTCCTCGGCGAGCGCCTCGGCGGCCGCCTCGAGCTCGGCCGGGCCGAGGTCCCCGGCGGGAATGTTGACGAGGTCGCGGACCAGGAAGGTCGATTCGGCGACCAGCACGGTCTCGGCGATCCGCGCCGGCTCGTCGGTCAGCAGCAGCCGCGGGCCGGCGCCCTTCGCCTCCTTGAGGTAGCGGTCGAACCGGTACTGGCCGAGCAGCCATCCGAGCGTCGCCGGCCCGGGCCCGCGGCCGGCGACGCGGTAGCTGCCCTCGGGCAGGCTCTCCGCCGCCTTGGCGAGGCACCAGGGCGACAATTCCTCGACATTGGCGACGCCGAGCGCGGCCGACCATTCGTCGCGCTGCGGCCCGGGCAGGATGGCGAGCTGGTAGCCGTCGCCCTTGAAGCCCTGCGCCTCGGCCGCCCGGCGGGCGGGCCCCGGCTGGCCCTTCAGCCAGGTCTCGAAGCCCTTCTTGTCGACGAGCTGGAGCGGGGTCGCGGGCTGGCCCTGGTCGGGCTTCAGCAGGCTGTTGAGATCGGTCATGCGAGCGCCTTACAGGCCCCGCCATGATGCGCCAAACTTTACCGCTCCGGCCGCCACTGCTACAGGCGTCGCGGGGGCGGGGTATTCCCTCTGCGTATTCCGACAATCTTCAGGGGAGATGGATATGTGGTGGCTGATCGTGGCCGCGATGGGCGGCTGGACCTTCGATGATTTCTGCGGCACCCCGCCGCGTCCGTGGCCGGGCCCGTGGCCGTGGATCTTGAGGAAGGTCATCGCCGCGGCCGGCGGCGTCGGCGCCTTCTATCTGATCGGTCCGAATATCGGCACGCCCGCCGACGTGGTCTCGGTCGCCGTGCTCGGCGGCCTCGGCGGCGTCGTCCTGGCCGGCCTCGTCGGCATGGCCGGCGGGGGCATGCGCGCCCAATAGGCATGGCGCGGGCCGCGGCGGAGCGCTCCGCCGCGGCTCCTCGCAAAAGTCGCGTCCGGGCCCTATCCTGCCCGGCGCATGAAAAGCGGGATCGCCTTGCTCGCTCTGGCGGCGCTCGCCGGTTGCGGCCGGGCGGCCCCGCGCCCCGATGCCGCGCCGGCGTTCGACCGGGCGATCGCCGATGATCGGCTGGCCCTGCTTTGCGATCCGGTCCGCTTCCGCCTGTCGCTGCGCCATCGCGCCGACGCGGCCTCGCGCGACGCCTCCTATCCGGAGCGGCGGCTGGTCGATCCGGAGACCCTGGTCGCCCGCTTTCCCAACCATGCCGGCGAGGCGCAATATCAGGGCGGCCTGGTCCGCTACGAAACCTGCGGGCCCTTCGTCATCCGCCTCGAGGGCGCCTTCCTCAACCCGAACATGGCGGGCGAGATGGGCGCGATCCCGCCGTTCGCCGCGGTTGCGATATGGGCCGACAACCGCATGCTCTATCCGGCGGACCGGCCCGGGGCGATCCGGCTTTCGGCTTGCGACGCGGCGCTGCCGATCTGGCGGGAATGCCCGGCCGATTACGCGATCCGGATCGATCTCGCCTACCGGCCCGAGGCCGAGCGCGTCGCGATCCGCGAATGGGCGCTGGTCGACGACATCCTGAACGAGAGGTTCGGTGACCGGCTGATCGAGCGAAGCAGCGAAGTGCCCGCGTTGCTCGCCTTATGGTGGTCTAGGCGGCAGCCGCCGGGACCCCGAACAGGTCGTGCTCGTCGGCCTCCTCGATGAGGACCGGGACAATGTCGCCCGAGCGCAGGTGCGCGGCGTCGCGCAGATAGACCTCGCCGTCGATCTCGGGCGCGTCCGCCTTCGAGCGGCCGGTGGCGCCGCCCTCCTCGTCGACCGCGTCGATGATGACGTCGATCGTCCGCCCCACCTTCGCGGCCAGCTTGGCCGCCGAGATGGCCGCGCTCTTCGCCATGAAGCGGGCGTAGCGCTCCTCCTTGACCTCCTCGGGGACGATCCCGGGCAGCGCGTTGGCGGCGGCGCCGCTGACCGGCTCGAAGCGGAACGCGCCGACCCGGTCGAGCCGGGCCTCGTCGAGCCAGTCGAGCAGATAGTCGAAATCCTCGTCGGTCTCGCCGGGGAAGCCGACGATGAAGGTCGAGCGGATCGCGATGTCGGGGCAGATCGCGCGCCAGGAGCGGATCCGCTCGAGCACCTTGGCCTCGTTGGCCGGCCGCTTCATCGCCTTCAGCACCCGGGGGCTGGCATGCTGGAAGGGGATGTCGAGATAGGGGAGGACGAGGCCTTCCGCCATCAGCGGCACCACCTTGTCGACGTGCGGATAGGGATAGACGTAGTGGAGCCGGACCCAGGCGCCCAATTTGCCGAGCTCGCGGGCGAGGTCGGTCATGTGGGCGCGCACCTCGCCGCCCTTCCAGGGCCAGGAGGCGTGGCGCAGGTCGACCCCGTAAGCGGAGGTGTCCTGGCTGATCACCAGCAACTCCTTCGTCCCCGCGGCGACCAGCTTCTCGGCCTCGCGCAGGATCGCGTCGGGGCGGCGGCTGACCAGGTCGCCGCGCAGCGAAGGGATGATGCAGAAGGCGCAGCGATGGTTGCAGCCCTCCGAAATCTTCAGATAGGAATAATGGCGCGGGGTGAGCTTGAGGCCCGCGTCCGGGACCAGGTTCAGATAGGCGGAAGGGGGGATCGGGGCGGCGACATGGACCGCTCCGACCACCTCCTCATATTGGGCGGCGCCGGTGACCGCGAGCACTTCGGGGAAGCGGGCGCGGATCAGCTCGGCCTCCTTGCCCATGCAGCCGGTGACGATGACCCGGCCGTTCTCGGCGATCGCCTCGCCGATCGCGGACAGGCTCTCCTCCTTCGCGGAATCGAGGAAGCCGCAGGTGTTGACGAGGACGACGTCGGCGCCGGCATAATCGGGCGACATCTGATAGCCGTCGGCGCGCAGCTTGGTCAGGATCCGCTCGGAATCGACCAGCGCCTTCGGACAGCCGAGCGACACCATGCCGACCTTGGGCGGGGAGGGGAGTTCGAGTTCCATGGGAGCGGGCGACATAATGCGGGCGCGCCGGTTTTCCTAGAGGCGGCGGCGCGCGTATAAGGCGGGGGCGAAGCGGGGAGGGGAATGAGGAAGGCGCTGGCGATCCTGCCGATGCTGGCCGCGGGCTGCGCGCCGGCCGCGGGCATCGGCCATTTCCCGGCGAGCGAGCAGGCGCAGCTGCGGCTGCGCGACGGCGAGGATGTCGCGGCGATGCGCCGCCATGCCTGGCGGGTGCTCGCCGACGTCACCCGCCCGGGGCGGGACGGGGCGCCGGCCTGGCTCGGCTGGGCGCCGATCGCGCGGACGTTCGGCGGCGCCGGCGCGAGCCCGGCCCGCCCGTTCCGGCGGATCGACATCGCCGAGACGCCCGGGATCGCCTTGCTGCAGGCGTCGGGCGCGCCGCTCCTGTCGCTGGTCCTGTTCAACGATCCGGCCTACCGCCACATTCGCGGCGAGCGCCTGTACAGCCGCGCTCGGCTCGACGCGATCAACGCCGGCTTCGGCGCGGCGGCGCCGCTCGCCGCGCGCACGATCGCGCCATTCCCGCGCGAGGCGATGGCGGTGAAGACGGTATGGGCCGTGGTCCACCCGGACCGGCCGACCCCGATCTCGGTGTGGGACGGGGCGGGCGACGCGCCCGACGGCAACCGCCCGGCGCGCTGGCCCCGCACGGTGCTGGTCGGGCCCGGGGCGACGCCGCTCGACCATTTCTTCCACCTGCCGATCGCCGCGGACGAGCTGGCGACGGTGCGGGCGATCGATCCCGAGGCGCGGCCGGGCGACCATCTCGTCCTGCTCGCCATGCACCTCACCACGCGCGAGATTCCCGACTGGATCTGGACGACCTATTGGTGGCACGACCGGCCGGACGTGGGGCCGTTCGCGGCCGACCGGCCGCCGGCGGTCGCGGGCGCCTGGCGCCATTATCTGATGGACGTCGCTTATTCGGCGGCGACCCCGCCCGAGGCCGACGGCACCGCCAACATCGCCTTCAACCCCTATCTGGAGACGTTCGCCGCCGGCACGCGCTCGAACTGCATGGCCTGCCACCAGGGCGCGGTCTGGGCGCCGGGCGGGGCGGCCCCGTTCCTGCCGGTGACCCGCGGCCCGCGCGCGCCCGGCGACCCCCGCTTCGCCCGCGGCACAAGGCTCGACTTCATGTGGTCGATCGCGACCGAAGCGCGCTGACCCTCGAAAAGGGGGACTGTCCCTATTTACCGTAGAGGTTCGCGAGCGTCGCCAGCGACCCTTCGTGGGTCAAGTCGAGGTGGAGCGGGGTGACGGTGACATAGCCGTCGCTGAGCGCCTCGAGGTCGGTCTCGTGGCCGGGCGTTTGGACGACCGGGCGCAGGCCGAACCAGTAATAATCGTAGCCGCGCGGGTCGGTGCGCTTGTCGATGCGCAGCCGGCCATAATCGCGAATGCCCTGGCGGACGACGCGGATGCCCTTGACCGCGTCGGGAGCCAGCGCCGGGAAGTTGACGTTGACCAGGGTGCGCGGCGCGAACGGGGCGGCGAGCAAGGGCGCGAGGACGCGCTCGGCCCAGGCCTCGGCCGCCGCAAACGGGACGGTGTCGCCCATCCCCTCTTTGGCGTAGCTTTGCGAGAGCGCGATCGAGGGGATGCCGGCGAGCGCGCCTTCCATCGCCGCCGACACCGTGCCCGAATAGGTGACGTCCTCGCCGAGATTGGCGCCGCGGTTGACGCCCGAGAGGATCAGATCCGGCTTTTCGTCCTTCATGATGTGGGCGAGGCCCATCATCACCGCGTCGGTCGGCGTGCCGGTGACGCAGAAGCGGCGCTCGCCGAGCTTCCTGAGGCGCACCGGCACGGTCAGCGTCAGCGAATGGCCGGCGCCCGACTGCTCCTCGGTCGGCGCGACGATCCAGAGGTCGTCCGAAAAGGTCCGGGCGATCGCCTCGAGCAGCCTGAGGCCGGTGGCGTTGACGCCGTCGTCATTGGTGAGGAGGATGCGCATGGCGCCGGCTATGGTGCGGCGGCGAGGGCGGCGCAAGCGCGCAGGAGGTGGCGATGACGATCGAGCGGATGTGGGGGAAGTATCGCGGCATCGTGGTCAACACGATCGACCCCGAGCAGCGCGGCCGAATCCTGACGATCGTCCCCGATGTCGGCCCCGCCGTTCTGACCTGGGCGCTGCCCTGCCTGCCGGGCGCGGGCCCGGGGACGGGTTTCTTCGTGCTGCCGCCGGTCGGCGCCTCGGTCTGGGTCGAGTTCGAGCGCGGCGACGTCGATTACCCGATCTGGACCGGCGGCTATTGGAGCAGTGCCGCCGACCTGCCGGCCGGCGCCGGCCCCTCGGCCTGGCGCTGGTCGAGAGGCGCGCTTCGGATCGAGATGTCCGATGATCCCGGGGCCGAGCGCCTCGTGCTCAGCTGCGGCGACGGCAAGATCACGCTCTCGGCCGAAGGGGTCGCGATCGAGGGTCCCCTCGTCCAGCTTTGACGGACGCCGTTTGAACCATCCCCGCGGCTGTCGCGTTCATCGTCCGAACAGCCGCAGGAGCGTCGCGATGCAGATCCCCCATGACAGCTTCGTCCTCGTCGCCGACGGGCGCAAATCCCTGTTCTTCCGCAACGCGGGCGACGCCGAATTCCCCAACCTCGCCGTCGAGGAGAAGGAAGTGGACGTCAATCCCGCCCATCACGAGCAGGCCAGCGACCTTGCCGGGCGCGCCTCGAACACGCTCGGCAGCTCGATGGAGGAGGTCGATTTCCACGCGCTCGAGGAACAGCGCTTCGCCGCCGCCACCGCCGCGATGCTGAAGGCGCGGGCGCTCAACAACGACTATGAGGCGCTGGTCGTGGTGGCGCCGCCGCGCACCCTCGGCGAGCTGCGCAAGCATTATCACAAGGAGGTCGAGAAGAGGCTGGTCGCGGAGGTGCCCAAGGACCTCGTCAACACCCCCGTCGCCGAGATCGAGAAGGTGCTGAAGGCGACATAGAAAAAGGCCCCGCCGGGTCGGACGGGGCCTTTTCCCTGGCCTGCCCGCTCGCGCGGGTATCCTCAGGCGGCGGCGCGCTTGCCGAGCCGCTTGCGGGCGATCAGGGTCGCGGCGCCGGCGCCGAACAGGAGGATCATCGGCGGCGCCGGGACGTGGGTCCCGCCGGTCGACGAGGAAGAGCCGCCGCTCGAGGAGGAGCTGGAGCTGCTCGACGAGCTCGACGAGCTGCTCGACGAGGACGAGCTCGAGCCGCTGGTGCTGCCCGAGGAGCCGAAGCTCGACGAGCCGCCGGTCGCGCCCGAGCTGGTCGAGCTCGAGCTGGTCGATCCGCTCGCGCCCGAGCTGGTCGAGGCGCCCGAGCTGGTCGAGCTCGACGAGGTCGAGCTGCCGTTGCTCGAGCTGCCGTGGCTGGAGGAGCCATGGCTGGACGAGCCGTGGCTGGAGGAGCCGTGGCTGGAGGAGCCGTGGCTGGAGGAGCCATGGCTGGACGAGCCGTGGCTGGACGAGCCGTGGCTGGACGAGCCGTGGCTCGACGAGCCGTGGCTCGACGACCCGCTCGACCCGTTCTGATTCTGGTTCTGATTCTCGTTCTGATTCTGGTTCTGGTTCTGGTTCTGATTCTGGTTCTGGTTCTGATTCTGGTTCTGGCCCTGCGCCTGCTCGTTATTGTTGTCGATCTTGATCACGGTGCCGCCGCTCGACGCCGAGCTGCCGCCGAAGAAGCCGCCCGCGAAGAAGCCGCCGCCGAAGCCGCCGGTCGAGCTGCCGCCGATCACGATCGGAACGCCGCCGCCGCTGGTGCTCGCCACCGCGACCGGGGGCGGGGGCGGCGCGAAGACCGGCGGGATGATCGTCCGGGTGACGGTCTGGGCGGGCGCCGCGCAGGCGGTGCGCCGGACCGTGCGGCGCACGAGGCGCCGGTGGCCGCGGTAGCTGCGCTGGCCGCCAGCATAGCGGGCATGGCCGGCCTGAACATGGGTCCGGTGGACCGCGGGGCGCGGCGGCGGGTTTTCCGCGACATGGACTGCGCCGCCGCCGATGATCGCACCACCGCAGGTGCAAGCGCAGAGTTTCGCCAAAGCCATTCTTACCGACATAACAGCATCCCTGTTCCTGGCCGTCCTCGTTGGATGGAATGGCTGGCGCCGATCCATCGCGGGTGAGGCACTAGCGAGCAGATGCAAACGATCCCTTTAGACGCAAGCGCGTTAACCATCTTGTGCCCGGATTCCGGGGGTTTTCGGGCCTCCAGGCGGCTTTCCGTCCCATTGCTGAACAGCTTCTTCGAAGGGGTGAATGGCGGCCGGACCGCGATTTCGCCGCCTCAGGGCTAATGGCGGCGCCGAGTCGGCCGGTCCGGCCCGATTCGCGGCGGCCCCCCGCGGCCCCGGAAAAGTTTCGCCGGCGTATCAGATCGCCAATTTTTTCCGCCGCCTTTGAGTGACTTGTGCTGGCATGTTGGCGTGAGTATAGGCGCCTCTGGGGCGGGAGGCTAAGATTCGGGGCACGAGCATCCTTCCCGCCTCAGGTTCGGGCCCCCGGCACGGCCGGGAGAACGCGGAGTGGAGGGGTAATGGCTACGCTTCATAGTGACGCTTTGAATCCGCAATTCGTCGGCGGCTATCGGCCAAGCGCCAACGAAGAATTCATGAACCCGGAGCAGCTTGCTTATTTTCGAATGAAGCTGCTCGCCTGGAAGGACGGCATCGTCCGGGAATCGCGCGAGACGATGGCGGCGCTCGCCAGCGGCCCGATCCAGGAAGCGGACCTTACCGATCGCGCCTCCAGCGAAACCGATTGGGGCATTCACCTCCGGACCCGCGACCGCCAGCGCAAGCTGATCGCCAAGATCGATTGCGCGATCCGCCGCCTCTACGAGGGCGAGTATGGCTATTGCGAAGTGACGGGTGAGCCGATCTCGCAGGCCAGGCTGGAGCAGCTGCTCGGCTCCGGCCGGTCGTTCCTCACCACCTCGTGCACCGACGCGCTCGAGGCGGCGGCCCTGTTGTGCGATCTTCGGCCCGGCGACGAAG
>DASZDS010000054.1:0-3519 GCA_035941735.1 Allosphingosinicella sp.
CGCCGCCCTGACGGGGGGGACCGGATGGGCCGCGGCCCGCGGCGGCAGCGGCGCGACGGGCGCCACCGGCGCGGGCGGCCGCGGCGGCGCGAGGCGCCCGGCGGCGACCGGGGCGACGGTCGCGACCAGCAGGGTCGCGGCCAAAGCGGCGGCGCCCGATCCGGCCGTGAACCGCGCGCTCGAGCGACGGCGCGAGGCGCGGCCGACGATCGCGGCCAGCCGCCGCTCCAGCTCGGACGGCCGGGCCATGGCGGCGGGCAGGCCGGCGAGGATCGGCGCCCGCCTCAGGCCGCCCGCCACTTCCAGGAGGTCGCGGGCATAAGCATGCGCCCCGGCGCCGAGCGCCAGGACGAGGTCGTCGCAGGCATGCTCCTGCTCGAGCCGCATCCGCCGCGCCGCATACCAGGCCGCCGGGTGGAACCAGTAGAGCGCGCAGACGATCGTCGCCGCCGAGCGGCTCAGGCTGTCGCGCCGCGAGACATGGGCGAGCTCGTGCAGCAGCACGATCCGCCGCCGCTCGTCGCTCCAGGTGCGAGCCTCGGCGGGCAGCAGTATCTTCGGCCTCAAGGTGCCCCAGGTCATCGGCATGGCGGGATCGGCGGCGATGCGCAGCGCGACCGGCCGGCTTATCCCGAGCGCGCCCGCCAGCCCGGCGGTCAGCGCCGCCCAGTGCGCGTCCCCCGCCGGGCGCGCCCGCCGCCAGAGGCGCGCCAGCAGAAAATGGCCGAGCGCGAGCCGGCCGGCCAGACCGGCGGCGACGGCGAAATAGAGCCAGCGGACGACCGCGCCGAGGCCGGGGCCGGATGCGGGCGCGGTTCCGCCGGAGCCGGCCGCCGCCGCCGCCGCAAAGGCGGGCGCTGTCATCGCCGGGGCGGGCGCGGCCTCGGGCAGGATCGGCAGCAGCAGGGGCGGCATGACGATCGCAAGCAGCGGCAGCAGCGGCAGCGCGGCGAAGCCGAGCAGCCAGACCAGATGGCGCATCGCCGCCGAGCCGCCGGCCTGGCGGACCGCTTCGGCGGCGAGCCAGATCATCGCCAGCAGCAGGCTCGACCGGACGAGGAGGTCGAGCAGGTCCGCAGCGGCGCTCATGGCTCGCCGTCCCGCCGGCGGGCGTCCTCGAGCAGCCGGGCCAGCCGGTCATATTCCTCGCGCGAGAGCGGCTGCGAGTCGAGCAGCGCCGCCACCGCGGTCGAGGTCGAGCCGTCGAAGAAGGTCTTGACGACGTGCGACAAGGCCGAGCCGCTGACGTCCTCGATGCGCGCGGTCGGCAAATAGACGTAGCGCGGCCCCTGCTCCTCGTGGCGCAGCTGCCCCTTGTCCTCGAGATAGCGCAGCATCGCCCGCACCGAGGAATAAGAAGGCGGATCGGGCAGCGCGCCGAGCACCTCGGACACGGTCGCGCGCCCCAGCCGATAGACGATCTCCATGATCTGCCGCTCGCGCTTGCCGAGCCGCTCGGCGGGATCGGAGAAGGGATGGCGCCCGATGGCGGCTCGTCCGGCCTTCACAGCCATGGCACTCCCTCCTTTCCGCCGGCGCCGCGCGCCCGATCCGGGCGCAGGGACCTGGGCCGCACACGGACCGGCTCCCCCAAGCGCCGACTCATTCACTGCTAATCCATTAGCAGGGTGCTAATGGGTTAGCAATGGATCACGCGCAGCGTGGCGGGCGGGCGCGCCAAGCGGGGGCAGTGCCCGGCGCTCGTCTTCGCTCCCTCTTTCGCCGAGGCGTGGCGGCGCGGACCGCGGGACATCCGCCGCGGCGGCGCCTCATTCGCACCGGCTCTTTCCACGAGGCGTGGCCGGCATGGACCGCGGCGCATCGGCCGCGCCCGCGCTATTCGCAGCGGCTGGCGCTGCGCTCGACCTCGCGGCCCACGAGCGCGCCGGCGACGCCGCCGACGACCGTGCCGACGGTGCGGTCGCCGCGGCGGTCGATCGCCCGGCCGATCAGCGCGCCGGCGGCGGCGCCGACGATGAGGCCGGTGGTGCCGTCGCGCTTGCGGCAATACATGCGGCCGTCGCTGCCGCGCCAGCTCGGCCCGGAATAATTGCCGTTCTGGTCGTAATAGCGATTATAGTCCTCGCGCTCGCCGGGCTTGGCGGCGAGGGCCGGGGCCGACGCCGATACCATCGTCGCCAGGGCGACTCCCACGATCAGTCTGCGCATGTTCGCTCCCTTCACAGCCACCTTCCCCGGAGCCGCCGCTTGCGCCCGCGCCTTCCGAGTCGATACGGCTGCGAAACATCCAGCCCGCGCGCCGCCCCCGTCAAGCTTTATTGCCAAAGGTGCTTTAGCGAAATAATACACTTTATCCCTTGCGCTCGGGCGCGCGAGGCACCAATCTTGCCCCAACCACCTTACGGGGAATGACATGGCCACCCAGACCGACACCGCGACCGCCACCGGCACCACGCTGACGCTGGAGGCGCCGCAGCCGCTCCAGACCGTCCAGCCCGAGCAGGCCGCCGGCCTCGTCCCCCTCAAGGAGGAGCAGAAGAGCGCGCTCGAGGAGAAGGTCGATTCCTTCGTCGCCGAGCTGGTCGCGCTCGATTCCAACTCGCCCGAATTCGGCAGGAAGGTCGACCAGCTGACCTCGATGGGGCGGCGCGAGATCGCCGAGGCGGCCGGCGCCTCGAACCGCTTCCTCGACCGGCCGGTCAAGGCGATCGACAGCAACACCGGCATCGGCGCCAACCTCACCGAATTGCGCAAGACGGTCGAGGCGCTCGATCCCGGCCGCGGCGGCGCGCTCGCCAAGCCCAGGAAGCTGTTCGGAATCATCCCGTTCGGCAACCGGCTGCGCGGCTATTTCATGAAATACCAGTCGGCCCAGAGCCATATCGCCGCGATCCTCGCCGCGCTCGCCTCGGGCAAGGACGAGCTGCTCATGGACAATGCCGCGATCGACACCGAGCGCGCGAACCTCTGGAAGTCGATGGGCAAGTTGGAGCAGATGATCCACATCTCCAAGGCGCTCGACGCGAAATTGGAGGACAAGGCCAACGAGCTCGACGCGACCGAGCCGGCCAAGGCCAAGGCGATCCGCGAGACGGCGCTCTTCTACACCCGCCAGCGCACCACCGATCTGCTCACCCAGATGGCGGTGACGGTGCAGGGCTATCTCGCCCTCGACCTGGTCAAGAAGAACAATGTCGAGCTGATCAAGGGCGTCGACCGCGCATCCACCACCACCGTCTCGGCGCTCCGAACCGCCGTCACCGTCGCCCAGGCGATGACCAACCAGCGGCTGGTGCTCGAGCAGATCACGTCCTTGAACACGACCACCGCCAACGTCATCGATTCGACCGGCGAGCTGCTCAAGAGCCAGACCGGCGAGATCCACCGCCAGGCGGCCTCCTCGACCATCCCGCTCGAGACGCTGCAGCGCGCCTTCCAGAACATCTACGACACGATGGACACGATCGACACCTTCAAGCTCGAGGCGCTCGGAAGCATGAAGCAGACCGTCCAGACGCTCACCAGCGAGGTCGAGAAGAGCCGCGGCTACATCGCCCG
>DASZDS010000055.1:0-2957 GCA_035941735.1 Allosphingosinicella sp.
GGCATTGCCCAGTATCTCCTGGCCGAGCTCGTTGCCGACCAGCACCAGCGGCGCCGTCCCCGCCTGGCTCGAGGTCGAAAGCACCTCGACATAGACGCCTTGGCCCAGCGTGTAGGAGAAAGGCACGTAGACCACGTCGCGAGCGCCGCCGCCCGCGGTCTCGATGACGAGATCGTTGGGATCGTCGAGCAGGTAGGTGTCGTTGCCGTTGCCGCCCGCCAGCGTGTTCGGGCCGGCCGGGCCGACCAGGAAATCGGCGCTGTCGACCCCGGTGATCGTCATCGTCACCGTCGCCGTGCTGCCGCCCGCCAGCGTGTAGGTGAAGCTGTCGAAAGCCGGCTGGTTGGTCGCGCCCGACCCCGGCGCCGGGGTCGAATCGAACGCATGATTGGGCTCGTAGGAGAAGCTGCCGTTGGCATTGAGCCTGAGGATCGCGCCCGAGGGCAGCACGAACGCGTTGCCGACGTTCGCCGCCGATCCGTTCACCTGCGTGACGGTCAGCGCACCCGCACCCTGGTTGTCGGGGTCGAAGTCTGCGCCGTGGCCGTGGCTCGTAAAGACGCTGGAGATGAACGAGGAGACGTTCTCGAGCAGCCCGAAATCGTCGTCGCGGGCCACCGCCGGATCGTCGACGCCGATCACGGAGATGGCGGCGGTGCCGATCAGCTGCGAGCCGACATCGGTATCGACCCGGATCAGGATGGTGCGATCCTGGTCGGTGCCGTAGTCGGTCGGATTGTCGCTGACGCTGGAATAGCGCACCTGCGCCAGGGCAGCCGCATAATCGGCGTTGGAAGCGCTGCCGGACAAGACGATCACGGACCAGTCGACGCTCGCGCTGATGCCGGCGGGCAGCGGCCCGGCCAGGGTCATCCGGTCGCCGTTGCGCGGATCCGAGATCGTGATCGTCATCGAATTGATCGGCGCGCCCGAGCTCAGCGTGACGTTGCCGTCGCTGACCCCCGCTTCCGATCCTTGCTCGGTATAGCTGGTGACGTAATGGTCGTCGGTCGCGCCATTGTCGATCGTCGCGGTGCCGGCGGTGGAGCGGCCGAAGACGACATAGGCGGCGCCTTCGTTCGAGCCGAGCGCGCCGGGCGAGCCGACGATGATGTCGTCATAGCCGTCATTGTTGACGTCGCCGGCGGCGCCGATGCCGGTGCCGGCAAGATCGCCGGGCTCGGCGCCCTGGATCTCGAACCCATCCCTGGCGGTCATCGTCGCCAGGTCGATCGGCCCGAATCCGCTCGCCTTGCCGAACACGATGAAGGCTTCGCCGCCGTCATTGCCGCTGGAAAGGTCGGCGCCCGGGACGCCGACGATCAGATCGTCATAGCCGTCGCCGTTGACATCGCCCGCCGCCGAGACGGAGGCGCCGGCATGGTCGAACGGGCCGGTGTTGATCACCCTGAAGCCGTCGGCGGGCGCGATCGTGTTGAGGTTGATGGTCGTAAAGCCGCTCGCCTTGCCGAATATCAGATAGGCCTCGCCGACCTGGGAATTGCCGCTGCGGCTCACCAGCGGCGAGCCGACGAGCAGATCGGCATAACCGTCGCCGTTGAAATCGCCGGCGGTGGCGACGGCGGTGCCCGCCTGGTTGCCCGTCAGGCCCTGGATCTTGAAGCCGTCGGCGGGCGTGAGCGCCGCGAGGTTGATCGGCCCGAAGCCGACCGCCCTGCCGAACAGCACATAGGCGGCGCCGGAGCTGGCGCCGCCGGAATCGTTAAGCGGGGCGCCGATGATGAGGTCGTCATAGCCGTCATTGTTGACGTCGCCGGCCGACGAGACGCTGTTGCCCGCATTGTCGCCGGCGGCGGCGCCGGTGATCGCGAAGCCGTCGGTCGGGCCGAGGGCGAGGACGTTGACCGGGCCGAAGCCGGTGGCCTTGCCGAAGATCAGATAGGCGTGGCCCGTATTGCCGGCATTGTCGTCGGGCGCGCCGACGATGATGTCGTCATAGCCGTCATTGTTGTAGTCGCCCGCCGAAGCGACGCTGTGGCCGAGCCGGCCGATCGTTGTGTCGCCCGAGATCTTGAAGCCGTCGGAGGCGGCGAGCGTCGCCAGCGAAATGTCCGCGAATCCGCTCGCCTTGCCGAACAGGACGTAGGCGGCACCCTCATTGAAGCCCCCGAGCAGCTCGGCGCCGAGGATGATGTCGTCATAGCCGTCATTGTTGATGTCGCCGGCGGAGGCGACGCTATACCCGGCCGCGTCGGTGCTGACTTCGCCGGTGATCCGGAACCCGTCCGCGGGGGTCAGCGAACCGAGGAAGACCGTGCCGAACCCGCCGGCCTTGCCGAACACGACATAGGCCCGGTTCGACGAGGGCGAGCCGACGATGACGTCGGCATAGCCGTCATTGTTGATGTCGCCGGCCGAGGAGACGGAGAAGCCCGCATTGTCGGTGATGGTCTCGCCCCGCAGAACGAAGCCGAAGCTGCCCAGATTGGCGAGATCCAGAGTGGATGGATATCCGGGCATGGTCTTCTCCTTGTTTGGCCCCAAGTCAGACGACGATGAAGTCGCTCGCGGTGAGCGCCGTCCCGGGTTGAAGCGTGGCGAACAGCACCTGCGCACCGGCGCCGCTGCCGTCGGCGTCGAAGAAGAGCTGGCCGGTGGCGCTGTTGTAGACGATCCGGTCGTCGGCATCGCCCGCGGCGGCGCCGGCGACGAACGCGCCGGCCGGAAGCGCGCCCGGCGTCAGCCCGGCGAACACCGCGTCGTCGAGCGCGATCGTGTCGTCGGCGGCGAGGAAGTCGCCGAGCGCGTCGACATTGCCGCCGCCCAAAGCGGTGGTGAACGCGAACGTGTCGGTCCCGCCGAAGCCGAGCATGTAATCCGCTCCGGCGCCGCCGTTCAGCACATTGGCGCCGGCATTGCCGTAAAGGCTGTTGGCGAGATTGTTGCCGGTGAGGTCGATCCCGGCCGTATCGGATTGCGAGGCGGTCGACAGGATC
>DASZDS010000056.1:0-15582 GCA_035941735.1 Allosphingosinicella sp.
GCCGCGATCCTGGCGGTCTCGATCCTGTTCTACGTCTTCGTCTACACCATCTGGCTGAAGCGGCGGACGCCCCAAAACATCGTCATCGGCGGCGCCGCCGGCGCCTTCCCGCCGCTGATCGGCTGGGTCGCGGCGACCGGAGACATCGGCTTGCTGCCGGTGCTCTTGTTCCTGCTGATCTTCCTCTGGACGCCGCCGCATTTCTGGGCGCTGTCGCTGTTCGTCCGCTCCGACTACGCCGCCGCCGGCGTGCCGATGCTCCCCGTCGTCGCCGGCGCCAAGGCGACGCGGATCCAGATCCTGCTCTATGCGCTGCCGATGGCGGCGGCGGCGGTCGCGCCCTGGCCGCTCGGGCTTGCGGGGCCGCTATACGGCATCGCCGCCGCCGCGCTCAGCCTCGTCTTCCTCGCGCTCGCGCTGCGCGTGCTCGCCAACCGGGCGACCGAGCCCGCCGCCATGATCCCCGAAAAGCGGCTCTTCGCCTATTCGATCCTCTATCTGTTCGCCATCTTCGGCGCGCTCGTCGCCGACCGCTGGCTGCCGGCATGAGCGAGGACGAGATCCGCCGCCGCCAGCGCACCCGCGCGCTGATCATGGCGCTGCTGCTCGGGGCGTTCGCGATCCTCGTCTACGCGATCACCATCGCCAAGATGAGCCTTCACCTGACATGAGCCGCAACCGCCGCACCGCGCTCGTCGCCTTCCTCCTCGTATTCGGGATGGCCGGCCTCGCTTATGCGAGCGTGCCGCTCTACCGGATGTTCTGCGAGGCGACCGGCTTCGCCGGCACGCCTTTGCGCGACGAGGCCGCGCGGGCGCCGGGCGATGCCGGGCGGATGATCTCGGTCCGGTTCGACGCCAACACCTCCCCGGCGCTGCCGTGGCGGTTCGCGCCGGTCGACACGCACCGCGACGTCGCCGTCGGCGCCCGCAGCATCGCCCTCTACACCGCCCGCAACCTTTCCGACCATGCGGTCGCCGGCACCGCCACCTTCAACGTCACCCCCGCCCAGGCCGGGCAATATTTCACCAAGATCCAGTGCTTCTGCTTCACCGAGCAGCGCCTGTCGCCGGGCCAGGAAGTGCAGATGCCGGTGGTGTTCTTCGTCGACCCGAGGATCCTCGAGGATCCCGACACGCGCAATATCAGCGAGATCACCCTTTCCTACACCTTTTACCCAGTGGACCGGCGTCCGAGCGGGAGCTAGAGGACGCGCACAACGCCAAGGACGGACTTGAACATGGCCGGAGCGAAGACCCACCAATATCATATCGTCAATCCGAGCATCTGGCCGCTGGTCGGGGCGATCTCGGCCCTGCTCTTCTTCGCCGGCATGGTGCGCTGGATGCACGATCTCGCCTACGGCCCCTATCTGATCGGCGCCGGCCTGCTCGGCATCTTCTTCACCATGTTCAGCTGGTGGGTGGACGTGGTCCGCGAGGCCCATGGCGGCGACCATACCCCGATCGTCCAGCTGCACCTGCGCTACGGCATGATCCTGTTCATCGCGTCCGAAGTGATGTTCTTCGTCGCCTGGTTCTGGGCCTGGTTCAACGCCGCCTTGTTCCCGGCGAGCGTCGAGGCGGTCGGCGGGGTCTGGCCGCCGGCGCACATGCACGTGATGGATCCGTTCGGCTGGCCGCTCCTCAACACCCTGATCCTGCTCTGCTCGGGCTGCACCGTCACCTGGGCGCACCATGCGCTGATCCACGGCCATCGCGACGGCCTGATCAAGGGGCTGTGGTGCACGATCGCGCTCGGCCTGCTGTTCACCTTCATCCAGGGCTACGAATATACGCACGCGCCGTTCAGCTTCGCCGACAATATCTACACCTCGGCCTTCTTCATGGCGACCGGCTTCCACGGCTTCCACGTCATCGTCGGCACGATCTTCCTCATCGTCTGCCTGGTCCGCGCCTATAAGGGCCATTTCAGCCCGAACCAGCATTTCGGCTTCGAGGCGGCCGCCTGGTACTGGCATTTCGTCGACGTCGTCTGGCTGTTCCTGTTCCTGTGCGTCTACGTCTGGGGCGGCTGGGGCGCGGAATATCACTGATGCGATGAAGGAGCCGTCGCCCGTTCAGGCGGCGCTCCGCGGCCTCTGCCCGCGCTGCGGCAACCGCACCCTGTTCGCCGGGCTCGCGAGCTTCGCGCCGCGCTGCAGGGGCTGCGGGCTCGATTTCGCGGGCTTCAACGTCGGCGACGGGCCGGCCGCCTTCCTGATCTTCATCGTCGGCGGGCTGGTGGTCGCCCTCGCCATCCTGCTTGAGCTCGGCCTCTCGCCGCCCTGGTGGGTGCATGTCCTGCTCTGGGTGCCGCTCGCCACGGGGCTGACGATTGGCCTGCTGCGCGTCGCCAAGGGGCTGCTGCTCGCCCTCGAATACAGGCATCGCGCCCGCGAGGGCAGGATCGAATGAGGCGGCTGCCGATCGTCCCGACCCTGATCGTCGCGCTGGCGGTGGCGACGATGATCGGGCTCGGCGTCTGGCAGCTGCAGCGGGCGCGCTGGAAGGAGGGGCTGCTCGCCCAATATGCCGCCGCGCAGGCGATGCCGGCGGTCGACCTCGATCCGCTGCTCGACGGGCGTGCGCGGTTGCCGCCGCTCTCCTTCCGCCGCGCGCTCGTCACCTGCCATGCCGACAATGCCGCGCCCGAAATCCGCGCCGGGCGAAGCGCCGCCGGCGCGCCCGGCCAAGCCTATTACCTGCCCTGCCGGCCGGGGGCGGCCGGGCTCGCCGGGCGACTCCGGGTCAATGCCGGCTGGGCGCCCCGCCCCGACGCGGTGCGGCGGCTGTCGCTGGAGGGCCTCGTCGCCGGGCGGCTGGGCGCGGTCGGGGAGGACGGACCGGTGATCCT
Source organism: Allosphingosinicella sp. (assembly GCA_035941735.1). GTDB lineage: Bacteria > Pseudomonadota > Alphaproteobacteria > Sphingomonadales > Sphingomonadaceae > Allosphingosinicella. The sequence goes on from DASZDS010000056.1 coordinate 2,857, forward strand.
GACCGCCGCCGGCGCCGCGCCGCCGCTCGTTCCGAGCCGGCCGCCGGGCCTCGACACCATACCCAACAACCATCGCCTCTACGCGCTGCAATGGTTCTTCTTCGCGGCGGCGGCTTTCGTCATCTACCTGCTCGCGTTGCGGGGCCGGCGCCGCGGAGCGTTGCCGCCGGAGCCCTGAGGCCCTAAATCGGCCCCTCCCATGATGCAGCTCACCATTCTCGACAACGGCCTCAGGGTCGCGAGCCGGCCGATGCAGAGCGTCGAGACGGTCGCGGTCGCCCTCTATGCCGAGACCGGCTCGCGGCGCGAGGCGGCGCGGGTCAACGGCCTCGCCCACCTGTTCGAGCATATGGTGTTCAAGGGCGCGGGCGGGCGCTCGGCGCAGGAGATCAGCGAGGCGGTCGAGGATGTCGGCGGCGACCTCAACGCCGCGACCGACCGCGAGCTGACCTCGTTCCACGCGAGCCTGCTCGCGCCCGATCTGCCGTTGGGCGTCGGCCTGATCGCCGACCTCGTCCGCCGTCCCCATCTGGAGGCCGAGCATCTCGCGCTCGAAAAGAAAGTGGTGCGCCACGAGCTGGCCGAGGCGCGCGATACCGCCAGCGACATCGTCTTCGACCATCTCCAGGAGGTCGCCTTTCCCGATCAGGCGATCGGCCGCCCGGTGCTCGGCGACGACGAGACGATCGAGGCGATCGAGCTCGCCGATCTGCACGGCTGGCTGGAGGGCGAGTACCGGCCGAGCCGGCTGGTGCTGGTCGCCGCCGGCAAGCTCGACCACGACCGGCTGGTCGCGCTGGCCGAAGAGCATTTCGGCGACATGGCGCCGGCCGCCGCTGCCCCCGGCGCGCCCGCCGCGTTCGTCGGCGGCCACCGCTTCGAGCGGCGGCGCAGCGACCAGGCCCATCTCGCGATCGCCATGCCCGCCCCGGCCTGGGGCGACCCGGATGCCTATGCCGCCCAATTGTTCGCCGACGTCGTCGGCAGCGGCGCCTCGTCGCGGCTGTTCCAGGAACTGCGCGAGCGCCAGGGCCTCGCCTACAGCGTCTCCGCCATGGCCCAGCCGTTCAGCGACTGCGGCCTGTTCTGGATCTATCTCGCGACCCGCCGGGGCGACGCCCCCTGGGCCCAGAGCGAGGTCGAGCGGGTGCTCCGCGAGACGGTCGACACATTGAGCCAGCGCGAGCTCGACCGCGCCCGCGCGCTCGCCAAGGCGGGGATGATGATGAGCCTCGAAAGCTGCTGGGGCCAGGCGAGCTATGTCGCCAACCGGCTGCTGCGCGAGGGCCGGCTGGTCCAGCCCGCGGAGATCGTCGCCCGGCTCGACGCCCTGACCCTGGCCGAGGTCCGCGACGCGGGCGCGGCGATGCTCGCCGGGCCGCGCGCGCTGGCCAGCGTCGGCGGCAAACTCGCCAAGGCGGCATGAGCCTCGCGACCCTGGTCGCCGAGCCCTGGGCCGATTACGGGCTCGTCGATTCGGGCGACGGCCGCAAGCTCGAGCGCTACGGCCGCTACCGCTTCATCCGCCCCGAGCCGCAGGCGCTGTGGGCGCCGGCCGCGGCCGATTGGGACGCCGACGGCGAGTTCATCCCGGGCTCCGACGAGGAAGGCGGCGGCCGCTGGCAATTCGCCCGGCCGGTGCCGCGCGAGGGCTGGGACCTCGGCTGGGAGGAGGTGCGGTTCCGCGCTCAATGCACCCCGTTCCGCCACCTCGCTTTCTTCCCTGACATGGCGCCGCAATGGGCCTGGATGCGCGACCGGCTCGGCGAGGGCGGCGAGGCGCTGAACCTGTTCGGCTATACCGGCGTCGGCACGCTGGCGCTGGCGGCGCGGGGCGCCCGGCTCACCCATGTCGACGCGTCGAAGAAGTCGGTCGAGCAGGCGAAGGCCAATGCCGCGCTGTCGGGCATGGCGGAGCGCCCGATCCGCTGGCTGGTCGACGACGCCGCCAAATTCGCCGCGCGCGAGGTCCGGCGCGGGCGGCGCTATGACGGCATCGTCCTCGATCCGCCCAAATTCGGCCGCGGTCCGGCCGGCGAGGTCTGGCGGCTCGAGGAGGGGCTGCCCGGGCTGATCGCCGACTGCCGCGAATTGCTCGACTCGAAGAGCCGCTTCCTCGTCCTCACCGTCTATGCGGTCCGGATGTCGGCGCTGGCGATCGGGGAATTGCTGAGCCAGGCGCTCGCCGACCTCGGCGGCGGGGTCGAATGCGGCGAGATGGCGGTGCGCGAGGAAGCCCGCGGCCTGCTCCTGCCGACGGCGATCTTCGCGAGATGGTCTAGTCGCGGCTAGCGCGGATCGCGGCGCCGGCCACGAACGGGACCCCCGCCACGAACAGCAGCGACACCGCGCCGAGCCATTGCAGGGCGCCGGGCCGGTCGTCGAGCAGGGCCGCGCCGAAAATCAGCAGCGGCACCGCGAGCGGCAGCAGCAGCAGGCCGGCGAGCGCGCCCGAGCGGCGCAGGCCCGCGGTCAGCGCGGCGACGCCGAGCGTCAGGGCGGCGAGGCCCGGCGTGCCGACCAGCAGGCCGAGCTCGAGCCGCGCGAGCACCCCGGGCGGGAGCCTGATCAGGGCGGCGGCGGGAAAGGCGGCGAGCATCAGCGGCGGGCCGAAGCTCAGCCAATGGCCGACCAGCTTGGCGACGGCGACGCTCTCCTCGCCGACGCCGCGCAGCGCGAGCTGGTCGAGCACGCCGGCGGCGCGGTCGGGCGCGACGAGGCGGTCGACCGGAAGCAGGGCGGCGAGCAGCGCCGCCATCCACAAGGCGCCGCCGCCGGTGCGGGCGAGCAACGGCCCGTCCGGGCCGACCGCGAACGGGAACAGGGTCGCGACCAGCAGGAAGAAGACGAGCGGCAGCAGCGCCGCCCCGCCGGCCGCGGCGAGACGCAGCTCGCGCCGGATCAGCGCCGCCATCATCCGAGCGCGACCGTCTTGGCGCCGGGCAAAGCGAGCGGCTGGTGGCTGGCGGCGAGGATTGCGCCGCCGCCCGCGCGATGTGCGGCCATGGCGGCATCGAGGCGGGCGAGGCCGTCGCCGTCGAGGCCGTTGGCGGGCTCGTCGAGCAACCAGAGCGGGGCGCCGCTGGCGACGACCCGGGCCAGCGCCGCGCGCTGGCGCTGGCCCGCGGAAAGCATCCGCACCGGCACCGCGGCGAGACCGGCGAGGCCCATCGCGGCGAGGCCGTCGCCGCCGCTTTTGGTCCAGAAAGCGAGCGCGTCGCCGAGCCGGCGGCGCTCGTCGAGCGCGAGATGCTCGTCGGCGAGCGCGGCCTCGCTCCGCGCGACCGCGCCCGACGCCCCGAGCAGGCCCGCGGCGACTCGGATCAGGCTCGACTTGCCCGCCCCGTTGGGCCCGGTGACCAGGACCGCCTCGCCGGGCGCGAGCGTCAGGCTAAGGCCCTCGAACAGCAGCCGGCCGCCGCGCATGCAGGCGACGTCCTCGAGCGCGAGCAGGCTCAACCCGCCTGCTCCTCGATCGCGTGCATGTCGGCGTCCGAGAAGCCGAAATGATGGCCGGCCTCGTGGACGATGACATGGGTGATCAGCGCCTCGAGGCTGACCCCGGTCTCCGCCCATTCGTCGAGCAGGGGGCGGCGGTAGAGGTGGATCATCGGCGGCAGCTCGCCCGACGCCCAGCTGCTTCCCTCGCGCATCGAGCGGCCCGAATAGAGGCCGGTCAGCTCGAACGGATCCTCGATGCCGAGCGCGTCGAGCACGTCATCCTCGGCATAGTCCTCGATCCGCAGGACGACGTTTGCGAGGTGCTTGCGGAACGTCTCGGGCAGCCGCGCGATCGCCGCTTCCGCGAGCCGCTCGATCGCCCCCGCGTCGGGCGCAAAGGTTTGACCCGTCCCCATCTCTGCGCGACATAGAGGGGTGCAGGCGATGGAGGAAGAGGTGCTGACCGAGAGCGAACGCGACGAGGCTCTGGCGGGGCTGAACGGCTGGGCCTTCGACGCCGACCGCAACGGCATCGCGAAGAGCTTCAAGTTCGCCGATTTCGGCGCGGCGTTCGCCTTCATGGTGCGGGTCGCGCTCGAAGCGGAGAAGGCCGACCATCACCCCGACTGGAGCAACGTCTGGAACCGGGTCGACATATTGCTTTCGACCCACAGCGAAGGCGGCGTCACCGCCAAGGATATCGCGCTGGCGGGGAGGATCGAGGCCAGCTTGCCCTGACGCCGCCGCGCCCCTAGATGGGCGCCTTCCAGCGCATGCGGAGCGGTGGCCGAGTGGTCGAAGGCGCTCGCCTGGAAAGTGAGTATACGGCAAAACCGTATCGAGGGTTCGAATCCCTCCCGCTCCGCCACTCCCTGATTTCGGATGTCGCCGCGCTCGCTAAGCGTGCGCGCTGGGCTCAGTCGGTGTCACCGCGATGACAGGCTTTCCCTCAGCTCGGAAACTGCCGCGGGCGTAATGATGAACTGGGTGACGAAGCCGGGATTGAGAACGATCCCGTAGCCCGGAGGCATTCGCAAGAGAAGGTCGCGGCCTGTCATTTGCAGGACATATTCCGCCCTGTCACGATAGATTTCTGGTCTGGAAAGAGAGGTGAAGGCGGCCACCAGTGCCTGACCGCCCTGCTGAAGCAAGACGGGCTCGAAGCCGGTTCCGTCCTCGGCAACTTCGCCCTGGCTGGAAATAAAGAGTGGCGACCGCGCGATGAGGGCCAACAGAGGAGCCGTGTCTCCTCCATCCCGTTTGGCCTCTGCGACGGCGCGTTCGAGCTCATTCTCCGGTTCGAATTCCGCAAGCTTCATACGTTTCCCCGGATTGGCGCATTCGGATAGAGCGCCAGGGCCTGCTCCGGCAACAGGCGCCTGGCGGCTCGTACATCTACATCCCACAAACTTCCGCACAATCTGCATCGCTGCAGAAATGCCGGTCCGTCCGGAATCTGGGCGATCCGCTCAAACCGATCGAAGGGCGAGTGAAAGCCGATCACGCAATATTCGCAGAGCTGGCTCGCACTTGATGACACCCGCTCTACCACCTCCGAAGCGGAATTCGTTCGCCATTGGGCCCGAGTCTGAACAGGACCGACCCGCTGGGCATAACATTACCGCCCGGAATAACGAATTCGCGAGTCGGATTTATCAGAAAACCACCGTTGTCAAACAACCTGAGGCCAGTATGGCCGCCTTCCAGGAAATGCTCGAACGGAAGGCCGGTGGAAGGGACAATGGCATCGGCGGATGTCGGAATGCGGGGCTCAAATCCAGCCAGCGGGAAGTCGACGCCGTACACCTCCCCCCGACCGACATAAGCCGTTTCGAGCGTTGGAGCGCCACCGCTATAGCGATACGCGGTCGCGGCGTCCCTAATGGGCAGTGAATCCTCCAAAGGCATGAAGAATTGAGACCGACCCTGGACTCCGAGCGTCGCATTCGGCCGGTCGATGAAAGGCAGAATGTCATCGCCAAAGAAATAGGCCCCCCGGCCGCCAGCTTCGGGTATCGCGACCGCGCGCGGGCTTACCGGCGCGCTCACCGCTGTGCTCGGCCGCACGTTCGTCGGCGTTATCCGGACCTCGCGGACGGCCCTGGCTGCCTGCGCGTCGAGTCGAGTCGTCACGGTTCCGGCGGCGCGCTCCAATGAGGTGAGCGTCGGCGCCGTGAGCGTGTGGCGGGCGGGAGTGGAGAGGAGACTGGCCGTCACGGGCCGCAACGCCGCGGAGGTGCTGCGGGAGGCGAAGCCTGCGACGCGGGGGCCGAACGCTTCGACGGTGCCGATCGCCAGATGCTTCAACCCCTGCCGGGCAAGCCGGGGATCGTTATATATTTCCGCGTCGACGAGATAGGCGACGCCGGTCCCGATCTCTCTGACCGGTTCGACCACGACCGACCCGACCCGGTACAGCGTCCGCCCGAACGCATTGAACCGGTCCGAAAGGGAGGTCGAGGGGCGAGGATCGAAGACGGTCCCGATGTCGCCAAAGAACTCCCTGACATTGCGGCCGAGCGCCGAGTACAAGCTCTCCTCAGGCTCGAAGGGCGGCATTCCCGGATCGGGGTCGACCCCGGTCCAATAGTCCCTAATCGAGTTGCTCCGATCGAGGTCGCGCACCTCGCCCGCCAGGATCGCGGCGACCTCCGCATGGAGCGGAAGCTCCGGATATCTCGCGAACACGGTGGCCACCACGTTGAGCTGGTTGGCGACCACGTGGTAATAATTGCTGTCGTTGGTAAAGCCCAAGGCATCCAGCCGCACGCCCGACTGGACTCGGATGGCATAGGCCCTGGCGCCCCAGCTGGCGATATAACGCTCGCGCGCCTCGGCCCAGTCATGGGTCGAATCCCATTGCGACCACATCCACAGCGGCATGTTGCCTCCGGTGCGGATCTGGATGTCCCCCTCGTCGTCGGGAAAAGCGGTCGGCGCCCCGGCCGGGGCGGGCACGCCTGCACTGGCGACCCTGCGCGCCACCCCGATGTTCATGTTGCTCACCGCGATCGAGGTGTCCAGATTCTGGAGGCTGATCCGAAGATCGGCATTCAGGCTGTCGAACGGGCCCTCGATCAGGCTGCCGTCCGGCCGATGCGTGCGCAGATAGTCGCGCAGCGACGGGATGCCGAGCTCGGGCGCGCCGTCGACGAGGATGTTCCGTTCGACGGGCCGTTCCGCCGGCGCGGCCGCGGGCGCGGGCGCCCTGGCGCTGCGGCGCGACATGGCGTCTTCGATGACGAAGCCGATCGTGTTCGCGAACACGCCCGGCAGCTCGGCGCCGATATTGTCGCTGAAGCTGGTGCCGGTGAGCGCGGCGCGGGTGCCGGCGCGGGCGATGCCGCCGGCGAAGTTGGCGGCGATCCGGCGGTCGAGGACTGCGACGCCGGCCCGTGCCAGGCTCTTGCCGACCTGCGCGCTGATCCCGGCGGCCGCGGCATTGGCGGCGATGCCCGCCCAATCGAACTTCTTCTGCAGCCCGGTGGCGACAGCGATGCCCTGGCTGGCGACATCGGTGACGACGCTGCGAATGATCTGGGCGCCGACCGCGTTGCTGGCGAGATAGGCGGCGACCTTGCCCGCGGTGGAAACGGTCGTGTTGGCGGCGGCGGCCGCTTTCGCGGCGGATGTGGCGATCGCCCCGGCCGCCTGCGCGAAGCCCTCGGCAACCCCGGCGGAGAGCGCGGACAGGGCCACGCCCTTCCAGCTGAACTTGTCGGTGAGGCCGGTGGCGACGCCGACGCCCTGGCTCACGGCGCTCGCCACCGCGCCGGTGACGGCCGCGCCGACCACCGCCCCGACCGCGCCGGCCGCGGCGGTGCTGAGGCCGACCGCGGCCTTGAGCGCGGTGCTGATGAACTGGGCGACCGGAGCCCTGATCAGCAGCGTGATCGCGATCGCGATCGCCATCACGATGAGCTGCCCGATCATTCCGCAGCCGCCCGGCTTCGGCGGCGGCTTCTGGGCGGACGGGGAGAGATCGCCCAGCGCCTTGGCGGCGTCGTAGGGCCTGAACGTGTCGGCATTATGGGCGTTCGAAACGACGCCCGGGGGAACGGTCAGGCTGCTGCCTTCGACGAGCGCGCTGTTCCCCGAAAGGCCGTTCGCCTCGGCGAGCTTGTACCACAGATCGGTATTGCCCCAGAGGCTGGCGGCGATCGATTGCAGCGTGTCGCCGTAGCGCACGATGTAGCTGCCGCCGGCGCCGCCCTGCTCATAGCTGTTGACCGGGCTCTGCGACTGGCTGAAATCGGCATAGGTCTTGGGCGTGTTGCCGCCGAACCGGAACGCCCCCAGTCCCTCGCTGTCGCCGAGCCAGATCTGGCGGTAGACCAGCGACTGCTGATAGTCGTTGTCGAGCGTGCCGTTGTTGGAAATCTGGCCCATCTGCTTGCCGCCGAACCGGTACCAGATCTCGTGCGGCGCGCCGCTCGAGGTGCCGCCGGTCTCGTCGCGGCGGATGACCTGGCCGGCCATGTCGTTGATGAAGCTGACCGTGCGCGGCCGGCCGTCGTGGATGCCGACCGAAGCGAGCTCGCTCGACGCGCCGTAAAAATAATCGGTGTCGTAATCGGTGGTCCCGCCGGCCTGCCTCACGGTATAGATCCGGGCCTCGGTGATCGTCGGCGCATCGCGCCACTCGTAGGTGTTGGTGGTGGTCGCGGTCGAATGCGCGGCGTTGTTGCGCGTGACCGTCGAGGTGGAGCTGACGACCGCGCCCAGCCGGTAATCCGCGCCGGTGCCGTAATTGTTGACGATCGTGTTGACGTAAAGGGCGTCCGCATTGTTCTCGGAAGCAAGGGTGGTCACCGTCTCGTTGGTGATCTGTCCCTTGTCGTTGTAGAGGATTCCGGTCCGCGAGAAGCCGCGGACCGTTGCCGTCACCCAGTCGGTCTGGCTGGTCGTCCGGCCGAATGCGTCGCGGGTGAACTCCGAAAGCCGGATGCCGGTGCCGGTCGCCGCCGGCACGGTGATGGTGTTGGAGTTCGCAAACCCGGTCTCGGCGCCGTCCACCCAGCGCACCTGCTGAAGGCTGCCGTCGGCGAAATAATCGTACATCTCCTTATGCTCGCGGAAGAAGGCGTTCTGGGGAAAGCCGCCCTCGTAGCGGACCTTGGACATCGCCATCGACACCCGGCGCCCGGCCTCGTCATATTCATAATCGTAGCCGATCTCGCCGAGCCGGTTGAGCAAGGTCAGCACGCCCGGCTGCTGGCGCTCGATCGTGCCGATGCCGCGCGCATCGTCGCCGGTCTTGAGCTCGCCGTTGACCACCGCGACCAGGATTCCGCGGTCCCTCGTCACCCGGTCCATCACGTCGTAGAGGTACCAATTGTCCTGTGACGGAAGGAAGCCCATGGGGTTGCCGGCGCCGTCGAGCCGCTGGAAGCTCGCCTTCTGGCGGCGGATATTGCCGACCCGGTCATATTCGTAGAGGATCGAGGCCGCCGGCAGGGTCGTGGTGCCCGCCTCCGCCCAGCTCGACATCCGGCCGAGCGCGTCCCAGGTCGCGGTCGCGTTCTGGACGAGCTGGGAGTTCTTGTAGGTGACCTCGGACGTCTCGTTGCCGGCCTTGTCGTAGCCGAAGGCGGTCGAATTGCCGGCGCCGTTCGAGATCGAGGCGAGGCGCCCGGAATTGAGGTAGGTATAGGTCAGCGTCTCGCCGGGGCCGGCCATGCTGGTCATGCGCCCGGCCCAGTCGTAGGCGTGGGAATAGGCGTGGTCGCCCAGGTCGGAGCGGGCGATGGTCCGGTTGAAATAATCGAGCGTCACGCTCGAATCGACATTGGCGGCGTTGAGGGTGGTGGTCTTCAGCCAGCCGCCCAGATTGCCGAGGGAGCCGGGCGTGATCGTGCCGTCCCAGAGATAGGTGTAGGTGGTGGTGTCGCCGCCGAAGGCGACCTGTTCGATCACGCGCCCCTGCCGGTCGTAATCGGTGGTTTCGGTGAGGGCGTTCATCGTGTGCCCGGTGCGCTGGCCGAGCTGGTCGTAGGTGAAGGTCTCGGTGAGCAATCGGCCGAGATGCTGGACCTGGATGAGCCGGCCGAGCTTGTCATAGGCCATCAGCACGTCGGTCTTGACGGGATCGTTATTGGGGCTGTTGTCGATCCAATATTCGTTCCGGCTGATGCGGGCGTCCTTGAACACGTCGTAGAGCGTCTGCACCTTCCTGTCGTCGGCATGATATTCGACCGTCACCAGCGCGTCGGCGCCGTCATGGCCGGTGCCGGCGAGCAGGTTGCGCCTGGTGGTATGGCCGTTGGCGTCCGTAATCGCGACCAGGCGGCCGGAGATATCGTAAAAATAATGCTCGGTCGGATGGACGTTCGCCTGGTTGCCGTTCTGGTCCGTCCAGCTGACCTCGGGGCTCTCCTTGCGGATCAGGCGGCCCATCGTGTTGTAGAACAACAAGGTGGTGTTGTTCCTGGCGTCGGTCTCGCTGGTCGTCTCGCCGAACGCGTTCACGGTGCGGCTCGAGGTGACGGTCACGGTTCCGGCGCCGCTGCTGAGCTGCCGGTCGGGCTCGATCGTCGCAATCTGCAGGCCGCGCTTGTCGAACACGCCGATCGTGGTGACCGCATCCGCGATGTTGGTGTCGCCGCTGCCGCCCTGGATCTCGATCGAACTCTTCGCCGCGGCGAAGCTCAGCGCGCCGACATTGGCTCCCGCCGAGCCGAGCGTCAGGGTGGCGTTGCCCTGCGCGTCGTAGAACATGATCTTGCCGCTGCCGCCCTCGGTCGAGCGCCACAGCCGCCCGCCTTCATCATAATCGAACGTTTCCTGATAGAGCGGGAGGTTGTCGGCGCCGAAATTGATGCCGCGCCCGATCATCTCGCCAAAGACATTGTATTTGAAGCGGGTGACGTCGCCGAAGCCCCATTTGGGAACGGCCGGCGGGGTGGTGGTCCTGGTCGCCGCCGACTGGCTGAGCAGCCGGCCGCTGACGTCGTAGGTGTAGACGATCGAATCGGGGGAGTTGGAGCCGTTCGATTTCCTGCGGCTATATTGGTCCCACACGATCCGGCCGCCGGCATCATAGGTATAGGAGTGGCTGGCGCTGAGCGTCGCGTCGATCTGCTGAGTCACCGACGCCAGCCAGCCCATTTTGTTGTAGACGTAGGAAGTCACGCGGGCATCGCCGGCGGCGCCGTTCGGGTCGTTGAGCGCGGTCCGAACGACATTGCCAAAGGCGTCGAACAGATTGTCGGTGGTCGGCCGGACGCTCACCCCGAGATGGCCGGCAAAGCCCGGCGCCTCGGTCCTGGTGAGCCGCCCGAACCCGTCATAGGTGAACAGGGTCTCGTCGCCGTTCGCCTCGACCCTGCGGGTGACCTGGCCGAAGCCGTTATATTCGTAGTGGATTTGCGAAGCGGCGTGCAGCGTCGTGGCGAGCACTCCGGCCGCCGTCGTCGAGGCGGCGACCTCGAGCCGAGTCTCGGTTTCCCGCCGGCCGTTGCGGTCGTAGGTGAAGACGGTGATTCGATCGTCGACGCTCGATCCCGCCGCGGCATGGAGGGCCTGGGTGCTGGCGTTCTGATCGATTGCCCCGTTCGCCCTGTTGGCGTGCTGCGTCTCCACGAGCACGTTGCCCTCGGCGTCGAGCTCCCAGACGGTGAGGTAATGCTCGGCGTCGAGCTGGCCGATCCTGCGGCCGAGCTTGTCGTAGAAGCTGCGTGTCTCGACGTCGCCGACATAGTCGCGGATCGCGTTGCCGGCGGCGTCATATTCGACATGGCGGACGATCGCGCCGGTCGCGAAGTCGTAGCTGTCGCCGTCCCACCGGGCGGTCGTGAGCGCCGCCCCGAAGGTGGTCTCCAGCCGGTTCGCCTTGTCGTAGGTGTAGTGGGTCTGGCGGAAATTGGCCGAATTGACCGGGCTGGGGGGCGCCGACGGGCGGGTTCCGGCGAAGGGCGCCGCGTCGCCATAGACCTTGTGGCCCTTGACGTTGCCGTTGGCGTCATAGTCCCAGTGGCTGAGCATTCCGGATTGATCGATCTCGTCGGTCTTCCGGTTGAGGTGGTCATAATAGGTGTAGGTCTTGGGCGCCCCGGCCACCTGCGAGGCGATGACGTTGCCGCGCCGATCGTAGGTGAAGCTGTCCTTCATCTCCATGGTGACCGGGTCCATGAAGAGGCCGACCGTCACCGAAACGATGTCGGGACGGTCGATTTCGATCAGCTGGTCGAGCTTGTCGTAGGCATAGCTGGTCACCCGCACGTCGGCGCCGAGGCCGACCGCTTCGGTCTTGGTCTTGAGATTGCCCCGCTTGTCATAGTCGAAGTCGGTCTGGATGGCGGTGGCAACGAGGGTGCCGTTCCCATCGTGGACGTTGGCGTGGACAATCTGGGTCTTCAGCCGGCCCAGCAGATCATAGACATTGTCGGTGACGCCGCCGAGCTTGTTGACGATCTGGGTCCGGTTGCCCTGCGCGTCGAGCTCGTAATGCTCGCTATGCTGCTCGGCGTCGGTGATGTCGGTCAGCCGATCGAGCTTGTCGTAATGGAAGGCGGTGGTCGCGTCCGCGTCCGGGTCGGCGATGATCTCGGGCGGCGCCGCGAGGGTCGCGCCTTCCATCCGGGTGGCGTAGCGCGTGACCGATATGGGCTCGCCGCCGAGCCCATAGACCGACTTGGTGACATAGCCTTCCGGATCGACCTGCAGAATCAGCCGGTCGCGGGCGTCATAATAGAAATAGGCGCTGTTGAGCCTGGGGTCGGTGACCTTCGCGACATTGCCGAACGCATTGTAGGCATAGGCGGTGGTCGCTTCGGCGGCGCTGCCGTCGGCGACGGTTTCGCTCTCCACGCGGCCGAGCGCGTCATGGACCCGCGTCGTCACCTGCTCGTCGACGGTTCCCGCCGCGACGGTCGTCGATTCCATGTCGCCGAACGCGTTGTAGCCGTAGACGGTGGTGACTTCCTCGGCCGTGCCGTCGGCACGGGTCTCGGTCTCGAGCCGGCCGGCCGCGTCATAGGTGCGAGTCGTCACGCATTCGTCCGCGGTCCCGGCGGCGTAGGTAATCGTCTCCAGCTCGCCGAGCGCGTTATAGCCGTAGACGGTCGTGCTTTCTTCGGCGGCGCCGGCGGCCCGGGTCTCGGTTTCGAGCCGGCCGAGCTCGTCATAGCTGCGCGTCGTCGTGCTGGCGTCGCTGGTGCCGTGGGCGACGGTCGTCGAGAGGATCTGGCCGCGCTGGTCGAGCGTCATCACCGTCCAGTTGAGCAATGCGTCCCTGGTCTTTTCGAGCCGGCCGGCGCTGTCGTAGAAATATTCGGTCGTTATCGC
>DASZDS010000057.1:0-6262 GCA_035941735.1 Allosphingosinicella sp.
GTCACGACCCCGCCAATATCTCCGGCGCCGGTCATCTCGTCATCTCCAGCGCGGTCAAGGCCGGCAATCCGGAGTTCGAGGCGGCAAAGGAGCAGGGCATTCCCATCATCCGCCGCGCCGAGATGCTGGCCGAGCTGATGCGGCTGAAATCCGCCGTGGCTATCGGCGGCACGCACGGCAAGACCACGACCACGTCGCTGGTCGCTGCCCTCCTCGACGCCGGCGGCCGCGATCCGACCGTCATCAATGGCGGCATCATCAATGCCTACGGCACCAATGCCAGGATGGGCGCCGGGGACTGGATGGTGGTCGAGGCCGACGAGTCGGACGGCACCTTCGTCAAGCTGCCGGCCGACATCGCGGTGGCCGGCACGCACGGCAAGACGACGACCACCTCGATGATCGCCGCTTTGCTCGACGCGGGCGGCATCGACCCGACGGTGATCAACGGCGGCATCATCAACGCCTACGGCTCCAACGCCCGCCTCGGCAGCTCGGACTGGATGGTGGTCGAGGCCGACGAGAGCGACGGCTCGTTCCTGAGGCTCGACGGCACGATCGCGGTGGTGACCAACATCGATCCCGAGCATCTCGACCATTATGGCGGCTTCGATCAGGTCAAGGACGCGTTCGTCGCCTTCATCGAGAACGTGCCCTTCTACGGCGCCGCCCTGCTCTGCGTCGACCATCCCGAGGTCCAGTCGATCATCCCGCGCCTGCGCGACCGGCGCATCGTCACCTACGGCTTCGCCGCCCAGGCCGACATACGCGGCGACAATGTCGCGCCCTTCCCGGGCGGCAACCGCTTCGACGTCTCGCTGCGGGACCGCGCCGGCGAGGTGAGGACGATCGCCGGCATCGAACTGCCCATGCCCGGCCGCCACAACGTCCAGAACGCGCTCGCCGCGATCGGAGTCGCCGCCGAGCTCGGCATCGCCGACGCGGTGATCGCGCACGGCTTCGACCGGTTCCACGGCGTCAAGCGCCGCTTCACCCGGGTCGGCGAGGTCGACGGGGTCACCATCATCGACGATTACGGCCACCATCCGGTCGAGATCAAGGCGGTGCTGTCGGCGGCGCGCGAGGGGGCAGAAGGGCGGGTGATCGCGGTCGTCCAGCCGCACCGCTACAGCCGGCTCCACGATCTGATGGACGAGTTCCAGGTCGCCTTCAACGACGCCGACATCGTCCTCGTCGCGCCGGTCTACGCCGCCGGCGAGGCGCCGATCGAGGGGGTCGATTCCGAGGCGCTGGTCGAGGGGATGAAGCAGCGCGGCCATCTCGGCGCGCACGCGGTCGCCGACATGGGCGAGGTCTGCCGGCACCTGCGCGATCTCGCCGCGCCCGGCGACATGGTGATCTGCCTGGGCGCCGGCGACATCACCAAATGGGCCGCCGGCCTCGCCGACGGCATCGCCAAGGCGAGGGCGGCGGCATGAGCATGGCCCGCGTGGGAATGGGGGACAGTCCCCGTGCGGGGACAGTCCCCGTCTCGCAGGCCGGGGGGACTGTCCCCGAACGGGGACTGTCTCCGGTCGCGGCCTTGCCTCGCCTGGAAGGCACCGCCGAGCGCGAGGGGAGCCTCGCCGACTTCATCTGGTTCCGCACCGGCGGGCCGGCGGAATGGCTGGTGCGGCCGGCGAGCGTCGAGGATCTGGCGCGCTTCCTCGCCGAGCTCGATCCTTCGGTGCCGGTGCTGCCGGTCGGGGTCGGCTCGAACCTGATCGTCCGCGACGGCGGCGTGCCCGGCGTGGTGGTGCGGCTGCCGAAGGCGCTCGGCCACGTCCATGTCGAGCCCGGCAACCGGCTTCGCGCGGGCGGCGGCGCGATGGGGATCAGCGTCGCCAGTAAGGCCCGCGACGCCCATGTCGCCGGGCTCGAATTCCTGCGCGGTATCCCCGGCACCGCCGGCGGCGCGGTCCGGATGAACGCCGGCGCCTATGGCCGCGAGGTCGCCGACATCCTCGTCGAGGCGACGCTCGTCCTGCGCAGCGGCGAGGTGGTGACCTGGCCGCGCGAGCGGTTCGGCTACACCTACCGGCACAGCGAGGTTCCCGAGGGGGCGGTGGTCGTCGAGGCCCTGTTCGAGGGCGTGCCCGGCGAGCGGCCGGCGATCGCCGCCGAGATGGACCGGATCGCCGAGGAGCGCGAGGCCTCGCAGCCGCTGCGCTCCCGCACCGGCGGATCGACCTTCAAGAACCCGCCCGGGACCAGGGCCTGGAAGCTGATCGACGCCGCCGGCTGCCGCGGCCTCACCCTCGGCGGCGCCCAGGTCTCGGAGAAGCATTGCAACTTCCTCCTGAACCTCGGCGACGCCACCGGCGCCGACATCGAGGCGCTGGGCGAGGAGGTGCGGCGGCGGGTCAGGGCCGACAGCGGCGTCGAATTGGAGTGGGAAATCCAGAGGGTCGGAGTGGAATGTGCGTAAGCTTCACGTGGCCGTATTGATGGGCGGCTGGTCGTCCGAGCGGGAGATTTCGCTGATCACCGGCAACGGGGTCGCGGACGCGCTCGAGGAGCGCGGCCACAAGGTGACCCGGATCGACATGGACCGGAGCGTCGCCGCCCGGCTCGGCGAGGTCAGCCCCGACGTCGTCTTCAACGCGCTGCACGGCACGCCGGGCGAGGACGGCACCGTGCAGGGCATGATGGACCTGATGGGCCTCAGATATACCCATAGCGGGCTCGAGGCCTCGGTGATCGCGATCGACAAGGAGCTGACCAAGATGGTGCTCGTCCCCCACGGCATCCGCATGCCGGCCGGGAAGATCGTCGCCAGCGAGAGCCTCCACGAAGCCGATCCGCTGCCGCGGCCCTATGTGCTCAAGCCCGTCAACGAAGGCTCGTCGGTCGGCGTCGCGATCGTCACGGCCGAGGGCAATTACGGCGATCCGATCGGCCGCGACGTCGAGGGGCCGTGGCTTCATTTCGAGCGGCTGCTCGCCGAGCCGTTCGTGCGCGGCCACGAGCTCACCGTCGCCGTGCTGGGCGACGAGGCGCTGGCGGTGACCGAATTGAAGCCGACCCAGGGCTTTTACGATTATGACGCCAAATATACGGACGGGCTGACCCAGCATGTCTGCCCGGCGCAGATCCCGGACGAAGTGGCCGCCGAGGCGATGGCGACGGCGCTGAAGGCGCACCGGCTGCTCGGCTGCAGGGGCGCCTCGCGCGCCGACTTCCGCTGGGACGACGAGCAGGGCGTCGAGGGCCTCTATCTGCTCGAGGTCAACACCCAGCCGGGAATGACGCCCTTGAGCCTGGTCCCGGAGCAGGCGCGGCTCAGGGGCATCGACTATGCCGAGCTGGTTGAGCGGATCGTGGAGGCGGCATTATGAGCGCGAGAATCGCACGCGGCGGCCCGGCGCGGGGCCGGCCGAAGGCGCGCACCGGCCGCTCCCGGCGGCCGGCGAAGAAGCAGGGCCTGCTCGAATCGCTCGGCATGTCGCCCGGCTGGGCGCGGCGGATCGGCAATTGGACGCTGGCGGGAATGACCTTCGCCGTCGTCACTGCCGCGGTGCTCGCCTTCCGCCTGCCGCAGCTCGCCGGGATCGCGCTCGGCGAAGGCGTCGGCGGCGCCGGCTTCACCCTGCGCCGGGTCGAGATCAAGGGCGCCCACCGGGTCTCGCGGCTCGCCATCTACAACGTCGCCTTCGACCAGGATTCGATGGCGATGCCGCTGGTCGACCTCGCCGCGACGCGCTCGCGACTGCTGCAATTCGGCTGGATCCGCGAGGCGCGCGTCTCGCGGCGGCTTCCGGACACGCTCGTCATCGACGTGATCGAGCGGCAGCCGGTCGCGATCTGGCAGAACCGGGGCCAGCTGAGCCTGATCGACGGCGACGGGGTCGTGCTCGAGCCGGTCCGGGTCGAGGCGATGCCGGACCTGCCGCTGGTGATCGGCGCCGAGGCCAACCGCCATATCGGTGATCTCGGCGGCCTCCTCCAGGCGGCGCCGCGCCTCCGGCCCCAGATCGCCGGCGCGACCTGGGTCGGCCAGCGCCGCTGGGACATCCGCTTCCAGAGCGGCGAATTGCTCACCCTGCCCGAGGGCGAGGAAGAAGCGCGCCGTGCGATCAGCCGCTTCGCGCTGATGGACCAGCAGGACCCCCTGCTCGGCCGCGGCTTCGCCCGGATCGACATGCGCGATCCCAGGCGCACCATCGTTCGAGTCTCGCGCGAGCCGGGGGCGATCGTGCCGGCGGCGACGCCCGATCCGGGCCAGGTGCCGCAAGACCTGGCGAGAACCATCTGATGGGGCGGCGCCAGCCCACGCTCCCGGTCCGCAACCTCGTTGCGGCCCTGGACGTCGGCTCGTCCAAGGTCTGCGCGCTGATCGCCGAGCCCGACGAGGACGGCAGATTGCGCATCCTCGGCACCGGCCAGCGCGAGAGCCGCGGCGTCAAGCGCGGCTTCATCGCCGACATGGAGAAGAGCGAGATCGCGATCCGCGAGGCGGTCGAGCAGGCCGAGCGGATCGCAGGCACCAATATCGACCAGGTGTTCGTCGGCTTCTCGGCCGGCGGGCTGGTCAGCAACGTCGCCGGGGTCGAGGTCGCGATCGGCGGCCGCCGGATCACCAACGAGGATATCGACGCGCTCCTCGGCGCCGGGCGGGAGTCGATCGACCCCGAGGGCCGCACCATCCTCCACGCCATCCCGGCCTTCTACACGATCGACGGCGTCGACGGGGTCAAGCAGCCGCGCGGCCTCCACGCCGACAAGATCGCGGTCGACATCCACGTCATCGCCGCCGACCCGCCGCCGGTCAAGAATCTCGATTTGTGCGTCCGCTCCGCCCATCTCGGCGTCGAGGCGATCGTCGCCTCGCCGGTCGCGGCCGGCAAGGCCTGCCTCAGCGAGGAGGAGCGCGAGCTCGGCGTCGCCCTGGTCGAGCTCGGCGGCGGCGTCACCAACGTCTCGGTCTTCGCCGGCGGCATGCTGGTCGGCCTGAAGTCGCTGGCGATCGGCGGCGCCGACATCACCGACGACATCGCCGCCGCCTTCGGCACCCGCCGCGCCGAAGCCGAGCGGATCAAATGCTTCTACGGCTCGGCGATGACGAGCCCGCGCGACAATCACGACATGATCGAGCTGGCGCCGATCGCCGGCGGCCAGGAGGGGATCGAAAGCGCGCGCATCACCCGCGCCCAGCTGGTCGCCGTGATCCGCCAGCGGCTCGAACATCTGACCGCCCAGATCGAGGGCGCGCTCAAGCAACTGGGCTTTTCCGGGCCGTTCGGGCGGCAGGTGGTGCTGACCGGCGGCGGCGCCGAACTGAAGGGCATCGCCGATTACGCGCAAGGGGTGCTCGGCCGCGCCGTCCGGATCGGCCGGCCGGCCATGCCGGGGCTGCCCGAGGCGCATAGCGGGCCCGCTTTCTCGACGCTCGGCGGCCTCGCCCTGTTCGCCGCGTCGGACGAGGGCGACCTGCGCAGCGGCTTTGCCGGCGCGCCCGGCGGCGAGGACAGGGGCGGAGGCGGCTGGCTTGGCCGGATGATTGCGGCTTTTCGGACTCAGTATTGATAAAATCTGGGGAAAACATGTCGTGAACGTTAATTTTTTCTCGCACCGCAGAATCGCATCGTGCAAAAGGACTTAGTCCAGGCACGGCGCATGGCGCGGAGCCAATGGGGAGACAGCGCATGAGCATCGATTTCATCCGGCCGGAAGTCGAGGAACTCCGTCCCAGGATCAGCGTGATCGGCGTCGGCGGCGCCGGCGGCAACGCCATCGCCAACATGATCCATTCGGACGTCCAGGGCGTCGATTTCATCGTCGCCAACACCGACGCCCAGGCGCTCAACCACAGCCTCGCCGACCGCAAGATCCAGCTCGGGCTCAAGATCACCCAGGGACTCGGCGCCGGCTCGCGGCCGGAGATCGGCAAGGCCGCCGCCGAGGAGGCGCTGCACGAGATCGAGGCGGCGCTCGAGGGCGCCCATATGTGCTTCATCGCCGCCGGCATGGGCGGCGGCACCGGCACCGGAGCCGCGCCAGTCATCGCCAAGGCGGCGCGCGACAAGGGCATCCTCACCGTCGGCGTGGTCACCAAGCCCTTCGCCTTCGAGGGCGCGCGCCGCGCCCGCGCCGCCGAGGCCGGGCTCGAGGAAATGCAGCGCCATGTCGACACCTTGATCGTCATCCCCAACCAGAATCTGTTCCGCCTCGCCAATTCGGACACCACCTTCAAGGAAGCGTTCGAGATGGCCGACGAGGTCCTCCAGCAGGGCGTTCGCGGGATCACCGACCTGATGGTCAT
>DASZDS010000058.1:0-4610 GCA_035941735.1 Allosphingosinicella sp.
AGGCTCGATGTTTCGCTGGCTCGGCGCCTTGTTCGGCAGACCGCCGGTCGAGGTGCCGGGCCAGCCCGCCTCCGCTTTGGAGGAGGATTGGGGGGAATTCGCGCCCGTGCAGATCTGGGTCGGCCTCGGCAATCCCGGCGCGCAATATGCGATGCAGCGCCACAATGTCGGCTTCATGGCGATCGACGCCATTGCCGAAGTCCACAATTTCGACCCGCCGAAGAAGAGCTTCTCCGGCTGGGCCCAGCAGGGCCGGATCGGCACGCAGCGTGTCCTGCTGCTGAAGCCCGCCACCTTCATGAACGACAGCGGCCGCTCGGTCCGCGCCGCGATGGACTTCTTCAAGAAGGACGCCGGGGACGTCACCGTCTTCCACGACGAGCTCGACCTCGCCCCGTTCAAGGTCAAGGTGAAGGTCGGCGGCGGCACCGCCGGCCATAACGGGCTGCGCTCGACCGAGGCCCAAATCGGCAACGACTTCCGCCGGGTGCGGATCGGCATCGGCCATCCCGGCCACAAGGACCGCGTCACCCGCCACGTGCTCGGCAATTACGCCAAGGCGGAGATGGAGGCGCTCGCCGACACGCTCGGCGCGATCGCGGCGGAGGCGGAATGGCTGGCGAAGGGCGACGACGCGCGCTTCATGAGCGAAGTGGCCTTGCGGCTGCAGCAGCCGGATTAGCGGATTCGCCCAATAAGACGTCCAATTCGCGGCGACAAGAAAGCACGTGGAATCAGCAGTGCCGACGGTATAATCTTTCCCCGCCGGGATTTCGGCCGACTCGGGAAGGAAAGGCGAAGTAAAATGGCAACGATCACTGGTGAATCCTCGAGCTCCTATGAAGACGCCGTGCAACAGATCGTCGCTCAGATGAGGGATCCGAACATGGCGGACCAGCTCTTTGAATTCGACATCTGCAAGTTGAGCTACAGGGAAGGCGGCATCGTCGGCTACCCGATAACTTACATTGCCGAGGCCGAAGGGGATTTGCCGACCTCCTAGCGGGCGGCAGGCCATCGCGTTTCCTCGCCCAAGCGGCTAAGAGAGGGCGATGATCCGGTTCGCCGCCCTGCTTCTGTTTGCCGCCGCGTCCGCGCCGCAGAGCGCGCCCGTGACGCGCTGCGGCTGGCTGCAGAATCCGACGCCGGCGAACTGGTGGCTGCTCGACCGCGAGGGCGAATGGACGCTCGCCGTCCAGGGCGGCTACCAGGCGCCCGGCATGGACGAGATGCCCGACATGTCGACCGGCGGCTGGGTCGAGGTGAACGGCCATTACGGCTATGGCTGCGCCTGCCTGCGGGTGACGACCGACCGGCGGAGCCGCCGCGTCACCCGCGTCCATTCGGCGCGCCCGGTGCCGCTGCGCCAGTGCCGCGCCGACCGAAGGCTGCCGCGGCTCTAGGTCAAAGCCCGGGCCAATCCTCGCCCTCGGCACCGATCGGCATGCCGGGCGGGATGCGCGGCAGGCGGCGCTGGTCGGCAAGGGCGGCGGCGAGCGCCTCGCGGTCGGCGAGCAGGCGCCCGAGGCCGCGGCTCCATTCGGCGTTCGAGGCGCTGAGCTGGCCGGCGAGCCGGGCGAGCCGGTCCGAGAGCGCCAGCGCGATCGGCGGCGCCAGAGCGGGGTCGCGCTGCACGCGCGCCAAAGCGAGGATGATGGTGGTCGCGATCCGGCGCTGGACCGGCTCGGCCGCCGGCTGCAGCGCGCGGTTGATCAGGCCCGCGAAGACATGCTCGGGACGCGGCTGGCCGGCATCCCCGGGGTTGAGCAGCTCGAGCCGGTTCAGGCGCTCTGGCGCGAGCAGGTCGGTCAGAGTCACCATCGCCGCGACCTCGGACGCCGCGAGCGGATCGAACACCGGGCCGCCGGCGGTCGGCATGATCTCGATGTCGGTCTGCCGGTCATTGTCGCCCGACCAGCCCGCGGAAAGGTTCGCGAGCAAGGCGGGCGGCACGGTCAGCGCCGTCGGCGACAGGGTGTCGAGCAGGGCCTCGAGCGCGCGGCGCTGGGCGGCCGGGGCGACCGGACGCGCCTCGCCATGGCCGTCGCCGGCGAGCGCGTAGGCGAAGTCGACGCCGCCGAGCAGCTTCGCCGCCGCCTCGACCTGATAGCGGTGGATCAGCCAGATCGGCACGAAGGACCGGCGCAGCTGCGCCTGCGGCTCGCCGGGATTGAGCGCGGCGGGGCCGAAACGGGCGACGGCGGCCGCGCGGACCTGCATCATCCGCTGAAGCTCGGCGACGGGATCGGCGGCATCGTCCCACAGGCTGCCGAGCGGATGGGCGGCGGCGGCCGGGCGGGCATCGTCGTCGGCGACGTAGCGCAGCCCTCCGGCGAGCGCCGCGTCCATCCGCGCCGCCCCTTCCGCGTCGGTGCGCGCGCCGTAGAGCCAGTCGACCGCGAACCGGTCCCAGCGGCCAATCCCGACCCCGTAGGCGTCGCCGAGGTCGGGCCGACCGTCGACCAGTCGCACCCGCGGCGCCGGATAGTCCATCACCGAATGGCGGCCCTGGATCGAGGCGGCGAAATTGTGGGCGAAGCCGAGCGCGTGGCCGACCTCGTGCGCGGCCAATTGCCGGATCCGCGCCAGCGCCGCGGCGATCGGATCGCCGGGCGCGCCGCCGCCGGTCAGGCCGGCGCCGACCAAGGCCTGGTAGATGATCAGATCCTGGCGGATGCGCAGCGAGCCCAGCAGCACCTGGCCCTTGATGATCTCGCCGGTGCGCGGATCGACGATCGGCTGGCCGTAGGACCAGCCGCGGGTGGCGCGGTTTACCCAGTTGACGACGTTGTGGCGTATGTCGAGCGGATCGGCCCCTTCCGGCAATATCTCGGCGCGGAACGCCCCCGGCCAGCCCGCCGCCGCGAACGCGTCCGCCCACCATTGAACGCCTTCCCTCAGCGCCGATCGGATCGGCTCGGGCGCGGCGCGGTCGATATAGAAGACGATCGGGTTCCTGACCGGCGAAGCGGGGTCGGCGGGATCGGTGCGCTCGAGCCGGAAGCGGTTGGCGAGCTCGTAGACGACCGGGCGGCCCAAGGGCGCGTTGAAATCGACCACCTGCATGCCGAACGAGCCCGCGCGGGGATCGAAGCGGCGCGGCACGTAGCCGGGCTCGGGCAGGGCGATCAGCGAATGGCGGACGACGAAGCTGACATTGCCGGTCACCGGCGCGATGTTGCTCACTTCGGGTCCGGGCCGCGCGCTGACGAAGGTGAGCCGGGCCTGCAGCTCGAGGTTGCGCGGGAAGACGCGGACGAAGCCGGGATCGGCGACGCTGAGCTCGGGGACGAGCCGGTAGTCGCCATTCTCCTGCTCCCTGAGCGCCCGGGCGATGTTGAGGTCGTCGCGGGCGAGGAAGGGAGCGATGTCGACCAGGAGGCGGCCGTCGGCGGTCTCGGCGGCGATATCGCCCATCCAGATCGTCGAATAAGCGAAGCTTCGCCGGACCCCCGCCTGCTCGTCGGCCGGGGCGCCGGTCGCGCGGAAGCGGGGATTCTCGATCTCCGCGATGACCTTGCGGCCGACCCGGCGGAAGAGGAGCAGGCGCGAGCCGCTGGAAAGCGCGCGGTCGAGGCCGAGCGAGGCCGAGCCGAGCCCGGTCTCCAGCGCGCTGACGTAGATGAAGCGGCCCGAAACCCCCTCGGCGTCGGGCGCGGGCAGCGACAGGAGGATGCGGCCGCCGCGCGCGTCGACATGGACCGGGAGCAGGCCGTCCTGGACGACGGTGTTCTGCAATACGGTCGCGGGCGGATCGATAGCGAGCGCGGGCGCCGCGGCGGCGAGCAGGAGGGCGGCGAGGAGGTGCTTCATGGGCCGGGACACTAAGCTGGCAATTCGAGAGCGCAACGGCTAACGGAGCCGCCGATCATTCCTCCCCTGCATTTGCAGGGGAGGGGGACCATGCGAAGCATGGTGGAGGGGCCTCTTCTGCCGCAAGAAGGCCCTCCACCGCACTTCGTGCGGTCCCCCTCCCCTCGAAAGCGAGGGGAGGATTTTGTTGAGGAAGAAATGGGCTTTCGTTGCGGAATCGTCGGGCTGCCGAATGTCGGCAAGTCGACCCTGTTCAACGCGCTGACCGAGACGGCGGCGGCGCAGGCGGCCAATTATCCATTCTGCACGATCGAGCCCAATGTCGGCCGGGTCGCCGTGCCCGACCCGCGGCTGGACCGGATCCGCGAGATCGCCAAATCGGCCAGCGAGATCGAGACCCAGCTCGAATTCGTCGACATTGCCGGGCTGGTGCGCGGCGCCTCCTTGGGCGAGGGGCTCGGCAACCAGTTCCTCGGCAATATTCGCGAAGTCGACGCGATCGTCCATGTGCTGCGCTGCTTCGAGGGCGGCGACGTCACCCATGTCGAGGGCCGGGTCGACCCGGTCGCCGACGCCGACACGGTCGAGACCGAATTGATGCTGGCCGATCTCGACAGCCTCGAGAAACGGGTCCCGGCCCTCGCCAAGAAGGCGCAGCAGGGCGACAAGGAGGCGAAGGTCCAGGCCTCGGTGCTCGGCCAGGCGCTGGACCTGCTGCGCGATTCGAAGCCCGCGCGGCTCACGCAGCCAAGGGACGCGGAGGAGAAGCTGGCGCTGGAGCGGGCGCAGCTGCTCAC
>DASZDS010000059.1:0-10540 GCA_035941735.1 Allosphingosinicella sp.
CGCGCGGCCGTCGCCGAACCGCGCCCGACGCCGCCCGCCCGCGCCCGCACCGCCGCGGCCGAGCCGCCCCGTTCGGAGCGCGCGCCGCAGGGCCGGCCCGCGGCCCTGCTCGACGAGCGGACGCTGCGCGAGATCGGCAGCGCCGCCCGCGCCGAACGCGGCGGCGGCGGAACCCGCGACTGATGGCGACGCTCGCGGCCAGGATCGAGCGGCCGGCGCTGGTCGCCGACCAGGAGCATGGGCTCGCGCTCACCTATCACCGGCTGATGCTGGTGATGCTGCTGTTCATGGGCGTCACCGTGCTGATCGTCGCGCGGCTGACCCAGCTGCAGCTCTTCACCGACCATGCGGGCGGCGACCAGCTCGCCAATCCGCTGCTCCCTCCGCGCGGCGACATCGTCGACCGCAACGGCGTGCCGCTCGCCCGCACCATCGAAGCCTGGTCGATCGCGGTCCATCCGCAGCGGATCATCGGCGACCGGCGCGAGCTGGCCCAGCGCCTCGCCGCGCTGATGCCCGAGCGCAGCGTCGCCCAATATCGTGCGCTGCTGAGCCGGCGGACCAATTTCCTCTACCTGTCGCGCCGCGCCCTGCCGGAGCTGGTCGCGGCGGTGAACGCGCTCGGCGAGCCCGCCATCGTCTTCGCCCGCGAGCCCGAGCGGCTCTATCCGCAGACGGCGATGGCCGGCCATGTCCTCGGCTGGACCGACACGGAAGGCCACGGCGTCACCGGCATGGAGCGCGTGCTCGACCAAAGGCTGCTCGATCCGGCCCGGCGCGGCGGTCCGGTCGCGCTGTCGATCGACAGCCGCGTCCAGGCGGTGCTCGAAGCCGAGCTGGCGAGCGCGGTGACCGCGATGAGCGCCGACGGCGGCACCGGCATCGTCCTCGACGTCCGCACTGGCGAGGTCGTCGCGATGGCCTCGGCGCCCACCTTCAACCCCAATGCCGCCGGCCATTCGGATGCGAATGCGCTCTACAACCGGGCGACGATGGGCGTCTACGAGCTCGGCTCGACCTTCAAGCTGATCACCGTCGCCGCGGCGATGGAGGCCGGGGTGATCACCTCGATGAACCAGCGCTGGGACGCGACCGCGCCGATCGCGATCGGCCGCTACCGGATCAGCGACGACCATGCGACGAACCGGCAGCTGACCGTGCCCGAGCTGATCGTCCATTCGTCCAACATCGCCACCGCCCGAGTCGCCGACGCGATGGGGCCGGAGCGCATGCAGGCGGCGTTCCGCGCCCTGGGCTTCAACGAGGCGCCCGCGATCGAGCTGCGCGAGCGCAGCGCGCCGCTCTGGCCGCGCGACTGGGGCCGGGCGACGGTGATGACCTCGGGCTTCGGCCACGGCCTCGCGATCACGCCGCTGCACCTCGCCACCGCTTATGCGACCCTGGTCAATGGCGGCATCTGGCGGCCGGCGACCCTTGTGCGGGTCGCGCCGGGCCGCGAAGTGTCCGGCCGCCGGGTCTATTCGGCCGAAACCAGCTACCGGGTCCGCCAGTTGCTGCGCCTCAACGTCCAGCAGGGCACCGGCCGGCGCGCCGAAGCGCCCGGCTTCCGGGTCGGCGGCAAGACCGGCACCGCGGAAAAAGTCGCGGCCGGAGGCGGCTATAATCGCCATCTCAACGTTTCCACCTTCGCGGCGGCTTTTCCGATGGACGCGCCGCGCTATGTGGTGCTGGTGATGATGGACGCCCCCCGCCCGAGCGAAGCCAATTCCGGCGTCACCACCGCCGCCTACACGGCGGCGCCGATCGTGGCGCACCTGATCCAGCGCACCGGCCCGCTCCTGGGCATCATTCCCGATGACAGCCGCGACATCGACACTTCGGATCTGATGCCTCCGGTCAGCCCGACGGCGCACTGATGCGCTTGGGCGCGCTGACCGGCCGGGACGAAAAAGTGGCCGTCACCGGCTTCGCCATCGACCACCGCAAGGTCGCGCCCGGCACGGTGTTCGGCGCCTTCAAGGGGCAAAGGTTCAACGGCGAGGACTTCATCCCGGACGCCGTCTCCTCGGGCGCGGTGGCCGTGGTGTCGCGGCCCGAGACCGCAGTCGCCGGCGCGGTCCATATCGCCGCCGCCGAGCCGCGCCGCGCCTTCGCCCGGCTCGCCGCCAAGTTCTTCCGGCCCTTCCCGGACACGATCGTCGCGGTTACCGGCACCAACGGCAAGACCTCGAACGTCGAGCTGGTGCGCCAGCTGTGGCGGATGGCGGGGCACCCCTCCGCCAGCATCGGCACATTGGGCGTCACCACCTCGGACGACCAGGTGACGACCGGGCTCACCACCCCCGACATCGTCACCTTCCTCTCCAACATGGCGGGGCTCGAGCGGATGGGGATCACCCACGCCGCGTTCGAGGCGTCGAGCCACGGCCTGTCGCAATATCGCACCGAGGGCGTGCCGGTCGCGGCCGCCGCCTTCACCAATTTCAGCCGCGACCATCTCGACTATCACGAGACGATGCACGCCTATTTCGAGGCCAAGATGCGGCTGTTCGAGGACGTCCTCGAGCCGGGCGCGGCGGCGGTGGTCTGGACCGACGATCCGAAGTCCGACGAGGTGATCGCGCGCTGCCTCGCGCGCGGGCTCGAGATGCTGACCGTGGGCGCGAGGGGCGAGACGCTCAAATTGCTGAAGCGCGAGACGACCCGGCTCGGGCAGAAGCTGACGATCGCGGCCGCGGGCGGGACGCATGACGTCACCCTGTCGCTGATCGGCGCCTACCAGGCCGCCAACGCGCTGACCGCGGCGGGCCTCGTCATCGCCACCGGCGGGGAGGTCGCGGCGACGCTCGCCAATCTCGCCCGCGTCCATCCGGTGCGGGGCCGGCTCGAACGCGCGGTGATCAGCAAGGCGGGCGCGCCGGTCTATGTCGATTATGCCCACACCCCCGACGCGATCGAGAGCGCGATCGAAGCGCTGCGGCCGCATGCCGCCCGGCTGATCATCGTGCTCGGCGCCGGCGGCGACCGCGACCGCGGCAAGCGCGCCGAGATGGGCGCGGTCGCCGCCCGGCTCGCCGACCGGGTGATCGTCACCGACGACAATCCGAGGAGCGAGGATCCGGGGGCGATCCGGCGCGACGTCCTGGCGGGGGCGCCGGGCGCCGAGGAAGTGGCGGGACGGCGCGCGGCGATCCGGCTCGCGATCGCCGGGGCCGGCCCGGGCGACATCGTCCTGATCGCCGGCAAGGGCCACGAGCAGGGCCAGATCGTCGGCGACAGGGTGCTTCCCTTCGACGACGTCACGGTGGCGCGGGAGGAGGCGGCATGAGCCCGCTCTGGACCGCCACCGAGATCGCCGATGTTGTCGAAGGTGTCGCGGAGCGCGACTTCGCGGTGACCGGGGTGACCTTCGACTCCCGGGAGGTCGGGCCGGGGGATCTGTTCGTGGCGCTCAAGGGGGAGGCGACGGACGGGCATCTCTTCGTGGCGCAGGCGTTCGAACGTGGCGCTGCGGGGGCGATCGTGAGCACGGATGTTGGCGGACCGTGCGTGGTGGTTGCCGATACCTTCCGCGCCTTGAACGCGCTCGGCGCGGCCGCGCGGGCGCGGTCGCGCGCGAGGATCGTCGGAGTCACCGGTTCGGTCGGCAAGACCGGCACCAAGGAGGCGCTCTACGCCGCGCTCGAGCGCTCGGCGCCGGGCCGGGCGCACCGCTCGGTCAAGAGCTACAACAACCATACCGGCGTGCCCTTGAGCCTGGCGCGGATGAAGCGCGAGGCCAGGTTCGGCATATTCGAGATGGGGATGAACCATCCGGGCGAGCTCGCCGCGCTCACCCGGCTGGTGCGGCCGCACGTCGCAATCGTCACCGCGATCGCCCCGGCGCACCGCGAGTTCTTCGCGAGCGAGGAGGAGATCGCCGACGCCAAGGCCGAGATATTCGAAGGCCTGGAGCCGGGCGGCACCGCGATCATTCCCTTCGACAGCCCGCATCGCGGCCGGCTCGCGGCGGCGGCGAAGGCGCAGGCGGGCGAGATCCTCACCTTCGGCCTCGGCGAGGGGGCGGACGTGCGCGCCTCCTATGTCATGCGCGGGCCCCGCGGCGGATCGATGGTGACGGCGAGGCTGCCCGGCGCGCAATTGAGCTACACGATCGCCCAGCCCGGCCAGCATTGGGTGGCCAATTCGCTGGCGGTGCTGGCCGCGGTCCGCGCGGTCGGCGGCGACCTCGCTCTGGCCGGCCTGGCGCTGGCCGAATTGGGCGGCCTGAAGGGGCGGGGCGAGCGGCACCTGATCGCGGTCGGCGGCGGCGAGGCGCTGCTGATCGACGAAAGCTACAACGCCAACCCGGCCTCGATGGCGGCGACTCTGAAGGTGCTGGGCGAAGAGAAGGTCGCCGGCCGCCGCGTCGCGGTTTTGGGCGCGATGCGCGAGCTCGGCGAGGGCAGCGGCGCGTTCCACGAAGCGCTCGCGGCGCCGCTCGAAGAGGCCGGCGTCGATTATGCGATCCTGGTCGGCCCGGAAATGGCGGCATTGGCGAAAGCGCTTGGCGGGCAAGTCAAAATGGCGCATGTGGCCGACGCGGCGTCGGCCATTCCCCTTGCGCGCGAGGCGATCGGCCCCGGCGACGCGATGCTCGTCAAGGGTTCCAACTCGATCGGACTTGCCGCCCTCGTCGAGGCGCTGGCGGGCGGCCCCTCGACCCCGCTCGGGACGGGAAAAGACTGATGTTTCTTTGGATCGCAGATCAGCTTGGCTATCCTGGGGTGCTCAACCTCTTCCGCTACATCACCATGCGCGCCGGCGCGGCGACCGCGACCGCCCTCCTGCTCGGCCTGATCATCGGCCCCAGGTTCATCGGCTGGCTCAGGGTCCGCCAGGGCAAGGGCCAGCCGATCCGCGACGACGGCCCGCTGTCGCACCTCGCCAAGCGCGGCACGCCGACGATGGGCGGGCTGATGATCCTGACCTCGCTGACGGTGGCGATGCTGCTCTGGATGGATTTTTCTAACCGCTATCTGTGGGCGTGCCTGTTCATCACCGTCGGCTTCGGCGCGATCGGCTTCCTCGACGATTACGACAAGATCAAGAAGCGCCACCACAAGGGCGTCTCCAGCCGCCTGCGCCTGCTCGCCGAGTTCCTCGTCGCCGGCATCGGCTGCAGCATCATCTCCTGGGGCGGCGGGGTCGGCACCGAGCTCTACATCCCCTTCTACAACGGCCCGGTGATCGACCTCGGGCCCTTCTACATATTGTTCGCGGCGTTCGTGGTGGTGGCGTTCGGCAACGCGGTGAACCTCACCGACGGGCTGGACGGGCTCGCCACCATGCCGGTGATCATCGCCAGCCTCGCCTTCATCGTCATCGCCTATCTGGTCGGCAACAAGATCTTCGCCACCTATCTCGGCATTCCGCACGTGCTCGGCGCCGGCGACCTCACCGTGCTCTGCTCGGCGATGGTCGGGGCCGGGCTCGCCTTCCTCTGGTTCAACGCGCCGCCGGCCGCGGTCTTCATGGGCGACACCGGCAGCCTCGCGCTCGGCGGGGCATTGGGCGCGATCGCGGTGGCGACCCGCCACGAGATCGTGCTCGGAATCATCGGCGGCCTGTTCGTGCTCGAGGCGATGAGCGTGATCATCCAGGTCCTGGTCTACAAGCGCACCGGCAAGCGCGTCTTCCGGATGGCGCCGATCCACCACCATTTCGAGCAATTGGGCTGGTCCGAGCCGACCGTGGTGATCCGCTTCTGGATCATCGCCTTCGTGCTGGCGCTGGCCGGCCTGTCGACGTTGAAGCTGCGGTGATCACCAGCCCCGCCTTGATCCCCATGAGTCATCCCGGCGAAAGCCGGGATCCATTTCCGTCGGATTCCGAGTTCATGGACCCCAGCTTTCGCTGGGGTGACGAATTATGATCACCAGCCCCGCCTTTCGCGGCAGACGCTATGCCGTCCTGGGATTGGCCAGGTCCGGCATGGCAACGGTCGATGCATTGCTGGCAAGCGGCGCCTCGGTGACCGCGTGGGACGCGCGTGGCGAGGCCCGCGCGTCGGTTCCCCACGGCACGGAGATCGCCGATCTGCTCAAGATCGACCTTGCGGGCATGGACGGCGTCGTCGTCTCGCCGGGGGTGCCGCTCAACCGCCATCCGATCGCCGCCCATGCCGCGGCGGCGGGCGTGCCTGTCATCGGCGACATCGAATTGTTCGCGCAGGCCCGGGCGAGCCTGCCGCCGCACCGCGTCGTCGGAGTCACCGGCACCAACGGCAAGTCGACCACCACCGCGCTCATCCACCATATCGCCAAGGCGGCGGGGATGCCGTCGACCATGGCCGGCAATATCGGCTATCCGATCATGGGCCAGGCGCCGCTCGCGGCCGGCGGGCTCTACGTGCTCGAACTCTCCTCCTACCAGATCGACCTCACCCGCAGCCTCGATTGCGACGTCGCCGTGCTCCTCAACGTCACCCCCGACCATCTCGACCGCTACGAGGGCGTGGAGGCCTATGCCGCCTCGAAGGCGCGGCTGTTCGGGATGCAGTCGCGCGACCATGCGGCGGTGATCGCGGTCGAGGACGAGCATACGGGGGCGATCGCCGAGCAGGTGACGCACCGGCGCCTGCTGGTCTCGTCGGCCGAGATCGGCGACCAGTCGCGCTGGCCGGCGTTGCAGGGGCCGCACAACGCCCAGAACGTGGCGGCGGCGGTGGCGGCGGCGCAGGCGCTCGGCATCGACGATCAGGTGATCGACGGCGCGCTCGAAAGCTATCGCGCGCTGCCGCACCGGATGGAGCTGGTCGCCGAGAAGCGCGGCGTCAAGTTCGTCAACGACAGCAAGGCGACCAACCCGGAATCGGCGGCGCCGGCGCTCGCCTCCTACCCCTGTGTCCACTGGATCGTCGGCGGGCTCGCCAAGTCCGAGGATCTCGGGCCCTGCGCGGACCAGCTCGGCCATGTCCGCGCCGCCTACACGATCGGCGAGGCCGGGCCGATGTTCGCGAAGCTGCTCGAGGGCAAGGTGCCGGTGCGCGAATCCGAATTGCTGGTGACCGCGGTCAAGGAGGCCTCGGCGGCGGCCGCCCCGGGCGAGGTCGTGCTGCTGTCGCCCGCCTGCGCGTCGTTCGACCAGTTCCGCGACTACGAAGCGCGCGGCGACGCCTTCCGCGCCGCGGTGGAGGCCCTGGCATGAGCAGCGCCGCGCCCCCCGTCCGCAGGCAGATCGCCCCCCGGCTCGGCCGCTCCGACCGGAGCGCGTTCGGGCGCTGGTTCTGGGAGATCGACAAGGTCCTCCTCGTCCTCGTCGCGGTGTTGATCTCGATCGGGCTGATCGCGGTCGCGGCCGCCTCGCCGGCGGCGAGCCAGCGTTATTCGGGCGGCGGAATCAGCTTTCCGCCGCTTTACTTTTTCTACCGCCAGCTGATCTGGATCCTGCTCGCCGTGCCGGTGCTGATCGCGACCTCGATGCTCGGCAAGCCGACCGCCCGGCGGCTCTCGATTCTCGGCGCCGCCCTGTTCACGATCCTGTTGTTCCTGGTGCCGATCATCGGCTTCGAGCGGAACGGCGCGACGCGCTGGATCGGCGCCGGCTTCACCCAGTTCCAGCCCTCCGAGTTCCTGAAGCCGCTGTTCATCGTCACCGTCGCCTGGCTCCTGTCCCTGAAGGAGAAGGACAAGACGCTGCCGGTGGTGCCCCTGTCGGCGGTGCTGACCGGCGTGATCGCGCTGCTGCTGATGCGCCAGCCCAATCTCGGCGAGACGGTAATCTTCGTCGCCGCCTGGGTGGTGCTGCTGATGCTGTCGGGGGCGCCGATGCGGATCCTCTACGGGCTCGGCGCGGCGGGCGTGATCGGCCTCGTCTCCGCCTATCTCTTCTATCCGGTGGCGACCCAGCGCATCGACGGCTTCCTGTTCGAGCAGGGCGACCAATATCAGGTCGAATCGGCGCTCCGGACATTGACCGCCGGCGGCCTGTTCGGCGCCGGGCCGGGCGCGGGCATCCGCAAATTCTCGCTGCCCGAGCCGCACACCGATTACATCTTCTCGGTGATCGGCGAGGAGTTCGGAATCATCGCCTGCCTCGCCATCGCCATCCTCTACATGACGATCGTCGTGAGGGTGCTGGTCCGGCTCCTCAACGAGGAGGACAAGTTCCTCGTCCTCGCCACCGCCGGCCTCGTCACCCAGTTCGGGCTGCAGGCGCTCATAAACATGGCCGTCAACGTCCACATCGCCCCGTCCAAGGGGATGACCCTGCCGTTCATCTCCTATGGCGGCTCGTCGATGATCGCGCTGGCGATGGGCTTCGGCCTCCTGCTCGCGTTCAGCCGGCGCAACCCGCATCTGCTCGGCCAGCCTTATGTGGTGCGATGGAGCGGGCTCAAATGATGTCGCGCCACTATGTGCTCGCCGCGGGCGGGACCGGCGGCCACATGGTGCCGGCGCACGCGCTCGCCGAGGAGATGGTGCTGCGCGGGCATCGGGTGGCCCTGATCACCGACGATCGCGGCGCGCGGATCCCGGGCCTGTTCGCCAGGGTCCAGGTCCATGTCCTTCCCGCCGGGCGGCTGGCGGGAGGACCGGCCGGCTGGTTCAAGGCGGCGCGCAACATCATGATCGGGCGGACGATGGCGCTGCGGCTCTACGAGACCTTCCTGCCCTCGGCGGTGATCGGCTTCGGCGGCTATCCCGCCTTCCCGGCTTTGCTCGCGGCGCGGCGCGACCGCATCCCGACCCTGCTGCACGAGCAGAATGCGGTGCTCGGCCGGGTCAACCGGCTGATGGCCGGCACGGTCGATGCGATCGCCACCGCTTATCCCGACGTCCAGCGGCTGCCGGCCAAGGCGGCGGAGAAGGTGGTTCTGGTCGGCAACCCGGTGCGGGAGGAGGTGCTGGCGCTGCGCGAGCAGCCCTTCCCGCCGCTGACCGAGGACGGCATCTTCCGCCTGCTCGTCACCGGCGGCAGCCAGGGCGCCGCGATCCTCTCCGAGGTCGTGCCCGAGGGGCTGGCGCTGCTGCCCGAGCATTTCCGCCGCCGGCTCCAGGTCACCCAGCAATGCCGGGCCGAGGATATCGACCAGGTCCGCGCCCGCTACGCCGCGCTCGGCATTCCCGCCGACCTCGCCACCTATCTGCCCGATCTGCCCGAGCGGCTCGCCTGGTCGCATCTCGTCATCGGCCGCGCCGGCGCCTCGACCATCGCCGAGCTGACCGCCGCCGGCCGCCCGGCGATCCTGGTGCCGCTGCCCTCGGCGACCGACGACCACCAGAGCTGGAACGCCCGCGAAATGGCCAAGGCCGGCGGCGCGCGGGCGATCCCGCAGGCGAAGTTCACGCCGGTCGAGCTCGCCAAGCAGATGCAGAAGCTCGGCCTCGAGCCGGACTCGCTCGCCAAGGCGGCGGCGCGGGCCAAGGCGGTCGGCCGGCCCGACGCGGCGAAGGACCTCGCCGACCTCGTCGAGCGCACGGGGCGCGATCCCGGCGCCGACCCGCTCTTCGTCCGCGAGGCGGTGCTGAGGCCGATGGCCGGCGGAGTGCCGGCATGAGCGGCGTCGCCATCCTCATGGCGAGCGGGGACAGTCCCCGTCCGGGGACAGTCCCCGGCGGGGGGACAGTCCCCGGCGGGGGGACAGTCCCCGGTAGGGGGACAGTCCCCGGTAGGGGGACAGTCCCCGGTAGGGGGACAGTCCCCGGCAGGGGGACAGTCCCCGGTAGGGGGACAGTCCCCGGTGGAGCGCCGGCATGAGGGGCGTGGGGACGGATATCGGCACGATCCATTTCGTCGGCATCGGCGGCATCGGCATGTCGGGCATCGCCGAGGTGATGTGCATCCTGGGCTACAAGGTGCAGGGCTCGGACCTCGCCGAGGGCTATGTCGTGGAGGCCTTGAGGAAGCTCGGCATCCCGGTCGCGATCGGCCACAGCCCGGACAATCTCGGCGACGCCGCGGTGGTGGTGATCTCGACCGCGATCGGCAAGGACAATGTCGAGGTGGCCGCGGCCTATGAACGGCGCATCCCGGTCGTCCGCCGCGCCGAGATGCTGGCCGAGCTGATGCGGCTGAAATCGACCGTGGCGGTGGCGGGGACGCACGGCAAGACCACCACGACCTCGATGATCGCGGCCCTGCTCGATGCCGGCGGGATCGACCCGACCGTGATCAACGGCGGCATCATCAACGCCTACGGCTCCAACGCGCGCCTCGGCAGCTCCGACTGGATGGTGGTCGAGGCCGACGAGAGCGACGGCAGCTTCCTGAGGCTCGACGGCACCCTGGCGGTGGTGACCAATATCGACCCCGAGCATCTCGACCATTACGGCTCGTTCGAGCGGGTGAAGGACGCCTTCGTCGAGTTCGTCGAGAACGTCCCCTTCTACGGCGCCGCTTTGCTCTGCGTCGACCATCCCGAGGTGCAGACGATCATCCCGCGCCTCAGGGACCGGCGGGTGGTGACCTACGGCTTCGCGGTGATGTGCATCGACCACCCCGAGGTGCAGGCGATGATCCCGTCGCTGTCGGACCGGCGGGTGATCGCCTACGGCCGCAGCCGGCAGGCCGACGTGCGCGCGCTGAACATCGAGAT
>DASZDS010000060.1:0-82398 GCA_035941735.1 Allosphingosinicella sp.
CTGCCGGGGGACAGTCCCCGGGGGTGGGACAGTCCCCGGGGGTGGGACAGTCCCCGGGGGTGGGACAGTCCCCGGGGGTGGGACAGTCCCCGGGGGTGGGACAGTCCCCGGGGGTGGGACAGTCCCCGGGGGTGGGACAGTCCCCGTTTAGAGCGGCTCGGGGCGCGGCTTGTCGCGGCCGAGCTTGTGCTCGCGGTAGATGGTGTAGAGGCCGCTGGCGACGATCACCGCGGCGCCGGCCCAGGTGCTGATCGGCGGGTGGGTGTCCCACAGCGCCCAGCCGAGCAGCACCGCCCAGAGCAATTGGGCATAGTCGAACGGCACCACCACCGCGACCGGCGCGAACCTCAGCGCCGAGGTCAGGAACAGCTGGCCCATCCCGCCGGCGAGGCCGAGGCCGATCAGGATCGCCCAGGTCGCGCCGTCATGCCGCCCGCCGTGGAAGGGCAGGAACAGGCCGGTGGCGGCCATCGAGAACAAGGTGAACCAGAGCACGATCGTCGGCGTCGCCTCGGTCCGGCCGATCTGGCGGATGGTGATCGTCACCGCCGCCGTCCCGAACGCCGCGGCGATCGCGAAGCCGAGCCCGGCCGCCGGCAGGTCGCTGCCGCTCGGCCGCATCACGATCAGCACGCCGACGAAGCCGAGCGCGACCGCGCTCCAGCGATGCCGGCCGACGGCCTCGCCGAGGATCAGGGCCGACAATATCACCGAGAAGAGCGGCGCCGCGAAGCCGATCGTCGCCGCTTCGGCGAGCGGCAAATAGGTCAGGGCGGCGAACGCGCAGACCATGGTCGTCAGGCCGAGCATGCCGCGGACGAGATGGGCCAGCGGCCGCTGTGTCCGCCACGCGCCGAAATTGCGGGTCAGCGCGATCCAGGCGAGCAGGGGCGGCAGGCCGAAGGCGAAGCGGTAGAAGGCCATTTCCGGCACGCTCACGCCGCGGGCGGAGCCGAGCTTAATCGCCGCCGCCATGAACCCGAAGCTGGTCGCCGCGCCGACGCGCAGGCCGATGCCGAGCAGGCGGTTCTGTCTTGCCCGTGCGCTCATCTCTCGCCTTAAGCACAAGCCTCGGCTAAACCGCCAGCGAACATGCACGTCTACGCGAATCCGGCCCGTTTTCTGAAAATCGCGCGACCGCTGACGGCCTGGCTGGGCTGGACCGGCGGCGTGCTGGTCGCGCTCGCGCTCGCCTACGGCCTCGCCGTCGCGCCGGCGGAAGCGCTCCAGGGCGAGAGCGTGCGCATCCTCTACGTCCACGTCCCCGCCGCCTGGCTCGGCATGGCGGGCTGGGCGGCGATCGCGGCGGCCGGCCTGATGCAGCTGGTCTGGCGCCATCCGCTCGCCGCCGTCGCCGGCCGCGCCGCCGCCGTGCCGGGCGCGGTGTTCGCCGCGATCTGCCTCGCCACCGGCTCGCTCTGGGGCCGGCCGACCTGGGGCACCTATTGGGAATGGGACGGGCGGATGACCTCGATGCTCGTCCTCTTCTTCCTCTATCTCGGCTATATCGCACTCGCCGCCGCCGAGAAGGAGAAAGGCGGGGAGGGGCGGCTGACCGCGATCTTCGGGCTGGTCGGCGCGGTCAACCTGCCGATTATCCATTATTCGGTGATCTGGTGGAACACGCTCCACCAGGGCGAAAGCATCAGCTTCGTGCGCGGCACCTCGACCATCGCCGCGCCGTTGCTCTGGCCGTTGCTGGTTTCGGCGCTCGGCTTCTCGCTTTTGTTCGCCGCGATCGTGCTGATGCGGATGCGGGCCGAGCTCGCCAGGAACAAGGTCGAGGCGCGGCTGAAGCGGATGGCGCACCCGTGAACCCCTGGCCGTTCGTGATCGGCGCCTATGCGATCGCCGTCCTCGCCACGGCGGCGCTGACCCTGTGGAGCTGGGCGGCGATGCGCGGCGCCGAGGCCGAAGCCGAAGCGCTGGGCGGCGCCAAGTGAAGCCGAAGAACCAGCGCCTCGTCCTGCTGCTGCTCGCTCTGGTCGCGGTCGGCGGCGCGGTGCTGCTCGCCATGTCGGCGCTGCGCAGCCAGGCGAGCTTCTTCTACGCGCCCGGCGACGTCGCCGCCAAAGGCCTGCCGCTCGACCGCGCGGTCAGGATCGGCGGGATGGTGAAGCGCGGCTCGCTGCGCCGCCATGCCGACGGCGTCACCATCGACTTCGTCGTCGGCGACGATACGGCGGCGACGATCCCGGTCCGCTTCACCGGCATCGCGCCGGACCTGTTCCGCGAGGGCAGCGGAGTCATCGCCGAGGGCCGCTTCCAGCCGGACGGCAGCTTCCGCGCCAGCGAGATCCTCGCCAAGCATGACGAGAATTACCGGCCGCCCGAGCTCGGCCCCGATGGCATGCACAAGACGGATCGGGTCCGGTGATCGCCGAGGCCGGCCTCGCGGCGCTCTGGCTGGCGGCGGCGCTGTCGCTGCTCCAGCTCGTGCTCGGCATCGCCGCTTTCCTCCCTGTCCGCGCAGCGGATGGGGAGGGGGACCACCCGCAGGGTGGTGGAGGGGTAACGGGCTCCGAACTGCCCCTCCACCATGCTTCGCATGGTCCCCCTCCCCATGGCTTCGCCATGGGGAGGAAAGAGGGGAACGCGATCCGCCCGGTCGCGGTCGCCCAGGGGGCGCTCGCGGCGCTCGCCTTCCTGATGCTGATCTGGCTGTTCCTGCGCACCGACCTCTCGGTCAAGCTGGTCGCGGACAACAGCCATTCGATGAAGCCCTGGCTCTACAAATTCGCCGGCGCCTGGGGCAATCACGAAGGCTCGATGCTGCTCTGGGTGACGGTGCTCGCCGTCGCCGGCGCCGCGGTCGCCCTGTTCGAGCGCCGGCTGCCCCGCAACACGCTGACCGCGACCCTGGCCGCGCAGGCGGTGATCGGCCTCGGCTTCTACGCCTTCCTGCTGTTCGCCTCGAACCCGTTCACGCGCCTCTCGCCCGTCCCGCTCGAGGGCAACGGCCTCAACCCCTTGCTCCAGGACCCCGGCCTCGCCTTCCACCCGCCGACGCTCTATTTCGGCTATGTCGGCATCTCGATCGCCTTCTCCTTCGCGGTCGGCGCGCTCGTCACGCGCGACGTCGGCCCCGCTTTCGCCCGGGCGATGCGGCCCTGGGTGCTGGCGGCATGGATCTTCCTCACGCTCGGCATCACCGCCGGCTCCTACTGGGCCTATTACGAGCTCGGCTGGGGCGGCTGGTGGTTCTGGGACCCGGTCGAGAACGCCTCGCTGATGCCCTGGCTCGCCGCCACCGCGCTTCTCCACAGCGTCACCGTGCTCGCCACCCGCGACGGGCTCAGGGCGTGGACGGTGATGCTCGCGGTGGTCGCCTTCTCGATGTCGATGATCGGCACCTTCCTGGTGCGCTCGGGCATCCTCACCTCGGTGCACGCCTTCGCGGTCGATCCGCGGCGCGGCGCCTTCATCCTCGCCTTGCTGTTCCTCTACATCGGCGGCGCGCTGGCGCTCTACGGCCTCCGGGTCGGCACGGTGAAGGAAGGCTCGCGCTTCGACCTCGTCAGCCGCGAGGGCGCGCTCGTCGCCAACAACCTCTTGCTCTCGGCCGCGCTCGGCATCGTCTTCGTCGGCACGCTCTATCCTTTGATCGTCGAGGCGATCACCGGCGAGAAACTCTCGGTCGGGCCGCCTTATTTCAACAGCGCCGCCGGCCCGGTCGCCCTGGTCCTGGTCGCGATCATGGCCGCCGGACCGCTGCTGCGCTGGCGGCGCGACCGGCTGCGCGCGCTCGCCGAGCGGATCGCGTTGCCGATCCTGATCGCCGCCGCCGCCTGCCTCGCGATCGTCCTTTTCGCGCCCGGCATCCGAATCCTGCCCTATCTCGGCCTCGCGCTCGCGCTCGGCGTCGGCGCGGCCAGCGTCGCCCCCTTGTGGAAGCGCAACCTTAGGCGCACGCCGCTCTTCACCTGGGGCATGGTGACCGCCCATTTCGGGATCGCGGTGGCGCTCGCCGGCATGGCCTCGGAAAGCGCCTTCACCAGCGAGACCCTGGTCGCCGCCAGCCCGGGACAGATTGTCCGCGCCGGCCCGTTCAGCGTCCGCTTCGAAGGGGTCGAGCCCGTCGCCGGGCCGAACTGGACCGCGGTCGAGGCGCGGCTCACCGCCAGCCGCGGCGACAGCGCCTGGCCGCTGCGCCCGCAGGCGCGGATGTTCAGCGCGCCGCCGACTCCGACCACCGAGGCGGCGATCCAGACCGTGCTCGACGGGCAGCTCTACGTCGCGCTCGGCGAGCCGGACGGGCAGGGCCGCTGGCAGCTCAGGCTGTGGTGGAAGCCCTTCGTCACCCTGATCTGGGCGGGCGGCGCGCTGGTCGCGCTCGGCGGCCTGTTGTCGCTGGTCGGCCGCCTGCGCCGCGAGCGCCGCCCCCGGCTCGAGGCGGCGCCGGCATGAGGAGGAGGCTCGTCCTCTGGGTGCCGCTGGCGATCTTCGCGATCCTCGGCGCCTTGCTGCTGCGCCCTTTGCTGTCGCCGCCGCGGCGCGAAATCCCGTCGGCGCTGATCGGCCAGCCGATTCCCGAATTCGCGCTCGCGCCGGGGATCGAGGGCCGGCCCGGCCTGGCGAGCGCCGAATTGCGCCGCGGCCGGCCGCGGCTCGTCAACATCTTCGCGAGCTGGTGCCTGCCGTGCCGGGTCGAGGCGCCGCAGCTCGCCGAGCTGAACCGCCGCGGCGTTCCGATCGTCGGCATCGCCGTGCGCGACCGGCCCGAGGATCTCGCCCGCTTCCTCGCCGCCCACGGCAACCCCTTCCAGGCGATCGGCGCCGACACGGACCGCCAGGTCCAGCTCGCGCTCGGCTCGGCGGGCGTGCCCGAGACGTTCGTCGTCGACGGAAGCGGCGTCATCCGCCACCAGCATATCGGCGCGATCACCGAAGGCGACATGGCCGCCATCCTCGCCGCATACGAGGCGGCGCGATGAGGGCCCTGCTTTTCGTCCTTGCCCTCGCCGCCGCGGCCCCGGCCTTCGCCGATTCCTCGCTGCCGCCTGCGGCGCTGGCGGATACGCAGCTCGCCGATCCGCGCCAGGAGCGGCAGGCGAAGGCGCTGATGGAGACGATCCGCTGCCTCGTCTGCCAGGGCCAGTCGATCGCCGATTCCGATGCCGAGATGGCCGGCGACATGCGCGACCTCGTCCGCCGCCGCATCCAGGCCGGCGAAAGCCCCGAATCGATCCGCGCCTGGCTGATCCAGCGCTATGGCAATTGGGTGAGCTACGATCCGCCGCTCGAGCCGGTCACCTGGCCGCTCTGGGGCCTGCCGGCGATCCTGGTCCTCGCCGGCCTGTGGCTGGCGCGCGGCCGCTTCAAGCCGCGGCGGCGGACCTGATGGGCTGGGTCATCGCCATCGTGCTGGCGCTGCTGGCCGGGGCCGGCCTGTTCGTCTTCGTCCGCCGCGACGCCGGCGCGCTCCAGCTCAGCGCCGCCGCCCTGCTGCTCGCGCTCGCCGGCTATAGCTGGCAGGG
This sequence comes from Allosphingosinicella sp., assembly GCA_035941735.1. Taxonomy (GTDB): domain Bacteria; phylum Pseudomonadota; class Alphaproteobacteria; order Sphingomonadales; family Sphingomonadaceae; genus Allosphingosinicella. Next base: position 5,478 of record DASZDS010000060.1, read on the forward strand.
CCATCCCGGCTTCGCCGGCGCGCCCAAGGCGGCGCCGGGCCGGCAGCAGCGCCCCGACAGCGAGTTTTCGAAGACGCGCGAGGACATGCTCGGCCGGTTCGACCGCGCCTGGGCCCTGCTCAACATGGCCGACGGCTTCCAGCGCCGCGGCGACACCGAAAACGCCGCCAAGCTGCTCGAGGGCGCGGTCGGGCGCCACCCCGACAATGTCGAGCTCTGGATCGGCTATGCCAATGCGCTGGTCGCGCATGGCGGCGGCATGATGAGCCCGGCCGCCCAGCTCGCCTTCCAGCGCGCCGCGGCGCTCGCGCCCGACCATCCGGCGCCGCGCTTCTTCTACGCGCTCGCGCTGGCGCAAGGGGGGAATTACGACGAAGCCGAACGGATCTGGCGCGACCTGCTCGCAGCCGCGCCGCCCGATTCCCAATATCGGCGCGCCGTCGAGGAGCGGCTCCGGATGCTGGCCCAGGCGCGGGCGGCCGGGCAGATCCCGCGCTAGGAAGGGGGACAGTCCCCGGGTGGGGGACAGTCCCCGGTTACGCCGCCTCGAACGGCAGGCCGAGCGCCTCGGCGACGGCGGCGTGGCGGATCTTGCCGGCGGAGACGTTGAGGCCGTTGGCGAGGTGCGGATCGGCTTTCATCGCCGCTTCCGCGCCCTGGTTGGCGAGCTTGAGGACGAACGGCAGGGTCGCGTTGTTGAGCGCGAAGGCCGAGGTCCGCGCCACCGCGCCCGGCATGTTGGCGACGCAATAATGGATCACCCCGTCGATCACATAGACCGGATCGCTGTGCGTGGTCGGCCGCGAGGTCTCGAAGCAGCCGCCCTGGTCGATCGAGATGTCGACCAGCACCGAGCCGCGCTTCATCGTCTTCAGCATCTCGCGGGTGACGAGCTTGGGCGCCGCCGCGCCGGGGATCAGCACCGCGCCGATCACCACCTCGGCCTTGGTGACCGCGTCGGCGATCGCCGCCTTCGAGGCATAAGCGGTCTTGATCTGGCTGCCGAAGAACATGTCGAGCTCGGCGAGCCGCGCGTTGGAGATGTCGTAGATGGTCACGTCGGCGCGCATGCCGACCGCCATCTGCGCGGCGTTGACGCCGGCGATGCCGCCGCCGAGGATCATGATCCGCGCCGGCGCGACGCCCGGCACGCCGCCCAGCAGGACGCCGCGCCCGCCCTGCTCCTTTTCGAGATAATGGGCGCCGACCTGGACCGACATCCGCCCCGCCACCTCGCTCATCGGCTTGAGCAGCGGCAGCGAGCCGTCATTGGCGGTGACCGTCTCGTAGGCGATGCAGGTCGCGCCCGAGGCGATGAGGCCCCTGGTCTGCTCGGGGTCGGGGGCGAGGTGGAGATAGGTGAACAGGAGGTGGCGCGGCTCCAGCAGGGCGATCTCGCTTGCCTGCGGCTCCTTCACCTTGACGATCATGTCGGCGTTCGCGAACACCTCGGCGGCGCTGCCGGCGATGGTGGCGCCGGCCTCGACATAATCCCGGTCCGCGAAATCGATGCCGAGCCCGGCCTTGGTCTCGACCACCACCTCGTGCCCGGCGGCGACCAGCTCGCGAACCGAGGCCGGCGTCAGCCCGACGCGATATTCATGAACCTTGATCTCCTTGGGGACGCCGACGCGCATCTTCATCTCCGTGTTCGTGTTTTGCGGCGGGTCTATAACGGGCGATCTCGGCTTTGTCGCGGGCTCAAGAACCAGCGTCATCCCGGACTTGATCCGGGATCCATGAACACCGACGGCTCGAACCCGCAATCTCCGTGTTCATGGGTCCTGACTTTCGTCAGGATGACGTCGGGGAGGCACCCGAACCGCCGTTGCACGCCATCCGGGCCGGTGCTAGACCGCGCGCCGCCTTGGCAGGGGCCTGGGCGAGAGAGAAGGAAGTGGGACCTTTGCGTCCTGACCGATGAACGATAGCCCAGCCCCCGAGCAACCCGCCGAGCGACCGGCCGGGCATCATCCCCAATCCAGCCTGATCGCGCTCGCCGCGGGCGCGGTCGGCATCGTCTTCGGCGACATCGGCACCAGCCCGATCTACGCGTTCCGCGAGACCTTCCACGGCCATCACCGCCTGTCCGGCGGCGAGGCGGAGATCCTCGGCGTGCTCAGCCTGATCTTCTGGTCGATGATGATCGTGGTGACGATCAAATATGTCACCGTGATCATGCGCGCCGACAATAAGGGCGAGGGCGGCAGCCTGGCGCTGCTGGCGCTGATCAACCGCAAGTCCGAGACCGGCAAGCGCAAGTGGTCGGCCGGGATCATCCTGCTGGGCGTGTTCGCCTGCGCCCTGTTCTACGGCGATTCGATGATCACGCCGGCGATCTCGGTGCTCTCGGCGGTCGAGGGCCTGACCACGGTCGAGGCGAGCTTCGCGCCCTATGTCGTTCCGACCGCGATCGCCATCCTCGTCGGCCTGTTCGCGATCCAGTCGACCGGCACCGCCCGGGTCGGCGCCCTGTTCGGCCCGATCATGATCTTCTACTTCCTCACCATCTCCGTGCTCGGCGTCATGCACATCGCCGGCTCGCCCTGGATCATCCTCGAGACGATCAACCCCTTGAACGCGGTCAATTTCTTCCTGACCGACGGCTGGCGCGCGTTCATCGCTCTGGGCTCGGTGGTGCTCGCGGTGACCGGCGCCGAGGCGCTCTATGCCGACATGGGCCATTTCGGGCGCAAGCCGATCGGCATCTCCTGGCTGGCCTTCGTCATGCCCGCCTTGATGCTCAACTATATGGGGCAGGGGGCGATGATCCTCGCGCTCGAGCCCGCGGCCGCCGACGCGACGCTCGCCAATCCGTTCTTCTTCCTCGCCCCGGAGAGCCTGCGGCTGCCGCTCGTCATCCTCGCCACCTTCGCCACCATCATCGCCAGCCAGGCGGTGATCTCCGGCGCCTTCTCGGTGACCCAGCAGGCGATGCACCTCGGCTTCATCCCGCGGCTCAGGATCCAGCACACGAGCGAGGCGGCGATGGGCCAGATCTACATCCCGGTGGTGAACTGGATGCTGATGGTGATGGTCATCCTGCTCGTCCTCTTCTTCCAGAATTCGTCGAACCTCGCCGCCGCCTACGGCATCGCCGTCACCGGCGCGATGTTCATCGACACCTGCCTGTTGACCGTCGTCCTGTTCGTGCTGTGGAAGTGGAAGCCGTGGCTCGCGGTGCCGGTGCTGGCCGTCTTCTTCCTGGTCGACATCGCCTATTTCGCCGCCAACCTCCTCAAGGTGCCCGACGGCGGCTGGTTCCCGCTGCTGGTCGGCCTGTTCGCCTTCACTTTGCTCACCACCTGGGCCAAGGGCCGCCAGCTGATGATCCGGCGGATGAACGAGGCGGCGATGCCGGCCTCGATCTTCATCAAGTCCGCCGCGTCGAGCGCGACCCGCGTTCCCGGCACCGCGGTGTTCATGACCACCGCCTCGGACGGCGTCCCGCACGCGCTGCTGCACAACCTCAAGCACAATAAGGTGCTGCACGAGCGGGTGCTGCTGCTGACCGTGAAGATCGAGGACGTGCCCTATGTCGAGGAGGAGAAGACCTTCCATCTCCAGGAGCTCGGCCAGGGCTTCTACCGGCTGATCCTCCACTACGGCTTCATGCAGGAGACCGACGTGCCGAGCGCGCTCGGCAGGGTTGACAGCTGCGGCCCGCAGTTCAAGATGATGGACACCAGCTTCTTCCTCGCCCGCCAGACCCTGATCGCGAGCCCGAGGCCGGGCATGATGATCTGGCGCGAGAAATTGTTCGCCTGGATGCTCAGGAACGCCGAAAGCGCGATGGAATTCTTCAACCTGCCGCCCAACCGCGTCGTCGAGCTCGGCAGCCAGGTCGAGATTTGAGCCTCACGCCCCTGATCGTCACCGCCACCTTCGGCGACGGCGACAATGGCTGGCTCCAGGAGCTCAGGCGGACCCATTATCCCGCTGAGCGCAACCGCGTGCCGGCCCATCTCACCTTGTTCCGCCAGCTGCCGCCGAGCCTCGAAGGCGAGCTCGCGACCCGGCTCGCGAGGGCGGTCGCGGCGCCGCCGCCGCGCGCGACGATCGCCGGCGTCATCGACCTGGGGGAGGGGACGGCGCTGCGGGTCGAGAGCGAGGATCTCGAAGCGATCCGCGCCGAGCTGGCCGAGGCTTTTCACGGCCTGCTGACGCCGCAGGACCTGGCGCGGTGGCGGCCCCACGTCACGATCCAGAACAAGGTGCTCCGCCGCGAGGCCAAAGCGCTCCAGCATCGGTTGCGCGCCGCCTTCGAGCCGCGCCCGCTGGCGATAAGGGGGCTCGCCGCCTGGCGCTATCTCGGCGGCCCTTGGGAGCCGGTTCGAAGCTGGTCGTTCCGCCGATAGCGTCATCCCGGCGAAGGCCGGGATCTCGGGACCACAGGACACGGAGCGTCTCGACGAGACCCCGGCTTTCGCCGGGGTGACGGCGGGGCCGTCAATCCATCTGGCCGACGCCGTCGCAGCTATAGTCGAAGGCGGCGAGGCCCGCCTCGAGATGGCCGGCGAGCAGGGGCATGTCCATCAGCTCGTCGATCTTGTCGTCGCCGCCGAGGTCGTTGGCCTCGGCGAAGGCCTCGTCCCATTCGCTGGCGTCATAGGTGCCGCGGCCGACCCAGGCCAGGGCCACCACCTCGGTGAGCTGGTCGTCGCCGAGGTCGTCGAGAGTCGCCTGGACCTCCTCCTCGACGCTGTCGTTCAATTCGTCCTCGAGCACCGACAGCGCCTCGCCGCCCTCGTCGTCATAATCGTCGACCTCGTCCGGATCCTGGTCCGGGTCCTGGGCCGGGACCTGCGCCTCCAGCTCCTTGGCGCGCAGGATCAGGCGGCAGAGCGTGTCCAGCGGCGTCAGCAATTCCATGCGATCTCTCCCTGCGTCGCGTCCGAAACGAGGGGGCGCGCGGCGGGTTCCGGCCCTTGAAATCCGGCCCCCGGCACGCCAGTTGACCGGCCGCGCGCCGCTTCCTATAGCGCCGCCTCGCGCGCCGCCGTGGAGCGCCCGAGCCGTTGGGGCGGAGTAGCTCAGCTGGTTAGAGCAGCGGAATCATAATCCGCGTGTCGGGGGTTCAAGTCCCTCCTCCGCTACCATCGAAGAAAAATCTCCTAAGTTCAAATGCTTAGGAGACTCAATCTAGATCACCACGAAGTCGCTCGCGAGCAAAACCGTGCCCGGCTGGAGCGTGCCGAACAGGGTCATGGCGCCGGCGCCGTTGCCGTCGGCATCGAAGAAGAGCTGGCCGGTCGCGCTGTTGTAGACGATCCGGTCGTCGGCATCGCCCGCCGCGCTCCCGGTCGCGAACGCGCCCGCGGGGAGCGCGCCCGGGCCGAGGCCGGCGAACACGGCATCGTCGAGCGCGATCCTGTCGGCGCCCGAGACGAAGTCGACGATCTGATCGACATTGCCGGCGCCCAAAGCGGTGGTGAACGCGAACGTGTCCGCGCCGCCGAAGCCGATCAAAAAGTCGTTGCCGGAGCCCCCGTTCAGCACGTTGGCGCCGTTGTTTCCGTAGAGCGTGTTGCCGAACCCGTTCCCGGTGAGGTCCATCGCGGTCGTCGCGGCGTTGGAGACGGCCGAGAGAATCTCGATCTCCTGGCCCGCGGCGAGAACGTGGCTGACATTGGTATAGACCACGTCCGTGCCGCCGCCCGCCGCCTCGATCAGCTGCTCGCCGCCCTGGACGATATAATAGACGTCGTTGCCGCCGAGCCCGATGAGGACGTCGCCGGCGCCGCCGCCGCCGTTCAGCGCATTGGCGCCTTCATTGCCGTAGATGACGTTGGCGAACTCGTTGCCGGTGAGGTCGATCGCGCCGGTGCCGGAATTGGAAATGGTCGAGAGAAGCTCGACCTCCTGCCCGGCGGCGAGCGCGTGGCTGACGCTCGTATAGACGATGTCGGCGCCGCCGCCCGAAGCCTCGAACACCTGCTCGTCGCCGACGAGGATGTAGGTGTCGTTGCCGCCGAGGCCGATCAGCACGTCGCCGTTGCCGCCGCCGCCGCGCAGCGTGTTGGCGCCATTATTGCCGTAGATGGTGTTGGCGAACTCGTTGCCGGTGAGGTCGATCGCGACCGTGCCGGAATTGGACGCGGTCGACAGGATCTCGATCTCCTGGCCGGCGGCGAGCGCGTGGCTGACCGCGGTATAGACCGCGTCGGTGCCGCCGCCCGTCGCCTCGATCACCTGCTCGCGGCCGTCGGTCACGAGATAGGTGTCGTTGCCGCCCAGCCCGACCAGCACGTCGGCGCCGCCGCCGCCCGCGAGCAAATTGGCACCGGCATTGCCATAGATGAGCTGATTGAGGCTGTTGCCGACCAGGGTGAGCGGGGCGGTGGCGCCATTGGCGCTGGTCGAGAGGATCTCGATCTCGGCGCCCTCGGCGAGCCGGTAGCTGATCGCGGTGTAGACGGCGTCGGTGCCGCCTCCCGCCGCTTCGGCGACGACGTCGTTGGGATCGTCGACCCAGAGCTGGTCGTCGCCGGCGCCGCCGTCGAGCAGGTCGGCGCCGGTCCCGCCGAAGAGGACGTCATTGCCCGAGCCGCCATGAAGCGCGTCGTCGCCGTCGCCGCCGTTGATGAAGTCGTTGCCGCCGGCGCCGTACAAGCTGTCGTTCCCGCCTTGGCCGTTCAGCGTGTCGTTGCCGTCGGCCGAGACATAGGAGTCCGCCCCCGGCGTTCCGTTGAAGCTGCGCGCCGCGGGATTGTAGAATCCGGCGGTGCTGACGCCGAGATTGTAGCTGGAGAGGTCGGACGCCTGGACGTTGCGCAGGATATAATAGCTGCCGCCGCCGGGGCCGATATGCGTGTCGGCGCCGACCTGGGTGATCCCGAGCGCGCCGGAGCCGAACGGATTGGACCCGGCATAGAAGCTCAGATCGAGCCGGTCGCCCTCCTCGCCCGGCTGGAAATCGAGGATGTTGAGCCGGACCGCATAATTGAAGATCAGGACCAGGTCCTTGCCGGCGCCGAGGGTCAGGCTGCTGCCGACCTGCTGCAGATCGGCGAGGTAGCACCGCACGATGTCATCACCCGCGCCGAGATCGACGGTTAGCGTGTCGAAGATCGCCCGGATGAGCGAGACATCGTCATTGCCGCCGCCGCCCAGGATCGTGCCGGTGGCGTTGTCGATCCGGATGACGTCGTTTCCCTCGCCGCCGTCGACGAACATGTCCGGCGAGAAGAAGTCGGGATGGCTGACGACGATGAGGTCGTCGCCGCCGCCGCCGAGCAGGGTGTCGTTGCCGCTGCGCGTGTCGTTGAGGATATCGTTTCCGTCGCCGCCTTCGACATGGTCGGAGCCGCCCTCGCCGTCGAGCACGTCGGCGCCGTCGCCGCCGAAGATCGTGTCGCCGTTGAAGCCGCCGCGAATGGTGTCGTTGCCGCCGAGCCCGGAGATCGTGTCGTCCCCGATCGTCCCGACGAGCGTGTCGTCGGCCCCGGTGCCGGTGATCGTCGCCCCCGCCGGCTCGGCGCCGCCGACCGGGAAGCCCCCGAAATTCTCGGTGGTGAACTGGGCGATGGTGCGGTTGTCGAACACCAGGAGGGTCACGCTGGTGTTGATCCTCAGCTCGACATTGGATCCGTTCTGGACCAGCACCAGCGGATTGCCGGAATAGTCCCAGCCATAGGCGTTCGCCGCGAGCATGGTCGGCAGATCCACTACGTCGCCGCCCGCGCCCGTCTGGAAGTCGGTGATGTGGGGCGGCGCGGTTTCGTGGACCGGAGCGGCGGGGCCGACCCGGACGATGTCGGCGCCGGCGCCGAGCGTGATCGTCGCCGGACCGGTGACCGAAACCAGGTCGTTGCCGTCGCCGGCCAGGATCGTCATCGCGACATTGGTGGTGAACCCGACGGCGAGCACCGCCGAATAGCGGATCTCGTCATTGCCGTTGCCGCCCTCGATCGTTGCCTGGGTGTCCTTGCGCGCCACGAAGGTGATGAGGTCGTCGCCCTCGCCGCCGAAGACGGACCGGAAGAAGACGTGCGTGGCCGCCCCTAGCGGTCCCGGCACCATGAAGGACGCGGCGGCGAGATCGACTGTGATCGTGTCGTTGCCGATGCCGCCGTCGACGCTGCCCTGATAGCCATAGCTGTCGACGAGGACGTCGTTGCCCTGGCCGCCGGTTATGGTGTCGCTGCCGAGCTCGCCGTCGATGAAGTCGTCGCCGTCGCCGCCGTCGATCGTGTCGTGGCCGATGCCGCCGTAAATCGTGTCGTTGCCCCCGGCGCCGTTGATCGTGTCGCTGCCGGCCAGGCCGAGCAGATCGTCGGCGCCGGCGCCGCCGTTGAGGACGAGGTTGGTCGGCGCGGCGCCGTCGATGGTGAGGCCGGAAAGGTTGAACGCGGTGAGCTGCGCGGCGGTGATTCCGCCGAGATAGATAAAGTCGGACCAGGAGCCCCCCCCACTGCCGGAGGAGTCGTACTGGATGGCCAGGGAGGTCGGGTTCTGGAGCGCGCGCAGCCATTGCTGGCCGGCGAAGGGATTGCTCGCCTGGTCCCAGAGGGCGAGCCTGGCCAGGATCGGCGCCCATTCGATCCGGTCGCCGCCGTCGCCGGGCGTGAAGTCGGTCACGATCAGCCTGCCCTCGCCGAGGACGACGTCGGCGCCCGAGCCGGTGGCGATGGTGTTGTCCGGACCCGCGACCAGGATGCGGTCGTTGCCGGCGCCCCCATCCACGGTCGCCCTGCCGTTGCCGGACCTGTGGATGACCGTGATCCGGTCGTTGCCGTCGCCGCCGAGCAGCCTGTCCTCGCCGTCCAGCGTATCGGTCAGCACGTCGTCGCCGCCGAGGCCCTGGATCGTGTCGTCCCCCGCCGTGCCGGTGAGGACGTCGTTTCCCGCGGTTCCAATGATGTCGGGCATGGCCATTCCTCAATCCGGTTGCCTCGCGCGATAGCCGCAATCGCGTCGGGTCGGCAAGCATTTGGTATCGCGACGAAATTTTCCGCTCGTGGCGGACGGGGCGGCGCCGCGCGGGTGGCCGGATCCGGCCGGGCGAGCTTTCCCTCGCCCCTTGAAAAACCGGCCGGGGCCACCACTCTTTGCGAGCTGCGTTATGGCAGGAGCGGTCCGCCGCTACCAGCCCGTTCCTGCGGCGTTCAGGACGACCAAGGCAAAGGCCCGACGATGATCGCGATGACCGGATATCTGATCGCTTCCGCGCTCGCCTCGGCCGCGCCGCCGCCGGCGGCCGCGGCGCCCGACCCCGCGGCGGCCTTTTCCGGCCTGTTCACCCGCTGGACCGGGGTCAATGACGAGGCGCTGCGGGCGGAGGCCTCGCGCGCGGTCCCGGCCGGGCCCGCCGGCCCGTTGCGCGCCGGCTCTCCCGAGCTCGGCGCGCGGGTCGGCGAGATCGTTCGCGCCGGCGATTGCGAGGAAGGCGAGCGAGTCGCCCGCGCCGCCGCCGATTTTCCGCTGGTCGAAGCGGTCCGCGCCCATTGCCGGCGCGCCGCCGTCCAGGCCGTCTCGATCCGGCGCTAGGGCCCTGACGTCATCCCGGACCTGATCCGGGATCCATGAACACGGTCGGCGCGAAATCTCGCAATCCGTGTTCATGGGTCCTGACTTTCGTCAGGATGACGAGAGCCGCTCCAGATAGCCGCCCGACCAGAGCGTCTTGATCAGCTCGGCGGGCTCCTTGCACTTGAGGTCGGCGGCGGTGAACGGGGCGCCGGACAAGGCGATGTCGAGCGCGTCGCCCTCCTCGGGCTCGAAATCGAGGTCGCCGCCCGGGCCGATCAGCACCAATTTGCCCTCGTCGTCGGCGACGTTCCACGGCACGAACCGGCGCCGCCGGAAGCGGTCGCCCTCCTGCGGGCCCGACACCGCGGCGGAGATCACGCCCGCGACGTTCGGCCGCCGGCCGCGGACGAAATTGTCGGCGAGCAGGTCGAAGGCGCCGTCCATGCCGGCCTTGTCGGCGATCTCGCGGCGGAGCCGGTCGAACTGGGCGCGCGCCGCCTCGCGGTCGAAGTCGCGGCCCGCGAAGCCCGCCGGCAGCGACCGGCGCATCTCGGGCGAGGTCAGCGCCAGCTCGGAGATCGATTCGAGCATGAGATCGGCCCAGGTCTTGGTGATCAGCCCGACGGTGATGTGGAGCGAGGGCTCCTCGCCGACATTCTCCGCGTCGTGCATCATCCCGCGCGGCAGGTAGAGGCAGTCGCCCGGATTGAGCGTGAACTCGCGGCTGACCGGGCCCGGCTCGTACTGGCCGAGCTCGAACCGCTCGCCGCGGAACGGAGTCTCGACCGGCACCCCGTAGACCCGCCAGGCCTTGGCCCCCGACACCTGCATCACGAACACGTCGTGATTGTCGTAATGGATCGGAAAGCCCTGATTGCCGGAGGGGGTCAGGTAGATGTTGGTCTGCATGTGGCAGGAGAAGACCTCCTCCAGCGCCCGGCAGAACTCGCCCAGCTTGAAGATCGAATCGTGGAGCTGCGGCAGGATGATGGTGGCGCCGTCCAGATATTCCTCGGCGATCGCCACCCGGCTGACGCGGCCGCCCTCCTCGACATAATCGTCGCGCGACATGCGCTTCTTCTGGCTGGTGAGGTCGATCATGCCCTCGCGCAGGTCGGCGCTGTTGATGAAATGATCGAGGATGTCGAGGGTCAGCAGGTCGGCGTAGCGCTCGGGCTCGCCCCTGATGTTGACCAGCGCCTCGCGCTCGTAATAGCGGCCGAGGAATTCCTCCGGGGTCACCGGCGCGATCAGGAAGCCGAGCGCGTCCGTCTCCCAGCTCGGCGACGGGCCCGCCGCCGCCTTCGGCCTCGATTTCTTCAACGCAGCGCCAGCCATTCCGCCCTCCCAGGTCGCGCCGACCTTATCGGCGCCCGCCCGGCTCCGGAAGCGCTTATTTGTCGGGATCGTCGAGGCGGCCGGGCGGGTAGGGGTCGAGCGCCGTCTCGAGCAGGCGCAGGGTCGCATTGGCGGGCGGCGTCAGGCGCCTTTCCTCGAGCGGCTCGCGAAAGGCGGCGAGCACGGCGCGGGCGGCCGCGGCGAGGACCAGCTCGCGCGCGGAGTAGCCTCCCATCCGCGAGTCTTCCGACGTCATCGGATCGCCGGGGCGCAAGCCGGCGCGCGGCACGGGCGCGGGCGGAGATTTGGCACGACAAGGAGGCTCATCATATGCGATGCTGTCCGCGACGAACGTGTAATTGCCCTGTTCAATGCTTTCCGGTGATCTGTCAAGAAGGACTTTCTGAAAGAGATGAGTTTCGGTGCGCGTCTCGCCGAAGAGAGAAAGCGGCTCGGGCTGAAGCAGGCCGAGTTCGCCGAGCTGGTCGGGACCGACGTTCCCAAGCAGAGCCTCTACGAGAACGACCGGCGCGAGCTGCGCGCCGACTATCTGGCGCGACTCGCCGGCGCCAATGTCGACGTCGCCTATATTCTGACCGGCCGGCGCAGCGAGACCTGGCTCGGCGAGGGCGCGAGCGACCTGCTATTCTCCTATTTCACGCTTTCGGCCGATATGCAGGAGGCGCTGGAAGGGCTGGCGCGCTCGCTGCGCGACCAGTTCGAGCGCCCGGGCGGCGCCACCCTGCACGAGCCCCGCAGCGAGTATCGCGCGCAGCCCCGGCGCTAGCGGCCGGCGCCGATTGGCCCGCGCCTACTGGCCCGGCGCGGGCTCCGGCGCCGGCGCCGGCGTCGCGTGGGGCTGGAGCTCGGCGAGGGTCGCGCCGGTCACCAGCCCGTCCGCCGCCGCGGCGAGTGCGCTGCGCGGCACCCGGACGAGGCCGTTGCTCAGCTGGATGGTGACGCTCTGGGCGTCGAGCGCCTGGACCGGGCCGAGCACGGCGCCGTTGCGGTCCTTGACGATCGCGCCGACCGCGAAGGCGGCCTGGGCGCGCGCCTGCGCCGCCTCGATCGCGGCATTCAAATCGGCCTGGGTCATGCCGAACAGCACGGCGCTGTCGGTGGCGGTGAAGGACGATACCGGCAGCGGCACCTCGTGCCGGTCGGTGCGCAAAGTCAGGTTGGCGCCGTTGATCGCGATGATCGTGCCGACCGTGCCGCCCTGGGGATCGGTCACGGTGGCGCCGACCCGGAGCGCCGACTGGGCGAGCGCCGGCGCGGCCAGCGCCAGCAGGACGGACAAAGCGAGGGATTTGCGAAGCTTCATGGTAACTCCCGAAGGCAGAAGGAAAGTGGGCCCGGCGGCCAGCTTAACCCGGTACGGACGGGACCGGCAAGCAGGGCTCAGGCGTCCGATTCCGCCGCCGGGATGACGCCGCGCCGGATCTGGTCGAGCTCGATCGATTCGAACAGGGCCTTGAAATTGCCCTCGCCGAAGCCTTCGTTGCCCTTGCGCTGGATCACCTCGAAGAAGATCGGGCCGATCATGTTCTCGGTGAAGATCTGGAGGAGCAGTCCCTCGCCGGTCTCGGGCGAGCCGTCGATCAGGATCCGGCGCGCGCGCATCGCGGCGACGTCGTGGGCGTGGCCCGGGATGCGCTGGTCGATCATGTCGTAATAGGTGTCAGGGCTGTCCTGGAAGCGGATGCCGTTGGCGCGCAATTTGTCGACGGTGGTGAAGATGTCGTCGGTGGCGAAGGCGAGGTGCTGGATGCCTTCGCCCTTATATTCCTTCAGATATTCGGCGATCTGGCTGTACTCGTCCTGGCTCTCGTTCAGGGGGATGCGGATCTTGTCGTCGGGCGCGGTCATCGCCCGCGAGAGCAGGCCGGTCCGGGTCCCCTCGATGTCGAAATAGCGGATTTCGCGGAAGTTGAAGATCTTCTCGTAGAAGCCCGCCCAATGGTCCATCCGGCCGCGGTTCACATTGTGGGTGAGGTGGTCGAGCGTGTGCAGGCCGACGCTGTTGTCGTCGCGGCCCGCGCCCGGTACCGGCTCGAAGTCGACGTCGTAGATCTGCTCGGCGCCGTAGCGGTCGACGAGGTAGAGGTAGGAACCGCCGATCCCCTCGATCGCCGGGATGTCGAGCTCGCCCGGGCCGCGCTCGGTCTTCGCCTGCACGGCGCCGCGCTCGAGCGCCAGCGCCAGCGCCTTCCTGGCGTCCCTGACCCGGAACGCCATGCCGTTGGCCGAGGGGCCGTGCGCCTGGCGGAAGGCGGCGGGCTGGCCGGACGGCTCCATGTTGAGGATGAAGTTGATGTCGCCCTGCGCGTAGTGGCGCACGTTCTTCGAGCGGTGGTTGCCGACATGGGTGAAGCCCAATTTGACGAACAGGCCCGCCAGCGCCTCGGGGTCGGGGCTGGTGAACTCGACGAACTCGAAGCCGTCGAGGCCGATCGGATTTTCGCGGGCGGTCATGGCCTTGCTCTCTTCGCGGGAGGGAATCGGGGCGGCTTCTATCAACCTGTGGATAGAAGCAAAAGCGGCATTGCGCGGGCCACGCGCGGCCCTTACCTCCCAGCCATGACCGCCACCCACTCGTCCCGCATGCTGATCCTCGGCTCCGGCCCGGCCGGCCTTTCCGCCGCCATCTACGCCGCCCGCGCCGGCCTCGCGCCGATCGTCGTCCAGGGCATCCAGCCCGGCGGCCAGCTCACCATCACCACCGACGTCGAGAATTATCCCGGCTTCGCCGAGGTGATCCAGGGCCCCTGGCTGATGGAGCAGATGCAGAAGCAGGCCGAGCATGTCGGCGCCCGGATGGAATGGGACCATATCTCCGAGGTCGACCTCTCCCGGCGCCCGTTCCGGATGAAGGGCGACAGCGGCGCCGAATATCTCGGCGACACATTGGTGATCGCCACCGGCGCCCAGGCGCGCTGGCTCAACCTTCCCTCGGAGGAGCATCTCAAGGGCAAGGGCGTCTCGGCCTGCGCGACCTGCGACGGCTTCTTCTATCGCGGCCGCAAGGTGGTCGTGATCGGCGGCGGCAATACCGCGGTCGAGGAAGCGCTCTACATGACCAACCACAGCCATGACGTCACCCTGATCCACCGCCGCGACGCGCTGCGCGCCGAGAAGATCCTGCAGGACCGGCTGTTCGCCCATCCCAACATCAAGGTGATGTGGAACCGCGAGGTCGCCCAGTTCGTCGCCGGCGGCGAGCCCGAGGGCCTGGTCGCGGTCGACCTCAAGGACACCCAGACCGGCGCGATCGAGCGGCTCGACACGGAAGGCGCGTTCGTCGCGATCGGCCATTCGCCGGCGACCGGCCTGTTCCGCGGCCATCTCGACCTCGACTCGGACGGCTATATCCGGGTCGAGCCCGGGACGACCCGCACCAGCGTCCCGGGCGTGTTCGCCAGCGGCGACGTGATGGACAAGATCTACCGCCAGGCGGTGACCGCCGCCGGCACCGGCTGCATGGCCGCCTTGGACGCCGAAAAGTTCCTCGCCGAGGCGGACTTCGAAGCCAAGCCCCAAGCCGTGATGCAGCACGCCTAATTCCGTCATCCCGGCGAAGGCTGGGACCACGGGACGAGAAGTCGCTGGCATCCGGACCGCGGCTGCATCAAACGGCCGCCATGAAGGGCGGGTGGGTCTATATAATGACCAACAAGCCGCACGGCGTGCTCTACGCCGGCGTCTGCGCCGATATCGTGGAGCGGGTGGCCCAGCATCGCGAGGGCAAAGGCTCCAACTTCTGCAAGCGCTACAACCTGACGCGCCTGGTCCTCGCGGAGCCCTATCCCACGATCGAGGAGGCGATCGCCCGCGAGAAGGCGATCAAGGAATGGCGGCGCGCGTGGAAATTGCGCCTTATCGCGGAGGCGACTCCGACATGGGATGACCTCTGGGACGTCATTCTCGGCTAGCCGTCATCCTGGCGAAGGCCGGAATCTCGGCGAGCCGCGCCGTGACCTATCGACCTGAGGTCCCGGCCTTCGCCGGGACGACGGTTACCGTGACAGCGCCTCGATCGCGCGGACGGTCGCTTGCAGCAGCGCCGCCTCGTCGCCGGGGCGGGCGAAGGTGTGGGAGTCGCTCTTCACGATCTCGCGGCCCTCGATCAGGCCGGCGAAGGCGGGCGCCTTCAGCTCCTCGACCGCGGCGATCGCGGTGCCGTCGCCCTCGGCGAGGATCAGCCAGGCGCGCAGCCCGCTCGCGCGCAGCGCCGCGGCCGCCTCGCGGGCGAGCGGCGCGCGTTCCCGCTTCGCGGAGATCTTGAGAATCCCTCCAAGCAGCTTTCGATAATCAACTCTGCCGGAAAGAAGTTTTTTCCAGCCGTCGCGGCTCAGCAGGCGCTTGCGGTAATGCGCCCGGATCGCGGCGGGCGCCGGCGCGTCGGCTTCCGCCTCGACCAGCCAGGGGTTGACCAGGATCAGGGCGTCGATCCCGGCCGCCTTGCCGAACAAAGCGAGCGCGGTCGCGCCGTCGCACAGGCCGAGCCCCATCACCCGCTCGAGCGCCGGCAGCTCGCGGCGGAAGGCGGCGACGGCCGCCCGCAGGTCCGCTTCGCCGCCGCGGAAGCCGGGATCCTCGCCGGGGCTGTCGCCGACCCCGCGCCGGTCGAAGCGAAAGCAGGGAAAGCTGTTCTCGGAGAGGGCTTTGGCGAGCCTTTCATACATGCGATGCGAACCGATCCGGGTCTGGCTGCCGCCGGTGACCAGCACCAGGCCGGTGGTGCCGCCGGTCGAATCGAGGCTCGCCGCGAGCTCGGCGCCGGCGGCCTCGAAGCTCAGAAGGCGACGCATTCGCGGCTCCAGCGGTGGAGGTCGGCGGCGAGCGCGTCGGCGAGCGCGGCCGAATTGCCCGGCTCGGAGCGGCGCCACAAGGCGGGGCCCTCGATCTTCGCGTCGGCGTCGCCGCGGTCGCTGGCGAGCCGCACCGTGCGCAGCGACTTCACCGCCGCCGGCGCCGCCGCCTCGAGCGCCTCGCGCAGGCCGGGCGAGGGGTCGTAGCCCGCCCATTCGACGCCGCCGGCGAGGCCCGAGCGCACCATGTCGCGAGTCACCGCCGCGCCCTCGACCGGCGCCAGCCGCCACCAGCCGCGCGCCTCGGCGCCGTCGTCGACCAGGGCTCCGCCGCGCAGGCTCGCGATCAAGGGTTTTCGTGCCTTTTCAGCGATATAGGCGGCGGCCGAAATGACGTCATGACGCCAGTCGTCCCAGCTCACCTCGCCCAGCGCCCGCTCGCTCTCCCCGGTGCCGGAGAGGTCGAGGAGCCAGCAGCCATGGCCGCGTTTGGCGAGCCAGCGCATCGCAGCGGCGATCAGCGCCCGCGTCCGGTTCATCTCCTCGAACAAAGGCGGCACGAACAGGATCGCCGGCGCGTGCGGCCGGCCGAGCCGCATCAGCCATTCCTTGCGGCCGGAAACCGGGAACTGCTCGAAAGCGAGCCCGGGCGCCGTCACCGGAGAGTCTTGTCCCGGGCGAAAGTCAGGAGCGCGCCGAACGTCTCCATCATGTCGGCGTCGACCTCATGGTCCTCGATCAATATGCCGAGCCGTTCCTCCAGCTCGGTCAGGAGGCCCGCGACCGCCATCGAATCGAATTCGGGCAGGGCGCCGAACAGGGGCGTCTCCTCGCGGAAGCCGGCGACCCGCGCGGGATCGAGGCCGAGCACGTCGGCGAGGACGGCGCGCAGCGTCGTATCGACCTCGTGGGCGTCGTCGGGTGCGGTCGCCATGCTTTCCCCTGTCGTGGCGGGCGGTTGCCGGGTGCTAACCGCTCCGGCCGCGCCCGACAAGCGCCGAGGCGCCGGCCCGCGCCGCGCTGGCGAGGCCGCGCAGCGTCGCCGGGTTGAACGCGTCGATCCGCCACAGGGTGCGGCGTTCGCCCATCCAGTCCTTCTTGTAGGCATCGTCGCCGGTGCCGTAATCGATGACGCGCACCCGATCCTCGTCGATCGCCCGGCGGAACATCGCCATGCCGAGCAGGGTGCCCGGCGACATCGCCTTGGCATATTCCGCATAAGCGAGCTTGTGGATCATCGCCTCGCCATTCTCGACCAGCCAGAGCTGGGCCGCGACCGGCCGCCCGTCCTTGCGGGCGATGCCGAGCCGGAGCGTTCCCGCCGCGCCTTCCTGCTGCGCGAGCGCGCGCAGGAACGGGAAGGAGCCTTCCTCGGGCTTCCAGCTCGCCCGGTAGACGGCCTCGTAATCGGCCCAGGCGCGTGCGTCGAACCGGTCGTAGATCTCGATCTCGAGCCCGGCGGTCCTGCCGCGCCTTTTGGCGGTGTTCCTGAGCTGCGCCGGCCGCGCCGCCCAATAGGCCTCGAAATCCATGCCGCTCGTGTCGATCCGCCAATTGCCGGTCTTGGGCGTCGCGAACGCGCGCCAGCCGGCCTCGCGGAACGCCGCCCGCAGCGGTTCGGGATCCTCGACCGGCGCCAGCTCGACATGGGTCAGGCCGCGCGCGCGCAACGCGGCGGCGATTGCCGTCATGGCGTCACCGCCCCGCTCGCCGACCGCGTCGAAGCGCAGCGAATACCAGGCCGCGTAAGCGCGCGCCTCGCGCCCTTCGACGGCGAGGAACAGCCAGGCGCCGCCGGCCCGGACCACCAGCAGCTTGCCCGGCGGCGGGCAATGATCGTGGATCAGCCGGTACCAGGCGAGCCGGTTGAACAGGCTCGGCTGCGCCGCGCGGTCGAGGGCGCCGCCGGCGGCGGCCGCGACGGCGTCGAGATCGTCGAACAAAGCGATGTTAACCGTCACGCTTTATGCCCCTTTGCCCTGGCTCTATCATGACGCCGTTTAAGCAGGAATGAAGTTGGAAACGCCCGACCCGACGCCTTGTCCGCTCGACCACCTGGCGCTGCGCGGCGATCGGGCGGCGCCGGCGCTGGTCACGCGCGAGGGGCCGCTCGATCATGCCGGGCTGGACGAAGCGGTCGGCGCGCTCGCCGCCGGGCTGAAGGGAAGGGGGCTGGCGAAAGGCGACCGGGTCGCGTCCTGGCTGCCCAAGACCCGCCTCACCGCCCTGCTCCCGCTCGCCTGCGCCCGCGCGGGGCTGATTCACGTGCCGGTCAACCCGCTGCTCAAGCGCATGCAGGTCGCCCACATTCTGGCGGACAGCGATGCGAGCCTGCTGCTCACGGCGAGCGCCCGCGCCGCCACGCTGGAGCCCGGCGACGCGCACTGTCCCATCCTCGTGGAGGGGGAGAGCGAGGCCCTTTATTTCACTGCTAATCCATTAGCACCGTCGGACAACGATCCCGAGGACCTGGCCGCGCTGCTTTACACGTCGGGTTCGACCGGGCGGCCGAAGGGGGTGATGCTGAGCCACGCGAACATGTGGCTCGGCGCGATCAGCGTCGCCCATTATCTGCGGCTCGCCGCCGACGACCGCGTTCTCGCGGTGCTGCCGTTCGCCTTCGATTACGGCCAGAACCAGCTCTTCTCGACCTGGGCCGCGGGCGGCTGCGTCGTGCCGCTCGACTATCTCACCGCGCGCGACGTGATCCGCGCCGTCGAGCGCCATCAAATCAGTACGTTGGCGGGCGTTCCTCCGCTGTGGGTTCAGCTGGTCGAGGCGCCCTGGCCGGCCGCGGCCGCGCTGTCGCTCAGGCGGCTCACCAACAGCGGCGGCAAGCTCGCGCCGTCGGTGGTGCGGCGGCTGCGCGAGCTGTTCCCGGCCGCCGACATCTATTCGATGTACGGGCTCACCGAGGCCTTCCGCTCGACCTATCTCGAGCCCGCCCTGCTCGACGCCCATCCCGATTCGATGGGGAGCGCGATCCCGTTCGCGGAGATCATGGTGGTGGGCGCGGACGGGAGGGCGGCGGAGGAGGGCGAGCTGGTCCATGCCGGGCCTTTGGTCGCCCAAGGCTATTGGCGGGATCCCGGGCGGACCGCCGAGCGCTTCAAGCCCGCGCCCGAAGGCTCGTCTTATGGCGGCATGGCGGTCTGGTCGGGCGACCGCGTCCGCCGCGACGCCGCCGGCCTGCTCTATTTCCTCGGCCGCGAGGACGGCATGATCAAGAGCTCGGGCAACAGGGTCAGCCCGACCGAGATCGAGGAGGCGGCGCTCGCCTCGGGGCTGGTGGCCGAAGCGGTCGCGTTGGGCTATCCCGATGCGCGGCTGGGGGAGGGGATCGCGCTGATCGTCCGTCCCGACCGGCGCGGCGAGGAGGCGGCGTTGCGGGAATTCCTCAAGCGGCAATTGCCCAATTTCATGCAGCCCGGGCCGATAATCTGGCGCGACGCGCTGCCGCGCGGCCCCAACGGCAAGCTCGACCGGGTCGGGCTCAGGAGCGAGCTGACCGCATGAGCAAGGCCATGGGCCCGATCCCGGCCGGCTATGCGGCCGACGAGGACTTCATGCTGCTGGTCGGCGGCCGCCGCGCCGACGCGCTCGTCGCCGAGGCCGGCGACACGCCCTTGTTCGTCTACGACCTCGGCCTGATCGACGCCAGGGTCGCCCGCTTCCGCGCCGCCTTCGCGGATGTGCATTTGCATTATGCCATAAAAGCAAATTCTTACGGCCCCCTGCTCAGGCATGTTGCCAGGCATGTGGACGGCCTCGACATCGCCTCGGCGGGCGAGCTTGACTTCGCCCTCGAGGCCGGCGCCGACGCCGCCCGCATCAGCTTCGCGGGGCCGGGCAAGCGCGACGCCGACCTCGCCGAGGCGATCCAGGAGGGCGTCACCCTCAACGCCGAATCCGAGGGCGAGGTCGAACGGGCGCTGGCGATCGCGGCCAAGCTCGGCCGCCGGCCGAAGCTGGCGGTGCGGGTCAACCCCGATTTCGAGATCAAGGGCTCGGGCATGCGGATGGGCGGCGGCGCCAAGCCGTTCGGGGTCGACGCCGCCCGGGTTCCGGCTCTGGTGCGGCGCCTGCTCGACGGCGGCGCCGAATGGCGCGGCTTCCACATCTTCGCCGGCTCGCAGGCGCTCGATCCCCAGGCGCTGATCGACGCGCAAGGCGCCACCGTCGCGCTCGCCGGCGCGCTTGCCGCCGAGATCGGCGCCGCCCCGCCGCTGGTCAATCTCGGCGGCGGCTTCGGCATCCCCCACTTCCACGGCGAGCGCCCGCTCGACGTCGAATCCGTTGCCGTGGCACTTTCGGCAACATTGGCGGGCCGTCCCGCGATCCTGAGCGACACGAAATTCGCGATCGAGCTCGGCCGCTGGCTGGTCGGCGAGGCGGGCGTCTACCTGACCCGGATCGTCGACAAGAAGGTCAGCCACGGCAAGACCTTCCTGATCGTCGACGGCGGCCTCCAGCACCAGCTCGCCGCCTCCGGCAATTTCGGCCAAATCGTCCGCCGCAACTATCCGGCGGCGATCGCCGGCCGCTTCGGCGCGGCGGGCGAGGAGGGGGAAGAGGAGGTCTCGATCGTCGGCTGCCTCTGCACGCCATTGGACCGGCTCGCCGATGACGTCATGCTGCCGGCCGCCCAGGTCGGCGACCTCGTCGCGATCTTCCTCGCCGGCGCCTACGGCCTGTCGGCCAGCCCGCAGGCGTTCCTCGCCCAGCAGCCGGCGCTCGAAATGACGGTGAACGGACGCGATTAACGCTTGTCCGGGCCCCGGTCCCGATCCGGGACAGCGCCCCGAAACCCCCTTGTTCCTAACGGTAATTTTACCTCTTCGCCCCATAGCCGGCGCAAAGCCCGCGCCGCGATCCCGTTCCGGGACGCGCGGTGCAGGCGTGCCGAGCGAGTGAAGAGGAGTGACCATGCGCGTATCCGCAAAGTCCTGGGCTGCCCTTGTCGCCACCGTCGGCGCCGTCGCGCTCGCCGGCTGCGCGTCCGGCGGCCCCAGCGGCCATGTCCTGCCGCCCGCCGATTTCGTCGCCAACGGCAACGACACCCAGGTCAGCGAGAATTACATCATCGGCGCGCTCGACGAGATCACCGTCTTCGTCTGGCGCAACCAGGAATTGGGCGCGACCGTCCAGGTCCGCCCCGACGGCCGCATCACCACCCCCCTGATCACCGACATGGTCGCCGCCGGCAAGACGCCCGCCCAGCTCGCCGACGACATCCGCGCCGCGCTCTCCCAATATATCCAGGAGCCGCTCGTCTCGGTGATCGTCAACCGGCCGCAGGGCAGCTTCAGCCAGCAGATCCGGATCGTCGGCGCGACGACGCGGCCGGCGGCGATCCCCTATCGCGCCAACATGACGCTGCTGGACGCGATGATCGCGGTCGGCGGCCTCGCCGAATTCGCCGCCGGCGACCGCGCCCGCCTGATCCGGGTCGACCGCGACAGCGGCCGGCAGCGCGAATATAATCTGCGCATCGCCAGCCTGCTGCGCCGCGGCGACGTCCGCGCCAACGTCCGGCTCGAGCCGGGCGACGTCATCATCATCCCCGAAAGCATGTTCTAAAGGCGATGGGCGGGCTTTACGACCAGCTGAGGCTTGCCCTCCACCAGGTCTGGCGCCGGCGCTGGCTGGCGATCGCGGTCGCCTGGGGCGTGTGCGTGCTGGGCTGGCTGGTCATCGCCCTGATCCCGTCGAGCTACGAGGCCAAGGCGCGGCTGTTCGTCCAGATGCAGTCGATCCTGCCCAACCAGATCGGAATCACCCCGGACGAGCGCAACAACCAGCTGCTGCGATTGAAGCAGACCCTGACCTCGAACGAGAATCTCGTCCGCGTCGTCCGCCGCACCGATCTGAACAGCCTCGTCGCCAGCGAGCGCGACCTGCCCGGAATCGTCGCCGGGCTGCGCAGCCGCGTCACCGTCACCGCCCAGCCCGACGGCGGCATCGAGATCAAGGCGAACTCGAACATTTCCGGCTTCTCCAACGGCCAGAACGCCCGCACCGCCGCCGCCACCGTGCAGGGCCTGATCGACCTGTTCGTCGAGCAGAACCTGTCGGGCGACCGCCGCGAGACCGGCCAGGGGCTGCAATTCTACGACCAGGAGCTGCGCCGCCGCGAAGTGGCGCTGCAGGAGGCCGAGCAGCGCCGGGTCGAGTTCGAGCAGCGCTTCCTCGGCGTGCTGCCCGGCTCCGGCTCGATCGCCGATCGGATGTCGGCGGCCCAGGTCGAGCTCGCCAATCTCGAGCAGCAGATCGCCGCCGCCAACGGCGCCTTGAATTCGATGCGCGCCCAGCTCGCGGCGACGCCGCAGACGATCCCGGGGGTCGGCGACAGCGGCGGCAGCGCCACCGGCCAGATCGCCCAGCTCCAGGGCCAGATCGCCGGCTACCTCGCCCGCGGCTGGACCGAATCGCATCCCGACATCGTCTATGCGCGCCAGCAGATCGCGCGGCTGCGCCCCTATGCCGCGTCCGAGCGGCAGAGCGGCAATACCGGCGGCATGTCCAATCCGAGCTACGTGTCCCTGCGCGCGATGATGGCCGAGCGCGAGGCCAGCCTCGCCGCCGCCACCGCGCGCCGCAACCAGCTCCAGTCCGACCTTTCCCAGCTGACCTCGCGCCAGTCGACCCAGCCCGGCCTCGCCGCCGAGCAGACCCGGCTGACCCACGATTACGAGGTCCTCAAGCAGCAATATGACCAGTTGCTCGCCAATCGCGAGCAGGTCCGGCTGCGCAGCGACATCCAGGCCCGCACCAGCCCGCTGATCGTCAACGTCGTCGAGCCGCCGAGCGTGCCGAGCGTGCCGGCGGCGCCGAACCGGCCGATCCTCTTGACCGCGGTGCTGATCCTCGGCCTCGGCGCCGGCGTCGCCGCGGCGTTCGTCGCCGGCCAGCTCCAGACCACCTTCCCGACCCAGGGCAAGCTCGCCGAAGTGACCGGCCTGCCGGTGCTCGGCACGATCAGCGAAGTGGTCACCGCGCCCGAGCGCGTCCGCCGCCGCCAGCGGCTGATCTGGCTCGGCGGCGCCGGCGCGGCGCTGGCCGCGAGCTGGACGGTGCTGATCCTCGTCGAATTCTGGCAGCGAAGCTCGGCGGCATGAGGAACGAGATGAAGCATACGCCCCAATCCCTGCTCGAGCGCGCTGCCGAGATCTACGATTTCGGCGCCGCCCTGCGCGCGCCCGCCGCCGCGCCGGCGGCGGAGCCGGTTCCCGAACCGAAGCCTGAGCCGGCGCCGGCCGCCGCGCCCCCGCCGGCCCCCCGCGCCTTGCGCGCCGTCGAACCGCCGCGCCCCGCTGCCGGAGTCGCCGGAGTCGCCGAGGTCGACCGCAAGGGGCTGACCGAACGGGGCTTCATCGATCTCGACGCGCCCGCCACCGGCCTTGCCGAGGAGTTCCGGCTGATCAAGCACCAGCTGGTCGCCGACGTCGAACGCACCGACAGCCGCGCGGTGCTGATCTGCTCGGCCCAGCCCAAGGCGGGCAAGACCTTCTGCGCGATCAACCTCGCGCTCAGCCTCGCCGGCGAGCGCGACATCGAGGTGCTGCTCGTCGACGCCGATTTCCCCAAGCCCGAGGCGCTCGCCTTGCTCGGCATCGACGGCCGGGGCCCGGGGCTGGTCGATGCGCTCGCCGACGCGGGCGCCGACCCCGAATCCTTCGTCATCCGCACCGACGTGCCGGGCCTTTCGGTCCTGCCCGCGGGGCGCAAGGCCAATAATGTGCCGGAGCTGCTCGCTTCGGATCGTACTCGGGAGGTGCTGGCGAAGCTCGTCGCCGGCGACAGGCGCAGGATCATCCTGTTCGATTCCCCGCCTGCTTTGATGGCGTCGCACGCCACCGTCCTCGCCGGCCATGTCGGCCAGGCGCTGGTCGTCGTGCGCGCCGACCAGACAACCGAAGCCGATCTGCGCGAGACGATCGGCCTGCTCCGGGGATGCGGCCGCATCGGCCTCGTCCTCAACGGCGCGGGCCTCGCCGTCACCGGCCGCAAGTTCGGCGCTTATGATGGATATGGCCATGACCAATGAGCTTCACCTGACGCGCCGGCTCCGCCATCTCGCCTTCGCGATCGGCCTCACTTTGGCCGGCGCCGGCGCGCACGCCCAGGACGGCGCTCCGCCGGCCGACCCCGGAATCACCGGCGCGGTCACGCAGCAGGACGGGGACGGTCCGCCGCCGCCGTCGGCGCGCCGCGGCCGCCGCGGCGAGATCCGGCCCTATCTCGAGGTCGCGCAGGTGCTGAGCGCCGATCTGGATGGCGGCGAGACGCTGACCTACACCAGCGTCGCCGCCGGCGTCGACGGCCATATCGAGACGCGCCGGGTCACCGCCCGGATGAGCCTGCGCTACGAGCACCATTTCGACTGGCAGAGCCGGTCGGGAGACCAGGACGTCGTCTCCGGCGTCGCCCAGGTCCATGCCGAGGTCGCGCCGGGCGTGCTCTCGCTCGACGCCGGCGCGCTCGCCACCCGCACCGGCGGCAACGGGCGCACCTTCGGAGTCACCAACCGCGACGCCGCGGTCGACGTCTACGGCGTCTATGCCGGGCCGACGCTGGCGACCCATGCCGGGCCGCTCGCGATCAACGGCGCCTACCGCTTCGGCTATGCCAGGGTCGACGATCATCGCCCGGGCGGCCAGCTGGACGACGATTTCGACAGCTCGACCGCGCACAGCCTGACCGGCAGCGTCGGCATGGCGCCCAATCGCGGCCTGCCGTTCGGCTGGACCGTCGGCGCCGGCTATGCCCGCGAGAATTCGGGCGGCCGCTTCCGCAACCGCTTCGAGGGCGCCTATGTGCGCGGCGACGTCGTCGTCCCGATCAGCCCGACCCTCGCCCTGACCGCGGGCGTCGGCTACGAGGACATCCAGGCCTCGCAGCGCGACGTCGTTCGCGACGCCGGCGGCGTGCCGGTCCCCGACGCCCAGGGCCGGCTCCAGCCCGACCCCAGCGCGCCGCGGCTGCTGACCTACGACATGAACGGCATCATGTACGACGGCGGCATCCTCTGGCGGCCGAGCCCGCGCACCGAATTGCAGGCGCGCGCCGGCCACCGCTACGGCGGCACCACCTATGTCGGCTCGCTGAGCCACCGGCTCGGCCGCCACAGCGCGGTCAACGCCGTCGTGTACGACACGGTGGAGACGTTCGGGCGGCAATTGACGACCCAGATCAGTGGCTTGCCGGCCAACTTTAACGTCAATCGCGATCCGCTCTCGGGCGGCCTCGGCGGCTGCGTCTTCGGCCAGACCGGCGGCGGCGCCTGCTTCGACCGCTCGCTCCAGTCGATCACGGGCTCGACGTTCCGCGCCCGCGGCGTCAACGTCGCCTTCTCCGGCGAGCGCCGGCTGTGGACCTACGGCATCGGCGCCGGCTACAACCATCGCCGCTACTACCTGCCGTCGGGCGCCGCTTTCGTGACCACCCAGGCGAGCCATGACCAGGACGTCAGCGTCTACGGCAATGTCGGCCGCCGCTTGAGCCGCACCTCGGACATCAACCTCAACGCCTATGTCAGCTGGTACGACAGCGACCTGCCGGGCGCCGAGGCGGTGACCAGCGAGGGCGCGACCCTGAGCTACAATCGCAGCTTCCTGCTCGAGCGGCTGCGGCTGCTTGCGGCTCTGGGGGTCTACCACAGCGACGACGGCACGGATTCGGCGACCAACGCCTCGGCGCTCGCCGGCCTCAGGTACACCTTCTAACCGGCGCGGGCGCGGGAGAGACCTATGTACACGCAGACCTACGGCCTTACCGGACAGCCGTTCCAGCTGACGCCCGACGCGCGCTTCTGGTTCGACAGCCGCACCCACAGGAAGGCGATGGCCTATCTGGGCTACGGCCTCGCCCAGGGGGAGGGCTTCATCACCGTCACCGGCGAGATCGGCGCGGGCAAGTCGACCCTGGTCGCGCACCTGCTCGCCAATATCGACCGCGCCCGCCTCGACGCGATCAGCCTCGTCTCGACCCAGGTCGAGGGCGACGACATGCTCCGGCTCGTCGCCCAGGGCCTCGGCCTCGACACCGGGCGGGTCGAGAAGGCGCGGCTGCTCGACGCGGTCGAGCAGCAGCTCGAGGCGGACCTCGGCGCCGGCAAGCGCACCCTGCTGATCGTCGACGAGGCGCAGAACCTGCCGGTCTCGGCGCTCGAGGAGCTGCGCATGCTCTCCAACTTCCAGGTCGGCGGCCGGGCGCTGATCCAGATCGTGCTGCTCGGCCAGCCCGAATTCCGCGACAAGCTCGCCGGGCCGGGCCTCGAGCAGCTGCGCCAGCGGGTCATCGCCAGCCACCATCTCGACGCGATGGGCGCCGACGAGGTCGAATCCTACATCCGCCACCGCCTCACCCGCGTCGACTGGCAGGGCGTTCCCGAATTCGCGCCCGACGCCTTCGCGGCGATCCATCTCCACTCGGGCGGCATTCCGCGCCGGGTCAACCAGCTCGCCCACCGGCTGATGCTCAATGCCGCGGTCGAGGGCGCCGCCGCGATCGGCGCGGACGCGGTCCACGCGGTCGCCGCCGAGATGGGCGCCGACAGCGCCGCGCCAGAGGAAAAGGTGCTGCCGCTGCGTTCGGCCCGCGCCACCCCGGTCGCCGCCAACGAGCAGCCCGCGCACCGGCCCGACCCCGCCTACGAGCAGCGCATCGCCGCTTTGGAGGCGCAGGTCGTCGAGCAGGAGGCGATGCTTCGCCGCGCGCTGACCTTGCTGGTCGATTGGGTGGAGAGCGCCCCCGAAACGGCGTATCGTACCCACGCCGCCTGATCAGGAGGGCCGATGCAGAATGCCCTCTCCGTCGATGTCGAGGACTGGTTCCAGGTCGGCGCCTTCGAGACGGTGATCGCCCGCGATTCGTGGGAGACGCTGGAATGCCGGGTCGAGCGCAACACCGACGCGGTGCTGGCCCTGTTCGACGAGGCCGGGGTCAAGGCGACCTTCTTCACGCTCGGCTGGGTGGCGGCGCGCCATCCCGCCCTCGTCCGCCGAATCGCCGCTTCCGGCCACGAGCTCGCCAGCCACGGCTGGGACCACAAGCGCGTGTTCACGATGAGCGAGGCCGGGTTCCGCGCCGATATCGGCCGCGCCCGCGACGCGATCGAGCAGGCCGCGGGCTGCCGGGTCGCCGGCTATCGCGCGCCGAGCTTCTCGATCGACGCCCGCACCCCCTGGGCGCACGAGGTGCTCGCCGAGCAGGGCTATGCCTATTCGTCGAGCGTCGCGCCGATCCGCCACGACCATTATGGCTGGCGCGAGGCGCCGCGCTTCGCCTGGCGCCCGGTCGCGGGCGCGGACCTGATCGAGCTTCCGGTCACCACCGTCGAGATCGCCGGCCGCCGCTTCGCCGCGGGCGGCGGCGGCTTCTTCCGGATGCTGCCCTACGCGCTTTCCGACCGGGCGATCGCGCGGGTCAATCGCGAGGCGCGCCCGGCGATCTTCTATTTCCATCCCTGGGAGATCGATCCGGACCAGCCGCGGGTCGCCGGCGCGCCGCTGAAATCGAGGCTGCGCCATTACACCAACCTCGCGCACATGCGGCCCAAGCTGCTGAAGCTGATGAAGGCCCATGCCTGGGGCCGCACCGACGCGGTCGCGGCCGCCGAGCAGGCGCGGCTGCCGTGACCGTGCGCGCCGCCGACCTTGCCGACGGCGCCGAGCGGGGCCGGATCGACGCCTATGTCGCCGCCCACCCGGCGGCCGAGCTGTTCCACCGGCCGCAATGGAGCCTCGCCGTCGCGCGGGGCTGCGGCCAGCGCGCCCATTATCTGATCGCCGAGCGGCACGGGCGCCTGACCGGCTGCCTGCCGCTCACCGAAATGCGCTCGCCTTTGTTCGGCAACGCCCTGGTCTCGACCGGCTTCGGCACCGGCGGCGGGCCGATCGCCGACGATCCGGCGATTGCCGAGCGCCTCGTCGCCGCCGGCTGGACGCTCGCCGGGGAGCTCGGCTGCCGCTCGATGGAGCTGCGCGGCGGGCCGGTGCCGGAGGGCTGGGCGGCGCAGACCGGAGTCTATGCCGGCTTTTCGAAGCCGCTGCCCGAGGGCGGCGACGAGGCGATCCTGCGCGCGATGAAGCGCCGCCACCGCTCGATCCGCCGCGCCCGCGAATTCGATCTCGAGATCCGCATCGGCAACGGCGCGGCCGACCGCGCGCTCCATTATGCGGTCTATGCCGAGATGGTCCGCAACCTCGGCTCGCCGGTCTATCCGCGCGCCTTGTTCGCGGCGATGCTCGATCTGTTCGGGGCCGACGCCGACATATTGACGGTGCTCAAGGACGGCCGGCCGCTGGCGAGCGCGGTCAATTTCTACTTCCGCGGCGCGGTGATGCCCTATTGGGGCGGCGGCAACGCGGCCGCGCGCGAATTTTCCGCCAGCGAGATGATGTATTACCAGGTGATGTGCCACGGCGCGCGGCGCGGCTGCACCAGCTTCGACTTCGGCCGCTCGAAGCTCGGCACCGGCACCTATTCGTTCAAGGAGAATTGGGGATTCGAGCCGCGGCCCCTGGTCTATGCGGTGCGCGCCGCCGACGGCGCCGGCGCGCGCGTCGTCAACCCGCTCGATCCCAAATACCGGCTGCAGGTGGCGCTCTGGAAGAAGCTGCCGCTGCCGCTCGCCAACCGGCTCGGGCCGCCGATCGCGCGGGGGCTGGGATGATGCGCGACATCCTGTTCCTCGCCCACCGCATTCCCTATCCGCCGGACCGGGGCGACAAGATCCGCTCGTGGCACGTCCTGCGGCATCTTTCGACGCTGGCCCGAGTCCACCTCGCCTGCTTCGCCGACGACGAGAGGGATGCCGCCCACCTGCCCGCCTTGCGCGCGGCGCTCGGCGATCGTCTCGGCGAGGTCCATGTCGAGGTCCGCACCCGCAGCAAGGTCGCCGCGGGCGCGATCGCGCTGGTCGAGGGCCGTCCGGTCTCGCTGGCCCTGTTCGACAGCCCGAAGCTGCGTGCCTTCGCCGGGCGCAAGCTCGCCGACGAGGCGATCGGCACCGTCTTCGCCTTCTCGGGCCAGATGGGCCAGTTCGTGCCGGAAGGCGTGCGCCAGCGCTTCGTGATGGACTTCGGCGACGTCGATTCCGCCAAGTTCGCCCAATATGCGGACGAGGGCGCCGGACCGATGCGCTGGGTCCATCGCCGCGAGGGCGACAAGCTCGCCGCCTTCGAGCGCGCCGTCGCCGCGCGCGCCGACCTCTGCCTGTTCGTCAGCGAGGCCGAGGCGGCGCTGTTCCGCGGCCGCACCGGCCTCGCCAACATCCGCGCGCTCTCCAACGGCATCGACGTCGACCATTTCAGCCCCGCCGCCGATTTCCCGCGCCTGGAGCAGGGCGAGCGGCCGCTGCTGCTGTTCACCGGGCAGATGGATTATCCGCCCAATGCCGAGGCGGTCGCCTGGTTCGCGCGCGCCGTGCTGCCGCTGATCCCCGGCGCCCGCTTCGTCATCGCCGGCCGCGATCCGCCGCCGGCGGTGCGGGCGCTGGCGGGCGAGCGGGTGATCGTCACCGGCGCGGTCGCGGACATGCGCTCCTGGCTCGCCGCCGCCGACGTAATCGTCGCGCCACTGAAGCTCGCCCGCGGCATCCAGAACAAGGTGCTGGAAGCGATGGCGATGGCGAAGCCGGTGGTCGCCTCGCCCGCGGCCTTCGAGGGGATCGAGGCGGTGCCGGGCCGCGACCTCCTCGTCGCCGGGGATGCCGCCGCCACCGCGGCCGCGGTCAAAAGCCTGCTCGAGGCGCCCGGCGCGATCGGCGCGGCCGCGCGCCGGCGGATGGAGCAGGGCTATCGCTGGGAGGCGCGGCTGGCGCCGCTCGCCGCCATGGTCGATCCGTCGCGGCGACGCGAGGCGGCATGAGCACGGCCGCGCTCGCGCTGAGGCGTCCCGAAGCCTCGCTCTGGACGACGCACCTCGCCGCCGCGGCCCTGGCCGGCGCGGCGATCCTCGCCTTGTTCGCTCGCGACGCGGCCGACATCGCCCAGATCTGGTGGAACGATTCGACCTTCAACCATTGCCTGCTGATCGTGCCGATCCTCTCCTGGCTGGTCTGGCAGCGGCTGCCCGAGCTCAGGCAGCTCGTCCCCGCCGCCTGGTGGCCCGGGCTCCTGCCGGTCGGCGCCGGCGCGCTCGGCTGGCTGCTGGGCGAGGCGAGCGGGGTCGATTTCGCGCGCCAGCTCGGCCTGCTGTTCATGCTCGAGGGCGCGGCGATCGCCTGCCTCGGCAAGGCGGTGGCGCGCGCGCTCGCCTTCCCGCTCTTCTACGCCCTGTTCCTGGTGCCGTTCGGCGAGGAGATCGTGCCGGCCATGCAGACCCTCACCGCGCAGGTCGCCGCGGTGCTGCTCGGCCTGAGCAGCGTTCCGGCCCATCTCGAAGGGATCTTCATCACCACCCCGACCGGCTATTTCGAGGTCGCCGAGGCCTGCGCCGGGGTCAAGTTCCTGATCGCGATGGCCGCGTTCGGGACGCTGGTCGCCAATGTCTGCTACCGCAGCTGGCGGCGGCGCCTCGCCTTCCTCGCCATGGCGATGGCCGTCCCGGTCTTCGCCAACGGGGTGCGCGCCTGGGGGACGATCTACATCGCCCATCTGACCAGCATCGATTTCGCCGCCGGCTTCGATCATGTCTTCTACGGCTTCATCTTCTTCGGGCTCGTCATCGCTTTGATCCTCGGCATCGGCTGGCGCTATTTCGACCGCGGCGTCGACGATCCCTGGTTCGACCCCAAGGCGCTGCAGCCGAAGCCGCCGCGGGGCGCCCCGCTGCCGCTGGTGACGGCGGCGGCGCTCGGCCTCGCAATCGTGCCGCTCGCCTGGTCGGGCGCGGTCACCGCCGCCGGCGTGCGCGACCTGCCCGCCCGGACGGCGCTGCCCGAAATCCCCGGCTGGCGGCTCGTGCCGCGGGCCGCGGGCATCCCCTGGCGGCCGCATTTCGCCGGCGCCGACCGGATCGTCCTCGGCCATTATCGCGACTCGCGCGGCCGCGTCGTCGACCTCGCCATCGCCGTGTTCGCGCGCCAGAGCGAAGGGCGCGAGCTGGTCGGCTTCGGCCAGGGCGCGGTGGCGCCGCAGGGGCGCTGGGCCTGGACCGCCGACGCGCCCGCGCCGCCGGGCGGACGCGCGGAACGGATCGCCTCACACGGCTTGGAACGGCAGGTCGTCAGCTTCTACCGTGTCGGCGACATCGTGACCGGGAGCGGGGTGGGGGTGAAGCTCGAAACGTTGAAGGTCCGGCTGCTCGGCGGCCCGCAGCGCGCGGTCGCGGTGCTGGCGTCGAGCGAATCGCGCGAGGCGATCGACGCTTTCCTCGCGGCGCTTGGGCCGATCGCGCCGCTCGCCGACCGCGCGGCGGGGCTTGAACCCTGATGTGCGGCATCGCCGGCATCTTCCATCCCGACGTTCCCAAGCCGGTCGATCCCGCGCGGGTCGAGGCGATGACCGAAATCCTCGCCCATCGCGGGCCCGACGGCAGCGGCGTCTGGACGGCGCCGGGAATCGGGCTCGGCCATCGCCGCCTGTCGATCGTCGATCTGAGCGAGGCCGGCGCCCAGCCGATGCTGACGGAGGACGGCCGCCTCGCGATCAGCTTCAACGGCATGATCTACAATTTCCGGGAGGTCCGCGCCGAGCTCGAGGCGAAGGGGCACCTTTTCCGCAGCGAGAGCGACACCGAGGTCATTCTCGCCGCCTGGCGCCAATGGGGGCCCGACGCGCTCAGGCGCTTCAACGGCATGTTCGCCTTCGCGCTCTACGACTCGGCCGAGGATTGCCTGTTCCTCGGCCGCGACCGGCTGGGCGTGAAGCCGCTCTTCTACGCCGAGCTTTCCGACGGCGCCCTCGTCTTCGCTTCGGAGCTGAAGGGCCTGCTCGCCCACCCGCTGCTGCGCCGGGTGCCGAGCGCGCGGGGGATCGAGGATTTCCTCGCTTACGGCTACGTCCCCGACGATTCGGCGATCGTCGAGGGGGTGAGGAAGCTTCCCCCCGGCCATTATCTCCACCTTCGCCGCGGCCGGCCGGTGCCGCGGCCGGTCCAGTGGTGGGACGTCGATTTCTCCAATCCGGTCCGCGCCCCGGCCGGCGCGCTCGAGGAAGAGCTGGTCGAGCGGCTGCGCGAGGCGGTCCGCTCGCGGATGGTCGCCGACGTGCCGTTCGGGGCCTTCCTGTCGGGCGGCATCGACAGCTCGGCGGTGGTCGCCTTCATGGCCGAAGCGAGCCGCGGCGCGGTCGAGACCTGTTCGATCGGCTTCGACGAGGCCGACCATGACGAGACTCGCTACGCCGCCCAGGTCGCCGCCCTGTTCGCCACCAACCATCGCAGCCGCACCGTCGCCTCGGAGGATTTCGGCCTGATCGACACCCTCGCCGACGCCTTCGACGAGCCCTTCGCCGACGCCTCCGCGCTCGCCACCTATCGGGTCGCCGAGCTGGCGCGGGAAAAGGTGAAGGTCGCTCTGTCCGGCGACGGCGCCGACGAAGCGTTCGCCGGCTATCGCCGCTACCGCCTGTTCGCCGCCGAGGAGCGGGCCCGAGCGCTGCTGCCCGGCCCGCTCGCCCGCGCCGCCGGCGCATTGGGCGCGGTCTATCCCAAGCTCGATTGGGCGCCCAGGGTCCTGCGCGCCAGGACGACGCTCGAGGCGCTGGGGCAGGGGAGCGGCGAAGCCTATGCCCGGGCGGTCGGAGTCACGCCGCCGGCGCTTCGCCGGCGGATCTTCACCGCGCCGCTCGACGGCCATGTCGCCGAGGAACGCTACGTGCGCGCGATGGCCGAAGCGCCGGCGATCGACGCGCTCTCGCGCGCCCAATATGCCGACCTCAAGATCTGGCTGCCCGGCGATATTTTGACCAAGGTCGACCGCGCCTCGATGGCGGTCGGCCTCGAAGCGCGCGAGCCGCTGCTCGACCACCGCCTGATCGAGTTCGCCGCCCGCCTGCCCGCCAACCTGCGGCTGCGCGGCGGCAGCGGCAAATGGCTGCTGAAGCGGGCGCTCGCCGCGCGGCTGCCGCAGGAGATCCTCCAGCGCCGCAAGATGGGCTTCGTCACCCCGGTCTCGGCCTGGTTCCGCGGCCCGCTCGCCGCCGAGGCGGCCGCGATCGCCCGCAGCGCCGCGCTCGCGGAAACCGGCTGGTTCGACGCCGCCGCGATCGACAGCCTCGTCCGCGCCCATAAGAGCGGCCGCTCCGACCACGGTCGCCTGCTCTGGCAATTGCTGATGCTCGAAAAATCCCTCCGCCGCCTGTTCGGCTTCGGCAGCGTCAGCGCTGCGGATAGAGCGCCTCGGCGAAATAGAGCCCGTCGGGCGGCGCGTTGAAGCCGAGAGCCGCGCGGTCCTTCGCCTCCAGCGCCGCCTTCAGGTCCGCCTTGGTCCATTTGCCGCGGCCCACCAGCTCGAGGCAGCCGACCATCGAGCGCACCTGGTGGTGGAGGAAGCTGCGCGCCGCCGCCTCGATCTCGATCGTCTCGCCGAATCGCCGCACGGTCAGCCGGTCGAGCGTCTTGACCGGGCTTTCCGCCTGGCAATGGGCGGAGCGGAAGGTGGTGAAATCGTGCCGCCCGACCAGCACCTGCGCGGCCTTGTTCATCTCGTCCGCGTAGAGCACGACCGGTACCCGCCAGGCCCGCCCGGCCTCGAGCGCGAGCGGCGCCCGCCGGTTGGCGATGCGGTAGAGATAGCGCCGGCCGGTGCAGGAGAAACGGGCGTGGAAATCCTCGTCGACCGCCTCGGCGCCGAGGATCGCGACCGGCAGCGGCCGCAATTTCGCATTGGTGCCGTCGGCGAGCCGGTGCGGCGTGATCGGCCTTTCGATGTCGACATGGGCGGTCATCGCCAGCGCATGCACGCCGGCGTCGGTCCGCCCCGCCGCGTGGAGCGTGACCTCTTCATGGGTGATCGCCAGAATCGCCTCCTCGATCGCCTGCTGGACCGAGGGGCCGTGCGCCTGGCGCTGCCAGCCCATGAACGGGCGGCCGTCATATTCCACCGTGAGGCGGAAGCGGGTCACGCCAGCACTGCGCCCGCCGGGATGGCGAAGCCGCGCAGCAATTCCGCCGGCATCATCGCCGCCTTGCCGGCCCGCTGGACCAGGCTCGGCACGATCGCGCCCTCGGCGCAGGCGATCGCCAGGCCGTGGTCGAGCACCGTCCCGGGAGCTCCGCTCAATTCTGAAACTTCAGCCGCAAGCACCTTGATTCGCTCGCCTTCATATTCGAAATAGGCGCCCGGCGCCGGGTTGAAGGCGCGCACCTGCCGCTCGACCTCGGCGGCTCTCCGGGCGAAATCGAGCTTCGCCTCGTGCTTGCCGATCTTGGCCGCGTAGGTGGCGCGTTCCTCGCGCTGGGGGAGCCGGCCGACCTCCGGCCACAGGTTCAGCACCCGTACCATCAGGGTGGCGCCGAGCGCGGCCAGCTCTTGGGTCAGCTCGCCGGCCGTCTTGCGCCCGATCTCGGTGGGCAGCACGCCCAGCATCGGCCCGGTGTCGAGCCCCTTTTCCATCTGCATGATGGTGACCCCGGTCATCCGGTCCCCGGCGAGGATCGCGCGCTGGATGGGCGCCGCCCCGCGCCAGCGCGGCAGCAGCGAGGCGTGGACGTTGAGGCAGCCGATGCGGGGCGCGGCGAGGACCGGCTCGGGCAGGATCAGCCCGTAGGCGGCGACCACCGCCACGTCCGCCGCCAGCGCCGCGAACGCCGCCTGCTCGTCCGCGCCCTTGAGCGAGACGGGCGTCCGGACCTCGATCCCCGCTTCCTCGGCGCGCCGGTGGACGGGGGAGGGCGACAGGGCCTTGCCGCGCCCGGCCGGCCGCGGCGGCTGCGTGTAGACCGCCGCGGGCTCGTGCCCCGCCGCCAGCAGGGCGTCGAGCGTCGGCACGGCGAATTCCGGGGTTCCCATGAAGACGATGCGCATGAGCGTGGGTCTAGCGCCGCGAATCCGCCGCCGCTACCTAGCGCTTATGGCTTCCACCGAAATCGAGGCGCTGACCCAGGCGCTGGCGCGGCTGCCGGGGCTCGGGCCGCGCTCGGCGCGGCGGGCGGTGCTGTACCTCATGAAGAAGCGCGAAAACGCGCTGGCGCCGCTGCTGCGGGCGCTGACCGCGGTCGCCGACAGGCTCGTCGTCTGCGCGGCCTGCGGCAATGTCGACACCGCCGATCCCTGCGCGATCTGCGCCGATCCGCGCCGCGACGCGCGTTTGCTCTGCGTCGTCGAGGAGGTGTCGGACCTCTGGGCGCTCGATCGCTCGCGGCTCTTTCCCGGCCGCTTCCACGTCCTCGGCGGCCGGCTCTCGGCGCTCGACGGGGTGCGGCCCGAGGATCTCGGCATCGACGCGCTCGTCGCCCGCGTCGCCGCCGGCGGCATCGACGAGGTCGTGCTCGCGATGAACGCGACGCTCGAGGGTCACACCACGGCTCATTACCTCTCCGAGCGCCTCGACCGCTTCCCGATTCGGCTCACCCAGCTCGCCCACGGCCTGCCGGTCGGCGGCGAGCTCGACTATCTCGACGAGGGGACATTGGCGCAGGCGCTGCGGGCGAGAAGGCCTGTGGCCTGATTTTCCTCCCCAGCATTTGCTGGGGAGGGGGACCACCCGCAGGGTGGTGGAGGGGTAGAAGGCGTAGGCCTGAGCAACTACCCCTCCACCATGCTGCGCATGGTTCCCCTCCCCACGAATTCGTGGGGAGGAAGAGTTGAAGACTCGGCCTTTTCCCCCTATTTTTCCGCCATGGCTTTGCTTCCGATCGTCGAGGTTCCCGACCCGCGCCTGAAACAGATCTCCTCGCCGGTCGAAGAGGTCACTGACGAGATTCGCGCGCTGATCGCCGACATGTTCGAGACGATGTACGCGGCGCCCGGCATCGGCCTCGCCGCGGTCCAGGTCGGCATTCCCAAGCGCGTGCTCGTGATCGACCTGCAGGAGCCCGAGGAGGAGGGCGGCGAGCCGGTGCGCGACCCGCGCGTGTTCATCAATCCCGAGATCCTCGCCCGTTCCGACCAGGAAGTGCCCTATACCGAGGGCTGCCTGTCGGTGCCCGACCAATATGCCGAGGTCGACCGCCCCGACGGCATCCGCGCCCGCTGGCTCGACGAGCAGGGCAAGCCGCACGAGGAGGAGATCGGCGGCCTGCTCGCGGTCTGCCTGCAGCACGAGATGGACCATCTCGAGGGGATCCTGTTCATCGACCATCTCTCCCGCCTCAAGCGCGAGATGATCCTGCGCAAGCTCGCCAAGCTCCGCCGCGAGCAGGGCAAGAAGGCGGCTTAGGTCTTCGCTCGCCATTCCGCCATTCCCGCGAAAGCGGGAATCCAGCTTCCTTGTCGAAGAAGAGGTGGACCCCCGCTTTCGCGGGGGTGACGATTGTGGTTGAGCAAGACTCGCCGCTGCTCTAGGTTCGCTCTTCGTTCCGTACAGGACAAGGGCGCATGGACGCACTCACTCTTCTCCTCATCGCCGCTCTGGTCGCGGCCGGCGTCGCGCTCGGCTGGTTCGTCGGCCGCGGCCGCGCGGGCGCGGTCGCCGAGGAGCGCGGCAAGGCGGCCGAATTGCTGCGGATGACGCTCGCCGAGGTGACCAGGGAGCGCGACGCGGCGATGCGCGACCTCGCCGGCCTGCAGGCCGACGCCCGCAATTTCGAGGCGCGGATGAAGGAGTTGCTCGAGGCGAAGGAGGCGCTCACCGCCCAGTTCCACGAGGTCGGCGCCAAATTGCTGAGCGAGGCGCAGAAGCAATTCCTCGAGCGCGCCGATTCGCGCTTCACCCAGGCGAGCGAGAAAAGCGAGGCGCAATTGAAGGCGCTGCTCCAGCCGGTCGAGGCGACTCTGAAGCGCTACGAGGAGGGCCTCACCAAGGTCGAGAAGGAAAGGGTGGGCAGCTACGAGGCGCTGCGCGAGGCGGTGACCCTGCTCCACGCCGGCCACAGCCAGGTCCGCGACGAGACCGCGAAGCTGGTCAGCGCGCTCCGCCACAGCCCCAAGGCGCGCGGCCGCTGGGGCGAGCAGAGCCTCAAGAACGTGCTCGAGCAGGCCGGCCTGTCGCCTTATGCCGATTACCAGTCCGAAGTCTCGGTCGAGACCGAGGACGGCCGGCTCCGCCCCGACGTGATCGTCCGCCTGCCCGGCGGCCGCAAGCTGATCATCGACGCCAAATGCTCCTTGAACGCCTTCCTCGACGCCAGCGAGGAGGTCGACGAGAATGTGCGGGCGCAGCACCTCAAGGCGCACGCCGCCTCGATCCGCGCCCACGCCCAGAAGCTCGGCTCGAAGAATTACTGGGACCAGTTCGGCGACGCCGCCGACTATGTCGTCATGTACATTCCGGGCGAGCATTTCCTGACCGCCGCGCTCGAGCAGGACGGCGGCCTGTGGGAATGGGCGTTCGAGCGCCGGGTCCTGCTCGCCACGCCGACCAACCTCGTCGCCATCGCCCGCACCGTGTCGAGCGTCTGGCGGCAGGAGAAGATCGCCGAGGAGGCGGCCGAGATCGCCCGGCTCGGCAAGGAGCTCCATTCGCGGCTCGCGACGATGGGCGGCCATGTCGCCCGGATGGGCCGCAACCTCGAGCTGGCGATGGGCGCCTACAACGCCTTCGTCGGCAGCCTCGAGACCCAGGTGATGACCCAGGCCAGGCGCTTCGAGACGCTGGAGGTGGCGGGCGGCGCCAAGGAGATCGAGGCGCTGCCCGTCGTCGAAGGGGCGCCGCGGCCGCTCACCAAGTTGTTTCCGACCGAGGGCGGCAACCAGCCAAACTGATCCGAATTGGCGGCAATTCGGATACTGCCTCTCTTGTCACCCGCTACTTACCGCTATTCCCCTGTATTGAGGCGCTATTTCCGGCTCC
This sequence comes from Allosphingosinicella sp., assembly GCA_035941735.1. GTDB lineage: Bacteria > Pseudomonadota > Alphaproteobacteria > Sphingomonadales > Sphingomonadaceae > Allosphingosinicella. The sequence goes on from DASZDS010000060.1 coordinate 42,937, forward strand.
CTAATGTCGCCGTGCCGAGTCGAGGGACGCGGCCGAGTGCAACAGTGGAGGGGGGAGTCATGTTAAAGCGCAGACTGGCATGTGCCGCGGTAGCCCTTGGGGCGATGACGCTGGGAGCGCAGCCCGCCATGGCCTGGGAGGACGGGCCGACCTTCAACCTCCGCTTCTACAGCGATTCCAGCTACACGACCCAGGTCGGCTTTGCCCGCTGGCAATGCATTCCGGGCCCGCAGGCGCAATTGCAATGGGGCTATTCGACCCAGTATGAAGTCGTCGACTGGGTCGGCTATTGCGTCGACGGCGAGCTTCAGCTCTAGGCGCCGCGCCCGGCGGTCAGTTGACTCCGTCGCCCTCGCCGCCGCAGCCGTTCAGGATCTGCCCGGCGACGGTGACCCGGACGGTGTCGGCGAACGTCTCGTCCGACATGCCGTTGCTGCACGGCCGGTGCGAGACCTCGACCGTCAGCCGGTTGCCGGCATAGAGATAGCCGTCGGCGATCGGCGCCCGGGCGGGCAAGGCCTCGGTGACGCTCGGTCCCTCCATCGGCTGGTAGATCATCTGGCCGCCGGCGATGGTCAGCGCCCAGAACGGCTCGGTGCCGTGCGCCCGATAAGGCGGGGCCGTCGTGGCCGTGTTGGTCTCGGCCCGGCGTTCCTCCGCCGCCGGCTTCGGCGCGGGCGCGGCGACGGTGCGGACCGCATTGCCGCCGCCCTTGTCGCCCGTCGAGCCGGAACAGGCGGCGGTCCCGATCAGCAGGCAGGCCGCCAGATGCGGGAATCGATGCCGCGCCATCTCTCTCTCCTCAGGGTCCATTTTGCGGCCGCCGCCACTGGTTGATCACTTCATAGGCCATCACCGCGGTCGCCACCGCCGCGTTGAGGCTGTCGGCCTTGCCCAGCATCGGCATCCTCACGAGCAGGTCGCATTCGGCCTCGCAGGCGGCCGGCAGCCCCGCCTGCTCGTTGCCGACCAGGATGAAGGCGGGCTTCTCGTAGCGCGGCGCCTGGTAGTCGAGCGCGGCGTTGAGGCTGGTGCCGATCAGCTGGCCCTCTCCGGCGCGCAGCCAGGCCGCGAACTCTTCCCAGCGCGCCGCCGCGACCCGCTGGGTGAACAGCGCCCCCATCGAGGCCCGCACCGCCTCGACCGAGAAGGGGTCGGCGCACTCGTCGACCAGGATCAGCCCGCCCGCGCCGACCGCGTCGCCGGTGCGCAGGATGGTGCCGAGATTGCCGGGATCGCGCAGCGCCTGGGCGACGATCCAGAGCGGCGCGGCGGCGCGTTCGATGCCGGCGAGGCCGGTGTCGAACTGGCGATAGATTCCGAGCACGGTCTGCGGATTGTCCTTGCCCGAAATCTTGTGGAGGATGCCGGCATCGGTCTCGATCGCCTCGCCGCCGCCGGCCTCGGTTTCCTCGATCAGGCGCTGCAGCAACGGGTGCGCGGCGTCGCTGAAGAACAGGCGCTCGGGCAGCACGCCCGCCTCGCGTGCCTCGGTCAGGATCCTGAGGCCCTCGGCGAGGAACAGCCCCTCGGCGCGCCGGTTCTTCTTGTCCCTCAGGCCCCGCGCCTGCTTGACCAGCGGGTTGGAGAAGGCGGTGATCCGGCGCGGCATCTACACCTCGTCATGCCAGCGCAGGCTGGCATCCATACCGACTCCGGATGGACCCCAGCTTTCGCTGGGGTGACGAGGAGGGGGCGGCAGCGTCTTCATTCCGGCTCGTGGAACAGCGCCTCGACCAGGGCGCAGAGCTGCTCGACGGCCTGCTCGGCGCCGAGGCCGGCGGCGCTGATCGTGATCGAATCGCCGCGCGCCGCGCCGAGCATCATCAGCCCCATGATCGAGGTGCCGCAGACCGTGGTGCCGTCCTTCTCGACCTCGATCTGGGCGTCGATCTGCGAGGCCAGGGTGACGAACTTGGCGCTGGCGCGGGCATGGAGGCCGCGCTTGTTCCGGACCTCCACGGTGCGGCTGACCATCGCTAGGCCGCAGCTTCGCCCAGAATCTCGGAAGCGACGGAGATATATTTGCGTCCCGCCTCGCGGGCGGCGGCGACCGCGGCGCGGACGTCCATCGTCTTGCGCGCGCCTTCGAGCCTGATCAGCATCGGCAGGTTGACGCCGGCGATCACCTCGATCTTGTCCGATTTCATCAGGCTGATCGCGAGGTTGGACGGGGTGCCGCCGAACAGGTCGGTGAGGATGATCACGCCGGTGCCGTCATCGACCTTGGCGATCGCCTTGGCGATGTCCTTGCGCCGCGCCTCCATATCGTCGTCGGCGCCGATGCAGATCGCGGCGATCCGCTCCTGCGGCCCGACGACATGCTCCATCGCGACGATGAATTCCGCCGCGAGCCGGCCATGGGTGACCAATACCAATCCGATCATTCATTCACCTTGAGCGCTGTCCGCCTCGTTTCCTGTCTTCTCTGCCCCTGCGGATCGCTCGATACCGTCGCGCGGCGGCGTGGCGAGGTCGCGATGGTCCAGACTGGGCGAAAAACCCGCCGCGCGCAACCGTGCCGCGACTCGCTCCGCGACATGGACCGAGCGGTGGCGCCCGCCCGTACAGCCGAAAGCGACCGAGACATAGGATTTTCCTTCGGCCCGGTAGCGCGGCAGCAGGGTGAGCAGCAAATCCTCGATCCGGGCGAGCGCGCCTTCATAGGCTTCGTCGCCGGCGACATAGGCGCCGACCGCATCGTCGAGCCCGGTCAGGTCGCGCAGCTCCTCCTGCCAGTGCGGGTTCCTGAGGAAGCGCATGTCGAGGACGAGGTCGGCATTGCGCGGCACGCCGCCGGCGAAGCCGAACGACATGATCGTCAGCGTCGGCGAATCGTCGCCGGTGGCGAAGCGGGCGCGGATCTGCTGCCGGAGGGCGGGAACGTCGCTGTCGGTCGTGTCGAGGACGTGGTCGGCCCAGCGCTTCAGCGGCTCGGTCAGTGCGCGCTCCGCGGCGATGCCGTCGATCGCCGGCCGGTCGGGCGCGAGCGGATGGCGCCGCCTTGTCTCGCAATAGCGGCGCGCCAGCTCCTCCCCGCCGCAATCGAGATAGAGCATCTCCACCGGCCGGCTTCGGGCCTGCCTGGCGAGCAGCTCGGCGTCGAAGCCGCGGGTGCGGCTGTCGAGGCCGATCGCGAGCGGCCGGCCGCGCTCGGCGCCGGCCGAAGGCGGCGTCGCCAGCAGCGGCTCGAGCAGCGCGAGCGGCAGATTGTCGACCGTCTCCCAGCCGAGATCCTCGAGCGTCCTGAGCACGGTCGACTTGCCCGCGCCCGACAGGCCGGTGACGAGCAGGATGCGCTGCGCGGCCATCACGAGGCCCCGGGCAGCCCGAACAGGCGAAGCGCCGCTTCGACCTTGAGCGGCGCCGACGCCTCCAGGCCGGCGAGCCGCAGCACCGGGATCGCGACCCCCGCGACGAGCCGAGTCTCGCCCGGCTCGGGCAGCCGCTCGGGCGTCTCGTCGAGGTCGACGAGCAGGGCCACGGGAACGTCCTGCGCCGTTTCGAGCTCGACGACGCCGACCCCGCGCAGCTCGATCTTGCCGAGGATCGTCGCGGGCGCGGCGGCGCGCGCCAGCCCGTCGACCCGCCGGACGATCGTATAATCGTCGCTGATCAGGAGCGCGCCGCGGTCGATCAGGCGCAGCGACAGGTCCGACTTGCCGGTGCCGGGGCGGCCGCCGATCAGCACCGCGCGGCCGCCGATCGCGACGCTGCTGGCATGGACGGTTTCCGAGGAGAGGGGGCGCAGGCTCATGGCGCGGCCACCGGGAAGCGGACGACGAAGCGGGCGCCGCTGCGCCCGTCCTCGCGGTCCTCGATCTCGATCGAGCCGCCATGGCCGTCGACGATGGCGCGGGCGATGGCGAGGCCGAGGCCGGAATGGCGGCCGAAATCCTCGTCGGGCCGGATCGAATGGAAGCGGTTGAAGACCGTCTCGCGGACCTCGCCGGGCACGCCCGGTCCCTCATCCTCGATGCTGACCAGCACCTCCTCGCCGATCCTGGCCGCCCGGACCTCGACGACGCCGTTCGGCGGCGAGAAGGAGATCGCGTTGTCGACGAGGTTGTCGACCAGCCGCGCGAGCCGCGATTCGTCGCCCATGATCGTCGCCGTCCCGACCCGCGGCCGGGCGAAGGCGACCGCGACGCCCTTGCCGCCGCGTCCCTCCCAGAGCGGCAGCAGCTCCTCGATCATGCGGCCGAGGTCGACCGGCTCGAACCGCGCCCGCGACAGCTCGGCGTCGAGCCGCGAGGCTTCGGCGATGTCGACCACGAGCCGGTCGAGCCGGCGCACGTCCTGGCGGACGACGTCGAGCAGCCGGCGGCGCACCGCCGGATCCTCGACCCGCTCGAGCGTGTCGACCGCCGAGCGCAGGGAGGCGAGCGGGTTCTTGAGCTCGTGGGTGACGTCGGCGGCGAAGGCGTCGGTGGCGTCGATCCGCTGCCTGAGGCTCTGGGTCATGTCGGCGAGCGCGCGGGCGAGCTGGCCGATCTCGTCGCGCCGCCGGGGCAGCACCGGCACGTCGACCTCGCGGTCGCGGCCGAGCCGGACCCGGTGGGCGGCGAGCGCCAGCCTGCGCAGCGGCGCGGCGATCGTCCGCGCGAGGAAGCGCGACAGGAGGATCGAGACGATCAGGGTCGCGGCGAGGATCAGCAGCAGCGAGCCGCGCTCCATCCGCACCACGTGGCGCACGTCGCGGGCGTTGATGGTGAGGAGCAGGACGCCGCCCTCGCGTCCCTCGATCCGCGCGGCCGCGGCGATATAGGGCGTGCCGTCCGGCACCCGCCTGAGCATGGTCACCGGACCGCGGCTGCGCAGCGCCCGGACCGCCTCCGGCCAGGCGCCCAGCCGGTCCTGCGCCGGCGGCACGAACAAGGGCGGCCGGGCCGCGCCGACGATCGCGTCGAAGCCGTTGTCGAGCCAGCGCGCCGCCTCGCGATACCAGGGCTCGACCGTCGGGTCGCGCAGGGTGTAGGTCGGCGGCACGCCGAACCAGCTGTCCGCCTCGCGCGCGCCGCTCCGGCCGTAGACCCTGAACCGCGCGCGCGAATCCTGGCCGAGCCGCACCAGGATCGGCTGGCGCGCTTCCTTCGGGATCGCCGAGAGCATGTGCGCGATCATCACCGTCTCCGATTCCGCCTGGTCGAGGCGGGCCTGGGTCAGCCGGGCGCGGAAGCTGTCGAGATAGAAGATGCTGCCGGCGAGGATCGCGACCGCGAAGATGTTGACGGCGAGGATGCGGTGGCGGAGCGAGATCCGCCGAGTCCAGCCGAGGCCGTGATCCTCATTCCTCGCCAAAGCGGTATCCGACCCCGTAAAGCGTCTCGATCGCGCCGAAGTCGCCGTCGACCGCGCGGAACTTGCGGCGCATGCGCTTGATGTGGCTGTCGATGGTGCGGTCGTCGACATAGATGTCGTCCTGGTAGGCGACGTCCATCAGCTGGTTGCGCGATTTCACCACGCCGGGGCGCTGGGCGAGCGCCTCGAGGATCAGGAATTCGGTGACGGTGAGGGTGACGTCCCTGCCGTCCCAGCTCACCCGGTGCCGGGCCGGATCCATGACGAGGCGGCCGCGGGCGATCTCGGCGGCCTCGGGCGCCTCGTCCGCGCCCGGCGGGCGCGCGCGCATCTCGGTGCGCCGCAGCACCGCCCGGATCCTGGCGAGGAGGAGACGCTGGGAGAAGGGCTTGGCGATATAATCGTCGGCGCCCATCGCGAGGCCGAGCGCCTCGTCGAGCTCCTCGTCCTTGGAGGTCAGGAAGATGATCGGGAAATCGCTCCTCTCGCGCAGCCGGCGCAGCAGCTCCATCCCGTCCATGCGCGGCATCTTGATGTCGAGCACGGCGAGGTCGGGCGGGTTTTCGGTGAGCGCCTTCAGCGCCGCCTCGCCGTCCGAATAGAGGCGGGTGATGAAGCCCTCGGACTGGAGCGTCACCGACAGCGAGGTCAGGATGTTGCGGTCGTCGTCGACGAGGGCGATGGTAATCGACATCCTGCTTCCACCCGCCTCCTGACCCTCGTTCGTCATGCTGACGAAAGTCAGCATCCATGAACACAAGCGTGCGAGGACTTCCACCTCGGTGTCCATGGATCCCGGATCAAGTCCGGGATGACGTAGCTTGGGGGCACGGCTTTATCGAAGGGCGCCTCACCGCGCCACCCTTTGACGCGGAAGCCCCGCTCGGATAAGGGGCGCGCCAACCACCCATATCTCAGGGGAATCAGCGTGGCCAGCAAGGTCCCGTCCTTCGACTTGCACCATCAGGGCCTCGACACGCCCGCTTGCCTGCACTGGAATCTCGGCGCCGCCGCGCTCGTCGAGCATGCGCTGCGCGCCGGCGAGGGCCTGCTCGCCAAGGACGGGCCGCTGGTGGTCAGGACCGGCAAGCACACCGGCCGCTCGGCCAAGGACAAGTTCATCGTCCGCGACGCCGAGACCGAGACGACGATCTGGTGGGACAATAACAGGTCGATGAGCCCGGCCCATTTCGCCGCATTGAAGGCCGATTTCCTCGCCGCGCTCGCCGAGCGGGACACGCTCTACGTCCAGGACCTTTACGGCGGCTCCCAGAGCGAGCACCGGGTCCGGGTCCGCGTCATCAACGAGCTCGCCTGGCACAGCCACTTCATCCGCACCATGCTGGTCCGCCCCGCCGCCGAAGAGCTGGCCGGGTTCGAGCCCGAATTCACGATCATCGACCTGCCCAGCTTCCAGGCCGATCCGGCGCGCCACGGCACCCGCTCGGAGACGGTGATCGCGGTCAGCCTCTCCGAGAAGCTGATCCTCATCGGCGGCACCGCCTATGCGGGCGAGATGAAGAAGTCGGTGTTCGGCATTTTGAACTATCTGCTGCCGCCCCGGGGCGTGATGCCGATGCACTGCTCGGCCAATATCGGCCCCAGGGGCGACACCGCGGTCTTCTTCGGCCTGTCCGGCACCGGCAAGACGACATTGAGCGCCGACGCCAGCCGCACCCTGATCGGCGACGACGAGCATGGCTGGTCGGACAGCGCCGTGTTCAACTTCGAGGGCGGCTGCTACGCCAAGATGATCCGCCTCTCGCCCGAGGCGGAGCCCGAAATCCACGCGACCACGAAGCGCTTCGGCACCGTCCTCGAGAATGTCGTGATGGACCCCGAGACGCGCGAACTCGACCTCGACGATTCGAGCCTCGCCGAGAACAGCCGCGGCGCCTATCCGATCGACTTCATCCCCAATTCGTCGCCCGAGAATATGGGCCCGGTGCCGAAGAACGTGATCTTCCTCGCCGCCGACGCCTTCGGAGTGCTGCCGCCGATCGCGCGCCTCACCCCGGATCAGGCCATGTATCATTTCCTCTCCGGCTACACCGCCAAGGTCGCGGGGACCGAGATCGGAGTCACCGAGCCCGAGGCGACCTTCTCGACCTGCTTCGGCGCGCCCTTCATGCCGCGCTTCCCCTGGATCTACGGCAACCTCCTGAAGGAGCGGATCGCCAAGGGCGGCGTCGCCTGCTGGCTGGTCAATACCGGCTGGACCGGCGGCAAATACGGCGTCGGCAGCCGGATGCCGATCAAGGCGACCCGGGCGCTCTTGAACGCCGCGCTCGACGGCAGCCTCGCCGATGTCGCCTATCGCAAGGACCCCAATTTCGGCTTCGACGTGCCGGTCAGCGTGCCGGGCGTCGACGCCGCGATCCTGAACCCGCGCGACACCTGGGCCGACAAGGCCGCCTACGACGCGACCGCGGCGAAGCTGGTCGGCCTGTTCACCGCCAATTTCGCCCGCTTCGCGGACCATGTCGACCAGGCCGTCCGCGACTCCGCGCCGCGCGCCGGCGGCCGACAAGCCCAACACATCCGGGAGACCGTCATCAACGCGGCCTGACGCCTGACCACAGCAGCCTTTTCAAGGGAGCGTGCCGGCGAGGTCGGCGCGCTCTTTTTCTTTTGCCCACCCCGTCATGCCGGACTTGATCCGGCATCCGCCTGCCTTTCAGACGTGGAAGGAGAAGGTGGACCCCGGATCAAGTCCGGGGTGACGGTTCAGACCGAAGGATTTCGAAGATGGATCACGAACCGCGGCTCTGGCCGCACGACGAGGCGATCCGCAGCGTGGGCGAGCGCTTCCTCGCTTGCACCCTGCCCAAGCCCGACTGGACCCACGAGGCGCATATCGGCACGACCTCGTGGCTGATCCTCGAGCGGCCCGACATTTTCCCGGAGCGCGCCCTCCCCGACCTGATCCGCCGCTACAACGAAAGCGTCGGCGGCGTGAACAGCGACACCGAGGGCTATCACGAAACCATCACCCAGGTCTTCATCCGCACCCTGCGGCGCGCGCTGGCGGAGCGGGACAGGGAGGCGCTGCACGCGCGCGTGAACGCGATCCTGCTGGCGCCCGAGGGTCGGCGGGATTGGCCGCTGCGCTTCTACTCGCCCGAGCGGCTGTTTTCGGTGGAGGCGCGGCGGGGGTGGGTGGAGCCGGATCTGGCGGCGCTGCCGTCAACCTGATTCGCGTTTCGATGCAGGCGCCGGCGCTGCACGGGATTTCACCCAAAGCACCAAAGAACCAAGGAAGAAAGAGGGGGCCGAAGGCCCCGAATCATCCGATGCGAAGCCGGAGGCAATCGCCGGGGCTTGCGACCCGCTCGGCCCCTTTGGGTCTTTGGGGCTTTGGGTGAACAGTCCTAGCCCCCCGCGCCGCGCCGCACGACGAAGGGGTCTTGAAGCCGCCCTGTGTTACTCCTATAATACACCTCGAAGGAGGCGAGGTCATGTTCGACAATCCTGTGGCGAAGCGAACCGCGATCGCGGCGGGCATCGGCGCGCTGGTCGCGATCCCGGTGCCGTTCGTGGGACCTTTGTTCGGGGCGCTGGCCGGCGGCGCCTACGGCTTTTTCACCGCCGACCGGGGCCGCTGAGGCAATGCCTGAATTGGTGCCAGGCACGTGCCAGGCACGTGCCTGGCACCAAGGAAGAAGCCGGACCCCGGCCTCCGCCGGGGTGACGGCTAAGGCTGGGGCGCCGGCTCGACCACTAGGCAGGTGCCGTCGGCGGCGACGATGACGACGCTGGCGCCGGCGGGGGCGTCGGGGCCGCGGGCGTTCCAGACGCCATCGCCGACCCGCACCCGGCCCTCGCCATTCTCGATCGCCGATTCGACCGTGACGGTCTTGCCGATCAGCCGCGCCGCGCGCACGTTCAGCTTGGCGTCGCCGCTCGGCACCGGCCGGCGCTTGTAATAGATCCGGCCCGCGAACACCGCGGCGAAGGCGAGCAGAACGAACAGGCCGAGCTGCCAGGCCAAGGGCATCGGCACCAAGGCGACGACGATGCCGGTGAGCGCGGCGGCCGCCCCCATCCAGACCAGGAAGAAGCCCGGCGCGAGCAGCTCCAAGATGCCGAGCGCGACGGCGGCGATCAGCCACCACCAGTGGGCGGCGAGGTCCGGGAGCGCGCTCATTGCCCGCCTCCCTCGAACGGGCCGCGGCGCGAGGCGGGGGCGCCGTCGGCGCCGAGCGCGTCGCGCGCGAGCTGGCCGATCCCGCCCAATGTGCCGATCAGCTGGGTCGCCTCGACCGGGAACAGGATCGTCTTGGAATTGGGCGAATTGGCGAAGTCGCGGACCGCCTCGACATATTTGAGGGCGATGAAATAGTTGATCGCCTGCGACGAGCCCTTCTCGATCGCCTCGGAGACGAGCTGGGTCGCCTTGGCCTCGGCCTCGGCGGCGCGCTCGCGCGCCTCGGCGTCGCGGAAGGCGGCCTCGCGGCGCCCTTCCGCCTGCAGGATCTGGCCCTGCTTCTGGCCCTCGGCCTTGAGGATCTCGGAGGCGCGCAGGCCCTCGGATTCGAGGATCAGGGCGCGCTTCTCGCGCTCCGCCTTCATCTGCCGGCCCATCGCGTTGACGATGTCGCCGGGCGGGCGGATGTCCTTGATCTCGACGCGGGTGATCTTGACTCCCCAGGCCTCGGTCGCCTGGTCGACCACGACCAGCAGGCGGGCGTTGATCTCGTCGCGCTTGGAGAGGGTCTCGTCGAGGTCCATCGAGCCCATCACGGTCCTGAGGTTGGTGGTGGTGAGCTGCATGATCGCGAGATAGAGGTCGCTGACCTCATAGGCGGCCTTGGCCGCGTCCAGCACCTGGAAGAAGACGATGCCGTCGACGCCCACCATCGCATTGTCCTTGGTGATGATCTCCTGGCCCGGTATGTCGAGCACCTGCTCCATCATGTTGACCTTGCGGCCGACGCGATAGAAGAAGGGCGGGTAGTAGTTCAGGCCCGGGGACGCGACAGTGGTGAAGCGGCCGAAATATTCTATCGTATATTGATAGCCTTGGCGGACGACCTTGACACCGGAAAACAGGTACAGGAACGTCAGGACGACGAGGATGATGAAGAATAATTCCATGCCGGCTCTCCCCTCCGCTGGTGGCTTTATCATGTAGACAAAGCGGCCCCGATCCAAGCAGAATCGGAAAAGAACCATGGACCAGCCCGACCTTCGCCTCTGCCGCTCGCTCCTGTTCCTGCCCGCGTCCAACCCGCGCGCCGTCGCCAAGGCGGCGAGCCTCGCTGCCGACATGGTGATCCTCGACCTCGAGGACGCGGTCGCCGACGCCGACAAGGCGGCCGCGCGCGAGGCCGCGGTCGCGGCGACCAGGGAGGGCTTCGGCGGCCGCGCGATGGCGATCCGGATCAACTCGGTCGGCAGCCCCCATTATGGCGAGGACGTCACCGCGGTGCGGCGCTCGGCGACCCACTTCATCGTCCTCGCCAAGGCCGAGAGCGTCAAGCAGGTGACCGATTCGTCCTGGCTGATGTCGCGGCCGGTGCTGGCGATGGTGGAGACTCCGCGCGCGGTGCTCGACGCGGCGGCGATCGCGCCGGCCGCGCAGGCCTTGATCGCCGGCACCAACGACCTCGCCGCCGGCCTCGGCCTGCCCGGCGGGGCGGGCCGCGCCGGCCTCGTCTACGCGCTGCAGCGGATCGTGCTCGCCGCCCGCGCCGCCCAGATTCCGGCGTTCGACGGCGTCCGTAACGGGCTCGAGGCCGACGGCGGGCTGGAAGCGGAATGCAAGGAGGGGCGGGACTGGGGGTTCGACGGCAAATCGGTGATCCACCCGAGCCAGATCGAGACCGTCAACCGCCTCTTCGCGCCGGGCGAGGCCGAGCTCGCGGCGGCGCGGGCGCTGATCGCGGCGGCGACCGGCGGCGCCGAGCGCCACGAAGGCCGGATGATCGAGGCGCTGCACGTCGAACAGGCCCGGGCGCTGCTCGCCAGGGCGAATCGCTTGCCAGGCTGAGCGGCGCTCCTTAAGCAGCGCCATGTTCAAGCCGCTCGCCTTATTGTTCCTGCTTCTTTCCGCCCCGCTCGCCGCCCAGCCGGCGCCGATCGCGCCCGCCGACCTGCTCCGGCATATCCGCATTCTCGCCGACGATTCCTTCCAGGGCCGCGCCCCCGGCTCCGAGGGCGAGCGGCTGACCACCGACTATATCGTGCGCGAGCTCGCGGCGCGCGGGCTCGAGCCCGCGGGCGAGAACGGGACCTGGCTGCAGCCGCTTCCCATCGTCGAGACCGTGCCGGGAGCGAGCGAAGTACGCTGGACCGCGCGCGGCGTCCCGGTCGAGATCGCCGCCGAGGACATCGCCCTCTCGGGCAACGAAGAGGTGAAGCGGCTGACCGACGCGCCGGTGGTCTTCGCCGGCGACGGCACCCGGCTCGCCGGCGTGGATTTCCACGGCGCGGCGGCGCTGGTCCTGGCGCAGGCGCCCGCCGGATCGCCGCCGCTGCGCCAGCGGGTTCGGGCGCTGACCGACGCCGGCGCCGCCGCGGTGATCGTGGTCACCGGCGCCGACGTGCCCTGGAACCTGATCGTGGCCGGGTTCCGCCGCGGCAGCACCAGGCTCGATTCCGAACCGCTGCCGAACATCGCCGGGCTGATGCCGGCGCGCGCCGCCCAGCGCCTGCTCGCCGCCGCGGGCAGCGACCTCGGCGCCGCGCCGGCGGCGCTGCCGATCCGGGTGTCGATGGAGGTCCATACCGACATCCATCGCTTCACCACCAACAATGTCGTGGGCCGGCTGCGCGGCAGCGGCGCCACCGGCGAGAATCTCCTGTTCCTCGCCCATTGGGACCATTTCGGCTTCTGCCGGCCCGAGGGCGCTCCCGACCGGATCTGCAACGGCGCGGTCGACAATGCCAGCGGCGTCGCGATGATGATCGAGGTCGCCGGCGGGCTCGCCGCCGGCCCGCGCCCGCCGCGCGACATATTGTTCCTCGCCACCACCGCCGAGGAGGAAGGGCTGATCGGCGCCGGCTGGTTCGCCGCCCATCCGACCGTCCCGCTCGGCTCGATCGTGGCCGCGATCAACATGGATACGGTCGCGATCCAGCCGGCGGGCAGCCCGGTCGCGGTGATAGGCCGCGGCATTCCCGCGCTCGACGCGGCGATCGACGCCACGGTCGCGGCGATGGGGCGCCGGCTCGACAATGACGACGAGGCGGCCGAGCTGGTCCAGCGCCAGGACGGCTGGGCGCTCGCCCGCGCCGGCGTGCCGGCGATCATGGTTGGCGGCTCCTTTTCGGACATGGCCCTGCTCAACCGCTTCCTCGAGGGCCGCTATCACGAGCCCAACGACCAGGCCGACGGCGAGCTGGTGCTGGACGGCGCCGCCGAGGACGCGAATCTCAGCGTCGCCCTCGGCCGCAGGCTCGCCGACCCGGCCGCCTACCGGCGGGCGACGGGAGGGGGCTCATGAGCGCCGACATCCCGCTCGGCCTGACCTTCGACGACGTGCTGCTGCGGCCGGGCGAATCGGCGGTGATACCGAGCCAGGCCGACACCAGGAGCCGCGTCACCAAGGATATATTGCTCAACATCCCCGTCCTCTCCTCGGCGATGGACACGGTGACCGGGCCGGACATGGCGATCGTCATGGCGCAGCTGGGCGGCCTCGGCGTGCTCCACCGCAACATGGAGGTGGCCGAGCAGGCCGCCGCGGTGCGCGCGGTGAAGCGCTACGAAAGCGGGATGATCGTCAACCCGATCACGATGTCGCCGGATCAGACGCTCGCCGACGCGCTCGAGCTGATGGCGCGGCACAACATCTCCGGAATCCCGGTCACCGAGCCGGGCGGCCGGCTGGTCGGCATCCTCACCAACCGCGACGTCCGCTTCGCCGGGAACAAGCGCCAGCCCGTCTCGGAGCTGATGACCAGGGACAATCTCGCCACCGTCCGGCCCGGCGTCAGCCAGGACGAGGCCCGCCGCATCCTCCACCAGCGCCGGATCGAGAAATTGCTGGTGGTCGACGAGGACGAGCGCTGCATCGGCCTGATCACCGTCAAGGACATCGAGAAAGCGGTCGCCTATCCCGACGCGACCAAGGACGGCTCGGGCCGGCTGCGCGTGGCCGCCGCGACCACCGTCGGCGACCAGGGCTTCGAGCGCTCGCAGGCGCTGATCGACGCCGAATGCGACCTGATCGTCATCGACACCGCCCACGGCCACAATGTCGAGGTCGCCGCCGCCGTCGAGCGGATCCGCAAGCATTCGAACCACGTCCAGATCGTCGCCGGCAACGTCGCCACCGCCGAGGCGACGAGGGCGCTGATCGGCGCCGGGGCGGACGCGGTCAAGGTCGGCATCGGCCCGGGCTCGATCTGCACCACCAGGGTGGTCGCCGGCGTCGGCGTTCCCCAGCTGACCGCCATCCTCGACGCGGCCGGGGAGGCGGCGAGGACCGGCACGCCGGTGATCGCCGACGGCGGCCTCAGGACCAGCGGCGACATCGCCAAGGCGCTCGCCGCGGGCGCCTCGGCGGTGATGATCGGCTCGCTCCTCGCCGGCACCGAGGAAGCGCCGGGCGAGACCTTCCTCTACCAGGGCCGCGCCTACAAATCCTATCGCGGCATGGGCTCGGTCGGGGCGATGGCGCGCGGCTCGGCCGACCGCTATTTCCAGCAGGACATCAAGGACCAGCTGAAGCTGGTGCCCGAGGGAATCGAAGGGCAGGTCGCCTATAAGGGCCATGCCGCCGAGGTGATCCACCAGCTCGTCGGCGGGGTGAAGGCGGCGATGGGCTATACCGGCGCGGCGACGATAGCCGAGCTGCAGAAGAAGGCGCGGTTCGTGCGGATCACCAATGCTGGCCTTCGCGAAAGCCACGTGCACGACGTGACGATCACCCGCGAAGCACCGAATTATCCTTCCCGCTGAAGGCCGTGAAGCCTGCCGCCCGCACCCTGGCCGCGATCGAGCTGCTGGACGAGATCATCGAGGCCGCGCGCGGCGGCGGCGCGGCGGCGGACACCCTGATCTCGCGCTACTTCAAGGCGCGCCATTATGCCGGGGCCAAGGACCGGCGCGAGATCCGCAACCTCGTCTTTCGCGCCATCCGCCGGGCGGGCGAGCGGCCGGCAACGGGACGGGCGGCGCTGCTCGGCCTCGCCCGCGACATGCCCGAGCTGATCGAGACGTTCGAGGGAGCGCCGCCCGTCGCCGGCGAGCCGGTGGCGGAAGCGGGCGTGGCGCCGGCCTGGCTGCTCGACCAGTTCGACCCGGCCATCCCGCCCGAGGAGCGGGCGGCCCTGCTCGGGCGGGCGCCGCTCGACCTTCGAGTCAACCGGCTCAAGGGGACGCGCGCGGACGCGCTCGCCGAGCTCGCCATGGCCGAGCCGAGCCGCTGGTCGCCGCTCGGGCTGCGGCTGCCCGAAGGCTATCGGGTCGAGCAGGCCGAGGGCTGGCGCCGCGGGCTCCTTGAGATCCAGGACGAGGGCAGCCAGCTGATCTGCCTCGGCTGCGAGGCCGCGCCCGACATGCTGGTCGTCGACCTGTGCGCCGGCGCCGGCGGCAAGACGCTCGCGCTCGCCGCCGAAATGGGAAATCGGGGCCGGATCGTCGCCAGCGACGCCGACCGCGGCCGGCTCGCCCGGATGATGCCGCGATTGCGGCGCGCCGGGGTCTCGATCGTCGAGGCGCGCCTCGTCAATCCCCAGCGCGAGGCGGCGATGCTGAGCCATGTCGCCGGGCGCGCCGACCTCGTCCTGGTCGACGCGCCCTGCTCCGGGACGGGGACCTGGCGGCGCAATCCCGAGACGCGCTGGCGAATCACGCCCGAGCGGCTGGCGCGGCTGACCGCGCTCCAGGCGCGGCTGCTCGACGTCGGCGCGGCGCTGCTGCGGCCGGGCGGAAGGCTGGTCTACGCGGTCTGCTCGCTGCTCGCCGAGGAGGGGCGGGACCAGGCCGAGGCGCTGACCCGCCGTTCATCCCTGGTTGCGGAGCCGGCGCCTATGCCGACCGGAACGCCGTCGGGGCCCGGCCTGTTGCTGAGCCCGGCCCGCGACGGCACCGACGGCTTTTTCGTCGCGCGCTGGCGAAGGCCGTGCTAAACCGCGATGCGAATGGAAACATGGAGTTACTGATGCGCCTCACGCCTGTCCTTCTTTCGGTCGCGATCGCGGCGGCGACCATGGCGAGCGCCGGCCAGGGCCAGCGGCCTGACGATCAGATCGATCCCCGCTCGGCCGCTTTGGTCCAGCAGGCCCAGGCGCAGACCGCCTCGGGCCGCTACAACGACGCGATCGACCTGCTCGAGACCGCGCTCGCGATCGATCCGCGCAACCGCGCCGCCTATATCGCCCTGGGCCGCGTCGCCCAGGCGCAGCGCCTGCCCGGCAAGGCGGTGCGCTATTATGCCGACGCGCTCAGGATGGAGCCCAACGACGTCAACGCGCTGGCCGGCCAGGGCGAGGCCTATGTCCAGCGCGGCGCGGTCGAGCGCGCCCGGCGCAACCTCGAGCGCGTGCAGACCCTGTGCCGCGCGCCCTGCCCGCAGGCGCAGCAGCTCGCCGCGGTGATCCAGCGCGGGCCCCCCGCCGAGGTCCTCGCCGCCCAGCGGCCGGAGCAGGGCGCCCCGACCACCCCGCCGGCCCCGCGGCCGAACTGACCCGGAGGAGGGACTGTCCCCCCGCCGGGGACTGTCCCCCCGCCGGGGACTGTCCCCCTACCGGGGACTGTCCCCCAACAGGCGGGCGATCGCGACGAAATCGGCGACGGCGAGGGTTTCCGCGCGACGTTCGGGGTCGATGCCGAGCGCCGCCAGTGCGTCGAGCGCGCCGGGGAGGGCGGCGAGCGAGCGGCGCAGCATCTTGCGGCGCTGGCCGAAGGCGGCGGCGGTGAGCCGCTCGAGCGTCGCCGCGCGCACGCCCGGGGGCTGCGGCGCCGGGACGATGTGGACGACCGCCGACATCACTTTGGGCGGCGGCACGAAGGCGGAGCGGTGGACCTTGAGCGCCAGCTTCGGTACGGCGCGCCACTGGGCGAGCACGGCGAGCCGCCCGTAGGCGCCGGTCCCGGGCGCCGCGACGATCCGCTCGGCGACCTCCTGCTGGAACATCAGGGTGAGCGATTTCCAGGCCGGCGGCCAGGCCTCGCCGCCGAGCCAGCGCACCAGGAGGGCGGTGCCGACATTGTATGGAAGGTTGGCGACGATATGGGCGCCGGCCGGCGGCTCGATCGCCAGCGCATCGCCGTCGATCACCTCCAGCCGGTTCGCGAACGCCTCGCGCAATTCGGCGAGCGGGGCGAGGCAGCGGCGGTCGCGCTCGACCGCGACCACCTCGGCGCCCGCGCGCAGCAGCGCCCGGGTGAGGCCGCCGGGCCCGGGCCCGACCTCGTAGACGCGCTCGCCGGCGAGCGGGCCGGGAATGCGGGCGATCCGGTCGAGCAGGCGCTCGTCGAGCAGGAAATTCTGGCCGAGCGCCTTCGACGCGCTGAGCCCGTGCCGCGCGATAACCTCGCGGAGGGGAGGAAGGTCCCCGCTCACATCTCGGCGAGGCGCCGGGCGCACTCCCCGGCGGTGCGGATCGCGGCGAGCATCGCCTCGGGATTGGCGAGGCCCCGGCCGGCGATGTCGAAGGCGGTGCCGTGATCGGGCGAGGTGCGCACGATCGGCAGCCCGAGCGTGACGTTGACGCCTTCCTCGAAATGGAGCGCCTTCAGGGGGATCAGCCCCTGGTCGTGATACATGCAGAGCGCCGCGTCGTAGCTCCGGCGGCGGTGCGCGCTGAACAGGATGTCGGGCGCATGGGGCCCGCTCACCCGATAGCCTTCCTCGCGCAGCCGCTCGATCGCGGGCGCGATCGTCTCGATCTCCTCGCGGCCGAGCGTGCCGTCCTCGCCGGCATGGGGGTTCAGCCCGGCGACCGCGAGGCGCGGCTCGGCGATCCCGAACTGGCGCTGGAGGCCGCGGACCGCCGCCCGGCCCCTGGCGACGATCCGCTCGACGCTGAGCAGCTCCGGCACCTCGCGCAGCGGCACGTGGGTGGTGACCGGGACGACCTTGAGCGTCGGCCCCATCAGCATCATCGCGACCAGCTCGCTGGCGATTCCGCAGCGCTCGGCGACGAACTCGGTCTGGCCGGGATGGACGAAGCCGATCGCGTAGAGCTGCGCCTTGGAAACCGGGCCGGTGACGAGGCCCGAGGCGGTGCCGGCGCGGGTCAGGCCGACCGCGAATTCGAGCGCGTCGAGCGAGTTGCGCGCGCCTTCGAGGTCGGGCCGGCCGGGCACGACCTCGGTGTCGGTCTTGACGCGCAGGATCGGCAGAGCGGCGTCGAAGGCGGCGCCGGCCTCGCGCGGGTCGTCGACGACCGCGATCGGCCCGCTCCAGACCGCCCGGACCGCGGACACGCTGCCGACCGCGAAGAAGGGCGGCAGGCGATGGCGCCGCTCCCAGCTCTTGGCGATGACCTCGGGGCCGATCCCCGCCGGATCGCCCAGCGCGACGGCGAGCGGGCTGTCGGCCGGCTCAGCGATAATCGACCACCGCGTCGCGCCGGAGGTCGCGCAGATAGCGTTGCGCCCGCCGGTTGACGCGCTCCTCCTCGATCTGGCGCTCGATCTCGGCCGGGTTGGGGGCGCTGACCTCGGGCGGGTCGTCGCGGCCGCACATGACGAGCACGCTGATCCGCTCCTGCGAGCCGAACGGCGGCGTCGCCTGGCCGACGCTCAGGTTCAGAAGCATCTGCTGGAGCGCCGGCGGCAGGTCGCGCACCCGCACCTGATCGTTGGCGACGAGCTCCGCGCCGAGCGTCTGCGCCGCCGCCGCGGCGCCGCCGCAGCCGCCCATCGTCTGGGTCGAGGCGCCGAATTGGGTGGCGCGCGCCCGCGCCTGGTCCGCGGTCGTGCCGGCCGGCAGGTTGACCGACATCTGCATCAGGCTCAGCACCGCGTCGCGCGGGTCGGCGACGAGAATCCGCCGGATGTCGGCGACGGCGATGATCGAGACGCCGCCGGCGACCGGGACCGGATCGCTGATCGCGCCGACCGGCATCTGGCGGACGATCGCGGCGAGCTCGTCGGGAAGCTGCTCGGGCCGGACCCAGCCGAGGTCGCCGCCGAGCGCCGAGGTCGAGGCCTCCGAGAACTGGCGGGCATAGGCCTGGAAGTTGGCGCCGGCGCGCAGCTGCGCGACGATCCGCGCCGCATTGGCCATGACCTGGGCGGCGGTTTCCGGCGTCGAGGACATGAAGATCTCGCCGACCCGATATTCCGAGGTGCCGCGCGAGGCGGTGAGGCGCTCGATCACCGCCCGCACCTCGTCGTCGCCGACGTTGACGAACGGCGCGATCTGGCGCCCCTGCAGCCGCTGCCAGGCGAGCTCGCCGCGGATCTGGCGCTTGAGCGACTGCTCGGACGAACCGATCGAGCGGAGATAGGCGCTGAGCTGCTCGGGGGTGCGCCGGACGTTCTGGGCGAAGCGCTGGTAATAAGTGTCGACGTCGCGGGGCGCGACGTTGATCTCCTGCTGCGCCGCGGCCTGGATCTGCAGCGTCTCGTCGATCAGGTTCCTCAGAATCTGAGCGCGGACCCGCTCGACCTCCTCGGGCGGCAGCTGGATGTTGTTGGAGGCGACCACCAAAGCGAGGCGATGGTCGATGTCGCTGCCGGTGATGACCTCGCCGTTGACGATCGCGGTCGCCTTGCGGATGCCGGGGTCCTGCTTGCCGACGAAGCGGACGTTGTCGGGAATGTCGAGCTGGCCGGAAGTCCCCCCGCCCTGCGCCGCCGCCACCATCGACAGCACCGGCGCGATCAACAAGATCGCCGCCCTTGGTAACCAACCGAGCCTCATCATTCCTCCAGTGAAAGCAGGCTTCTATCCTGCGACAGAATTGCTGAACCGCAGCTTAGCGGCCTCCCGTGCGGACCCTTAGCGCCCCAAATTGCGCAGCGCCACCCGGATCAGGAAGGTGTTGCCGCGCCGCGCGTCGCCGCTGGTTTCATAGTCGCGCCGCCAGGTGAGGCCAAGCTCGATGCAATCGTCGTCATAGGAGATGCCGAGCCGGTGGCGGATCGGATCGAAGCCGTCGGCGAGCGAGAGCGGATCCTCGCGGCGGCTGGTGAGGTCGATCACGGTCGAGCCGAAGATCGACCAGTAGCGGGCGAAGCTGACCCGGCCGCCGAACCTGATCTCCTCGCGGTCGCGCAGATCCTCGATCGCCCGGTCGATGTCGCGGTCGAGCCTCAGATAGCCGATCGTCGCATAGGTCCGCCGGCCGCCGACGGTCGCGTCGATCTCGTTGCGGCGGAGCGCGAGGCTGTCCTTGTCGAGCCGGAAGCGGTGGACGAAGCTGACGAGCCGGCCGACCTGGACGTTGGTCCGGCCGACGATGTCGGAGAAGCGGCCGGAAAGGCCGGTGCCCGAGGGCAGGATCGTCGCCCGGTTGCTCAGCCGGTAGCTCTGGCCGATCGTGGTGCTGACGGCGATGCCGGGCAGCTCGAACGCCCAGTCGGCGCCGTAGGTGACGCGCACCCCGTCCTCCCAGCGGTCGTAGCCGGGGAAGCGGTTGAGCGCGAACAGGTTCGAATCCTCGAGGTCGACCGCGCGCGCGTCTTCGTTGGGAATGTCCATATTCTCGGTCGGCGGCGAGGCGACGAGCTGGACTCGCGGCGTCAGCCGCTGGATGCCGCCGAGGAAGCCGCCGATGAACGGCCATTTGAGGTCGGCGGCGACGGCGCCGATGAAGCGGCCGCTCCAGCCCTCGTGGCCGCGATAGCTGATCGTCTGCGTCAGCAGCGTATCGCTGGTATGGTAGACGTCGCCGCGCGCATAAGCGGTCAGCACCAGCTCCTGGCCGAGCGGGGTGATCATCCGCCGGTCCCAGCGGGCGGCGGCGAAGGCGCGCTGGCTGTCCTGGCCTTCGGGCCGGAGGATGGCGAGGCTGTTCGCCTGCAGCTCGATCTGGCCGCCGAGGATCGGGTCGGCGATCCGCCAGCGCGCGTCGATCGCGGGCAGCGCGATCGGCTGCATGCCGCGGGTGTCGGTGAGGCGCAGCCCCTCGAACGCCCAGCCGGCGATCGAGACGTAGGAATCGGCGGTGATCCGCTCGACGTCGACCATCGAGCGCAGCCGGTCGTCGCGCGAAATGTCGTAGCGCCGCATGAACGTCCGGTCGGTGGCGTAGCGGCCGGCGGCGGTGACGCTCCAGGCCGGGCTCAGGATCAGCCGGCCGCTGCCTTCGATATAGCCGCGGATCCCCTTGTCCTCGTTGCCGGTCCCCGGCGGCGCCAGCGGATCGAGCTGGAGCCGCGAGCCGTAGGTCACATAGCCGTGCAGCCGGAACGCGCCGATCGGGGTCAGCTGGCGATATTCGGCCTCGAGCATCGGCAGCACGCCGGTGAACACGTGCGGGGTGATCGTGAGGTCGCGGTTCGAGGCGAAGCGGATGTAGTAGGGCGCGCTGATCTCGAGCCCGTTGCGCCGGCCGTAGCGGATTTCCGGGACCAGGAAGCCGCTGCCGCCGCCCTGGCTGCCGTCGGGGTGGGAAAGGCCGGGCAGGCCGAGCACGGGCAGGCCGAACAGGTTCAGGGTCGCGCCCTGATAGGAGATGCGGTGGCGGACCGGATCGTGGACGACGCGGACCGCGTTGATCTGCCAGGTCGGCTCCTTCGGGCAGCCTTCCGGGGTGGTGACCGCGCAGGCGGTATAGGCGGCGTGGTGGAGCGTCGTCGTGCCGCCCCGCCGCTCCGCCGTGGTCGCAGCGAGGCGGCCGCCGTCGGCGAGGACGAGCAGCATGTTCTGCACCACCCCATCTTTCAGGGTGTCCTCGAGCTGGACGGAATCGGCATAGGCGACGTCGCCGCCCGGGCTGATCACGCGGACGTCGCCGGTGGCGCGGACCTCGCCCGTCCGCCGGTTCCAGCTGACGCTGTCGGCGCGCAGATTGTAGCCCTCGCGGTTCATCCGCACCTCGCCCGAGGCGGTCACCGTTTCGCTGGTCTCCTCATAGACGAGCTGGTCGGCGCTGAACGCGACCTCGGCCGGCGTTTCGTCGGCGGGCGGCGTCGCCGGCGGCGGCGTCTCCTGCGCCGTGGCTGCGGCGGACAGGCCCAGCAGCAGCGGCAGAGCAGTCCAGCAAGGCGATCGAAACGTCTTCACAAATAAGCTGCTCTGGCCCAGGCGACAGGCCGAGCCTATTGCACCTGGGGCCGCTCCCTGCAATGGCGCCCTTCTGTCTAGGGAGATCCACACGTGATCAAAGTGAGCTTCGCCGCGTCGCGCCCGAAGGGCGCCTACGCCCTCGCCATCCCGGTGCGGAGCGAGGAGACGGTCGCCGACCGGCTCGGCGGCCTCGACGAGGCGGCGCGCGCGCTCGCCGTCCGCGCCGCCGACGCGCAGCGCTTCGAGCGCGAGGTCGGAGCGATCGCCGAGACCTTCCTCAGCGAAGGCGAAACCGCGCGCCGGCTGCTGCTCGTCGGCCTCGGCGGCCAGCAGGGCGAGGGCGACGCGGTGTACGAGAAAGCCGGCGGCGCCCTGACCGCGCGGCTGCTCACGTCCGGCGAGACGAAGCTGGTCGTCGACCTTGCCGGGACTGGCCTCGGCGCTCCGGAAGCGGCGCGGCTCGCGTTCGGCGCGGCGGCGCGCAGCTGGCGCTACGACCTTTACCGCACCAAGCTCGGCCGCAAGCAGAAGCCGACGCTCGAGGAGGTCGTGATCGTCGGCGCGGCGGACGGCGAATGGCGCCATGCCGAAGCCGTGCTGGCGGGCCTCGATCTGACCCGCTCCCTGGTCACCGAGCCCGCCAACGTCGTCTATCCCGAAAGCTTCGTCGCCCGCGCCCGCGACGCGCTCGAAAGCCTCGGCGTCGAGTTCGAGGTGCTCGACGAGAAGGCGATGGCCAAGCTCGGCATGGGGGCGCTGCTCGGCGTCGCCCAGGGCTCGGTGCGGCCGCCGCGCCTCTTGGCGATGCGCTGGAACGGCGGCAAGGCGGGCAAGGCGCCGCTCGTCTTCATCGGCAAGGGGATCACCTTCGACACCGGCGGCATCTCGATCAAGCCCGCGCTCGGCATGGAGGCGATGAAGTGGGACATGGGCGGCGCCGGCGCCGTCACCGGGCTGATGAAGTCGCTCGCCACCCGCAAGGCCAAGGTCAACGTGGTTTGCGTCTGCGCGCTCGCCGAGAACATGCCGGACGGCAACGCCCAGCGCCCCGGCGACGTCGTCACCTCGATGTCGGGGCAGACGATCGAGGTGATCAACACCGACGCCGAGGGCCGGCTCGTCCTCGCCGACGCGATCACCTGGGCGCAGCGCCAGTACAAGCCCGAGGTGATGATCGACCTCGCCACCCTGACCGGGGCGATGATCATCAGCCTCGGCCACGAGCATGGCGGCATGTTCGCCAATGACGACGGCCTCGCCGACGCGCTGCTCGCCGCCGGCCGGGCGAGCGGCGACAAATTGTGGCGGCTGCCGATGAACGAGGATTACAACAAGATCATGGACTCGCAGATCGCCGACATGAAGAACAGCGCCGCGCGCGAGGGCGGCTCGATCACCGCCGCCTGCTTCCTCGGCCGGTTCGTCGAGGAGGGCGTCAAATGGGCCCATCTCGACATTGCCGGCATGGTCTGGTCGGACAAGGCGAGCCACCTCTACGACAAGGGCGCGACCGGCTACGGCGTCGCCCTGCTCGACCGCTACGTCGCCGACAATCATGAAGGCTGACGCCCTTTTTCGTCATTCCCGCGAAAGCGGGAATCCAGCTGCTTGTTTTTCTGAGGCTTCTGAAGAGAAGCTGGATCCCCGCTTTCGCGGGGATGACGATGGAAGGATAGGGGGAGGGTAAATGAAGACCGTCGCGCGCCTGGGCCTGTTGCTGCTGCTCCTCGCGCCGGCTGCCGTGCCGGCGCAGGATCCGGGGATGAATGAGGTGATGGTCACCGGTTCGCGCATCCCCCGCAATTTCGGCAACAACGAACCCGTCATCTCGCGTCCGGCGATCGGGCTGCGCCGCACAGCCGATTTCGCGGTGATGATCGTGACCGTCGCCGGCGATACCCGCGAGGAGCAAAGGCGGCGGGACGAGATTTTCGCGATGGTGCGCAGCGCGATCGAGCTCGCCGGGCGCTCCGGCGTCGAGCTCGCCACCGGCGCCATCATCGTCGAGCCGCTGACGATCGACAATTACCGGGGTCTTCCCCTGACCAATGACGGCCGGCCGGATTCCGAGCAGGTCACCTTCCTGGTCAAGACCCGGCTCGGCGGCGAAACCGACGCCGCGGCGGCGCTGCAGCGGATCGAACGCTTCGTCCGCGCCGTCCCCGCCGCCGGGCGCGCGGAGATGCGGCGAGTCGGCGAGCTCGGCCTCTCGGTGGTCGCGCCGGACCAGTATCGCGGCCAGATCCTCGATCTGATCGCCGCCGATTCGCGCGCCGCCGCGGCCCGCTTCGGGCCCAATTACGCGGTCGAGGTCGCCGGGCTCGACCGGCCGGTCCAGTGGATGCGCGCGAGCCTGACCGAGGTGTTCCTCTACGTTCCGTATAACGTCACCGTGCGCCCCGCCGGCTAAAGAGGAACAGTCTAGGGTCAGTTACCTAACGGTCCCTGGATTGTCCCCCATTTCCTCTTCGTCATTCCCGCGAAAGCGGGAATCCAGCTTTTCTTGGGAGAGGGGCGCGGAACAAGCAGCTGGATCCCCGCTTTCGCGGGGATGACGACGGAAGGTGTCGCGGCCTTGCCCTGCCGGGGCGGCGCGGCTAGGGAGCCGGCCGAACCAATCCTTCAGACACGGAGCTACAGGCGGGCCATGGCCACGACACGCACCTTTTCGATCATCAAGCCCGACGCGACGCGGCGCAACCTCACCGGCGCGATCACGAAAATGCTCGAGGAAGGCGGCCTTCGCGTCGTCGCCTCGAAGCGGATCCGGATGACGAAGGAGCAGGCCGAGGGCTTTTACGCGGTCCACAAGGAGCGGCCCTTCTACCACGACCTCGTCCGCTTCATGACCTCGGGCCCGGTCGTCGTCCAGGTGCTCGAGGGCGAGGATGCGGTCGCGAAGAACCGCGCGATCATGGGCGCGACCAATCCGGCCGACGCCGCCGAGGGGACGATCCGCAAGGTCCACGCCGAGTCGATCGAGGCGAACAGCGTCCACGGCTCCGACAGCCCGGAGAATGCGCAAATCGAGATCGACTTCTTCTTCCGGCCCGACGAGATCGTGGGGTAGGACGCGGAGGGCGTAAAACTCCGCACCGCCCCGTAAAACTCCGCCTCGCGCGCCTGAATTTTACGCCCCGTTACGGCGGCGAGACGCTTGCGAAACAAGGCCATTTCCAGCAATATCGCGGCGGGCGACGGGTACGGGCCCAAGGGCCCGCATTTCCGGTGGAAACATCAGGTTGGGGAGGGGGCGGCCATGCGCCCGCTGGATCGGCTGCTTTTGATTCTGGATCGCACTTTGGTGCTGTTCGTCGGCCTCGCCGTCGGCACCGTGGTCAGCTTCTCCTTCTTCGCCGGCGGCCAGCCGGCCAGCGAGGCGCAGGCGAGCATTCCGGCGGCGCCGGTCGCGGCGGCGCACAGCCGGCGCGCGACCGATCCGATGGGTCCGCGCCTCGCGATGGCGGTGGCGCAGCGGCGCCGGATCGAGATCGGCGTGTTCGGCGACAGCTTCGGTGACGGCGTCTGGGCCGGGCTCTACAACCAGCTGCGCGGCGATGCCGGCTTTGCGGTCCACCAGCTCAGCGAGCGCTCGATCGGCTTCACCCGCTATCGCAGCCTCAACATCCTCGACGACGTCCGCCGCAAGCTCGACCGCCAGCCGGTCGACATCGCCGTGCTCTCGTTCGGCGCCAACGACACCCAGGGCATTTTCGATGCCGGCCACGGCAATCCCTATATGAGCGAGGGCTGGCAGCGGATCGTCGGCGCGCGCGTGTCGGCGGTGGTGCGGCTGCTGCGCGACCGCGGCGTGATGGTCTATTGGGTCGGCCTGCCCAAGATGCGCGACGCGCATTTCGACGCCGACATCCACGCCATGAACCGCTTCTACGCCGCCCGCATGGCCGCGCTCGACGTGCCCTATATCGAGACGCTGCCCTTGAGCGTCGACGCCCATGGCGACTATGCGCCCTACCTGCCGCTCCAGCCCGGCGCCGGCGGCGAGCGGCAGATGGCGCGCACCAACGACGGCATCCACATGACCATCCCGGGCTATATCCACGTGATGCGCGGCCTTTCCGACCGCATCCGCGGCTCGGTCGCGCAGGCGCGCGCCCAGGCGGAGCGGGTCGCGCCCGGGGCGCCGCCCGGGCAGGCCGCCGAACGCAGCGCGCGCGAGGGCGAGTCGCACAGCTGATGCTCGCCCTGATCGGCGCGATCGCCGCCTCCGCCTCGGCGCAGCCGCCCTGCCAGCCGGCGCTCTGCGACCCGGCGCCGCTCGCGCCCTTTCTCGCGAAGCTCAGGGCGAGCCGCCCCGACGACGGAGCGCCGCTCCACATCATCCAGATCGGCGACAGCCACACCGCCGGCGACATGATCACCAGCGGCTGGCGCACCCGCCTCCAGGCCCGCTACGGCGCCGGCGGCCGCGGCGTGCTCGCCGCCGGCCGGCCCTATCCGGGCTATCTCACCTGGGGGGTGACCGCCTCGCAGAGCGCCGGCTGGAGCGTCAACGCGACGTTCGGCGGCCGCTATCGCGAGGACGGGCCCTGGCTGGGGATCTCGGGCTTCACCCAGACCGCGCGCGGCGCCGGCGAGATGCTGGCGCTGGTCACCGACACGCCCGACCAGAATTTCGACCGGATCCTGGTCTGCGCGATCCTCCGGCCCGGCGCCGGCACGATAATGCTGCGGATGGGCGAAGCGGCGGAGCGCTGGCCGCTCGACGCGCCGCGCCGCGCCCCGGCCTGCCGGACGATGGACGTCGACGCGCCGGTCGCCGCCGCCTCGATCACCACCGAGGATTCCGGGCCGGTCAGCATCACCTCGTTCGGCACCTTCCGGCGCGAGGGCGGCATCGTCCTTTCCAACCTCGGCGTGGTCGGCGCCCAGCTCGTCCATTTCGGCCGCACCAGTGACGAGGTCGTCCGCGCCGAGCTCGCGGCCTACCGGCCGGATCTGATCGTACTCGCCTTCGGCACCAACGAAGGGTTCGCGCCCGGCCTCACCGCCGAGGCCTACGAAGCGGGGCTGCGCGCGCAGATCGCCCGCATCCGGCGGCTGGCCGGCGCCGACGTCCCGATCCTGCTGCTCGGCGCCCCCGACGCCGGCACCCGCCGGGCCGCCGCGGCCGACGATTGCGGCGACGGCTGGTTCGTGCCGCGCCTGCTCGGCGAGGTGCGCGAGCGCCAGCGCCGCGTCGCCCGCATGGCCGGGCTCGGCTTCTGGGACTGGGCGGCGGCGATGGGCGGCCGCTGCGCCGCCTCGCCCTGGCGCCTCGCGATGCGGATGCGCGGCGACCATGTCCATTTCACCCGCGACGGCGGCGATGCGATCGGGGCGATGCTCGACGCCGACCTCAATCGCGCGGCCGAAGAGGCCGCGCTCGACCGGCTCCCCTGAGATGCTGTTTCCGACGCTGACCTTCGGGATCTTCTTCCTGATCGTCTACGCCGCGTGCTGGCTGCTCAAAGGCAGCAACGAATGGCGCAAGATCTTCCTCCTCGTCGCCTCCTGGTTCTTCTACGGCTGGTGGGACGTCAAGTTCGTCGCCTTGCTGATCGCGAGCGGCCTGCTCAACTGGGGGCTGGGCCGGCTGATCGTCCGGTTCGACGCCCGCGAGCGGCCGCGCAAGCTCGTCTTCGCGCTCGGCATCGCCGCCAACCTCGCGATCCTCGGCACCTTCAAATATTACGGCTTCTTCATGGTCCAGCTGGAGCATCTGCTCCACACCTTCGGCTGGCAGCGCGACCTCGCCATCCTCCAGATCGTGCTCCCGGTCGGCATCTCCTTCTTCACCTTCCAGGCGATGAGCTACGTCATCGATCTCTACCGGCGCAGGACCGAGCCGGCGAGCCTGCTCGACATGACCCTGCTGATGAGCTTCTTCCCGCATCTGGTCGCCGGGCCGATCGTCCGCGCCTCCCACCTGATCCCGCAATTCCGCCAGGTGCCGGAGCTGAGCCGGGGCATGGCGGCGATGGGGCTCGCGCTGATCGTCTGGGGCCTGTTCAAGAAAGCGGTGATCGCCTCGGAGCTCGCCACCGGGCTCGTCGATTCCGTGTTCGCCGACCCGGCGGCACATTCCGGCGTCGACCTCGTCGCCGGCGCCTATGGCTATGCGGTCCAGATCTATTGCGATTTCTCCGCCTACAGCGACATGGCGATCGGGCTCGCGGCCTTGCTCGGCTACCGCTTCCCGCACAATTTCAACCAGCCCTACCGGGCCCGGTCTCTGCAGGATTTCTGGCGGCGCTGGCATATCAGCCTGTCGAGCTGGCTGCGCGACTATCTCTACGTGCCGCTGGGCGGCTCGCGCCACGGCCTTTCCCGGCTCTGCCTCGCGCTGATGACGACGATGCTGCTCGGCGGCCTGTGGCACGGCGCCAGCTGGAACTTCGTGATCTGGGGCGCTCTGCACGGCATCGTGCTAGCCGCCGAGCGGCTGTGGCGCGAGTTCCGGCCGAAGGCCTGGCCGGCGCTGCCGCCTTTGCTCGGCATCGTCGTCACCTTCCACATCGTCCTTCTGGGCTGGATCTTCTTCCGCGCGGCGAGCTTCCCGGACGCGCTCGCCTATCTCGGCGGCCTGTTCGACGGCGGTGCGGCGCTGGCGCTGACGCCGCTGCTCATGGCGCTGATCCTGCTCGGCATGTCGTTCCATTATGCGCCGCCGCACCTGATCCAGCATGCGGCGATGCGGATCCGGGCGCTGCCGGCGCTTCCGGTCGGGCTGGCGGCCGGGCTCCTCATTCTCGTGATCGACGCGATGCGCCCCGAGGGCGTCGCGCCGTTCATCTACTACCAGTTCTGAGGCGAGGGGAGGGGGCGGAGATGAAGACGAAGGAGGCGCCGCTGCCCGGCCCGACCGGCCTCGAGGACACTCTGTCGCCGGTCGACCTGCCGGAGCCGCCCAGGCCGCTGCCGCGGCCGCTGCGCTGGACGAGCGAGGCGATCGCCGCCGCGACCCTGTTCCTCGCCCTGTTCAACGCCCACGCGATCCGCGGCTGGACCTACGATCTGCCGCCGAGCGCGGCTTCGGAGCGGGTCATCGCCGCCGCCGAGGGCTGGTACGCCGCCAGTGCCGCGCTCGGGCTCGACCGGCCGGTCGAGGCGATGCGCGGCTGGTGGCAATCGGCGAAGGAAATGCGGTTCGCGGGCTCAGCGGTAGAAGACGTGGTCGCCGATCCGGCCGACGCGGGTGCGGCGGAACGGCCCCGCTGAGGCGGCGTGGAAGAAGAGCGCGCCGCCGATCACCGGCTCGCTCGCCCCCGAAAGCGCGTCGCGGGCGACCTCGACGGCGGTCCGCCAGCGCGAGTCGCGCCGCGGATGATAGGCATGGACGTTGAAGAACTGGCCGCGCTGCATGACGACGCCGCAGACCGTGTCCGGGAAGCGCGGCGAGCGGACCCGGTTCATCACCACCTGGGCGACCGCGAGCTGGCCGGTGCGCGACTGGTTGCCGGCCTCGTGCAGCACCACCTTGGCGAGGCAGTCGAGCTCGTCCGCGTCGATCTCGGCGACGGGCGCGGGCGCTTCGTCCACCGGGGGAAGGGGAGCCGGCGCGATCGCCGGCTGGGCTTCGACGGCCGGCGCCGGGACCGGCGTGCCGGGCTGGGCGCTGGCGAGGGGCACCGAAACGGTGCCGGAAAGCAGGGCGACGCCGAGCGCCACCGCCAGGGGCTTTCCAGGAAACGGCATTCAGGACTCCAACATATGCGCGGGAAGGGCCGGGCATCCGAACACATGTTCGGCGCGTCGCCGCGTTCCACGTCTTAATCCAGGGAGAAGATACGCCCGTCCCGTGATCCGATCCGGCCTGTGGCGGCGCCCTTGCGCCAATGCAACGCGTGTACGGCGAGGCGTTGGCTCAGCGGGACGAACGTCTAGCCGCTTTCTCTCAGCGTCCGCGCATAAGCGTCGAGCGCGGCGGGGTAGAGGCGGTGCTCGGCCTCGAGCACCCGCGCCGCGAGGCTCTCGGGATCGTCGCGCGGCAGGATCCTGACCTCCGCCTGGGCGAGGACCGGCCCCGAATCGAGCTCGGCGGTGACGAGGTGGACGGAGCAGCCGCCATGCGTGTCGCCGGCCATGATCGCGCGCTGGTGGGTGTCGAGGCCCTTGTGGCGCGGCAGCAGCGAGGGGTGGATGTTGAGGATCCGCCCCTCCCATTTGGCGACGAAGCCTGGCGAGAGCAGCCGCATGTAGCCGGCCAGCGCGATCAATTCGACCTTATGCTCGCGCAGCACCGCGTCGAGCGCCGCGTCGAACTGCTCGCGCGACAGGCCCTGATGCGGCTTCGACCAGGTCTTGATGCCGAGCCTCCTGGCCAGCACCAGCCCGCGCGCCGCCGGCACGTTCGAGGCCACCAGCACGATCTCGTAGGGGCGGTCGGGATCGCGCCTCTTATATTCGGACAGAGCGAGCATGTTGGAGCCGCGCCCCGAGATCAAAGCGGCGACTCGGACCTTGTCAGCCATGATGCGTGGCGCCGGACAGGGTGCAGCCTCTCGCGCCGGCTTCGACCCTGCCGATCCTGAAGACGCTTTCTCCCGCATCCTCAAGCGAATGCGAAACGTCTCTCACATGCTCTTCGGAGACGATCAGGGCCATGCCGATGCCGCAATTGAAGGTGCGGGCGAATTCCCCGGGCGCGATATTCCCCTGCGCCTGGAGGAACGCCATCAGCGGCGGTTGCGGCCAGGCCCCGGCATCGAGCATTGCGTGAAGACCGTCCGGCAAGACCCTGGGAATATTCTCCAAAAGCCCGCCGCCGGTGATGTGGGCCAGGGCCGCGATCCTGCCGGCGCGAATCGGCGGCAGCAGCGACTTCACGTAGATCCGGGTCGGCGCCAGCAGCGCGTCGATCAGCAGCCGGTCCCGGTCGAACGGCGCCGGCCGGCCGAGCTTCCAGCCCTTGTCGGCGGCGAGCCTTCGGACCAGCGAGAAGCCGTTCGAATGGAGGCCCGACGAGGCCAGGCCGAGAATCGCGTCGCCGGCCTTCACCCTGTCCCCGGTCAGCGCCTCGCCGCGCTCGACCGCGCCGACGCAGAAGCCGGCGAGGTCGTAATCGCCCTCGGCATACATGCCCGGCATCTCGGCGGTCTCGCCGCCGATCAGGGCGCAGCCGGCCGCGCGGCAGCCCTCGGCGATTGAGGCGATCACCGCCTCGGCGACCGCCGGATCGAGCCTGGCGCAGGCGAAATAATCGAGGAAGAAGAGGGGCTCGGCGCCCTGGACGATGAGATCGTTGGCGCACATCGCGACCAGGTCGATGCCGACGCCGTCATGGCGGCCGGCCTCGATCGCGAGCTTGAGCTTGGTGCCGACGCCGTCATTGGCGGCGACCAGCAGGGGATCGCGATAGCCCGCCGCCGCGAGGTCGAAGAAGCCGCCGAAGCCGCCGAGCGCCGCGTCGGCGCCAGGCCGCGCGGTCGCCCTGGCGAGCGGCGCGATCGCCCTCACCAGCGCGTTGCCGGCGGCGATGTCGACGCCCGCTTTGGCGTAGGTGTAGGATTCGTCTTCGCTCATCATGCCCGCCCGGGATCTGCAATCATCCGTCATCCAGACGAAAGTCAGGATCCATGAACACGGAGCGCGAGAACTTTCATCCTCCGTGTTCATGGATCCCGGATCAAGTCCGGGATGACGGGTAACGGTGCCACCGCCTAGCCACAACGCGCTTGGATTTCCACGGCCAACTCGCCAAAAGGCCAGCGTGAAGCCTGCCCGCCGCCTGCCTGCTCCGCTGATTCCGGTTCTCGCCGTGCTTTTCCTGGTCGGCGCCGGCATCCTCTATGCGCAGCTCGAGGGCGGCGAGCGCGGCATCCCGCCGGTCGACAGCACCAGCAATTTCGAGATCCTCGGCGTCAATGTCGACGTCAGCGCCGAGACCGCCGAGAAGGCGCGGCTCGAAGGCTGGCGCCGCGCCCAGTCGCTCGGCTGGCGAATGCTCTGGGCGCGCACCCACAACCGGCCGCTCGCCCAGGCGCCGGTCCTCACCGATTCGGTGCTGAACGGGATCGTCTCCGGCATCGTCATCGAGCAGGAGCAGATCGGGCCGACGCGCTACATCGCCCGGCTGGGCGTGCTGTTCGACCGTGCCCGCACCGGCCAGATGCTGGGCGTCGCGGGCCTCACCCGGCGCTCGGCGCCGATGCTGGTGATCCCGGTGATGCGGACCGGTTCGTCCGCCTACAGCTTCGAATATCGCAACGACTGGCAGCGCGCCTGGGCCCAGTTCCGCACCGCCAACAGCCCGATCGACTATGTCCGCCCCGCCGGCACCGGCATCGACCCCCTGGTGCTCAACCTGGCCCAGAGCAAGCGGCGCGGGCGCGGCTGGTGGCGGATGCTGCTCGACCAATATGGCGCCGCCGACATCGTCGTGCCCGAGCTCGAGTTGAGGCGCGCCTATCCGGGCGGGCCGGCGCTCGGTATCTTTTCCGCCCGCTACGGCCCCGACAACCTCCTGATCGGCCGCTTCGAGCTCACCGCCCGCAGCAGCGCCGACATCCCGCGCATGCTCGACGAGGGCGTGCGCCGGCTCGATCTGCTCTACGCCCAGGCGCTCGACCGCGGCCTCCTGAGGCCCGATCCGACCCTGGTGATCGTCCAGCCGCCGCTGCCGCCCCTGCCGCCGCAGGAGAATGAAGTGGCGCCGGTCGAGGAAATGGGCGCGCAGGTGCCGGCCGGGGCGAGCACCGCGTTCAGCGTCCAGGTCGCGACGCCCGACGCAAGCGCGGTCCAGCAGGCCGAGGTTTCGGTCAGCCAGGTGAACGGCGTCACCTCGGCGATCACCACCAGCCTCGCGCTCGGCGGCACCTCGATCATGCGGGTCAATTTCGTCGGCGATTCCGCCGCGCTCCAGGCCGCGCTCCAGGCGCAGGGCTGGACGGTGCAGGTCGTCAACGGCACCACCTTGAGGATCTCGCGCTGAACCAGATCGCGCTGCCCTTCGCCTGGCCGGTGGCCGACAAGGAGGAGGATTTCCTTCTCTCCGACGCCAACCGCGCCGCCTTCGCCCATCTCACGCGCTGGTCGCTGTGGCCGGTGATGGCGACCCTGGTGACCGGCCCCCGCAAGTCGGGCCGCAGCCTCTTGGGCCGGATCTTCGTGCGCAAGACCGGCGGCCGGCTGTTCGACGATGCCGAGGATCATGACGAGGAGGCGCTGTTCCACGCCTGGAACGACGCCCAGGCCCGGCGCAAGCCGCTGCTGATCATCGCCGACCGGCCGCCGCCCCAATGGCAGCCGGCGCTGCCCGATTTGCGCTCGCGGCTGGCGGCGACGCCGCACGTCGAGATCGGCCCGCCCGACGACGCGCTGATCGGCCAGCTGATCGTCAAGCTGCTCGGCGACCGCGGCATCGCCGCCCCGCCCGAACTTGCCGACTATCTGGTCCCGCGCGTCGAACGCGACTATGTCTCGGCGATCATGATCGTCGATATCCTCGACCGGGCGATGTTTTCCCACCATCGCCGGATGACGGTGCCGCTGGCCAGGCGGGCGCTCGAGGAATCGGGCCTGCTGCGATGATGGCCACCGCCGCCAACGACGCCGCTCTGCCGACCGCGGAAGGGCCGCTCTATTTCAACCGCGAGCTTTCCTGGCTGGCGTTCAACCGCCGCGTGCTCGAGGAAGCGTGCAACCCCGCCCACCCTTTGCTCGAGCGGCTTCGCTTCCTTTCCATCTCGGGAAGCAATCTCGACGAATTCTTCATGGTCCGCGTGGCCGGCCTCAAGGGGCAGCAGCTTGCCGGCATAGAGGAGCCGTCAGACGACGGCCTCAACCCCTCCCAGCAGCTCGCCGCGATCGCGACCGAGGCGGATGCGCTCACCGCCAGCCAGCAGGCGGTGTGGGCGGACCTGCGCACCGCGCTCCGCGCCGCCGGCGTCGCAGTCCTCGGCAAGGACGAGATCGGAGCCAGGGAAGCGGCCTGGCTCGACCGCCATTTCCAGGACCATATCTTCCCGGTCCTCACCCCCCAGGCGATCGACCCGGCCCATCCCTTTCCGTTCATCCCCAACAAGGGCTTCTCGCTGATCTTCGATCTGAAGCGGGGGGCGGACGGCGCTCCGATCCGCGAGCTTTTGATGGTGCCGGCGAGCCTGCCCCGCTTCATCCGCCTGCCGGGCGAGGCGGCGCGCTACGTCGCGATCGAGACGGTGATCCGGCGCCAGATCGAAACCCTCTTCCCCGGCTACAAATTGCTCGGCGGCGGCGCCTTCCGGGTGATCCGCGATTCCGACATCGAGATCGAGGAGGAAGCCGAGGATCTCGTCCGCTTCTACCGCACCGCGCTGAAGCGCCGCCGCCGCGGCCGCGTCATCCGCCTGAAGCTCGAGGAAATGCCCGACGAGCTCGAGGCGCTGGTCCGCGAGGGCCTCGATGCGAGCGAGGCCCTGGTCTACGAATCGACCGGCTTCCTCGGCATCGCCGATCTGCAAGCCCTGGTCGAGGAGGACCGGCCCGACCTCAAATTCCCGCCGTTCAGCCCGCGCTTCCCCGAGCGGATCCGGGAATATGGCGGCGACTGCTTCGCCGCGATCCGCGCCAAGGACATCGTCGTCCACCACCCCTATGAGAGCTTCGACGTCGTCCTCGCCTTCCTGCGCCAGGCGGCGGCCGATCCCGACGTGGTCGCGATCAAGCAGACGCTCTACCGCGCCGGCAAGCAATCGGCGGTGATCAACGCGCTGATCGCGGCGGCCGAGGCCGGCAAGTCGGTGACCGCGGTGGTCGAATTGAAGGCGCGCTTCGAGGAAGAGCAGAATCTGATGTGGGCGAACGCGCTCGAGCGCGCCGGAGTCCAGGTCGTCTACGGCTTCATCGAGTGGAAGACCCACGCCAAGATGTCGATGGTGGTGCGCCGCGAGGAGGGCAGCTACCGTACCTACTGCCACCTCGGCACCGGCAATTATCACCCCGTCACCGCGCGCATCTACACCGATCTCTCCTTCTTCACCGCCGATCCGAGGGTGAGCCGCGACGTCTCCCACATCTTCAACTACATCACCGGCTATATCGAGCCGCGCGGGCTCGAGCTGGTCAGCATGTCGCCGCACAACATGCGCGAGCAATTGTGCGCTCTGATCGACACCGAGATCGCCCATGCCCGCGCCGGCAGGGAAGCGGGCATCTGGGCGAAGATGAACTCGCTGGTCGACGCCGCGATCATCGACAAGCTCTACGAGGCGAGCCGGGCCGGGGTCGACGTCGACCTGATCATCCGCGGCATTTGCTGCCTCAGGCCCGGCGTGCCCGGCCTTTCCGAGAATATCAGCGTCAAGTCGATCGTCGGCCGCTTCCTCGAGCACAGCCGGATCTGGTGCTTCGGCAATGGCGACGCCCTGCCCAACCGCGAGGCCCGGCTCTACATCAGTTCGGCCGACTGGATGCCGCGCAACTTCGACCGCCGAGTCGAATATGCGCTCCCGATCGAGAACGACACCGTCCACGCCCAGATCCTCGACCAGGTGATGGTCGCCAACATCATCGACAACGAGCAGAGCTGGCGCCTCAACGCCGACGGCAGCTATACGCGGCTGGCGCCGGTGGCGGGCGCGAAGCCGTTCAACCTCCACACCTATTTCATGACCAATCCGTCGCTGTCCGGGCGCGGCGCCGCCCTGCGGACCAGCGGCGCGACGCCGAGGAAGCTCACCATTCCGCGCGGCCTCGACTAGATGTTCGCCGAGCAGCCGGTCGCGATCATCGACATCGGCTCCAACTCGGTCCGGCTCGTCGTCTATTCGGGGGCGACCCGGATCCCCTCGGTGATCTTCAACGAGAAGGTGCTGGCCGGCCTCGGCCGCGAGGTCGGCGAGATCGGCGAGGCGGCGCAGGCGCGGGCGCTCGCCGCGCTCGACCGCTTCCGGCTGCTGGTCCGCCAGATGAAGGTGGCGCGGACGCGCACGGTCGCCACCGCCGCGGTGCGCGAGGCCTCGAACGGCGCCGCCTTCCTCGCCCGGGTCCGCCGGCTCGGCTTTGAGCCGCGCATCCTCTCGGGCGAGGAAGAAGGGAAAAGGGCGGGGCAGGGGGTGCTCTCCGCCATCCCCGACGCCGACGGCATCGCCGGCGATCTTGGCGGCGGCAGCCTCGAACTGGTCGAGGTGTCGGACGGCCGCGTCGGCCGCAGCGCGTCGCTGCCGCTCGGCGTGCTGCGCCTCGACGCGCTCGCCGGAAAAGGCGAGGCCGGCTTCGCGAAGAAGGTCGGCAAGGCGGTCGCCGGCGCGGGCTTCGCGGGCGCCGCCGCCGGCCGGCCCTTCTACCTGGTCGGCGGCAGCTGGCGCACGCTCGCCCGGCTCGAAATGGCGCTGACCGGCCATCCGCTGCCGATCACCCACCAGCACGACATGCCGGTGGGCCGCCCGACGGAGCTCAAGGCGGCGCTGGCGAAGATCGACAAGGCGAGCGTCCGCGACATCCCTTCGGTGTCGCTGTCGCGCTTCCCGACCTTGCCCAATGCGAACCTGCTGCTCGAGGCCCTGGTCGGCCTGCTCGAGCCCGGCCGGCTGATCGTCTCCGCCTTCGGCATCCGCGAGGGCCTGCTCTACGACGAGCTTCCCGCGGCCGAGCGCGCGCTCGATCCGCTGATCGAGGCGGCGCGCGACGCCGGCGCCGGGCTCGGCCGCTTCGAGCAGCATGGCGACCTGCTCGACGCCTGGATCGCGCCCGCCTTCGACGACGGCCCGAAGATGGCGCGCCTGCGGCTTGCCGCCTGCCTGCTCGCCGACATCGGCTGGGCCGCCCATCCCGATTTCCGCGCCGAGCGCGGCATCGACATGGCGCTGCACGGCAATTGGGTGGCGATCGACGCGCCCGGCCGGGCGATGCTCGCCCAGGCCCTGTTCTGCAATTTCGGCGGCGGCCGCGATCTGCCCTATCCGGCGGTCGCCGCGCTGTGCAGCCCGGAGAAACTGCGCCGCGCCGCCAATTGGGGCCTCGCCATGCGCCTCGGCCAGCGGCTCAGCGGCGGCGTCGCCGGCTGCCTCAAGCGCAGCCGCCTCGCGCGCGACGGCGACAGGCTCCGGCTCGAGGTCGGCAGGCGCGACGCCGCCTTGCTCGGCGAGACCGTCGAGCGCCGCCTCAAGATGCTCGCCGGAGAGCTCGGCCTGCGCCCGGAAATGGCTGTCGGCTAGGGGGGACAGTCCCCGTGCGGGGGACTGTCCCCGACAAGGGGACTGTCCCCGGTCGCGGCTCAGCCGCAGGCGAAATGGTCGACGCGGCCCTGCGCGTCGAGGTGGATGTTGAGCCGCCGCGGGCTGAAGTCCATCGTCACCATGTCGCCGGGGCGGATCCAGCGCAGCCGCGCGGCGCCGCTCCGGCGCTGCGCTTCGGCGCCGAGCTCGGGCGTGGCGGGGCGGCCGACCAGGTTCGAGAGGCGATCCGCGCTGCACTGATCATCCGGCGTCGTCGTCGTCGCGCAGCCCGCCAGCGCCAGCAGGACGAGCCTCACGCGTCGACCTCCAATTCGGTCCGGGTCATGACCAGCTTGCCGCCCCGGATCGCGAAGGCGAGCCGGCCCTCGACCAGGTCGAGCGCGTCGCGGCCGAACTCCTCGAACCGCCAGCCTTCGAGGATCGCGAGGCCCTCGCGCCGCCCGGCCGCGAGCATCTCCAACTCCTCGGCCTTGGCGACGAGGCGCGGCGCGACATTGGCCTCGCGCGCCCTTATCTTGAGCAGCAGCTTCAGGAGGTCCGCGACCAAAGCGCCCTC
This sequence comes from Allosphingosinicella sp., assembly GCA_035941735.1. Lineage (GTDB taxonomy): Bacteria > Pseudomonadota > Alphaproteobacteria > Sphingomonadales > Sphingomonadaceae > Allosphingosinicella. The sequence continues at coordinate 80,088 of DASZDS010000060.1, forward strand.
GCGGCCGAGCCCGGGCCCGCGCTCCTCGCGCGGCGGCAGCTCGGAGGCGGGCAGCGGATCGGCGGCGGCGAGCGCCTCCATCATCCGCGCGCCGATATCGTTGCCGCGCCAGGCCGGCGAGAGGCCGCGCACCTGGGCGAGCGCCTCCTGGCTCGCCGGCGGGTGCATGGCGACGTCGGCTAGGGTCTCGTCCTTCATGATCCGCCCGCGCGGCAGATTCTTGCCGCGCGCCTCGATCTCGCGCCAGGCGGCGAGCGCCTTCAGGCGGCCGAGCGCGTCGGCGCGCCTTGTCTGGATCTTGACGCGCTTCCAGGCGAGCGCCGGGTCGTTGATGTAATTGGCGGGGTCGGCGATCCGCTCCATCTCCTGGTCGAGCCAGGCGCCCCGCCCGGTCTTCCTGAGGCGCTCGAGCATCTTGGGAAATAGCGCGGCGAGATGGGTGACGTCGCCGATCGCATAGTCGATCTGGCGCTTGTCGAGCGGGCGGCGCGCCCAGTCGGTGAAGCGCGCGCCCTTGTCGATGCCGTGGCCGAGCAGGCTCTCGACGAGGTTCGAATAACCGACCTGCTCGCCGAGCCCCAGCGCCATCGCCGCGACCTGGGTGTCGAACAGGGGATGGGGGGTGCCGCCGGTCAGGTTGAAGATGATCTCGATATCCTGGCCGCCGGCGTGGAAGACCTTGAGCACATGCTCGTTGTTGACGAACAGGTTGAGGAGGGGGGTGAGATTGATCCCCTCGGCCATCGGATCGATCGCCGCCGCCTCGGCGCTGCTCGCGACCTGGATCAGGCAGAGCTCGGGCCAATAGGTGTTCTCGCGCATGAACTCGGTGTCCACGGCGACGAAATCGGACCGGGCGAGCCTTTCGCAGAGCTTTTCGAGGGACTCGGAATCGGCAATGAGAGGATGGATACGCATTTTGCGGCTCTCATAGCGGGGCGTCCCCGCTTGACAAAGCGCCTTCGCTGACGCGAAGCGCTCGCGCACACTCTTTTCCCCAACTTATTTCGTCCGAAAGCGATCCTTGATGCACGCCTATCGTACCCATGATTGCGGGGAGCTTCGCGAATCCGAGGTCGGCGAGACCGTGCGGCTGTCGGGCTGGGTGCACAGGAAGCGCGACCACGGCAACCTCCTCTTCGTCGACCTGCGCGACCATTTCGGAATCACCCAGATCGTCACCGACAGCGCCGACGCCGCCTTCGCCTCGCTCGAGGGGGTGCGCGTCGAATCGGTGGTGACGGTGACCGGGAAGGTCGTCCGGCGCAGCTCGGAAACGGTCAATCCGAACCTGCCGACCGGCCAGATCGAGATCCATGCCGACGAGGTCAGCGTCCAGTCGGCGGCCCAGGAGCTGCCGCTCCCCGTGTTCGGCGAGCCCGATTATCCGGAGGAGATCAGGCTCAAATATCGCTATCTCGACCTCAGGCGCGAGCGGCTCCACGCCAATATCGTGCTGAGGAGCCAGGTGATCGCCTCGATCCGGCGGCGGATGATCGAATCCGGCTTCACCGAATTCCAGACGCCGATCCTGACCGCGTCCAGCCCCGAGGGCGCGCGCGACTATCTCGTCCCCAGCCGAGTCCATCCCGGCAAGTTCTACGCGCTCCCCCAGGCGCCGCAGATGTTCAAGCAGTTGATCATGGTCGCGGGCTTCGACCGCTATTTCCAGATCGCGCCCTGCTTCCGCGACGAGGACGCGCGCGCCGACCGCTCCCCCGGCGAATTCTACCAGCTCGATTTCGAGATGAGCTTCGTCACCCAGGAGGACGTGTTCGCGGCGATCGAGCCGGTGCTGGCCGGCGTGTTCGAGGAGTTCGCCGACGGCAGGAGCGTCACTTCCGCCGGCGAATTCCCGCGCATCCCCTACAAGGAGGCGATGCTCAGATACGGCACCGACAAGCCCGATTTGCGCAACCCGATCCTGATTTCGGACGTCTCGGACCATTTCGCCGGCTCGGGCTTCGCCCTGTTCGCCCGGATCGTCGAGGGCGGCGGCGCGGTGCGCGCGATTCCCGCGCCCCGCACCGCCGAGAAGAGCCGCAAATTCTTCGACGACATGAACGAATGGGCGCGCTCCGAAGGCCATGCGGGCCTCGGCTACATCACCCGGAAGAACGGCGAGCCGGGCGGCCCGATCGCCAAGAATCACGGCGATGAAGCGACCGGCAAGCTGGTGGACGAGCTCGGCCTCGGCCCGGACGACGGGCTGTTCTTCGCCGCCGGCAAGGAAGGGGAGGCGGCCAAGCTCGCCGGCGCGGCGCGGACCCGAGTCGCCGAGCAGCTCGGCCTGATCGCGCAGGACGAGTTC
>DASZDS010000061.1:0-1721 GCA_035941735.1 Allosphingosinicella sp.
GGGCCGTATGCAGTTTTGAGCGTGTCGGGCGTGTCGTTAACGACCGCCGGGGATGGGTACCCACGTCACCAGGCGAACTCTCCCATCAGAGCAAGGGACGTAGACCACAGGGCCAAGACGGCAAGTGCAATCAACAAAAACCAGACGACAACGGCCACAGAGATAGCTAAAAGAGTGAGCAGGAGTGCCCCCAGCCTTGGCGCCATCGGGACGTTGCGCTGACTCCTGCTCACTGGTCACCAACGATTCCACCGGGCCGACAGGCCTGTCTGAGTGAATATGGGGGAACCCTCAATCAGGCCTGTCGTCGGCAGCTGCAGCTTGGTGATGCGGACCCAACTGCAAGTACTTGCACCCATCAGCAACGACTAGTCTCGACGGCTCCGGAGGATAGCCGCCATGTCCGGGATCGTGAACCCCGTAACGGTAGCGGCGACTCCATCGGATTCGTCTGGACCAGTGGGACGGCACCACACGACGAGAGCGGACGTGCCGAACGCGCTAATCATGTTCTGGGTTGCCGTCCGGACGGCTGTGAGCTTGGTGTTATCGAGGGATCCTGTCACGTCCAGTGCTGTACCGGCGTACGGAACCATGAAGGTGCGGCCACGGATTTTTCGACCGTTGCGGATGCCTGTCGTTTTCCAGTTGACCACTGCTCCGGATGCTGCGGAGTACGCACCGGCACCAGTTCCCAGACGGGCTGCTGCGGGGCTGGCGGTGAAGAGGTTGACCAAATTTCCGGTGGTGTCATCGATGACATCAACTGCCGGATCGATCACGTAGTTGACCGCGGTGGGAATGCTGGACTGGAACGCGTTCAGCCAAGTATCGACTGCGGTAACTGCGGAGTTGACCACGGACTGAGACATGTCTCCGCTTCCGGGGTCGCGCCAATAGAGGTTGGAGTATCCGGGGGCCCCAATAAATCCCGTCCAATTGACCTTGATGCGTGCGAGCTGGACCATGCCGTTAACGTAGCGTGGTTTGTGTCACTAATCCGGCTGATTTTGGCTCTAATTCCGAACTTTCGAATTAACACATGCTTGCTAGTTTCGGCCGGCGCTTTCTTAACTCAGGTGTGCCAGTGGGGATTTTCGGCCGGTAAGGATGATCGAGGTGCTACGACCGACAGCTTTGCTGTCGGTCTTTTGCCGACACCGGGGATGAAGGCTCGGAAGGGGTGGGAGGGCAGAGCTCTGCCTCTTACAGCTGCGGGAGGGCAGCTGACAGAGGACAGAGCTCATACACCGGTGACGTTAGGACGTCGGAGCGTAAAGGTCGCACAGCGGGGCTGTACGGAGTCTGGCGGGGCCTATTACGGGCGATCCGCGACGGCGGCATGTGTACGTAGCTCTGGGAGTCCTGGTGGACTCCTGAAGGGCTTGGCGTCTCTTCGATCTGGGTGCTTGCGCGGGTCCCATGAAGGCCCCTGACTACGTACTCGACAAGGGGTCACTAGCCTGCAACGGGATACATCCCGGCTTGGTAGCACGACTGTGCTACCAAGCGTTCGGGACGGGCGTTGTGTTGTAGCACAGCTGTGCGACATAGAGGGTTGCCGTCCTCTACCACCGATCGGGCCGTATGCAGTTTTGAGCGTGTCGGGCGTGTCGTTAACGACCGCCGGGGATGGGTACCCACGTCACCAGGCGAACTCTCCCATCAGAGCAAGGGACGTAGACCACAGGGCCAAGACGGCAAGTGCAATCAACAAAAAC